>CAWFCK010000006.1:0-350885 GCA_963814325.1 uncultured Flavobacteriales bacterium
CAGCTGGTCTGGCCATTGGTGATCGTCAGGTCCTCGCCCGTCGCATCGCTCACGATGGCGACCACGTTCGCGACACATCCGTTCGCGTCCTGCGCCGTGGCTGTGTATATGCCAGCGCAGAGCCCGGTGAGCGTATTGCCACTGCCGACGACGTTCCCGTTCACGTCGGTCCAAGTGACCGTGACGAGCCCAGTGCCGCCGCTGACCTGTACACTGGCCGTGCCGTTGCATACGAGGCATTGGCTGGGCGTAACCGATGGCGCCAGTGAAATGGGCTGTGGATCCACCAAGGTGAAGGAGAAGGTGCTGTCGCATCCGTTCGCATCGGACACGTTCACCGTCCACGTACCAGGGCACAGCGATGACGCCGTGCTACCGCCCTGACCATTGGGCGGGATGGGGCTCCATATGTATTGGTATGCACCTGTTCCTCCCTGAGTATTGAGGTCGATCACTCCATCGCAAGCGCCAGGACACGAAATGCCTTGCACGTTGGCCGAGGCATCAAGCGGTGGCGGGCCGGTGATCAGCACATTCGCATTGATGGAGCATCCGTTCGCATCGGTCACTGTTATATCGTAAGTGCCCGCGCAAAGTCCGGTGACGCTCGGCGTGCCCTGCCCTGTTGCTGGTGCAGGGGTCCACAGGACCGTATACGGAGGAACACCTCCAACGATCCCGAAGCCGGCAGTGCCATCACAACTTCCTGCGCAGGAGACCGGTGTGCTACCGATCTGGAGCACGATGGGTTCCGGTGCAATGACCTGGGCGGTATCGAAACTTATGCATCCGTCGCCATTGGTCACCTGCGCCAGGTAAACACCAGGGCAGAGGCCGGTGATCGTATTCGTGGAAAGGAACAAGGGGAAGCCCTGTGGATCATACCACGCCACGGTGCAGGGAGTGATGCTGCAGTTGTAGTCGACGCTCACGGTACCATCGCAATCGGTCGGACAGGTCACGTTGTCATCGGTGGTCGTAAGGACCTCTGCATTGCTATCGCTGATGGGAACGTCCAGTTGCACTGCACAGCCGAAGGCATCTATCGCCGTTACGGGATATAGGCCCGCACACAGACCGGTCTGCACACTGTCCTGCGTGATCTGGCTGATGGGTGGTCCCCAGAGGAAGTTGAACGGGCCTGCGCCATTGGGGTCCAGTGCGATGGAACCAACACAGACCTGACAGGCGCTCTCAACGACGCTGACCCCAACAGTGAACACCGGAGGATCCACGAGGGTGGTGGTGAAACTGGCCGTGCACCCGGTGGAATCGGTGATCTGCACGGTCCATGTCCCGGCACAGAGCTGGGTCGCGGAGGCCGTACCCTGGCCGAACGGAGGTTGCGGCGACCAAACATAATTGAACGGTCCAACCCCGCCGCTGGAGTTGATGATGATGCTGCCATTGCATTCGCCATTGCAGCGGATGTTCTGCACCAAGGGTGACAGGATGATGGGGTCCGGGCCGGTAACATCAATACTGATCAGCGTGTCACACCCGTTCACATCCGTGATCAGCACATCGTACACACCCACGCACAGGTCCGTCACATCAGGCGTTCCATCGCCGTTGATCGGGTCGGGCGACCAGTCGTAGGTATAAGGCCCCTGTCCGCCGGTGACACCCAGGGCGACCGATGCATCGCATGCCCCAGCGCAGCTCTCCGGCGTCACTGTGGCGATCGCTTCAAGCGGTGTGAAGGCTGGAACGGTAAAGGCCTCCGTTGTATCGCAGCCTAGCGAGTCGGTGATGGTTACCAGATACGAAGTACCGGTACAGAGTCCATCGACGAAGAAGGTACCCTGGCCCGTATTGGGTGGCGGCTGCCAGAAGAAGGAGAACCCTCCATTGCCTCCGCTGGGGAACACAGCCGCCTGGCCGGAGCAGGTATCGGTGCAATTGACCCCCTGCACGCCAAGGCTGGTGGTGATGGGCGACGGCTTGGTGATGAAGAAGGACACCGTAGTGTCGCAATCAGCGGCATCGGTGATGCGCACGCTCCACAGGCCGAGGCACAGGCCGCTGACATCGGTGGTGCCCTGACCCACCGGGGGTTCGGGCTGCCACTCATACGAATACCCGGGCACGCCACCGATCGGAGCAACGCTCGCGAAACCGTTGCACTCGAATGCGCAGGTGGCATTGGTGGAGGAAAGACCCGGTGCAATGGGTTGTTCAGGCAGCACAGTGAACGTCCACACGGTATCACAACCGGAAGCATCGGTGATGGTGACGCTCCAATCCCCTGCGCACAGACCGCTCACACTGGACTGGCCTTGTCCTCCGCCCGGTGGAACAGGAACCCACAAGTAGGTGTAGCCACCTGCACCACCGGTGGGGCTCAAGGAGGCTGTTCCATCGCACGGTCCGTTGCACGTCTCATTGGTGAAGGTGCCGTTGGGCACGATCGCGCTGGGTGCCGTGATGTCGATCACCAGGGTCGTATCGCAACCGGCCATATCGCCGATCTGCACCGTCCATGTACCTGGACAGAGACCACTGATGCTCGGTCCGGAACCGGCCGGTGGTAGCGGTATCCAGCTATAGTCATAAGATGGAACTCCGCCGGATACGTCCAGGACGATCGTACCATCGCAAACGTCAAAGCACGATGCATTGGTAGCGGTGGGCACGGCCTGGATACCGCTCGGTGTATTGATGATGAACTGCACGGTGGTATCGCAGCCCGCCGAATCGGTGAGGGTGACGGACCAGGTACCTGGGCACATGTCACCGGCAGTGGCCGTGAACTGGCCACTTCCGGGATCCGGACTCCATACGATGCTTACCGTTCCTGCACCTCCGGTGAACGAAACCGTGGCCGTGCCATCGCATGCACCGCCGCAGCTGGCGAACGTGGTGGTGACCGTGGGAACGAGCTCTTCCGGTGCATCGATGGTGAAGGTGATGGTGGTATCGCAACCGGCGTCGTCCGTTATGGTGAGCGTGTAATTACCGGCACACATCTGCGAAGCGGCCGGCGTGCCCTGGCCTACACCCGGGTCGGGGCTCCATACATAGGTATACCCGGGGACCCGCCTGAGGCCGCGCTGGTGGCCGTACCATCGCATGCATCGAAACAGCTCACCGGTGTGGTGGTGAGTCCTGCGTTCAATGGTGTAGGTTCCGTGATGTCGAAGACCAGCGTGGTATCACATGTGCCATCGGACACCAGCACCTGCCAGGTACCGGCGCAGAGCAGCAAGGCTTGGGCCTGGTCGGGACCATTGCTGGGCGTGGGTGTCCATGCGTAGGTGTAGGAACCGCCTCCACCGGTAATGGCCAACCCAATGCTGCCATCGCACGTGCCAAAGCAGGTGGCATTGGTCACCGTGGCGTTCGCTTCGATGGGCAGCGGTGCGCCGATGATGAAGGTGATCGTCGTATCACACCCGGTGGTATCGGAAACCGTAAGCGTATAGTCCTGGGCACATAGCCCGGTGGCGTTGGGAGTGTTCTGACCGCCGCCGGGGGGAGGCGTCCATACGTAGCTCAGGGTGCCATAGCCCCCGCTTGCGATCGCTGATGCAGTGCCGTTGCAGAAATCGGGGCAGGTGGCGTTCTGCGTTTGCAGCGTAACAACGATGGGGGGAGGCGGCAGGATCGTATAATCCTGCACCTGGGTGCAATCCAGGGAGTCGGTGACCGTCAAGGTGTACGGACCGGCGCAGAGGCCGTTCGCCGTGCTATTGCCTTGCGGGCCACCTGGCGGGGGTGACCATTGATAAGCGTATGGGGCCGTTCCACCGCTTACAAGGGATGTTGCCGAACCATCGCAGAGCGTTCCGCAGGAAACGTTGGTCTGCGTTGGCGTTGATCACGATCGGCGGAGGCTCGGTGAGCAGAATGGTGAGCACGGTATCGCATCCGGCATCATCGGTGATGGTCACGGTCCAGGTCCCAGCGCACAGGCCTGATGCCGATGCGGTACCATCACCATTGGGGGGCGAGGGTGTCCATACGTAGGAATAGTTCCCTGTTCCGCCGGTAGGCCCGCAGGTGATGATGCCATTGCAAGCGCCTGCACAGGTGATGGGGGTGATCACCTCATTGGGCAGGATCGGTGCGGGCTGGGTGATGATGAATTGGACCGTGGTATCACACCCGGCCGCGTCCGTGATGGTCAGGGCATAGGTTCCCGGACAGAGCTGGGATGCGTTCGCGGTGAACTGGCCCACGGGTGGGTTCGGTACCCAGAAATAGGTATACATGCCCGAGCCACCGCTCGCGGTCGCACCGGCCGTTCCGTCACAATCGCCGTTACAGGAGACGTTCGTGCTGGTCTTGACCGGTATGATCGGGGGCGGTGCGCCCACGACCACGCTCACCAGCGTATCACAACCGCTGGCCTGGTCCGTGATGCGGCATTGATAGGTACCTGCGCAAAGGCCAGTGCGTGAGCTCGTCGTTTGTCCACCCGGTATCCAGAGGTATTGGTACGGTCCGGTCGCACCGGAAGGTGCAAAGCTCACCTGACCATCGCATACATCCGGGCAGGTGGCCGGAACGATCGTGGCATTGGGAAGGATGGGAGGCGGCTCCGTGATGGTGAAGAGCAATGTGGTATCGCACCCGTTGGCATCACTGAGGAGCAGGCTGTAATTACCCGCGCACAATTGCGAAACGCTGCTGGTGCCATCGCCGACAGGGGCGCCGGGCTCCCAGTTGTAGGTGATCACTCCTGTTCCACCGGTCACCAACACACTGGCTGTGCCATCACAACTGCTATTACAGGCTGGCTGTGAGATAGTGAGCACGGAGGCGATGGGGTCGGGGCCAAGCGTGAACACCGTGTCGAACGAGCAGAAATTGGCGTCCTGGATCTGCAGGGTATTGGCCTGGGCGCAGAGCTGGTTGAACGTTGCATTCGTGTCGGCCCCGTTGTTCCAGTTGAAGGTGTACCCGGATCCCGTCCCACCTACCGGAAGTGCGGTACCGGATCCGTCACACACCGATGCGCACGTGGGTGGCGTCAGCGGTGGGAAGAAGATCACGCCCAACGGTGGAGGACCGAGCACCTGCACCGTGGCGGCACAGCCGATGCCCTGTCCTTGATCGGTGACGATCACCAGCTTGTTGCCAGCGCACGTGTTCGACCACGTTTGGGTCGTGGGTCCACCCCCGCTCCAGAGATAGGTGAACGACGGACCCACCCCGCCTGTGACCGTCACGGTCACCTCAGCATCGCAGATCCCGTTGCATGTCACATTGTACCCATTGAAGTTGGTGAGCACCTGGGCATTGATGGTGAAGGGTGTCTGCCCCGGACCGGTGCCACAGACCGAAATGCCACGTTCCTCTTCTGGAAGATCCCTAGCGGCCCTGCCCCACCCGCGCTCCTCATCACCCACGAACAGGTGTGATCGTCCTTGCTCCACAACGCCGTCGATCGTTCCTGGCTCGAAGGCATTCGCCAACAGAACGGCCGAACCATCCACGATCATCAGTTTCTCCTGCCGGCCTTCGAACCGCAGCACCCCGGCCCGCAGCGTATTGCCATTGGTGACCAGTGTGCCCTGCCGCATCGTGAGGGTGTGTGCATCGGTCACCGTCAGATCGGTCTGCATGGTCCAGGGTCCCCGGCCATCGATCAGCACGTCACTGTTGATGGCTACTCCGCGTGTATCCAGCACCACTTCGCCGGCGCCATGCGCGAGCATCAACGCACCCTCGAAGGTCCACTGCACCTGTCCTTGCGCGCGCAGGTCCCCGTACACGCGCATTTCAGCGCGGGGATCGCCGTTCAATACGATCATGGCGGAGGATCCATCCAACATCAGCCCGGCACATGTGGCGTTACGATCAATGGTGACCGTGATGGCCTGCGAGGGAGCAATGGTCACGGCCTCATCGGCACGTGGAACGTCCGCGCCGCCGGGACCACCAGCGGTTAGCGACCAGTGCTGTGCATCACTCCATGCACCGCTTCCGCCTACCCAATGTTTCAG
Source organism: uncultured Flavobacteriales bacterium (assembly GCA_963814325.1). GTDB lineage: Bacteria > Bacteroidota > Bacteroidia > Flavobacteriales_F > PHOS-HE28 > PHOS-HE28. The sequence continues at coordinate 5,952 of CAWFCK010000006.1, forward strand.
ATGCTCCGCTTGAGCAGCGAGGTTGATGGCGATCGCACAAAGAAGAAGCAATGCGCGTGACATCATTGGGCTTAGGGTAAGAGTGTTTCTCATTGGAATACCGGGCATCGGACGATCTCTTTGGCGGGATCATTGGCACCACACGGATAGATCGCGAGGATCACCTCATGCGTGTTGCTGTTCGCCACCCTCAGGCGGCTGGTGTTCACATCGTAGCTGTACCCGAGGGTGAAGTACTTCAGGAACGGGATCTTCATCATGAAGGCCACGGCATCCTGGTTGCGGTAACTCACGCCCAAACCCACACGCCGCCGGTACTCCAGCATCATGTTCAGATCCAACGCCATGGGCGAGCCGGGCGAGTACTTGACCAACACACTGGGAACGAGGCCGATGGTCCTGTTCAAACGAACGCGCTTACCCCCGCTGATCATGAAATGCCGCGTAAGCCGGCTGTCCGTGCCCAGGTCCTTGATGCGGTTCCCCAAGGCATGGGCCATGGAGATGCCCGCCCATCCATTTTTGCCGTAGAGCCAGATACCGGGAATGATCTCGGGATAGACCAACACACTTCCATCATTGGCCAAGGCCGGATCATCCGCATCCACTACCGTGACCTTTCCCAGGTCGAGCTTCTCCTGTTTCACCCCACCGAACAGGCCCATGCTCAAGTAATAGTCCTTTGCCAGTTGGATGTGATAGGCGTAGGCCAGGTACAATGACGAATAACCAAGCGGACCGGTCTCGTCGGATTCGATGAAAGCGCCCACACCATGGCGATGTTTGACGAACGGCTTCCCTTTCGGCCGCAGGTAGCCATGCATGGTGACCCAACCCGTTGTAGGTGCCCCGGGAAAACCGACCCACTGTTTCCGGAACCCAAGGCGCACATCCATGCAATCCTTGCTACCGGCCACAGCCGGGTTGATGGCGAAGTAGTTGAACACGAACTGCGTGTACTGTGGCACTTGCTGACACCGCGCTTCTTTCAGAAGAAGCAGCGGCAACAGCAGGAGGAGGAGCCGGATGCGCATCAGTTGACAATGGTGAGATATCCCGTGTACGGATCGGAGCGACCCTCCAGTGTGTTCAGGTCGATCACCCAGTAATAGGTCGCCGTGGGCAAACCCTTGCCATCGAACGCTTCGCGGTAACCCACACTCTGGAAGACACGTTGTCCCCACCGGTCGTAGATGCTCACATTGCATTCCGGATAGTCGCGGATCCCGAAGATCTCCCACACATCGTTCTTCCCATCGCCGTTAGGCGTGATGGTGTTCGGCGGATCGATCAATCGGCGTACTTCCACGAAGACGTCATCGGTAAAAACGCAGCCATTGATGGTGGTCTCCACCGTGTAGGTGGTGCTTTCGTTCGGCTCAGCGAACGGGTTGGACCCGGTGCTGCTGCTCAATCCGCTCGATGGGCTCCATTGATAGGTGGTTCCGCCGGTGGCCTGCAGTTGCACACTATTGCCATCGGCCAGGATCACGTCCGCCCCGGCCGAGAAATCAACGCCAACGATGTCGGCACCAGGCCCCGAAGTCGCAATGGTGAAGCCACATTGCGCAGGGATCAGGGCGCCATTGTTCGCGACCCCTGCCACGATCACCCAGTACTGGGTGTTGGCCTGCAGCGCCGGCGTGGCCACGGTGAAGTCCACCGAATCCTGCTCGCATTGGCTCGCAGCGCTGAAGGATCCGGGCGTACAACTGCCATCCCCGCTCAACACCACCACGCTCAATTCATTATCCATGCCTGCCACGCCCGGGCAGGTGATACCGTTCACGTCCACGTTCACAACGCCGCCCACGCTGTTCGTAGTGAAGCTGTACCACAGCACGTTCGCAGTGCTTCCACAGAAGCCGGGCCAACCCACTGCGCCGGTATTGTTCCCCGTCAATGGCTGACCGGCGCACAAGGTGGCTGCGTCGATACAGTCGTCATTCGGCGGCTGGGCAAGGACCAGCGCGGGAAGCAGGAAGGCGGGGAGGATGAGGATGGGACGCACGATGGACAGGCCCGCACGTGGGCAGCGCCGAAGGTAGACCCGCCCATAGGGCATCCCGGAACGAAACGCGGTCTTTTCTCACACGGCTATGTTCACCGGTGGGACGCAGACCTACCACCCTGCTTAAGCCCTTGACGGCTAAGGAACTCTGACGCCGGAAGAGGGCAGCACCGGGAACTTGTGACCCCACCAGGAGTCGAACCTGGATCAAGAGTTTAGGAAACTCCTATTCTATCCATTGAACTATGGGGCCGGATAGGCTGCCGCTCGGCAGGGGGGCGAAAATAGTCCGCCTTGCGAAGCACTCCTGAAGAAGAAAGGGAAGACCCCGTTTGCCGAAGAGCACAAAGCAATTGTCCTTGCTCAGATCAGGAGCCCGAAGGACGAAGGCCAATGTCCGAGCCTCCTGCACGAACCGCATACCTCAGAGCAGGCCTCCGAAAGGATGCCATTCACCTGAAGAAGCGCGGCGAACACAAGGTCGGCGGTGCGTGCTTGTACATCAACCAACTGAGACATGTGGACCGGAAAGTGCGGAACACGTGAGCCCGAACGGCACGAAGGCCTTGGCCTGGCAGCGGCTGAAGTGAGCCACGTACTTACTTTGGCTTCATGCAGGAGAAGAAGCAGGAGCACATGCGCGAGGCCATCCGACTTTCCATCGAGAACGTGGAGAGCGGCAAGGGCGGGCCGTTCGGTGCGGTGGTGGTGAAGGACGGGGTCATCATCGCGCGCGGTGCGAACGAGGTGACGTCCACCAACGATCCTACGGCGCACGCGGAAGTGGTGGCGATCCGCAAGGCGTGCAAGGAACTTGGCTCCTTCCAATTGGACGATTGCGAGATCTATTGCAGCTGCGAGCCCTGCCCCATGTGCTTGGGCGCCATCTACTGGGCTCGGCCGAAGGCGATCTACTACGCGAATACGAAGAGCGATGCCGCCGCGATCGACTTCGACGATGCGTTCATCTATGCGGAGATCGAACGGCCGATCGGTGAGCGCAAGTTGTTCACCCAACAGATGATGCGCGAGGAAGCCCTGGTGGCCTTTGAGAAGTGGAAAGTGAGCATCAAGAAGATCGAGTACTGAGCGATGGTGTCCTTCATCCTGAACGACACGTTCGTGGAAAGTGCCGCGCCGGCGGGCACGGTGCTGCTGGACATCATCCGCTATCACCGGCACCTGCCCGGTACCAAGATCGGTTGCCGCGAAGGGGATTGTGGCGCGTGCACGGTGCTCGTGGGTGAACTGAGGAACGAACAGATCGAGTACACGTCGATGACCTCCTGCCTGCTGGCGCTCGCGAACGTGCACGGCAAGCACATCGTGACGGTGGAAGGGCTCAACATGGAGAAGCTATCCCCCGTGCAACAAGCCATGGTGGATGAGAGCGGCACGCAATGCGGCTTCTGTACGCCGGGCTTTGTGGTCTCGATGAGCGGGTGCTGCATGTCACGCGAGAAAGTCACCAAGGACAGCGCAGAGCGCGCCATCGATGGGAACATCTGCCGGTGTACGGGATACAAGTCGATCCAACGGGCCACGGCCATCTTGGCCGTGCAACTCGCTGCCAAGGATGTGCATGACCCTGTCGGCTGGTCGGTGAAGAACGGATTCCTGCCAGCGTATTTCAACGATATCAAGGGTCGGCTTGTGGCGATCACCGACCGTCAACGGGCTGATGTTCCAGAGGCGATCACCGTTGCCGGCGGCACAGACCTCTACGTGCAGAAGCACGATACGATGCACCATACACCGGTCCGCTCGGTGGCCGCTGATGCTCTGCTGAAAGGCATCCGCATCGAGGGTGATCAGTGCATCATCGGTGGTGCCGCAACTGCGGCGGACCTGCTGAACTCGGCCGAAATGAAGAAGTTCTTTCCCCGGCTGGAGACAACACTTGCTGCTCGTTTCCTCCACGCCCATCCGCAACATGGGCACGGTGGCCGGCAACTTCGTGAACGCCTCCCCCATCGGCGATCTCACGGTCTTCTTCCTGGCGCTGGACAGCACGATCACATTGAGTAGTCACGCGAGCCCGTCGAAGCGCGACCTGAAACTCGCTTGAAACTGAAAGACCTCTACAAAGGCTACAAGCAGCTGGACAAGTCGCCGGACGAGATCGTGACCTCCGTGCGATTCAAGGTTCCCAGCGTGAACACACGCTTCCATTTCGAAAAGGTGAGCAAGCGCACCTACCTCGACATCGCCAGCGTGAACAGCGCGATCCGTCTGGAGATGGATGGCGACACGATCCGCGAAGCGCACGTGAGCGCGGGTGGCGTGGCGCCGATCCCGAAGTACCTGGCCAACACATCTGCCTTCCTCGCTGGCAAACCGGCCACGCCCGAAACCGTTCGTGCGGCGATCAACGTGATGAACGAGGAGATCGCGCCTATCAGCGATGCGCGCGGCACGGCGGATTACAAACGGTTGCTGCTTGCGTCAACTGTTCTTCGCGCATTTCATGGAACTGTTCCCACGAGCGTTTCACTTTGAAGGAACTCGTCGCATGAGCACCAGTCCGAAGAAAGGTGCTGACCGCTTGATCCCGGACCAGGATCAAGGGTGTATCCGACAAGGAACACACCGCGCGTCACGAGATGGCAAACCTGCGGAACGTGGATGGCAGCGGACATGTCACAGGACGGTCGATCTACCTCGACGATATTCCCGGTGCAACAGGGAACACTGTACGCGTTGCCTTACGATGCGCCGTCGGCCCATGCGCACATCAAGAAGCTCGACCTGTCGAAGGCCGCTGCCGTTCCGGGCGTAGTGCGGATCCTCACCTACAAGGATGTGACCGGCGAGAACCAGATCGGCGGCATCATTCCGGACGAGCCGCTGTTCGTGGAGCACGAGATCCACTTCTGGGGCATGCCGGTGGCACTGATCATCGCCACTTCGGAGGACATCGCCGTGCAAGCGCGCAAGCTGATCACCATCGAATTGGAAGAGCTGCCGGTGATCACGGATCCGCGTGAAGCGCGTGCGAAGGGCGAACTGATCATTCCGCCACGCACATTCAAGCTCGGCGACACGCAAGAGCGCGTGGAGCGCAATGCGCGCATGTGATCGAAGGCCGCGCGGACACCAACGGGCAGGAGCACCTCTACATCGAGACGCAAGGAGCCTACGCCTACCCCACCGAGCACGACAGCATCCGCATCGCATCGAGCACGCAAGGGCCGACGGCCGTGCAGCGCACCGTGGCGCGCGTGCTGGGCATTCCGATGCATCGCGTGGAAGTGGACGTGACCCGTCTCGGCGGCGGCTTCGGCGGCAAGGAAGACCAGGCCTCGGCGTGGGCGGCATTGGTCGCACTTGCTGCGTTCATTCTGAAGAAGCCCGTGAAGCTGGCGATGCACCGCATGGACGACATGCGCATGACCGGCAAGCGGCATCCGTACAGCAGCGACTTCAAGATCGGCCTGAGCAAGGACCTGAAGATCCTCGCGTACGAGGCCACCTTCCACCAGAACGCCGGCGCCGCCGCTGACCTGTCGCCCGCGGTGATGGAGCGCACGCTCTTCCACGCGACGAACAGCTACTTCGTGCCGAACGTGGAGGTGACCGCCTACTCGTGCCGCACGCACCTGCCGCCCAACACGGCCTTCCGCGGCTTCGGTGGTCCGCAGGGCATGTTCGTGATCGAGAGCGCCATCGCGCAAGGCGGCGCAGCAGCTTGGTGTGACCGCGCGCGGAGATCCAGCAGCGCAACCTGTTGCAGGAAGGCGAGCGAGTTCAGCTACGGCCAGATCGCCGCACCGCGTGAACGCCGTCGCCAGCTTGGGAACTCGCCGACAAGACATTCGACTTCGCGAAGCAGCAAGCGGAGATCGATGCCTTCAACGCGAAGAGCACCACGCACGTGAAGGGCATGGCGATCATGCCGATCTGCTTCGGCATCTCGTTCACGAACACGCCGATGAACCACGCGCGAGCGCTGGTGCATGTGTACCAGGACGGCAGCGTGGGCGTGAGCACCGGCGGCGTGGAGATGGGCCAGGGCCTCAACACCAAGATGGTGCAGGTGGCGGCAGCGGTCTTCTCGATCGATCCGTCGCGGGTGAAGATCGAGAGCACGAACACCACGCGCGTGGCGAACACCATCCCGAGCGCGGCCAGCGCGACAGCGGACCTGAACGGCAAGGCGCTGGAGAACGGCTGCAACGCGATCCTCGCGCGGTTGAAGGAGAAGGCATCACGCATGCTGACAGCAGCACGCCGGAAGCGATCACCATCGTGAACGAGCGCGTGCTGAACAACGGCCAGCCCACCGACCTCGACTGGAAGAAGCTGATCCACGCCGCGCACTGGGACCGCGTGAACCTGAGCGAGAGCGGCCACTACGCCACGCCGGAGATCCACTTCGACAAGACGAAGGAGAAGGGCCATCCCTTCGCGTACCACGTCTACGGCACCGCGGCGGTGATGGTCACGGTGGATCTGTATGCGCGGCACCTACGAGATCGACGCGGTGAAGCTGGTACACGACTTCGGCAAGCGCATGAACGATGCGGTGGACATCGGCCAGATCGAAGGCGGACTGGTGCAGGGCCTCGGCTGGATGACGATGGAGGAGATCGTCTACAACGACAAAGGCAAGCTCCTGAGCAACGCGCTGAGCACCTACAAGGTGCCCGACATCCACAGCGTGCCGAAGGAGATCACGATCGAAGCGCTACCGACCGACGGCCATCCGCTGGCCATCCGCCGCAGCAAGGCCGTGGGCGAGCCGCCGCTGATGTACGGCATCGGGGTGTACTTCGCGATCCAGAACGCGATCAAAGCCTTCCGGCCGGATGCGCGCATGGTCTTCGATGCGCCGTACACGCCGGAGAAGGTGTTGATGTCGCTGTACACATGATGGAACGGCAATAACGCATGACAGTCCTCAGATCTTCTTTCCCGAGGGTATTTCCCACGCGAAATACCACCCTCCTTCTCGACGAAGTCACTTGCACAACTTCATGTCTTGGGTTCAGCATCACTGTTGACAGTTGGCGACCCCAAACAAATGACACAGCACGTCAGGCACGGTCTGCATCGACCGGGTGGGCTTCGCCGAGAATTGGCCATCCCGAACCCACGGCACTTCATACAGCTCTGCGAAGCGCTAGTGAAAGGTTGGCAGCCTACGATCGAACCACTGCTGAGCGACAGATCAAGTTGGGTATCAGCAGACCGATTCCTTCGTCGGGAACACGGTCCATCAAATCAAAGGGCGAACCGACGAGGGACCTGAATAAAGCCTTAAGTCGATCTGGGGCACGATACGTACTCAAGACAGATGTGCAGCGGTTCTACCCATCCATCTACACTCACAGCATTCCATGGGCGCTTCATGGCAAGGCGGTTGCGAAGACCAACAGGTCATCATCACTTGTGGGTAACGTCATTGACAAAGCCGTCAGAGATGCACAAGACGGACAGACCATCGGTGTACCAATAGGTCCGGATACGTCAGCTATAGTGGCGGAATGCCTGATGGCTGCGGTCGAACGCGACTTGATTGCTCAGGTTGGGGCACTCAATGGTTGGCGATACACCGATGACATCGAGTTGGCGTTCTCAACTATCGGAGAAGCAGAGAAAGGGCTTTCAGCTTTGATGGAAGTACTCGCTGGTTATGAACTGTCGCTGAGTCCAGCCAAGACGTCTATCCTCGAGCTTCCCGAAGCATTGGGGAAAAGGGCGATCCGCGATTTTCGAGACTTCGCCTTCCGAGACACGGAAGCGAAGCAGCGTTAAGATCTGCCAGCTACTTCGATGTTCTTTTTGACGCCATACAGCAAGACCGAACCGGGCACTATGCGGCCTATGCCATATCACGTCTTCGAGACATCAAGGTCTTTGCTGGTAACTGGTCACTAGTGCAGGCCAGTATCATGCAGCTCCTCGTCGTTGAGCCAAGCTGCGCTTTGCAGGTTGCGGCATTCATTGATTGCCAGTGCGCGTTGGGGCATACTGTCAACCAATCGTCGCTCACCGAAACCACCGAGCGGCTTGCATCACGTCATGCCCCATTAGGACATGGTTCCGAATTGGCTTGGGCTCTTTGGCTTTGTATTGCCCATGGTGCGAAGGTGTCACAAGCAACGGCAAGTGCTGTTTCCAAGATGAGCGACAATGTTGTTGCACTCCTTGCGCTCGACGCTAAGCAAAGAGGACTGATAGATGGTACTCTCGACGTGAGCTTGTGGGAGGGCTTGCTATCAGCAGATGAGCTTGATGGCCCCAATTGGCTGCTTAGCTACGAAGCCGAAGTCAAGGGATGGCTCAGTGGGGCTGGAGCAACAAGTCATGTGGATGCACATCCATTCTTCGGCGCCCTCAAGAGCGGTGGAGTGCAGTTTTACGATACAGCACTAGGTTCAATCGGCGCGGCAGCGAATGGTCAAGACTTGGTCTTGTCCACATCTGGAGTATCACGTCCTCTGTGAACCAGGCATCGGCACGGAGGTGCGTGACGGATTGAAGCGGAAAGCCCGCAAGCGCTGTAATCAGCGCGCGGACTTGGAGCGGAAAGCCGGACCCCGGCGCATTTGAGCCGGGGGCACGCCCAAACGACCTACTTCTTCCTCCGCCCTTCGAGGATCTTCAAGAACGAGCGCGTGCGGATCTCCGCCAGCGACAGCCCCGTGGCCAGCGCCTCCTGCTCGCTGATGGCGCCGCAGTTGAGGCCGCGCAGGAAATAGTTGAGCAGGCCCTGACCGGTCGCGGCATCGTCGAAGACATCGCTGGTGAGCGTGGCGCGGGCGGCGCGTTCCACGAAGGCTTTGAGGCGTGCGGCGGCATCGTCGTAGCTCTCCAGGAAGAAGCTGTAGACGGCGGCGTAGCGCATGGGGAATTGCGCGGGGTTGAGGTCCCAGCCCTGGTAGAGGCCTTTCCAGAGCGAGTGGCGCGTGTGGTCGTACGCCTTCTTCCAGTTGCGGTGTACCACGGCCTTGTTCTCCGCGCGCTGCTTCGGCGTGAGCTTCGCGCCGCGGTGCGGACCGATGGGCATGACGTTGGTGGCGCCATCGCTGAGCCAGATGCCGGTGGCGCCGAGCGAGACCTTCATCATCATGTGCGCGAAATCGCACACGGCGTGGCCCATGTCCTGGTACTTCGCGGTGATGTTGTTGGCGGCCGTGTAGTCGTAGGTGCCGAAGGCCGTGGCGATCATGCGGCCCTTGCTGGCGAGCACGTAGCGGCGCAGCGGGTTGCTGCCGTCCGCGCCGATCACACTCTGCGTGGTCTCCACCATCATCTCCATCTTCAGCGCGTTCTTCGGGATCTTGCCTGCCCCGGCCTTTGAGCCGGGGTCAGCCTCGATCGCTTCGAAGAGTTGCACCAGCGCCGTGATCTGCTCGGGGATCGTCACCTTCGGCAGCATCACCACGAAGTTGTCGGGCAGTTTGCCGTTCGTCTTGCTGGCGAGCGTGGTGAGGAAGATGTCCAGCGTGCGCGCGCCGCGTTCCTTCAGGTCCTCGGTGAAGGGCTTGATGCGGATGCCGATGAAGGGCGGCAGCGACTTCGCCTTCATGCCCTTGGCCACTTCCAGTGCGGCCTGCACGGCGGTGGCATCCTCCTCCTCCCAGCTGCGGTTGCCGAAACCGTCCTCGAAGTCGATGCGGAAATCCTCCAGCGCTTCGGTGCGCAGCTTGTGGATCACCTTGTTGTAGGTGGCGTAGGCGAGCCAACCCGTTTCGTCCTTGCGCTTCGCGGGCGACAGCTTGTCGAAGCGCTTCACTAGCTTGGCGATGTCGGCCGGTTTCTTCGGCAGCTTCTCATGGCCGGGCAGCTCCAGCGCGCGCGCGAACTCGGTGAAATCGGCGGCGTTCTCGAGCAGCGTCTTCAGCGCGGCGTTGGCCATCTTCTGCGCGGTATCGGCGCGGAACAGGTCGGCGCCGCCGTACACGGTATGCACGGGCTGGCGGTCGGGACGGTCGCCGGGGTAGATGGCCTGGAAGGCTTTGTTGGCCTTGCCGAGCGTGTCGAGGATGCGGGACTTGTCCTTGGTGGGGACGCTGAAGTTCATGAATGCGAAGATGCGAGAAGAAATGCGGATTCTTTGGGCGTGCCCCCTCGCAAAAGCCTCGGGGTCGCGCTCTTCGTTCCAAGTCCTCGCCGAAGACGGCTCCGGGCTTTCCACTGCGATCGCTCACGCCGAACGCCGACTTCAAGAATACCTTCGACCTGCCAACCAACCCCACATCCGCCTTGAAAATCCAGAAGCCAATAGAGGGTTACTTCCATGTTGATGAGATCGAGAAGTCAACAACACCGGGAAAGCTCGAGTTCAGCGTCAAAAGCGGTATCAAGCTCATCCTGATGGGCGCTTTCCGGCGCGACGACTATGACAGAAGCCATGAAAAACGCTGGGGCGTTATCCATGGGTACTCTATGAACGGAGAGTTCATCACCCTCATCAACAGCAGAGGGCATGAAAGCGAACGACTCCCTGGGATACCGAGCTCTCGCTACCAAGCGGAATCGATGCTGCTTGGTGCGAAGTACTTTGACCCGCAAGGATCACCGGTTACAGAAAATCTCCTTCCGAGTATCCAACTTAGATCTCTGGCTCAATCGGAGTGGACTGAAGTATGAGACCAGTCGCGAGGTGCATGGCGCATTCACGGCCAGCTACGAACATCCGGGATTTATCAAGCTTCACACGAATCACCGGTTTGAACTAGGTGTCTGGCACTCCACATCTATCCCCATGTTCGGGGGCAACAATGTTCTGGGGGATATCTCTGAGAAGGCTTACCTCAACCTTGAATACACAAGCCTTGCGACCCTCAAGGAAGTCATGAACGATATCCTCATGATCCGCGACTTCATGAGCTTAGTGATGGCGACACCAATCGTGGTCGAGGACGCCGTAATCTACCTCGATGGCTCCAAAGAGATCACACGCGAAGATTCGACCTCTTCTTCCCATTGGGCAATGACTATCCCGCTAGGAAAGAGACGGAGAGTCGCTACATGATTTACCCATATGACGACATAGAGCCTATTCTCGATTCGGCCCTCGCTTCATGGATTGACTTGTATCCAAGATCAAGCATGGAATCTCATTCTATCACGAAGCCTACTTCAGTACCACCAGGCATGCCTACCAAAGGTTCCTGGACTACACCTTCAGCTACGAGTCCATCCATCGCACACTTAACCCGATGACCGTCTACCCAAAGGCTGAGTTTGCCGACCTCAAAGCCAATGTGTTACAGCACATGGATTCGCGGTACGAGGAATTCATGAAGAACGTTTTGGCCTTTGCGAATAAGGCATCCCTGCGAGAGAGGCTTATGAAGTCGTTTGCTACCCATGGATTGAACGATGTGTTCGGAGTGTCGACTGAGTCTGAAATCGACAAGCTTGTTAAGACACGAAATAGCATGGTCCATACTACCATGTACAACACGGAGAACACTATCAAGGAGGAAGAAATACTCGACTACAAACCCTTGTGCGGTTGCTGATCGTGGCTGAGTTGTTTCGTGCCATTGGTGCCCTTCAGTCAGAGCCGCTTGTTCGATTGAAAAGACACACCTCCTTTAACTTCATGCTGGAAGCGAAGGCGCGCTCAGCTGCGGCTGTGAGGTGAAAGTCAGCTCCCCCGATACGTCGAGAACCCCCACGGGCTCAAGCAGCAGCGGCACATGGTAGTGGCCATCGGCGGCGAGGTCGAAGACCACTTCGATGTAGGGATAGAAGGCCTTGGTCTTGTGCTCGCTGAAGTAGGCGGCCACATCGAAGCGCATGCGGTAGAGGCCTGCGACCAGCGACATATCCTGCGGCACGAAATCGGGAATGCGGCCATCGGCGTTGGTGTTGCCCATGGCGATCACATCCCATTTATCAGGGCCGGCGTGGCGTTGCAGCGTAACGCGGATGCCTTGGGCGGGAAGGCCGCGCGCGGTATCGAGGACGTGGGTGGAGATGGTGGACATTCGATCAATATTTCACCACAGAGGCACAGAGGACACAGAGGGGGGCCATCTGCGTGTATCGGCGTTCATCTGCGGTTCGTTTGCATTTCTCTGTGCGCTCCGTGCCTCTGTGGTGAACCTATGCCAACAGTTTCTTCAACCGTATCCGCGTGATCTTGTTCTGTTCCTCCGCCGCGACCATCACTTCGGTCTTGGGGTCGTTGGGCATGCGGGCTTCCAGCAGGGCGAGCATCTCGGCAGCGCTCTTGCCTGTGGCGCAGACGATGAAGATGTGCCCGAATTTTTCCTCGTAGTCGGCATTGCCCTTCGCGAGGCGCTCCAGCACGGCACGGTCCGCGCCTTCCACGCCTTTCTGTTCGCCACCGGCCCAAGCCTTCGTGTTCGAGTACTTCTTCGCGAGGCTCTCCACATCACCGATGCGCGGGTGGCCTTGAACGCTTCGAGGTAATCGTCCACGTCGCATTCCTCCCAGATCGTGTCGCTGATCTCCATCATCTCGGCCAGGCTCTCGAACGGACGGCCGATCACCATGCGTTCCACCCAGCGCGCCGCACCGCAGCATTGCTCGAACGCCGTTGTGGCGTCGGCTTCGCACAGGCGGTTCAGGGCGTCGATGGTCATGGGGCGAGAGATTCACCACAGAGGCACGGAGGACACAGAGGAGATTCGTCATATGAGCTCCATCGGCATACACGCTGAGCTTCAACTGCATTCTCTGTGCCCTCTGTGCCTCTGTGGTGAATGTATTCATGCGATCGTGCCCCAAAGGCGCATCCGGCTCACGCCGCCATCGGGGAAGATGCTCAAACGTACATGCGTCACGGGTTCCTTGCACGATACCTCCTGCTCATAGTGGTGCTCGTGGTCGGCCTGGAGCTTGGTGCGCTCGATGATGGTGCTCCACTTCGCCGCGCTTCGACAGGTCATCGGTGGCGCTGTTCGTGCACCTTCCAGCGTGAACGTGTCCGGGTAGTTGCCCTTGAAGTGGCAGGTGTCGATCAGCGCCTTGCGGATGATGCCCTTGTGCGCCAGCCGCACGATCACCCAGTCGCGGTTGTTGGGCGTGCGGTTGCGCTTGGTCTCCCAGCCGTCGCCCATGTTCACGCCGCGGCCGGGCATGATCAGGTTGTTCATGTGGCTGAAGAACATGTCGTTGCATTGCATGGCCAGCGCGCCGTTCTGCGCGGCGGCCAGGTCAACGATCTCATCGCGGCTTCACGCGTGACCAGTCGCGTTGCACTTCGCCGTAGACGCGCAGGCGGGCCACGCCGCCATCCGGGTAGATGTGCAGGCGGATGTGCGTGGCGAGCGGCAAGGCGGGCTTGGCCTCCACGAAATGCTGGCTACCGGGATTCAACGTGGTCCTGGGAGGATCTCCACCCACTGCGCGCCATCGCCGTTCTCATTGGGCAGTCCGTTCGGGGCATAGCAGGCTTCGATCGAACAGGCCTGCGGCTGATTGCCGAGGAAGTGCGCCGTATCCACATCGAAGCCCTTGATCGTGCCCGCAGCGCCAAGCTGGATCGATCGCGATGTCGTGCCCTTCCGTGCGTTTGCGGCGGCTTTCCCAGCCGTCCATCCACTTGCCGCGGTCGGTGTACTTGTCGGCGATGAAGATGGGCTTGCTGGGCTTGATCAGGTTCTCCTTCTCGGCGAAGAAGTCATCGGTACACCACAGGACCTTGCCCCCGAAGCGCTCGGCGGCGAGGTCGATGAGGTGGGTGAAGGCGGGGGCTTGTTGTCAGTTCATACCACTTTCGTTCATAGTCCTTCGACGAATACCATTGTCAAACCGTCTCTATCCGACTATTCCTTCTTCTGTGACCAGAATTCGCCATCTCTTTGCCTCTAATGAAGGACCATGCACTTCATCTGCCATTTGGACGAAGTACTTCCAAATTTCCGTCGCATCTGATACTCGCCTATTCACAGTCCGTCGATGAAGTCCATTACACGCATCCGTCCTTGAATTGCCTCGATAAGCACAACACCTGCAAATGGACATGAAGCCGCTCCGTGACTGTGTCCTGACAATGCAGATTGTGAGTCTCATTCGCGGTAGTCAACCGATCGAGCGGCATCTTGTACCAGGGAATCTGAATCCACAACACTCTGAGTGCTCGACGATCATCCAATTATGCCACAATCCAAGCGGACGCCTTTCCAAAGCGTCAGACGATTACATGGCCGGAATCCAGTAATAAGTCCAATCACCGGATTGCAGCCTTTCCACAAAGAGGCCCACACCCATTAGAGTATCAGGAACCACATAACTGTAGTCCTGTGCACCGGCCGAGACAACCAATACTGAGCACCAAACCAGAACTGCCAACTTCACTTGAAAGAGTATCGCATTGTGATTCCGAATCTACCGTCACTGAACACCATTCGTCCCATCTCACGATCGTCCGCTCCACCACACCGAACAACGTCCGCCCCACATACGGTGTGAGCTTGTGCCGGTGCTGGATGTCCTCCTCCTTCACCACAAAGCTCGCCTCCGGATCCCAGATCACCAGGTCGGCATCGCAGCCGGGAGCAATGCGGCCTTTCTGCTTCAGCCCAAGGAATTGCGCCGGGTGTTCGCACAACAGCCGCGCGACATCCTCCAACGAGAAGCCCCGCTCCTTCGCACCCGTCCAGAACGCAGGCAACAGGAACTGCAGACCCGCAATGCCGCCCCAGGCCTTCATGAAGTCGCCGCTCTGCTGCTCCTTGATGTCCGGCGGCGCGGGCGAATGGTCCGTGGCCACGAAGTCGAGCGTGCCGTCCTTCAGCGCTTCCCAGAGCAGCTCGTTGTTCGCCCGTTCGCGGATCGGCGGTGCGCATTTGTACTCCGTGGCGCCATCGGGGATCTCCTCCGCACAGAACACGAGGTAGTGCGGACAGGTCTCGGCGGTGATGCGCAGGCCGCGCTTCTTCGCATCGCGGATCAACGGCAGGGCTTCAGCAGCGGAAACGTGTACGATGTGGACGTGGACATCGAACTCCTCGCTGAGGCGGATCATGAGGGCGATGGCGTCGGTCTCCCATTGGCGAGGGCGGGAGGCCAGGTAGTTGCGCGTAGGACGCGTGGATCGACGCGTTCGGACGCGCTCAGCGTGACAGTGCTTGCGTCTCCAAGCTCACAATGCACCAGCAGCTTGGCATCGTGCTTCTTCGAGAATCGGCAGGGCCTTGCGCAGATCCGCTTCGGTGACGTTCGGGAACTCATCGATGCCCGAGTGCGTGAGGAAGGCCTTGATGCCGAAGACGCCAGCGTTCAGCAAGCCATCAAGGTCATTGATGTTGCCGGGGATCACACCGCCGTAGAAACCGACGTTGACGTGCAGCTTTCCTTTCGCCGCTTCGAGCTTCAGCTTCAACGCTTCCGCCGTTGTCGTGACCGGACTCGCGTTCAGCGGCATCTCGATCATCGTGGTGATGCCCCCGGCGGCGGCGGCTTTCGTGGCGGTCTCGAAGCCCTCCCACTCCGTGCGCCCCGGCTCGTTGATGTGCACGTGCGCATCGATCACACCGGGCATGATCACCTTGTCGCCGACGCTTTCGAAGGGGATGCCATCACGTTCCACACGGCCGGGCAGGACGTCCTGGATCTTGCCATCGCCGAGGATGAGCGTGGCTTCGATCACACCGGTTGGGGTGATGACGCGGGTGCTATGGAGCGCGGAATGGCTCATTGAATACTTCACCACAGAGACACAGAGGACACGGAGTTGATCTTATCAGCATTCATCTGCCCGATCTGCGTCATCAGCGTTCCATTTGCATTGCTCTGTGCTCTCCGTGCCTCTGTGGTGAACATCATTCGGTCTTCGCTCCTTGCAAGATCCAGCGTTTCAATATCGTCCGTTCCTCGTCCGTCATTCCCGTCTTGTTGCCTTGCGGCATCGTATGCGTTCGCACGGCGCGGGTCATGATCTTATCGGCCATGGCCTTGATCTGCTCGGGCGTATCGTACATCACGCCGTTGGGCGCGGCGGACCACTGATCGTCCGTGGGATTGGCGCTGTGGCATTGCACGCATCGGGCCTGGATCACGGCGTTGGCTTCCTCGAAGCTAGCGGGTATGGTGGCATCCAAGCGTATCCTCCATGGCGGGCGAGATCACGAAGCTCATGCACCACCAGGGCCAGCACACTCACCACCAACACCCACGTGCTCTTGATGCCGCGGTCCAGCAGGTTCCAGTAGTGCTTGATGCCCATGCTGGCCACCACGATCACCATCAGGATCCACCAATTCCCGCTATGCCCAAAGGTGCTGGGGAAGTGGTTGCTGAGCATGATGAAGACCACCGGCAGCGTGAGGTAGTTGTTGTGCAAGGAGCGCTGCCCGGCCTTCTTGCCCAGCGTCTCATCCAGCGGGTGCCCAGTCCTTGCCGCGCGCACCAAGGCCTTCTGCGATGGGATGATGGTGAAGAACACATTGCCCACCATGATCGTACCGATGACCGCGCCCACATGGATGTAGGCTGCGCGTCCACTGAGCAGATGCGTGAGCGCGTAGGTCATCACGCCGAGGATGAGCATGCCCACCAACGCGAACGAGCTCCTGCCGCAGGATCAACCGCGACTTGCACATCACATCGTAGATCACATAACCGAGCACCATGGACCCGAGCCCGATGCCCGAGCGCAGCAGGCGGTGAAAGATCGGCCACCGTGGGATCGATCATGAAAGCCTTCGCATCGGCGTAGTACACGATGAACAGCAGCGACACACCGCTCAGCCAGGTGAAGTAGGCTTCGTATTTGAACCAGTGTAGGTGTTTGGGGATCACCTTCGGCGCCACTTTGTACTTCTCCACGTAGTAGAAGCCGCCGCCGTGGATCGCCCAGAGGTTCCCGGCGAGCTCATCGCGCAAGCCATGAGTGCGGTTCAGGTTGTTCTCCAGGAAGATGAAGTAGAACGAAGCACCGATCCACATGATGCCCGCGATCACGTGCGTCCAGCGCACCGCGAGGTTGATCCACTCCATCAGGTAGCCATACATCGGCGTGCCTTCCACGGCGATGTAGGCCAGATAGCCGAAGAGGAAGGCGAGGAAGAAGAACTTCGAAGCCTGGCGGGAAGCGATGGCGGTGGAACGCGCCTGTTCCAGGTCGAATCGGGTGCCAGCGGAAAGTCGATCACTCGCGAGTTGCTCATCCACCTTCTTCGCCAGGTTGCGGAACCATACGAAGAGGAAGGCGAGCAGTGCGCACACCAACGCAGCATAGGGCAAGGTGGGCGCGTTGATCGAGTTCCTTGGTGAAGGATGGCGGGGCCGGAACAGCGGCGGCAGCCGATGCGGTCCGGCCTGACGGCCGAGTCGCACAGCTTGGCACCGAGTATCCGCAGGCGCAGCACCCGCCACGGCCGACATGGTCAGGACCATGCACAGGCCCGTGAGCAGAGCACGTGAAAAAGCGGAACGAAGGCGGCAGCATCAACGGCGAAGATGGCCCTTTCCGTTCCTTCGCACCACCAGGCGCAGCCCTGTCAGTTTGAACAACAACGCCGTGAACAACCAGCGCGACTTCTGGCAACAGGTGCTCTCACGCGTGCAGCAAGGCGATCGGTGCGCGGTGCTGTGCGTGGTGGAAAGCATCGGCAGCAGCCCGGGGCGCAGGGGGTTCAAGATGTGCGTGGTGCAGGGCGGCGGCATGTTCGGCTCCATCGGGGGCGGCAGCATGGAGCATAAGCTGGTGGAGCTTGCACGCACGCTGTTCGAACGCAACGATGGTTTCCCCTTGCTGAAACGGCAGATCCATCAGGCGGATATCGGCCAGGACAGGTCAGGCATGATCTGCTCGGGCGAACAGACGGTCGCGTTCTTCCGCCTGCATGGCGAGGATGACCGGCGGTTGGTGGAGCGGATCCTGCAGGCCATGGACGATGCCGACGATGTATCCGGAACTGGAGCTCAGCGCATCTGGGCATACGGCTTGTTCCCATCGGAAGCAAGGTGCATGGATCGCCGGACGCATGGAGCTATCGGGAAGCGCTGCATGCCCAACCGCGCATCGCCATCATCGGTGCGGGACATGTCTCACTGGCCTTGTCGCGCGTGATGGACCAGCTCGGCTTTCGCGTGGAGATCTACGATGACCGGCAGGGCTTCAACACCTGGGACGCGAACACCTATGCACAGCAACGCACCGTGGTGGACTATGCGCGGATCGCACGAGCACCTGCCCGCTGACCCCGACCTGTTCGTGGTGCTCGCTTCCTTCGGGTACCGTACCGATGACCAGGTACTGCGGCAGCTGATCCGGCATCGCTACGGATACATCGGCATGCTGGGCAGTGCGGAGAAGGTGCGCGTGATGTTCGAGGCGATGCGCGCGGAAGGGTTCACGGACGAGGAGCTGGCACGCGTTCACGCACCCATCGGACTGCCGATACGCAGCCGAACGCCGGAGGAGATCGCGGTGAGCATCGCGGCGCAGGTGATCTTGGTGAAGAACGGCGGGGCCTGAACGTTCAGTTCAACAGGGCGCCACATGCACGCGCACAGGCACGTGGATGAAGAACGTGTTCTGGTGTTGGAAGATCAGGTCAAGTTCGCTTTCCACCGTGATCGTGTCCAGATCCAGATCCTCATGATCTTCATGCTCCTCCCCTTGATGCACTGTCCAATGAACGAATGTCAGATCGGATGGAATGTTCACGGGCCTGAGCGAAAGCGAATCGCAATCGCAGAGGTCCACGTCCAGTTGCGCATCCGGCCCCAGGTGGGTCAGGCTGTCAATGTTCATGGGGATCACGACCATCGCGCAGGCATGGCCGCTCGTGCCGATGTCCTCCACCGTGAGCACATCCTTGTCGCAACCGACAAAGAACATCGCGGAGGCCAGGAGGAGAAGGTAGACCAGGGTTCGGCTCATCGGCTGTGGAAGGTGAAGCAGAGGCCGACACCCAGCGAAAGGGTGTTGACCTTCGGGTTGAAGGGGAAACTGTCAAAGGAAGGATGCTTCATCATGGGCTTGAGGCCAAGTCGGTAGGAAGGTTCAAGGAAGAGCCCGAGGCCCCGGCGCAGGCGGAAGTTGACGCCCGCGGCAAAGTCCAGCGCGGCACCCATGGAACTGGTCGAAAGCGCGAGCGTGCTCACCTGCTTGGCTGCCAGATCATGCAACACCACCTCATCGGAACCGTTGTGGACGTTGAGCTCGGCGATCATGCCAAGTCTCAGGTATAGTTCCTTGTTCTCCAGTGGTTTCAGACAGGTGAGCGAGAGGGGGATCTGCAGGCGATCACCGCTCAAGTGATAGTCGGTGTACTTGGAAGCGCTGGTCCGGATGGTGCCGGTGAGCTTTCCTGAGCGCACGAAACCAATTCCCGTACCGATGGCGAGCCAACGCTTGACAACGTACTGGGCGCGGAAACCAAGGCCGCCGGTCCAGCCGCGATCCGCGCTCAACTGGTCCAGGGCCACATCATTCGATATCCGCTGATCGTGATAGCTGGTATGGTCCATGGACAACCAAGGCGATACGGCCCAACGCGCAAAGGGCAGCACCGCTGCAGTACCGTTCACATCAATGGCAGCCGCGGGTTCGCGGGAAAGCCGATCGGCCGACATCCACAGGATGTTCATGGAGCTGATCTCATCCTCCGGAGCCATCTCGGCATTCGCTGGTCCACGGCTCCCATCTTCCTGCCAGGGAATGGCAACGCCCAGAACTACGGGGGGATCGCGCTCAACATTCGTACTGTTGGGCGGTTGAGCCATGGACAATGGACCGGATGACGCCTTGCCTCGTGGGAGCCGGGCATGTGATCCGGCATTAGCGGCGCGATCAACAGCGGCACGGGCCATGTCGGTGGCATCCGTTCTGCGGACCGGACCATTTGCATGCGCATCGACAGCGGCCGAACCCTTCTTGTTGCGTTCGTCGGTCACCAACTGAACTGCGCGCGGTGTAATGGATGTTCGCTCGGCAACCTTGGTCGCATGGATGGCCTTCTGACCAATGATGGGCGCGGTTGTTACGCTTGGCATGGTCACCGTGGCCGGCTCGGATGCGAACCGTTCGTCCACGGTTGTGATCTCCTTGCTGGTGCCTGGGATCTGTGTGGCCAGGAACGTTCCACCGGCCAGGATCGTGACCACAGCGAGCGACTTCCAGATCCAATGCACTCGGTGGAAGATGCCAGCGACACCGGTGGACGCCTTGCCGTGGCGCGCAGCCTTGGCCAACATGGCCCAGTCGAGCTCCGGTGCCGGCGGTGGCTCCACTCGGCCGAGCGCCTTTCGGAAGAGATCGTCCAGGGGTTCGTTACGGCTCATAGGGCCTGCGTTGATTGATCAAACATGGATCGCGCCGCACCAGTCGGTTCATCAGGTTCGCCCGGGCGCGGTGGAGGTTGGACTTCGATGTGGCCACGGAGATGCCCAACTCTTTCGCGATCTCCTCATGGCTCCAGCCTTCGATCACCCGAAGATTGAACACCATACGGTAGATCGGTGAAAGTCCCCGCACCAGTTCGAGGAGCTCGTTCACCGAGAATTTCGAGAACACATCCTCGTGGGCCAGTGATCCGAACTGCACATCCTCTTGGTCGAGATGCTCGATGCGCAAAATGCTACGGTCACGGATCTGGGCGCGATAATGGTTGATGGCCGTATTGATCATCACGCGTTTCAGCCAGCCGAGGAACGCGCCCTTTCCGGAGAAGGCAGCGAGGTTACTGAAGACCTGCACGAAGCCCTCCTGCAGGATATCCTTGGCCTCGTCGCCGTCCTTCGCGTAGCGCATGCAAATGGGCATGAGCATGGCGTAGTGTCTACGGTACAACAGGCTGCACGCTGCCTGATCGCCGCGCACAGCGCGAGCGATAAGCCCCACATCCACGGGGTCATTCGCGGTGTTCTCCTCGGTGGGGAGCTTCACATCGGCGTGTACTTCGAGAACGCTTTTCGGATGCCTGCCCTCCACCTTTGCCAGCCTTGGTCGCGGAGCAACTTCAGCCGCGACAGCCCTGTGATGAGGTATGACCTGAGCGGCTTTCACGGGTATGACGGCGATCGGTCGCGAAAGGTACGCCTCTGGCAAGGTTGGTGCCGATGGCCGGTCCAGTGGTCTGATCACCCACCGGACCGGGCCTCAGCGTTCGTTCAACGATGATAGTGATGATGGTGTCCGTGACCGTGCACGGTGCTGTCCGGTGGATCTACATGCGTGCTGTCCGGTGCGTCCACATCCGTGGAATCATGATCCTCGTGACCGCCCCAGTTCGTGCTGTCCACGTGGGCGCTATCACATGGGTGCCCATGCCCGCCGCCCCAATCGAGGCTGTCGTGGTGCATGTCGGTACTGTCCATGTCCATATCGGTGCTATCCTGATCATGGACTGTGCTGTCGCCGTCCATGTGTCCGCCACGCGCACCCTGGGCGATGATGCCGGTGGCCGGGTCCAAAGGAGCCTCCTTGCCGCAGGCCACCACTAACAGTGCGGCGGTCGCCATTACGATCCAATGCTTCTTCATCTTGCTTTTGTTGAATGGGGTTTGGTCAATGGCCACCGGAACCAGCGGCCTTCAACACTTAGGACAAGGGCCTTAAGCAAAAGGTTGCGCAGCCTACCGGTTCTTCATTCAACGGAACGGACGCAACCTTATGGGCGCGCGTCCTGTCCATGCTATGAACAGCGCCGGCTCGCCGGTCCAAGCTGTTCTGAACGAAAAAAGAACCCCCAGACCTCATGGAACGAAAGGAATTCCTCATCGGATTAGGGGCGATCGGCCTGGGCTCCATGCTGCCACTGCAACGGGCCATTGCCGCAGCACGTCCGAACGCACCGTTGCCCTCACCTCCGCTGTGCCTGCTTTCACCTGCAGTCCCAGAAGGGCCGTTCTACCTTAACATAGGCTTGATGCGGCAGGACATCACCGAAGGGCGCCCCGGCGTGCCCGTGTCCATGCAGTTCACCGTGGTGAACGCCGATTGCGTACCTATTACGAACGCTATTGTGGATGTGTGGCACTGCGACAAGGACGGCATCTACTCCGGCTTCGGAAGCCAGGGCACGGCGGGAGAGACCTTCCTCCGGGGCATGCAGGTCACGGATGCCAACGGACAGGTGCAGTTCACCACGATCTATCCCGGCTGGTATTCCGGCCGGTTGACACACCTGCATGTCAAGATCCACTTCAACAACAACACCTACGTCACCACCAACTTGTTCTATCCTGCGGAGATGAACACGGTGATCTACTAAGGATTCCTTGTACGCGGCGAACGGCCAGAACACGGTAACGGTGGCCCAGGATGTGGAACTGCATGGGGACACCGCACGGTACAATGAACTGATGTCATCCTTCACCCCCGACGGGAACGGCGGTTACATCCAAGCGTACACCTTCGGCATCAACGCAGCGGTGAACACCGCGTTGCCAGATAATGGCACACAGGGCCAGATAAGGCTGAAACAGAACTTCCCGAACCCCTTCAGCCAGATCACCACGATCAGGTTCTCCCTGGCGAACGCATCCCTCGTGCAACTCGACATTTTTGATGCTGAAGGACACCGCATCGCACGCCTGCTGAACGATCGTATGAGCGCGGGTCATCATCTGGTGGATTGGGATGTGCGCCGATTGCCCAACAGCGTGAGCCCGGGAATCTACCTCATGGAACTTTCCGTGCAGAACAGCGCCGGGTCGTTCAGCTTGAACAAGATGATGACCCTGGTCCGCTGAACCATCAACGGCCATTGGCGTTGGGAAAGATGCGGACCTGGAACGGATGAGGTGATGGAGGTGCCATGCACGACTTTCGCCGGAACACTGGAACGAGGCAACCAACTGCGGCCATTCGCACATGAGCCCCAGCATCCCTTCCACGAACATGTCAAGGAACGCCTGAATTGCCTCCGTTTCATCCGTCACAGAACCGGCTTCGTCCAGAACAACGTGCACGCCGGCAACGAATAGGTGGAGTCTTGCACCCTGGAAAGCGACACCAACACAAAACACAACACACCATGTACAAGGAAATCATCACCGTCGCGACCCTGGTCGGGACCATTGTGCTGCTCAGCAGCGGGGTGGACAGCGACAACGGCAAGGCCGGGAAGACCGGATCACCTTCGGAGCTGAACTGCCGCGACTGCCACGACAGTTATGCACTGAACAGCGGCGGCGGGTCGGTCAACTTCACCTGCAGCAACATGAGCCCGTGGGAATACATGCCCGGCACCACGTACCACATGACCGCCACAGTGGCCAAAACGAACATGCCCTTGTTCGGCATCGGACTGGAGGCGCTCACGAGCGCGAACCAGAACGCTGGCACATTGACCGTGACCAACAATTCAACGCAGATCAAGACCGCGACCGTCAGCGGAGTGGTGCGCAAGAACCTCGTGCACACGCTCAATGGCGGTGCCACGGCGAACAGCAAGGCCTTCAATTTCGACTGGGTGGCCCCATCCACCAACATTGGTCCAGTGACCTTCTACTACGCTGGTGTTGCCGCCAATGGCGATGGCAATGAGAGCGTGGGAGACTACGTGTACACCGGTAGCCAGGTGGTCAACCCCATGATGTCCACCGGCATCGCGGAAGCATCGAGCACCGACGAGGTGAAGATCTTTCCCACCCCCACGAACGATCTATTGAACGTGGAATACACACTGACGGATGCAGCGACCGTGAGCGCTGCCTTGTACGATGTGGAAGGCCGCATGGTACAACAGCTTATTTCCGCTGAGCGTCAGGCCGGCCGTCATAGCGAGCGTATCTCGGGCCTCTCCAGCCACGCGGATGGGACCTATATCGTGCGCCTCGCCCTGCCGGGACATTCCCTCTCCAAACGCTTGGTGATCTCCAATACGCAGCGGTAGGTCCGCTCCGGTCCGGGAGAACCGGAACAGGAACGTCCGCTTCGTGCGGAAGAAGGCATCGGGCAACCGGTGCCTTCTTCGTTCCAGGAGGTCTTGCCGTGGTCCGCGAGGTCGTGTGACAGCCTTTCGCTGAAGCACTGAGAGCATGCCGATGGTGACGTTGCGCTGAAGGCCTCTGTGGAAAATTCCCTTGCCGGTATCAAAGAGCCGACTACTTTCACTTGCGCCTTCACCAAAACCCTGCCCACATGAACCGTTCGTTGCCGATCCTCCTCGCCACCGTCGCATTACTGGCATCCAGCTGCCGCAGGGAATCGCTGTCCCCGAGCAGCGATCCGACCCAGGCCGGTGAGGTCCTGGTGGACCGTGCCGCCATTACGCCTGTGCCGGACGGCGATCCGCTCACACGCCCCGAACTGGACCGCGCCGTCATCGGGATGCTCGAGCAGCGCAACGACTTCCAGTGGGAATGGGTGGACCTGCGCACGCTGTGGAGCGCCACGCTTGTACAACGATCATAGCGTGGCCGTGGGCTACAAGCCTGCCAACGTGGGCAACATCGACGACATCATCCACACCATCGACATCCGCAAGAGCGAATGGCGGGCGGTGCATGACCAGTTGATCGCGCTGGTGCTTCGCGAAGTGAACGCGGAACGCGCCAAGCCGCTCACCGCAGCGGATATCATCGTGGAGGATGACCGTGTGCTTCCCATCATCACCTTCCGACTTACCGATAAGAAGGTACTGACACGTCTGAGCAACCTGGAGAACGTGCGCTACATCGAACCACTGGACTACTGGCCGGAGGCCGGCATAAATGATGCGGAACGCAGCAGCAGCGGCTGTGGCGGCTCCACCACCGCGCTCAATTCAGCGGATGTGAGCACGATCACACCGAACGCACGCCTGCCCTGGAACTTCAACAACCACACGGTGCCCACGGCATGGAACAGTGCGCAGGGTGCGGGCATCACCGTGGGCGTGATCGATGCCGGCATCAGCAGTGCACAGCCGTTGATCGGCAGCGACTTCAACAACGGGGAGAGCAACGTGGGCCGCACCATCACGACCGGCTACACCTACGGCGGCAGCGCATACAGCAGCTGCACACACGGCACCAGCATGTCCGGTCAGGCCGTTGGACCGCGTAATGGCAATGCCGCCACAACGGGCGTGGCATACAAGAGCAGCCTGAACTTCATTCGCGGATGCGAGGATGTGGTGCTGGACCTCAGCAGCGAGCGCACGGGCGTGAAGAACGCATTGGTGGCCATGGGCAATAACCCCGCGATCAGGGTGATCAGCATGAGCATCGGCACGCCCTTCAGCAGCAGCGTGCTCAGCGATGGAGTGAACTATGCCTACGGCCAGGGCAAGATGCTGATGGCCGCTGCGGGAACGAGCTTCAGCTGGACCAGCTGGTGGGGCGTGATCTATCCTGCGGCGCTCACCAAGTGCGTGGCCGTCACCGGCGTGAAGGAGAACGGCAGCAAGTGCAGCAGCTGCCATGATGGCTCGCAGGTGGACCTCACCATCTGCATGGAGCGCAGCAGCGACAGCAACCGCAACAGCCTGAGCCTGCCACCCAGCGGTACATCGCCCACCTACATCGGTGGTAGCAGCAGCGCCACGGCCACGGCAGCAGGCATTGCCGCAGTGGTATGGAGCGTGAACACCTCACGCACGCGTGCGCAGGTGCTGCAATGCCTCACGAGCACCGCGCAATTCGCCACCAGCCCCAGCAGCAGCAAAGGCTATGGCAACATCAACGCCGCCGCGGCCGTGAACTGCGCGCTCGGGTTGTGAGCGTCGCAGGGCCTCGTGGCCTCTGCCATGCCGGAGCTGCCGATATTTGAGGCCTCAGAACATCCTGCATGACCAAGGCCCGAATGAAGTCCGCCGTTGCGCCACCGAAGTGGACGACGGCGAAGGAGTACGAGGACATCACCTACCGCAAGAGCGGTGGCGTGGCCCGCATCGCGTTCAACCGGCCCGAGGTGCGCAACGCGTTCCGCCCGCACACCGTGGCCGAACTGCTCGAGGCGTTCCATGATGCGCACCAGGACACGTCGATCGGCGTGGTGCTGTTCAGTGCGGAGGGGCCGAGCGCCAAGGACGGCGTGTGGTCCTTCTGCAGCGGCGGCGACCAGCGCGCGCGCGGGCAGCAGGGCTACGTGGATGAGCAGGGCATGCCGCGTCTCAACATCCTGGAAGTGCAGCGGCTGATCCGCTTCATGCCGAAGGTGGTGATCGCCGTGGTGCCGGGCTGGTGCGTGGGCGGTGGACACAGCCTGCACGTGGTGTGCGACCTTACGCTGGCGAGCAAGGAGCACGCGGTGTTCAAGCAGACCGATGCCGATGTCACCAGCTTCGATGGTGGCTATGGCTCGGCCTACCTGGCCGAAGATGATCGGGCAGAAACGCGCACGCGAGATCTTCTTCCTGGGCCGCGACTATACGCGCGCAGGAAGCGATGGACATGGGCATGGTGAACGCGGCCGTGCCACATGCCGAATTGGAGGCCACGGCCTGGCAATGGGCGCAGGAGATCCTCGCCAAGTCGCCCACGTCGATCCGCATGCTGAAGTTCGCCTTCAACCTCACGGACGATGGCATGGTGGGCCAGCAGGTGTTCGCCGGTGAGGCCACACGGCTCGCGTACATGACCGAGGAGGCGAAGGAGGGCCGCAACGCCTTCCTCGAAAAGCGCAAGCCGGACTTCGGCAAGATCAAGTGGTTGCCCTGACGGACTAGCGCACTTCGCCTCCTGGCGGCATCACCTGCGCAGGCTGCACGAACACGAGCTTTGCCGCTGCTGTCCTCGGCCATCAGCACCATGCCCTGACTTTCGACGCCGCGCATTTTGCGGGGCTCCAGGTTGGCCACGAGCACCACTTGCTGACCCGGGCAGTTGCTCGGGTGCGTAGTGCTGCGCGATGCCGCTGACCACCGTACGCGGCGTTGCTTCGCCGATGTCGATGGCGAGCTTCAAGCAGCTTGTCGGCCTTGGGCACACGTTCCGCCGCGGTGATGGTGCCTACACGCAGATCGAGCTTCGCGAAATCATCGAAGTCGATGTTGGCCTTGGGCGCTGAAGCAGGTGCAGCGGCCGGTGCAGTAGCGGTGGCCGCCGGTTGCGGCGGGTGCCGTGGCATGCAGGCGTGTCACTTCCGCTGCGATCATCTTCGTCGGCGATGGGCTTGAAGAGATGCTCTGCGGCGCCCAGTTCCTGACCGGCTCCGATGAGATCGGTGCGGAACGCATCCTCCCATGGAAGCACACCGATGCCCAGCATGCGGCGGAGTTTCTGTGCGGTGAACGGAAGGAAAGGATCCAGCACGATGCTCAGCACCGCCGCGATGTTGCAGGCTGTTGGCGAGCACGCGTGCGCGTGCGCTCCGGATCGGTCTTCTCCAGCTTCCATGGCTCGGTGTCGGTGAGGTACTTGTTGCCGGCGCGCGCCACGTTCATCGCGCTGGCCAACGCATCGCGGAAGCGGAAGTGGTCCACCTGCGTCGCGATGTCCTCGGTGCTGCTGTGCACCGCGCTCCAAAGTGCGGTGTCCTGTTCGGTGCGCTCACCGATGGCCGGGCGCCTTGCCACCGTAGTATTTGTGGCACAGCACGAACACGCGCTGCACGAAGTTGCCGAGGATGGCCACCAGCTCATTGTTGTTCTTGTCCTGGAAGTCCTTCCACGTGAACTCGCTGTCCTTGAACTCGGGCAGGATGGTGGCCAGCGCATAGCGCAGCTCATCCTGCCGGTTGGGCCAGCGCTCGATGTACTCATGCAGCCACACCGCCCAGTTGCGGCTGGTGCTCATCTTCCGTCCTTCGAGGTTGAGGAACTCGTTGGCGGGCACGTTCTGCGGCAGGTTGTATCCGCCGTGCAGCTTCAGCAGGATCGGGAAGATGATGCAGTGGAACACGATGTTGTCCTTGCCGATGAAGTGGATCAACCGCGTGTCATCGCTCTGCCACCACTTCTGCCAGTCCAGTGCCCTTGTCCTTCGCCCATTGCTTGGTGGCGCTGATGTATCCGATCGGCGCATCGAGCCACACGTACAGCGCCTTGCCTTCCGCTCCGGGCAGTGGAACGGGCACACCCCACTCGAGGTCACGCGTCATGGCGCGCGGACGTAATCCGTCCTTCAACCAGCTGTTGCACTGGCCCAGCACGTGCGGCTCTTCCACTCCTTCGGATCATGGTGCTGCACGCCATCGAGCATGCCGGTGTTGATCCATTCCTCCACCCATTGCTGGCTGCGCTCCATGGGCAGGTACCAATGCTTGGTGGGCTTCAGCACGGGCTTCGCGCCGCTCAACGTGCTGCGCGGATCGATCAGGTCTTTCGGGCTGAGCGCGCTGCCGCACTTCTCGCACTGATCGCCGTACGCGTCGGGATTGCCGCAGGTCGGGACAGGTGCCCATGATGTAGCGGTCGGCGAGGAACTGTTTCGCCTCCTCATCATAGTACTGCTGCTCCTCCTGCTGCGGTGAACGCGCCGTTCGCGTGCAACTTCAGGAAGAACTCCTGGCTGGTCTGCACGTGCAGGTCCGCAGCTGGTGCGGTGGTAGATGTCGAAGTGGATGCCGAAGTCCTGGAAGGCTTTGCCCATCATCGCATGGTACTTGTCCACGATGGCGCGCGGCGTGGTGCCCTCTTTCATGGCGCGGATGGTGATGGCGGCGCCATGCTCGTCGCTGCCGCAGACGAACAGCACCTCCTTTCCGCGCTGGCGCAGGTTGCGCACGTAGATGTCCGAGGGCAGGTAGGCCCCGGCGATGTGCCCGATGTGCAGTGGGCCGTTGGCGTAGGGCAACGCGGCCGTTACCGTGGTTCGCTTGATCTCCTTCACGATGGCTGAAAACTCGCGCTTGTTGCGCGAAGAGATGCGCAAGATAGCCGTGCAACTTCGCACTGGCCTGACAGCGTCAACGCGTGTCGCAGCGCTTACCATGTCCGGCAATGATCATGCCCCCTTCCTTGCGCATCGGTGATACCGTGGCCATCGTGCCCACCGCACGCGCCATCACCGTGGAGGAATTGCAGGACGGGATCGCCCTGCTGGAAAGCTGGGGGCTGCGGGTGAAGCTGGGCGCCGGTATCGGGCGCAAGCATTTCCAGCAAGCGGGCACGGCGAGAGAGCGCGCTGCCGACCTGCAGGCGGCCATCGATGACCCGGCAGGTGCAGGCCATCTGGTGTGCCCGCGGCGGCTATGGCACCGTCGCAGCTGATGGACCATATCGACCTGCGCGCGTTGAAGCGACATCCCGAAGTGGATCGTGGGCTTCAGCGACATCACCGTGCTGCACAATGCGCTGCATCAGCATGGGGCTCGCCTCGTTGCATGCGCAGATGCCGTACAACATCGGCGCAAAGACGAGGAGCCGAAGACCGCTGCGAACCCTACGTTCCGCGCTGATCGTGGTGAAGGCCATGACGTCGCGATCGCCTCGCCGAACGGGCGACGCACTCGCTCAGTGCCGACACGCGCGGGAAATGTGAAGGCGAACTGATCGGCGGCAATCTCATCCTGCTTTATGCCTTGCGCGGCACACCGTACGACATCGACCCGCGCGGCAAGATCCTGTTGCTCGAAGACCTGGACGAGCTGCTGTATCACATGGATCGCATGATGATGAACCTGCAGCTGGCAGGTTGGTTCAAGGACCTGGCCGGACTGGTGGTGGGTGGCATGAGCCGACATGCACGAACAAGAACGAGAGCGACCCCTTCGGTGCGAGCGCGGAACAGATCATCGCTCAGGGCGACCGCAGGCACTCGGCTATCCGGTCTGCTTCGAATTCCCTTCGGCCACATCGCGGACAACCGCGCGCTGGTCCTGGGCCAAAAGGCGAAGCTCAGCGTCACCGAGAACGGTGCAACGCTGAGCTTCGAAGGTGGTCGTATTGTCGAACGTCTCTAGCGTCTTAGTGCCGTATGCGGCCGCATTAGTTCCGCTCGAACTTGTTGTACCCGGCGGGGATCTCGAAGAGGGCGGGCTTCTGCACACCCTTCACCACCTTGGTCACTTGCAGCTTGCTCACCTCGGCGCCATCGAGCTTCTGTTCGATGCCGAGCATGGGGAACACGCCTTTGGCGCCATCGATCTCGAGGAAGAACACGGCTTGCTCGTCCTTGCGGTTCAGCGTTTCCAGCAGGGGGATGAAGAAGGCGAACTGGTCGGCGGCCACCCAATAGGTGATGGTGCGGTCCTCGGCGGCGCTCTTCACGATCCATTTCTCGCACTTGTAGCCGGCCATATCCTTCATTTCGCCGGTCTTCTTCACTTCGGTCTTCACCTCCTTGGGCAGGCGCATGTTGGGCACATCCATGTAGAGCTTCCGGTCGGGGCTCAGGGCCGTAACCGTCTTGTCGTGGGTGTCCACGAGCATGATGCCCTGGGCATCGCCCCGGGCGCTGATCTCCTCGATCCGCACATGATCGCCCTTGATGTAGTACTTGTAGTTCGTCACCACAGGACCGGTGGTCTTGGTGAACTCGATGGTGCCCTCGAAGGCTTGGGCCATCGCGTTCTCGTGAGGATGGCCAGAAGGCTGAAGAGGGCGACTGAGGAGAAGAGGGCTTTACGCATGGCTTGAGGTCGTTGCCGAGGTAGATGGTCGGTGCGAAAGATCCGCAAATTTGTTCCCCTATAACGCAGACCATTGCAAGGGGTTACGCACAGGGATACGTTGTTATCATGGCCGATGCATCTGCGGACCGGCGCAGCAGGGGAGCAATTGGCGTGCCAGTGGCTGGAAGGACGGGGCATGCGGATCCTGCACCGGAACTGGCGCCACAGGCGGGATGAGCTGGATATCGTAGCCTTGGACGGCCGTTTCTTGGTGGTGGTGGAGGTGAAGACCCTGTCCAGCGAGCGCTGGGCAAGGCCCGAGGATGCGGTGAACCCGGCCAAACAGCGGAAGCTGATGCGGGCGGCCGCCGAGCTCGTTCGAGCAGACCCCCGGGGACCTGGAACTCCGGTTCGACGTAATAAGCGTGACCTTTACACCCGGCGGCCCGCGAGATCCTGCACATACCCGGACGCCTTCTACCCCACGCTCGATGAACAAGCGCAATGACCGCTCGCCGCGAGGCGACCGCCCCCACCGCCGCTCCTCCACTGCCAAGTCCGGAGGTGCGCCACCCCCCGGAACAAGTCCTTCAAGGACCGTCCGCCCCGCCGCGAAGAGGAGCGACCGGACCGGGAACCGGAACGGGGCCGCGGAGGGCCAGATGCTGAGCGACCGCGGTCCGGGGCGCCCATCGGGTGGTTCCAGCGACCGCAGCCGCGGATCCGAGCGTTCTGGCGAAGGCCCGCGTGGCCCGCGCAAACCCGCCGGAGGTCGATCAAGTGACGGGCCCCGAGGTCCGCGCAAGCCTTTGGCGAAGAAACCCGCAGCGGCTCGGGCACGCGCGGTGCTGGCCGATCGGCCGGAGAAGGTCGCACCAGCGAACGCCCACGTGGCCCGCGCAAGCCGTTCAGCGAAGATAGCCGTTCCACGAGCGCCCACGTGGTCCGCGCAAGCCGGCCGATGAAGGCCGTCAGGAAGGCCGCTCCACCCGCCCGCCCGCCGGCGGAGCGCGTGGCCCGAAGACGTCTTCGTCCCGCACCAGCGGGAAACCCGCCACCAAGCCTTGGGGCCGTCAGAGCCGCGATGAACGCACCTTCAAGGACGGTGATCCACTGAGCCGTCGCCCCTTCCGCCGTGGCGAACGCAGCAACCGTTTCAGCCTGCCGAACCCCGACAACGAGGGACTGATCCGCCTGAACCAATACCTGGCGAACGCCGGCGTCGGCAGCCGCCGCGAGGCCGATGAACTGATCACCACGGGCGTGGTCACCGTGAACGGAAAGGTCGTCACCGAGCTGGGCACCAAGGTGAGTCCCGATGACATCATCCACTTCGGCGGGCAGAAGCTCAGCATCGAGAAGAAGCGCTACGTGCTGCTCAACAAGCCGAAGGACACCATCACCACCACGGACGATCCCAACGAACGTCACACGGTGATGGACCTCATCGCCAAGGCCTGCACGGAGCGACTCTACCCTGTTGGCCGCCTGGACCGCCAGACCACCGGCGTGCTACTGCTCACCAATGATGGCGACCTGGCCAAAAAGCTCACGCACCCGAGCCACGGCGCCGAGAAGATCTACCACGTAACGTTGGACAAGTCCGTACAGGCCGCGCACTTGCAGGAGTTGGTGAACGGCATCATGCTGGATGACGGCATGGCCAAGGCGGACGAGGCGAGCTACGTGGCCGCGGCCGACAGCCGGCGCGAGGTGGGCATCGAAGATGCACATGGGCCGCAACCGTATCGTGCGCCGCATGTTCGAAGCGCTGGGCTACGCGGTAGTGAAGCTGGACCGCGTGATGTTCGCCGGGCTTACCAAGAAGGACCTGCAACGCAGCCACTGGCGCCATCTGAGCGAGAAGGAGGTCACCTGGCTGAAGAAGGTGCCCGTGCAGGCCGGCAACGCCAAGGAGGAAAGGGGCACTGGACGCCTCCGCCGATCCTACGGAAGCGAGTAGCGCTACTGCACGGTGAACGTTAGGCTCCGCAATGTGCGGTCGCCATCGGGTTCCTGTACGGTGAAGGTCCACTTCTCCGTACCGGCCTGCGCGCGCATGATCAAGTACGTCTGGAAGGCGAAGGGGTTCACGTCCACGATCAGCGTGTCCTTGTAGGTCGGCATGCCTCCATCGTACGCTACGCTCAGGAAGAAGAAGTCCAGCGCATCGGTGCCTTCGGCCACGATAACGCCCACGTGGAGCGTGTCGCCGAGAGCCACAGTATCGTTCCTGAACACGTATCCACTGTCCGTGCGGAAGGTGATGTTCGCCGCAGAGGAACCATCCACCGCCTCATCCTTCGTGCAGGCGAGCAGGGCGGACGCCACGGTCAACAGGACCAGCAGGGACTTCGGGGACATGCGGCAAAGCTACTTCGGCCCCGCGCCCTTCCGTTCCGCCCGCCATCGAACACTTAACACCGGATCAGAACGTTCTTGGTAAGCAACACCACAGTGTGGACGAACACAGGTGAACGCGCCACACGGGCCCCGGCCATGGCAGGACCTTTGCATCACTTCCCGCGATCCGCACCTACACCTCCGGCCCTCATGTTCCGCCGCCTCCGACGCATCCTGCTGATCACCACGGCCGTGCTGGTGCTCATGCGTCACCGCGTTGATGGTGCTGGCCTTCGCCTACCAAGATGAAGTGAAGGCGAAGTTGGTGGCGGAGTTGAACACCTATCTGCTGGTGCCCGTGCAGCAGAGCGGCATCGAGCTCACGTTGATCGAGCGATTTCCACAGGCATCATTGGCGTTGCGCAATGTGTTCATTCACGAAGTGCGCACGGACAGCCTTGCACCGGACACGCTGTTGTTTGCGCAGGACCTCTACCTCGAATTCAGCCTTCTCTCCTTGCTGCGCGGGAACTACACCGTAAGCCAGGTGCATGGAAAAGGCGTACGGCTTTACGCGGGTGTTGATCATCACGGAAAGGAGAACTGGCTCATCTTCCGGAACGACACCAACAGCACAGGCAACACCGACCTGAAGCTGAACAAGGTGACCTTCGATGGCCTCGAAACGCGCTATCGCGATGCGCGCAATGGGCTGGACATCCGCACGGCGAGCGAAAAGCTGGCGTTGCGCGGCCGCTTCCGTGAAGCGGGATCGGAACTGGCTGTCACCGGAGATGTGCACCTGCGCGAATGGCGCAATGGCCAGGTGCTTCAGCTCAGCGACCGCCATGCCGAGGTGAAAATGAAGATGAACTTCGGCGGGGCCGATGGCGCCTTCCGGTTGGAGAAGGGCAGCGAGGTGCTCACGGGCGAAGTGCCCGTGGCGGTAACGATGGCCGTGGAGCGCGGAGCGAACGGCCTCACGCTGGACCTGCGCGCCAGCGGCTTCAACATGGCCTTGGGCGGACCTGGTGGACCTGTTGCCCGAATCCGCACACAAGCAACTGAAGCACTACGACCTGCAAGGCGAGGCCGATGTGGCCGTGCATTACGCCGGTCCCTTGGAGGGCGATGGCCCCCAGCTGTCCGTGGGCATGAAAGTGCGACAAGGACATATGAAGGAGCGCAGCAGCGGTGCGGTGTTCTCCGATGTGCGCGGAGAACTGGCGGTTGAACTCAGCGGAAAGGGAGCCTTGCAACGACTGCTGGTGAAGGGACTGCACGCCACGGCGGCCAGCGGCACCATCGGTGGCGATGTGGAACTGGTGGGGCAGCGCCAGGCGCGCTTGAAGGCCGATGTGCAGGGCGACCTGTCGCTTGGTCGATCTCCTGCATTTCGCACGCATCGACACCCTGGAGGAAGTGAAGGGCCGCCTGAAGGCCAACGCCAACATCACCGGGCGACTGCGCGATGTGGCGGACCTGAAAGTGGCCGACCTGAAAGGATTGCTGATCAACGGCACCGCCGAGCTGCACGATGCAAGTCTCAAGCTGAAGGGCGTCCGCCATCGCGTCACGGACCTCAACGCCGCGTTCGCCATCAAGGGCAACGATGCGCGTGTAACGGGATTCGACTGCGCCGTTCAGGGCAACCGCATCGAGCTCAGTGGTGAACTGCGCAACCTGGTGCCCTACCTGCTGTTCAAGGACCAGCGCCTCATCGTCGACGCGCGCGGCAACTCACCACGTATCGACCTGGCCTCGCTCTTCTCCACGTCAACCGAGGACACGCCTGCCACCACCGGCGACTACGCCGTGGTGCTGCCCGCGCAGATCGAACTGGACCTGAACACGAGCATCGATGAACTGGTGTTCGAGGACTTCACGGCCACCAAGATCGTGGGCACCATTCGCTTGCAGGACCGGGTGCTGCAGATCTCACCGCTGCTCCTTCACATCGGCAAAAGGTGCAGTGATGGGCAGCCTACGACTGGATGGTCGTCCGCCGATGCCTATCCGCTAGCGATCACCGCACAGGTGGAAGGCATGGACCTCCCCAAGCTCTTTCGCGAGTTCCGCAACTTCGGGCAGACCTTCATCACCGATGCGCATTTGAAAGGCACGGGGCGATGTGCGGCTCACCCTCACCGCATCGCTGCGCCCGTCGCTTACGCTGGATCAGCAAAGCCTGCATTGCATCGCCGACCTGCGCATCGCACAAGGTGAGCTCATCGCTCATGCGCCCATGATCGCCGTGGCGGATTATCTGCGCGCCAACAAGCTCGTTTCGCCCTTCGTGGACACCGACAAGCTGAAGGAGCGGCTCTCGCATGTGCGATTCGCGGAACTGGAGAACCAGATCGAGATCAAGGACCGCACTGTGCATGTGCCGGTGATGCTGGTGAAGAGCAGTGCCATGGACATCGAAGTGAGCGGTACACAGACCTTCGATGGTGGTGTGGACGACCACTTGAACTTCCGGCTGGGCGACCTGTTCAAGCTCGGCACGCAATCCGACGAGTTCGGTCCGGTGGTCGATGATGGCACGGGCATTCGGCTGTTCCTGCACATGTACGGTAACACCAGCGACCTGCAGTTCAAGAGCGACGGCGCCGCCGCGGCAGCACGCCGCAAGGACAAGTTGAAGCAGGAATCGAATGAGCTGAAGAACTTCCTGGGCGACATGTGGCGCGGAAAGGGCGCAGCGGCGCAATCGCAGAACAACGGGCAGGCCGTGATCACGCTGGAAACGCCGGGTGCGGATACGACCCGCACCTCGCCCCTGGCGAATAAACCGAAGAAGGGCCTGGGCCGTCTGCTCGGCAAGGATGGCAAGAACGAGGATGAGCAGGAGGTGATCACGATCGAATAAGCGGGCCTTCCCCCCTCCTCGCCGAGGAGGGGAAGCGCCGGCAAGTCCGGTCGGCGATGGGGCGGTGAAGCCTGATTCCCCCCTCCTCACCGAGGAGGGGAAAGCGCCGGCAAGTCCGGCCGGCGATGGGGTGGTGAAGTTCAGCTGCCACCCCGCCCTTCGGGCACCCCTCCTATCGCAGCCTCCGGCCGCGCAGGAGGGGAAAACCATGTCCCCCTCCTCCCGAGGAGGGGAAAGCGCCGGCAAGTCCGCCGGCGCGGGCGCTTCGCCGACGTGTGGGGTGGTGACCTGTGGATCGAACCAACATGCAGGTTCTCGCGTGTCGCGAGGACCTCTTACGCGCTCAGGCCTATATGAACGGTCGCACTCCCACCTAACTCTTCCTTCACGATCTTCACGCCTTCTACCGTGGACCTCTACTCGCGCAAACAACGATGGAAACTGGTGCTCGCACTGGTGGCCTTGTCCATCGTGGGCGCCAGCTTGTGGTACAGCAGCCGCATCGTGCAGCGCGTGCGCACCGAGGAACGCAAGAAGGTGCAGCTGTGGGCCGAGGCCGTGAAGAACCGGGCCCAGCTGGTGAACTACACCGATTCGCTCTTCAAGCGGCTGCGCGAAGAGGAACGCAAGAAGGTGGAGCTCTGGGCCGAGGCGCAGCGCCGCCTGGTGGGCAACGAGCCGGGCGACCTCAGCTTCTACCTGCAGGTGGCCAGCGACAACACCACCATCCCGGTGATCATCACGGACAAGAGCGGCCGGATCTCACAGCACCGCAACCTGGAGGCGAGCATGGAACGCGATACCGTGCGCATGCTGGAATTGGTGAAGCGCATGGACCGCACGCACGACCCCATCGTCATCGTCGCTCTTCGCCGATGTGAAACAATACCTGCACTACACCGATTCGCGGATCGTCACCGAACTGCAGGAGGTGATGAACAACCTGATCAGCAGCTTCATCAGCGAGACGGTGATGAACACTGCGGCCGTGCCCGTGATCTACACCGACAGCACACGCACCACGGTGATCGAGCACAGCAACATCGACAGTGCGGTCATCAGTGATCCGGCGAGACTGACAGGCACGCATCGCGGAAATGACCGCGGCCAATGCACCCATCGAAGTATCGCTGGCGGGCCTGGGGCGCAACTTCATCTTCTACGACGAAAGTCGCATAGTGCAGCAGCTGCGCTACTACCCGTACGTGATGTTCGGCATCATCGGCCTGTTCCTGTTGGTGAGCTATGCGCTCTTCAGCCTGTTCCGCAACGCCGAGCAGAACCAGGTGTGGGTGGGCATGGCCAAGGAGACCGCGCACCAGCTCGGCACGCCACTGAGCTCCCTGATGGCGTGGATGGAACTGCTGAAGAGCAACGGCACCGATCCAACGGCGGTGACGGAGATGAAGAAGGATGTGGACCGGCTGGAGGTGATCACCGAACGCTTCAGCAAGATCGGTTCGGCCCCGGCGCTGGAGCGCGAAAAGCTCTACCACACCCTGCGCGCCACGGTGCTGTACCTCCGCGTCCGGTTACCTGCTCGCGCGCGCATCGAGGTAGTGGCACCGGCGGATACCGAACTTCAGGTACCGCTGAACCGCGCGCTCTTCAGCTGGGTGCTGGAGAACCTTATCCGCAATGCGGTGGATGCGATGGAGGGCGAAGGCTCCATCACCATCGAGATCATACCCGACGAGGGCTTCGTGCACGTGGATGTGACCGACACGGGCAAGGGCATTCCCACCAGCCAGTTCCGCACGGTGTTCGAGCCGGGCTTCACCACCAAGAAACGCGGCTGGGGCCTGGGGCTTTCCCTCAGCAAGCGCATCATCGAGCAGTACCACGGCGGCCGGATCTTCGTGAAACGCAGCACGCCCGGCAAGGGGACGACGTTCAGGATATCGTTGAAGGCGGCTTGAACCGAAGACCTGGGAGACCGCAGAACATTGATGTGCGTAGGCAGGACCGCAGAATGTAAAAGGCGGTGCTTACACTTCTTCGGTTCTGCCTTCAGCGTTCTGCTTTCTGCGGTTCCTTTGCACCGTGTCCGGCCTCTATATCCACATTCCCTTCTGCCGGAAAGCCTGCACGTATTGCGACTTCCACTTCAGCACCAACACCAAGGGGCGTGATGATGTGATCGCGGCGATGCGCAGCGAACTCTTGCTCCGTCGCGCCGAATTGGGCTCCGGACCGCTGGGTTCCATCTACTTCGGTGGCGGTACGCCCAGCTTGCTACCTCCAGCACAGCTGAAGGGTTTCCTCGACGATGCGCGCGGCATTGCTGCGATCGCGCCGGGCGCGGAGATCACGGTGGAGGCCAATCCGGATGACATCACGGCGGAGGTGCTGGCCGCGTGGAAGGACATCGGCGTTACGCGGGTGAGCCTGGGCACGCAGAGCTTCCGCGATGACCGGCTCGCGTGGATGGGCCGCGCGCACAATGCCGCGGAAGCGCTGCAAGAGCATCGACCTGATCGCCAAGGCCGGCTTCGCGTCATGGACCATCGACCTGATCTACGGACTTCCCGGTATGACGCTTGGACGAATGGGACGAACAGCTGACCATCGCGCTGGACCATGGCATGCCGCATTTAAGCGCGTACTGCCTCACCATTGAACCGCGCACGGTGCTGGGCGATCGCTTGAAGAAAGGCATGTTGACTCCCGCCGGACGATGCGGACCAGGCCGCGCAATTCGACCGGCTGATCGAACGCATGCAACGAGGCCGGGTTGGTGCATTACGAGATCAGCAACTTCGGGCGCGAAGGGCATTTCGCGGTGCACAACAGCAACTACTGGAAAGGCGTGCCCTACGTGGGCATCGGCCCCAGCGCACATTCCTTCGACGGCGGCAAGCGGCGATGGAACGTGGCGAACAATGCGCGCTACACCAAGGCGCTGGCCGCAGGCGAACCGTTCTGGGAGGAGGAGGAACTGAGCCTGGAGCAACGCGTGAACGAAGCGCATCATGACCGGCCTGCGCACCATCTGGGGCGTGGACCTGTCCACGCTCGGGGTCGATCTGCGGGTAATCGGAAGGCGCCACCATCGCAACGATACGTCGACAGCGGCGACCTGTTCATCCGTGACGAGCGGCTCTTCCTCACGTCCCAAGGAAGGCGATTCGCTGATCGCATAGCTTCGGACCTGTTCATCGCACCATCATCAGACACATGATCGCCGAGATCACCCACCACGGCCGGCAGTTCCGGATATCGCTCAGCGACCCGATCGACCTGAGCCTGCCGCTCGTGGCCAATGCCAACGGCCCGCGCGCATGGCATGTGGATCCGGTGCGCATGGAGCCCGTGCGCATGGGCGACACAGTCTTCACCATCGCGGCAGGTGCACCGGTGAACTTCCGCGACATCGCCTTCAACCCGCACGGGCACGGCACGCATACCGAAAGCGTAGGCCACATCACTCCGGAGATCCATCCCGTGGGTCCGCTGTTGAAGCGTTACTTCTTCACCGCACTGGTCGTTAGCGTACGTCCGCAGGAGCGGCGCCATGCCGATGGCCGCAGCGACCAGGTGATCACCCTGGACCATTTCCGCGCGATGATCGGCGATCGCGTGCCCGAGGCGTTGGTGGTGCGCACGCTGCCGAACGAGCCCGGCAAAGGCACGCGCCTATGGACCGGCACCAATCCGCCCTACCTGGAGGCGCAGGCCTGCAAGTGGCTCCGGAGCATCGGCATCAAGCACCTGTTGCTGGACCTGCCGAGCGTGGACCGCGAGAACGATGATGGCGCATTGGCGGCGCACCATGCCTTCTGGGACTATCCGAACACCGTTGACCTGCAGCGCACGATCACGGAGATGATCTTCGTGCCGGACGGTGTGATCGACGGTGAGCACATGCTGGAGCTGCAGCTTCCGCAGTTCATCAACGATGCCGCACCGAGCCGTCCGGTGCTCTATGCGTTGCTCTGATGGAATCGACAGCTTCCGCCAATACTGCTCGCCAAGCCGGGCGTCACCGAGGAAACACCGTTCGGTCCGGATACGCTGGTGTACAAGGTGGCGGGCAAGGTCTTCGCCCTGGCACCGCTCGATGTCTTTGATGGCGTGAACCTGAAATGCGACCCTGAGCGGGCCATCGAGCTGCGCGAGCGGTACGAGGGCATCATCCCCGGGCTACCACATGAACAAGCAGCACTGGAACACCGTGGATGTCACCGGAAGTGTGCCGGAAAAGCTGATCCGCGAGCTGGTGGACCATTCCTACGAGCTGGTGTGGGCATCGCTGCCGGCCAAGGTGCGCAAGGCCTTCTAACGCGCGAGCGGTCGCAGGCCCGGCGGGCTGGATACCTTCGCGCCATGAAACCGCCTCCACTGGGCCGCATCATCGTCGGCTACTTCTTCCGTGGCCTGCTGCTCACCGTACCTCTGGCCATCCTGGTGTACGTCCTGTACCGCTCGCTCACGTATCTGGACAGCATCATCCCCTATGAGATCCCGGGTCTTGGGATCCTCACCCTGCTGGTGGGCATTACGGTGATCGGCTACCTGGGCAGCACGGTGCTCTACCAGCCCATCGCGGATTTCGGTCACGAGGTGCTGCAGCGCATCCCTTTCCTGAAGACCATCTACGACGCCCTTACGGACATGATGGAAGCGCTGGTGGGCAGCAAGAAGAAGTTCGACCAGCCGGTGCTGGTGCGGCTGCTGGACGGGTAGCGGCTGGAGAAGCTCGGCTTCATCACCAGCAAGGACATGACCTATCTGGGCATTGCCGGGGGCAAGGTGGCCGTGTACCTGCCGCATAGCTTCGCGTGGAGCGGCAACCTGTACATCGTGCCGGCCGAGAACGTCACCCCGATCAACGCCAAGGCGGGCGATGTGATGAAGTTCATCGTGAGCGGCGGTGTGGCCGAGGAGTGACAACGCCCCGTGCGGCACGTCCATTGCTAGAGACCTTCACCACCATGAGACAATCCGACCACCTTCGCCTTCCTCGCCTTCTTCGGCCTCTGCCAGGCACAGACAGAGGTGCGCACAAGCTCCTTCGCCTTCAATGTCGGTGTACAACCCACCTTCAGCGTGCTCTTCAAGAACGCGGATGCCCGTACCGTGGAGGCCTGGTTCAAGGACCACCTGAAGGACATCAGCGCGGAGGTGAGCAAGCAAGAAGGACCTGGTGGCCATCGGCACCCGCCTTCCGGAAGTGAGCAGCGACACCATC
Organism: uncultured Flavobacteriales bacterium; assembly: GCA_963814325.1. Taxonomy (GTDB): domain Bacteria; phylum Bacteroidota; class Bacteroidia; order Flavobacteriales_F; family PHOS-HE28; genus PHOS-HE28. The sequence goes on from CAWFCK010000006.1 coordinate 46,732, forward strand.
CGTGTATACGTGAAGGCCGACCAGCCGAAGAAAAGCACCGACGTCACGCTGCACCTGGCCTTCAAGGTCGGCGGCGCGTTCGTGGGTCCGGACAGTGAGGCACGCCAGGTGGAAGGCTGCCGCGCATGGGTGTACCAGGAAGCGGTGATGCTGAAGAAGATGCTGGCGCAGCGCGAACTGGACGCCGGCACGAAGCAACAGGCGCGCCTTGAGGATGACCTGGCGATGTTGGTGCGCGAGAATGAACGCGCCCAGAAGAGCATCGAGAAGACCCAACAGAACATCACCGACGACGAAAAGGCGAAAGCGGACACCGAGGGTGAACTGGGCAACATGCTCACCAAGTTGGACTCCAAGAAGCAGGACGTGGCCAACGCACCGTCGGAGGAGAACACCAAGCAGCTGCAAGCGCTGATGAAGGAGCAGGAAAAGCTGCAGCGCAAAAGCGAGAAGCTCATCAAGGACATCACGAACGGCGGTCGGAAGATCGAGGACCTGCGCTTCGAGATCAAGAAGAACCTCGCCGATCAGGACGCGAAGGCCAAGGCCATCGAGGCCCAGAAGATCGTGGTGGAGTCCCTGCGCGAGAAGCTCGCGAACGTGAACTGAGCGCAGTGCGGTGCTTGGCGGATAACTTGGCCCCGTGCCAAATACCCGTCGCAACGCCCTGCTTCTCCTTCATTTCACCATCCTCATCTGGGGGTCCACGGGCATCCTGGGCAAGCTGATCGAGCAGCCCACGGCGCACATCGTGCTGGTGCGCGTGATCATCGGGGCGGCCGGGCTGTTCGCGTATGCCCTGTTATCCCGCACGCCGATCATCCCCATCCGCAAGGAGATCCCGAACTACGTGTTCACGGGCGTGCTGATCGCAGCGCACTGGATCACCTTCTATGGTGCGATCAAGATGAGCTCGGCCTCCATCGCGGCGGCCTGCCTCAGCACCTCCACGCTCTTCACCGCACTGATGGAGCCGTTCTGGTTCAAGCGCAAGATCCTGTTGTACGAAGTGGTGCTGGGCGCCATCGTGATCGCGTGCGTTGGCCCTGATCTTCGGATTGGAGATGGACCATCGCATGGGCATACTGGTGGCCGTGCTCAGCTCCTTCCTGTCGGCTTGGTTCAACATCGTGAACGGGGTGTTGATCAAGCGCGACAACGCCGTGCGCATCGGCTTTTACGAGATGTTCACGGTGCTGATCGTGATGTACGCCTGGGCGTTCGCCACGAGCGACCTTCCACAGCCGATCTGGAACATGCCTGCGCGGGACATGTGGAGCCTGCTGGCCCTAGGGCTGGTGTGCACCACCTTCGCCTTCGTCGCCGGCATTGCGGTGATGAAGGTGCTCACACCCTTCACGGTGATGCTGGCGGTGAATCTGGAGCCCGTGTACACCATCATCATCGCGCTGCTCATCTGGCCCGAGAGCGAGACCATGCGCCCGGGCAGCTACGCGGGCATCGCGCTGATCCTCGCCTGCCTCTTCGTGAACGGCTGGCTGCAACGGCGCAGGCCACAGGCGCAGATCGTGGAACCCGACCCGTTGACCCAAGGTTGATCCCATGAATCCCTCCTCCCCCTTCAGCAAGGCCGGCACCTGGCTTCTGATCGCCGGTATTGCGCTGCTGGTCTTCTTCATCACCCGCGAGGTGTACCGCCCGGATGTTCCCACCGAACGGATCACCAGTGATGTCCTGCTGGAGCGCATCCGCCCGGTGATGAAGCTGGTGACGGTGGAGGGCGACTTCAGTGAGCTGTACACCTACACTAATGCCGATGCGACATTCAGCTGGCTCAAGCAATTCTCACCCTTCCAGAAAAAGGCCATCCTGCGCGTGAAAGCACGCGCCAGCGTGGGCTATGATCTGGAGGGCATGGGACTGGTCTTCGATGAGGCCACGCACACCGTGCGCTTCAACGGCATGGGCAAGCCTGAACTGCTTTCACTGGAGCACGATGTGGACTACTACAACATCGAAGAGGGCACCTTCAACCAGTTCTCCGCGGCGGACCTCACGAAGGTGAATGAGCAGGCCAAGGACCATGATCCGCCGCAAGGTGGCTGGCAGCGGGCTGTACACCACAGCTGAGCAGCAGAAAGGGGAGTTCCTGGTGTTGCTGAAGGCCGTGGTGGAGAACGCGGGGTGGACCTTTGTGGATGAAGTAACGCCACGCGATGGCCGCACCCGGCTGAAACCCTGAGCCTGCAACTGCGAACCATCCGCCTTCGGGAACGTTGTCCGTACTTTGGTGCAGCGAACGAACCATGCCGACCGCGACCCTTTCCACCACGTCCTACTGTCCTTCGCTTACGCGTTACGAGCGCTGGCGCACCCGCGAGGTGCGCATCGGTGATATCGGCATCGGTGGCGACAACCCGATCCGGGTGCAGAGCATGACCACCACCGACACCATGGACACCGCGGCCACGGTGGCGCAGAGCATCCGCATGATCGAGGCGGGCTGTGAACTGGTGCGCATCACCGCCCCCAGCAAGAAGGAAGCGGAGAACCTGGCGGAGATCCGCAAGCAGCTGCACGCAAAAGGCTACAAGGCCCCGCTGGTGGCCGACATCCACTTCACGCCGAACGCGGCGGAGATCGCGGCGCGCATCGTGGAGAAGGTCCGCGTGAACCCCGGCAACTACGCCGACAAGAAGAAGTTCGACGTGCGCGAGTACACCGACGCACAGTACGAAGAGGAGCTCGAGCGCATCCGCGAACGCTTCACGCCGTTGGTGCGCATCTGCAAGGAGCACGGCACGGCCATGCGCATCGGCACCAACCATGGCTCGCTGAGCGATCGCATCCTGAACCGCTACGGCGACACGCCGCTGGGCATGGTGGAGAGCGCCTTCGAGTTCCTGCGCATCTGCCGCGATGAGGACTACCACAACATCGTGCTGAGCATGAAGGCCAGCAACACGCAGGTGATGGTGCAGGCCTACCGCTTGTTGGTGAACAAGATGATGTCCTTGGGCTGGGACTATCCGTTGCACTTGGGTGTTACCGAAGCCGGCGACGGCGAGGACGGTCGTGTGAAAAGTGCGGTGGGCATCGGTGCCTTGCTCGAGGACGGACTGGGCGACACCGTGCGGGTATCCCTCACGGAGGAACCGGAGGCGGAGATCCCCGTTGCGAAAGCGCTGGTGGACCGTTACACGGCGCGGCGCGGCCATGCCCCGATCCCCGAGGTGCATCATGTGCCGATCGATCCGTTCTCACACGCCCGCCGGCATGCGCGCGAGGTGCTGAACATCGGTGCGCGGCATGTGCCCGTGGTGATGGCCGACCTCAGCACGAAGGAGAAGATCACACCGGCTTCGCTCTTCGCGTACGGCTACCACTACAGTGTGCCCTTGGACAAGTGGAACCTGACGGACCAGGCCTGCGACTACCTCTTCATCGGCGACCACCACCTCAGCTTCGAGATACCCCGGAACGCTCGGGATCGTGCAGGAACATGCCACGTGGTTGAAGGACCGCAACAAGCCGCGGCACTACCCACTGTTGCAAGTGGCGGACCTGCTGAACAACGTGCCCACGCACCACGACCTCAACTTCGTGCATGCCACGCTCGCCGAGCTCACGGACGAGCTGATCGCCGCGCTGGACGAGGACGACAGTTGTGTGCTGCTGCTGGACACGGAGAACATCCACGGATACGCCGAACAGCGCGCAGCCTTCTTCAGGCTGATGGAGAGGAAGTGCGACGTGCCGGTGATCATCGGCCGCGACTACATGAACCTGGACGAGCTGCACCTGATGTTGCACAGCAGCACCGACATGGGCGCGCTCCTGCTCGACGGCCTCGGCGATGGCGTGATCGATCTGCCCGGAGAAGAGCGGCACGGACGCCATGGTGAACCGCACGGCCTTCGGTATCCTACAGGCCACACGGACACGCATCAGCAAGACGGAATACATCAGCTGCCCCAGCTGTGGCCGCACGCTCTTCGACCTGCAGGAGACCACGGCGAAGATCCGCGCACGCACCAGTCACCTGAAAGGAGTGAAGATCGGGATCATGGGCTGCATCGTGAACGGGCCGGGCGAGATGGCCGATGCCGACTATGGCTACGTGGGCACGGGTCCTGGCGTGATCACGCTTTACAAGGAGAAGGAAGTGGTGAAGCGCAACGTACCGAGCGAACATGCGGTGGACGAGTTGATCGCCTTGATCAAGCAGGGCGGGGATTGGGTGGAGGTACCGTGAGCCTTCTATCTTCGTGGGCATGAGTCCCCGCATTTCCATTGCCCTTGCCGGCCTGTTGTGGTGCATGGGCGCTTCCGCCCAGAACACCAAGCCCTCCCTCGACCTGTTGAAGCGCTACATGATAGGCAGCTACACCAGCGCCGCACAAGCCGTGCGCGACACCAGCTACCTCAACATTGAACTGGAGATGGCGCGCATCTGGTTGAAGGAGAAGGATGGCATCTGGCTATACGTGGAACAGGCCACCGCGGCGAAGAAGGACAAGCCCTACCGCCAGCGGATCTATCACCTGCAACAACAGGATGACAGCACCTTCATCAGCACCGTGTGCAACCTGGACAGCATGCATCTGTTCGTGGGGGCCTACAAGGACGTTGCGCGATTTTCGGCCATCAAGCCCACGGACGTCAAACCGCTGGAAGGATGTGCCCTGGTCCTGCACTGGCGCGATGGCCGGTTCGTGGGCAGCACGCACGAGAACGACTGCAAGAACGCCTGGGGCAAGGCCACCTACGCCACCAGCGTTGTGTCCATCGGGCCCGATGGCATGGTGAGTTGGGACCGCGGCTACGACGACACCCACACGCAGGTTTGGGGCGCGGAAAAGGGCGGATACGAGTTCGTGAAGAAGATCACGAAGATGGTGCCGGTGAGGCAGCTCACCGAGGATTAGTGCCATAGGAACCGCCGCACTTGTAGCGGTCTCGTTACTTTCGGGGCATGCGCTACCTATTGACCGTCTTGACCACCCTGGTGGTCACATGCTGCTATGCTCAGGTTAAGACCATTCGACCAGAGCCCCATTGGAGTTACCTGGACAAGCGGATGGTAACAACGGTCGGAAGCGTGAAAATGACGATGGCGGACACCACCTTGATGGAGTCCACATCAAAAAGCGTGTACACCATCGCCGTCTCGGATATGCGCAAGGATCATTACGTCCTGACGATGCGGATGGACGAGACCGATGATATGGTCGGGGATCTGGAAACGCAGGTAAGCGGGCTGCCGCAGGTGCAGCGGGATAGTGTCATGCATCGCATGCGGGAGGTACTCTCCGCGATCTACGACCCGCTCGCGAAAATGGAGTTTCGTTTCAAGGTGGATCGCACGGGCAAGGCCATTGAACTACTTGATCAAGCCAAGAACGAGGAAGAGATGCGATCCGCCATGATGGAAGGCGTGAAACAAATGCTTTCACTCGCCCGAGTGGACAAGCGCCATACCGAGCAGGAGGTGGAGACCAAGATGAACCACTTGCTCGACTCTTTGTCCGGTTCATTCTCGGAAGTACAGGTGAACAACGTGAACCTGATGCTTGAACCATACGCTTTTGAATTCCCTGTAACGGGCTCGAGCCGGCAACAAGCCATGATCACGGATGTTGACGCTCCCATGCTCGACCGGTTCGGCGCACTGCCAGGTATCTTGGAACTGGGCTTGGATGAACTTTCGGACAGAACCATAGTCGCGCGGATCGTTACCACATATGATCAGGCTGCGCTGCGCGCAGCGATGCTGAAGGATGATCCGAAAGCCGGAACGAAACTGAAGGAGCTTTCGCTCGTGGAGGAAAGCGTTTATACCATCGATCGAGCCACCGGTTGGCTTACACGTGAGACCAAGGAGATCCGACTGCGCATGGACTCCCTGCGCATGGTCGTTCATTCCGCGGCGGACCTCGCTCCTGTCCGGTAATGAGCACCATCCTCGTCGCTGGCGCCACAGGTCTGATCGGCCGTGCATGTGTGGAATCAGCGCAACGCGATACCCGCATCGATCGAATCATCGTCCTCACACGCCGCGCGCTCGACCTGGCGCACCCGAAGGTCGTTCAGTGGGTGGCACCCGATGGCCAGCTGCTCACCGGCTTGCGCAACGAACACGTGGATGCCGTGCTTTGCTGCCTTGGCACCACCATCGCCACGGTGAAGGGCGACAAGCAGGCCTTCATTCATGTGGACAAGGACCTGGTGGTGGGCATCGGGCAGTGGGCGAAGGCGAACAACGTGCCCGCGTTCTGCGTGGTGAGCGCGATCGGGGCTGACGAGAACAGCCGCATCTTCTACAGCCGTGTGAAGGGCGAGATGGAAAGCGCGTTGATCGACATCGGACTTCCGCAGCTGCACATCTTCCAGCCATCCATGCTGGTGGGCCCGCGCAAGGAGGAGCGCATGGGCGAGCGGATGGGCATCGTGCTGGGCAGGGTGTTCTCACCGCTCCTCTTCGGTTCCCTGGCGAAGTACAAGCCCATGCCGCATGATGTGCTGGCGAAGGCGATGATCAATGCGGCCTTGGAGACACCGGGTACGGCGAAAGCGAGCATTCACGCTTACACAGCGATCCAGGAACTGGCGGCCCGTTAGAAGGTCGCTCTGCTTACGCGCAAGGCTTCCTCCTCGGCCTCCTGCATGCGGGCAGCGAACTCATCACGCACACGCTCAAAGGCGGCGCGGTGCTGCGAAGCGATGGGTTCAGCGCTGGGCAGTTCCTCGCTCCGGTGATCCACCTGTTTGCCGTTCTTCCAGAAGCGGAAGCACACGTGGGGGCCTGTTGCCAGGCCCGTGCTGCCCACTTCCCCGATGGTCTGTCCCTGCTCCACATGCTGCCCGTTCTTCACGAGGATCTTCCGCATGTGCAGGTATTGGGTTTCGTACACGTTGTTGTGCCGGATCTTCACGTAGTTGCCGTTACCGCCCGTGTATCCCGCTTTTTCCACGATGCCATCGCCCACGGCGAGGATCGGCGTGCCATAGGGCGCTGCATAATCAGTACCGAGGTGCGACTTCCATCGGTGTTGCACGGGATGGAACCGGCGCATGGTGAAGCCCGATGAAACGCGGCTGAACTTCAGCGGTGCCTTCAGGAACGCGAGCCGCAGGCTGTTGCCCTCCGCATCGAAATACGTGGGTGCCGCCGTGCTGTCCGCGCTGAAACGGAACGCCTGCTTGGTGATGGCACCTTCGAAGCGCACGGCGAGCAGCTCGGGCTGTCCGTAGCGTTGGCCGTCCACGGTCTTCTCCTGGTAGACGAAGGTGAAACGATTGCCGGGCTGCACGTCCTTGTAGAAGTCCAGGGTCCATTGGAAGATCTCCGCCAAGCTTGAGCGCCAGTGTGGGATCAGCGCCCGCGCTCTCCAGGTCGTTCCACAGGGCACCCGTAACGGCCACGCTGATGCTGCGCTGCTCGGTGCGCACCGGGCGCTTATCCAGCCGCACGTCCATGGGCGGGCGCAGCGTGAAGATCACGTGGTCCACCGCATCGGCCTCGTACACGAAGAAGGCCGGAGCGCGCGCACTGTCATCGGTGAAGATCAGGGCATAGGGATGGCCCGCGCGCATCTTGTGGATGTCGAACACGGGAGCGGCCATGCGCACCAGGCTGTCCACTCGGTGGCGCCGACGCCGTGTGGTGAAAGCAGGTCGCTGAAGGTGCCGCCCTTGGGCACGAAGCCGCGCTCGATGATGAAGCCGTCCAGCGGGATGCCATAGGCGCTCGGTGGTGCCGGCAGCGTGTCCTCATCAACGAAGCGCAATTGCGTCGGCCACGTATTCCTCGTGCGGACGCACGTCCACCCCTACATACACGTACGCTCCTGCGAGCGCAGCGAGCACAAGCGCGCCGATGCCCCATTTGTTCCTTCCCCCCATGCCTGCAAGAAATGCCGTTGATCAAGATGGTAACGCCGGAGCATCCCGATCATTTCAACACGGCGTTGTGGCTACAGTGCCTTCGCCTGCGCCGTGCGCTACAGCTTGGAGATGGGATTCGCGAGGCCTTGGTAGTCGGACAATTCCATCTTGATGGAGCCCACGAGGACCTTTGCCTGCACCAGCACCGGAATGTGGTTGGCATCATCGGTGACCCACACGTTCAGGTCGTCGTTCCCTTTGAAGATGCGGCCCTTTTGCACCATGGGCTGGAACTTCAGGCAGCGGTATTTGCCATTGCGGATCTTGATGGTCTCCTTGCCCACGAACTTCATCTTCAGCGGCCAGTTCTCATTGTCCATGAAGAGGTCAATGGTGAATTCCTGGCCGGGTTGCACGTTGCTGAGGTCCCAGGTGCGGGCGTAGTAGAAGGCGCTGATCATGTCCTGCGCATGAGCGGGCACGGTGAAGGTCTTCTTCTCCTGGGTGGTCACCTGGCGGCGGTGCTGCAGGTAGATGTAATCCTGGTTGATGATGTAGCCGCCCTTCATCCACGCGGCGCGTGAAGACCCACGGGAACACACCTTCCTTGTCGAAGCGCGTTTCGTAGTAGTCGTTCACCTTGTAGAAGGACTTGAACGCGCCGGCGCTGTGGCCTTCGCCCATGGCCAGCAGCACTTTGCGGCCCTGCATTTCCGTTGGGCTCTCCTTCAGTTCCAGGGTGGCCACACCGGCGTTCATGAAGCCGTAGTGCAGCACGTAGGTGAGCTTTTCGCCCGGTTTGAAGGCTTGTGCTGAACGGTCCGCAACGCGTGCGCAGTGCCGGCAGGCGGTTCCGTTACGCGCAGGTTGCTTGGTCTGTGTGAAGCCCAGGCCGATGCAGGCCCAGCGATGCGAGCACGAAGGTGGAAGTACGAGCCATGCCCTGGGTAACGCAAACGGGGTGCCGATCGGTGTTTCCGATCTGAGCCACAAGCTGCGAGCCACGAGCCTCGAGCTTGATACTCGGCTCGTGGCTCGCAGCTCGCGGCTGCGCAGGCTTGGATTCCATCATAGCACGATGTTCACGATGCGTTTCGGGCACCACGATCACCTTTTTCGGCGCTTTGCCCTCCAACCGGGCCTGTACCTCGGGGTTGGCGAGCACGGCCGCTTCCACGCCTTTGGCATCCAGCGCGATGGGGAACTCCAGCTGCAGACGCGTTTTGCCGTTGAAGCTGATCGGGTAGCTGAAGCTGTCCTCCACCAGGTGCGCGGCATCCCACTTCGGCCAGGGCGGCTGGGGTAATGCTTTCCCCATGACCCAGCAGCTGCCACAGTTCCTCGGCGATGTGCGGGGCGAAAGGCGCGAGGACGATGGTGAGCGGCTCCAGCACGGCGCGCTTGTGGCACTTCAATTCGTGCAGGCTGTTGCAGGCGATCATGAACTGGCTCACGCTGGTGTTGAAGCTCAGCTTCTCGATGTCCTCGGCCACCTTTTTCAGTGTGGCGTGCAGGACTTTCAGTTCGGCTTTGGTGGGCGCTTCGTCGGTGACATGCGAACGATTTTCTGCATCAGCGCCGACTCGGCGACTCGAAACTGTGGCGTGGAACAGATTCCAGAATTTCTTCAGGAAACGGCTGGTGCCTTCGATGCCGTTGGTGTCCCACGGCTTGCTCTGCTCGATGGGGCCGAGGAACATCTCGTACAACCGCAGCGTGTCCGCGCCGTACTTCTCGATGATGTCGTCGGGGTTGACAACGTTGAACTTCGACTTGGACATTTTCTCGACCTCGCGATCGCAGGTCAAACTTCTCGTCCGTGCCAACCGAGGAAGAGCGTTCGCATGCTTCACATAACCGGATGTAGTACAACCAAATCGCAGCCTTCATGCTTTCGAATTCACCATCTTCGATCAAGTCAGATGTGCACGCGTACGAGTGACCATTCGGGCGATGAGTCCATATGAAGGCTTATCTCCCAGTCACCGATCGTTCCAAGCGTCAGAATCTCCTTATGGATATAGGAAGCGGATCGGTGAGTCTTGCTTTCGCACGCTTACGCTCATTCAACACTTCACGGCTTGATACTCCTGGTGAAACCCTTGGATGCGAAAATCAGCCAACGATCTGATACTTCACTGATTGGCCTATCCGTGCTATCGGGTCCAATTGGCAAAGCCGAGTAGTTGAAGCGTTGCAAATGCCGACACCCCCTGTATCATCCCCTGATTCACCAGCTTCTTCGCAGGCTCATCGAAGTTGATCCAGCCGCGGTCCTTCAGGAACTTGGTCCAGAAGCGGAAGTAGAGCAGGTGGCCGGTGGCGTGCTCGCTGCCCCCCACGTACAGGTCCACTTGCTGCCAGTAGTTGATGGCCTCTGGTGATGCGAAGCGACTTATCCGCGTTCTTCGGATCTTCCTCCATGTAGCGCAGGAAGTACCAGCTGCTGCCGGCCCAGCCGGGCATGGTGGTGGTCTCCAGCGGATAAGCGCCTTCACCATTGGCCACCCGGCCCTGCTGCGGGTTGTACGACCAGTCCTTTGCGCGGGCCAGCGGTGGTTCACCATCCTCGGTCGGCAGGAACTTGTCCACTTCGGGCAGCACAAGTGGCAGGTGCTTCTCCTCTACCGGATACGGAGTACCATCCTTGTAGTAGATCGGGATCGGTTCGCCCCAGTAGCGCTGGCGACCGAAGGCGGCATCGCGCAGGCGGAAGTTGATGCGGCGCTCGCCCACGCCCTTCTTCACCAGCTCATCGATGGCGCGCGGAATGGCATCGGCCACCTTCATGCCGTTCAGGAAGACGCTGTTCGCCAGGGTGGCCTCCTTGCTCTCATCGGCACCGGTGCTGATGTCCCAGTTCGCGGTGACGGCGGTGAACGGGATCTTGAAGTGCGTGGCGAAGTTCCAGTCGCGCTGGTCGCCTGCGGGCACGGCCATCACGGCGCCGGTGCCATAGCCGCCGAGCACATAGTCGCCCACCCACACGGGCACGTCCATGTGCGTGAACGGATGCTTCACGTACGCGCCGGTGAACACACCGCTCACGCGTTTCACTTCGGTCATCCGCTCGCGCTCGCTGCGGTTCTTCGCCTGTGTCACATAGGCCATCACCTCGGCCATGCGCTCCGGTGGTGTGATCTGCGCGATCAGCTCATGCTCGGGTGCGAGCGTCACGAAGCTTACCCCGAAGATGGTATCGGGACGCGTGGTGAACACATCCACGGCACCTTCCCCGCTGGCGAAGCGCGAACCTGATCAACGCTCCCTCGCTCCTACCGATCCAATTGCGCTGCGACTCCTTGATGCTCTCGCTCCAATCCAATCCGTCGAGCCCGTCGAGCAGGCGTTGAGCGTAGGCCGTGATGCGCATGCTCCACTGCGGCATCCGCTTGCGTTCCACGGGATGTCCGCCGCGTTCGCTCACGCCGTCCTTCACTTCATCATTGGCCAGCACGGTGCCCAGCGCAGGGCACCAGTTCACCCACGCCTCGCTGAGGTAGGCCAGGCGGAAGCGCAGCAGGATATTCTGTTTGTGCCGCTCGCTGAAGGTGGCCCAATCGGTGTGGCTGAACTCCACAAGCGGATCAAGCTCCTCGTTGCCGGTGAGCGCGGAATCGTCCTGTCCGTTCCAGCCTTGCTGCTCGAAGCGCTCCACCAGGTCGGCAATGGGGCGGGCCTGCTGCGCGGCATGGTCATACCAGCTGTCGAAGAGCTGCAGGAAGATCCATTGGGTCCACTTGTAGTAGCTCGGGTCGGAGGTGCGCACCTCGCGGCTCCAATCGAAGGAGAATCCGATGTTGTCGAGCTGTTCGCGGTAGCGCGCGATGTTCACCTCCGTGGTCTTCGCCGGGTGCTGACCGGTCTGGATGGCATACTGTTCCGCGGGCAGGCCGAAGCTGTCGTAGCCCATGGGATGCAGCACGTTGAAGCCCTGTTGCCGTTTGGAACGCGCCACGATGTCGCTGGCGATATAGCCCAGGGGGTGCCCTACATGCAGGCCGGCACCGCTGGGGTACGGGAACATGTCGAGCACGTAGTACTTCGGCTTGGACGGGTCATTCTCCACGCGGTAGGTGCCGCGTTTCCGCCATTCCTCGCGCCACTTCCGCTCGATGCCCTTATGCTCATACGCCATGATGGCGCTAAAGTAGAATGGGCAGGGCCAGGGTCGTGGGCGAAGCGCTACTCACAAGCCCTGCCTGACAACCCAGGCGGGGGCGTCTGTGGAGCGAAGCGGGGCGGGGATACATTCGCGGCGCATGGGAGAGGACCGCCACTTCAAGGCCCGCGCACGCAGCAGCAGCGTGGGCACGGTGATCGGCATCACCTTGGTGCTGTTCATGCTGGGCCTGCTGGGCTTCATGCTGCTGAACGCCCGGGCGCTGGAGCGTCACTTCCGCGAGAACGTGAAGGTGGACCTCTACCTGAAGCGCGATCTGAAGGAGGTGGATGTGATGAAGTTCCGCAAGAAGCTGGACCTGGAGGGCTACACCCGCGAAACGCGCTACGTGACCCCGGAGGAGGCGGCGGAGCAGCTGAAGCAGGACCTGGGCGAGGACTTCCTGGGCGTGCTGGGCGAGAACCGCCTGAAGCCTTCCATCGAACTGAAGGTCAACGAAAACTATGCCCATCCCGACAGCCTGAAGTGGATCGCCGAGCATCTGCGGCAGGATGCCCGGGTGGATGAGGTGAGCTACAACCCCATGGTGGTGGAGAACATCGACGCCAACATGGTGCGCTTGCGGCTGGGTGCTGCTGGGCTTCAGTGCGTTGCTGCTGATCATCGCGGTGGCCCTCATCAACAACACCATCCGGCTGGCCATCTACAGCAAGCGCTTCCTGATCCGCACCATGCACCTGGTGGGCGCCACGGGCTGGTTCATCAAAAAGCCCTTCCTGGGCCGCAGCCTGTGGCAGGGCATCATCGCGGCGGTGCTGGCCATCGGCCTGTTGGTGGGCATGATCCAGTTGTTGATCCATTTCCAGCCGGACATGCGCACCTTGGTGCAGCCGCTTCCGCTGGCCATCCTGCTGGCCGGGGTGGTGATCGCCGGTCTTGTCATTTCTTTGCTGTCCACCTGGTTCGCCGTGCGACGCTACCTTCGCATGAACACGGACGAACTGAACTGGAGTTGATCACGCCGTCGCGAGTACAACGCAGCCGTAAAGAAATCAGCGCTTTGGCGCACGAAGCATGACCGACAAACACGAGGACGCACTGGCCTTCACCAGCACCAACTACCGCCTGCTGCTCATTGGCATCGGCATCGTGATCCTGGGCTTCATCCTCATGGCCGGCGGCGGCAGTGGCGATCCGGAGGTGTTCGACCCCAAGGAGATCTTCAGCCCACGCCGCATCACCGTAGCACCCTTCGTCTGCCTCATCGGCTATCTCTTCGTGGTCTATGCCATCATGAAGAAGCCTTCAAGCCAGGCCTGATACCTCCCCACGCATTCCTTTACGCGGTCAGTTGATCGCAGGTCGTTCCTTGCGCTGCTCCCCTGGCGGAAGAGGAGGCCAACACCCCCCACAGCACACGCATGACCGTTCTCCACGCCATCATCCTGGCGATCATCGAGGGGCTCACCGAATACCTGCCGGTATCGAGCACCGGCCACATGATCGATCGGAAGCACGCTCATGGGCATTGCGGCGGATGACTTCGTGAAGCTCTTCACCGTGGCCATCCAGTTCGGGGCCATCCTCAGCGTGGTGGTGCTTTACTGGCGCCGCTTCACGGAGAACCTCGCCGTCTATCCGCTGCTCTTCGTGGCCTTTCTACCGGCCGTGTTCGCAGGTCTGTTCCTCAAGCACTTCATCGACCTGATGCTGGAGAACGTCACCGTGGTGGCGATCGCCCTGCTGTTGGGCGGCATCCTGTTCCTCTTCCTGGACAAGCTGTTCCCGCACGATGGCGAGGACAGTCAGGAACCGTTGACCCTGCGCAACGCGCTGATCATTGGCTGCTTTCAGGTCATCGCCATGATCCCCGGGGTGAGCCGCAGTGCGTCCACCATCATCGGCGGACTTACACAGAACCTATCGCGCCGCCAGGCGGCGGAGTTCTCCTTTCTGCTGGCCGTGCCCACCATGTTCGCCGCCACCATGAAGAGCCTGTGGGACTATGTGCACGACGGTGGCGCTTTCACGGGCGATCAATTGAAGCTCTTCGCCATTGGCAACGTAGTGGCCTTCATCGTGGCCGCGTTGGCCATCAAGGGCTTCGTCGGCTACCTCACCAAACATGGCTTCGCGGCCTTCGGCTGGTACCGCATCGTGGTGGGCCTGGTGCTCCTCGTGCTCATTATGCGGGGGGTGAACCTGAACATGATATGATCGCATGAAGGCCTGGATCCCGAGGCGGGTGCGATCCTCCTGGTGGACAAGCCGCTCACGTGGACGAGCTTCAATGTGGTGGGCAAAGTGCGCTCGGCCCTGCAGAAACTATGCGGCCACCGCGTAAAAGTGGGCCATGCCGGCACCTTGGACCCGTTGGCCACCGGTTTGTTGATCATCGGCACGGGGCGCATGACCAAGCAATTGCCCGGGCTCACCGAGGAGGCCAAGGAATACACCACCACCATCCGCCTGGGCCAGACCACCGCCAGCTACGACACGGAGACGGAGCTGGTGGAGCATGGTCCTTGGGAACATCTCACGGAGGCGGACGTGAACGCCGTGCTGCGCACCTTCACCGGTCCCCTCCAGCAACGCCCACCGAACTTCTCGGCCAAGCGTTTCCAAGGTGAACGCGCCTACAACCTGCAGCGCTGGGGCGAGCCGGTGGACCTGCCGCATGTGAGCGTGACCATCAACGAGCTGGAATTGCTGGGCATCGACGGACGCGATATCACCATCCGGGTGTCCTGCAGCAAAGGCACCTACATCCGGTCGCTGGGCCACGACATTGGCCAGGCATTGGGCTGCGGCGCGCACATCATCGCCTTAAGGCGAACGCGGAGCGGTTCCTTCAGAATTGAGGACGCCCGCACACCCGAGCAGTGGTCCGCGTGGCTGGATGTCTGGGCCGCCGGACGACAATCGACTGACGGTCAGAGCACTTAACGCTCGCTTCACGATCGACCTATCTTCGGCCCCCCTCAAAAACCAAAAACGGGCCCGTAAGCCCCGCTCAGCACATGAAACTGACCTCATTCAAGTTCACCGTCCCCAAGGAACAGATCGCTCTCTACCCCACCAAGGACCGCGACGGCAGCAAGCTGATGGTACTGCACCGCAAAACGGGCAAGATCGAGCACAAGAAATTCAAGGACATCCTCAACTACTTCGACGAGGGCGACACCTTCATCCTGAACGACACCAAGGTGTTCCCGGCCCGCATGTGGGGCAACAAGGAGAAGACGGGTGCCAAGATCGAGGTGTTCCTGCTGCGCGAACTGAACCGCGACAGCCTGTTGTGGGATGTTGTGGTGGACCCTGCCCGCAAGATCCGCATCGGTAACAAGCTGTACTTCGGAAAGGATGATGAGCTCGTTGCGGAAGTGATCGACAACACCACCAGCCGCGGCCGCACGCTGCGCTTCCTGTTCGACGGTTCGTACGAGGAGTTCAAGCAGACCATCACCGACATGGGTGAAACGCCGCTGCCGCACTACATCAAGCGTGAAACGGAGCCCAGCGACGCGGAGCGTTACCAGACCATCTATGCCAAGCACGAAGGTGCCGTGGCCGCACCCACGGCTGGTCTTCACTTCAGCCGCGAGCTGATGAAGCGCATGGAACTGAAGGGCATCCACTTCGCGGGGGTCACCCTGCACGTGGGCTTGGGCACCTTCCGTCCGGTGGAAGTGGAGGACCTCACCAAACACAAGATGGACAGCGAGCAGGTGATCATCACCAAGGAGGCGTGCGACATCGTGAACAAGAGCAAGGACCGCAAGAAGCACGTGTGCTGCGTGGGCACCACCACCATGCGCGCCATCGAGAGCAGCGTGAGCACGGAGAACCACATGAAGCCCTACAACGGGTGGACGAACAAGTTCATCTTCCCGCCATACGACTTCAGCATCGCCGACCGCATGATCACCAACTTCCACATGCCGGAGAGCACGTTGTTGATGATGGTGGCGGCCTTCGGCGGATACGACCACGTGATCAACGCGTACAAAGTGGCCCTCAAGGAGAAGTACCGCTTCTACAGCTACGGGGACGCGATGCTCATCATCTAACCGTTTTCGCGAGGGTCCGAAGGACAGGCATCGATGGGCAAAGCGCAGCGATGACCCGCGACGAAGCGATCTTTGATCAATGACCGCGAAGTCCGTCATCATCGTCGCCGGCGGCTCCGGAAAAAGGATGGGCGGCCCCCTTCCGAAGCAGTTCATGCTGCTGAAAGGCCGCCCGCTGCTATGCTGGACGATCGAGGTATTCCATCGCTACGATGCCTCCATGCCCATCGTCGTAGTGCTTCCGGAGCAGCACATCCCGATATGGAAAAGCCTGTGCATTGGACACAACTTCCATGTGGCGCATGAAGCCGTGGCCGGTGGTGAAGAGCGCTTCCACTCCGTACGCAACGGTCTTGCGCAGGTGAAGCATGATGGGCTGCTGGCTGTGCACGATGGTGTGCGTCCGCTGGTGAGCGTGGAGGTGATCGATCGCTGTTTCCGCGCCGCAGAGGAGCATGGCGCTGCCATCCCGGTGGTATCGATCACCTCATCGGTGCGGGAAGTGAACGGCGACACGAGCAAGGCGCTCGACCGTTCGCGGTTGCGGGCTGTGCATACGCCGCAGTGCTTCAGCGTTCCATTGCTGCGCAAGGCCTTCGAACTGCCATTTGATCCGGCGTTCACGGACGAGGCGACGTTGGTCGAGCGCATTGGCGCGAAGGTGCTCCTGGTGCCCGGCGAGGACCGCAATATCAAGGTCACTACCCCCGAGGACCTGCTCCTGGCAGAGGCATTCATGCGGTGAACCGCCTCCGACCACCGACCTTTGCGGTCCCGCACCATCGGGGTGAAGACACATGGCAGACCTGATCGACCTCCGCGAACTCTCCAAAGAAGAGGTCGGCAAGCTCATGACCGACCTGGGCGAAAAGCCCTACCGCACCACGCAGGTGTGGGAGTGGCTGTGGAAGAAGCACGCGCCCAGCATCGACGCGATGAGCAACCTGTCGAAGGAGCTGCGGCAGAAGCTGGCCGAGCGTGCCATGTTGCGTCCGCTGGTGCTGGCCGAGCAGCAGAAGAGCAAGGACGGCACCATCAAATGTGCCTTCCGCACGTGGGACGGCCACATCGTGGAAGGCGTGCTGATCCCTACGGAAACTCGCATGACGGCCTGCATCAGTTCACAGATCGGCTGCTCGCTCACCTGTGCGTTCTGCGCCACGGGCAAGTTGAAGCGCATCCGTAACCTGGACGCCGGCGAGATCGTGGACCAGGTGGTGATGATCGCGAAGCTGGCCGAGGAGAACTACCAGAAGCCGCTGAGCAACATCGTGTACATGGGCATGGGCGAACCCCTGCTCAACTACGCCAACACCATGCGCAGCGCGGAACGCATCTGTGCCGAGGACGGCCTGGGCATGAGCACACGCCGCATTACCGTAAGCACGGCGGGGATCGCCAAGATGATCCGCAAACTGGCCGATGACGATGCGAAGTTCAACCTGGCCCTGAGCCTGCACGCAGCGAACGATGCCAAGCGCGAGAGCATCATGCCCATCAACGAGACGAACAACCTGCGCGAGCTGCTCGATGCCCTGCGCTACTACACCCGCAAAACGCGCAAGGACGTCACCTTCGAGTACATCCTGTTCCGCGACTTCAACGATTCGTTGGAGGATGCGCAGGAGCTGGTGAAGTACTGCAGCTTCGTACACGCCAAGGTGAACCTGATCGAGTACAACGCAACGGACGACGACCTCTTCCAAGGCACATCCCGCGAGAAGTCCGAATTGTTCCAGCGCTATCTTGAGAACAAGGGCATCCTGGCGCGCATACGCCACAGCCGTGGTCGTGACATCGATGCGGCCTGCGGTCAGCTGGCCAACAAGAACCAGCCGGCGGTGAAGGAGGGAGAACGCGTGATGAAGTTGATCGCTTGGGCGATCAAGTCGCAGCCTACCAGCCCAGGCCCACTTTCACCCCAAGGAAGATGGTCGGTACCACGTCCTTTTTGTCCTCCTCGGTATAGGTGAAGGCGTTGGTCTGGGTGTTCACCAATTCCTTCACCACGTGCAGCGATCGGCTGCGCATACCGAGTCCGCCATAGAAGTCAAAAAGCATGTTGTTGGTGCCGCTCAGGCTCTGGTACCCGAAGAGGAAGCGCACGTCGTTGAAGATGCGTTCATCGGTGAGCGTCTTCCCGGTGAACTGGCCCAGGCTGTCCTTGGTGTCCTGATCCTTGGTGAAGTTGAGGTAGGCGAACTCGACCTGCAGATAGGTGCCCTGTGGTTCCAGGTCATCGGTGAGGTAGTAGCGGGCACCGATATGAAAGGATGGTTTGGGGCGAAGCTTGGTACCGGCACTGAATTCATCCGCATCATCGCCATCGATGGGCAGGGTGATGTAGTTGCGATAGGTAAGCCCCACGCCCAGTTCAGCGCTCAGCCGCGGAGAGAGGGCATGTTCGAAATACACGGGGATCTCGCCACGGAAGAACAGCAAGGGGTTCATCTTGATCGCGTTCTTCACGCAATTCACCGTATCCCATTGCGCCTGCATGCGGTCGCGCTGGAGCAGCACCTTGGTCTTGGGCTTTTCAGGCTGGGCGCACAGCAGCGCTGAACAACAAAGCCAGAAGGCGACCAGGAAGGAACGAAGGACGAACGGCATGGACGGGCGAAGGTAGCGGCGAACCGCATAGGCCCGGCGGCTGTTACCCACGTGCGCAGGTCCCGTAGTTTCGCCACCCCAGGTGCCTGAGCCGCACCACCACCACCCGCACGTGCCCACCCTCCAGGCCATACAGGCCCCCATCGCAGTCGGAGATGCGCGAGTTCGAAACGCGCTTTCGCGATGCCATGCGCAGCAAGGCGCCGTTGCTGGACCGCATCATGCACTACATCGTGCAGCGCAAGGGCAAGCAGATGCGGCCGATGTTCACCCTGCTCAGCGCCCGCCAGTTCGGTCCGATCACCGACGCGGGCTACACCGCCGCCTCGTTGATCGAGCTCCTGCACACCGCAACGCTGGTGCACGACGATGTGGTGGACGGCTCGCCCATGCGCCGCGGCTTCTTCAGCATCAATGCCGTGTGGAAGAACAAGATCGCGGTGCTGGTGGGCGACTACCTGCTGAGCCGCGGATTATTGCTGGCCGTTGAAAAGGGCCAGTTCGAACTCCTGCGGATCGTGAGCCGCGCCGTGCGCGAGATGAGCGAAGGTGAACTGCTCCAGCTTGAAAAAGCCCGCGGCCTGAACTTCAAGGAAGAGGTGTACTTCGACATCATCCGCCAGAAGACGGCCAGCCTGATCGCCGCTTGTTGTGCCAGCGGTGCCGCTGCTGGTGGAGCAACGCCGGAGGAGGTGGAGCGCATGCGCACCTTTGGCGAGCTGACGGGCATCGCCTTCCAGATCAAGGATGACCTGTTCGATTACGGTTCCGGCATGGACACGGGTAAACCCACGGGCATCGACATCAAGGAGAAGAAGCTCACGCTTCCCTTGATCCATGCGTTACAGCAGGTGTCATCAAGCGACCGGCGCTGGATGGTGAACGTGGTGAAGAACGACAACGAGAACAGCCAGGCCGTGGCACGCGTGGTGGACATGGTGACCAAGGCGGGCGGCATCGCCCATGCCACGCGGCGCATGCAGGAGTACCGCGATCAGGCGTTGGCGGTGCTGCGCAGCTTCCCGGAAACGGATGCCCGCCGTTCATTGGAGGACCTTGTTCAACTCACCGTGGAACGCACCCGATGATGCGCGCTGGCTTTCCATACCCTATCGGTCGCTTCGCGGCCTGTTGCGGCATCGCCGCGGTGGTGCTCCTGGTTTCCTGCCAGCCCCCGGCTGACCTGGACAAGGCCCGCATCGCGGTGGACAGTGCGCTGGCCGTGCAACGCGCCGACAGCCTAGCACGAACAGCCCTTGCCGATTCCCTGCGCGATGGGCATCACACGTATCGCGACGCCCAAGGCCGCTTGTACATGGAAGGGGACTTTCTGAACAAGCAACGTCAGGGCGTGTGGACCAGCTATGGCGAAAATGGCCGGGTGCATGAGCCGCAACGAATACCGCGATGGCAAGTTGGACGGCCTTACCACCGTGTTCCAGGACAATGGGGCACTGAAGTACAGCGGCGATAACAAGAACGGACATCCGGTGGGCGAGTGGCGCTTCTTTGATGCCACGGGTGGCCTCGCCAAGACGGTGGTCTTCGATAGCACCGGGCGACAAGTCAGGTAGACCGCTTTCAGTTTTTCAACATTCGTAACTGCCTGCAACTGGACGGGTAAATTCACGGCCCATTTCAGCGCACCCGTGATCAGTCCCCGTTCCGTTCAGCAGGTCAAGGATGTCGTGCGCATCGAGGAAGTGCTCGGTGAGTTCCTTGACCTTAAGCGCAAGGGACCACGGTATCTGGGCCTGTGCCCGTTCCACAACGAGAAGACGCCCTCGTTCAACGTAAGTCCGAACCTGGGCATCTACAAATGCTTCGGTTGCGGCGAGAGCGGCGATGCCATCACCTTCCTGCAGAAGCAGGAGCATCTTTCCTTCTCGGAATCGATCCGATGGCTGGCCAAGCGCTACAACATCGAGCTGGAGGAAGAGCAGGCCAGCCCGGAGCAGCAGTTGGAGCAGGGTGAGCGCGAAAGCCTCTCGATCGATCCAGCAATGGGCGATGACGTGGAGTGTGGAGCAGCTATGGAACAGCGATGAAGGCAAGCGCATCGGCCTGTCGTACTTCCGGGAGCGTGGATTCAGCGACGCCACCATCAAGGAATTCCAGCTGGGCTATGTGCCGGAGCGGGGTGATGCCTTCGCCAAGGCCGCGTTGGCCCAGGGCTTCGATGCCGATCTGCTGGAGAAGGCCGGCTGGATCAAACGGCGGGAGGATGGTACGCCCTGGGATTTCTTCCAAGGCCGCGTCACCTTCCCCATCCACGGCCTTACGGGCCAGCCGATCGCCTTCGGAGCACGCACCCTGCGCAGCGACAAGAAGCTGCCCAAATACTTCAACAGTCCGGAAAGCCTGCTGTATGTGAAGAGCCGATCGTTGTACGGCATCGCACAGGCGCGCAAGAGCATCGCGGAGAAGAACAACTGCTTCCTGGTGGAAGGCTACACGGACGTGATCAGCCTGCACCAGGCGGGCGTTGCCAACGTGGTGGCCAGCAGCGGCACCTCGCTTACCCAGGACCAGGTACGACTGATCAAGCGTTACGCGCCGGGCGTCACCATCCTGTACGATGGCGATGCCGCGGGGATCAAGGCCTCGTTGCGCGGCATCGACCTGATCCTGGCCGAGGGGCTCAGCGTGAAGGTGGTGCTCTTCCCGGATGGTGACGACCCGGACAGCTTCGCTCGCACCCGCAGCAGCAGCGAGATCACGGCCTTCATCGAGGCCAACGCGAAGGACTTCCTGGTGTTCAAGGCCGACCTGCTGGTGCGCGACGCCGAGGGCGATCCGGTGCGAAAGGCGGCCGCGATCCACGACCTGGTGGAGAGCATCGCCCAAGTACCGGACCATGTGCTGCGCTCGCTCTACGTACAGCAATGCGCGCAGATCGTGCAGGTGAGCGAGCAGGCGCTGGTGAGCGAACTGAACAAGGTGCTTCGTCGCGTCTACCGGAAAAAACTCGGTGGCGAGGCCCCTGTGTTCGAGGAGATGGTGGCGCCGGACATTGCACCACCGCAACAAGAGGTGCAGGACCTGGGCACCAGCACGCAGGAACGCGACCTACTGCGCATGCTGTTGAACTACGGGCACGAGAAAATCCTCGTCCCCTGGCAGGAGGAGGACGGCAGTCCGGCGAGATGACGAAATGACCGTGGCGGAACTGATGTTCATGCTGCTCGCCTCGGATGACATTGGCTTTGATGAGCCGCTCTTCCAATCCATCTATCTGGACTACCGCCACAAGGCGAACCTTGGCGAGGACGTTGACCGGCACACGCTATGCGGGTCACGATAACAAGGATTGGCGCCAGCTGGCCATCGACCTGCTCACGGAAAAGCACCAGTCTGAGCCCCAACTGGAAGGCGCGGCACAAGATCCATGTGAATCGCGAACAGGAGCAGCTACTGGACGCCATGGCGGAAGGAGTGGACATCCTCAAGGAACGCCGGGTGGACCGGATGATCCGTGACAAGCAGGAGGAATTGAAGACTGCGGACGAAATGAACGTGTTGATCACCCTGCAGGAGATCCAAAGATTGAATGAGGTGAAAAAGGCCCTTGCGCGCAAGACCGGCCGCGTGGTGGTGGGCTGAGCGCCTACATTGGCGTTCGGCAACGTGCTCCATGAGCGATCACGGACATACGCAAAACGGTCCTGCGCACCACCACGGGCATGACCACGGCCGCGGTGTGAAGGCACTGCGAGCGGCCTTCCTGCTGAACCTGGCCTTCACCCTCATCGAAGCTGGCGGCGGCTGGTGGACGGGAAGCATTGCGGTGCTAAGCGACGCGCTGCATGATGCCGGTGATTGTCTGGTGCTGGGCACAGCCTGGTATCTGCAACATGTCGCCCGACGCGGACGTGATGCATTCTACAGCTATGGCTACGGCCGCTACAGCATGTTGGGCGGATGGCTCACCTCGGTGGTGCTGATCATGGGTGCGCTCTTCATGATCGGCGCGTCCGTCCCGCGCCTCCTGCATCCTGAACTGCCCAAGGCGGACGGCATGATCGCCATCGCGGTGTTCGGACTGGCGATGAACGGGCTGGCCGCGTGGACGCTGCACAGGGGAAGCTCCTTGAATGAGCGCGGAGCCTATCTCCATCTGCTGGAGGATGTGCTCGGTTGGGCGGCGGTGCTGGTGGGCGGCATCCTCATCCACTTCACGGGCTGGGCGGTGGTGGATCCGGTGCTCAGCATCGCGATCAGCATCTTCATCCTGTACAACGCTATTGGGACCATGCGCAAAGGCACGGGCATTCTGATGCAACAGATCCCACCAGTGATCGATCTGGAGGATGTTGGGGCACGATTGCTGGCGATCCCGGATGTCACCGGCATCCATGATCAACACACCTGGACGTTGGACGGCCAGCTCATCGTGCATACCGTACACCTGGTAGTGGGAAAGGTGGAACTGACCCGCGCACTGGCGATCAAGTCCGACGCCCGGGCCGCGTTGAAGACCTTCGGCATCCACCACGCCACCATCGAGCTTGAATGGGCGGATGAGCAATGCGACCTTGAACAGCACTGATACTGGAACCCATGAGGAAACGCTTATTCCGCCTGCTCGCTGTGCTGAACCGGACCGTGCTTCCCAAGCAATGGGACAAGGACCTCACGCGGCTCAGCAAGGGCCGCAAGCTGCTGGCCGGTTACCGGTACTGGGTAACGCGCAACGCGTTGGATTGACGGAAAAAAGCGGGGCCGCCGGTGATACACCGGCGGCCCCGCACATGGTCGATCCCGGAGTTACTTCACCATCAAGCGGCGCACAACGGAACCATCGGCCGATCCGATGCGCACCATGTAGGCACCGCGCGGCAGATCGCTGACGTTGATCGTGTGGCGCAGGTAGGTACCCGCGATGTTCAACGTTTCGGTGCGCAGTACACGCCCGTTCACATCGACAAGCTCCATCCAATGTTCGCCGGTGGAACGCTGTAGTTCAAGTTCCAACACCACTTCCGTTTGCGCAGGATTCGGCATCAGCTCGAAGCGGGCGATGTTGCCGTCCAGCTCGTCGATGCCGATGGTGCACGGAGGCCCTACCAACGTGACGACAACGAAGCTGGTGTCGTTGGGACAGACCGCGCTGGTGACGAGATAGCCATAGGTCTGTGCACCATTCAATGCGGGATTCACCGGCTGGTTGTACTGGGCCAGGGTGAAGCCGGCCTGATCGATCCAGACGCCATTGGTCTGCTCCCCGGTCACGATCGGGCTGAGGTTCTCCGATGAATCATTGTAGCACAGGGCGATACTGCCACCAACGCCCGCATTGGGCGGCTGTACGCATTGCACGTTCACCGTTGAGGATGCCGAACCGCAGTTACCCTGCCCCGGCACGGTATAGGTGTAGATGCCACATGCATCCACGCCAGGAACGAAGGTGGCACTGTGCGTGTTGCCGCCGAAGCTCCACGTACCCGGCACATAGGGATCCCGCCGAGCTCTGCGAACAGGTCCACCGTAGGGCCACCAGCTGCACAGACCTGCACAGTTCCGTTGAGGCCGGGGCTATTGCTGGGGAGGTACGTGACCAGCACTTGCTGTTGGGCGTCCACGCAGGGTGGCTCCAGGTCGAACACATAGCTGTAGAAACCTTCGATCGATTGGCCCGGATCGAATATGCCATTGCTCACCAACTGGTTGTTCGGATTGTACCATACACCGCCGGTGGTGGGGTTTCCACCCAGCAGGGAGATCAGCGGAATGTTGGCATCTCCGGAGCAAACCTCCGTGGAGCCGAACTCGCCGGCATCCGGATTCGTGCCCGGTGCCACGGTGAACGCGCGCGTGAACTCATCCATCACCGCACTATCCGGCAGGTGGATCAAGGTCACCACGATCCAGTGGTCACCCGGCGTGAACTGGGCGACGCCTGGGATGGGTTGGCTGAACGGGGCATTGCCCCCACCACTGCCGGTATACCGGAATTTGATGTACAACGTATCGTTGCCAGGTGAAAAGGACGGTCCAAAACCCTGGGGATTGCCATTGTTCGGCAACGTCCCACTGATGGTAACCCCTACCAACTGGCATTCGTTGGGGTTAGTAGGCTGGATCGTCACATTCGTAAGCGTCTGTGCATGCGCGCAAACAGTGAGTGAACCGGACAGGAGGATCGCGGATAGGTGCTTCATGGTGATGTGTGGACGCCAAAAATAGGTGGATCGCTGCCCCTGATCCCCCTAATTTGCCCCTGTGCGCCGCGCATTTTCAACGATCCCTGTGTGCCTTATGGCGGTGTTCGGCTGCGCCCAAGGACTGGTGATCAATGAGGTGATGCCGGGTGGGAACGGGTCGCCGGACTGGATCGAACTTCGGAATACCGGCCCCCGCAGCGTGGATCTTCAGGGATACTCGCTGTCCATTCAGGATGCGCACCATCGGATCTCCGGGTCGCGCAAAGTTTCCCGGGGTGGCGTGGTGGTGCTTCGATGCGATGATGCTGCTTCCACCGGTGACACCTTGATCCCGTTCAGGCTGCCGCGAAAGGGTGGCGGTCTTCTGCTCATCGCCCCGGATGGACGCACCATCGCGGACCTCTTCACCTGGCCGTCCCTTCCCTCCGGGTATTCCGTTGGCCGGTCGCCCTCCGATCCCCATGGCTGGCGGATCCTGGATGTGCCCAGCCCTGGAGCACCCAACCCCATGACCACCGGCTATTCCAGGATCCTCGAGCCCCCGACGCTTTCGGTGGAAGGCGTTACGTTGTCCGTGCCTCATGAAGCGGATGTGGAGATCCACTACACGGTCAATGGCCAAGTGCCCACGTTGGATTCACCTCAACTGCTTGAGCCGCTTCAGGTGCCGTGCGATCATGTGGTGACCGTGCGTGCATTTGCGCGCGATGCAATGCCATCGACCTGTGCTTCGCACACGCGACTTTGCAGCACCACTGGCCGCGCGCTTTCCCTTCGGATCGATCCGGCCGACCTGTATGACCGGGATCGTGGCCTTTTCGCCACAGGCGACAACGCCAACTTCTCGCGCAGCGGACCGGAATGGCATCGCGCGGGCGAACTTGAATGGCATGGGGACAGTGCGACCGCTGCGCGCCATGTGGAGGTCAGCATCAGCGGGAGCGGCACACGCAGCCTGGCCAAAAAGAGCCTGAAGATCTCCGATGAGGCCACGGGCCAGGAAAGCATTCTACGGGCGGATGCAAGTCCCGATGCGTTCCTCCGCAACATGTTCATGGAGCGTGTTGCAGCGCTCGGTGCGCACGTGGATGTTCAGCGCAGCACACCCGTTCCGCTTTTTATCAATGGAGCTTACCATGGACTGTACCGGGCGATGCCCGCCAAGAACGCTCCGTGGCTGCGCACACTGGGCGACGCGGAAGAGGTGGATCTGATCGGTGGGCCGGAGGCCGAAGTGATCCACGGTGGCAAGGCTCGTTACCGCCAGGCAATAGGTCAACTGCTCAGCGCCGCGCCCATGGATACGCTGATGACGTTGATGGACATGCGCAGCTTGATGGACCTGGCCTGTTTCGACATGTGGACCGGGCGCGCCGACCAGGACCTGAACGTGCGCTGCTGGCGGCCGCGGGTGAAGGGCGGGCAGTGGAGATGGATCCTTTACGACATGGACCTGTGGTCGTTGCCGGAAGATCGCACGGTGGAACGCATGCTTTCCGCTCCCACCCCGGAGTCACCCTTCCTCGCTGCGTTGCTCTCCGCACCGGACCGCCGCACAGCACTGCTGGCCCGCACAAGTGCCTGGCTGGCCACTGCGCTGGCTGCCGATCGCGCAGCGCCGCTTGCACAACAGCTGTACGATGAATACGCGGTCGCCATGCACACGGATCATCTCCGGTGGAAGGATGCGTTGAACATGAAGGCGCCAGAGGCTTCACTGGCCGGGTTGATGGCCCACATTGCGGTGCGATCGAGCGGGCTGATCGACCAGCTCGAAAGGACCACGGGGCAACGCACCCACAAGTTGCGCGTGGAGGTATCACCAGCATCCGCCGGCCGGGTCTTCGCAGAGGACCTGTTCCTTACCGACGATGACCGATCGATCATGGTATTCGATGACGCTCCCGTGCAATTGCGCGCTGAAGCGGCCGATGGCTACCGGTTCGTGGGATGGCAGGGAACGGGAACGAGCAGCTATACGGCGCTCGGCTCCAGCCATGGCAAGCGCACGATGCGTGCCGTGTTCAAGGCGGTGGCGCCTTCAGGCAAGGACGCGTTGGAGCAATGAGGTGAAGATGGCCTTGCCATCCGTGTTCCCCAGCCGCTCATCGGCCGCACGTTCGGGGTGCGGCATCATGCCGAACACATTGCGTGCGCCATTGCATACACCGGCGATGTTCTCCAGGCTGCCATTGGGATTCGCGTCATCACGCAGGCGGCCTTCGGAATCGCAATAGCGGAACAGCACCTGATCCTTTTCGTTCAGTTCGCGCAGTGTTTCGCTGTTGGCGAAATAGCGGCCTTCACCGTGGGCGATGGGGATCATCATCGGTTGATCCTTCAGCCCCGACGTGATCAAGGTGTTACGCGTTTGCGGGCGGATGAACACATTGTGGCAGATGAAGCGCTGTCCTTCATTGTGCAGCAGTGCGCCAGGCAGCAGGCCTGCTTCGCACAGGACCTGGAAGCCATTGCAAACACCGAAGACCGGACGACCCTTCGTGGCGTGCGCCGCCACCTCCTGCATGATCGGGGAGAACCGGGCGATGGCACCCGAGCGGAGGTAATCGCCATAGCTGAACCCGCCGGGCAGTACGATCAGTTCGCAGCCCTTCAGATCGTGGTCCTTGTGCCACAGGCGCTCCACCTTCATGCCCATGGTGTGCTCCAGCACATAGCACATGTCCTCATCGCAATTGCTGCCGGGAAAAACGACCACGCCTGACTTCATGGGCACGAAGGTAGGAGGGGAAAGGATGCATGGAATATGCCGGGGCGGCATCTACCACCATCGGGCCCAAACGGCCAGGAGAAGGAGGGCCATTACGCCCATGTTGGCCAGCAGCATTCTGCGTGTCTGGAGCAGGGGCCAGGACAGGAACACCGACAGGGGCAGGGCCCACAGCACGGGTGTGAGCGAACTGTGCAGCATCCAACCGAACGCCACAAGCAAGGCACAGGCGAAGGTGAACGCGAGGAAGGACGAACGGGTGTTCTTCTCACGCATCACACCGCGGGCGTAGCCTCGGGCGAAGGACATGGCCGCACTGACAATGAAGATGGCGCCCAGCACCACGAGGAGCACCCCATAAACCCAATGCAACCTGGCCAGCGATGATAGCGGCGCTGCACGAATGTCCAACGAACCCCTGACGTGCCAGCTGTTGGGGTCGAGGAACTGTAGCACACCCCAGCACAGGAACAGCACGATGGCCACACCGAGGAGCGGCAACAGGTATTCTCGCCAGTGGAAGGGGCGCATCACAGCGATGGAAGCCCAGAGCACGGCCACCAGGAAGGCATAGGGCAGATAGACCAACGTGGCCAACCCGATCCAAAGGCCTGCATCGAACACAGGTCCCAGTGCGCGGTGGTCGGCCTGTGAACCCCAGATGCGCCGGAGCGCCGCGAGCACGAAGGGCATACCCACCATCGCCGGGTCGGGCACCAGCCCGCCGGGTGCCAGGCCGAGCAGAATGGGCAGCAACAAAGCGGGCAGGTAATTGCGGCGTTCGAACAGTTCACTCTCGTTGGCCACATAGGTCAATTGCAGGGCCAGTGCCGCCACCCAGATGATGGACACCGTGGCACAAGCCCACGCACTTTGGGCCATCAGCCAGGCCATGGGTCGGTACAGGGGCATCCCGTATGGAAGCGACCCCAGGATCTCCGGCGACGAGAAGGGGCCACCCGGCCATAGCAGGATGGCCAGCGGCAGCAGGCCGACCAGCACAGCGGGTTGGTTCTGCCTGAACAGGCCTACCACCATGGGTTGAAGCAGATATTGTGCAGGCTCCGAACGCGGCACCTATCTTTGGCGCGGTTCCAAACCAAGGTGTACATGACCAAGATCTGGTTCTCTATCGGCCAATTCCTGCAGGCTACGTTCAATATGTTGCTGGTAACCGCTGGTTGGGCTCCAGTGGTACTTTTCATGCTGGTGCTGGCCTTCGGTGCCATTTACTGGATGAACGCCCAAGCCAAGTACACGCGCCGCGCGAAGGAGCGCAACCAATACATCTGAGCAGCGGGTCTCAAGCCTGCGGGGCCGGAGTGGCCTGCTTGGTGGCTGTTACCTTCACCAGGTCGCGGCCGATATCGGTCCGTACCGTGCGTCCTTCGTAGTCGATGAGCACCACACTGCGGTAGGTGTTCAGCATGGCCTGTTCCACATCCTTGCCGAAGCCTGAAACGGCCATCACGCGACCACCATCGGTCACCAGGCCTTCCTTGGTCTCCGCAGTACCGGCCTGGAACACGTAAGCGTTCGTCACGGCCTCGAGCCCTTCGATGAGGTCGCCTTTGCGCACCTCGCCGGGATACCCTTCCGCGGCCATCACCACGCTCACACAGGTGCGGTCGTCCACATCCACGTGGCGCTCGCTGAGGGTGCCTGTGGCGATGCCTTCGAACAGGTCGAGCATGTCGCTGCGCAGTCGTGGCAGGATGGCTTGTGCTTCGGGATCTCCAAGGCGCACGTTGTATTCGATCACATAGGGTTCACCATCCACGTTCATCAGCCCCATGAACAGGAAGCCTTGGTATGGAATGCCCTCGGCGCGCAATCCGCGGATGGTGGGTGCCGCTACGCGGTCGTGCACCTTCTGCATGAAATCGCGGTCGGCGAAGGGCGCGGGGCTCACGGCGCCCATGCCACCGGTGTTGGGGCCTGTGTCACCATCGCCTATGCGCTTGTAGTCCTTGGCAGCGGGCAGCATTTTGAACGCTTCGCCATCGGTGATGAGGAAGGCGCTCAGCTCGATCCCCTTCAGGAACTGTTCGATGACCACGCGTTCGGAAGCGGCCCCGAAGCGGCCACCCACCAACATATCCTTCACGGTACGCTCTGCTTCCTTGCGGTCCTGTGCGATCACCACGCCCTTGCCTTGTGCCAGGCCATCGGCCTTGATCACGTAAGGGGGCTTCATGCGATCGAGGAACTCGTTCGCCTCCTTCAACTGCGCCTTGCCGAACACACGGAACGCGGCGGTGGGGATGTTATGCCGGAGCATGAACTCCTTGGCGAACTCCTTACTGCCCTCCATGCGGGCGCCCTGGGCGCGGGGTCCGATCACGGTGACCTTCCCGGCCAGCTTGGGGTCTTCGGCGATACGGTCGTGCAGGCCGTCGACCAGGGGCGTTTCGGGGCCCACCACCACCATGCGGATGCGCTTCTCCAGCAGGAAGGCGCGCAGGGCTTTCTGGTCGTTGAGGTCGAGTTTCACGTTGCGGCCATGCCTCACCGTGCCCGGGTTGCCAGGGGTGATGTACAGCTCATCCAACAAGGTGCTCTGTGCAAGCTTCCAGGCCATGGCGTGCTCACGTCCGCCGCTGCCGATCAATAGAACGTTCATCCGTTGCGCGATTGACTGCAAAGGAAGCCGCTCGGGGGTGGCTTTGGCAATGAAGTTGCCAACAGATCAACAGGGCCGCATGCCACTTGGCGATGCGCGACGAACACGGGACGGAACCTCGATGATCAGTGCGCCGGGTGCACCCGCTTGATGCTGCAACCCAGGTTGCGCGTGGTGGCGGGGTCGATGGCCTTGCCCGCAACGAGGGCGTCCATGGCGTTCTTCAGGTAGGGTTTGGTGACCGCCTTGGGGTCGTCCACGTTGTCGTCGATGGCCCCTTTGTACACCAGCTTCAGGTCCTTGTCGAAGAGGAAGACGTGAGGCGTGGTGCGCGCGGCGAAGGCGTCGGCCACTTCATTGTTCTCATCCAGGAAATAGTGTGCATTGTAGTTCTTCTCCTTGTAATGGGACTTCATCAGGTCGAAGCTATCGTCGCCCTCGCGCTTGGCGCTATTGCTGTTCACCAGCGCGAAACCGATGCCGGCCTTGCGCGCCTGCACACCGATCTCCGGGTACCGTCCCTCCCATCCGGCGCTGCCTTCTGAACCCACCACGAAGGGGCATGAGTTGCAGGAGAAGATGACCAGCAGGCCCTTTTCCCCCTTGATCTGTGCAAGGCTCATGTCCTTCCCAACAACGTCCTTCATCACCTTATCGGCCAGGGGCATGGGTGCACCGAGGGCCAGGTCCGGTGAAGGCTCGTGTGCGGCAATGAGGAAGAGCCCGGAAAGGGCGAAGGCGATCGGAAGGGATTTCATGGGTCGTTGGGTTCTGGTGGTAAAACTAAGGCGGCCTGCTGCAAGGAACACGCCAGGTCGGAGATCAGTTCACCATTGGCCCCAACACCAAGGGTCGTCCTACAGCGGAATATTCCCGTGCTTCTTCTTTGGAAGCTTGTCCACCTTGTTGCGCAGCATGCGCAGGGCGTGGAT
Organism: uncultured Flavobacteriales bacterium; assembly: GCA_963814325.1. Taxonomy (GTDB): domain Bacteria; phylum Bacteroidota; class Bacteroidia; order Flavobacteriales_F; family PHOS-HE28; genus PHOS-HE28. Next base: position 77,833 of record CAWFCK010000006.1, read on the forward strand.
CACCTTCAAGCGTGTGTCGCTGGGCTTGATCACCTCATCCACATAACCACGGGCGGCGGCCTCGTAGGGGTTGGCGAACTGCTCCTTGTACTCGGCCTCCTTCTCCTTCCACTTCGCGTCCTTGTCCGCCGCTTTGGCGATCTCGTTCTTGAAGATGATCTCGGCTGCGCCCTTCGCACCCATCACGGCGATCTCCGCACTGGGCCAGGCATAGTTCATGTCGCAGCCGATGTGCTTGCTGTTCATCACGTCGTACGCGCCGCCATACGCCTTGCGAGTGATCACGGTGATACGCGGCACGGTGGCTTCGCTGAACGCATAGAGCAACTTGGCGCCGTGGTCGATGATGCCGCGCCATTCCTGATCGGTGCCAGGAAGGAACCCGGGGACATCCACGAACACGAGCAGCGGGATGTTGAACGCATCGCAGAACCGAACGAAGCGCGCGGCCTTGACGCTGGCGTCGATGTCGAGCACACCGGCGAGCACAGCGGGCTGGTTGGCGACGCAGCCCACGGTGCGGCCTTCCACACGGGCGAAGCCAACGACCATGTTGCGGGCGTAATCCGCATGCACCTCCATGCTGCTGCCCGGATCGATCACGGCGTTCATCACCTGCCGGATGTCGTAGGGCTGGTTGGGGTTCTCCGGGATGATGGTATCGAGCTCGGGGCGCGATTCATCGCCCGGGGTGTATGGAACTGCCGGTGGCTCTTCCTCACAGTTGCTGGGAATGAAGCTGACGAGCCGCCGCAGTTCGCTGATGGCCACCACCTCATTGGGCACAGCGAAATGGGCCACACCGCTCTTGGAAGCGTGGGTGGACGCGCCACCCAGTTCCTCGGCGGTCACCTCCTCATGCGTCACGGTCTTCACCACGTTGGGGCCGGTGACGAACATGTAGCTGGTGCCTTCCACCATCATCACGAAATCGGTGAGGGCGGGCGAATACACGGCCCCACCGGCGCAGGGGCCCATGATGGCACTGATCTGCGGAACAACACCGCTGCTGCGCACATTGCGGAAAAAGATGTCGGCATAGCCCCCCAGGCTCACCACGCCCTCCTGGATGCGCGCACCGCCGCTGTCGTTGAGGCCGATCACGGGCGCCCCGTTCTGCATGGCCAGGTCCATGATGCGGCAGATCTTGCTGGCATGTGCCTCGGCCAGTGAGCCGCCCAGCACGGTGAAGTCCTGCGAGAACACATAGACCGGTCGTCCGTCGATGGTTCCGTGGCCGGTGACCACACCATCACCGGGGAAGGTCAGCTTATCGAGGCCGAAGTTGGTGGAGCGATGGGTGACCAGTTGCCCGATCTCCTGGAAGCTGCCCTCATCCAGCAGCAGGGTCACCCGTTCACGGGCGGTGAGCTTTCCTTTCTGGTGCTGGGCCTCGATGCGTTCGGCACCACCGCCTTGCAAGGCCAGTGTGGTCTTCTCCTCCAGGGTCCGGAATGCGGGGTTGTCGCTCATGGGTGGTACGAATGAAAAGTCGCGCCGAATGTAGTGGGCGGTGCGCATGCGCTCCCCGTTGGGTCGAAGTACATTCGCCGACCACGATGCAGCTGCGATTCGCCGACCTGCCCATACGGACGAAGTTCCTGATCACCCTGGGCATCCCGGTGATCGGGCTTGTGCTGTTGATCGGCAAGCAGTTGGACGGCAGCCGCAAGCGGAAGGATGTGCTGGGCTACGTGAGCATGCAGGCCGGCAACATCAAGCTGCTGGGCGACCTGGCGAACGCCCTTCAGCTCGAAGGGGCCCAATCGGTGGCCTGGCTGGTGGGGGTCGACCAGAACGAGCAGCGCATGGTGGTCCGGCGCCACAGCACCGATCAGGCCGTGATCCGCTTGAACGATCCCGCGCTCCATATGGAATTGGAGATCCGGCCAGGAGAGGAGTTATCGGAGCTCATGGGGCTGCGTGAACGGGTTTTGGCACGCAGCATTCCGGCCATTGAGGCCGAGCGGGCCTACAGGCGCATGAGCATAAGGCAGCTGGAAAAGCAGGTGCAGACCTTCCGGCAGGCCATGGACCCGGAGATCAATGAGCGGCTGTTCGCCCACCTCAATCTGCTCAATGCCAAGGAGGCGTTGAACGACCTGCGCACAGACATCCTTCGCGGGTTGAACGCGCCGGGGATGAACAATGCACAGATCACGGAGCTCAATGAACGGATCGCGCAGTACAACACTAACACACTTCTTTTTCAACGCGATGCTGCCTCCGAGGTGCGCGACCGCTACGCCGCGGTGTTCCAGGGCGAGGCGGTCAACTTCATGCGCACGGTGATCGGCACCATCCACGAGAACCGCTCCCTGGATGGCTTGCGCATGACCCCGGGGTCGTGGTGGGACCTCAGCGGCAAGGCCATGGAGCAGTTGCGGAGCGTGGAAACAGCCTCCATCGATGCGATCATTTCGTTGAGCACCAGCAACGCACGCTCGGCCACCTACCGGCTTCTCATCGTCCTGGGGGCCTTGTTGGGGGTGGTTGGCGCGGTGCTGGTGATGGCCATTGTGATCATGCGTGGCATCCGCAGCACGGTGGAGCAGGTGACCAGCGCCACGTCGGCCCTGGCACTGGGCGATGTGCGGGCGCACGTTCCGGTGAACTCCCAGGATGAGATCGGCCAGATGGCGCGCACCTTCAATGGCATGATCGACAACATCCGCTCACTGGCCGCCAGCGCCGATGCGATCGGCAAGGGCAATTACGACACGCCGGTACCCGTGCGCGGCGAACAGGATGTATTGGGCAACGCGCTGGCACGCATGCGCGACAACCTGAAGGCCGCGCGGGCGCGGGATGTGGAACAGAACCTCGCGCTCACCCAGGAGAAGGAGAAGCTGGAGCGCGCCAACGAACGCATCAAGGTGCTGATCAAGGAGATCCACCACCGCGTGAAGAACAACCTGCAAGTGGTGGCCAGCCTGTTGCGCCTGCAGAGCGAGACCATCGAGGACGAAAAGCTGCAACAGGTATTCGGCCAGAGCCAGAGCCGTGTGGCCTCCATGGCGCTCATCCACGAAAAGCTGTACAAAGGCGACGACCTGGCGGAGATCGATATCGGGCAATACATCAAGGAGCTCTTTGCGGAGCTGATCCAGCTGAACAACGTGCGCGACTCGATCCGCTACCAGACCACGGTGGATAAAGGCATCGCGCTCGACCTGGATACCATGGTGCCGCTGGGACTGGTGCTGAACGAACTGATCACGAACTCATTCAAGCACGCCTTCCCGGGTCGCGACCAGGGCATGATCAACCTGCTTCTGCACCGCGTTGCCGATAATGAGTTCGAACTGATCTATAGCGACAATGGTGTGGGCATCCCGCAGGAGAAGCTCTCCTCAGAAGGTGCGACCCTGGGCATGAGCCTGATCGACAGCCTGGTGGAACAGCTCAATGGATACCTCACCGTGGAAAGTGACGGGGACGGCACGCGTTACCACATCCGGTTCCGCACCAACTGATCGCTGAAGCGGATACTCAGCCCTTGGCCAGTTCGGCCTCCACGTCCTCGGTGAGCTCCATGTTGTGGTACACGGCGTTCACGTCCTCATCCTCTTCCAGCATGTCCACCAGCTTCATCACATTACGCGCGGTGTTCAGGTCGGCCGGTATCATGGACAGGGGGAAGCGTTTCAGTTCGGCGCTCTTGGACTCCACCCCGAGCTGCTCCAGCTTCTGGGCCATGCTGCCGAAGGAGGTGAAGGGGGCCAGGATGATGAAGCTCTCCTCATCGCGGATCACATCATCGGCACCGGCATCGATGGCCTCCATCTCGAACTCATCGGGATCCTTGCCTTTCAGCGCGGCCACCTCCACCACGAATTCAGCCTTGCGCTCGAACACGTGCGCCAGTGATCCGCTGGTGCCCAAGGTACCCTCGCACTTGCTGAAGAAGCTGCGCACGTTGGCCACGGTGCGGGTGGTGTTGTTGGTGGCGGCATCCACGAAAATGGCCACACCGCCGGGGGCGTAGCCTTCGTAGGTGACCTCTGCGATGTCAACGCCTTCGCCACCGGCCGCCTTCTTGATCGGCGCGATCCACGATATCCTTCGGCATGTTCATGCCTCGGGCGTTCTGGATGGCCATCCGCAGGCGGGTGTTCGAGTCGGGGTTCGGCCCACCGGCCTTCACGGCCATCGCGATCTCCTTACCGATGCGGGAGAACAGCTTGCTGAGCTTGGCGTTGCGCGCGAAGATCTTGTGCTTGCGCTTCTCGAATACACGACCCATGGTGCTGGAGGTTGGGATTGGATGCCCTCAACGGGCTTGAATAACAGGACAGGTAGGGGCAAAAATAGGCGAAGCCCCGACGATCCGTCGGGGCTTCGGTGCGGCGCGGGAAAAGGTCCCCTCGTTGCCAGCGCCGCGGAACCTAGTTGAAGCCGATGAGCGTAAGGCCCACGGTAACCGGCATGACCTCCGGTGCCGTGCCCTTTTCAAAGAGCGGAGTGAGACCGTATTCGGCGAAGAGGTTCAAGCTGCCGATGCCGATCTGCGCACGGGCGGACACCCGGTAGGGCAGCAGGTTGTAATTGCCCTTGTCGCGGAGTTTTCTGTTCTCACCGCCTTCACGGAACTTCTGCTTGTACATGGTGTCGAAGTACCAGCTGCCCACCATTCCGGCGGCGAAGTGGAAGTTGCCTTTGCGGGAACAGCCGTTGCCACACTCCTTGTATTTCGCCCACCCGGCCTCATCACTGGGCAAGGGAGCGCTCTTCGTATTGAATTCGAACATCAGCGGGAGACGCAGCCCGATCTGCCTGAGCTTGTTCTTGGTGAACTGAGGTTCCGCTGTGGCGAGGGCGTATGTGCTGTCCCCATTGTACCCCAACGTAGCGTTCTCGCTCAGGTGATAGCCGGTGAACTCCAGACCAAGGCCCCAAAAGAAGCCTGCGTGGTGGCTGCCGAACTCAACCTTCTGCTCCATGAAGTTGATGCTGACCCAGCGGCTGCGCAGGTTGTTCAGCAGCATCGGCCCCGCCTTGGGCCCATCACCAAAGCGTCCATCGGAGGTGATGAACGTGTTGATCCCGACGTCGATCCCGCTCCAATAGGTGAACAGGTTGCGCCGCTCTCTGCGTGCAGCGCGTAAGCGTTCGCCAGTACTGTCGGTCAGATCGGTGTCTGTTCGGGGCGTTGTGATGATCCGCATGATCTTGTGTTTGAACTCAAGACGGATGGTGTCGGTCCCATCGTCATCCTTGTCCTTCACCTGGGCATAGGCACCCTTGTCACTGCTGATGCCCAGCTCTAGCCGGTGGTCTTCCGTGGCTGTTCCACGTGTGGTATCAACACGGGTGCTATCGGTTTGCGCGATCGCCATCAGTGGGAGGATCGTGGCCAAGGCAAGGTGGTAGCGGCGTATCATGTTCGTGAGGTTCTGGTCGTAGGACCGGAACGACCCGCCGATTGTTACAGGCAACGTGCGATATATCGAACCCTTGGAATGACAAAGCCGCCCAATATGGGCGGCTTTGCGCAATTCGAGCAGCGGAGATCACGCCTCAGGATGGAAGACGAATTTCATGTGCGTGGTGCGCCAGGTACCGGTGGGGTTGTCACCGATGTCCACGCGGGCGAGGCGGCGAAGCACATAATCGCGCAACCAGGTGTTCTGGCTCTGTACGTCGATCACCTCCACCCTGCCCTCGCCGTCGATCACGAAGCTTACGAGCACCACACCATCAGCCACGTTCGCCTTCTCCATCAACGGGTACACCACATGCTTGTTCAGCTGTCGGTCCAGTTCCCGCTGCAACAACACCGGTACGACGGCAGCGGTGGTGGCGGCTTCAGCGGTAGCCGTGCATTCGTTCCCAGGAGGCTCGGCAGCGCGGACCTGACCGACCAGGGAAACAGCGGCGAGTACAAGTGTGGCGAGGTTGAGCAGGGTTTTCATGGGGGGAGGTTTAAAGTGAATTGTGCCTATTGGACGCCCAAAGCTCCGCTCTTGTTACAGGCCATATCAAGCGAAATGATGGGGGGCGTTGATCACGTGATGGATGGTGTTATGCTGAGATGGGATGCGGAACACCAAGGCGATGAACGCGGTCCGAACAGGGAAGGTCCGGAACGAGGAAGCCGCTCGTTCGGAGCGGCTTCCTTGACCTTGAGGACCGTATGGTTCACGCCTCGGGATGGAAGCGGAACCGCATATGCGTGGTCTTCCACGTGCCTTCGGGATTGTCGCCGATGTCCACCTTGGACAACATCCTCAGCACATACGCGCACAGCTCATCATTCTTGCTCGTCGCGTTGATCACGCGCACTTTGCCGACGGCATCGATCACGAAGCTCACGATCACCTCGCCTTCCATCGCCTTCGCGGGTTGGATGATGGGATAGGTGACATACTTGTCGATCTGGCGCTCCAACTCGCGCTCGATGGCGGAGGGAACGGAGGCAGGCAGTGGTGTTGCGGGGCTTGCTGCCGTCATGGACATGGCGCTGAGCAGCAAAACCGGGAGCGTGATGAAGGTCTTCATGGGAGTGTTGGTTGTTGTGTTCCAGTTCTGTCGTGGGACGCGAAGCACGCTCCCATTGTTACGATCATTGATCGACCGAATGACGAATGGATGATCTGCGTGACAAGCGGCATGTGCCTCGTTCGCCGCGCAAAGCAGCAGCGTGAACATGGCCACTGCATGAAGGGTGTGCTAATAGATCGGGCGCTGTGCGGCGCTCAGCGACCGCGACTGGCAGTGAGCGCGAAGTTGTGGCCCAGCCGCACGCGCAGGCGTTGGCGCCCACCGGCGTGGCTCACCTCCACACCAGCAGAACCGCCCGATATCGAAGCCAGGCCCTTGTCCACTGCGGCCACCGCATCATCCGCATCGAGGTCCGCACTCCGTTCCGGCGTGTCCAGCACCCCCTCGCGCAGCGTGTTGGCCAGCACGGTGGCAATACCCAGTTGGACGGACGCTGCTACAGCGGGTATGGCAGTCTTCGGCGAAGCCACGGAGATATGCGCCACCGAAGGTTCTTCTGCAGGAGGCGCCAGATCAGTGTCCTGTGCAAGTTGTGCGGGTGGCATGGGCTCCGGCTGCATGGGTACTTGCTGTTGAGGAGCCGGGGCGGTCTCCTTTCGCTTCGGGGTTACCATCGAAGGCCGGGAAGGTGGTACCTGGTCTTCGGTACGGGTCCGTTCCGCCGGTGCGTTCACCTCTGTGGAGGCACCAGACGCTTCCTGCTTCTCCTTCTCCAAGGGCGCAGGCTGGAGAATTGGAGGCGTGGCCTCCTTCTGAACGGCCACATTCACAGGATCCACCTGTTGTTCCTTCAGCAACCACCACGCAGCACCCGCCACCAACGCAATGCTCGCAGCCGCGGCCAAGCGCGTCCACAAGGGGATCACCCGCGCTTCGCGCTTCTTCAGTTGCTCCTTGTTCGCGAAGACAATGGGTTCGTTGCATACCCGCGCGGCCTTCACCAAGCGCGCTTCGCGTTGCGCACGGGCATCGGTTTGAACGAGCGCGGCCAATGCCGAATGTTGCTCAGCGGACAAGATCTCCCTCCGCATCCGCGATCAGGAAGTCCGTAAGGCGATGCACATCGGGCAGATCCGAGCGGCGGGAAGTTCCGCTGGATGCTTGCTTTTCCCTCGAATGCGATCAACGTTGGATCCACTTTGCTCCGGGCCATCAGCTCCGCATCGCGGGTTGCTTCAGGGTGTTCGTACAGGAAGCGATCCAGCGCCTGTTCCTGTTCACCGGTCAGTTCACGTTCCAGCCGTGCAACTAGGAAGTCGTTCAACCGCGAAGCGTCCGGCAGGCCTTGGGGTGGGTAGTTCTTCTTCAGCTCATCCTTCCACGTGATCGTATGGGCCGCTTCGTGAAGCGTGGGAAACTCACCTGCATCCACCGCAAGGTCAGGGTTCGCAGCAAGGAACGCGTCAAGCTCGTGCACCTGATCGGGCGTGAGCCTGCCCTCGATGCGATCGAGCAACCAGGCCTCATATGTGCTGCGATCCAGCTTCACAGGACGATCTCGAGTTTGCCGATGTATTCCTTCAAGGCGGTGCGCCCGCGGTAGATGTACACCTTCACCTGCGTAAGGTTCAGGCCGGTGAGCTCCGCGATCTCTTCATACGAGTAGCCCTCCAGGTCGCGCAGCAGGATCACGGACCGCTGCACTTCCGGTAACGTGGCCAATCCGGCGTCGATGATCTGCTTCAGGTCCGGTTGGCCACCTCCGGAGGTGAACTGCGAGTCCTCGTGGTGCTCCTCGATCCGCGGGTTGCGCTGGCCGCGCTTCACGGTGTCCACGATCAGGTGGTGTGCGGTGGTGAAGAGGTAGCTCTTCGCCTTGGTGGCATCCACGTCATCCACCTTCTGCCACATCCGCGCGAAGCTCTCCTGCACCACATCCTTCGCCGCGTCGGTATCGCGCAAGTGTTTCACGGCGAAGCGGTACACGCCATCGCTGTGGAGGTCAACACAGGTGTTGTAATCCTGGAGCGTCACGGTGGGAGTTTCAGGCGTAGGACAGCCAAGGACCGGGAAAAGTTACATCGGCGCCGGCTTCCACGTCCAAAGTCCTGTACAGCCGGACCCTGACCATAACCCGGTAAATTCACCCCCGCTCCGTTCCATGCGTACCGCCCTGGTCTCCACCCTGTTGGTCCTTGCCTCCCTCCCGGAGGCCGTTACGGCCCAAAGCGCCGCCATCACCATGGACGGCCGCTTCGACGATTGGGGACCGGGACTGGCCACTTTCACCGATAACAACTCGCCGGCCACTGGGGTGGACCTGATGAGCATGCAGGTGACCAATGATGCATCGTACCTGTACATCAAGCTGGTGGTGGGAAGCGAGCTGGACCTGACGGACGATCTGGTGCCACAGACCGTCCGCCTGTACATCGATGCGGACAACACTACAAGCACGGGTACTTCACCCCAGAGCGGATACGGTGCGGAGCTACAGGTGAAGTTCGATACGCGCGTATGCACGCAGTACGTGCCCACGGCTACCAGCATCACGTGGTCATCGATCGACCTGGTGCCACTGCCCACCACCACCAACGACACGTTCGAGATCGCCATTGCGCGGAACGCCGTTCCGGATGGTGTACATCCACTGTTCACGTCGAACACGATCAAGGTGCTGTTCCGCGAGAGCGACAACCTGGACCAGATGCCGAACGCCGGCACGGTGTTCAGCTACACCTTCGATGCCACGCCGGTCACGCCGCTCATTCCCATACCCGTTACGCGGGATGATGCATCGCACGTCCGCTTCCTGGCGTGGAACGTACTGGCCGACGGCATCACGAACGCCACGCTCCAGGGCCAATTCCAGCGCATGCTCGCAGCACTGTCCCCGGACATCATCGGCTTCAGCGAGTGCGTGACGAGCACGGCCGCTCAGGTGAAGACACTGTTGGACACCTGGATCCCCATCGGTGGAAGTGGGTGGTACACCACGAAGGATGATTACGACATGGTGATCGCCTCGCGTTGGCCCATCCTGCAGACCTGGCCTTCGCTCACGCGCCAATACGCCGCCCTCATCGACCTGCCTTCGAACTACGCCACCGACCTGCTGTTCACGGCCGCCCACCTGCATTGTTGCACAGCGGACCTGAACCGCCAGAACGCAGCGGATGAATATGTGCGCTTTGTCCAGGATGCGATGAACGCGGGCGGCAGCTTCACCCTGCCCACCGGTACGCCCATGGTCTACGGCGGTGACCTGAACTCGGTTGGATACGCTCAGCAACTCACAACCCTGCTCACCGGCGACATCCAGAACAACGCGACCTATGGACCCGATGGCCCGATGGATTGGGATGGCACATCGGCCGTGAGTGCGCAGGCCTTGCAAACGGAGGCGCGCATGGGCTACACCTGGCGAAGCAATACCAGCGCCTATCCGAGCGGCCTGCTCGATCACCTGTTCTACACCGATGGCGCCATGGACCTGGCCAAGTCCTTCATCCTCCGCACGGAGATCATGCCGGCGGGAACGTTGGCCGCATTAGGCCTCAATAGCTCCGACGCCAGCGCGGCAAGCGATCACCTGCCCGTGACCGGCGACTTCATTGTTCCGCAGGTGAACATCCAGGTCAGCCTCCGCGCATTGTTGGAAGGGCCTTACGATGGCAACACGGACATGATGCATGACAGCCTGCGCGTACAAGGCTTCATCCCATTGCTCGAGCCCTACACCGCGCTCGGTTTCGTGCAAGCGAACGGCGGCGGCGGTGAGACCATCACCCCCGGAGTGCTCACCACCACAGGCAGCAACGCGATCGTCGATTGGGTGTTGGTCGAACTGCGCGATGCACAAGTTCCTGCCACGGTGATCGCCACACGCTGCGCGCTGATCCAACGCGACGGCGACGTGGTGGACGTGGATGGCGTTTCACCGGTGCTGTTCGCACGACCTCCCGGTTCCTATCACGTTGCGCTGCGCCATCGCAACCATCTGGGGGTCATGACCGCCACGGCCATTCCGCTCAGCGCATCATCCGCGCTCATCGACCTCAGCACTCCGGCCACGGCCGTGTACAGTTCCGGTAGTGCGGCCACGAAGGCCTCCGGCACCGTGCAGTTGTTGTGGGCCGGCAACGTGCGCAAGGACGGCGCGCTCAAGTACACCGGCGCAGGACAACGACCGCGACCCGGTGCTGGTGAAGGTGGGCGGCACTACCCCGAACTCAGTATTCGTGGGTTACGCGATGGAGGACGTGAACCTCGATGGACTGGTGAAATACACCGGTGCCGGCAACGACCGCGACCCCATCCTGGTGAACGTGGGCAGCACATTGCCCACGAACACGCGGGTGGAGCAGTTGCCTTAGCGCAACGGCCCGCCGAACAGCAGGCGGAAGTAGAACGACGGCTTCTTCAACCGCTCGCGCATGTCCAGGTCGTTGAACATGCTGCTGATGGTATCGGCGAGCGCGGGGTTCTTCACGGCCTTGTTCACCACGAGGTTGAAGAGCCACGGGTGGTTCGCCAGTTGCTGCAGGCGTGTGCTGATGGCGAGCTCCTTGCCCAGCCGCTTCCATACGCGGGCATCGTACGCCGTAAGCTGCGTGGTTCCGTTCAAACCATTCCGCCGCGACATCCCCTGCGTGCATGCCGCTGATCATGGCATGGCTGATGCCTTCGCCGGTGAAGGGGTCGATGAGGTGCCCGGCGTCGCCCACGAGTAGATAGCCATCGCCACTGAGCGCACGTCGCTTGCTGGCCAATGGAAGTCCGAGGCCTTGGATGGCGCCTTCGAGCTGCGCGTTCGCGAAGCGGTGCTTCAGTTGCGGATGCGAGGCGATCAACTGCTTCAACGTAGCCTTCAGGTCCGTGCGTCGCTTGCGCACCACATCGCTGCGCAGGCCCAGACCCACGTTCGCGCGCCCGTTCGGTAGCGGAAAGATCCACAGGTAGCCGGGCAGCAGCTCCTTCAGGAAGATGAGCTCGATGAAGCCTTGCGGGTCCAGGTCGCTGACGCCGCTGTAGTACGCGCGCACACCGGCACAATGATGTCGAGGTTCCATCTCGATGCCCGCGACATGCCGGGCGAAGTGCGAGTTGGCTCCATCGGCAGCGATCACCAGGCGTGCGTGAATGCTCGATGCTCTTCGCCTGGTCCGTGACCAGCCAACCATCCGCCGTGCGCGTGAAGTTGTTCAGCGTAACACCTTGGACCACCTCAATGCCATTCGCCTTGCTCGCCTTCTCGAAGAGCAGCTGATCGAAATCCATTCGCGGCATGATCGAACCGGGGGCAGCTCCTTCGCCAGTGTTGCGACTGAAGGGCACGCGCAACGATGTACCTCCCGGTGAAGTGAACGTGACTCCCCAGCTCGGGAACTGGCGCGCATCCGCGCGCAGTGCTTCGCCCACATCCGGCGCCAGCCGGTCCAGCACGCGCATCACCTTTCCGCTCAGTGCATCGCCGCAGACCTTGTCGCGCGGGAAGGTGGCCTTGTCCACCAGCACCGCTTTCACGCCCTGCTTCGCCAGTGCAAGTGCCGCCGAACAGCCGCCGGGACCGGCGCCCACGATCAGCACATCCGTTCGGATCTCCTTGGTCATGAATGCGCGTGCAGAAACCGCGGATGGGCGCGGCGAGCGCTTTCTTTTTTACCGCAGATGAACGCGGATGGACGCAGATGGATGAGATGGAATGCACCAACGTTGCGCAGTGCGCGTGCGTCGTGTAATGCCGCAGATGACGTGATCGCGATGGATGGAATGTGCACCTGCGTTGCTTTTGCGCCGTGCGTCGTGCGGTAAATTCAAGCAGATCAACCCCGGAAAGCCCCATCCGAGAACTGCTCCAGGAAGCGCACATCGTTCTCCCAATACAGCCGCAGATCGGGCACGCGGTAGAGCAACTGCGCGATGCGCTCCACGCCCATGCCGAAAGCGAAGCCACTGTATACCTCGGGATCGATGCCGCAGTTGGTGAGCACGGCGGGATCCACCATGCCGCAGCCCATGATCTCCACCCAACCGCTGTGCTTGCACACGTTGCAGCCCTTGCCGCCGCAGATGCTGCAGCTCATGTCCACCTCGGCGCTGGGCTCGGTGAAGGGGAAGTAGCTCGGGCGCATGCGGATGCTCACATCCGGGCCGAACATCGTCTTGGCGAAATAGTCCAGCGTGCCTTTCAGCTCCGCGAAGCTCACGCCCTTGTCCACGTACAGTCCTTCCACCTGGTGGAACATGCAGTGGGCGCGCGCGCTGATGGCCTCGTTGCGGTACACGCGACCCGGTGAGATGGTGCGGATCGGCGGCTTCGAGTTCTCCATCACGCGCACCTGCACGCTGCTGGTGTGGGTGCGCAGGGCCATGTCGCTCCCGAGGTCCACGAAGAAGGTGTCCTGCATGTCGCGCGCGGGATGGTCCGGGGCGAAGTTGAGCGCGCTGAAGTTGTGGTGGTCGTCCTCCACCTCGGGACCCTGGCTCACGGTGTAACCGATGGCGCCGAAGACCTCCACGATGCGTTGGCGCACGATGCTGATCGGGTGCAGGAATCCAACGGGCTGTAGTCGGGCAGGGCGCGTTGGATCATCCACGCCGACCTCAGCGGTGGCCTCGGAGCCCGCCCGCGACTTCAGCTCCTCCCACTTGGCCTGGGCGGCGTTCTTCAGCTGGTTCATGCGCTGGCCGAGCGAGCGTTTCTCCTCGGCCGTCACCTGCTTGAACTCCTCGAACAGCTCAGTGATGCGGCCGTTGCGGCCCAGCATGGCCACGCGGAAGCGTTCCACTTCATCGGCCTTGGCGGCCACGGCGTTCTTCACTTCGGCCTCCAGGGCCTCCATTCGCTCGGTCAAGCTCATTGCAGGATGCGCATCCACATGCGCACGTCGGTGAGGGGTTTATCCTGTTGATCGCAAGGCAGGGCGGCGATGCGGTCGATCACATCCAGCCCTTCCAGCACCTGCCCGAAGACGGTGTAGCCGCCATCCAGCCGGGGAGCCCCGCCTTTTGAAACGTACGCGGCGATCTGCTCGGGCGTGTAGGTGACCGCGGTTCCCGGGGATAGGGCCGCATTGCGCTTTTCCACCATGTGCAGTTCCTCCGCGCTCCATTGTTGGCCTTGCACTACGAAGAACTCGCTTGGGTCATCCTGTTGTTCACCCGTGTTGGGGTCCTGGCCCGGAACGGCCACCAGGGCACCTTTCAGGTTCAGGAGTCCCGGGCGGATTTCCGGATCGAGGCCTTGCCCCGGTTCCTTCACGGTGCCGCCTTGCAGCATGAATCCGGGCACCACCCGATAAAAAAGCGTGCTGTCGTAAGCGTGGGCCTTCACCAGCGCCAGGAAGTGGTCGCGGTGCTGGGGCGTTTCGTTGTACAGGGCCACCACCATGCGGCCGGCCGTGGTGTTCAGCTCCACCAGGGTGCGGGTGGCCGGGGGGCTGTTCTGGGCCCGGGCAGCGGTGAAGGCCAGCAGGAATGCGAGCACCACCGTCAGGATCGGGGGGCGGGGGGTGGCGAACATCGGCGAATGCTGCTATTTTTGGGGCCTTAGGCAACGACCGGGCCGCCAAGGCGGTCAAAAGTAACCGAAGCCTCCACCCATGACCATCAAGACCCTGTTCCGCGTGTTGAGCCTGACTGCGCTGGTGTTCATTGGCACCAGCTGCAACAAGGAGAAGGACACCATTGCCCGCATCAAGGTGGTGGATGTGGATGGCTACCCGGTGGCCGGGGCCTATGTGAAGCTCTTCGCCAACCTGGCCTACCCCCAGGGCGACGCCAGCCGCCTGCGTCGCGAGGGTTCCACCGACAACAACGGCATGGTGGAGTTCGATTACACACAGCAATACAAGCAAGGCCAGGCCGGCTTTGCGGTGCTGGACATCGTGAGTTTCAAGGACAGCGCAGTGGGCGAAGGCATCATCAAGATCCTCGAGGAGGAGGAGAATGATGAAACGGTGACCTTGGAGCCGGTGAACTGATCGAAGCGTTGATCTCTACCGCAGGGCCCGCCGTTGGCGGGCTTTGTTTTTTTTGAACCACAGATGAATACAGAATGCGGTGTGAACCACGGATGGACACGGATGCTGGGCCCGCCGTTGGCGGGCTTTGCCTTTTTATTGAACCGCAGATGCACGCAGATGGCCGCAGATAATGCGCAATGCGGATTGAATCACGGATGAACACGGACCTTGCTCCGCCGAAGCGGCTTCGCGCTTGCGCGCCATAGCGCTTCAGCGCGCGGAGGCGCGAAGGCGCAGTGGACACGGATGAAGGACCCGCCGCTGGCGGGCCTTGTCTTTTTATTGAACCGCAGATGCACGCAGATGGCCGCAGATAATGCGCAATGCGGATTGAACCACGGATGAACACAGATGGACACGGATCATCCCTCATGTGCTCGCTGTGGTCCTTGTGCCTCTATGTGAGGTATAGAGCATTCCCCGCGATCTCCGCGTCCTTAGCGCGCTCTGCGCCTCTGCGTGAGGCCACACTTGAACTCATCTGCGTCCATCAGCGTTCATCCGCGTGCATCTGCGGTCAACCCCGCGCCCTGGCGCGCAGCCTCCTCCTCTGCGCGCTCTGCGCCTCTGCGTGAGGCCCCACCTGAACTCATCTGCGTCCATCAGCGTCCATCTGTGTGCATCTGCGGTGAAAACTCGCGCCTTGGCGCGCCAACCGCCCCCTACCCCTCGAAGTACTCCAACACCGCCTCCTTCATCAACCGCTCCTGTCCGGCTGCATCCAACGCGGGGAGGTCCTTGATCCGCTCGAAGTGCGGCCAGCCATCGGCATCGCGGCCCAGCTCCGTGTAGTACCCGAAAGGCCGAAGGAGCACGCAGATGGCGATGTGCATCAAGGCCAGCTTCTCGTCCTTCTTGAACTCGCGGGCGTGCTGCCCCAGTTCCTGCACACCGATCAGGAAGATGATGCCGTTGAGGTCCACCGGTCCCTCAAAGCGCTTTTCCAGCTTCTTCTGCAGATCGCGCCAGCGCTTTTCGAATTGAAGGTCCAAGGGTGAGGGCTACGAATTGGTGGGTGAACGGGTTGCAAAGATGGTTCGCTGGATCGCCGCATCTTCACGACCTCCACATTCCACCGAAATGAACTGGATCGACTGGGCCATCATCATCCTGCTGGGTGTTGCGGCGATACGTGGCTTCATGCGCGGCTTCATTTTGGAGCTCGCGGGGCTGGTGGCCTTGGTGCTGGGCATCTGGGGTGGCATCCGGCTCAACGACCACGTGGCCGTGTGGCTGGGGCTGGACCCCGCGAAGGAAGCCCTCTCGTTCCTGGTGACGATGGCGCTGATCATGCTGGCCGTGCACCTCATGGGCCGGCTGATCACCAAGCTGGTGGATGCCGCGCAACTGGGCATTCCCAACAAGCTGGCGGGCATGGCACTGGCCGTGTTCCGCAAGGCCTTTGTGATCAGCGTGCTGCTGAACATCGCCTTCGCGAAGCACGAGAGCCGCTGGGCGCCTTCACTGGGCACACAGAACCAGTCCATGTTCTTCGCGCCCCTGCGGGCCTTCGCGCCCATCATCGTGCCCGCCCTGGGCGAAACCAAGTGGGTGAAGCAGGCTATCGATCAGGTGAAGGAGGAAGTGGAGAAGGCGGAGGTGGAGAAGTGACCCGAAAGCGAGTCCATAGACAAACTCCCTTACGAGTACAATTCGGGCGCTCGATCACTTGCTGGTCTGAACGCTGTAGTTGTACATCCGAACAGCCCGCTTGGCGTTCCTGACAGAAGCTTTGTGGAAGGGTACCGATATCCCTAACAGCCCAGCCCCCAATGCCGCAACAGGCCATCGATAAGGTCGTTGAGTAAGTGCCCTGCCGATGAACCAGCCTGCCACAAAGCCACCGGCAAATGCGAAGACCTGACCGACCGTATTTTGGGATATAGCATTCCGCATCTCTCCTTGCGCAAGTGGATAAGGCTGCATTAATGCAACCATTTCCTTCGGTCGAAGTTGCTTGCCGTTCAACATGAACGCGGTCATGGAGCCTTGTTGAACAACGATGGTATCGGCACGAGCCTGGCCGAAGCAAGCACAACATGTTGCCCAGGAAAAGATCATCGAGAAGAACCACCTCATGGTTGCGCTATTTCCCTCGAGCAACGTAAACATCAAGGGTGTGATGAAGTATATGGCAACCGGAAAAGTAGGCGATCGATCAGGTGAACGAGGAAGTGGAGAAGGCGGAGGTGGAGAAGTGAGTTGGGTGTGCCCAGCTTTCACGCGCATCAATGGAAGGTTGAATTCAATGGAACGCATCGACCCCCAACTCCTTCTTCAACGCCTGCAATTCCGCATAGCTGTGGCCGGCCTTGGATAGATTTGACGACTGGCCCTTGCGCCGGGACCCACCTGCATGCCAACCTTCATGATCGACATCCTGCTCCACGGGATGGACAACGAGACCCGGATGAGACTGCTTCCTGCGGAGCAGGCGATCATCAAGGAATGGGAGGCGCAGGGCACCTTGCTGGCCTCGTACATCAAGCAGGACGTGGCGGGGATCTACCTGCTGCTGAAAGCGGAAGATGCCCAGGACGCGGAGGCCAAGCTGGCCACCCTGCCGTACTACCCGTATATGAAGATCGCGATCGTAGCCTTGCGCTAACACCGCTCAGCGTTGCAGCGCTTGGCTTTCTCCATCCCCTCACCACCTACATCGTCCCCCCACTCACCGTCGGCACCCGCTTCAGCAAGTCTATCACCTTCTCCTTGTAGTCCGCGAAGCGGTAGGTGTTGAACTTCTCGGCGATGGTGGAGCGCAGGGTCTCGAAGCGAAGACCCTGCGGAAGGGGAAGCATCCGTTGAACGGCCGGCAGAAGCCCGGGCCGCGCGTGCCATTAGAGCGCGGGATGGGGATAGGGACAGACTTGGTGTTCGCACCGGCAACCATGGAACACCTCCCCGACCCCTAAGCGGTGGCTTCGTTTCCGGCGGAAGTCCCGAAGGTGGCGGGTTGCGACCTTCGCCTTCGAAAATCCAACGCACATGATCTCCGCAACGCATTTGCACGCCATGCTCGTCCACTTCCCGATCGCCTTGCTGCTGGTCGGGTTCCTCTTCCACCTCAGCGGCTTGTTCAGCGCGCAGACCTTCTTCCGGAAGGCGGCGCTCTACCTGTTGGTCATTGGCACCTAGGGACCGTCGCTACGTACCTCTCCGGTGACCAAGCCGGCGAAGGCATCGAGGATGGCCCCTTGGAAGCGCCGATGGAGGCGCACGAGGACGCGGCCACCTTCACCCTGTGGCTCACGGTAGCAACGGGTGCGTTCTTCCTCGCATTGGCCTTATTGAAGTACACCCGCGCTTGGACCGTGGTGATCGGCACCGTGCTGTTCGCTGGCGTGGTGGCAGGCATCAGCCGCACGGGTTATCTCGGTGGCCAGCTTGTGTACCAGCATGGCGCCGGGGTTGAACTCGGTATCGAGATCCCGCCCGTGGTCGGTGGACAAGTGGGGGTTGACGATTGAACGCGACCTTCGCACGCATGCGCATCCTGCTTGTCGAGGACGAACCCACCATCGCCGGCTTCATCCGTGAAGGTCTGGCGGAGGAGGGTTTCGCCGTGGATGTGGCGGAGAACGGCAAACAGGGGTGGCAATGGCGCTGGACAACCTGGCCGAGTACGATGTGATCCTGCTCGACTGGATGTTGCCCGGCATGAGCGGCATCGAGATCTGCCGTGCCATCCGCAAGGAGGACGCGACGGTGCCGGTGATCTTCCTCACCGCCAAAGACACGGTGGACGATGCCGTGTTCGGCTTGGAGGCCGGTGCGAACGACTACATCCGCAAGCCTTTCGCTTTCGAGGAACTACTGGCCCGGATCCGCGTGCTGATGCAGGGGTAGCGATGGCCGCAGAGCACCTTCACCCACGGCGCCATCACCCTCGACCTGTCCGCGCACCGGGTAACGCGCGACGGTCAGCCCATCGAACTCACGCAGCGGGAATTCGGCCTGCTCGAATACCTGCTGCGCAACAAAGGCAAGGTGTGCCGCCGCGCGCGCATCATGGAGAAGGTGTGGGACGTTCACTTCGACAAGGACAGCTCGGTGATCGACGTCTACATCAACGCCCTGCGCAAGAAGTTGGACCTTCCCGGTGCGGTATCCTTCGTGCAAACGGTGCGCGGCGTGGGCTACATCATCAACGCGGCATGAGCGCGCGGATACAGGACCGCATCGCGCGCTTCAACACGGCAGCGGCGGCCATCACCATCGCGATCGTATTCACCTGCGTCTACGCCGTGGTGCACCTGTCGGCATACGACCATCTTGATACCGACATACGCCTGGAGCGGGAGGAGGTGATGAACAACCTGGACCAGAACGACAGCGCCATCATCATCAACCGCATGCCCGAGTGGGAGGAGGCGGAACACGCGCAAGTGGAGGTGAACCCGACCTTCATCCAGCTGGTGGATGCGCGTGGCGTGTCCATCTTCCGATCGGCGAACCTCCGCGACGATCAATTCCTCTTCGAACACACGGAGCAGGATGAGCGCTTCTTCAATACCGAACTGGAGGACCAGCATCTTCGCCAGGGACAGTTCACGGTGCGCAACAACACGGGCGCTGTGCTCGGCTACCTCACCATCGGTGTGAGCCAGGAGGAGTCGATCGCGGTGCTGCACAACCTGCTGCTCACGCTGCTGCTCATGTTCCCGTTGGTACTGCTCATCCTGTATACGGCCGGTTCGTTCGCCACGCGCCGCTCGATGGCACCGGTGCATGAGATGATCACCGCCGCATCGGCGATGAACAGTGCGAACATCAGTGATCGCCTTCCGCTTCCCGCGCAGCGGAACGAGTTCCACCAGTTGGCCACCACCATCAACGGATCGCTGGACCGCATGGAAGCGCGCTTCCGCCAACAGAAGCAGTTCACCGCTGATGCCTCGCACGAGTTGCGCACGCCATTGGCCGGCATGCGCGGCACCTTGGAAGTATTGATCCGGCAGGCGCGCACGCCCGAACACTACGAGAGCCGAATCAAAGAGGTGATCGGCACCGTGGACCGACTCGATGGTTTGTTGGACCGCCTGCTGGAACTGGCGCGGTTGGATGCGGGCCATGCCATGGTGGACCTGCGGCCTGTGCGACCGCATGCTGTGGCTGAAGCGGTGCGCATGAAGCGCGCGGGCACGATGCATGAAAAGGGTGTGCAATGGCTGAATGTGGTTCCGACCGATACCACCGCGTTGGCCGACCCAGCGCTCTTGGAGGTGATGCTCGACAATCTGATCGGCAACGCCATCAAGTATGGCCGCACGAACGGCTGCATCACCCTTGCTTGGGACCCGACCTCACGGAGCCTTTCCATCGCCGATGACGGTGAGGGCATCCCTGCCGAGCACCTGCCCCACATCTTCGAGCGCTTCTACCGGGCGGACCAGTCGCGCAGTGCGAAGGTCAACGGCCAAGGCTTGGGTCTTTCCATCGTGAAGAAGCTCGCGGACCTGCAAGGGCTGGTGGTGAGCGCCACGAGCGAGGCGGGCAAAGGCACGCGCTTCAGTGTGCGGTTCCCGGCCTGAAGAATTAAGCCGATCCTAAGGTGATGCGCAGGTGGCCTGAAGACCACCTGGGGAACATTTGGCCCATCAACAACGACAACACCATGATCAAGCACATCATCTCCCTCACGGTCGGCCTCGGAACCCTGTTCCTGGTCTCCTGTGGAACCACCAGCACTTCCGGCAACATGCAGGAACCGATGGCACAAGCCGCCACCGAGCGGCAGCGAACACGCCCGCTGAAGGTGTGGCCGTAACAGAAGAAAAGGATGCCGACGAGATGAAGGCGACCGGGAGCGCCCCAACCACCGGCGAAGCCATAGGAACCGTTGCGCAGGTGAATTCCGCGAAGAACACGCAGAACATGCTGGATGCCTTCAAAGGCGAAACCACCGCGACCGCCAAGTACGCCGCGTACGCCAAGAAGGCCGAAGCGGAAGGCTACCATGCCGTCGCCATCTTGTTCGCGGCGGCGTCCCGTTCCGAAGGGATCCATGCGGCGAACCACCAAAGTGTACTTGAAGAGGGTCACCCCCATTCCAACGATCACCCCCGAGTTCACCGTGAAGACCACGAAGGAGAACCTTCAGGACGCAATCACGGGCGAGACCTACGAGCAGAACACCATGTACCCCGCGTTCATGGCCGTTGCCAACTCCGTCGGAGACAAAATGGCGCTCATGAGTTTGAACTATGCCTACAAGACCGAACAGAGGCACAAGGTGTTCTACGAGAAGGCCCTTGCCGCCTTGCAAGGGAACACCGTTGCACAGTTGCCCACGGTGTACTATGTGTGCCCGACCTGCGGCAACACCTACGACACCAATGCACCGAAGCGCTGTGGTATCTCCATGACCAAGGGCGAGCGTTTCATCAAGATCAGCACGTTGGCAGGAGTGGTGGCCTGACCAACAGACGGGCATCGGCGCTCCCGTTCGGTTCCGATCGGTCTGATGTGACGATGCCTGTTGCTCCCACTCGCCTTCGGGCGGGTGGGAGTTGGTCGCTCACAGCCTACGGCGCTTCCAGCTGCAGGGCATGGTGTATGATGCAGCGGAGTGACCGGCCGTTCAACCGGGCGTGCCGCCCACCAACGCGGTGTACCCGCTCACCTTGCGCATGCGCACGGCGTACGGCCGCGGCGGGGAGGTTCCTAAAGGAGTAAGCTACAGCGCGGGAGGGGCGCTTGCGCACGCTCCAGGACCAGTCGCGCGAAGAGCACTTCTTCCGCATTTCCCTCGGCCTTCACCACCACCTTGTTCAGTGGATGCGTTATCTGTGAATTCGGCCGGAGCGCACCGTCTCGCCAGCCGGGGTGGACAACCCGCTCGGCAGCGTTGCAGTAGGCGAAGAGGATGTTGTTCTTGAAAGCGCCCGTGGTGCAGAGCGAATCCACGAGGAGGATGTCATCATCCACCACCTCCTGCACGTCGTCACTCGGTCTGGTGAATGACCAGTAGGCGGGCGAAACCACCAGTTCCACTCCTTGCGCGACCATCTCCGCGAACATGGCGGGGAAGGAGATATCCCAGCAGATGATGAGCCCCACGAGGCCGAAGCGTGTCGGAAATACCGAAGCGAGCGTGCCGGGCGTGATGTGGAGCTTCTCCGTTTCCCACAGGTTTAATCTTGCGATAGGTACCGGCCAGCGAACCATCCGCGTTGACGTAGTGGGCCTGGTTGTACAACAGCCCGTTCTCGGCAATGGTCCATGTGCCGGGCACGATGTCGAATGACGTGCTTCGCCGCGAGCGCTTGAAAGTGGGCGAGGTATTCCGGGGCGTAGGCCACGAAGTCGAGCTGCCCTTGCAACGGACCGCACACGGCATCTTCCGGAACACGACCAGGTCGGCACCTTGCTTCTTGGCTTGGCGCACGAACTGGTCCATGCGTTCCAGGTTCTTGAGGGGCTCGAACAAGGCGATGTCGAATTGTATGAGCGCGATGGCGATCTCCATGGGTTGTGCGCCGAAGCCTGTTGGCGAAGGCGGAGTGGTAAATGTCCTTCAGAACACCGTTGACGAACAATGCCCCGCAAGAAGGCATCGTTCGGTGAGGATGGTGGGCGGTATCCGTTAAAGGCCACCGAGAGGATGGTCGTCCCCGTCCGGGTTGGTTGCCTGGCCTCCGGGCTGGCGAAGGTCAGGTTCTTTCGCCGCAGGAGCGCTTCGCCGTGATGCCGTTGTTCTTCGTGCCCTTGCGGCCTTCGCGCCCATCACCCTGCCCGCCCTGGGCGAAACCAAGTGGGTGAAGCAGGCGATCGATCAGGTGAAGGAGGAAGTGGAGAAGGTGGAGGTGGAGAAGTGAGGCATCGCGTGCCATTGACCTGGGTGGCGACCGTTGCTATGAGGCCAAGGGGCAGGGGTGGTATGGGGTTGCCCGTTGGCATACCAGGTCACACAACCCGACCTTCAGCCGGTTTGCTTCGCTTTGCGGGGTCCCCGTGCCGCCGTTACCTTCAATAAGGTGTATTCTGGTTTGCCCGCCTCAGTACCGTCTGGCACCACTTTGGCTTTGGCACTCAAGTAAGCGGTCACCTTGGCCCCGAAACGGAACTTATGGAACGCAATTACCGCTTCATCGGACAAGGTGCCTTTGTAGTCCTGCTTGCCCACCTTGAAATGGAAGCTGCGCGTCTCGATGTCGCCGCCCACCAGTAAACCCTTCAACGGCGGCAGTGGGGTGGCATCGCCCGCTGCGCCCTTCAATTTATTCGCCCGCTCATACGCTTGCTCGGTGCTCATGCGCACACCATGGCGTAACGCATGTGTGCGCGCCGTGATGCGCGCCCCGCTACTGGCGATGGTATCCACCATGTCGCGGTAATTGCTCCGCACACGAGCATGCTTCTTCAACAATGCCTCCACTTGGTCGGCGGGGCTGTTGGGGTCCATTAACGTGGTAAAGGCTTTCAGCACTTCCTCCTGGTTGCTGATGGGAATGCGACCTAATTCATCGGACTTCAGCAGGCTGAAACGCAGACCATACGACGAAGCGAAGGAAGGACCGATGTACAAGCAGTTCTCTTCCTTGGCGTCCGGTGAGGTGTTGCGCACATCGGGCCGTTCCATGGCCGCTGCCAGCGCGTTCACGAGGCCTTGTGCCTTGGCGATTATCGCGCTCAGGAACTCCCCCTTCACGCGATGCCCGCGCACAGGAGCTCCGTCCAAGGCCAGCGTTAAGTCGGCGTTGCGCAACTCAGCGGTGATGCTCTCTTCCAGTTCCTGTTCAGGCTCTTTACATGGTTCGCATCAGCGCGTGCTTGGAACCAAGCACCCTTGCCATACTCGGCAGCCGGTTCCGAAACCATCAACGACTTCACGGTCGCCAATTGGTCCTCCACTTCCGAAGTAGGGCGATGGTATTTCGGCTTGTCAGAATTCATGGCGGAGATGCGGACAAAAGTCAGGATCACCCACGATCAATTCGGCAAAGCCCTTGCGCCCGCGGAATGGGGCCAAAGGTCTGTCCGGGTCGCTGTAGTCGCGGGCATTGGAGAACAGGGCGTACCACTTCTCCTGCCAGGCCAGCACATTGGCCGCCAACGCATGGCTGGGCGCATACACCACTACCAGTTCGTTTGGCAGCCGAACACCGGCACAGTGGCCAAATCACCGGCCAGCAGGTCTACCACCCGTTGCATGTCGTTCTCCGGCACATGGTGCAGCACCTTCTCGGTGCAGAAGTTCACAACATCGATGTCCCCTGGATCCGTGCGCGTGGCATCCACGAACGAGCCGTTCACCCATTGTGTGGCATGGATACCCAGCTTCAATAGCTCTTGCTGGTAGCGACCCAATCCCTGCCACAGTGTTTCGCGGTTGCTCGTTGTGTAGGGTGCCACGCAGCGCGCATGAAGCCCTTGCATGTCGGTAGCGTGTATGCCTTCCGGGAGTAGGCCCGTCTGCGTGTATAGTGGCAGTGCCATCATTCCTTCTCGAACAACGTCCCCTCATCCGCAAGCCCTGTTCTCGCCTGCCGTTTGGCAAGCATTAACTGTACGCCGGCGAATAGAACGCCAACCGCTGTGGCGACCCCGGACCGCTCCTATCCAAGCCTCAGTGTCCATTGTAGTCCGCGAAGCGGTAGGTGTTGAACTTCTCTGCGATGGTTGGGGTCGCTAGGCTTCTTCTCCAGACTGGTCCAGCACCCATTCCAGGGCACTGCGGTTCCCGAGTTTGATGGCGGGTTGCGATGGACGGCGACTACTACGCGATCTCCAAGGTATTGCCGTAAGCCAGTATGTGGTCCAGCGCAAGGCTCACATTGCGCTCATCGGCCATAGCTTCCTTGCGTTGGCTCCGATCGCACATGCGCGCCATCAGCCCTTGTACGCTCAAGGTAGGATCTTGTGTATGCAGGAATGCGACGGATGAAAGTAGTTCCAAGGCATACGCCGAACGGAAATCGGCCATCAGATCGATCAACCGATCCAATCGTTGGCGCTGTGCGGGCTTGAGTTCACGAGCGATTCAATCCGCCACCTCTTGCTGCCGGGCATAGTTGAGCATGAGCGGTTCGAAGGGCTTCGCATCCTTCTGTTCCATGCCGCTCAAATACTTGCCATTGAGCGCATACAACACATGCGCTACCTGTGGCGCATATGGTCCATAGTGGTGAGGTACGAAATTCAGGCGTAACGGCTCACCCATCAGTTGCAAGAAGAAGGAAAGTTTGTTCGCGACAAAGAGGCTGGTCGGTTCACCCATGCGTTCGTAATCGTACATGGCGTACATGACCATGGCCCGCGCTGGCGTTAGATGGCTGTCCTTCACCAACTCCTTGCGCAACACTTCCTTCACGGCCTCTGACGGCTCGTATACCACCACACGGACAGGCACCGCACCCAGATGAGCTTCGATCATGGGCTTCACCTTGTCCCAACGCAAACCTCCATGTCCGCACCCCAATGGAGGCAACGCAATGCTTGTGATACGCTCGTCAGTGATCACCTGTACCAAGGCTTTCAACCCGGCTTCGATGTACCCATAGCTCGATTTCCGGTAGTACTCCGTTTTGGTGGGGAAGTTGATGATGACGCGGTCGCCGTGCGTGGTATGCTCATGGGAAACGAGCAACTTTCCGGGTGCGAGTTCACCCCGTTTGCACACTTCCACATAGCGCTTGTAATTCTCAGGGAAGGCATGTTTGAACTGCAAGGCTATGCCCTTGCCCATGACGCCCACGGTGTTCACCGTGTTCACGAGTGCCTGGGTGTCTGCATCCAGCAAGTTGCCCGTGGTGTATTCGATCATGGGTAGTACAATTTACGTTGCAGATCAACCTTCACCGGGATGGTAAGCCCCTCCGCCGCCAAGAGCTCTTCCACCTCCATCTTCCGCGCATCGTCATATACACCTATGGCGGCGATCATGTCGCGGGGGACGCTCGTCATGGATCAGAAACTCAGCTTGTTTCTTTCGCATCCGATCACGGTCCTGTTCCGAATTCCTCCAATCCAAGGCATGTACCGAATTCCAATCAACCAGCTCTAGTCCTTTCACATCGACGTAGTGCTTGGTCACCGCTTGGTTAGCCTGCCCATCGGTCACAACATAACGAAAGTCTGCGCTAATGACGTCAAGGCACCTTACAAGGATATAAACCACGTCTCGTTGAGGATGTGCTTGTGGCACATTCCAACCGGTCCTGATCCGATGCAGCATGGGGCTATGTGCCCCTAAATAGAACGCCACGTATTCACCGATCGCTCCCTCTGCTGGTGGTTTCAATTGGTAGCTGTCCCTGAACTCGGCTAAGGCTATGTCACCTATACGCGCCAAGGGAGGTTTGAATTGCGGATGCCGACAGGAGAACAGGCCTCTTGCCAGCACATCAGGCAAGTTCGCAATGTGGCACATGCGGTAGAGCCAGATCTTATCAAGAGTGGGGGTTGCCACGGTTTGAAGGTAGACATCTCAGGTCTTTAACGCCCTTTCCATCCCTCGCACCACCTCCATCGACCCCACGCTCACCGTCGTCACTCGCCTCAACAAGTCTAACACCTTCTCCTTATGGTCCGCGAAGCGGTAGGTGTTGAACGCATCGGCGATGGTGGAGCGCAGGGTCTCGAAGCGAAGACCCTGCGGAAGGGGAAATATGAGATCATTCACTCTCCAATAGCATTCGTTTCATCCCACATATTCACCTAACTGCATCATTTGGCGAACTCATCCACATCGGAAAAAGCCTTCATCACAGCCGCATGCGAGAGCTCGCAATGGTTAACATAGGCCAAATCTCCCTCAACATCCATACGATCGTAGCATACAAGCCTTGTGTCAATAGCACTGAGCACCTTGTCTGCTGCAACAACGGGGTCAATTCTTCTAACCTCAACGTTGTACAGGAATAGATTAAACGCGGTGACCAAATCAACCGGCCTTATGTCATTTCGCGGCCCACATACGTACGCGATCTTGTTACAACAATTAAACATCTGCCAAGCAACCTGACTCAGTCCCCCTCTGCAGCAAGAATGCAAGAATATCGCGTCCTGATTATTGCATCCGCTGCTACAGACCATCGCTGCGAACTGGAGCCATGTCACGGAAAGCGTACCGGAGATATTGCCGAACTCCATATCGCAACCGTGCGTGGCTAAGTAGATGTAATCATACTGCCCACCGTGGTTCAAGGCGAGGTATAGTTCCTTCGCAGAATGAACATCGAAGCGACGGTGCTCAATTCCATATAGCTTAACCTGGCTCGTGATATTATGCACTTCGTCTGCTTGGACATCTTCGCTCGCAACAAGAACCAACATCGTTCTACTCATCTCACTTACGGTATTAACAATGACAACTATTTCCCCTCCACAACCTTGATCTCCTCCTCCGTCAACCCATACAGCTGGTACACCAGCGCATCGATGGCCGCGTCCGCTTCGCGATCTGTGATTGCAGCGCTTGGGCCTTGGCCTTCTCGGCGGTGAAGTAGGTGAGCCACTCGGCCTCTTCGGCCAGGGTGAGGGACACCTTGGCCTTCTTCAGCTCGGCCAGAAAGCCCTTGAACTCCAAGCCCGGCCAGTTCTCCAATGCGCTGCTTCGCCTTGATGCCGAAGTTCTTCGCGCCCCTGCGGGCCTTCGCACCCATCATCCTACCCGCTCTGGGCGATACGACGTGGGTGAAGCAGGCGAACGATCAGGTGAAGGAGGAGGTGGAGAAGGTGGAGGTGGAGAAGTGAGAATACTTGTGGCAGGCATGAGGAAGCCCAGGACCGAGCATGCCAAACTTTATTTGGGGGGCGAAAGTTCATTGTAACCTTCCATGTACATAAAACATGGAAGTCGCCAACTGAAGAACTCGAAGAGGTACCTGCTTGCAATGGTGGTCACCTTGCTTTACGCCAAGGGGTACCAGGATGCTGCACTCGCAATGGCGGTCTTACTAGTGGACCGCTGGATGGGTAAATCCTAAAAAAACTCGGGGAGAGGTGGCGAACCAACCTCTCCCCGAGTGGGATTCGAACCCACAACCATCGGATTATAAATCCGAAGCGCTATCCATTGCGCCATCGGGCTACTCCGTTGACGTTGGAAGCTCTGCTCGGGTTGCCCCCATGTCCACAGTTCACCGGAACTCCTCCAGCACCCGCTGCTTCCACTCGTCCTCGAAGACCACTTGGAAGGCGACCTCCTTCTGGCTGAACTCCAGTTCCAGTTCGTCCCAAGGGGTTTGCTTGCCGAAGGCGTCGCAGATCTCGAAGATGTTCTGCTTGTACTTGGTGTCCTCGTTCTTCAGGTGCAGGCCCTTGGTTTCCAGGACGGGTCACGTTGCTGTAGTCGGTGGGGTCTTTTGCGTCCTTCTTCGCAGCGACAAAGTCCGGGTAGATCTTGTTCTTCTGCCAGCCCTGCACGAAGTATCCGGCGTGTACGATATTGCGGTACCACCACAGGAGCTTGTCCTGTTCGTCAGGCATAGAGCAACACTTTCCTCCAGCGTGTTCATGTCGTCCTTGTCGACTTTATCGAATAAGTCTCTTCGTGCAGGCGCTTCGCCCTTGGTGTCGTGTTCGAAGAGCGACATTGCTCTTGGTAACGCGAACGCTCTTCGGCACTTCGAAGCGGTGCCTTTCTGGAGGAAGAAGCAGACCTTCTTCTCGGCGATCAGCTGCTTGAAGACCTTCTCGGCCTGCGTGTCTTTCTGTTCCTGTAGGACCTTCACCAGTTCCTCCACGATGTATACGAGGTTGGCGGCGATCAGCGGTTCTGGGTTGTGCTTGCGCAAGCCGGTCGATGGCTTCGCGGCCACCTTGTAGGCTACCCACGGGTTGGGCACCACGTCCAGGATGTGGCGCGGTAATGAAGAGCAGGTCCACGGTGAGGCCGCCGCCTTCGACGCGTTCACTCTGGTTCTTCTCCACCATTTGCGCCGGGTCGCTGCTCAGCTCGAAGGCCGTGTGCTCGTCCTTGCTCTCCAGCGCTTCCAACTGCAATTGGCGGTGATGACGCTCACGTCCGCCGTGCTCCAGTCGATGCGGATGGCGAGGTCCATTTCGTAGCGAAGTTCGCGCCATGTGCCGCCTTCCTGAATGATGAAGTGCGGCAGGTAGACATGCCTTCGAACTTCTTGAACTCCTTGTGGTAACCGTATTCCTCTGTGCCTCGCTCACCTTGTCGTCGGCGTCACGGCCACACGACCCGCGATATCGCCGAGACCTTCGCCTTGCAGACCGGCACGGATGGCGTTCATCAAGCCGCCTGCGTTCAGTTGGAGCAGTACACGTAGCACTCGTCCAGCGCCTTCACCTTCGTCTTGCGCGCATTGGGTTGGCGCAGGATACGGCCCACTAACTGCGTTAGTGCATTCTTGCTGCTCAGGGTTGGTAAGGATGGTGAGGACGTAGGCGAAGGAGCAGTCCCAACCCTCCTGCAAGGCTCGCTTGGTAATGATGTAGCGCACCTCAACATCGCGGGCGTAGAGGTCCATGCCCTCGATGTCGTCCTTCTCGCTGCTCTTGATGGCCACATGCTCCAGCGGGATGCCGCATTCTTCCAACAGGTATTCCTTGGCATCCTCGGCGTGGATGAAGCCACCGCCGCGCTGGTCCTTGCCGGTGCGCTCCACCTGCACCAACACGATGGGCCGGATGTACACACCGCTGTTCGCTTCGTAGGCGCGGGCGTGGCCTTCCAGTTCCTGTTGCTTGCGCACGCTGTTCATCAACGTGTCCTTCCAGTTCGCACTGGTCTTATTGGTCACGTGGATGTCCAGCTTGATCATCTGCTCCCGGTTCAGCTCCATGCCGGTGATCTCCACCAACTTATTGGCTGCCGGTGGCGGTGTGGCGCTCAACTCCACCACCATGCACGGATTGAAACCATTGATGGTGTTCTGCGCGCCTTCGCTGTAAGCCGTTTGCCCTTCGTCGAGGATGACTATGGGTTGCAGCACGCGCAAGGTGTTCCCGAGACTTGTCTTCACCTGCCTACCGAACGCCTGCCCCGGCTTGCCGAAGGCATCGAGGTTCGGGAAGCGCTTGAGCAATTCCTCGTTGGCCTTCAGGTCGTCCTCATTGGGGAAGAAGGCTTCGAAGCCGCCCGCATCCTGGAAGATCTTCAGCGTTTCCTTCAGCACGCGGTTGGCGCTGGGCAACATCAGAAGCATTACGCACAACTTCTCTTGCACATCCTGCGGAGTGAAGTGGTCGCCCTTCTCCAATATCTGCGTACGGCCGCCGCTGCTCAGGTCCAGCACTGGCGGTAGCTGTGTGCGCGGTCCTTCAGACTCAACAGCGTTTGCCGGTAGATTGCGTGGTGGGTACGATCCAAAGCACGAAGCCGGTCTTGCGCTTTAGGTAGTGCTGGTTGATCTGGTCGATGGTGTGGCAGGCGAGGAAGGTCTTGCCACCGCCTGTAGGTACCTTCAAGCAGAAGTTCGGCAGCGGTTCGCTAAGGCCGTTCTTCTTCGGCGCATAGTTCATGCGGCCGGTAACGTCCGTCCATATCGCTTGCGCGAAGTCGCCCGCCATGCTCGGGTCTATCGCGCGCACCTTGTCATAGTTCACCTTCTTGGCGCTCAATGCTTCCAAGTAACGGCGCACCTGTTCGATGCACTTCAGCTGGTAGTCCTTGGGTTGCATGGACTTAGTTGTTGGTTGACACCACTTTCTCCTTTCGTGCTGGTGTCTGATTTGTAACAGCCCTGCTCCGCTCTGAAATGGTGTCCAGCACCACATGCACCTCCTTTACGGCTTCCCGCAATTGATCTGAGTGACTTGAATTAGCCTCAAATCCTAATCGTACGGAGCTCTGTATCTCTTGAAGCCTGACTGAACTATCGTCGGTTGAGGTAACGAATCTGGACAACTGACAAGATTATGGAGACGATGAAGCTCACCAAGGCCAAGCGAAATGCCGTCTTGGCGGACTTGCTCGCTTCTATCGAGTTCTCGATCGAAGCCTTGGCATGTGTTTCCGCGATCTGCGAGGCCCGTCGTGCTTCACGCAGTTCAAGGATGTCCACATAACGCATGTACGCGTCCCCCATAAGTACGGCCGGTTGCTCGAGATATTCCTTCACCTCCATATGTGCCGTTCCGCCCGAGGCATGCAGCCTTCGGTTGGCCGCAAGGGTGGCATGGTGGTGATAGAAGTTAAGGAAGAACCAGAAGCTGAATGACTCTGCCAGGCGCTCATGCCATCCTTTGCGCGTGTCCTTGAGGTACTGGACCATTTCGTTGTAAGAGATGCCGTCCATGCACGTTGTGCCATGTTCAAGGGCCGCGAAGTAGACATTCTCCGGTATGGGCGAAGCAGCCAATGCGGAGGGCATCGGACCTTTGGCGGCTTGTGCAGTTGAACCTGTGGCCATCAGTCCTTGAAGCGATAGATCTCGAACGGCAACTGGTGGAAGTCAATGCGGTGCAGGTCCAAGTAGTCTTGGTCCAGATATTTCTGCGGGGCGAACACGAGGCGCTTCTTGTTCTTGTGCGGGCCAAGGGCCTTGGCCATGTCCAGCGTTAGCGCTGTGTTCATCAGGTACTTCATGTCCGGCTCATAGTAGAGGAACACACCGCCGGGGTACTCTTTGCTCGTGCCGATGAAGCCTTTCTTCCTTTCTATATCGTCCGCGTTAAACTCTTCGCCGGTCGCGGTGAAGAACACGTAGCGCGCCAGGTCCTCGTAGCTCGGCATGTTCTTGCCGTGCAGGATCTGCTCCATTTCGATGGGCGGCCCCAACTTGAAGTAGCTGAAGGTGCCGCCCGTGCCCTCTTGGAAGTTTGTGCTTTTCGGCACGCCTTTAATGACACTGCGAACGCGCGCGGCAGTGATGCTATCGGCATAGTCCTCCATCTCGACCAGAATGAAGCGGCGGTTGCTCCCGGCTTTATTCAGGTTGAGCACGGCATGCGCGGTGGTGCCGCTTCCCGCAAACGAATCGAGTATGATATCGTTGGTTCCGGAGGCGAGTGCCAACACGTGTTCAATCAACTCCACGGGCTTCGGAGTTTCAAAACCTACTTCGAGATCTTTCATCTCGCTCATCGCTCTGGTCGATGGCAGGTCTATGTAGTTGCCCATGTTCACGTCATCCTGGCCGACTTCATACTGGATCACTTCCAGCCTCCTTTCTTGTCGCGCTTAGCCTTGAGCTCTTTGGCAAGAAGTCGGACCTTAGCCGTGGTTGGGTTATTCTCCCAATAACCTTCCACGCCATTTTGTGCCTTCGGCAGTATGACCACCTCGTCTGGCTTGCCAGTCTTCAAAAGTGATAGAAGGTCGTTCGCTTCACTGTAGTAAAAAGGGAAGTGCTGATTAAGTCGATGCTTCTTCTGCCAGAGTCCACCTGACTTTCGATAATCCCTCCAATTGTCCAGCCCTGCATTCTCGTTCTCCAACTTGTTGAGCTTGCTCAACTCCTTGTTCTTCGCCTGTATGATGATGTATTGAAACTGCGAAGCGATTGCCCCATCCTTTACTTGCCCTCCAGTACCCCTTGCTTTCCAATGAATGGTGTTGAGGTAGTTGTGTTCCCCGAATACCTCGTTCAAGAGATAGCGCGCTCCCGCAATTTCGTTGTCGTCGATGCTGAATAGCAGTAACCCATCCTCCGCCAGCAACTCATAGAGAAGCTTCAAGCGAGGCATCATCATGCAGAGCCATTTGTCGTGGCGTGTGAGGTCGTCCTTATCAACAGGCGTGTTTGCAGCAAGCCACTCCTGCATCATGGGGCTGTTCACATTGTCGTTGTACACCCAATGCTCAGTGCCGGTGTTGTAAGGTGGGTCTATGTAGATGCACTTCACCTTGCCGGCGTAGGTGGGCAGCAGGGCCTTTAGGGCTTTGAGGTTGTCACCCTGAACGATCAGGTTGTCGTGCAGGCTCAGATTGTCGGTGAGGCTCTTCTTCTTGTCGCCCACAAGCTGGTGGAACTTCACCGCGAGGTGATGGTTCTGCACGAAGCTCTTGCCTTTGAATTGGAGGGTGGGCATGGGATGTGAACGAGATTCTGTGAAAGGTTCAACTAAGCGGGGCGGAACTTCCGGATGTAGCTCACCCCGGACTCCCCCAAGCGCCTCCGAACCATGGCTGGGCTGGCAGTGTAGTACACCCCGATCTCCTCGGGAGTGCGCCCATCGCCCGTCTGCCAGAGCAGCGCAGGCTTAGGCAATTGCAAGGTTGCTCCCAGACACTCTGCCTGTGCCTCATGACCGTCATTGTACTTACGCACCGGGAAGCCAAAGCTGTAGTCCTCGCCGTCGTGTTCGTGCTTGCAGATGATGTGTGCAAGCTCATGCATTACGTCACTTTGCTGCCTTGTGGTCGCAACGCTGTCGTTGTGGATGATACCGCCTAGATCCTGTCCTGACCGATCATGGTCATGGCGAACCATTGGGCCTTGCCCAAAGAGGTGCCCTGCAGGTGCCCGAGGCATTCCGCTGGAAGCGTGAGCGTGGAGACCGGTATTACCAGGACCTCCATGTGTTCCGCCAAGCGGAACGCATTCAAGGGTGCGAACTTGGACAGGTGCAACTCCTCCCTGAGCCGCAGTGCGTGCCGCTCGGCATCGGCTTTGAAGCCTCTGGGAAGTATGTTGCTCTTGAAGGCCACTTACTTGGCGGGCATGAACCGGTAAGCCACCTCGATCATCTCCACGAGGGCATTCACAACCTTCTTGTCAAGTGTCTTGTCGGCCCGCAGATTCGTGATAACGATGTCCATCTGGCTGACCTTACTGGCAGCCGCCCTGGATTGATAAACAGGTTCCACGGCGAACTTGCCTGGATCCATCTGTAGCCACCGGCAGATCTTCAGGAACGTGTCCACATCGGGCACGTTTCCCATTTCTACCCGGGATAGCGTTGGTGCGCTGATGTCACCGATCTCATCGGCTGTAGCGCGCAAACCTTGCTCGCCGCGCTTCTTCTTGATCATCGTCGCCAAAAGTTCAGTGTTCAGCTCCTTGGACATGGCGGTTCATCTATTTCACGCACGCAACACGTTGCACGCGTGTGATTCGGATGTATCTTTGCAGAGACGCGTCAAACATATGCAACACGCGTCGTTATCCGCAAGCCCCCGAAAACGACCCGTGTATGATCGACCTCAACCACTATCGCATTGCCCCCCTCATCCTTGTAGTGCTGGGCCTTTCCGCTGGCTTGGGCAAGTTGTCAGAATTTTTACACACCAATATTTGGGAGCACCATGGCTGGGTTGGGGGTGTCTCCGTGGTCAGCGTGATAGGCGGCTTCCTCAAGGTCTATGACCAATGGCTTTGGAAGTTTCCGGTCTTTCGCTGGCTCGTCCATGTGCCATGCATAGCGGGTAAGTACAGCGGCCGCATAGACTATGAGTTTGAGGATGTTCAATCCACCAAACGCATCAAGGCGGTTGTTACACAGACAGCCTCTCGCGTGAGCGTGTACTGCCGGTTTTTCTCCACAGATCCGGCAACGGCTCAGGTAACCAAGTCTCGATCGATCCACGCTGAACTGGTTGAACGGGATGATCACTGGCAGTTGTGCATGCTCTACCTGAATGAAGGGGAACGGGCCAAGGGTTCCACGTCCCCGCACGATGGTTTCGCAGCGCTTGACCTGTTCAATGGAGGTCTTGAGCTAAGTGGTCACTACTTCACCGGAAGGAAAACGCGAGGCGAGATGGTTTTGAAGCGCGAGGCGAACTAGTAAACCGACAAACAAGCAAGACAATGGCCAATACTGATAACGAATTCCGAAAGTTCAATACCGTAATACGGCTCAACGATGAGCGGCGCGAAGACCTCCGCCGATCGCGTAATGCTGTAAGACAAACGATCACGTCACGATTCCATACGAACGGGATACCAGTGATGCCAGAGTTCAAGGCGCAGGGCTCATTCGTAATGGATACCATCGTGAACCCTATTGATGAGGACTTCGATCTTGACGATGGAGTCTACTTCATAGGGGACCTTGCTCCCCATGAGCGGCCTGAACCGACCGCCTTTCATCAAGCCATTTACGATGCGGTGAAAGACCAGACGAATGAGGTCTACGATAAGGACACCTGTGTGCGGGTGCGCTACACGAAAGGCTACCATATCGATCTTCCCATATACTACAGAAGCTACATCCATCCTGAACTCGCACACAAGAGCGATGGTTGATCTTGAGCAATCCCTTGGAATTCATCGTCTGGTTCGAAGACAAGGCGCGGTCCGGGTTCCGCCTCGACTTCCTGCTACAAGAAGGCTTGCGGTCCGAGTACCAGAGTTGGAAGGAGGACATACGGAAGAAGGATGTCCAACTGCGTAGAGTGGTGCGCTACCTGAAGGCCTGGGCCGACAATCAAGGGAAGAAGGACATGCCCAGCGGGGTCTGCCTGACCATCCTCGCTGCGGAGAATTTCGTGTCCGACATCAATGACGACAATTCATTCTACCGCACCATTCACCGTGTGTATACCACCTTACAGGGTCGTTTCGTATGCTTGC
The DNA here is from genome assembly GCA_963814325.1 of uncultured Flavobacteriales bacterium. Lineage (GTDB taxonomy): Bacteria > Bacteroidota > Bacteroidia > Flavobacteriales_F > PHOS-HE28 > PHOS-HE28. The sequence continues at coordinate 112,739 of CAWFCK010000006.1, forward strand.
GACCAACTACGCCGAAGGATGAAGATCTCTTCGCGAGCTTTACTATCGCTCAACGCGACTTCTTCATGTCCCGGCTATGGGCCCTTGTGGATGATGGTGGTCGGGCCATGCAGGCTGCCCTCAATCCGCAGGCGTGTGCTCTATGGCGCAAGCACTTCGGAGATCGTTTCATATGTATGGAACCACCCCGCATCAAGGAAGCTGTGAAACCCTTGGCCGCCGTTGTTGGCAACAAAACAAGACCCTATTGCCGCTAAACTTCAACGTCGACCGGGGCATATTGACCGATGTGCTAGTTGCAACCGGTAAGTACCCTGCCCTAGGCCCGCCGTATCAGCACGATGGGTTGTGCAGGCTGCATGGTCAGCTTACTGTTCATGACGAAACAGGGGAGCGTTGGGGTGCATTCTTGGTAACGATCATCTTCCCGCAGAACTATCCATGTGCCCTACCGCTACTCTTCGAAGACCAAGGCCGAATCAGGCAGGAGCCAGACTGGCATGTTAACGGTGACGGTAGTTTATGCATTGGGCCCGAGGTGAGCGAACTGTTGAAGTACACTGGCAAAGCCAACCTGGCTGATTGGTTAGACAGGTCAGCCGTGCCCTTCTTAGCCAATCATTTACACAGGGAACGAACAGGTACGTATGTGAATGGCGAGTACGCACATGGACCAGCGGGTATTTGGCAATTCTATTTGGATTGGTGGCAGTGCGCTCCGAAGGAAGTGCTCCGTCGCCTAGATATCTTGAGTGGCAAGAAAGCACCCGTGAAGGGTGAGGCATGCATCTGTGGCAGTCAGCTATCATGGCACCATTGTCATCATGGTGAAGTTGTGTTTCCCGGAGTATCGAAGCAGGCTTTTGCAAAGGACTTGTCAAGGATCTGTACCAATCCATAAAACCCCGTGTCCGTGCCTCGTGGTTCACTAGGCTTTGGTCCAGCAGTCACTGGGTGGTTTGTAACTTGCCAGATGGCCACAGCCTATTAGGCTTATTCGCCTCGAAGCTTTTTCAGTTTCCGCGGGCACGGCGTTGGCCTTCAGCTACAGGCTCAGGTAATGCGTGGCTGCGCTGGCTGCAGAGCCTTTTAGCCTCTGAGCCTCGAAGCTTTTTCATTTGCCGCCCGCCTACGCTTAGGCTCCGGCGGATGATACAGGCGCAGCGTTGGCCTCGTGCCTCGAGCTCAGGTGCCACAGTCGCTGCGCTGGCCTCAGAGCCTTTTGGCCTTTTCAGCCTCAAAGCTTTTATAGTTGCCGCAGGCGCGGCCTTGGCCTCGAGCCGCGAGCTCAGGTAACACAGTGGCTGCGCTGGCTTAGGCCTTTAAGCCTTTGAGCCTCGAAGCTTTTTCAGTTGCCGCAGGCTCGGCGTTAGCCTCGAGCCGCGAGCTCGGGTGACACAGTCGCTGCGCTGGCTGCCAGCCTTTGAGCTCAGCAGCCGTTCATGCCGCCAAGCCCAGTTGCAGGGCCAGGCGCACGAGCCCCGTTTTGCCTTGGATGTGGTAGCGCTTGAAGATGCGGGCGCGCAGCTTGTCGATGGCGCTGCGGCTGGTGCGCATGCGTTGGGCGATCTCGGTATAGGTGAGTTCGCCGGGGGCGGCTACCCAGCGCAGGAACTCGCATTGGCATTCCGTTGGTGTGGGCAGTGTGGCCGCGGGGCGGGCGTGCTCCTGGGCGGGCAGCATCTGCCGCAACTGGTGGTGCACCGAGCTGGGGAAATGCAGGGCGCCCTGCAGCACATGCTCCAGCACCAAACACAGGCGGTCCATGGTGTCGCGGGTGCAATGGAAGCCGTGGGCCCCGGCGCGCAGGCTGCTCACCAGGCCTTCGGGCTCGGGGTGGCGGCCCAGCAACAGCACCCGCGTGGCGCTCATGTGCGTGGCCAGCCAGTGCAGCACGGCGCAGCCATCGTGCTGGGCGGTCTCCAGGCTGAGGAGCACCGCTTGGGGGGCCGTGCCCAGGGCAAAGGCGCGCTTGAAGGCAGGCGGATCGGCCACCTGGGCCAGCACGGTGTAGCGCTGCCGCTCGGCCAGCACCTGTGCCATGCTCTGGCGCAACAGGGTCTCTTCGTGCAATAGGGCAAGGGTGCAATGCTCCATGGGTCGTGGACGTGTATCAGGCCCACCCCCACCGGGAGCAACAGCGGGATGGCCACCCTAAACTGGTATGCAAGGAGCCCGGTAGAGATGCATTGTTGGCGGAGCTTTTCCACAGCGCTTTGCTGAACCAAGGGGATGGAACGTGAAAAGCCCCCTTGGGCAAGGGGGCCTTTCTGCGGGCGGGAGGGTGCGCTCCCGCTAAGATGTGCGGCTTAGGCGGCGAGGGCCTTCACCACCTGGCTCATGGGGCTCTTGAGGCCCTTGCGGCCGATGGCCTGCACGCGGAACCAGTAGAACTGGGCGCTCTTCAGGGCCTCTACCGTGTAGGACGTCCTGCTGGTGAAGGCCACCAGTTCCCACTGGTCCTCCTTGGCGGGGTCCACGGCGTTGGCGAACACCTGGTAGTTGGTGGCGTAGTCCACCACATTCCAGCGCAGGGGCACGACCCCTTCGAAGGTGGTGAGCAGGGGACGCAGGTTCTCCGGCGTACCCAACTTATCCACCGGCTGGCCCTTGCGCAGCACATCAAAGCCGGCGCTGAGGATCTTGGCCTCCTCGCCATTGCTTTGTGCCTGCACGTAGCCGGCCAGTTCGCGCACCAGGGAGCGCAGGGCCTGTTCGGCGGCGCGCTTCGCCTGGTGGTTCACCTTGCCGCCGAAGAACAGCACCTCTTCGTTGGCTTGTTCCAGCGTAGCACACGCTGTGGTGATGCTGGCGAGAAAACCAGCGGGAAGGGTGAACGATGCGTTGCCCGTAAGCATGTCCACACAGTTGCGGCCCTTTTCCACCAAGGCCTTTGCGGTGAGGTTGGTCAGACCCAATTTGACCACTGAAAATATATTCATCGAACTTGGTATTTTAGTGTGCCGGGGAATTCCGACACAGGGCCTTTCACGCAAAGGCCGCTGCGTTGGCTACGGGGGGGTGGTGTAACGCACACCCCCCGTAGAGGGGGGCAAAAGCACACCCACCTTCGGCAGCCCTTGGTGCGCGCGGCGTTCGGCGCGTTGGGGAAAGGAGCGTATGCGGGTGGGGATCCAGCGTTCCCGATCGGGATGCCGCCGAACACGATCGAGATCCGGGGAATAGGGATCGGGGTCGGATCGATCTTGATCGAGGTAGCTGCAATTTCAATCGAGGTCGCGCTCATCTTGATCGAGATAGCTCCGTCTTGATCGAGCGAGCTCCGATCTGGATCGAATTTCCGCCGATAAGGATCGAGATAGCTCAGGTCTCGATCGAGAATGCTCCGATATGGATCGAGAAAGCGCCGATCTTGATCGAGATCATTCCCGTCTTGATCGAGATAGATCCTGTCTTGATCGAGTTGCCTCCGAACTAGATCGGGATCGCTCCCCTATTGATCGAGGTGGCGCCGAACGTGATCGAGGTCTCGGTGATCTCGGATCACGTTCTACCAGGATCGGATCGGGAAAGCTGGGGATCGGTCTGGTGAAGGAGGAGGCCGCGACGGGGTGTGCAGGAATATTACCGCTTGATGAACCGGGCCATTCGGCGACTACCACCGGTCATTTCGCTCAACACCAGTGTGTAGCAACCGGGCGCCAGTCCGTGGAGTGCGAAACTGCCTTGCACATGCCCTTCGTTGCGAACGACACGACCCGTAGCGTCGAGCACCAAGGCATTGATGTTGCCCGGCTCGGTGGTCCAATTCAACAGGTCTTCTGCGGGGTTAGGGTACACATGGAACCCCGCACCGTTTATTGGTTCGGGAAGGCCCACCGCCGGACTGCACACCGCATCGAACGCATCGCCATCCCATCGGGCGATCTTGTCGAAGGGCGCACCATCGATGCTCAAAAAGCCACCACCTACGTAAAGCGTATCGCGGAATGACGTGATGGTCATCAAGACGGAACCCTCGCCAGAAAAATCAGCACCGCTACCGCACCATTTGTGCCCATCCCATTGCGCAATACCCTCAACCGGCACACCACTGGCATAGTTGAACTGACCGGCCACATACAATCGACCATGCCACCAATACAGGTCGTAAGCAATACCGTATGTTGATTGCCCCTGTTGATCGTAGGTGAGGCCACCGCCCATGGCGCTCCACGTGGTGCCGTCGTACATGGTTACCAAGTTCCCGGGCGCGCCCTGGTATTCGAAAAAATAGCCGCACATGTACAGCGTGTCGTCGTGGATCAAGATGTCCTTGATGGGGGCATAGGAGGTAAAGCCCGGCACTGGTTCCCAAGCCGAACCGGTGTAGCGCAAGAAACTGTAGGTGGAGTTGGCCACGGTATCGTCCAATAGTCCGGTCATGTACAATTGCCCACGGAACTTGAAGACAAGGCCCACGTAGTCCTCATCGGATGAATGCAGGTCCACAAAAGGCGCGAAGGGGGTGATGGTGGTGCCGTCGAATGCAAACACATTGCTGGTATCCAGGCCGCACAACGTACCATCGTAACCGGTGAGGTAGGCCGTATCCTGCGGCGGCACCGGTACCATGGTGGCAATGCCGTTGGTGAACGCGTTATCGCAACCGAGTCCTTTCCAATGCATATTCTGTTCGTCAAGTTCCGCAAACCCGACCTGAAGCACATTGTTCTCGTCATAGAACGGGAAGGCACCGTTAACGAAAAGGCGGTTTTGATAACGCATGAATTCCCATACGGGCGGACAACCATTGGCCCCGTTGCATTCCACCAGATTGTGCGCAAGGGTGTCCCAACGCACGCCATTCCAAGTAGCAATGGCCATGGCATCTAGCGTGTCATTTCCTGAGATCAGGCCCCGATATGTACCACCGGCGAAAAGCCGATCCAGCGTACTATCGCCGTAGATCACGTTCACATTGCCCGGCGAGTGGAATTGCACATCACCGACCGTGGCCCAGTTCTGTGCGCCAACGGCGTCAGTAAGGCTCCAGATCATGAGAACCAAGAGTGGCCGTGCGAGTCTATGCTTCAAGGTCTGGGGAGTTTGTAGGTGTTCTGCAGCCCACTGGGGTCAAGGACGGTGAGCAGGTACACGCCCGAGGCTTGGGCGCAAGTTCGATCAGTATCCGACCCGCATGGGCTTTATCACTGCGCACAAGCCGACCTAGGGCATCATGCACCAGCAGTTGGCTATTACCCTCCAACGGCAACTCCCATACGCCCTCAGGGTCCAGGCAACGAGGCATGGCGAGTACCGCAGCTTCGCTCGCTTCCTCGGTACCCACTGTTAGTGGTGTGGCGAATGAGGCAATGAACCCATCGTGCGTAATGTTGGTGATTGGATCGATACCAAGTTGCTCCAACGTACGGCTGGCTGTAATATTGGCTGGTGAAGGCATACCACCCTTCAGCACCTCCCAAATTGTTGGTCAGATCGCCATCGAACCAATCCAAAGGATTACCAAGGTCCCATTCTTTCAGCGGGAAAGTGGCTTGGTCGCTCGCGCAGCACCACATAGAAAAAGCTCAGTGGCCGAGCTGGTCCACACCCCAAGCCTTATCCGTTAATGCACCGCCGATATATGTACTCCACAAGTGTTCCTTGTCGACGGCACCGAGGCCTAATAGAAAACCATCCCGCAGGTCGCCATTTCCGCCCCCCAATTCCGTTTGGTGGAACAGGGTCCAATTATCATTGAACAGCATATTGGCATTACTGGCCGTTTCGCCCGTGGCATATACATAACACAACTCATCATCCGGCACGGTTCGGCAGCCGATCACACGCCTCCAGATCCAAGATGATATCATGATCTGCCCCGCCATAAAGACTTCCCCATTGCAGGGTCGGGTAGGTTTCAACAATACCGAACTGTAAGATGCATGCATCCATGGCACCGCCGAAAGTGGCATCATGTATACCGCCTGCACCGGGCAAGTGCCCTCCGCCCAGATCTGTGCTCGAAGTGCCTCCACCTACCCAGACTTGCTTTCCGAACACCTCACAGGCGATGCCTGAATCATCGCCATTGCCCCCCCAGAACGTGCAGAATCGATTCTCGTGGCTTTGCAGGTCAAGTTCGGCATAATACGCGTCGCTCCATCCGCCGCCCGGTTGAGGTTGATAGAAACCGGTCCAATTGTTCGGGGCGGTTACGTCCAGACTATAGATATAGGCACCGCTCGTAGTGGCGGCCGTACCCGTGACTTCGGCAAATCGCAATGGACCGGTCGACCAGATCTTGGCATCATACACACCACAGTTGGTACACTGACTCCCATATGGTAATGCCCACTCAGGTTGATAATCTGCATCGAACCACACCAGGAAGCCGCCGCCGTAATCCTTGGTGAATGCGCCGGTAGGCGTAACATAGGGAAAGTCGCAGGAGTACCAGAAGACTTGCGAGAAGCCGTCCGCCCCAGAGCACACGGCCGTCCGCATCCACATCCACCGCCATGCCATCGGCGCCCCAATCCTCTACCTGCGAACCCAAGGTGTGGCCCCAATGGTAATGGCCTTCCCCTTGTGTGAACGCCGAAATGAAGGCGGCGTGCCGTATGGTCGAAGGGCTGTTCCAGGGTGTATGGATCGCATTTGCAAAAGGCGTCCCTGCGTTGGCTGGTGTCGGAAAATCATTGCACCCTGTACTGCCCGTAACGAACACATACGCCTTGCTCGCTTCGCTACCGCGGTACACCGCAATGTCTGTGGCTTGGTCTATTCCTACATCACTGAAGTTGGTAACCCCTTCAGCGCCTCCGAGGTAGGTGGCCCACATGATCCGCTTGTCGCTGGCGCGGAACTTCATCACCACCGCATCATGGGTACCACTCGCAGCGGGATCTTGGGCGGGATACACTTGAGAACCCGTACCAACCGGAAAGTTGTCGCTATCCGAATACCCGCACACATACACATCCCCACTGTTGTCCACGTCAGTGGCCAACAATTCATCGGCCTCATCGCCACCAGCATAGGTGCTCCATTCTAAATTGCGTGGGTCGGCCGGTTCGAACGCCATTGCCGGTGGGGTTGCAATCTGGATGATCAGCGGTAGGGAATGGTCATAGCTACTGATCTCGAATTTCACGACAGCACCTCCTGTCACGATCTGAAAGCTCGGATACCAGGTTACAGGAACGACGGAATTGTTCGCATCCACTTGATACGCCACGCCTTCGCGCAAGCCAAGCCACCGCTCGGAAAGGAACAGCTTGAGCGTACCGTATGCATCCATGTTCATGCTATCCTGTCCGGTGAAGAGCATTTGAAGATCACCAGGTTGACTCCCTGGCTCAAATGCAAATGCGAACCGCGTTCCTCCGCTGCCATGGTATACATGCAGGTCGGTCTGCGCATAAATCCCTTCATAAATGACCCGATGATATGCCCACACATCCTCAGCCAGCAAATCACCAAGATAGTAATTGGCAGGCCTGGTGCTGGTTCATATGCTTGCGGAGTGATCCGTCTGGGCCCCCTCCCCAATAAAGCTCATCGCCAAGTGGTACGAGGTATCAGGAATAACCACGCTTGTATCCCTCGCAAACCAACTGAAGTGGATCTTTGAGTCATTGCATAGATCAAGGGTGGGTTTGGCTCCTTCACTGGTGAAGTAAATGCTTCCTTGTGGCAAGCCATCTGTGCCAAACCGTTGGCCTCGGTTCTCCCTCAACACCACCCCGCCTTTTCCGGCATCACCAAAGAGGTCAGGGTAGATCCGCGGTGGCTGGGCGAATAGAGCGGTCAGACTGATCAGGAAGATCGCAGGCGTGATGAATGTTCTCATGGCTGGGGATATACGGGGTCCAAAGCAGTACCGTATGAACCGCCGCCACAATACCCAGAGTCGGGTATATTTAGAGGGATAGCCCAACCAGCGGACCACTGCACCATGCTGACGGTGAGCCTCGAACAGGAAACGCACCATCTACTTAGTCGAGGGAACTAGCGGGCAGTGGTCGTTCGGTTGAGATTACGATTCTGACGTTCCTGCCCTACACATATGGTCGTTACTTGATCAGACGCAGGCACACCGTACACCCCCGCAAAACCACTGTGCGTTGCAACCGGGCGAAACAGATCGCCCACCGCCCACCTCACCCCTGCACCGCCGCGATCCCCGGCAGCACCTTGCCTTCGAGGTACTCCAGCATGGCACCACCGCCGGTGCTCACGTAGCTGATCTTGTCGGCCAGGCCGAACTGGTTCACGGCCGCCACGCTGTCGCCACCGCCCACGAGGCTGAAGGCGCCGTTCTGCGTGGCCTCGGCCACGGCGTTCGCAATGGCGATGGTGCCTTGTTGGAAGGGCTTCATCTCAAACACGCCCATGGGGCCGTTCCACAGGATGGTCTTGCTGCCGCAGGATGGCCGCGCGGAAGGCTTCGATGCTTTGGGTCCGATGTCCAGGGCCATCCAGCCGTCGGGTACGGCGTCGGCGGCGCACTGGTCGGTGTTGGCGGTCTCGGCGAAGGCATCGGCCACCACGGCATCCGTGGGGATGTGCAGTTTCACGCCCTTGGCCTTGGCCTTTTCGATGATGGTGCGCGCGGTATCGAGCAGGTCCTCTTCCACGAGTGAAGCGCCGGTCTGGCCGCCCATCGCCTTCACGAAGGTGTTGGCCATGCCGCCGCCGATGATCAGTTCGTTGCAGCTGCTCAGGAGGTTCTCGAGCACCTCGATCTTGCTGCTCACCTTGCTGCCGCCCACGATCGCCGTCATGCGGGCGTTCCGGGTTCTTCAACACCTTGCCCACGCTATCGATCTCGGCCTGCATCAGGTAGCCGAAGAGCTTGTCGGTCGGGAAGAACTTCGCCACGATGGTGGTGCTGGCATGCGCGCGATGGGCCGTGCCGAAGGCGTCGTTCACGTACACATCGCCCAGTTCGCTTAGCGTCTTGCTGAAGCCTTCATCGCCGGCTTCTTCTTCGGGGTGGAAGCGGAGGTTCTCCAGCACCAACACGTCGCCGGGTTTCAGCGCGGCGGCCTTGGCCTTCGCATCGGGGCCCACGCAGTCGGTGGCGAAGATCACGGGCTTGCCCAGCAGGCCAGCAAGGTGCTCGGCCACGGGCTTCAAGCTCATCGCGGGGTTCACCTTGCCCTTGGGGCGGCCCAGGTGGCTCATGAGGATGGCGCTGCCACCGTCGCTGAGGATCTTGTTCACGGTGCGCACGATGGCCCGGGCGCGTGAATCGTCCGTGACCTTGCCGGTGGCGTCCTGCGGCACGTTGAGGTCCACGCGCACAAGCGCTTTGCGTCCTTTGAAGTTGAAGGAGTCCATGGTCAGCATGGGGGGCGCTGGGCACTGGTGCGCTTCGGCGAACGGGGGGCGAAAGTAGATGGCGGAATCAACCAATTACGCACATGGCATTGTTGATTAACTGCTGTTCATGACCGACGTCAATCTTATCCGACCGTCCGACCTTTGACCCACATGGAATATGAACGGCCCATATGTGACGCGACGATCAGGGAAAAACTGGGCTCAGTTCGTCTCGTACTAGCCCGTATCAAAGAAGACGTGCGGACTGTGAGGAATTGCTTGCCGGTATTGAGCGCGGAGATCGTCGGTCCAATGGTCCTCGGAGAATTGTCGAACGCACCCAAGGCGGCAGCCTTCGCAATCTTAGCCAGTGGATTTTGGAGACATTGGGCAGGTATGCATACTCGCCGATGACCTCAGAGCAAATTGCCAAGGCCCTTTACTCTCGCGAACTGGGGTTGAGCTACGATCTATTCAAACGCCGCGTGATCGTAACAGATCTCAGCGCTATCGAAGAAAGCAAACCCCTTAGTAGTAGCCTATGAACATGTTCCACCAGGCAAGGAGAAACATTGGATGCTTGCTGAAATGAAACACGAAGGCCACCCGAAGGTGGCCTCACATGATAGTCTGGAGACACGATAGATGACGGGAAAGGTGCCCTCACTTTAGCCTGCCGGGCCTCAAAGGCCGTTGAGCACTTAGTGATAGTCTTTCGTTGTTTCCGCCCGAAGCCCGGTCTAGCCACCGGGCTTCGTTCATTCTGAGGGCAAAACTATATCCGGCGTTTTGATATCACAATCAATTCGAATGGAGCACATAGCCCACTAATAGTTCGGACATGTTCGGATGTTCGTTGCTTTGCAGTGCATGCAATTCTCCCACGTCATCGGTCAGGCCCCGTTGAAGGCGAAGCTCATCGGCAACGTGCGCGAGGGCCGGGTGCCGCATGCGCAGTTCTTCCTGGGTCCGCGCGGCAGCGGCTGCCTTCCCCTGGCCTTGGGCTATGCGCAATACCTCCTGTGCCAGCAGCCTGGCGCGGCCGATAGCTGTGGAACCTGCCCGAGCTGCCTGATGGTGGCCAAGCTGGCGCACCCCGACCTGCACCTGATCTTCCCGTCTTCCTGAGCGAGAAGCAGAAGACCTGCGAGGTGTTCATCACCGAATGGCGGGCAGCGGTGCTGAAGGAACCTAACATGGACGCCGAACTATGGCGCTTGAAGCTGGAGGGCGAGAACAAGCAGTTGCGCATGGGGGTGGACATTGCGGCGGAGATGCAGCGGAAGCTGAGCCTCAAGGCCTATCAAGGCGGATGGAAGGTGATGTTGGTGTGGCTGCCCGAACTGATGGACCCCAACGCGGCCAACAAGCTGCTGAAGGTGCTGGAAGAGCCCGAGCCGAACACGGCCTTTGTGCTGGTGGGGCATGCCAATGAGCAGATCCTGCCCACCATCCTCAGCCGCACCCAGTTGGTAAAGGTGCCGGCGCTGAACCCTGCAGAGGTGGCGGATGGCCTGCGGGAGCGCTATCCGGACATGAGCATGGACGACTCCCGCGCCATCGGTGCCCGCAGCGATGGCGACATCCTGGACGCCTACGCCATGGCGGAAAAGAGCGAGGAGGAGCTCTTCGTGTTCTTCCGCGACTGGCTGCGGGCCTGTTACGGTAACAAGGTGCCCGACACGGTGGAGTTCGGCGAATACTTCGGCAAAATGGGTCGTGAGAAGCAAAAGGCCTTCATGCGCTATGCCCTGTTCCTCATCCGCCAGTGCGTGCTACACGGCCAGCAGGTGCCGCAATTGGTGCGCAGCTACGGCGAGGAACTGGAGTTCGTGAAGAAGTTCAGCCCCTTCGTGAACCCGCGCAACGCCGAGGGCATCCGGCTGGAACTGGAGACGGCCCATGGCCACCTGGAGCGCAATGCCAACCCCAAGGTGCTGTTCATGGACCTCAGCTACCGGATGAACGGGTTGCTAAGGGGGTGAAAGCGGCGTGAGTGTAGGCTTCCCTGCGCTTCGAGCGAAGAGAACTGAATGCGTATCAGTTCACCTTGAATGTTCGGAGGAAGGACGCTGGAGAAATGATCTTTGTGCCCGCGAAGGCCTCCAGCACCAATAGGTCCTTGTCGCCAGTAATGAGCAGGTCCGCTCGTCCGTCCTTTGCCAATGCCAACAGATAGTTGTCCTTGGGGTCGCGGCACTCCATGACCTTGGAGCGAACGGTCACATGCGTCGCGGCCTGCGCCATGCTGATCAGGAACGCCTTCACAAGTTCGGGGTGGAAGTTCTTCTTGATCCGCGGACGCTCGAGTACCTCCTTCAACTCATCCATTGAGGATGTGGAAACAAGCAGAACAACACGCCCAGAGCGCACCACCGCTTCCAGCCCATGGAACGAACCCGTGAGCAGGTGGCTTACCCAGATGTTCGTATCAACGACGAGCCTGGGCCTTCTTGGCAGCTGCATGGCGCTTGGCCCTCACCTGTTCCACTTCCGTCGTGACCTCCTCCATGGTCATTTTCTCCTTGACCGAGGTACGCATGGCCCGCATGACATCGGCCAGCACTTCCTGGGGTGTGTTCCTGACCACCTCAATACTGCCTTCCTGCTCCAGTTTCCGAAGCAGGGTGCGGGTTTTACGGTCCCGCACTTTGATGCGAAGCGTTTCCATGTGGTAAAGCTACGTGATCATCCGGGGCACCCAAAAGTGCTGTTCATGGACCTCAGCTACCGGATGAACGGGTTGCTAAGGGGGTGAAAGCGCCGTGACTGTAGGCCCGGCTGCGGGGCGCAGGAACAACCGACGCTGTCCACTTGTTCTCCACAACCGGCTGGTTGTGCAATAGACCGACGATACATCAGCGCGTATTCGCCGCCACCGCTTTTCTTTGCCGCCCACGAAGCCATGCCGAAGGTCACCATAGACAACATCGAGATCGAGGTTCCCGAGGGGACCACGATCCTGCAGGCGGCCCGCATGATCGGCGAGCGCAACAGCGCCGACCGCCATGTGGTGCCCCCGGCGATGTGCTTCTACAGCAAGCTGAAGACCAGTGGTGGCTACTGCCGCACCTGCATCGTGAAGGTGACCAAGGGCAGCGAGAAGGACCCGCGGCCCATGCCCAAGCCCGTGGCCAGCTGCCGCACCAACGTGATGGACGGCATGGTGGTGGAGAACACCCTGAGCCCCGACCTGCTCGATGCGCGCAAGGGCGTGGTGGAGTTCCTGCTGATCAACCACCCGCTGGACTGCCCCATCTGCGACCAGGCCGGCGAGTGCCACCTACAGGACCTCAGCTACGAGAACGGCAAGGAGAGCAGCCGCTACCAGTTCGAGCGCCGCACCTTCGACCCCATCGACATCGGCGACACGATCAAGCTGCACATGACGCGCTGCATCCTGTGCTACCGCTGCGTGAAGGTGGCCAAGCAGATCACCGAGGGTCGCGTGCACGGGGTGATCAACCGGGGTGATGTGAGCGAGATCAGCACGTACATCAGCCAGGCCATCGACAACGATTTCAGCGGCAACATGATCGATGTGTGCCCCGTGGGCGCGCTCACCGACCGCACCTTCCGTTTCACCAGCCGCGTGTGGTTCACCAATCCGATGGACGCCCACCGCAACTGCGACAAATGCAGCGGCAAGGCCGTGGTGTGGTTGAAGGGCGAGGAGATCCTGCGCGTCACCGGCCGCAAGGACCAGTGGGGCGAAGTGGAGGAGTTCATCTGCAACACCTGCCGCTTCGAGAAGAAGAAGACCAGCGACTGGACCATCGAAGGCCCCCGCAAGATCGACCGCCACAGCGTGATCAGCCAGGGCCACTACGACCGCAAACTGCAGCAGAAGCTGCTGGACAAGGCCGCACCGGATGCGCCGTCCATTGAACCATTCGATTTCAACAAGCGCTGAAGTGAATACCGCAAAGGACGCTAAGAGCGCAAAGGGATGAGGATCGGACAGTGCCTGATAACTGAGCAAGAAGGTCGCGTGGGCTTCTTCGCGCCCTTCGCGTCCTTTGCGGTAGAGACTCCCCCTACATTCACCTTCGCTGATGCTCACCACCGTCATCTTCCTCAGCGTCCTGCTGCTCGTCACCCTGGGTGTGGCGGCGTATGAGACGTACGGTGAGCGCAAGGTGGCCGCCTTCATGCAGGACCGCGTGGGTCCGGACCGCGCGGGACCTTTTGGCATCCTTCAGCCCTTGGCCGATGGCGGCAAGATGTTCATGAAGGAGGACTTCATTCCGGCCACGGCGAACCGCTGGCTCTACTTCATGGGCCCGGCCATCGCCATGACCACGGCGCTGCTCACCGGCGTGGTGATCCCCTGGGGCGGCACGGTGACCATCGGGGATTGGAGCATGAACATGCAGGCCGCTAACCCGGAGATCGGCATCCTGTACGTGTTCGCCATGGTGAGCATCGGTGTGTACGGCATCATGCTAGGCGGCTGGGCCAGCAACAACAAGTTCGCGCTGTACGGTGCCATCCGCGCCAGCAGCCAGATGATCAGCTACGAACTGGCCATGGGCATGAGCATCGTGGCGCTGGTGCTGCATACCGGAACACTTGAGCATGGGCGGCATCGTGGCCGGCCAGCTGGATGGCCTGTGGAACGTGGTGCACCAGCCCCTCGGCTTCCTGCTCTTCATCACCTGCGCCTTCGCCGAATGCAACCGCGCACCCTTCGACCTGCCCGAGTGTGAAACGGAACTGGTCGGCGGCTACCACACCGAGTTCAGCAGCATGAAGCTGGGCTTCTACCTCTTCGCCGAGTACGTGAACATGTTCATCAGCAGCGCGGTGATGGCCACGCTCTTCTTCGGCGGCTACGATATTCCGTTCGTGGAGCAGGCCGGGCAGACCGGTTTGCTGATCACGGCGCTGGGCACGCTGATGCTCTTCGCGAAGATCATCTTCTTCATCTTCGTCTTCATGTGGATCCGCTGGACGCTTCCCGCGTTTCCGGTACGACCAGCTGATGAACCTGGGCTGGAAGAAGCTGATCCCGCTGGCGATCCTGAACGTGCTGCTCACCGGCGGCTGGATCCACCTGAAGCCCCTGATCTTCGGAATGAGCGCCCCGATGCAACCGCTGACGCAGCGCTCGCGACAGGTGAGCAACAAGAAGATGACGCTCATGGAGCGCATCTACCTGCCGGCCATCGCCAAGGGCATGTTCATCACCTTGAAGCACTTCTTCACGGTGAAGGCGGCCACCGTGAAATACCCCGAGGAGGAACGTCCACGCGCGGCCATCTATCGCGGTCTGCACGTGTTGAAGCGCGATGACCAGGGCCGCGAGCGATGCACGGCCTGTGGGCTTGTGCGCGGTGGCCTGCCCGGCGGAGGCGATCACCATGGTCGCTTCGGAACGCAAGAAGGGCGAGGAGAAACTGTATCGCGAGGAGAAGTACGCTATCGATCTACGAGATCAACATGCTGCGCTGCATCTTCTGCGGCGATTGCGAGGAGGCCTGCCCCAAGGAGGCCATCTTCCTCACGGACCGACTTGGTGCCCACCGACTACCAGCGCACGCCCCTTCGTGTACGGCAAGGAATGGCTGGTGGAGCCGCTGGACCCGAGCCTGCGCGTGGACGTGAGCAAGCGCCAGACGCCGGAGGTGCTGAAGTTCAAGGAGCAGAAACAATTCTCGCACAATCGCTGAGCCGCCGCGGATGCTGTACCTCTTCTACATCTTCGCGTTCATCTCGATCGCCTGTGCCATTGGCGTGGTGGCCTCGCGAAGCCCGGTGAACAGCGTGATCTCCTTGATCCTCTGCTTCCTCAGCATCGCCGGTCACTACATCCTGCTGAACGCCCAGTTCCTGGCGGTGGTCCATATCATCGTGTACACGGGCGCCATCATGGTGCTCTTCCTCTTCGTGATCATGTTGCTGAACCTGAACAAGGCCATTGAGCCGCGCAAGAGCCTGTTGGGCCGTGTGGCTGCCGTGGCGGCTGCGGGCATCTTCCTGCTCACCGTGCTCGGCGCCATCAAGCATGGCATCCAGGTGGCACCCGGAGCAGAGTTCAATGCCGGCACGGGACTGGTCAAGAGCGTCGGACAGAGCCTCTTCGGCCCGTTCCTGCTGCCCTTCGAGATCAGCAGCGTGCTCTTCCTGAGCGCGATCATCGGCGCGGTAATGCTGGGCCGCAAGGACAAGTCCGAAACCGTGACGATGCCATGAAGGAGATCGTCACCGCCATCCAGGTCGTTCCCATGGAGCACTACGTGGTGCTCAGCATGATCCTCTTCAGCATCGGGCTGGCGGGCGCGCTGTTCCGCCGCAACACCATCATCATCCTGATGTGCCTGGAGCTGATGTTCAACAGCGTGAACCTGTTGCTCACGGCCTTCAGCGCGCACCACAGCGATCCCGGCGGGCAGGTCTTCGTGTTCTTCATCATGCTCGTGGCGGCTGCGGAGGTCACCGTGGGCCTGGCGATCCTGGTGATGATGAAGCGCAACGTGGACAGCATGGACATCAACCAACTGAGCCGATTGAAATGGTGAGGACGGACCTGCTCGCGATGCTGGTGCCGGCCTTTCCGCTGGCGGGAGCCATTGTGGTGGCCACCTTCCGGCGGAAGTTGAAAGGCAACAGCGGCGGGCATGCTCGCCACCCTGATGGTGGCGCTCTCCTTCGCCTGCAGCGTCGTGCTCTTCCTGGGGCATGAGGTGGTGAACGTCCTGCACGAGGTGGGCATGCATCAGGAACATCCCGCGGAGAGCTCCACGCATATCGTACACCTCTTCAACTGGATCGGCATCGGCTGCATGCAGGTGCCCTTCGCGTTCCAGATCGATGCGCTCTCGCTCACGATGATGCTCATCATCACCGGCATCGGTTCGTTGATCCATCTGTACTCCATCGGCTACATGCACGATGACGCGCGCGTGGCCACCTTCTTCGCGCAGCTCAACCTCTTCACCTTCGCCATGCTGCTGCTGGTGATGGGCGCGAACTTCGTGATCACCTTCATCGGTTGGGAGGGCGTGGGCCTGTGCAGCTACCTGCTCATCGGCTTCTGGTACACGAACCCGGCTTACAACTACGCCGCGCGCAAGGCCTTCGTGATGAACCGCATCGGCGATGTGGGCTTCGTGCTCGGCGCTGGCCTGGATCTTCAGCGTAACGGGCACGCTTGAACTACATGGAGGTCTTCGCACAGGCCGGTGGACTTTCCACGACGGTGCTCACCGGCATCACCCTGCTGCTGTTCGTCGGCGCCATCGGCAAGAGCGCACAGCTGCCGCTCTTCACCTGGCTGCCGGATGCCATGGCCGGTCCCACACCGGTGAGCGCACTGATCCATGCGGCCACGATGGTCACGGCCGGCATCTTCCTCGTCGTGCGCAGCAGTGCGCTGTTCAGCTTGGCGCCGTTCACGCAGGATGTGATCCTCTACACCGGCCTGATCACCGCATTGCTTACGGCGAGCATCGGCGTGTTCCAGAACGATATCAAGAAAGTGCTGGCGTACTCCACCGTATCGCAGCTCGGCCTGATGTTCGTCGCGCTCGGCCTCGGCGCCTACAGCGCGGCGATGTTCCACGTCACCACGCACGCCTTCTTCAAGGCCCTGTTGTTCCTCGGCGCGGGCAGCGTGATCCACGCGCTTGGGCGGCGAGCAGGACATCCGGAAGATGGGCGGGCTTGAAGGGCGTGACGAAGATCACGTTCTGGACCTTCCTCATCGGCACATTGGCGATCGCGGGCATTCCCTGTTCAGCGGCTTCTTCAGCAAGGACGCCATCCTGATGGCGGCGTACCAGGAGCATCCGGCGTTGTATGCGGCCACCATGGTGGTGTCGCTGCTCACCACCTTCTACATGTTCCGCCTGCTGTTCCTCACCTTCTTCGGCACCTACCGCGGCAAAGCGCATCCGCATGAGAGCCCGCTGGTGATGACGGTACCGTTGATGGTGCTGGCCGTGCTGAGCACCTTCGGTGGCTTGCTGAACGTGCCGCACCTGTTCGGCGGTCACGAAGGCATGAAGCACTACCTCGAAAGCGCGGCGGAAGGCATCAGCGCCGAGCACATGCTGTTGAGCCCTTCGACCGAATGGACCTTGATGGGTGTCACGGTGGGCCTGATCCTGTTGGTGATCCTCTTTGCTTGGAACCGCTTCGGCAAGAAGGCCACGCTGGATCCCGAGCCTGCGGACATGCCGATGCTTCAAGGCCTGATGGCGAACAAGTGGAAGCTCGACGAGCTGTACGCGGGGCTCTTCGAGAAGCCCTTCGGCTGGCTCAGCGCGCGTTTCTTCAGCGTCGGTGAGCGCATGCTCATGACACCCCTGATGGTGGGCGTGGGCGTCAGCACACAGCGTTTCGGCAAGGTGTTGCGCCGGCTGCAGACCGGGAACATGAGCTTTTACCTGTTGGCCATGGTGGTGGGCATGCTGCTGCTGATGGCCTGGACCCTTTACAGCGCATAAGATGATCCTGCTCGCGCTGCTCCTCATTCCCTTCCTCACCGGCGTACTGCTGCTGGTGGCACGTCCTCACGGTCAGTCGCGCGCCATCGCCATGGTCGCCTCATTGTTGTGCACGGTGATCGTGCTCGTTCAGTGGTGGAACTATCCCGGCGGCGAACTGACATTCCTGGACCACGACTGGATCCCGGACTGGGGTCTGCGCCTGAAGATGGGCTATGATGGCATCGGCCTGTTGATGCTGGTGCTCACCAGTGTGATGTTCCCCTTCATCATCGCCGCCGGTGCGAAGGAGGAGCAGGACCGACCTGCATTGGTGAACGCATTGTTGCTCTTCACGCAGACCTTCCTCTTCGGCGTGTTCCTGTCGCAGAATGCGTTCCTGTTCTACATCTTCTACGAGTTGTCGCTGATCCCGCTCTTCCTCTACCTGCTCTTCTGGGGCGGTGCGAACAGGCGTGCGATCACCATGCGCTTCTTCATCTACACCCTGTTCGGCGGATTGGCACTGCTCTTCGGCATTGCATACTGCGTAGTACAGGAACCCACACACAGCGCCGACTTCTCCGCATTACACGCGCTGCACCTGCCGGTGGACGTGCAGCAATGGTTGTTCTGGGCCTTGTTCCTCGCCTTCGCGGTCAAGCTGCCCATCTTCCCCTTCCACAGTTGGCAGCCTGACACCTACACCATGGCGCCGCTTCAAGGGACAATGGTGCTCGGTGGTGTGCTGTTGAAGATGGGCCTCTTCGGCATCCTGCGCTTCGTGTTCCCGATCGTGCCGGAAGGCGTGGACTTCTGGCGCAGCACGGTGATCTGGTTGAGCATCATCGGTGCGTTGTACGCCGCGTGGATCGCCTTCCGCCAGACGGACCTGAAACGACTGGTCGCGTATTCTTCGCTGAGCCACGTGGGGTTATTGTGCGCCGGTCTCTTTGCGCAGAACACCTATGGCGTGAGCGGTTCGCTCTACCAGGCCTTTGCACATGCGGTGCTGGTGGTGAGCATGCTGTACATCGTGGGCGCCGTGGAGCGTCGCACAGGCACGCTGGACCTTGGCGCCATGGGTGGCTTGAAGCACGCTGCGCCTAAGCTGGCCGCGCTCTTCTTCCTGGTGATGATCAACGCCGTCGCCCTGCCCCTCACGCAGAGCTTCGTAGGCGAGTGGCTCATGTTCAACGGACTGTGGCAGGTGCAGAACGGTGCGTGGATGGCCATGGCGGCCGTGTGCACGATCATCCTCGGTGCGGTGTACATGCTGTATGCCTATCAGCGCGTGATGCTGGGACCCGTGAACGCGCGCCTTTCCACCGCGACGGATGCCGACAGCACCGATCACCTGTTCCTGGTACCGCTCATCGCCATCACCTTGGTGTTGGGCTTCTATCCTGCGCCGATCCTGCACCTCCTCGAGGGCTCGGTGCAGCAACTGCTCACCAACCTCACCGCCCTGAACTGACATGAGCGCGCTGATCCTCATCTCCGTGCTGGGCGTGGTGCTCCTGTACATCGGCCTCTTCGGCGCCGGTGCACGTGTTGGCGCAAGTCGCATCATCGCACCGGTGGGCGTGATTGGGGCTTGCCGCTGCGATCTTCTTGATCGTGCGCGACGTGCACATCGACGCTCCGCAGTTCGCGCACATGCTCCGCTTCGACGCGCCTGCGTCGCATGTTCAGCATCGGGCTGCTCGCGATCACCGCACTGGTCTTCCTCTTCGGCATGGACTACTACGCCCGGGAGGAGCACAACGTGGCCGAGCAGTATGCGCTGATGACCTTCAGCCTCGTGGGGGCGTTGATGCTCACCAGCTACACCCACCTGCTGGCGCTCTTCCTGGGCATCGAGGTGCTGAGCATTCCGCTGTATATCCTGGCCGGCGCCAAGCGCCACAGCTTCCGCAGCAGCGAGGCCAGCTTCAAGTACTTCCTGCTGGGTTCCTTCGCCAGCGCCTTCCTGCTGATGGGCATCGCCCTGATCTACGGTGCCGGCGGCGTCCTTCGAACTGGACAAGCTCACTGCGTTGGTGAACGGGCCGAACAACATCCTCGTGCTGTTGGGCAGCTTCTTCCTGCTGGTGGGCCTCACGTTCAAAGTGGCGGCCGTGCCCTTCCACTTCTGGAGCCCCGATGTGTACGAAGGTGCCCCCACGGTGGTAACGTCCTTCATGGCCACGGTGGTGAAGATGGCCGCCTTCGCGGGCCTCTATCGACTGGTCTCGGTGATGGGACTGCCTGCGGCCCTGGGTCACGCGCTCCTGGGCATCACCGCTGTCACGTTGTTGGTCGGCAACATCACCGCACTGCGCCAGAGCCAGTTCAAGCGGCTGATGGCGTACAGCAGCATTGCCCACACGGGCTTCCTGCTCGTTGCTCGTGATGAGCGGCGGAACGGACACGGCGCGTTGGCTGTTCTTCTATCTCTTCACCTATGCGTTCGCAACGCTCGGCATGTTCATGCTGATGACCTTGGCCAAGCGCGCAGCGAATGGCGATGAGCACATCCGCATTTTCCGAGGTCTGTTCCGCGCAAGTCCGTGGTTGGGGCTGGTGGCCTTGCTCTTGCTGCTTTCCCTGGCCGGCATCCCCATCACCGCCGGCTTCATGGCGAAGTTCAAGGTGTTCCAGCTGGCCATTGCCGCCGGGCACATCAAGATCACGCTCTTCGCCGTGGCGATGGCGCTGGTGGGCATCTACTACTACGCCGTGGTGATCCGCGAGGTGTTCACGCCTGCGGAGGAAGCGCCTGTGCTGGTGGTCAGCCCCATGAACTGGCTGCTGATCTCGCTCTGTGGGATCGCGGTGGTGGTGTTCGGGGTGATGCCGGGCCTGCTGGCCTGGATGTGAGCCGACCCGCGCGGGTGAGTACCTTGTTGTTCCTGCTGGATCGCGGCGCTTGAACCACGGCCACCCAAAGCTCGACCTCATCATGTACATCGTACCGATCTCAAGGCGTGCAGCTGATCGTTGCTGGAGCGCTCCCAAGTCGCTGATGATGGCGCTCTGCGCCCTACAACTCGGCTGCAGTGTTCCGCGTACGGCAGGAACAGGGCCCGGCCAAATAGCATCGTCAACCGGAGTGCTGGAGCTGCATTGCACCTATACCGACCCGTATTGCGGCGGAGCGGCGCCTGATCCGGACATGCTGCCAGGGCCGCGTCCGTGGATGGGCCGGATGTTCCTGCGTAAGGCGCTCCCGGACAGTACGGGACACTTCGGACTCAACGATCTGCGGATGCCCATCACCGATACCCTCCGCATGGATCAGGAGGGCCATGGTCGTGTCGTGCTGCCTGCAGGCACCTACTTATTGCTTGACGAGGACCGTGTGGATGACACGAAGTACAAAGAGCTGTTGCGCGACCATTCCAAGCCCGTGATGTACACCGACCCGATAGACACGGTGTGTTTGAAACAATGGTTGCATGGGCCTTTCGGCCTGCTGACCATCACCGCAGGCGACACACTTCGCCAGGAACTGCCCATGCATGGTCAGTGTCCGTGGTATGAGACTCCCTGCGTTTCCTATCACGGACCACTGCCGCCTTGAGCGGTTGCAGATGAAAGAGCGGGGCCCTTCAATGCCCCAACTCCCCCTCCCACTTGCTCACCACGCTGGTGGCGATGGCATTGCCCACCACGTTCGTCGCGCTGCGGCCCATGTCGCAGAAGTGATCGATGGGCAGGATGAGCGCGATGCCTTCCACTGGCACACCGAACATACTGAGCGTGGCGGCCACCACCACCAATGAAGCACGCGGCACGCCGGCGATGCCCTTGCTGGTGAGCATCAGCGTGAGCAGCATGGTGAGCTGTGTGCCCATGTCCATGTGGATGCCATAGACCTGCGCGATGAACAGGCTGGCGAAGGTCATGTACATCATGCTGCCATCGAGGTTGAAGCTGTAGCCCAGCGGCAGCACGAAGCTCACCACCTTGGGCTTGCAACCGAAGCGTTCAAGCTCTTCCATGAGCTTGGGCATCACGGCCTCGCTGCTGGTGGTGCTGAACGCGATGGTGATGGGTTGCAGGATGCGCCGCATCAGTTCCTTCATGCGCATGCCCGAGGAAGAGGAAGCCGACGCCGAGCAGGATGGCCCACAGGATGGCGAGGCCCACATAGAACTCACCGATGTACACCGCGTAGGTCTGCAGCACGCCGAGCCCGTGGATGGCGATCACCGCGGCGATGGCGCCGAAGACACCGAACGGCGCGAAGTTCATCACGTAGCCCACCATCTTCAGGATCACGTTGGACACGCTCTCCAGCAGGTATACCACGGGCTTGGCATAGTCGCCGATGCTGGCGCAGGCCACGCCGAAGAAGATGCTGAACACCACGATCTGCAGCACCTCGTTCGTAGCCATGGACTCGATGATGCTCTTGGGGAACACGTGCTCCATGAAGCCTTTCAGCGAGAAGCTCTGCGTCTTCTCCAGCACATCCTTCGCATCATCGGGGTTCATGGTGAGCTGCAGACCGAACCCCGGCTTCAACACGTTCACCAGCAGCATGCCCAGCAGCAGGGAGACCAGCGAGGCGCGTGAAGAACCACAGCAACGATCGCCCGCCCACGCGGCCCACGGTCTTCATATCGCCGAGCTTCGCGATGCCCACGACGAGCGTGCTGAACACGAGCGGCGCGATGATCATCTTCACCAGCCGCAGGAAGATGTCGGTGAGGATCTTCAGGTTGTCCGCCACGCCCTTGCGAGCCTCCACCTCCATGCCCGTGTGCATCGCATAGCCCACGCCAATGCCGAGCAGCATGGCCGCAAGGATCCACAGCGTAAGGCGGTTGTTCTTGGACAGCATGGCGTGAAAGTAGGCGGCTGAACGCAACGCAGGGTCCCTTGCGGAGACCCTGCGTCAGCTTATCCCGTTCAGCTACGGTAGGCCAGAACGACTATTCGCAGCTACTGGGCGCGATGTCCTTGAGCTCCTTGGTCAGGAGCATCACATCGGTGACCTGCTTGGTGATGCTGGTGCCGGCATTGAGGGCCTTCACCTTTTCGAAGTAGCAACGGGC
Organism: uncultured Flavobacteriales bacterium; assembly: GCA_963814325.1. Classification (GTDB taxonomy): domain Bacteria; phylum Bacteroidota; class Bacteroidia; order Flavobacteriales_F; family PHOS-HE28; genus PHOS-HE28. The sequence continues at coordinate 135,486 of CAWFCK010000006.1, forward strand.
CTTGGGCAGGTCCTTGCCCTCCTTGCTGTACAGGTGGTACAGGCCGAGGTAGTTCAGCGCTTCCTCCACATCGCTCTTGCTCTTCTCCTTCTCCTCGGGCTTCATCTTAAGCAGCATTTCCTCGTAGAAGGGCTTGGCCAGGAAGCTCTTCACCTCCAGGCTGTCCATGCCGTTCTGTGCGCGGGCCCTGAATTTGTAGCCCTGGTAGGCATTGGGGTTGCGTTCGATGTACGTGGCCCACGCGCTGTCCGCCGTCAACCAGCGTTTGCCCTTCAGGGCCGCATCGCCGAGGTAGTAGTAGTCGTTCGTTTCCGGCTTGCTCAGCGCCATCTTCGAGCGCATCATGGCGATTGCGCGGTCGTACTTCTTGGACTTCACGAAGAGCTTCATGGCCTCCACGTAGAGGTAGTCCTTCGAGCGGTCCATCATGGCGCTCTTGATGCACATTTCGCAGGCGAGCGAATCGAAGTTGGCGGGCGTGGCGCCAGCCGCAGCAGAGGTGGCCAGGCCGGAGTAGATCTTCGCCATGTACTCATAGTCGCTGGCGATGGTCTTTTCGGCCATCTGCTCCTGGAAGTAAACATCCATGGCTTGTTTGGCCTCCTCGAAGCGTCCCTTCTCGGTGAGTGCATAGGCCTCCACCCTTTTCAAGGTGGCATCCGTGGAACCGGAGCCTTGCAACGCGGCGATCTCGGTCAACGACTCATCGTACTTGCCGGCCATGAACAGGAACTTGGCATAACGCACACGGGCGCTGCGGCTGCCGGTGTTCAGCGAGAGGTACTTGTCGTAATCGGCCGTGGCGGCATCGTAGTTCTTCGCCATGAAGTTGGCTTCAGCACGGCCGCTGAAGGCTGGCGAGAAGTTGGGATCGATGGTGATCGCATTGGTGTACTCATCGATGGCGGCCTGGTAGTTCTTGGCGCGGTAGTACATGAACGCCTTGCGCGAAACAGGTTTCGGATCCAGCGGGTCGAGGTTGATGGCGGTCTTGTAGTTCTCCAGTGGGGCCGAGCCATCGCGGGGGTTCTGGTCGAACAGCACGTCCCCCTTCAACACATAGGTATCGGGGTTCTTCGCATCCATCTCCAACGCCTTGGCGATGAACTCCTGCGCCTTGATGAGGTCGCGGTTGTTGCCTTGGGCCAAGGCTTCCGCCACTTCCCGGTAGGTATTCGCCTGTAGTGGCTTGGGGCACTTGTTCGCCTTGTCGCAGGCCACGTTCACCGCCTCGGTGAAGAGCGCCTGTGCCTCGGCGCTTTGGCCGCGCGTCCAAAGCACCTTGCCCATGCCCACCTTGTTCAGCGGGAATTTGGCATTGGCTCCTACGCCCTGGCGGTAGCAGAATTCAGCGCTGTCCGCGCGTTCGTTCTCCCAATAGTTCTCACCGAAGTAGAACCAGGCCTCCGCGTTCTTGGGGTCGGCAGTAAGAATGGCCTTGAAGGCTGACGTGGCCTTCTCGAACTGCTCCTTGTCCGTGAGCTTGACGGCATCGGCAAGGGTCTGCGATCCTGCGGTAAGAGCGGCGCCGGCCAGTGCCAGCGTCAGGAAGGTTCTCATGTGCGGGTTCATTCATGTACGATCTCCACTTCGCGCGCGGGGATCTTTTGTGGGGCCAGTCCCAGTTTGAGGATGATGCGTTGGCCTTTATGGTTGGCGACAAAGGAAACAAACCCAGTGCCAAGACCGCTCTTTCCTTCGGCCAGGACCATCACCACCTGTCGGCGCAACGGATAACTGCGATCGGCCAGGGTGCTTTGGCTGGGGAAAAAGGCTGGCAGCGTATCCACTTCATAGGGCATGGCCGTCGGGTGTGAAATGCTATCTAATCCACTGATAGGCAATATTTTGACCTGTGCCCGGAGGGCGGTCACGTCGGGATCGTCCTGCTCGCTGATAGCCGCGAAAGGGATGAAGCCGAGTGCATTGGGCTCGGCGGCCACACGGGCCACCACGGCTTCCACGCTTTCCAGGGCCATGCGCCCGTAGCGGTCCGCTCCAGGCATTGCCCATGAGCGAATCGCGGAGCATGCGTGCCACGCCACCTCCTTGTTCCGGCACGTAGGCCCTGATGGGATCCGTTCCACCCGCATCGCCCTCGACGGAAGCCCAAATGGGCCCTTGCTGGCTTTGGCTGAACAGGATCGTCCGGATGTCCACCAGGCTCATCCGCTTCACGGTACGCGCCTTATTCACCACCACAGCGATGGCGTCGGTGCAGATGGGCACCACATGAGATTTCACGGTGCGTCGGTTGAAGTACGCCTCCTGTTCGCCACCCGGAAGTACCGTGGTGATCACGCAGCGTACACTGTCGTTCATCATGGCCTTCAACAACTCGCTTTCGGGTAGATAGCGGATGTCGAGCTCGGCCTTGGTGTAGATGCTTTCAAAAACAAGCTCCTCTGATTCCACCAGCGGTCGCAGGTCTTCATCAGCGAGCAGGAGCACATGTCCCTTGGTGGGCACATCATCCGCGCGGGGATCAGGTGAAGGACCACAAGCGCTTAAGCACAGTGCGATGCCGCACAACGCGTGCGCCCAGCGCATGCTCATGTCACGTGGTAGCGACACGCAACGAACGGGGGCCTGCTCACTCACTGTCCGGTCCGTTCCGTGTATTTCATGCGCCACATGTAGGCCCGGACCACACCATAGCCACCGAGCAACAGGCCGAGAGGGATGCGGTAGCGCGGAATGAGCCCTTCGAGCGCATTGGTGAACAGGAACAGACTTCCGGCCAGCACATAAAGTGCGCACATGGCGAGGGCGAAGAACTTCATCGCCCCAAAGCTACTTGGTCTCGAAGCTGATCGGCAGCACCATGCGACAGGGAACCGCTTTGCCATTGAGCTTGCCGGGCCTCCACTTGGGCATGGACCGAACAACCCGTTCGGCCTCGCGGATGAGCTGCTTGTCCATGCCCTTCTTGGACTTCACGGTCACCACGCTTCCATCGGCATCCACAACGAAGCCCACATACACACGCTCACCACGCAGGAGGTCATCCGGAAAGCGCACGTTGTCGCGGATGAAGCGGGTCATGGCGGAGGCCACCGATGAACTCAGGGACCTCTTCCAGAATGCCGAACTCCAGGGTGTCCGTAGCATAGCCAAGGCCCAGGCCATTGCCGCCACCGCCGCCCGGAAGTGGGCCGAACGGGTCGCCAGTGCCCGTGGTATCCCCCGTGGTGCCGCGACCATCCGGAATGAACGGAGCGCTGGCTGTGTCGCGCGCGGCCAGCGTGCTATCCACTACGATAATGCCGGAAGCGACGGCGCTGGCCGCGGTGGGTACGGGTGGTGTTGGTGGCGTGGGAGGACCGGGCGGCACAGGCACAGGTTCGTCCACTACCGGAGTAAGGTCCACCATGATGCCACCGGTATCGGGTAATGGTGGTACGAGCCCGCCGGTGAACCCCATGACGCGTGGCAGAACAATGGCCGAGACCATCACCACCATGGCACCCAGAAAGGCCAGCATGAAGCGGCGGTCATATTCGCGGCGCAGCACGAAAGCGCCATAATCCTGGTGTCGACCGGCGAAGACCAGTTCGTTCCGCTCGGGCTTGGTCACATTGTCCCACGCGCGATCGGCGCTGAGCAGGAAGCAGACGATGGTGAACAGGATGAAGAGGAGGGCGGTGAGCATGGCGTTGGTGGTGTTTGGTTTGCATATCCGGCCACTACGCCGGTCGTTGGAGATACGTGTTCGTTAAGCGTCGAGTGCCACCATCGTCCTGCTGTACAACCGAGTTGGCCGAAGGTTCATTGCGCGGGTCCGCGGATGCCAAGGCCTACGGCCGCGCTGGCACGAGGAACGGCAACGTGCAACGGAAACAGGTTCATGGTAGTTGACCAAGGGCTGCCAGTTCCTCCGGGCGCAGCTCGTCCCCGATGCTGTACCGGCGCAGGCCGCGCAGGGCGAATTCATCCAACAGGCCCACCACGTTCGCATACTGCGCGCTGGGCGCGGTCTTCACCAGCAGCGCCAGATCACTGGTATCCGGTACTGCGGCCAACGCGACACGCACTTGATCGAGCCCGTAGCGCTTCGGAATACTTCCGGCCTCAAGCGTGCCTGCATATCCGAAGATGCTGTCGCGCCCGCTGAGCAGGAAGGTGATGGTGTTGTCCGAAGCCGTGGGGCCTTTCCCCAGCGGAACCACCAGGTCCATGGCCTCGATGCGCCTCAAGGTGGTGGTGAGGATGAAGAAGGTGAGCAGGAGGAAGGCGAGGTCCACCATGGGCGTCATGTCCATGCGGACGGGTGTGGGACGCGTGCGAAAGCGACGGGTGTTCGCAGGAGCAGCTTGATCTGTCTGGGCCATGGGCTGTGCGTTGAGGCACGCCATCACAAAGCCGGATCGGGCCGCATAGTGTGTGACGACGCGCCGATCACGTCGTGAGCGCTACACCTCCAACGCCGTCATTTCAGGCCGGAAAAAGCCCAGGCCCCGGGGATGCCGGGGCCTGTGCCGTTATGATCGGGTTGCGCTATTTCAGCTTGAACACCACAGGCAGGTTGAAGCGGCACTTCACGGCCTTGCCCCCCATTTTGCCGGGGTTCCACTTGGGCATGCTCTTCACCAGACGCATGGCCTCCTTGTCAAGGCCCGCGCTCACGCTGCGCAGCACTTTGGCCTCTTCGATGGAACCATCGCGGGCCACGGTGAACTGCACGTACACCTTCCCCTGAATGCCGGCCTCGTACTCCATGTCGGGGTACTTCTGTGTGCGTTGCATGAACTCGTACATCTTCTCCATGCCACCGGGGAACTCGGGCTGCTCCTGTACGGCGGCCAGGTCGAACACTTCCTCCTCCACGGGTGGCGGGGGTGGGGGTGCGTCGATCTTCTCACCCTCCTGCGTGGTCTGTCCGGCGGTGGTCTCCACCAGGTCCGCCTGGGTGGGGGGTGGTTCCTCCACGGGTTCATCGGCGGCTTCCACCGCAACGAACTGTACGGTCTCGATCTGCGGCTGGGGTGGCGGGATCACCTCGGGGGGTGGAGGTGGTTCCTCGGGTTGCTCCTCAAAAAGGTCCAGGTTCACATCCACGATCTTCTTCTTCACCTCGGCCGTGTCGTCCTTGCCGCCGAATTTGTTGATGATGAACGGCGTGCCGACGGCCACCACCATGAAGCCGATGGCGAACAGCAGCGCCAATCCGAGGCGGCGGTTGTAGTCGCGGCGCAGCTCATAGGCGCCGTAAGCCTGGTTGTGGTTGGCGAAGACAACGTTGTTGCGCACTTGCTGCAACACGTTCATCCAGCTGTTGTCCACGGTGAGCAGGATGCTCAGCGCAAGCAGGACGAGGATGGCGATGATGGCTCCCATGTCGCGTCAGAATTTGGATTTCTCGAGGTCGATCAGGGCCTGCTCCTCGGACTTGATGGTATCCTGCACGGCATATTTGCCGATGCCGCTGATATCCATCTCATCCACGATGTCGATCATATTGCGGAACTTGGCGTCCTTCTCCGGCTTGATGATGACGAAGAGCGCTTCCTTCTGTTTCTGCGCTTCGTTCTTCAGGCTGTCGTACACCTCCTCGCTGATCTTCTTTTCGTTCAGGCGCTTGGCGTAGCTGTTGATCCGCTCGATGGTGGACTTGTTCAGCTCGATGAGCAGCTTGCGGACGTCCTTGAAGTTGGTCTGCGTGAGCTGGGTCTCACCGGCCTTGTAGGCATCGCGGTAGTAGAGGATCTGGTCCTTCTTCGTGAGGAACAGGGTAAGGGCATTGTTCACCTTGTCGAGCTCCTTCGGCTTGTCGTCCTCGGGTGGCACGGGGAAGGTCAACTGCAGGGTTGACGGCTTGTACATGGTGGTGGTGAGAATGAAGAACGTGAGCAGCAGGAAGGCCAGGTCCACCATCGGCGTCATGTCGATGTGGGTCCTGCCTTTCTTGGCGCGCTTCTTCTGGTGTCTGCCACCTCCACCACCTTCTCCTCCGGGTACTTCTGCCATGGTCATCCCCGGTGTTATCCGGGGTCTGCTTTAGGTTCTTGGCGTCTCTCTTGTTTCCGAGGTCTGTTCTAAGGTACACGCTATGCGAACAAAGGTTCACATGCGGGTCTCCTCCAGGTCGGTGATCATCTTGAACCGGTTGATCTTGATCGTGGGCCCCTGGAAGATCTTGATCACCTTGTTGATGGTGGAGTAGTTCACGTTACCGTCTCCCTTCAGCGCCACCAGCGGGTTCTTGCCCTCGGCATCCGCACTGAAGATCAACTGGGTAACGCGGATCCAATCCTGCAACTGGTTGTTGGTGCTGTCGATGGGGATGCCCTTGCTGGCCCGATCCACCTCCTTGCGCTCGGTGGGGGTGTCCAGGTCCAGATACGCCGGAAGCTGCTGGGCCGGGATCCCGATCGCGTTCAAATTGGTGAAGCGTGCCACCTGGTCGTCGTTCAAGCTGGAACTTGTACCGTGTGGCCATCTCCTTGATCACGGCGGTGCGCACTTTCTTGTCGGTGAAGTCCCAGAACACACGTCCCGCGCTGTCCACGATGATGGTCATCATGTTCTCGGTGGGGATGGGGCTCTGGCTCATGCTGCTCGGCGTGTCAACGGTCACCGCTTCCTCCGGGCGGAACTGGGCCGTGAGCATGAAGAAGGTCACCAGCAGGAAGGCGAGGTCCACCATCGGGGTCATGTCCAGTGACGGACTGCTCCGGGGCATTTTGATCTTCGGCATCTCGCGGGGATTTGTCGGTCGTGGCGACGTTAACGTCGCCCCTATTTGTGGTTGGCCAGGGTCTGGCTCACGCTGAACCCAGCCTCATCGATGCCGTGGGTGATGGCGTCGATCTTGGTGCTGAAGTAGTTGAACATGATGATGGCGATGGTGGAGCCGGTGATGCCCAGGGCGGTGTTGATCAGCGCTTCGGAGATACCGGTGGACAGGGCGGTGGCATCGGGTGTTCCGGCGGTGGCCAGCGCACTGAAGGAGCGGATCATGCCCAATACCGTACCGATCAGACCCAGCAGGGTGCTGATGCTGGCGCAGGTGGAGAGGATCACGAGGTTCTTGCTGAGCATGGGCAGCTCCAGGGCGGTGGCCTCCTCCAGCTCCTGTTTCACAGCCTGCAGGCGCGTTTCCTTGTCGTGGTTGGCATCGTGCAGGACGATCTTGTACTTCTCCAGGCCGCTGCGCATCACGTTGGCCACGCTGCCCTGCTGGGTGTCGCACGAGGCGATGGCCTGCTCCACTTGGTCGCCGGCCAGCAATTGCCGCACCTGGCCCAGGAACGACTCGATCCGGCCCTTGCCCTTGGCCTTGTTCAGGGTGAGGAAGCGCTCGATGCTGAAGATGATCACGAGCAGGTTCACGGTGATCAGGATGGGAACGATGAAACCACCCTTATGAATGATGCCGAAGGTGTGGCCGGGCTCTGCCTCGATCGGATGACCCTTGATCGGGTCGCCCCCTTCGAAGTTGCCCGGATCGCCCAGCACAAAGGCGTAGAATAGCACGCTGACCAACAGCGCCAAGGGGATCACGATGGCCACGAACATGCTGGACATCTTACCGTTCTTACTTTCAGCACTCATCGTTGAAGGGGGTTGCGTTTCTGAAGTGTTGTTCTTGTTCTCGTTGTTGCCTCCGCTTGGCGTTCACTGGTTTTGGGGACGGCCCGAATGCGGAAGGGTGGCAAACATAGCAAAGGCCAAGCATGGCCCATCGTATTCAGTGGAAAGGTAGGACATGCCCGAAAAAGCGGTGGCCGGTGGCCATGGACAGGAGGAAGGACACGTGGGGCGGGGCATTCGGGGCTTGTTGTGATCAACGCCGCGTTCCTCGGGAAGGTATGATGTGCGTGGCCTCTCCCGGGGAACGGGTGCCGGCACGCGAGGAACGGTCGGCCCCAACCCCGAGGGCGGCCGCTTGAACCAGTTCAATGAAAAAGCGCACCGGACCTTGAATTGGTTCATGGGAGCCGCCCTCGGCTCTCTGGACTTTTGCTGACCAGTTCAACCGCCACAAAAAATCGAACACACAACAACATGGAAACCGCAACCACCACCACCACCAAATGGGCCATTGACCCTGCGCACAGTGAAGATCCACTTCAAGGTGAAGCACCTGATGATCAGCAACGTCACCGGCAGCTTCGGCAGCTTCGGGGCCGATGCCACCCTCGAGGGCGATGACCTCGCCGGTGCCTCCGTCGAGTTCTGGGCCGATCTGGCCACGGTGAACACCGGCAGCGCCGACCGCGACGCGCACCTGAAGAGCCCGGACTTCTTCGACGCGGAGAAGTTCCCCACCCTCACCTTCCGCAGCACCGACCTGCGCGCGGCAGGACGCAATTGGAAGATGACCGGCGACCTCACGATCAAGGGCATCACCAAGCCGGTGACGCTGGACGTGGAATGGGCCGGCACCGCCACGGATTCCTGGGGCAATGCCAAGGCAGGCCTGGCGGTAACGGGTTCCTTCGACCGCAAGGACTGGGGCCTTACGTGGAACGCTGCGCTGGAGGCCGGTGGCGTACTGGTGAGCGATGAGGTCCGGTTGGTGGCCGAGGTGCAGTTGGTGAAGAAGGCCTGAACGCCCCGCGTGATGAATGCGAAAGGCCCGGCGATGCCGGGCCTTTCTCTGTAGAAGAACAGTGGATCAGAGCTTGGCAAAGGTGCCCACGGACAGCTTTCCGCTGTTGTTGATCCGCACGGTGTACAGGCCACTGGCCAGACCGGCCACATCGGCACGGAGCAGATCGCCCGAACGCATCACTGGCACCTGCACCTGCTTTCCGGCCGCATCGAAGAACTGCACCGCCGTGGAAGCTGCGCCGAAGCCCACTTCAATGGTCAGCACATCATTCGCCGGGTTCGGGAACGAGCGCAGCTGCCCAACGGCCGTTTCCGCGATGGAGATGTCGGAGATGTCGGAGTACAGCAGGTCATCCACATACGCTTCACCGATGACGGTTCCTCCGCCGTAGGAGAAAAAGTCGATGCAACCCAGTTGGTTCGGGCCCACGGCACCATCCGTCTCGGTGGCGAACGGCCAGGCGCTCAGCTCAGCACCGTTCACCGAAAGCGTGGCGGTGGAGTCGTTCAGGTCGAAGATCATTCTGACCTCGAACCATGCGGCAATGGGATAGATGCCGGTGATATCCACGTTGTTCGCCGCGCCGGAGACGTTTCCACCATTGAAGATCACCTCAGCCGCGAAGGAGGGCGTCGTGACATCTTCAGTATGCTGGACATTGAAATAGCCTCCTTTGGCATCGGGGATGTACATCCACCAGGAAAGGTCGTAAACGCCGGAAGTCCGATCACCGAGCAACAACAGGAGGTCGCCGGGGCCACCGTTCACCACACTGGTTGAAATGCACCCAAGGCTCTTCGTGCCTGAGCGCGCCTGTGCGGCGGTCACGAACTGGTCTTCGCCACCGGGCCAGATCGCCCAATTGGCCGGGTCATTCACCGACATGCCAGTGCCAACAGCGTGGTCATCAAAAGGCTCATTGAGGATCACCGTTTGGGCCATGGCGCCTGTGATGCCGATCAATGCAAGGGGAAGGAGTAGGGTTCTTTTCATGTTCGTTCGGTTTGTTTGCGGGTTGAAGGTACAAGACTTAACCATACATCCCAGCCGGAACACGCCATGCACATGCGTATTGACCGTTCCCCGCACGGGACCGGGAGCTCTCATCCGTCAGCAAGCCCCTCCTATCTTCGCGCCCCTTTCAGCCATGGCCCAGCGTTTCACGCAATACGACGAACTCGACCTGCCCAAGGTCGCCGATGAGGTCCTGAAGCTGTGGGATGCCGAGGACACCTTTGGCAAGAGCCTCGAGTTGCGAAAGGACGCGCCACCCTTCGTGTTCTACGAAGGTCCACCCAGCGCCAACGGCCTTCCGGGCATCCACCACGTGATGGCCCGCGCCATCAAGGACATCTTCTGCCGCTACCAGACGCAGAAGGGAAAGCGCGTTGACCGCAAGGCCGGGTGGGACACACACGGCCTGCCCATCGAACTGGGTGTGGAGAAGGAGCTCGGCATCACCAAGGAGGACATCGGGAAGAAGATCAGCATCGAGGAGTACAACGCGGCGTGCAAGAAGGCCGTGATGCGCTACACCGATGTGTGGAACGACATGACACGGCGCATCGGCTTCTGGCTGGACCTGGAGCACCCGTACGTCACCTACCAAACCAAGTACATCGAGAGCGTATGGCACTTGTTGAAGCAGCTCTACGATCAGGACCTGCTTTATAAAGGCTATACGATCCAGCCCTATTCACCCGCCGCAGGCACGGGCCTTTCATCGCACGAACTGAACCAGCCCGGTACCTACAAACCGGTAAAGGACACCAGCGCGGTGGCCATGTTCAAGGTGAAGCCCGATCACGCGAGCGACTTCCTCTTCAAGGATGCGTTCGGCGAGGTGTTCATCCTCGCATGGACGACGACACCGTGGACACTGCCGAGCAATACAGCGCTCACCATAGGCCCGAAGCTGGAGTATGTGCGCGTGAAGACCTTCAACCCCTACACGCACGAGCCCAATACCGTGGTGCTGGCAAAGGCGAGGCTGAGCGCCTACTTCAGCGAGAAGGGGCAGGATGCTTCGTTCGACGACTACCGGAAGATGTATGCGCCAGGCGTAAGCAACATCCCGTGGAAGGTCGACGGCGAATTCTACGGTCACCAACTCGAAGGCATCCGGTACGAGCAGCTCTTCCCCTACGCACAGCCCACTGGTGGCGATGCTTTCAAGGTGATCGGCGGCGACTTCGTGACCACCGAGGACGGTACCGGCGTCGTTCATACGGCTCCGAGCTTCGGTGCGGACGATATGCGCGTGGCGCGGCAGCACGGCATCGGCACGCTCACGCTCGTGGACCTGCAGGGGCGCTTCACGCCCGAGATGGGCGAGTTCGCGGGCAAGTACGTGAAGAACGAATACTACCCCGACGGCAAGGCGCCGGAGAAGAGCGTGGACGTGGAGCTCAGCATCAAGTTGAAGGAGATGGGCCGTGCCTTCAGGGTGGAGAAGTACGAGCACAACTACCCGCACTGCTGGCGCACGGACAAGCCGATCCTCTACTACCCGCTGGACAGTTGGTTCGTGCGCGTTACCGCGAAGAAGGACAGGTTGATCGCGCTGAACAAGTCCATCAATTGGAAGCCCGAGAGCACCGGAACGGGTCGCTTCGGCAACTGGCTGGAGAACCTGCAGGACTGGAACCTGTCGCGCAGTCGTTACTGGGGCATTCCGCTTCCGATCTGGCGCACGGCCGATGGAAGTGAAGAGTTGTGCATCGGTTCGCTGAAGCAACTGAAGGAAGAGATCGCGCGAGCGGTGAAGGCCGGTGTGATGAAGGACGATCCGTACGCATCATTCACCGTCGATGACATGAGCGATGCGAACTACGACCGCGTCGATCTGCACCGCCCGTATGCCGACAACATCACGCTCGTTTCGCCCGGCGGAAAGCCCATGCAACGCGAGACCGACCTGATCGATGTGTGGTTCGACAGCGGCGCGATGCCCTACGCGCAGTGGCACTATCCGTTCGAGAACACGAGCACGTTCAAGGAGACCTTCCCCGCCGATTTCATCGCCGAAGGCGTGGACCAGACCCGCGGTTGGTTCTACACACTGCACGCCATCGCCACGCTGACGCAGGACAGCGTGGCCTACAAGGCCGTGGTGAGCAATGGACTGGTGCTCGACAAGGTGGGCCAGAAGATGAGCAAGCGCCTGGGCAACGCAGTTGATCCGTTCAAGACGCTGGATGCTTACGGCGCTGATGCGGTGCGTTGGTACATGATCAGTAATGCGTCGCCGTGGGACAACCTGAAGTTCGACGCCGAGGGCATCACCGAGGTGCAGCGCAAGTTCTTCCGCGCGCTCTTCAACACCTACAACTTCTTCGCGCTGTATGCCAACATCGATGGCTTCGATGGAACCGGTGAAGTAGCGCGGACCGAATCCGATCGCTGGATCCTCTCGCGCCTCAACAGCGTGATGAAGCTGGCCGATGCGAACTACGCTGACTATGAGCCGACCATAGCTGCGCGTGCGATACAGGACTTCGTGGTGGAGGACCTGAGCAACTGGTACGTCCGCTTGAACCGCCGCCGCTTCTGGAAAGGCGAACTGGGCGCGGACAAGAACGCCGCGTTCCAGACCTTGCAGCGTTGCCTCGAAGTGGTGGCCATGCTCAGCGCACCCATTGCGCCCTTCTTCACCGATCGCCTGTACCGTGATCTCACGGGCACCAGCGTTCACCTGAGCGATTGGCCGAAGCACGACGAGTCGCTCATCGACACCGAACTGGAGGAGCGGACAGCGCTTGCGCAGAAGCTCACCACGCTCGTGCTCAGCATCCGCAAGAAGGAAGGTCATCGCGTGCGCCAGCCCTTGCAGAAGATGATGGTGCCTGTGCTCGACACCGCCATGCGCACGCGATTGGAGGCGGTGCGCGACCTGGTGCTGAGCGAAGTGAACGTGAAGGAGCTCGTGCTCCTCGACGCCAGCGAAAGCAAGCTCACTAAGAAGATCAAGCCCGACTTCAAGAAGCTCGGTGCGCGCATGGGCAAGCTGATGAAGAGCGTGGCGGCCGTGGTGAACGGATTCTCGCAAGCGCAGATCGCCGAGCTGGAAGTGAACGGCAGCATGAAGCTGAACGTCGAGGGACAGGAGGTGGAATTGTTGCGTGATGATGTGGAGATCAGCGCGGAGACCGTGCCGGGGTTGAGCGTGGCCAGCGATGGGGCGTTGACCGTGGCCCTGGACATCACCATGAACGAGGCGCTCATCGAGGAAGGGCTCGCGCGCGAACTGGTAAGCCGGGTGCAAACCTTGCGGAAGGAGAGCGGTTTTGATGTGACGGACCGGGTGGAGCTACAGGTGCAGCGCAACGGGAACGCCCAGTTCGAGGCGGCCATTCGCGGCCATGCCCGGCATATCCTGGCCGAAACGCTGGCCGTAACACCTGAGGACCAGCTATTTGTAGAATATCTCCCGCCGGGTGCAGAAGGTATGCACGAGGTGGCCCTGGATGAACGGACGAGCTGCGCGCTGCGCTTGGTGCGATCGGGCCAATAAGGACGGGAAGCGCCTATATTCGCGGACCAATTTTAGAACGGGTACGTTATGGCCAAGAAAGCTGCACCCAAGAAAGCCGCGAAGCCGGTGAAGAAAGTCGCCGCGAAAAAGCCGGTGAAGAAAACCGCGCCGGTGAAGAAGGTGGCACCGAAGAAAGCGGCGAAGCCGGTGAAGAAAGCCGCACCGGCCAAAGCGAAGCCAGTTGCCAAAAAGAAAGCGGCACCGGTGAAGAAGGTAAGCAAGCCCGCACCCAAAGCGCCCGCTAAGAAGGTGGCGGCACCCGTTGCGAAGAAGCCCGCAACTGCCACCAAGCAGGTCATCGCGAAGCCAGCGCCGAAGGCGCCCGCCAAGCCCGTGGCCAAGGCACCTGCAAAGGCAGCTGCGCCCGCCAAGCCCGCACCCGTTGCCAAAGCCGTCCCGGCGCCCAAGCCGGCTCCGGCACCCAAGCCTGCACCCAGCAAAGCGGCGAAACCCGCACCCAAAGCAACCGTGAAGAAGGAGAAGGAAGAGAAGGCCCCGCCCAAGCCGTTGGTCACCCAGGTGTCCGCTCCGGTGATCCACAAGTCGGCGCCGATGGTGAAGAAGCAAGTGAGCACACTGGAGGCCGCCAGCAAGGAGCGCTACACCGACACCGAGCTCGAGGAGTTCAAGGGCATCATCAACGCCAAGTTGGACGAGGCCCGCAAGGACTACGAGTTGTTGAAGCAGACATTGGCGAATAACGACAACAACGGCACAGAGGATACCAGCCCGTCGTTCAAGATGATCGAGGACGGCAGCGAGACCTTGAGCCGCGAGGAGACCGCGCAGTTGGCCGCACGCCAGGAGAAGTTCATCAAGCACCTGGAGGACGCCTTGCTGCGCATCCGCAACAAGACCTACGGGATCTGCCGTGTAACCGGTCGACTGATCAGCAAGGAACGTCTGCGTCTGGTACCTCATGCCACACTGAGCATCGAGGCCAAGCAGCAGATGGGCAGCTGATCCGATCGTACCCTAACGCGGTCCCTTGAAGCGCGCGCTTCTCGTCACGTTCCTGGTGATCCTTGCCGACCAGGCCTTGAAGGTCTGGGTGAAGACCCATTTCTTCCTCGGCGAATATGTGCCCATGTTCGGCGAAGGGGGCACCAAGGCCTATCTGCAGTTCGTTGAGAATGATGGCATGGCCTTCGGGCTGCGTTTCGGCGGCGATATGGGCAAGCTGTTGCTCACGCTGTTCCGCATGGTGGCCGTCACCGTCATCGGTGTCATCCTGTTCCGCATGGTGCGCCAGAAACGCGAAGCGTGGCTGATCACCAGCCTTTCGTTGATCTTCGCGGGCGCGCTGGGCAACATCATCGACAGTGCGTTCTACGGGATGATCTTCGACAAGGGCACGGTGTTCAATGCGGCCACGGGCGGCACCATCGGCTATCAAGGCCTGGCCCGTTTTGGAACACCCGGGTACTCGAGTTTCCTGCACGGATCGGTGGTGGACATGTTCTACTTCCCGCTGTGGGAGGGTCGCTTCCCGCAGTGGTTACCGATCTGGGGAGGCCAGCGCTTCGAATTCTTCCGTCCCGTGTTCAACATCGCCGATGCCGCCATCAGCGTAGGGGTGGCCATGATGATCTTCATGCGCAGGAACCCGCATCTCGAGCAGCCCGCAGCAGCTCCGTCAGCTCCTGTGCAGGAGAACGTGAACACGGCGATCCAGGCCGATCAGCTCAGGAAGGAAGCGGGCAATACGGAGTAAAATGGCGGTGATCCGTAGATCGGGTGCTGGGTGGCGCGATGTATTGTTCGCACTTCTCTTGTTGACCCCGGTCTTAGTGCTCTATGCCGCTCATTTCGGCGCGGTCCTGCTTGACCCCACGCATATCGGCACCGGATTCATCCAAGCGGACATGCCGGAGTACATGGCCAGCGCCCGTGAGTACATGGATGGTAATCATACGTGTTGGATGTACGCGCCACCGTCCACACCGGATTACGCGCAGAAGCCGACGTTGGTGCAACTGAATCTTCTGGTCCTGTCCTGGTTATGGAGGATCACCGGTATGGATCCCGGCTGGTTGTTCGTGTTATACGGCATGTGCGCGGCCTTGGTCGCCATCAGGATCTTCATGGCCGTCTTTGACGAGGTGATCCCCTGCTCAGGTGCAGTGCGTCGCCTGGGGCAGTTCCTCTTTGTGTGGGGCGGTGGCGTGCTCGCCCTTGCCGGGGCGGCCGTTGCAGCATCAAATGGATATCGCGGGGTCGACCTGCTCAAGCAGAGCATGTGCATTGATCCGGCGTCGGGCATCTGGTCCTTGAACCTGGGCCGCGCCTTGATCTTCCCCAATGAAGCCCTCTACCATGGGATGTTCTTTGGCGCACTCCTGCTCGGTCTCAGGGGGCGGTGGGGTGCAACACTGATCATCGCCATCGCGCTCATGTGGTGCCATCCCTTTGCAGGCCTTCAGCTGCTTGCCGTTTTGGGAGCGTGGTGCTTGGTGGAGGTGCTTTTCGCGAAGGCAACCCAAATGCCACGATGGTTCCCCTTCGCTCTGGCCGCGGGAGCCGCCCCCTATCTCTATTATCTCTTCATCTGGATTCCTGCGAACGTGGACTCCGCACTTATGAGGGAAATTCGTTCGGACTTCGATATTTCCTGGTATTCCTCGGTCTGCGGCTATGTCTTCGTGGGTACTGCGGTCATTATGCGCTTCATGCGCGGTCCAGGTCTCCGGGCGTTATGGTCCAACGCTCAGGTTCGCTTGTTCGCTGTAATGGCCCTCGTATGTCTGGGGCTGGAGAACCATGACCTCTTCACTTCGACACCGCACCAACCTGCGCACTTCTCGCGCGGCTATGCCTGGAGCGCGTTGTTCCTCTTGGGGGCGCCGTGGGTCGCGGGACTTTTCAGGGGTCGTTCCTGGTCAGCCTCAGGGCATGCCACACGGATGGCACTAGTTGCGTGCTGTTTCATGTTCTGTCTGGATAACGTGGCCTTCTTCACAGTTACCTCGGGCATTCAACTTCATTCAAAATATATCGGATCGTGGATCAGCCCGGATGCCGTGAAGGTGATGTCCGTGCTCCAGCAAGAGAGCGCGGACCGGCCGTTGGTCGTGAGCGATGACAACTCATTGTCTCAACTCGTCTGTGTATACACGCCCTTGCGCAGTTACTACGGCCACGTGTTGGAACACGAACGCGCGGCGCTGAAGCAGAGCCAGAGCGCGTTCTTTGCAGGCCGCTTGACCGACCCAAGGTTGGCCGGCAACCTGATCGTGGTGGCCACCAAGGCGGACCAACCGGACTTTACGCCCAACGGGGATGCTCGTTCGATCCACGAGAACGGCACGTATCGCGTGTGGCGCGTTCAGCCCCGGTAGGGCCGGTCAGAACGAAGCCCAAGGCGACTTGGGCCGAAAGGTCACTTCACCAGATCCACGCGCCAGCCGAAGTAATGCGCCACGCCCACTTGTGGTCCCGCATCCAGTTCAGGCGCCCCGCCCAACCACAACATGGGGCGCATCTCGTAGCACAGGTTCATGGCGCGCCAGAAGGGGCGCTTGAGGCCCAGCCGATAGCTCACACCCAACGGCACATAGGCCGCAATGAACACGTCGCTACGGGTGCGGAATTCCTCCGACTCGGAACGCAATGACCCCTCATTAGTGGGGCGGCCTTGGTCGCCGATGAACCGCGGACTCACATCGCGCTCCACGGAATGGTGCACGCTGACCTTCCCCGCGAACGAGGTGCCCACTTGCAGACCTCCGCCTCCGTACAGCGACCAATGCCGCGGATACTCCTTCAGGTAGATCACCGCTGCATCCAGTGCCAACTGGCTGTAGCGGTGTTCAAAGCTGTACCAGCTCGTCACCACGGAATCGATATAGGTGACCTGCCCGGTCTGTGCGGAGGTCAGCGTGTCGTAAGGTGAATAGGTCTCCTTCCGAAGGTCGATCCCCTCCCCCGCGTGCTGCATGAAGTGGAAGCCAAGTCGCAGGTAAGCCCCGCTGCGGGTCACAGGGCCCGCCTTGCGCAGGTCCACGCACACCGATGCGCCGAAGGCCCCGATCATCTGTTGCCCACCTGTCAGCTCTTCATGGTCCGACAGGTCGCGTGCGAGCAAGGTGGAGTTCGGCGCCAACAGGCGCCAGTCCCCAATGGTCGCGGCATAGGCTGGGTCGGGCATCCCGCCGGAGTAGAGGAACACATCCGTAAAGCGCTTCCGCGCCGCCGCCGTGTCGGGTACATACTGGGCGTGCACCACGCCGGCGAACAGAACGACGCAGGAGAACAGGATGTTCCGCATGGCAAGGAGATCAGGTGAGTGAGGGTGCGGGGACGAGCAGTTTGCGGGCGATCAGGAGCTCCGCGATCTGGATGGCGTTGGTGGCGGCGCCTTTGCGCAGGTTATCCGCTACGATCCACATGTTCAGGGTGCGGGGCTGCGATTCATCGCGGCGCAGGCGGCCCACGAACACCTCATCGCGATCGTTCGCATGCAGCGGCATGGGGTATTCATCCTTCAAGGGTTCATCGCGCAGGGCGATACCGGGTGCGCTCCGCAGCAGTGCGCGCGCCCCGTCCAGCTCGAATTCCTTCGCGAACTCCACGTTCACCGACTCGCTGTGGCCGCCTGTGACGGGCACGCGCACGGCGGTGGCCGTTACCCGGATCGCGGTATCGAGGATCTTCTTCGTCTCGTTCACCAGCTTCATCTCCTCCTTGGTGTATCCGTTCGTAGCCTGTCCCGACCCGTCCGTGATGAACACATCGCAACGGGGGATCACGTTGCGATCGATCGGGAAGGGATAGGCCATGTCGCCGGTGATGCCGTCGCGTTCGTTCTGCATCTGTTGCACGGCCTTCATGCCTGTGCCGGTAACGGCCTGGTAGGTGCTCACCACCACCCGTTGCACGCCATAGGCCTTGTGGAGTGGCGCCAGGGCCATCACCAATTGGATGGTGCTGCAGTTGGGGTTCGCGATGATGCGGTCGGCGGCGGTGAGCACATCGCCGTTCACCTCCGGCACCACCAGTTTCTTGGTGGCATCCATCCGCCAGGCGCTGCTGTTGTCGATCACGGTGCATCCCACCTCTGCGAAGCGGGGCGCCCATTCCAGCGAGGTGCTTCCCCCGGCGGAGAACAGGGCCACATCGGGTCTTGCGGCGATGGCGGCCTCCATGCCAACCACCTCCACGTCCCTTCCCCGGAAGCGCACGGTGCGGCCTGCACTACGTTCGCTGGCCACCGGTATCAGCACGTCCACCGGGAAGTTCCGCTCTTCGAGGACCCTTAGCATCACCCCGCCGACCAGACCGGTGGCGCCTACTACCGCTACCTTCATGTGTTTCCTTTTCAGTTGTTCAGAGGACGAAACTACTACCTTGTCGGCAGCGGGAACTCCGTTGACCACGGGCTTCCACGATCATCCGCAGACACTCATGACCTCCGCACGTCTTCGCTCCACGTTCGCTTGCCTAACGGCCGCTCTCACCGGGTTCGTATCCGCGCAGTTCGTCGACGACTTCAATGACAACGATTACACGAACGGTCCGGTATGGAGCGGCACGAACGCCCTTTACGTGGCCGAGGGCGGCCAGCTGCGCAGCAACAGTCCCGGTGCGGCCAACTACTACCTGAGCACCTCCAGCGCACAGGCCACCAGTGCACAGTGGGACTACTTCATCAACCTGAAGTTCGCCACCAGCGGGGCCAACTATGCCGATGTCTACTTGATGAGCAGCGCGGCCGATCTGCAGAGCGGGGTGAACGGCTACTTCATTCGCTTCGGAGGAACAACTGACCGCGTGGAACTTTTCCGCAGCGATGTCGGCACCGCCACCTCGATGATCGCCAGTCCGGACGGTATCGTGAACAGCAGCACCGACAATCCCTTCAACATCCGGGTGACGCGCGACGCCAGTAACAACTGGACACTGTTGTATGACGATGGTGCCACGGGCAACTTCAGCACGGCGGGCACTATCGTGGACGCCGCCTATTCAACCTCCACGCATTTCGGCATCCGCATCGAGCAGAGCACCGCAGCCAGCGCGGTGAACAACCACTTCCTGGACAATGTGGCGGTGGGTCCCATCGTGCTTGACGTTACACCGCCCTCCGTCGTTTCCGTAACCGCTACCAGCGCAACGCAGGTGGATGTGCTCTTCAATGAGCCGCTTGACCCTGCGGCCATCGGCACGTATGACATCATTCCGTTCATCGGTGTGTCGGCACAGGTGCTGGATGGCGGAAACCCGGCGCTGGTGCACGTGACACCATCACTGGCCTTGACGAGCGGTAACACCTATCAGTTGATCGCCAATGGTGCGCAGGACCCTTCGGGGAATGCCGCCGTATCAAGCACGACCGACTTTCTCTATTTCACGCCGGATGTGGCCCTGCCCGGTGACGTGATCATCAACGAGATCGATGGCGGATCCGTCACCTGTGGTCGGCCTGCCCGATGCGGAGTTCGTGGAGATCCACAACACCACCGCGAACAAGACCTTCGATCTGGCGAACTGGACCATCACGGACGGCAGCACCATTGGCACCCTGGCGAGCGTTGCACTGCCGCCCGGTGGGTATGTGATCCTCACCGATGATGCGAATGCCGCGGCCTTCCAGTCCTTCGGCACAGTCGCGAGCATCACCACCTTTCCCTCGCTGAACAACGACGGCGACGCACTTTCGCTGGCGAACAACAGTGCCACGGTGATCGATGCCGTCACGTACGCGCTCAGCTGGTACAACAACAGCGTGAAGGCGGCGGGTGGTTGGACGCTGGAGCGCATCGACCCCACCACACCATGCAGCACAGCGGCGAACTGGACGGCCAGCAACGCTGGAATAGGTGGAACACCTGGGGAGCAGAACAGCGTCTTCGCCATCGTGCCGGACGTGACACCCCCGGCTTTGGTGAACGCCTTCGTGAACAGCGACACCCAAGTGGAACTGCAGTTCAGCGAAACGATGAACGCCGCCAGCCTGGCCGGTGCGAGCTACGTGTTCGACCCGGCAATTGCCGTGGACCTGGTATCGGTATCCGGTGATGCCCTTGTGCAGCTCACCCTTTCAACGCCGTTAGTGGTCGGCCAGCTGTATACGATCAGTGTGACAGGTGCCACGGACTGTGTGGGCAATGCGATCGGCGCTGCTAACCTGCTCACCATTGCACTACCCGAGCCTGTGCTTCCCGGCGATGTGGTGCTCAACGAGGTGCTCTATGATCCCCGCGGCAGCGGCAGCGACTTCGTGGAACTGTACAACCGCAGCAACAAGGTCCTCAGCCTGGCGAACTGGAAACTGGCGAACGAGACCAACGGCGTCATCGGCAATGCCACCACCATCACATCGGCCGCATACCTGTTACTGCCAGGCCAGTACGTGGTGATCGCCGAGGACACCGCCAACATCGCCGATGCCTATCCGCTAGGCCACCGCGACCGCTTTCTTCAGGCGGACATGCCGAGCTATAACAATGGTGCCGGGGTTGTGGTGTTGCAGGACATCCTGGGGGACACCCTTGATCGTTTCGCCTATGACGATGCGTTGCATTTCGAGCTTCTCAACAGTGTGGACGGGGTCAGCCTGGAGCGGGTCGATCCGGAGCGCCCTGCGACGGATCCCACGAACTGGCATAGCGCCTCGGAGACCGTGGGGTACGCTACGCCCGGCTACCTGAACTCCCAGTACAGCCCCACGGTTGCTGCGCGTGGCGAATTGAGCATTGAACCGGCCATCTTCTCACCGGACAATGACGGGTACCAGGACCTGCTGACGCTGGCCTACCGCTTTGACCAGCCCGGCTTCACCGGCACCTTGAAGATCTATGATGTTGCCGGCCGCGAAGTGGTGACGTTGTTGGACAATGAGCTGCTCGGCACCAATGGAGCGGTGAGTTGGAACGGCATCATGGAGGGCGGCGACCTGGCGCGGATGGGGCCGTATGTGGCCGTCTTCGAGGCATTCGACCTGAGCGGCAATGTGGAGCGGTTCCGGAAGACGGCGGTGCTGGCGCACAAACTCTAGGTGACCAGGACGAACACCCGAGCCGGGCGCCTGTCCCAGGAATGGCGGTTTTTCATGTTGGAGCAACCATCGTTGACCCTCCTGTTCATCAATACATGGATGTACCCCCTGGGCGGCAGAGCACCTGTTCCTTTGGTGACGAACATTCACTTTCGTTCGACGAACAGCAATATTCATCGACGAATATCATTTTTTTCACGTTGGTCGCTTGACAAAAAATCCGTATCTGACCAGCTTTGACCCCACAAACCAAAAAACATTCCCTTGGGTCATAAGTTCTCTAACATGTTGAAGGCCATTCCCGTGATTGCCTTGTCGTTGTCGATGAGCACCGCGAATGCGCAGTGCAACATCGCCATCGTTGTAGAGTCCGGCTGCAGTGGCAGCGGCGGATGGGCTGCTGTGGTGGCCATCGAAGGGGCCCAGTCGCCTTGGACGTATTCTTGGTCCAACGGCGCCAACACCCAGTCCGTGGAAGGCCTGGCCGATGGCGTCTACTCTGTGACCTTTACGGACGCGAACAACTGTTCCGTGACAGAAGACTTGGCGATCGACTGCCCTGATGCGGAGCCTTGCATGCTGCGCACCCAGACCCAGGGTGGCTGGGGCGCTAAGCCCAGCGGCAACAACCCCGCGATGTACCTGCAGAACCATTGGACGTCCTGCTTCCCCAACGGCATCACCATCGGGTGCACCAACAAACTGCGCCTGACAAGCTCCACTGCCGTAAAGGACTTCCTGCCCAGCGGTAGCACGCCCTCCATGCTCCCTGCCGGTACGCTTACCAACCCCGGTGGCACTTACAACAACGTGCTCGCAGGTCAACTGGTGGCCGCTACCATCAACGTGGTCGTTGACGGTTGCGATCCGAACTTCGGTGCATCAAGCTATGTGCTCGGCGATGCGATCATCGCTTCGGGCCCCTTCCAGGGTTACTCGGTGTACGGACTGCTCACCGAAGCCAACAACTTCATCGGTGGATGTGGAAGCAGCTTCACGGCTTCGCAGCTGAACGAAGCGTTGACGAACGTGAACGAGTCCATGCACGAAGGCACGACCAACACGGGCTTCCTGATCTGCAAGAAGGATGACAAGAAGGCTCCTGAGATGGGCAACAACGGCAAGGACGGTCTCCTCGTATTCCCGAACCCTGCCGACGAAAGCCTGACCCTCCAGATCGCTTCCGCCCGCAAAGGAGCGGTGAGCGTGGTGGTCATGGACATGATGGGCCGTGTGGTGGTCCCCATGAACACCTTCGGTGTGGAGGCTGGTGAAGTGCGCAACAACACGATCGATCTCCGCGAACTGAGCGCCGGAACCTACTTCGCCGTAGTGGTCCGCAACGGCGACAAGACCGTGCAGCAGTTCAACGTGGTGCGCTAAGCGCTACCTGTACAACACTGGAAAGGGCCGCCTCGGTTGAGGCGGCCCTTTCTGTTATTGCCACCCTTCAGGGATCAAGCGTTCTTCTCCAGCTTCTCGATCCGCTCCACGATCTTATCCAGGTTGCGGAAATGGATATAGCTCTTGCGGTATTTCTGCACCTCGAAGGCCGGTGAACCCATGTAGGCCTGTCCCGCCCTGGTGTCCTTGCTGATGCCGCTCTGCGCCGCGATGATGGTGCCATCGGCGATCTTCAAGTGACCGATGATGCCCACCTGCCCGCTGAACATGCAGTTCTTGCCGATCTTGGTGGAACCCGCAACCACACCACCCGCTGCGTAGTAGGTGTTCTCCCCCACCTCCACATTGTGGGCGATGTGGATGAGGTTGTCGAACTTGACGCCTTTCCGCAGGATGGTGGAACCGAGCGTGGCGCGATCGATCGCGCAGTTGGCCCCGATCTCCACATCATCCTCGATCACCACGTTGCCGATCTGCGGGATCTTCTGTCCGCCATCCGGGCCTGTCGCGAAGCGGAAGCCATCACTGCCGATCACCGTACCACTGTGGATGATGCAGTTCCTGCCCACCACACAGTCCGAGTAGATCTTCACACCGGCGAAGAGCGTGGTGTTGTCGCCGATGGTCACATTATCGCCCACGTAGCACTGCGGGTAGATCTTCACGTTGTTGCCCAGCTTCACATTCTCGCCGATGAAGGCCAGGGCGCCCACATAGCAATCCGCGCCGAGGGTCGCATTCTCCGCAATGGCCGCTTGGGCTGAAACGCCCTTCTTGTTCAACTTGATCGTGTTGTACATCTCCAGCACCTTGGCGAACGCGCCCTGCGCATCGGCCACGCGCACCAGGGTGGTCTTCACCGGGCCGGTGAGCGGAAAGTCCTTGCCGATGATGACCACGGACGCGCTGGTTCCGTAGACATACTGCGTATAGGCCGGGTTGGCCAGGAAGGACAACGAGCCCGGACCGCCCTCCTCGATCTTGGAAAGGCGTGAGACGATGGCGGTGGCATCGCCCTCCACGGTGCCTTGGAGGAGCTGGGCGATCTGGGCGGCGGTGAATTGCATGGCGGAAATGTACCAAGCGGAATGCTGTTGGGCAGTGCCGATCTTCGCACCATGGAACCCTTGGACGTCCGCGAGAAAGTGCGCCTGCTGCCGCACAGCCCGGGCGTGTACCAGTTCTACGACGCGGACGGCAAGATCCTGTACGTGGGCAAGGCGAAGGACCTGCGGAACCGGGTCACCAGCTACTTCGCCAAGTACCACAGCGATGGCAAGACCTCCCTGCTCGTGGCCAAGATCCGCGACCTGCGCACCATGGTGGTGGATACGGAGTTCGACGCGTTGTTGCTGGAGAACTCCCTGATCAAGCAGCACCAGCCGCGCTACAACATCCTGCTGCGCGACGATAAGAGCTTCCCCTTCATCCGCATCCGTAACGAGGCGCTGCCCCGCGTGGAGGGCATGCGCAATCCGGTGGACGATGGCAGCGAGTACTTCGGACCCTACGCCGGGGTGCGCACCATGAAGACGGTGCTCCAGCTCACGCACAAGCTGTACAAGCTGCGCACCTGCAACTACGACCTGTCGCCGAAGAACATCGCTGCGGGCAAATACAAGCGCTGCCTGGAGTACCACATCGGCAACTGCAAAGGCCCTTGCGAGGGACTTCAATCGGCGGAGGAGTACGAGGCGAACATCGACCTGGTGCGCAGCATCGTGAAGGGACGGGTGAGCGGAGTGCTGAAGTTCCTCAAGGAGCAGATGCACGTGCACGCGGACAAGCTGGAATTCGAGCAGGCGGAGGAACTGCGCGAGAAGATCGAGCGGCTGGAGAACTACCGCAGCAAGAGCATCGTGGTGAACCCGGACGTGGGCGACGTGGATGTGTTCGGCATGGTGACGGATGCCAATGGCAGCTACGTGAACTACCTGCGCGTGATCGACGGCGCCGTGGTGCACGGGATCACCATCGAACTGAAGAAGCGGCTGGAGGAGGACGACCAGGAACTGCTGCAGCGCGGCCATCGCGGAACTGCGCCAACGCTACCAGAGCTTCGCTTCGGAGGTCATCGTACCCTTCGATCCGGGCATCGAGGTGCCGGGTGTGCAGTTCACGCGTGCCGCGCATCGGCGACAAGAAGAAGCTGCTGGAGCTGTGCGAGCGCAACGCGCAGTACTTCATGCTCGACAAGCAGAAGCAGGAATCGCTCGTGGACCCGGAGGCCGCAACCAACCGTGTGCTGGACCAGATGAAGCAGGACCTGCGTCTATCTGAACTGCCGCGCCACATCGAATGCTTCGACAACAGCAACACGCAGGGCACCGACCCGGTAAGCGCCTGCGTGGTGTTCAAGGACGCCAAGCCGAGCAAGAAGGACTATCGCCACTTCAACATCCGCACGGTGGAAGGGCCCGATGATTTCGCCAGCATGGAAGAGGCCGTGGAACGCCGGTATGCCCGGTTGCTCAGCGAGGGCGAACCGCTCCCGCAGCTGGTGGTGGTGGACGGTGGCAAGGGCCAATTGCACGCGGCGATGAACGTCTTCGATCGCCTGGGCCTGCGCGGCAAGGTCGCATTGATCGGCATCGCGAAACGCTTGGAGGAGCTCTACTTCCCGGAGGATCCGGTGCCCCTGCACATCGACAAGCGCAGCAGCACGCTGAAGGTGATCCAGCAGATGCGCGATGAGGCACACCGCTTCGGCATCACGCACCACCGCGGCAAGCGCAGCAAACGCATCGTGCGCACGGCGCTGGAGGACATCCCCGGCATCGGTGCCGGAAACGGCGAAAAAGCTCTTGTTGAAGTTCGGGTCGATCAAGGGGATAAAGGAGGCCACCCCCGAGGAAGTGGCTGCCGAAGTGGGTGCAAAAAAGGCTGACGTCGTGCTTGCGGCGCTGTCAGCCCCGGGGTGATGCAACGATCCAAGGTCGCCATCCTCCTCCCCTTTCATCGGGCGGAAGGCACGCTGCATGCGGCGATCCAGAGCGTCGTCGAGCAATCGTTCGACGAATGGGAACTATTCCTCATCAATAACGCGAGCTCGGACAAAAGCGTTTCCATCGCCCAAGACTGGACCGATCGGGATGCGCGCATCAAGTTGATCAGTGAACCGACCATCGGCATCGCGCACGCCTTGAACACCGGCCTCAAGCACGCGACCTCACCGCTCATCGCGCGCATGGACGCCGACGACATCGCGCACCCGGAACGCCTGGCACGACAGGTCGCGTACATGGAAGCGCATCCGGAGATCGGTGTGCTGGGTACACGCACGCGCTTCGAAACAACGGTGGAGAAGAGCAGCGGCATGGCCTGGTTCGTCAACTGGCAGAACGCGATCATCGCGCCGCACGACCACTACGTGAAGCGTTTCGTGGATGCCCCACTCGCGCATCCGACGGTGATGTTCCGTCGCGAGTTGGTGGAACGCTTCGGTGCCTATTCAACGGATCCGTTGCCCGAGGACCACGAGCTATGGTTGCGCTGGATGCACGAGGGCGTACGCTTCGCGAAGCTGCCGGAGGAACTGCTCACGTGGTATGATCATCCGCAACGGCTCAGCCGCACGCACAGCAACTACAGTGTTGACGCCTTCTTCACCACGAAGGCGAAATGGATCGCAGCGTGGTACACGCGCAAGTTCACCGATGGCCGATCGATCATCATTGCCGGAACGAGCGGGCTGTGCCGTGACCGCGCTGCCAAGTTGGAAGCGGAGGGTCTGCGGATCGCTGCGTTCACCGATGTGAAAAAGCGGGAAGTACCGGGCTATGCGTTCATCCCGCACGATGAACTGCCGTCTTCGGGTGGAGCGCTGATCATATCCTTCATCAGCCAGCGCGGCACGGGTGATCGCATTGCAGAGTACCTCGCTTCGCGTGGGTTGTTGGAAGGCGTGGACTTCATCCTTGCTGCGTAGGCTCCCGGCGTGCAGGGTTACCTTGCGCGGCCATGGTCCCACAGTCCACTTCCGCCGAGCGCATCACGCAGATCACCGCGGCCTTGCGCAACCACTTCAACAGTGGCGCCACCCGGCCGCAGCACGTGCGACGTAGTGCCTTGAAACGTTTGGAGACCTCGCTTCGCGAACACGAGGAGGAGCTCATCACAGCCCTTCATGCGGATATGCGCAAGCCGCGCTTCGAAGCGTACATGAGCGACGTAGGCCTGGTGTATGCCGAGATCGCCCATGCCTTGCGCGACCTGGACGAATGGATGCGGGTGGAACACGTATCCACTCCGCTCAGCATTCAGCCGGCAAGCAGCGCGGTGTATCGCGAGCCGTTGGGGGTGGTGCTCATCATTGCCCCGTGGAACTATCCTGCACTGTTGCTGCTGTCGCCGTTGGTGGGCGCCATTGCAGCAGGCAACTGCGCGGTGGTGAAGCCGAGCCAGGAAACACCGCACACGGCGCAGGTGATCGAACGCATCATCACCCAGGCACTTTCGCCGGACCATGTGGCGGTGGTGCACGGTCCGGGGAGAACCATGGGGCCCTTGTTGATCGAGCGCTTCCGCTTCGACCACATCTTCTTCACCGGCAGCCCGGCCGTGGGCGCCCAGATCATGGCCATGGCCGCGCCCACACTCACGCCGGTCACCTTGGAATTGGGCGGGAAAAGTCCGGCGATCGTGGACCGCAAGGTGAACGTCAAGCAGGCGGCCGCGCGCATCGCCTGGAGCAAATACTTCAACGCTGGACAGACCTGCATCGCTACGGATCACGCCTTGGTGCACCAGAGCGTGCTGGACCCGTTCGTGGACGAACTGGGCCTGGCGATCACCCGCTTTTATGGCGATGACCCGAAGCAGAGTCCGTATTTCGCACGACTGGTGAATGACAAGCGCTTCGATACGGTGAAGGGCTACCTCGCGGACGGCAGGGTGCGCGTGGGTGGACAAAGCGACGCGGGCGAACGTTACATCGCACCGACGGTGATGACGGACGTGTCCCTGGATAGCAGGAGCATGCGCGAAGAGATCTTCGGACCGGTATTGCCTGTTCTGGGTTGGACAGAGCGTGAGGAGGTGTTGGACCGTGTTGGTCGGAATCCCTTTCCGCTGGCGGCCTATGTGTACAGCAGCGACCGGGAGGCTCAGCAGTACTTCACCTCGCGCATTCAGGCCGGCGGCATGTGCATCAACCACGGGATGTTGCAATTCGGTAATTCAGCCTTGCCATTCGGCGGCGTGGGCACCAGCGGCATGGGACGTTACCATGGCCGGGCAAGCTTCGACCTGTTCTCGCACCACAAGAGCGTGGTGTCAGCCGCCACCTTCATCGACCACGGGCTGCAGTACCCGCCATATGGCCAGGGCAAGGAGCGCGTGCTGCGGTGGGTGCTGAAATAAGGGTTAGGCAGGACGCTCGGCCCGCTTCGGTCGAAGCCGATCGCGCACCAGGATGAGGTGAGCCTCATCGCATTCCAAGGTCGCTGTGCAGCGCACCGGCAGTTTGGTGACCCAGTGACGTTGGCCTTGGATCCCTTCCCGCGCACAGAACTCGTCCACGTGACGCAGGAAGTGTTCGGAGGTCTCAACCGCATCAGGGCCGAAGAAATCCCAGTGGAACAGAAGCAACGGCATGGAGGTTGGTACGTCTGTATGAACAATGGTACGGACCAATACCGGTCCGCCCCCTCCGGCAAGGGCCAAGGGCCATATAAGCCTTTGAGGTTCAAGCAATGGAACCTTGAGCTGATCTGCACGTACAACGCCCCGCACGAAGCCCTTCAACGGTGAAACTCAACTACGCTTCACGAACCCTGCTGGGATTGTTGGCCTCCCTGGCCTGCGGCACCCCGTTGCTCGCCCAGACCGGACCGCTCCCCACGGCCGGCGACGAATTCTGGATGGGCTACATGCAGAACGCATATGGCACACAGGGTCTTCGTTTGCAGATCGCTTCCGAAACGCCGGTGACCGGCATGGTGAGCATTCCACTATCCGGCTGGAGCACCCCGTTCACCGTGGCTGCCAATGGGGTCACTACGGTGACCATTCCCAACACCACGGAACATACCGGCGGTGATGTGGTGAACAGTAAAGGCATTTACATCGAGAGTTCCGGCAACGTCACCGTTACGGCAGCGAACCTCCAGAACTTCAGCACGGACGGCACGCAGATCATGCCTCTGGTCTCCCTGGGCACATCGTACCGCATCGAAGCTTATCGCGGCCTGCCAGGCTTTGCGGATTTTTACAAGAGTGAGCTGCTGATCGTGGCCACAGCGGACGGCACCCAGGTGACCATCACTCCGAGCGTGAACACGAGCGGCGGGCATGCAGCCGGTGTTCCCTACACGGTGAACCTGAACGCTGGACAGAGCTACCAGGTGCAGAGCGCCCTGGCGTCCCTGGACCTCACGGGCACACTGGTCGTGGGAACTGCGCAAAGTGGCAGTTGCCGCCCCTTCGCGGTGTTCGGTGGAAGCATGTGCGCCAACGTTCCGGTGGGATGCTCCGCGTGCGATCACATCTGCGAGCAGATGGTCCCCACGGACCAATGGGGCACCTTGTTCCACACCGTGCCCTTCGGCTCCACCACACAATACACGTATCGTGTCCTGGCGCATACGCCCGCTACACAGGTCAGCATTGATGGAGCCGCTCCCTTCACATTGAGCGCAGGACAGAAATATGAAGTCAACGGCGTCACGGCTCCGGTGTGCATCACTTCCGATCAGCCGATCAGTGTCGCCGAGTTCATGGAAGGCTTCAATTGTGCGAACAAGGGCGACCCCAGCATGGTGCAATTGCTCCCGGATGAACGCACCAGCACATCGGCGACCTTCACCACGGTGGCATCGGCCCAATTGACCGGTCACTCGCTGAGCGTGGTGATGGAAACGGCGGACATCGCTCAGTTGACCTTGGATGGGTCCGGGGTGAACTCGTCTTTTTTCCAGCCCTATCCCCTGTGTGCGGGATATTCCGTGGCCGTCATTCCAGTGAGCGCGGGCCCACATACGCTCGCAGCAAACGACGGATTTCTTGCCTACTCGTCCGGTACCGGCGTTGGCGAGAGTTATGCCTTGGTCATCAGCAATGTGGCCGCTCCGGTGATCCCCACCACGGTGCTCTGCAGCTCCACACCGATCACCTTGAACGCGCCGATGATGCTGGCTACGGCACAGTGGACGGCAGCGAGCGCCCTGAACACGGTGCTGGCCACGGGAAGCAGTTACACGTTCACGCCGGCTTCCAACGACACCTACGTCGTGGATGGGGCCATGCCCATCAGCGGTTGCCCCGTGCACCAGGAGTGGGAGGTCGGTGTGCCAGTGCCCACGACGCTCGATGTCACCGCGAACGGAATGTCGCCGACATCCATCTGCCAATTCGCCGACGTTCAGCTGAACGCAACACCATCGCCGGACCCCAACATCTTCGACCTGCTATGGACGCCGGCCAGTGCCGTGAGCGATGCCACCATCCCGAACCCGGTGGCGCAACCGATGAGCGATACCTGGTTCCGGTTGCAAGTGACCAGTCCTGTTGGTTGCGGCCAGGTGACGGACAGCGTCTTCGTGAACGTGGACCCCAGCGACCTGATCGCGGTGCGTGCGAACGTGAACGATGGCCAGATCTGTTCCGGCGAAACGATCACGCTGCAGGCACAGGCCGAGCGTTCAGTCGCTCATGACCTGTTCGAGACCAGCCCCTCCGCCTTCTGGACAGGCATTCAGGGAGGCGCTTTGAGCAACGTCTGCGGTGCCATCAGCGGATCAGCGCTCCGCTTCGACGGTGGCGGCACTCGCGCAGCAACGACCGCCGCGCTCAATATGGCAACGGGTGCCAACCTGCGGTTCGCGATCCGCATAGCGAACGGCAGCGCGCCTTGCGATGATACCGAGCCCGGTGATGATGTGGTCGTGGAGTACAGCCTCGATGGGGCGACATGGACGACCATCACCACGTTGAACGAAGCTTCCTATGCTACCTGGACCGAGCTCACGGTGTCCCTGCCACCGGCAGCGCTCAGTGCAACCACACGTTTCCGCTGGTCACAACCGAACAACTCCGGTGCAGGCACGGACGTATGGGCCTTGGATGATGTGATCATCACCCAGTACGATAACACGGGGATCACCTTCGCCTGGACGCCAGCGGCCGACTTGACGTCACCGAATGCGGCTTCGACAACCGGGGCGCCCACGTCGAGTACCACTTACACGGTAACAGCCTCCACGAGCACGGGCTGCTCGAAGCAGGGAACTGTGACCGTTCAAGTGGCCCCTGCCTTCGACCTGTCCGTTACGAACAACACCACGATCTGCACTCCGGGAACGGCTGTTCCCTTGCAGGCCACACCATCCTCGGGCGCGGGTATCACCTACGCCTGGTCACCGGTGAATGGCACGCTGAGCAGCACGACGAACAGCAGCACAACAGCGACACCCGGTTCCACGACCACCTATAGCGTAACCGCGACCACGGACATCGGCTGCACGGATAATGCCCAGGTCACCATCACCGTGGGGCAATTGCAGAGCATTGATGTGAGCGCGAGCGATATGCATCTGTGCAGTGGGGAGAGCAGTGTGCTCACGGCCGCCATTGTGGCAGGGCTTCCCTATTCACTGGCGTGGACACCGGCCAATGGTACGCTGACCAGCCTCACGTCCAATACGACCACGGCCACGCAGACGGCAAGCACCACCTACACCGCCACGGCCACGGAGACGGCGAGCGGTTGTGCACAGAGCGATGCCATCACCATCAACGCCAGTCCTGCATACAGCATCAACGCGGGGCCGGACCTGGTCATCTGCAACGTCCAAGGCCACCAATTGAACGTGGTGCACAATGTGCCTACACCCAACATCCAATGGTCGCCAGCGCCTTTGCTGGACGCGATCAACGTTCAATCTCCCACGATCCAGTTCGACACCACGGCCACGTATCAAGTCACCGTGACGGACGCGTTCGGGTGCAGTGTGAGCGATTCGGTGACCATCACGGACCCGTTCGACGCCATGATCACGCCGATCAACATATACGCGTGCGAAGGGAACGGGGTGTCGCTCGATGCGGGCTTCCCTGGTTCCACATATATATGGAGCACGAACGCGACCACGCAGACGATCACGGTGAATGCGAGCGGCATGTTCGTGTGCACCATAACCGATCCGCTGGGTTGCCAGGCTGTGAAGACCTACTTCGTGACCATGAATCCCTTGCCCGCTCTGGACCTCGGAGCGGATACGGCGTTATGCGGCGCGACGAGCTATGTGTTGAATGCCAATAGTTCTGGTAACAACGTGCTCTGGAGCACAAGTGCGACCACGCAGCAGATCACGGTAACGCAAAGTGGCACTTACAGCGTAACGGCTACGAGTGCACAAGGCTGCCAGCGTACCGATGCGGTACAGGTGTCCTTCAATGCCATGCCTGTGGATGTCCTCCAGGACGTTACCACCTGCATCACCCAGCCACCTTCATTGAACGCTGGAAACCCAGGCAGCACCTATGCGTGGAACACTTCAGCCACCTCGCAGTCCATCACACCAACGGCCAGCGATACGTACGCTGTGACGATCACCACCCCGCAAGGCTGCACTGCCACGTATGATGCGGTGGTGACACTGATGCCAGAGGTCCAGATCGAACTCGGCCCCGACACGTCCCTTTGCACCGGAGAACCCTTGGTGCTCGACGCCGGTACACCTGGACTCGCCTACGCCTGGAGCACGGGTGCGACCACACAGACCATCGCCCCGACGACATCGGGCAGCTACAGCGTGTCCGCCACCAACGGGTACTGCACGGGAAGCGATGGCGTACAGGTCACCTTCCGTTCGGCACCCGTGGATGTGCTCGTGGATGTGACCTCCTGCGTGGACCAGAACATAACACTGGATGCCGGGAATGACGGCTGCACCTACCTCTGGAGCACGAACGCCACCACACGCACCGATCAGCGTAGGCACCCCGGGCATCTACACGGTGACCGTGACCAATGCATCGAATTGCAGCGCGACTTACAACGCCACGGCATCCTTCGTCGCCTATCCGATGGTGGACCTGGGGCAGGACACCGTGCTGTGCGAGGGCGAGGTGCTGCAGCTCAGTTCAGGGCAGCCAACCCTGTTGAACGTTTGGAACACCGGACAGACCACATCCACCATAGAGGCGCGCCACACCTACACGTACGTTGTATCGGTAAGCAATGGCTTCTGTGTGACCCGCGACAGTTTGCTGGCGGTGTTCAATCCGCGCCCCACCGCACTTGGCACGGCCGGTACTTCACGTGCCTCACGGATGATCCGCACTACGTGGTGATCGATGCCGGGCAACGAAGGCAGCGAATACGATTGGAGCACGGGCGAATCGAGCCAGGTGATCCTGGCCGGCTCCTATGGCTGGTACTACGTGAGCATGGTCAACCAGTACGACTGTGCGCGCACCGATTCCGCCTTGGTGGAGGAGTTCTGCCCACCGAGCATCTACGTGCCGAACACCTTCTCTCCGAACGGTGATGGGATCAACGACGTGTGGAACGTGGTGGGCAAGAACATCGGTGAATTCCAGATGCTGGTGTTCGACCGCTGGGGCGGCGTGATCTTCCAGAGCGACAGCCCGTCCATGGGTTGGGATGGCACCTACCATGGTCAGCCGCTCAAGGACGATGTGTACGTATGGCGGATGTCCTACAAGTTCCGCGAACACGATTCCGGCAAGGAAGGCTTTGAGCACAAGGAGATGGGCCACGTGACCATCCTGCGCTAAAGGCGCAGCTCGAAGTCATCCGCATCCTTTCCCACCGGGAACTTCGCACGGAAGTCATCCAACGCTTCGCGATGCAATACCGAATGCATGAGGCCTTCGCCCGGCGCGATCTCCTCCGCATCGCCGCGTGGATCCACCGCCACCGAGTCACCGGAGTAATGATGTCCCTTGCCATCCATGCCCACGCGGTTCACGCCGATGGCATAGCTCTGGTTCTCGATGGCCCGGGCGATCAGCAACTGGCTCCACACATATCTGCGCGCATCGGGCCAGCTGGCTACATAAACCAATAGCGTCATAATCACCGCGATTCCTTGAGAAAACAGGGAAGCGCAGGTCATAACAGATCTGTAACAAGAGCCGCCAGCCGCGCCATTCCACCACCACGCGCTGCTCGCCCGGTGCATAGTGATCGGATCTCCTCCGCCATGCGGAACAGATGTCGCTTGTCATAGTGCTCCACCCCTCCATCGGGGCGCACGAACAGTCCGCGATTGAAGTACCTTCCGCCTTCCTTGATGATGGCGCTTCCATAGATGGCGGCATCCAGCGTGCGCGCCTGTTCCTTCATCCACTTCACGGTGGAGCCCTCCATCGGCTCGGCCAGTTCGGCGCTGCGCATGCTGAAGCCGGTGGTGAACATCTCCGGCAGCACGATGAGGTCCGTAGTGCCCTTCAGCCCGGCCAACTTCGAAGCGAACATCGCGAGGTTCGCTGCAACATCCTCCCAGTGCAGCATGCTCTGCACGAGCGTCACCCTCAGATCGCGCATAGCTTCTCCATGGCATGTTCAAGCGTTTCGTCCTGCTTGGCGAAGCAGAAGCGCAGGATACGCTGGCCCGATAGGCGGATCCTGGTAGAAAGGGCTCAGGGGAATGCCCGCGACGCCGAATTCGCGGGCCAGTCGTTCAGCGAAGACGAGATCGGGTTCATCGCTGATGGCGCTATAATCCGCCAGTTGGAAATAGCTCCCCTCGCAGGCCAGCGGTTCGAAACGCGAGGTGCGGCAGGCCGATGAGGAACTGGTCGCGTTTCTCCTGATAGAACCGCGGCACCAGCTCGTAGCTGAGCGGATCCTTCAGGTACTCGGCCAGTGCATGCTGCATCGGCGTGTTCACGCTGAACACGTTGAACTGATGCACCTTCCTGAATTCGGCCATGAGCTCCTTGGGGGCAAGCGCGTAGCCCATCTTCCAGCCGGTGGTATGGAACACCTTGCCGAAGCTGAAGATCACGAAAGCGCGTTCGCGCAGCTCGGGATAGCGGATGGCCGAAGCATGACTTTCGTTATCGTACACGAGGTGCTCATACACTTCGTCGCTGACGAGGATGATGTTCGTGCCACGCAGCATTGCAGCAATGCGCATCATGTCGGCATCGCGCAGGATGGTGCCCGCCGGATTGTGCGGCGTATTGATCATCAGCACCCGCGTCTTCGGCGTGATGGCCCGTTGCACGGCATCCGCGTCGAACTTCATGTCGTTGCCGAGTCGCACATGCACAGGTCGGCCACCGAAGAGCTCCACGGTGGGCGCATAGCAGTCGTAGGCCGGGTCCACGATGATCGCCTCATCGCCGGGCTGGATGATGGCACCCAATGCGGTGAAGATGGCCTGTGTTCCGCCGGCCGTTACGGTGACCTCCGTTGCGGGATCGTAGCCTGACGTCGTAGAGCCGTTGCACCTTGGCCGCGATCGCATCGCGCAAGGCAGGAAGGCCCGGCATGGGTGCGTATTGGTTGTGGCCGGCCTTCATGGCGGCGTTCACCAGCTCGCTCAACTTCTCATCGATGGGGAAATCGGGAAAGCCCTGGCTGAGGTTGATGGCGCCGCACTCCTGCGCCAGCTTGCTCATCACCGTGAAGATGGTGGTGCCGACGTGGGGGAGCTTGCTGGACAACTGCACGGCCCGAAGCTATGCATCACAAGCGCGTGCCTCACTCCTTCGTCACCGTCGCCGCCAAGTACTCCCGGTTCAGCCGCGCGATGTGCTCCAGGCTGATGTTCTTGGGGCACTCGATCTCACACGCGCCGATGGCGCTGCAGTTGCCGAAGCCCTCCTTGTCCATCTGCTCCACCATGTTGAGCGCGCGGAGCTTGGCCTCGGGCGCCCTTGGGGCAGCAGGGAGAACTGCGAGACCTTGGCCGCCACGAACAGCATGGCGCTACCGTTGGGACAGGTGGCCACGCAGGCCCCGCATCCGATGCAGGTCGCCGCATCGAAGGCCTTGTCGGCATCATCCTTCGGAATGGGCACAGCATTGCCGTCCACGAGGTTGCCGCTGGTATTCACGCTCACGAAGCCACCGGCCGCCTGGATGCGGTCGAAGGCGCCGCGGTTGACAGCGAGGTCCTTGATCACGGGAAAGGCCTTGGCGCGCCAGGGTTCCACGTAGATCGTGTCGCCGTCCTTGAACTTGCGCATGTGCAGCTGGCAGGTGGTGATGCCGCGACCGGGGCCATGCGCTTCGCCGTTGATGAAGAGGCTGCAGCTTCCGCAGATGCCCTCGCGGCAATCGTGATCGAAGGCGATCGGATCCTCGCCCTTGCGCACGATGTCGTCGTTCAGCACATCGAGCATCTCGAGGAAGCTCATGTCCTCGGACACGTCGTTCACCGGATAGTCCTTCATCTGGCCGGCGTCGTTCGGACCCTGCTGGCGCCAGATCTTGAGGTTCAGTTTCATGTTGCCCATCTGCCTTGCTGTTGTGTGTCGACCCGGTGGGGTCGACGTTACATGATCACTTGTAGCTGCGCTGCGTGAGTTTCACCTCGTTGAATTCCAGCGGCTCCTTGTGCAGGTTCGCCTTGCCGGCCTCGCCGAGCCATTCCCAAGCCGCCACATACGCGTAGTTCACATCGTCGCGTTTGGCCTCGCCCTTTTGCGGCCCGTCCATCTCCTGGTACTCCTCGCGGAAGTGGCCGCCGCAGCTTTCGTTGCGGTTCAGCGCATCCATGCACATCAGTTCGCCCAGCTCGAGGAAGTCGGCCACGCGACCGGCCTTCTCCAGTTCCTGGTTGAAGCTCGTTGGCTGTCGCCGGGACCCGCACATCGCGTCCAGAACTCTTCGCGGATCTGGCGGATCTCGGCGATCGCCTCCTTCAGCCCTTCCTCATTGCGCGCCATGCCGCACTTGTCCCACATCACCTTGCCGAGGCGACGGTGGAAGTCATCCACCGGCTTGGTGCCTTTGTTGTTCAGGAAGTGGTTGATGCGGTCCTTCATGTCCTTCTCCGCCGCTTCGAACTCGGGACGCTTCGTATCGATCGGTCCGGTACGGATGTCATCGGCGAGGTAATCGCCCACGGTGTAGGGGATCACGAAGTAGCCATCGGCCAGGCCTTGCATCAACGCTGAGGCACCCAAGGCGGTTCGCGCCGTGATCGCTGAAGTTCGCTTCGCCCAATGCGAAGAGGCCGGGCACCGTGGTCTGCAGGTTGTAATCCACCCACAGGCCGCCCATGGTGTAGTGCACGGCCGGGTAGATCTTCATCGCGTGCATGTAGGGGTCCTCGCCCACGATGTTCTCGTACATCTCGAAGAGGTTGCCGTACTTGTCGCTCACCACGCTTCGTTCCCAGCTCGCGTGATCTGCTCCTTGCTCGGGTTCTGGATCTTCTGGATGTTCGCCTGCTGCTTGCCGTAGCGCTCGATGGCCGCGCCGAAATCGAGGTACACGGCTTCGCCTGTTCTGTTCACGCCGAAGCCCGCATCACAGCGCTCCTTGGCGGCGCGGCTGGCCACATCGCGCGGCACCAGGTTACCGAAGGCCGGGTAACGGCGCTCGAGGAAATAGTCGCGGTCGGCCTCGGGTATGTCGATCCCTTCTTCTTCCCATCGCGGATCGCTTTTGCATCCTCCAGCTTCGCGGGCACCCAGATGCGACCGTCGTTGCGGAGCGATTCGCTCATGAGCGTGAGCTTGCTCTGGTGCGTACCGCTCACGGGGATGCACGTCGGGGTGGATCTGGGTGAAGCACGGGTTGCCGAAGAAAGCCCCGCGCTTGTGCGCCTTCCACGCCGCCGTGACGTTGCTGCCCATGGCATTGGTGCTCAGGAAGAACACGTTGCCGTAACCACCGGTGCACAACAGTACCGCGTGAGCACCATGGCGTTCGATCTCGCCGGTGATCAGGTTGCGGGCGATGATGCCGCGTGCCTTGCCATCCACCACGACCACGTCGAGCATCTCATGGCGATCGAACATCTGCACCGCGCCCTTGCCCACCTGCCGCATCAAGGCGCTGTAGGCGCCGAGCAATAACTGCTGGCCGGTCTGTCCGCGGGCATAGAAAGTCCGGCTCACCTGCACGCCACCGAACGAACGGTTATCCAACAATCCGCCGTAGTCACGGGCGAAGGGCACGCCCTGGGCCACGCACTGATCGATGATGTTCGCGCTGACCTCTGCGAGACGATAAACGTTCGCTTCACGGGCGCGGTAGTCGCCGCCTTTCACGGTGTCATAGAACAGACGGTAGGTGCTATCGCCGTCGTTCTGGTAGTTCTTCGCGGCGTTGATGCCCCCTTGTGCGGCGATGCTGTGTGCGCGCGACGCGCGCTGTCCTGGAAGCAGAAGGCCTTCACGTTGTAGCCCATCTCGGCCAGCGAAGCAGCAGCTGCGCCACCGGCGAGTCCCGTGCCCACCACGATGATGTCGATGCGTCGCTTGTTCGCGGGTGCCACGATGCGGATGTGCCCCTTGTGGTCGGTCCACTTCTTATCGATGGGGCCGGGCGGGATCTTGCTGTCGAGTTTTGATGACATGGTCGCAGATATCGTTTGGCGGTGAGCTATGAGCCACGAGCCATGAGCTTAACCGGGTTAAGCTCGTGGCTCGCGGCTATCGGCTCAGGGCGCATTTGGTATTCACTTGATCCAGCCCAGGTACATACTGATGGGCATCGAGGCGAAGAGGGCGGGGATGACGATGCTGAAGGCCGTGCCGCACAGTGGCGATGAAGGGGTTGTAGCGCTTGTGGTTGATGCCCAGGCTCTGGAAGGCGCTCTTGAAGCCGTGCAGCAGGTGCCAGAAGAGGCTGAAGCAACCCAGCACGTAGATCACCACGACCACGGGGTTGCTGGAACACTTCGAGCATCAGGGCGAAGAGGTTCTCCTGTCCCGCGCCGTCGATACCATACTCCTCCAGGCTGCCCACGATGTGGCGGCTCTTCACCCAGAAATGCCAGAGGTGTAGGATGAGGAAGAGCAGGATCAGCGTTCCGAGGATGCCCATGCTGGCGCTGTACCAGGAGCGGTTGGCGCTGCCTTTCTCCATGGCGTACTTCACCGGGCGGGCGCCGCGGTTCTCGCTCCACAGCATCAGGCCGTCCACCACGTGGGCGATCAGGCCAAGGAAGAGCACGATCTCCATGGTGCGGATGATCAGGTTGGAACCCATGAAATGCGCCCCAGAAGTTGAAGGTGACGCCACCGTCGTTGAAGAAGATCATGGCGTTGATGCCAGCATGCACCACCAGGAAGGTGATGAGGAAGATGCCGGTGAGGGCCATCCAGTACTTCTTGGTAAGGGAGGAGCCGAAGAGACCTTGACGTGCCATGCGGATATAACAGCGGACGGCTGGAATGCGTTCGCTGGGCGGCAAACTTACGGGGCAGGTTGTTCGAACGAAAAGCAAGTCGCCAACCGCAGGGTGTTGGGAATTGTCCGGCCCCAACGGCTTCTAGCATACACGAGCAGGACGTTCGGGCAGAATTGGCAAAGGAATGGCCCGGTTGCCGGATATTTGCATCCCATGGGCACCCTTGCCGACATTCTCTCCGTTCTGCGCCGCGAACGCGCCCGCCTTTTTGCCAAGTACGGCCTGAAGAGCATGGCTGTGTTCGGCTCCGCCACGCGCGATGACTTCCGGCCCGACAGCGATGTGGACATCATGGTGGAGTTCGAACCCGGAGCGGACTTCGACTACTTCGACCTATTGCTGGAACTGCAAGGCATCGTGCAGCGAGAAGTGGATCTGGTGATGCGCACCGCCGTGAAGCCGCACTACATGGAGTTCATCGAGAAGGACCTGAAGTATGTCTGAGCGCAACGACAAGGTGCGGCTCATCGACATGCTGCAATCCGCAGAAGCTATTGTGCGCAAGATGGATGGCGTCGATCTTGAGGCCTTCACAGCGAACGAGGACAAGCGCGATTCTGTGGTCTACAGGCTCCAGATCATCGGTGAAGCCGCTTACAACTTGACCGGCGCGATTAAAAAGGCCCACCCGGAAATGGACTGGTTCAAGATTGAAGGCCTGCGTCACCGCATTGTCCACGACTACGGTCGTATCGACGACACTCAGATCTTCCGGATCACTAACAAGTACGTGCCGCCGCTGGTGGAGCAGTTGAAGAAGATCCTGGCAGGCGGGGTGGAGTAATGCTGCCTACTCCGGCGAATAGGCCTTCCCGCTTCAGCGGGTCGAAGACGTCCGCACCAGCGCGATCGACTTCTTCAATAGGGTCTTGAGCACGCCCATGTCGATGTCGGCCAACCGTTTCACATACACGCAGCTTTTGGTGGCCCTGTACTTCCCCAGTTTGGCCATGAGCTGCGGTCCCATGTCCTGGGAATACAAGTAGATCACCAGCTCCGGCTTGCGGGGACTGAAGGCGAGCACCGGCGCATCGCCCTCATGGCCACTGGCGTATGTGTAATGGTAGGTGCCGTAGCCCACGATGGAAGGCCCGTACATATACGGTTCCTCGCCGGTGAGCTCGTGCATCAACTTCATCAGCGCGCGGCAATCGTCGCGCACATCCTCCTTGGGCTGCTTGTCGATAAAGGCATCGACGCTAGCGATGGTGGCTTGGGTCTTGTTGGGTTTGGCAGCCATTGCACCAAGGTAGGGCGACGCTGGCGCCTGCCTGTGGTGGGCAGGGTGGTGGCGTGGATCTTGTTGGCTTTCTCCAAGCTTAGAACTGCTTATCCAACTCGAAGTAGTGCACCCGGGCCATGTACGGGAAGTAGGGCAGGATACCGATCAGCTCCTTCGCCCGGCCCGCATCCACTCCGCTGAAGAGGAGGAAAGCCCCCGTCCGGTCGGTGCTGATGAAGAAGCTCTCGAGGACCCCTTCTTCCTTCCACTTGTTGACGAACTCCATTTCCGCTTTCTGCAGTTCCGGGGTGGCCTTGATATGTGCCATGCCTTCTGATGAGAGGGTGATGGACACGAGGATGCGTTTCATGGGTACGAATCGGAAGTGGCAAGGATAAGGCGCGGAGGTCGATCGCGCTCGATCGCGTCTTGTTGGGGGTGGGGATGGAAGGAAGATGCCATGACTCACCTGCTTCACCTACTGACCCTCCTACCTTCGCACTTCACCTCTGCACGACCATGCGTTACGCCCCCCTTTCCGCCGCCACCTACCGCGAGCACCGCGCCCATTTCCGCAAGCACATGGAAAAAGGCGGCCTGGCCATCTTCCACAGCAACGACATCATGCCCACGAGCGCCGATGGCTCGATGCCCTTCAAGCAGGCCAGCGACATCTTCCACCTCAGCGGCATCGACCAGGAGGAGACCATCCTGCTGCTCTTCCCCGATGCGGTGGACGCGAAGGACAGCGAGATCCTCTTCGTGCGCGAGACCAGCGACACCATCGCGATCTGGGAAGGCGCCAAGTTCAGCCTGAAGGAAGCGGCCGAACTGAGCGGCGTGGCCAACGTGCAATGGACCTCGATGTACGAGGCCACGATCAAGCGATTGGCGCCGCAGGCCGAGCACCTGTACCTGAACAGCAACGAGCACCTGCGCCAGGGCAACGAGGTGGAAACGCGCGAGGAGCGCAAGAACAAGGAGATCCGCTCGCGCTATCCATTGCACAGCGTGAAGCGCAGTGCGCCGATCATGCACCGCATCCGCAGCCGGAAGAGCGCCGGAGGAAGTGGCCCAGATGAAACGCGCGATCGCCATCACCGGCAAGGCCTTCGAACGCGTCTGCGGTTTCGTGAAGCCCGGGGTGAAGGAGTATGAGATCGAAGCGGAGATCACGCACGAGTTCCTGCGCAACGGATCGCGCGGGCACGCCTACACGCCCATCATCGCCAGCGGCTACAACGCCTGCGTGCTGCACTACATCAGCAACGACATGTTGTGCAACGACGGCGATGTGATCCTGATGGACTTCGGCTGCGAGTACGGCGGCTATGCGAGCGACCTCACGCGCTGCGTTCCGGTGAACGGCCGCTTCACGAAGCGCCAGAAGGACGTGTACAATGCCGTGCTGCGCGTGAAGAACGAGGCCACGCAATTGCTGCGTCCGGGTACACGCCTCGCCGACTATCACAAGGAAGTGGGCAAGCTCATGGAGAGCGAGCTGATCGGCCTGGGGCTGATCGACAAGAACGACGTGGCCAAGCAGGACCCCGAGCGGCCGCTGTACAAGAAGTACTTCATGCATGGCACCAGCCACTTCCTCGGGCTGGATGTGCACGACGTGGGCCTGTGGAGCGAGCCCATTGCGGAGAACATGGTGTTCACGGTGGAGCCCGGCATCTACATCCGCGAGGAGAAGCTGGGCATCCGTCTGGAGAACAACATCCTGGTGACGCGCGACGCGCCGATCGATCTGTTCGCTGACATTCCGGTGGAGGCGGATGCGGTGGAGGAGATGATGAACCGGGCGAAGAAGGCGGCTGTGGCGTGACCGCCATGGCTGCGTGGCCATAGCGCCACATCCGTTCCCTCCCCATCAACCTGCTCTTACGGCAAGCCTTAGCCGTTCGACTATATGGTCCGTTACCTTCTTCCCGGAAGGGCATTCCAGAACAAAACCACCGCCCATGAACCTCCGCCCCATCGGTATCGCCGCCATGATCATCGGCTTCATGTTCAAGGTCATGCACTGGCCCGGTGCGAATGCCAGTGTGCTGGCGGGTGGGCTGGTGATCATGTTCTCCTTGGTGCTTGACCTGACCTCCCGTCCGCTTTCACTGGGACCTGTTCTTCGAGTCATTGGCCGGGGTGCTGATCACGGCCACGGTATTGTTCAAGCTGCTCCACTGGCCCTTCGCCACTATGATCATGTACGGGGCCCTCGCAGCGACCCTCGCGACGTTGGTCGTGGCGCGCGATCAGTTCAATGCACGTCAGTTCCTCGATCAGCGGTTGCTCTGGCTCCTGGTCGTTTCTGCGGCCACGGCGATTGTCGGCTTGCTGTTCAAGGTGATGCATTGGCCCGCGGGCAGCATACTGTTCGTGCTGGGGATGTCGGGATGTGCTACGTGGTTCCTGGTGAATGGTTTTAAGCAGCGGTTGACCGCGTAACGGAACTGGCTATCTGTGCACGCGAACCCGCTATCACTGCTTGATCAACCGCGCTGTGTAACGGGTTATGCGGCCTTGTACAATGCAGGTATAGGTACCGGGAGCAACGCCAGCCAATTCGATGGTATTGCGGCCAATGGTCAGCCGCTGTGATCGAACCATGCGACCAAGTGCATCACGCACTTCCAGCAAAGCGCCCATCAGTTCGGCACTGGCATTCAGTTGTACATGGTCTGTTGATGGAACGGGGTAAAGAACAAGAACTTGGTTCGTGCGGGGCTTTGTGATACCGACGTTGGTTCCGCTACATGAATTCCAGGGAGCGTTCTCCAAAGCGCTCATCAACGGAAGCGTATTCGTGAACGCCTTCACGGAATCCACACGTTGTTGCAACGCTCCGACACTGGCCCAAGCTCCGACACTATCAGCCCTGGCAAATACATACGCCGTTAGAATATCGACGTGCTCGCCGGGGTCCAGGGTCATTGGCCCCGTGCTTGCCAAACCTCGTCTATCGGGACTTGAATTGTTAGTTTCCTGCCAAGGCGCTTGGGGAGGGCCATCTATACCTACTCCTAAAGGATCGCTGTCGGCTGGAAACATGAATCTTGCCGGGATCGCATTCGGGTCCACCGAATATCCATCGCCGCCATACGTCATGTGCACGCCGTTCTTCCACGTCGCATTCAGATAATTCAAATAGTGCTCCGGTATGGAGGGGTCATTGCAACAGCTCGCCCCATCTCGGCTATAGTAGACGAAACTCGTCATCCCTGCTCGCTCATTATCCTCGACCCCATCGCCAAACCCCGATCCGTTCCACGCTGGCAAACTGTCTTGGACAGGATCGTCCTGCGCATTCTGATCCAGGATAGGACCTTTCAACAATATCTGGCCGATGGCTGGGGGTTGAGGGCCATATCCCAACCAACCATTGCAATCCCCGTCGATATCATCCCAGTTATAATCATAAGCGAGATTACGCGCCACATCGCATCCAGTGAAGTCATCATCTGGGCAGCCAAGATCGAAGTCATTGTAGAACCCTATACGCGTATCATGGATGGTGTTCGTGCTTCGGTTGATCAGATGGTAGCGCACAAAGACCGTGTTGTCCAACGCTGGTGAGGCACCCTGGTACTCAAATGCCATTGCTTGCACCTCGAGGCCGATCGGCAGTCCACCGCTTTCGGTGTGCGTTGCAAGTCCGTCATTGAAAACGAAGAACAAGGCCTGGTCTCCTGTAATGCACGGTGCATCACCATCGCCTGGATCGTAATCACCGTCGGCATTGAGATCAATGAATGGCGCGAGGTATACATCATATCCCGGGTTGGTGTTGATCGCTGGCCAATCATAGAAGTACGGCGGGTCGTGAACCCCGGAAATTCCACCGCCACGTTGCAATTGGGGTCACTCAGACATGCGAAGTAGGCTTGGTGCACGGCGATATCCGCCGCATTCGCTACCCAAACGTATTCGTACTGCTCGGATACAGCATTCGTGGTAGAGGCTGAACCGTCAGTGCGCAACGGACCAGGAAAGAAGTCAAGTAAGTCCTGTCCATAGCTGAACACAGCCAGATGGATCAGACTATCCGCCGTTCGGCCCCCGACCCAGAGACCGCCAGCGTATAACGCATTCACTCCGGAACCTTGGGGAACTTCAAAATTCGGAATGCCGGTAGTGGGGTCATACGAAACGCGGCCATCGGAATAGAACCGCGCCCTCACATCATTGATGTCCAGTTCGCCGTAAGCTTGAGCACACGCCTGGGCGCCCGCCAGGGCGAAGAGACCTAACAAAATAGCGTTGAAGTACTTCATGATGTTCGGCTCGTTTGTGATGGTCATGGACAATTGAAAACTAGCCCTTTCGCTCTGACACCAGTTCAAACGAACGAGGAATGGTCGCCAAAGAACAAGTTACGGCCCCCCATCGCCCCTTTTTCCGTACTTGTCCCTGACGTTCATCAGGTACACCGCACCTGACAGTTCCGTGACCCGCGGCGCGCCTTATGGGCTGGAACTTCGCGCCGTAGTTCATGGAGACCGCCCGTCTGCACATCCTCGCCATCTCGCACCAGCGCTTTCCCTTGGAAGTGGTGGGGCGCTTTCATGCCGACCCTGAGGAGCTCCGCGCAGCCGGTCAACGCCTGATATCCAGCGGACTTGCCGAGGAATGCTTCGTCCTCACAACCTGCAACCGTGCCGAACTGGTGCTCTTCGCCCCGGCCGGTCGCCAACCGAACGTCCCCGAACTC
This sequence comes from uncultured Flavobacteriales bacterium, assembly GCA_963814325.1. Lineage (GTDB taxonomy): Bacteria > Bacteroidota > Bacteroidia > Flavobacteriales_F > PHOS-HE28 > PHOS-HE28. Next base: position 180,256 of record CAWFCK010000006.1, read on the forward strand.
ATCCGCGCATGGCGGCCGCAACTGGATGCCGCCACGCTGGCGCATGCCGAGCAGGCCGCCGAGCACTTCGCCGGTCCCGAAGCTGTGCGCCACCTGATGAGCGTGGCCTCTTCGCTCGAAAGCCTCGTGGTGGGCGAGCGGGAAGTCCTGGCCCAGGTGCGCGACCAGTATCAGCATTGCAAACTGCTCGGCCTCACCGGCGATCGCCTTCGCATCCTAATGAAGCAGGTGGTGGTCACGGCCAAGCGCGTGTACACCGAGACGGCCATCGCCACCCGACCGGTGAGCGTGGTGAGCCTCGCCTATCGCGCCCTGCGCGATCATGGGGTGAAGAAGGATGCGCGCTTCCTGGTGATCGGTGCGGGGAAGACCTGCGCCGATATGTGCCGCTACCTGAGCAAGCACGGCTTCAAGGACCTGCACATCTTCAACCGCACGTTCAGCAAGGCCGCAGCGCTGGTGAAGGAAGTGGGCGGTGAAGCCTATCCCCTCGATACGCTAGTGGCCTTCGATGAAGGCTTCGATGTGATCATCAGCGGCATCGGGTGCGGCAGCGCGATGGTGGACCGCAAGCTGTTCGCTGCGCTCAGCCTGGGCGATACGAGACCGCGTGTCCTCGTTGACCTCGCGCTTCCGCACGACATCGACACGGATTGCATGGGCGACGTGCCCGCGCACCTGATCCGCATCGAGGACCTGCAGGCGCAGGCCGAGGAGAACAAGGCCGGACGGCACCAGGAGATCGGCGCGTGCATGACGATCGTGGAGGAAGGCGTTCGCGAATTCCAAGGCATGGCCAAGGAGCGGCACGTGGAACGGGCGATGAGCAGCGTACCCGAGGAGGTGAAGGCACTGCGTGAGCGCGCTGTGAACGAGGTGTTCGCCAAGGACATCGCACAGCTCGATGCGCATTCGCGCGAAGTGTTGGAGAAGGTGCTGGACCATCTGGAGCGCAAGTACATCAGCGTTCCGATGAAGCTCGCCAAGCGGATCATTCTCGAAGAGCATCAGCGATCGGCCGATGCTTCGCGGCCAACGCCTTCGTCCGTGGCATCGGCGAACAACGCATGAGCGACCGCCCGCTGGTCATCGGCACTCGCGGCAGCCGGCTCGCCGTGTGGCAGGCCGATCACATCGAAGCACGGTTGAAGGCGCGCGGTGTGGAGTGCCAGCAGCGCATCATCAAGACCAAGGGCGATCAGGTCCAGGACCTCTCCTTCGACAAGATGGAGGGCAAGGGCTTCTTCACGAAGGAGATCGAGAACGAGCTGCTGGCGGGCACCATCGACCTGGCGATCCACAGTTGCAAGGACCTGGAGACACGCGACCCGGATGGGCTGCACATCGCGGCGATCGCCGGGCGCGCAGCATGTGAAGAACTGCTGATCATCCGACGCGAAGCGCTGGACAACAGGAACGCTTTGGAACTGAAACAGGGCGCCATCGTGGGCACCTCATCGGCACGGCGCAAGTCGCAGTTGCGCATGTTCCGCCCCGATGTGAACATCCGCGACCTCCGCGGCAACGTGCCCACCCGTGTGGAGAAACTGCGCAGCGGTGATTACGATGCGATACTCCTGGCCAAGGCCGGTATCGACCGGCTTGGGCTGGATCTGAAGGACTTTGAAGTGCGCATATTCGATCCGCGCCTATTCGTACCGGCACCCGCGCAAGGTGCGCTGGCCGTGCAATCGCGCACTTCGGACACGCACGCGAACGAGGCGGCGGAGGACCTGCACGATGGTCTGGCCGCGTTCTGCGTGGGGCTTGAACGAGGTGTGCTTTTCGGCTATCGCGGTGGTTGCCAGGTGCCGCTCGGCGTGCACGCTGTGAAGCACGACAAACGCATCGACTTGTGGGCCTCGGCAGCGCGTGCCTGGGACGAAATGCCCCGGCGTGTCCATATCGTTGGCGAGGATGCGAACGCGCTCGCGGCGGAAGCATTACGCCGTCTGCAAGCTCCGCTCGGGCCGATGCACGTGGTCATCACCCGTGCGATGAACGGCGACGAGCTGCTCGCGCGCGTCCTCACGGCACACGGCTTCCGCCTGAGCGGCGCCGAACTGCTCACTCCGGTCGCCGTGCCGTTCAGCGATGTGCCCGAGCACGATCGCCTCTTCTTCACCTCGCGGAACGCGGTGCGCTACTTCGTGGAGGGCGGCGGTGACCTGCTCCTCTCCCCATGCGATGCGATGGGGCCGGGCACTGCGGCCGAGATCCGCAAACATGGTGGCGATGTGGTCTTCATCGGCGACGGGCCGGACACGCCTACCATCGCGAAGGAATACGTGGAGCGCTTCGGTCACCTGCGCGTGCTCTTCCCGTGCACGGCCCAGGGACTGCGCACCGTGCAGCAGGCGATGCTCCCGGCGAACGCCATCGACCTGTTCGTGTATGACATGCATCCGGTGAACTTCACGCGTCCATTGGAGGGCGATGTGGTGATCGTGACCAGTCCGAACCATGCCGATGCCCTGCACGCGATCACCGCGCTGGGCCGTTGGAAGCACGTGGTGGCCATGGGCACCAGCACGGCGCAACGCATCAATGCCCTATCCGGCGTTACGGCACACGTGCCTTGGGCCAGCAACGAGATGGCCTTGTTGGATGCCGTGTTCAACATTGCCACAGGATCATAAACGCCCTCATGGAACTCACCCATCGTCCGCGCCGCACGCGAAAGAACGCCATCATCCGCGACGCCATCGCCGAAACGCGGGTGCATGCGGCGCAGTTCATCTATCCGTACTTCGTGAAGCCGGGCAGCGGCATGAGGGATCCCATCGCGGCCATGCCGGGCATCAACCACTTCACGGTGGATATGCTCTTGAAGGATGTGGAGGCCGGTCTGAAGTTGGGGCTGAACAAGGTGTTGCTGTTCGGCGTGCAGGAACCGAAGAGCGAGGAAGGTGATGCGGCCTGGAGCGAGCGCAGCGTGGTGCCCAGTGCCATCCGCGAGTTGAAGAAGGCCTTCGGCAACGACCTGTACGTGATCACGGACGTGTGCCTGTGCGCGTACACCACACACGGGCATTGCGGTCTGGTGCACGACCATGAAGTGGTCAATGACGCAAGTGTGGACCGCCTCGTGAAGATGGCCCTGGCCCATGCCACGGCGGGTGCGGACATGGTGGCGCCGAGCGACATGATGGACGGCCGCATCGGTGCGATGCGCCACGGCTTGGATGCGAACGGCTTCACCAACACCGCGCTGATGAGCTACGCAGTGAAGTTCGCTTCGGCGTATTACGGTCCCTTCCGCGAAGCTGCTGGATCGGCGCCGGGCTTTGGCGATCGGCGCAGCTACCAGATGGACGCCCGCAACGGTCGCGAAGCCATGCGCGAAGCCTTGCTCGACGAGCAGCAGGGCGCGGATATCCTGATGGTGAAGCCCGCACTGGCCTATCTGGACATCATCTCACAGCTTCGCCAGCGCACGGACCTTCCGCTCGCGTGCTACAACGTGAGCGCGGAGTACAGCATGGTGAAGACCGCCGCCGCAGCGGGACTGGTCGATGAGCGCTTGATGACCTTGGAGAACCTGCACGCCTTCACGCGGGCCGGTGCCGACCTGATCATCACCTACCACGCGCGGGAGGTGTTGGAGAAGAAGTGGCTCTAAGCCTTCTCGGCTGCGTCCAGTTCAGTCCCGCCGGGGACTGGTGAAGTCCTTGCTGCAAACGAAGCAGAAGTAGCTCTGCCCGGGCACGGGGAGCGGTAGGCCGAAGAGGAACATCGCCCACCCGAACCATCGACGCGAGTAGCGCTGGCGCCGCACATTGGTCGAGCCACAAACGGGGCAAGTGACCTCCGCCTTCTGGGGCTCCTTCACAGCATCATGATGAGGGTGATGACGACCAGGGCGACCAGGACCACCGCAATGGACCGAAGAGCCTTGTTGGGAACGGATGGCAGCTTGAACAGCTGGGCCACATCCGCCCACACCTCCCCACTGGTCACCGATTCCGGCGGATCCTCGGAAATGGTCCCGGACGCGATGAGGATCTCGCGTGCATGCTCAACATCCGCCACAAGCACCTGCAGCTTTATTCCACCGACCACGTTCGAGTAGAACGGGTGAGCGCTTACCGTGGATTCATCCTTGGCGAAGCAGCGAATGCCTTCCGACTCCATGCGCGCTTTCACAACCGCATATTCATGGGGCAGGGTGAAAACAGCGACGGTGACGAACTCGGCCATCGGGCTTGTTGTTAGACTTCCACAAGGTACGGGAACGCGAGCATGGCCGAGGACTTGGCGGGGGGGCGGCCACTCCACACACTAACTTGGCTGCACATGCGCCACCTCCTGCCCTTCTTTCTATTGCTTTCCGCGGGTCTTCAGGCCCAGTTCGAATTCGACCATGCCGTGGTCGATGAGACGGCCTGGCGCGAAGGCCATGCCTGGCAGGGTGCTGCACGGAACGATGGCCCGCCAACGCGCGGCTACGACATGCGCTACCTCAACTGCCGGTGGCAGGTGGACCCCACTGTTCGCGCGATCACCGGAACGGTGACGTTGCATTTCCGCGCCACGCAGACACTGGCCGAGGTGGTGATGGACCTGAGCGACTCTCTGTTGGTGGATGGTATCACCTGGCACGGTTCACCCGCTGCGTGGACGCACGGGTCGGGGGATGTGCTCACCATTGTTCTGCCACAACCGGCGGACAGTGCGGCCTTGGATTCACTCACCATCACGTACCACGGCATCCCGCGCACCACGGGGTTCGGCAGCTTTGGCATGGGAACACAACAGAACGGCTCGCCCACGTTGTGGACATTGAGCGAACCGTATGGCGCCAAGGACTGGTGGCCCACGAAACAGGACCTGAACGACAAGGTCGATTCCATCGACCTGTTCATCACCACACCCGCTCCATACCGCGTAGGTAGTAACGGACTGCTTGTCTCGGAGGACACCTTGAACGGCAACATCACCTATCACTGGAAGCATCGCTACCCCATCGCCTACTACCTTATATCATTGGCCGTGGCGGATTACATCGTGTTGCAACAGGACATCGTGATCGGTGCCAGCACCATACCGATGCTGACCTACAGCTATGCGGACAACCCGACGATGGCGGAGCTGAACGCGGGCGATGTGGCGCAGCAGATGCCCCTGTTCAGCCAACTGTTCGGGATGTATCCCTTCGCGAATGAGAAGTACGGTCATGCACAATTCGGCTGGGGCGGTGGCATGGAACACCAGACGATGACCTCGATGGGCGGCTGGAGCTACGAGCTGGCCGCGCACGAGCTGGCGCACCAATGGTTCGGCGACAAGGTGACCTGTGCGAGCTGGCAGGACATCTGGTTGAACGAGGGCTTCGCCACCTACCTGCAGGGATTGTGCTATGCCTACCTGGCGCCGCAATACTGGCACGGATACCTGCGGGGCACCGTGGATGCGATCACCAGTGAACCAGGCGGCAGCGTGTTCTGCACGGACACCACGGATATCGGCCGGATCTTCAGCTCGCGCATCACGTACCGCAAAGGCGCCATGGTGCTGCACATGCTGCGGTGGGTCTGTGGCGACAGCGCGTTCTACCAAGGCTGCACGAACTACCTGAACGACCCGGCCCTCGCCTATGGAAGTGCCCGTACCAGCGACCTGGTATCGCACCTTGAGGCAACGAGCGGCCGCGACCTCACGGAGTTCATGTCCGACTGGTTCACCGGTGAAGGCTACCCCACGTACACCCTGCAATGGGCGCAGGATGTGAACGGGCAGGTCGACCTCACCCTGTTCCAAAGCCCTTCGCATCCGAGCACCTTGTTCTTCGAGATGCCCGTGCCCATCCGGTTCAAGAACAACAGCATGGACACCACCGTCGTTGTCGACCACACATTCAGCGGGGAGGCCTTCAGCTTCGCCCTGCCGTTCCTGGCCGACAGCGCGCTATTGGACCCGGACATATGGATCCTGAGCGGACAGAGCATTGTGACCCGTGTGGCCGAGCCGTTGAGCCGTCCTTCGCGTTGGGTCCTGTACCCGAACCCAGCGACGTCGGTGTTGAACATCCGCTCAATTGCGCCCTTGAACGGCACCATCGACCTGACCATTACAGACGACCTGGGTCGCGTGGTGCTGAAGGCACAACACGGATCGGGCACGGACCGGTCGATCAATGTGGAGGACCTGGCCTCGGGCATGTACTCGCTCCGCATTGAACAGGCCGGCACGCGGACGGACCTACGCTTCGCGAAAGAGTGATCACCTCAGTGTAGTGCCCACGGCACCATACCACGGGTGAATCTCATACCTCAGTTGGCCACCCCGCACGAACGGATCCTGTTTGAGGTAGCCCTCCACCTCCTCCTTTGAATCACAGTCATAGATCAGGATGCCTCGCCGATCGCCATCATCACCGAACGGGCCGGCCATGACGATAAGACCCCGTTTGCCTTGTTCATCCTGATGCTCGAGGTGGGCCTTCAGCGTAGTGGCGTTGGTCGCACTGTCCAAGGGAGCGGAATCGCCTTTGGTGTACAGCACGAACCAATACTGCTTCATCAGGTAGGTGCTGTCGGCAATGGTGACCTGGAAGTTGCGCTGAGCGCTGGTGTAGGAGGAAGCGAGCAGGAAGAACGCAGGGAGCAGGATCGCTTTCATGGTCTTACGGTCAATGTGTGTTGAGCACCTCCTGAATGAACGGTGTCTTGGAAGCCGTGTATGCCGCACGGTCGCTTGCATGTGCCTTCGCCAGTTCCCGTTTAAGTGTTTCGTACTTCTCGGCCAGTTCAGGATCGGAGCGCAATAGATCCCGAAAACGGATGCGGTCCGTTGATGCTTGATCGGGCTCCACCATGTGCACATGATGCGTACGGTGGCCGGCGGGATCCCGTTTGATGAACCATGCGTAGAACGGGGATTCCTCGCCGATGGTGGGACGCCAGATGAACTCATACCCCATATCCTCCATGATGGGCACAACATCGCGTTGAACATGATCAAGCGATGTTACTTCGACCTGGATGTCGATGATCGGCTTGGCGCTCATGCCGGGCACGGCCGTGCTGCCGATGTGGGCGATCCGTTCTACGAGTCCGGGAGGTAGCGCCCGTGTAAGTCGGTCCTCTTCGAGGCCATACTGCACTGGCCACTGCTCATCATATCCAATGATGGACACCTGCTCGCGGGTGAGTTCGGCGATACGATCGCTCAAGGGGGCGTGAGGGCGCTTCATGAGATGGTCAAGGTATCGCCTGCATAGATATTGAAGCGTTGATCGCGCAGGAAACCGATGAGCAGAAGGCCGCTGTCCCGCGCAAGCTGCACCGATAGCGAAGAGGGCGCTCCTACCGCGGCCATTACGGGGATACCGGCCATGATGCACTTCTGGACCAGTTCAAACCCGGCGCGGCCGCTAACGAGCAGGATGCAGTTGGTGGTGGAAAGGCGACTTGCCAAGGCCGCACCGATCACCTTGTCCACGGCATTATGTCGTCCCACATCCTCGCGGAGCAGCCATAGTTCGCCCTTCGCATCGAAGAGCGCCGCGGCATGTATTCCACCTGTATGCTTGAAGACGGTCTGCGCGTTGCGCATGCGCTCCGGCAGGGCGGTGATCAGGGCATGATCGAGCGCGATGGCACGGCCCATCGGCACGGTGCATTGCGTCCGTACCGCGTCGATGCTGCTTTTACCGCACACACCGCAGCTGCTCGTGGTGTAGAAGTTGCGCTGCCATTTCGCCGGATCCAGGTCCACGTCCGGGTGCAGCTCCGCCCGCACCACGTTCCCGCGTTCCTCCGCCTTCACGTTCTCGCACGGCGCGACACGCACCACGTGGGCCGGGTCGCTGACGATCCCTTCGGTGAACAGGAACCCGAGCGCAAGCTCCTCGTCGTTCCCCGGTGTGCGCATCGTCACGCTCAGGCGCGTCTCCTTGCGGTCATGCTCAGGTCCATACCCCAGTCGGATCTCCAGTGGCTCTTCGGCAACGAGCAGATCATCGGCAGCAACGGGGGTGCCGTTCTCCATGCGTGTGATCGCGATCGGTGCCACTGGTGCGCGCATGGTGCAAGGTATCGTCTATCCCGTCCGGCGCCAGCAGGTCACTATGTGGTCATCCACCATCCCGCAGGCCTGCATGAACGCATACACGATGGTGCTGCCCACGAAGCTGAAGCCGGCTTGTTTCAGGTCCTTGCTCATGGCATCGGAGACCGGTGTGCTCGCAGGCAGTTGTTTCATCTCCTTCCAGTGGTTCACGATGGTCCTGTGATCCGTGTGCTTCCACAGGAAATGATCAAAGGAGCCCTTGCCGCCTTCCATGATACTCAGGTAGGCCTTGGCGTTCTTCACGACGCTTTCCACCTTCTGGCGGTTGCGGATGATACCGGGGTCCAGCAGGAGCTTTTCGATCTTCTTCGGCGTGTAGCGTGCGATCTTCTCGGCATCCCAATTGTCGAAGGCCCTGGCGTATCCTTCGGTGCGAATGAGGATGGTGTACCAGCTCAACCCGGCCTGGGCACCGTCCAGACAAAGCTTCGCGAAGAGCCTGCGGTCATCATGCTCGGGCACGCCCCAGACCGTGTCGTGGTAATGCTTGTAGATATCGTCCTTCAGGCACCAGCCACAACGAACGCGTTCTTTCATGCAACTTGGCACACAGCTAAATGGGCATATGCACCGTCGTCCAAGGTAACTTGCGGTCGTGTCCACTCAGCTTACCGACCGCCACCAGCGCGTGCACCGCAGCCTGCGCATCAGCATCGTGGATAAATGCGACCTGCGTTGCACGTACTGCATGCCCGAGGATCAGCACTTCCTGAAGCGGGAGGAGCTGATGACGAGGGAGGAGATCGCGTTGATCGCGAAGCTCTTCGTGGAGAAGTACGGCATCACCAAGATCCGGCTAACGGGCGGTGAACCGCTGGTGCGACCCGATGCAGTTGATATCGTACGCGACATGTCGCAGCTCGGCGTGTCGCTCGGCCTCACCACCAACGCAATGGCGCTGGACAAGCACCTCGATGGTTTGATCGATGCGGGCTTGAAGAGCATTAACATCAGTCTGGACACGTTCGATGCGGAGCGCTTCCGCAAGATCGCGCGGCGCGACGGGTTCGACCGCGTGCATGCGAACATCTTGGAGGCCTTGCGCCGTGGGCTGCGGGTGAAGGTGAACATGGTGGTGATGCGGGGCGTGAACGACGATGAGCTGCTACGTTTCGTTGAATTCACCCGCGACCATGATGTGCATGTCCGCTTCATTGAGTTCATGCCCTTCGCCGGCAACCACTGGGGGCGCGATCGCGTGTACACCTACGCCGAGATGCTCGGGCACATCGGCAGCGTGCATTCGTTCGAGAAGCTGAGCGATGATCCGAACAGCACAGCCAAGGCCTATCGTGTGCCCGGTTGGCCCGGCACCTTCGCGGTGATCAGCACGGTAACGGAACCGTTCTGCGGCTCATGCGATCGCTTGCGGCTTACCGCTGAAGGCAAGATGCGCAACTGCCTCTTCGCCCGGGAGGAAACGGATCTGCTCTCCGCACTGCGTCGCGGCGAGGACATCGCTCCGTTGATCGCGGCGAACGTCTTGGCGAAGCACGCCATGCTGGGCGGCCTGCCGCCGTTCAAGCCGGAAAGTCAGGAGGCGGTGCTGCACGACCTGAGCGCAAGGCCGATGGTGAGCATCGGCGGTTAGACCTTTAACGTAGCGGCAATGCCCTCGCGATAGCCCGTGGCAGTTGCCCCCAAGGCCTTCTCCGCCTTACTGCTGTCAAAGCTGTACTCGTGCTCGAACTGGTACATCATCTCCATGTTCTCGCGCAGCACGGGGACGAACAACCCCATCAGGCCGAGCATCCAGCGTGGTGCCACCTGGATCTTGAACGGTTTCCCGGCCAGCTCACAAGCGGTACGCACGTATTGCTCGCCGCTCATCGCTTCCTTGCTTGTCAGTGCATGCCACGTCTGGCCGAATGCAGAAGGCATATTCCCTAGAAGCGCCAGGGTGCGGCCGGCATCCGGTGTGTAGGTGAACGTGTGGGCGGCTTGGGCATCGCCGATCCATTGTGCCGTCTTCCCTGCCTTCAACCGCTCTGTTACGGTGGAATGCGTGAGGCTGAGTTTGGCACCCGGTCCGTAGAAGTCCGCCGAACGGACGATCATGCCCTGCAGTTCACCTTGCTTCATCTCATCCAGCAGCATGGTGGCGATCTGCGCGCGTACCTCGCCTTTCTTGCTGCACGGGTTGAACGGCGTGTCCTCGGTCATCACACCCAACACCTTACCATAGGCGTAGACGTTGTCGAAGAACACCAGCTTGCTTTTGTGGCGCTTGCAGGCGTCGATGGCGTTGCGCATGACCTTCGGCCATTGCTCCTGCCACACCATGGCGTCGTACTTCAACCCCGCGAGCAGATAGACCACGTCGCTTCCTGCAACGGCCTTCGTGGTGGCCTCTGCATCAAGCAGGTCAGCTGCAAAAAGCTCGTCTGTGCTATTCACCTTCTTCGGCGTTCGACCGACCTGGCGGATCTTGTCCGTGTACTTCGGAAGCAACAACGAGAGTTCGCGTCCGATGACGCCATTGGCGCCGAGGATGGTCTGCATGGTGGGGTGTTTGATCAGGGTCAATGATAGGTCACTGCCCATGTCTGAAGGCGTGCTCCTGTACCTTGATCACGTGCAACACGAACGGAAAAAGCGCATCCATCGTCTCCTGAGCACCACGCGTTGAGCCGGGCAAGGTGATCACCAAGGTGCGGCTGATCATGCCAGCGATGCCACGGGACATGATCGCCAATGGCATGCGCTCCTGTCCATAGGCGCGCGCGGCTTCCATGATCCCAGGCACTTCGCGGTCGAATATCGGGGCAATGGCCTCGGGAGTCCGGTCGCGCGGTGAAAGTCCCGTTCCACCGGTGGTGAGAATGAGGTCGATGCCCTCGTCCGCCCACGCCTTCACCTGTGCGGCGATCCGTTCCGGTTCATCAGCGACGACAGCCTGCGCGTTGATCTTCCACGCCCATCTTCGTCAGCCGTTCAGCAATGGTCGCACCCGCCTTGTCCTCCTTCTTGCCAGATGCCACGCCATCGCTGATCACCAAAACCGCAGCACGTGGAGCTTTGTCGAAGGCATCCTTCCAATCGCTCTTGCCACCCTTCTTCACCACCAACCGGATGCGCTCGATGCTGATGCCCTTGTCGATGGGCTTCAACATGTCGTAGATCGTGAGCGCGGCCACGCTGGCGCCATGCATCGCTTCCACTTCAACACCCGTACGGTAGATGGTCTTCACCTTCACGGTGATCACGATCGACAGTTCACGCACATCGAAGGTGACGGCCGCGAACTCCACCGGTAGCGGATGGCAATCCGGGATCATGTCCGCTGTCCGCTTGATGCCGAAGAGGCCGGCCACGCGCGCGGCTTCCAGCACATCGCCCTTCGGCACACGTTTTTCCTTCACGGCCGCGATGGTCGCTGGCAGACTGACCACGACTGTCGCTTCGGCCGTGGCTTCGCGCAGCGTGGTGGGCTTGTGGGTGATGTCGATCATCGCAATACAACTACGCGTCGACCCGATGGGTCGACGCTACGTGTTCTGTTTCCATATATGGGCACTGTCCGATAAGATCTCCTTCCCGAAGATCGGCAGACGCTTCTTCACTTCATCGGTCACGAAGGCCACGGCCTCACGCGCTTGCTGCCTGTGGGGCGCGCTCGCGAAGACCATGAAGCATAGATCACCGGCGTTGATGACACCGAGGCTATGGTGCACGTGGAGGCATGTCATCTGCGGCCAGCGAGCAAAAGCCTCCTCGCGTATCACGGTCATCTGTTCGTTGGCCATGTCACGATAGGCGGTGTATTCGATGGCGAGTGTTCGTTGGTGGTTGTTGGTGCCTTGTTGTTGGTCGGCGCGGACCTGGCCGAGGAAGATCTCGTGCCCGCCGATATCCGTGCGCGTGGCGTGCTTGGCGATGCTCTCCGCGATGAACGCAGGCTTGATGGCGCCGTCCACGAAGATGTCGCGCGCCTTGTGTTTCCTGCCCGTGTTCAGATCAGCGTTCATCTGCTCGATCAGCGTCATCTGCGTTCCATTCCGATCATCCTCCCGCGAATGGCGGCAACAAGGCGATCTCCTCGGTGCCGTTCAACACAACATCCTCATGCACGATCACGCGGTCAACCGCCAGGGCAAAGCTCATGCGGTCGAGGCCTTGGATGCGATCCAGCAAAAGCTGTCGCAGCGCATGCGTTCCCGGTGCCGCGAGGTTCAACTCGCCGGTCCCGGCCTTCTCCGCGATCATGCCGAACAAGAGGATACGCATGGCTCAAAGGTCGGCAGGCGTGTTCAAATTGCGGAAGAGCTCCCTGGGCCAACCCTGGTCGCCGGGCGTAACCCGCAGGTAGGTGGTGCGCACCTGCGCCAGCGCCTCGCTCATCTTCAACCGGTCGCTGGCCATATTGCGCTCGAAGGCTTCGATCGCATGGCGATGGTAGGCTGCTGCCAGGGGCTCGATCAGTTCACCGTGTCGCGGGACCACGGCATCCAACTCGCCCTTCAGGCCGTTCTTCAAATGCACCAGCAGCCGATCGTCGATGTTCGGCAGGTCGCAGGCCAGCACGAGCAACCGCACATAACGCGCATGGCGCAAAGCGGTGATCAACCCACCGAGCGGGCCCTTGCCCGGCACATCATCCGGCACAACAGTACCATGTTTCGGGGAATACCTGGCCGGGTCGCCGATCACCAGGATCTCGCGAACGTGCGGTCGCAGCAATTCGATGGACCGGTCGAGCTGGGTGATGCCGTCGCGTTCGATCAAGGCCTTATCGCGGCCCATGCGGCTGCTCTGGCCGCCGGCCAGCACCACACCGGTCCATTGCCTGTCCATCATTGTGGCAGGTAATGCACTTCGATGAGGTCGCCTTCCTTCCATTCGCGTTGGTCGGCGGGGATGTACACCAGCGCATCGGCATCCACGAGCGAGCGCAACATGTGGGAGCCCTCATCCGTCAGCACCTGCACCCGGCCTCCCATCATCTTCGCTGCCCGGAACTCGGCGCGCCCGCCTGCCGCAGGGGCGGGATCGCCCTTCACCACCAGCGCATGCGCCAGCGGGACCTTGTCCGACCCCAACCACGGTTCGCATGCGCCTTGCGCTGCGCGCAGGAAGGGCAGCACATATTCCCAGAAGAGCACCATCACCGCACGCGGATTGCCCGGCAGGCCGAACACCGCCTTCTCCTTGTACGTGGCGAAGAGCATGGGTTTGCCCGGCTTCTGGGCCACGCCGTGGAAATGGATCGTGGCGCCAAGCTTGGTCAACACAGCCGCCACACGATCATGATCACCGACGGAAACGCCACCGGTGGTGATGATGACGTCGGCCTCACTGGCCTCTTCCAGCACGTCCGTCAATTCGGCGTCATCATCCTCGGCGATGTAGGCGCCTTCCTCATCCACCTCGCAGCCTTCCGCGAGCAGGGCCGCCATGAGCATGGCATCGTTGCTGCTGAAGATGCGCCCCGTGCGATCGAGCCCGTCCTGGATGAATTCGCCTCCCGTGCGAACGATGGACACCCAGGGTTTGAAGGCGACCTCCACCTCCTCTACGCCGGCCGAGGCGACCAAGCCGATGGCCGGTGCGTTCATGCGGTCACCAAGGCGCAACAGCCGGTCACCCACATCGAACTGCTCGCCACGCCGGCGGATGTTCGCGCCGTACGCGACGGTTCCGGTCATCAGCTTGATGCTATCACCTTCGCGGACACAGCGCTCCTGCATCACTACCGCGTGTGTGCCGTTCGGGACCTGCGCCCCAGTGAAGATCCGCGCGCATTCGCCTTCGACAAGTACACGCTCATGAACACTTCCGGCGGCAATGGAGCCGATGACGCGCCATTCAGGACCGTTACCAGAAACGGCGTAACCGTCCACGGCGCTCATGTCGAACAGTGGATGCGGGTTGGTGGCCACGATGTCCTGAACGAGGACACATCCTTCCGACTCGTGTAGGGGCACGGGCAGGAAGGGCATTGGACGAACATGTTCCAACAGGATGCGCTTCGCCTCCTCCACACTGATCATGGCCAGCAAAGTTTGATGCTCGCGAGGAAGAGGACCGCACCCAGCGCCTGGCGCAAGCGAGGTTCCGGGGCTCTGCGCGCGCCGATGTAACTACCGAGCAGGCCGCCAAGAATGGCCGTTGCCGACCAGATGAGCATGTCCTGGTCCACGTGAAGTGCTTGTAGGGACATGCCGGCAAGTCCTGCGATGCTGTTCACCAGGATGAAGAGCGCGGAGACGGCAGCGGCCTCCTTGGCGTCGGCCCAAGCGCAGATCAGGAGCACGGGGCTCAGCAGGATGCCCCCACCGATGCCGAGCATGCCCGACAACCCGCCGATCACGGCGCCTACCGCCAGTGCGATCCACAAGGGTACCTCGCGCAACGTGCGCTGACCTTGGCCGAACAGTCCGAACAATCGCAACGCCGCCACGATGATGCACAGGGCGAGCACGCGTTTGTACCAGAGGGGATCGAGCCCGATGCGTCCGCCCATGAAGGCGAACGGTACACTGGCCAGCGCGAAGGGCCAGAACAACTTCCACCGGAAATGCCCGGCCACACTGAACTGCACAAAGGCGACCAGGCTGACGCAGATGTTCAATATGAGCGCGGTGGGTCGCATCACTTCGGGTGCAAAGCCCAGCACCCCCATCAGCGCGAGGTAGCCGCTGGCCCCGCCATGCCCCACCAGCGCATACGCGAAGGCCACGGCGGCCACCAACAACAGGATAGCCGCATCGTTCATGCTGTACGCGGTGGTTCGATCTGCGACCAGGCGCGAGCGGTGCCCTCATACAGGTCAATGCGCCCGTTCACGGGCTGGCCCCCGTTCAGCAGCTCGCGGATGTACATCGCCATGCGGGCCGCCACTTGATCCAACACGTCCAAGGGTACCTGTCGCATATCGCAGCCATCTTGTTCAACGGCCGCTTTTCCGGGGAAGAGGTCGCCGAGCGAAAGAGCCTCACCGGCTCCGGGACGGTGTAGCGTGATCACCTGGCCCTGGCGGCCATGAACAGCTCCGCTCACCAGCGGTACGCCATAGTCCCGGCACGTCCGGTCGATGAGCCGACGTACATGCAGGTCATCGGTGCAATCCGCCACGATGTCGTGCATGGCGATCAGTTCCTCCACATTATGCGGATCGACGAAGGCATCCATCGGCACAATGCGGGCCTTTACAGGCGCGATGCGGATCCAGGCCGCGGCCACATCCGCCTTGGGTTTGCCAATGTCCACCTCGGCATAGAGCTCCTGCTTTTCAAGGTTGGCGGCCTCCACACGATCGCCATCCACCAGCGTGATCTGTTCAAAGGGCATGCGGGCGATCCGCACCACCAGCGCACAGCCGATGCCCCCCAGACCTACCACGGCCAAGCGCACAGCTGGTCTTTGCTCGTTCTCGATCATGTGTACCGAGGCCAAGATAGACCGGGGCCGCAACCGGACCGGCAGGAAAGCGAACGCCCCGGAGGTCGATGATCCCCGGGGCGTTGCGTTCGTATGGTTGTGTCCTAACGCACCGTCACACGACGAACGGCGAGGCCGTTGGCGTGAATTACGCGCAGTGTGTATTCGCCTGAAGCAAGGGTGGAGAGGTCGATGGTGCTATTGACAGCTGCGTTGAGCTGGCGAGCAAGCACCACGCGACCGGCGAGGTCAACGAGTTCCACATTCGCAGCACCTTGGATGGTTCCCCAGGTGATGTTCAACGAACCCTGGGCCGGCACCGGGAAGATGCTCATGCCCGTGGCGTCGTTGTCGTTGATGCCCACAGGACCAACGCTTACCAGCACTTCCGTGCGGGGGCCTTCGCAGACCACGAGCGGGCGCTGCACCTCCCAATCATAGAAGAAGTAGTAGTACTCCAACGTGTTGTTGCCGGTGACGTTCGTTGCAGTGATCGCACCCAGTGCTCCCAGTGCATAGGGGAAGGTGGGGTTGCTGCCATTGCCATCGCGCCACAGCTGCGGGTTGTTGCTCACCACACGCAGGCCATAGCCTGTTCCGGCAGGTACGGCAAAGTCCAGGTCCACGCGGCTCTCGCCATCGGGAATGGAGAAGACACCATCGGCGATGGTATTGCCATTCCCATCGACCACGGCGATCGTGCGGTTGGCGGTGCCGTTCGCGAAGACCTTCACGCTCTTGATCACCAGGTCCTCATCGGCATCGAAGAGTAGGAAATAGGCGTTATTGGACAGATACTGCCCGGGCATACCGGTGTTGATCCGGTCGGTCTCGCCGCCGTAGCTGATGTCACCACCATACTGGGCCTGGTCGGCGCACCAGAAGGACGTGCTGTTGTTCAGCGTGGGGGTGGTCCAGGCGTTGCCGGTTCCCACCTGTGCGCCACCACTGGCCGCATCATACCACACCACGTTGGTGCCCGTGGCACTGAGGTCCGCCGTGCCGGGGCTCGGGATGTTCACATCAATGCTGGAGGGCGCGTCAGGGGCGTCGAGCACCTCAACGGTGATCGGCGCACTGGTGAAGGCTCCGCAGAGGCCCTGTACAGTAACTGAATAGGTGCCCGCCGTGTTCACGGTGATGCTCTGCGTGTTGCTGCTGTTGCTCCAGAGGTAGCTGTTGGCCGCACTGGAGGTGAGCACCAGGTTGTCGAATTCGCAGATGGTGGTCTCTCCGGCCACCGATACCGTCGGGGTCTCATCCGGGTTCTCTGTGATGAAGACGCTGGCCTGTCCGGTGCAACCGGTGCCATCATCAGCGATCACGGAATAGGTTCCGCCGCTGTTCACGGTGATCGACGGGGTGGTGGCATTATTGCTCCAGGTGTAACCCGTAATACCGGCGGTGGTGGCATCGAGGGTGAGTCCAGCGCCTCCGGCACACACGATCGGCGCACCGCTCAGGGCGATGGAAATGTTCGGGGAGATACAGGTGCCTTCAACCACCGTGATGGACTGGTCGGCCGAGAGGTCGTTGTAGGTGTCCACCTGGCCGCTGGGCCATTGGATGGTCATGGATGTGACGCTCGTGGATTGGCCCAGACCGAAGTGGCAGGTGAAGGTGTTGGTGATGCCGTAGCTCTCGCCGGCATGCACTTCGCGCACCTGCGTTCCCCACGGGCCGGTGATGATCACCTTGGCGCCCACAGCGTCACGGTTGCTCACCACACCCCTCAGGTTCACGTTCAACCAGTGGTTACCGTTGGGGGTGTTCAACCACAGGCGATCGGGGAAGGAAGGGTCGCCGTCCACGTAGCCATCGCCATAGCTGGCGTACACATCCTCGAAGCCGTCGTTGTTGAAGTCGCCGAATGCGAAGCTGTGCATCGTCTTGGCCGCGGGGAACACGTTGTTCACCTCGGTGAACGTGCCATCGCCATTGCCCTTCATGTAGTACTCGGCGCTGCCTGTCATGATGTCCAGGTACGTGTCGTTGTCCAGATCGCGGAACAGGCCCTGCAGGAAGAAGCCGGAGACTTCGATGCCGCTGCCGGCGGTCACGTTCGTGTAATGGCCGGTACCGTCGTTCTCGAACAGCATCATGGTTGAGCTGTGCGTGGTGCTGAACACATCGAGGTCGCCATCGTTGTCATAATCACCGAAGTCGCTGGTCCACACTTGTTCGCGGTTCTCCAATCCGTAGGCGGCGGCCTGATCGGAATAATTGCCATTGCCATCGTTCACAAAGAGACGGTCCCACCGACGGCAGTCGTTCGGGTCGTTCACGCCCTGGCGGCAGTGGCTGATGTGCAGGTCGATATCACCGTCATTGTCGAAGTCGCTCGCGGTGCTGCCATAGTTGCCGCTCATATCCCCCGCCGTCCCTGTGCAGGCAGGCGTGGCCCAGGGCATCACGTTCGCATCATACGTCGGTGTGCCGCTTGCGTTGGTGATCCAGATATTGCTCGGGCCCACATCGTTGCAGGCAAACACATCCACGCGGCCGTCATTGTTGAAGTCGGCCATGGTCATGCATTGCGTAAAGATGGTGGGACCATCAAGGTTCGTGAGGGTGTAAACGCCGCGGGCCGTGATGTGCAGGAAGCGTGTGGTGGAAACACCGCTGCAGATGTCCTTGTGACCATCATTATCAAGGTCGGCGATGGCCCAACCCCACTGAACACTGTTGTCCACAACGCCATAGTCATAGGTCACGAAGCTGTGGTCCGGGTTCTGGTACAACACATACACATGTGTGCTCATGTCGAGTTGCACAATGTCGTCCAGCCCATCGCCGTCCATATCGGTAACAGCTACGCAGGCACCACTGCTGGCGTTGTGCGAGAGCAGTGCGCTCTGGTTGGTGAACACGGGTTGCGCCATGGCTGCGGCTGCGAAAAGCAACGCGGTCAGGGAGGAAAGAATTCGCATGTGTTGTGGGTTAGCGGTTCGTTGGTTGTTGTCGAAAGGGGAACACCTTGCAGGGTCCGGATCTTTTCCGGCGCCCGAATGTAGGAGGTCGGCTATGGTATAAGTACATGGAAAGCGCCCAATCGGGTGATCCTAACGACGAGCCCTGCGATGCGGGCGAACTTCTCCCGCTCTTGGGCCCGGCGGGGCGGCCTGACCCTGCCGCCGAATGCTTTCCTGGTGCACGGCATTCATGAACTCCTCAATGAACCCTGCGCTTAACCCCAAGTCGCGGCGCATGGCCAGCAGGCGCCCCACGATCCGGCTGAAGCGCTCGGGCTGGAGGATGGCGATGTTGTGCTCCTGCTTGAAGTCGCCGATGCGCTCGGCGATCTCCATGCGCGAGGCCAGCTTCTGCATGATCTCATCATCCAATTGGTCGATAAGATCGCGGAGCTCTTCCAGCTCAGCGTGTTGACGCGCTGGCGGAGCAGGACTGCGGAAGATCAGGCTGGCGATCAGGTCTTGCAACCCCTGGGGCGTGATCTGCTGTTTTGCATCGCTTAATGCCATTGTCGGATCGCCATGGGTCTCGATCATCAGCCCGCTGAAATTGAGGTCCAGGGCCTGCTGCGCGATCTCGCCTAAGCGGGAGGGGTCACCGGCGATATGACTGGGGTCGCACAAAAGCTCCAAATGCGGGAAGGCGGCTTTCAAGCGCACCGGGAACTCCCACATGGGGCTGTTGCGATAGGGGGTGCGCTCGAACCAGTTGAATCC
This sequence comes from uncultured Flavobacteriales bacterium, assembly GCA_963814325.1. Taxonomy (GTDB): domain Bacteria; phylum Bacteroidota; class Bacteroidia; order Flavobacteriales_F; family PHOS-HE28; genus PHOS-HE28. The sequence continues at coordinate 199,398 of CAWFCK010000006.1, forward strand.
CCGGTGGATCGCCGCGATACGCTTGAGGCCCGCAGCGTTCAGCCGTTCCAACGCACCGATCCACAATTGCAGGTCGGGGTTGATGGGGTTCTTCACGAACACCGGCACGTCCACACCGCGCAGGGCATCGGCGATCTCCTGCACACTGAACGGATTTGGGGTGGTTCGGGCGCCGATCCACAGCATATCGATGCCGGCCTTCAGTGCTGCTTCCACATGCTCGGCCGTGGCCACTTCCGTCATGGTCAACAGGCCGGTCTCCTTGCGGACCTGCTGCCAGCCATGCAAGAGCTTGTTCGCCAGCACCTTCGAAACCGCCGGGACGGGTACGCGGCTTCCAGATTCCCGCCCGGAAGGGCCTTTACCTGCGGGTTCAGTTGAACGATGCCCCGGGCTGTCCCCAGCAATTGCTCCTCGCTTTCCGCGCTGCACGGACCCGCCACCAGAAGCGGACGCTCCAAGCCAAGTCCCCAGCTGGCAAAGGGCAAGGTGTTGAGTTCAGGTCGTTGCACCGTGCGAAGTTATTGGAGCGGGGAACGCGAACTCACCATTTCACGGCCACCTTCCCCATGCTCTTGCCGCTATCCAACAACGCCTGGGCCTCCGGTAATTGTTCTGCAGGGAAGACCTTCTCCACATGCGGCTTCAGCCATCCGCTGCGCACGGCCGCCACGACCTCATGCGCGCACTGTCCCAGCAGGGCAGGTTGGTGTTCACTGATGCGCAGCATGTTCACCCCGATAAGGCTCTGGCTCTTCATCATCAGGAAAATGGGGACGGTGAGGCCCATGCGCCACACGAAGCCGAGCGTGGCCAAAGGGACCCTTGCCTGTTCCGCGTTCCGCACCGCCGATACAGGACCACTGCGCCACCACTGCCCAGCAGGGCCATGTCCTTGCGGAAGGTGCTGCCGCCTACGGCATTGAAGGAAACGTCCAACCGCGCATCCTTCAACAGCGTCCGCATCTGCACGGCATAGTCCGTTTCGTGGCGATCGATCACATGATGGGCCCCGAGGCTGCGGAGCCATTCCGTTTTACGCGGGCCGCTGGCCACAGCGAACACCTCGCAGCCCCGATGCACGGCGATCTGCACAAGCAGGTTCCCCACTCCACCGGCCGCGCTGTGGATCAGCACCCGTTGGCCTTTGCGCAGCACACAGGCATAGTTCGCCATGTACCAGGCGGTGCACCCCTGGGTGGCCAGCGCACACGCTTCGCCTACACCCATGTCCTCGGGCACGGGGACAATGGCCCGGAAATCGGTGACCGCCTGTTGGGCATAACCGCCGAATCGCGTCATGGCCACCACCCGTTGGCCCATCAGCTCGGCTGGGACACCGGCGCCGCATTGCTCCACGCGCCCGACCACTTCGTACCCGATGATGCAGGGGGTGGGGGGCGCATCCCTGTAAAGCCCTTTGCGCGCCATCACATCGGCGTAGTTCAGGCCGGAGCCTTCATTGCGCAGAAGGACCTGGCCGGGAGCGGCCTTCAGGTCCGACACCTCTTTTAGGCTGAAGGCCTTTCGGGGGTCAGCGTCGTGTCGATCGAGGATCCAGGCTTTCATCTGTTGTTGCCCAAGTTTATCCGGGCCTGCGAAGGTCGGCGCTTGGCGTCATCTCCAGACAGCACTCCAACATCGGCGCAGAATTGTCCAAAGCTCGCAGGGCATTATTAAACGGAATTGTCCCGCACGGAAACCTCGGTTCGTTCCAGTTCGATGCCTTTGTGTAATTATGGACCAGCGCCATTTTAGCTCAACATTGTTCCGATATTCACGCTGGCAGAGATGGATATGAAGAAGACGAAGATCATTGTCGCCGATGCGCAGGAATTGGTGGCCGAGGGGTTGCGTTCGCGCCTATCGGACATGCCGGAGTTCGAGATCGTAGGACACGCGGCGTCGGGCACTTCGCTGTTGAAGGCCCTGGCCGCTCAGAAGGTGGATCTGGTCTTGATGGAGATCTCCCTGCCGGGCATGGACGGCATTGATGCCACGCGCAAACTGCACAAGCAATTCCCTGGCGTGAAAGTGCTGGCCCATTCGGCCCTGACCGGGATCGAGTATGTGAACAGCATGCTGATCGAAGGGGCCTGTGGCTATGTGGTGAAAAGCGCAGCGAAAGAGGAGCTGGTGAATGCCTTGCGGGCGGTGATGCGCGGCGAGCAGTACATCAGTGAGGAAGCGCGCAAGAGCATTGAGGCAGGCTACCATTTCACCGACAAGCGCATGGATGGTGACTACGTGGGGCTTACGGCACGCGAGCGGGAGATCATCCGGTTGATCGCGCTGGAAAAGACGAACGAGGAGATGTCCGCCATCCTGTTCGTGAGCGTCGATACGATCAAGACACACCGCAAGAACCTGATGACCAAGCTGAACGTGCGCAGCACGGCCGGCTTGGTGAAGTACGCGGTGGATCGCTGCTGGATCTTAGCGCTTACACGCCGGTTCTGGCTTCGCCCCGACCCCGAATTCCCCCCTTGTGGGTATTGTACGTGCCTAAGGTTCGCGGGAATTTTGTCCCATCAGCGAACGTCTAATTATTCCCGGCCATGGAAAAGCGATCATCCTTCACCTTCAAGGCAGCCCTCCTCACCGCCCTGCTCGCTTTGGTCAGCCTTGCTGTCTTCGCCGCGCCCCAGGGCGACTGTTCCGAGGTCACCATCACCGGCTATATGGTGGCTGATGGCATGGACCTCCGCGATGCGGTGTTGGTGGTGGAACTGGAGGATCGCGATTGCCTGCAGACCAAGTTGCAGGCCAATGGGAAGTTCGAATTCACCATCCCCGCCAATGTGAAGGCCCGCTTGATGTTCTTGAAGCCTGGATTCCTGCCCAAGGAGGTATATCTGGACACCAAGAACGCGATGAACAACGACGATGCCTGCCAGCGGAACAAGAAAGTGGAGTTCGATGTGCAAGCTGGAGGAGGCCTTACAGCATCTGAACGAACAACATGCCGGTCCGGTCGGCTACATCACCTTCGTGAACGGCACCGGTATCATGCGCATCCGCCACGACGAACGCATGATCGAGGTGATCTCCGAAGAAGAGGCGCTCAAGCAGCAGCCCTACTGAAGCATCATACATCGGATGCTCCTGCCACCAGGAGCACAGCAGGGACCCCGGAACTCTCCTCCGGGGCTTCCCATTTAGCCGGATACCCTGCTCACGATGCCCTGAGCGGCATGATGGCCCATGGCGAAGCAGCCTTGCAGCAGGTAACCTCCGGTGGGCGCATCCCAGTCCACCATCTCGCCCAGCGCGAACAAGTGCGGATGTCGGATGAATGAGAAGTCCCCGGCCAGCTCCTGCGGACGGATACCCCCTATGGTGCTGATGGCCTCCTCGATGGGCCGAAGGCCGCTTACCGGCACAGGCAGGTCCTTCAGTACATGCGCAAGGCTCCAAGGGGAAAGGAACTGGTCCCGGGTGGTGTACGTCTTCAACAAGGCCATGGCCGCGCGGTCCAGGTTCAGTCCGGCCCCGTAATTCCGCGGCTCCTTGCCGGCGATCCGTTCCAGTACCTGCTCCACGGTATTGAACGGCTTCAGGTCGATGCGCACAACTGCGGGTAAGGCGCTGTTCAATGCCTCCCGTAACTCGGGCACCACCGGATAGATGGCGTTGCCCTCGAGCCCGTTCACCGTGATCGTCGCCTCGCCCGTAACGATGCGTTCGCCGGCCCTCACACCGATGTTCTTCAAGGCCTTGCCGGCATGGTCGCGAGCGAACTGTTCGGGCCAGGCGATGTTCACCCCGCAGTTCGATGGCTGGAACGCGGCCACCTCAATACCCAGCGGAGCGAACAACGGCGGCCACGTTCCGGTGGAACCCGTCACCTTCCACGACGCACCGCCCAAGGCAAAGAGCGTATGATGCGCGACCAAGGTGGTTCGTTCACCTTGGTGCTCGATGATCGCACGGTGATCCGCATCAAAGCCGATGAACGTGTGTTCCAGATGGAACTGAACGCCGCGCTCCGCAAGCCGCGTGCGGATCGCGTTCAACACGTCGATCGGTTTGATGCCTTTGGTGGGGAACACGCGGCCGCTGCTGCCCACATACGTGTCGATTCCCATTTCCAACAGCCAGGCCCGCATCGCCGCAGATCCGAAACCGGCGAGCGCCTCGTCCAGAAAACCCGTGGGCGTATAGATGGCCGCGAGCTCCGGACCATCCACGCTATTGGTCAGGTTGAAGCCACCCTGCCCCGCCACCAGGAACTTGCGGCCCACGCTCCTGCCTTGCTCGTACAGATGTACTTCGCAATGCGGTGCCAGAACGTCCGCGGCGATCAGCCCCGCTGGGCCGCCACCGATGATGGCGATGTGTTGGCGTTCCATGGCATCATTGGACCCAGGCAGCTAGCGCAGGTCGGGACCTCCCCTACCTACTTGAACGCCGCCAGCCCCGTCACCTCCATGCCGGTGATCAGCAGGTGGATGTCGTGCGTGCCTTCATAGGTCACCACACTTTCGAGGTTCATCATGTGGCGCATGATGGGGTACTCGTTGGTGATGCCCATGCCGCCCAGGATCTGGCGCGCTTCGCGGGCCACGCTCATCGCGAGCGCCACGTTGTTGCGCTTGGCCATGCTGATCTGCGCGGTGGTGGCGCGGCCTTCGTTGCGCAGCACCCCTAGGCGCCAGGTGAGCAGTTGGGCCTTGGTGATCTCCGTGATCATTTCTGCGAGCTTCTTCTGCGTCAGCTGGAACTGCCCGATGGGCCGTCCGAACTGGATGCGCTGCTGGGCATAGCGCAAGGCGGTGTCATAGCACTCCATGGCCACCCCGAGCGTACCCCAGGCAATGCCATAACGCGCGCTGTCCAGGCAGCCGAGCGGAGCGCCGAGGCCGCTCTTGTTGGGCAGCAGGTTGGCCTTGGGCACCTTCACGTTATCGAATACCAGTTCGCCCGTTGGGCTGGCGCGCAGGCTCAGCTTGCCGTGCGTGGTGGGCGTGGTGAAGCCGGCCATGCCGCGCTCCACGATGAGGCCATGGATGCGGCCTTCGGTGTTCTCAGCCTTGGCCCATACCACGGCGATGTCGGCCAGTGGGCTGTTACTGATCCACATCTTCGCGCCGTTCAGCAGGTAGTGGTCGCCTTTATCCTGGAAGGTGGTGACCATGCCGCCGGGGTTGCTGCCGTGGTCGGGTTCGGTAAGGCCGAAGCAGCCGATCTTCTTTCCTGCTGCCAGCAGGGGCAGCCACTTCTTCTTCTGTTCCTCGCTGCCATACTTCCAGATCGGGTACATCACCAACGAACCTTGCACGCTGCAGAGGCTGCGCAGGCCACTGTCCACCCGCTCGATCTCCTGCATGATCAGTCCATAGCTGATCTGGTCCAGTCCCATACCGCCATATTCCACGGGGACCATGGGGCCGAAGGCACCGATCTCGGCCAGCCCGGGGATGATCTCCGGATGGAACAGTTCCTTCTCGAAGGCCTCTTCGATGATGGGCTTCAGGTGCTTGCTCACGTGCTTGCGGGCCGTGTCGCGGATCAGCTTGTGCTCTTCGGTGAACAGTTCGTCCACCAAGTAGTGGTCGTGTGCCTGGAAGAGGTCGGTTGCGGCTTTCTGGGTGGCCTTGCCGTTGGCCGTGGTGGAAGTGCTTGCCATGCTGCTGTTATCGTTGTGCGGGGGGCCTTCAGGCCGTTGGATGCGCTATAACGTCCGGTCCGGAAGGAACGTTCAGCGTACCGGAGTGCAAAAGTAGGTTCCTGTCCGCAGGCCAGGCCCGGCGAGGGGGGATAGTTTCGCACCATGGATGTGTTGCGCGGTACCGACCCCCTGTCCGGTGATTGGATGGCCTTGGTGGTGGTGTTGGCCACCGGGTTACTGGGCTGGATCAACGTGGTGGCGCCCAAGAAATGGCGGCTGCTCACCGGCACGGTGTTCGGGTTGAGGCTGGGCCGGCAGTCCATGCGCGACGAAGTGGACCTCCAGGACCGGACGTTGGTGGCGCTGGTGCTCATGGCCATGGGCTATCCTGGCCCTGTTCCTGTACCAATGGGGCGTACTGCACGGCGGTAGCGGGCGCGGACTGCTGATATGGGCGCGGATCTTCGGCCAGTGCGTGGCCTTGTTCGTGGGGCAGGTCCTGCTGCTGCGTTTGTTGGGCCTGTTGTTCAGGGGGGACGGGGGCTCGACGGAATACGTGTACACCCTCTTGCTGTTGAACGTGGCGTTGGGGGTGGCATTGTTGCCGGTGGTGGCGCTGATGGCCTGGCCGCATCAGATGGCATGGCGTCCCTGGATCGGTGGACTGGGCCTTGTCCTGCTTGGCGCCATGCTGGTGTTCCGGTGGTTCCGGGCGCTGCTTTGTGGGCGGGGAGGGGGGCTGTCGACCGGTTACGTTTTGCTTTACCTTTGCGCCCTCGAAATCCTACCCGTTGCGCTCGCCCTCCAGCAGTTGCGCGAATTCAGCTTCTAGCGCTACACCAACAAAAAGCGAGCGGCCTTGAAGATCAAGACCATCCTGGTATCGCAACCCGCACCTACGGACGATAAGAATCCGTATGCCGAGCTGGCGAAGAAGTTCGCCGTGAAGATCGACTTCCGGGCCTTCATCAAGATCGAAGCGGTGCCCGGCCAGGAATTCCGGCAGGAGCGCATCAACATCCTGGACCATTCGGCCATCGTGCTCACCAGCCGCAACGCGGTGGACCATTTCTTCCGCATGTGCAAAGAGCTGCGCATCACGGTGCCCGAGACCATGAAGTACTTCTGCGTGAGCGAGAGCGTGGCCTACTACGTGCAGAAGTACATCGTGTACCGCAAGCGCAAGGTGTTCATCGGCAAGCAGACCTTCGGCGACCTGATGGACGTGATCAAGAAGCACAAGGATGAGAGTGTATCTGGTGCCCTGCAGCGACATCCAGAAGCAGGAGATCCCGGCACTGTTGGACAAAGCGGGGGTGAAGTATTCCAACGCCGTGTTCTACCGCACGGTGGCCGGCCGACCTGAGCGACCTGAAGAACCTGACCTACGACATGCTGGTGTTCTTCAGCCCCGGCGGCATCGAGAGCCTGAAGAAGAACTTCCCCAAGTTCAAACAGAACGGCGTGGCCATTGCGGCGTTCGGCCCCACCACCAGCAAGGCCGTGCGCGATGCGGGCCTGCAGTTGGATATCGAGGCGCCCATGCCCGAAGCACCGAGCATGACCGGAGCCATCGAGCTCTTCCTGAAGAAGATGGCCAAGGAGGCCCGCAAGAAATAAGCGCATCCCCGCCGGGCACCTTGGCAACGGTCCGACCCCAAACCGACCCCGCCCGGCCCTATGCCCCCCACGGTGCGCGCTACCTTTCGGAAGAATGAACGGCTCCACGGCCGCGATGCGATCGCTGAAGTGATCCGCGCGGGCAGGGCCGTCAACGAACCACCGATGCGCCTCGTGGGCCTCTTGAACACAGCCACCGACGATACTGCGACGCTCTGCGTGGCCTTCGCCGTGCCCAAGCGCCATCTGAAGCAGGCCCGCCACCGAAACCGTGTACGCCGCCTCATGCGCGAGTGCTTCCGGTTGAACAAGCAGCCCTGGCGCGAGCGCTTGAAGGCCGCCGGCAAACGCGGGGATTGGCTCATCATCTACGGATCGGCCGAGATCTTGCCGTACACCGAGGTGCGCGACAGACTACTGCGCGTTGTGGAACGTTGGATGGAGAAGAACCTTCCTGCCCCAGCTGCGGATAATGTGCTCCCATGATCGCCCGGATGCTCATCGGACTTGTGCGCGTATACCAGTACAGCCTCTCGCCGCTTCTGCCGGGCGCCTGTCGCTACACGCCCACCTGCAGCGAGTATGGTGTGCAGGCCCTTCAACGCCATGGCGCGCTCCGTGGCGGATGGCTCACCTTGAAGCGCATTCTATCTTGCAATCCTTGGGGAGGTCACGGACATGACCCCGTCCCCTGAACATACAACACCAAGGCGCCTCATCATCGGGCACCCTCCAGCATGAAGAACGTACCACGCCACATCAGAAAGTTCGCCCTCGCAGGTGTCATCGCCGCAGGTGCCGGGCTCGGGCTCGCCGCAGGCGACAACTACTTCGAGATCGGCAAGAACCTGGAGATCTTCAATGAGCTGTACAAGGAGCTCAACATCTACTACGTGGATGAGACCAACCCGGGCGAACTGATGACCACGGGCATCGACGCGATGCTCGAAAGCCTCGACCCCTACACACAGTACATCGCCGAGAGCGACATGGAAGATTACCGCTTCCAGACCACGGGACAGTATGGCGGCATCGGCGCCATGATCCGCGCCAAGGACGGCGGTATCATGGTGAGCGAACCCTACGAGGGTGCGCCAGCGATGAAGAACGGCATCCGCGCAGGCGATGCCATTCTGGAAGTGGATGGCCGCGCCACCAAAGGCCTCACCACCGAGGATGTGAGCAAGATGCTCAAAGGCCAGGCCGGCACACAAGTGAAGGTGATCACCTCACGCAACGGCGGACCGGCCGAGACGCACATGATCACCCGCGAAGAAGATCGAAGATCCCCGATGTCCCCTACAAAGGCTTCGTGGATGCGGCGGGCGAGGTGGGCTATGTGAAACTCAACAGCTTTACACAGACCGCCGGCAATGATGTGCGCACGGCCGTGAAGGAACTGAAGGATCAAGGTGCGAAGAAGATGATCCTGGACCTGCGTGGCAACGGTGGCGGATTGCTGCGCGAGGCGGTGAACATCGTGAACCTCTTCGTGCCCAAGGGCGAGACGGTCGTGGAGACCAAGGGTAAGATGGCCGACTGGGACAAAACGTACAAGACCCTGAGCGAACCATTTGATGCCGAGATGCCGCTCGTGGTGCTCACCGATACGGGCAGTGCCAGCGCCAGCGAGATCGTGAGCGGTGCCTTGCAGGACCTGGACCGTGCGGTGGTCATGGGCCAACGCACATACGGCAAAGGCCTGGTGCAGCAAACACGCGACCTCTTTTACAACAGCAAGCTGAAGGTCACCGTGGCGAAGTACTACATCCCCAGTGGCCGTTGCATCCAGAAGCTGGACTATGCCAAGCATGACAGCACCGGACACGCCGTGATCAAGGCCGATTCGTTGATCCGCGACTTCACCACGCGCAATGGCCGCCCCGTGATCGATGGGCGGGGCATCACACCGGATGTGCTGGTGCCGGAACCCGACATGCCCAAAGTGGTGGGCGGCCTGTACACTTCGGACGTGTTCTTCGACTTCGCCAACCGCTATTTCTGGACCCACGACAGCATTGCCGCTCCGGATAAGTTCAGCATCGACGAAGCAACGTGGACCGAATTCATGGCGTTCGTGAAGGACCGCAAGGTGGAATACCGCACCGAGAGCAACGACAAGCTGAAGCTGCTCGAGGAGGCCGCGAAGAAGGAACGCTACTATGAGCACGCCAAGAGCGCCGATCGATGCCCTGCGCGCGGAGCTGAACCCGGACCGCACCGAGGAGCTGCAGCGCTTCCGTTCGGACATCGAGGAAGTGTTGCGCAGCGAGATCGTGGGCCGCTATTACTACACCACGGGGCGCGCCAAGGCCATGCTGGCCAGCGATCCCCTTGTGCTGCGCGCGGTGTCCAGCCTCAACGGAACCGACCACGGCAACATCCTCAAAGGCACGGCCAAGGGGGGTAATTGATCTGGTGTGTGTGCGCTAAGTCCCCGACTGACCGATCGCACGGACACCTTCCGCAAGGTGCATGTGGCAGCGCTGGCCCTGGCGGCGATAGCCTTGCCCTGGAGTGAGTTCCTGTTGAGCATCGCCCAGTTCCTGTTGGTGGGCAATTGGCTCTTACAGGGCTACGCATATAATGATCTGAGCGGTCGCTTCAAACGCGCGTTCACCTCGCCTGCGAGCCTGCTGTTCCTTTCATTCTTCGCGCTGCATGTGGCGGGGCTGCTCTGGACGGAGGACATGGGCTGGGGACTTGACCTGTGCCGGATCCTGCTGCCCGTCCTGGCCTTCACGCCCGTGCTGGCCTCCGTACCGCCGCTCACCGCGAAGGAATTGCGCGGGGTGCTGTTGCTGGGCGCTTGGAGCACGGTGGCGAGCACATGGGTGTGCATGGCCTTGCGCTACCATGTGGTGGGCCAGGGCGGCTATCGCGAGCTCTCGGTGTTCATCAGCCACATACGCCTTGCCTTGCTCTTGAGCTTCAGTGTGGCCGTGTTCGTTGTGTATGCGGAAGGTCGCAGGCAACGCATCGCGCATGGCCTGGCCATCGCATGGATCCTGTTCTTCCTGGACCGGCTCAGCAGCCTCTCTGCGGCGTTCATCCTTCTCCTGCTCCTGCTCTATGCAGGATGGCGTTGGAGCGCCGAGATGAGCAACAAGAAGCGCTGGGCCGTGCGTTTGCTGCTTTTGCTCCTGCCCGTATCCGCTGTGTTCTACGTGCGGTGGTGCGCAGTGCACTATAACCGAATAGAAACCATCGACCTGGCCAAGCTCGATGCGCTAAGCCAGGGTGGTGAACCCTACTATCACGACCTCAAGGCACCGCTGCGGGAGAACGGGCACTACGTATGGATCAACGTGGCCGACGATGAGCTGGAGCGCGCCTGGCAACGACGCAGCACGACCGATTACCACGGACTGGACCGGAAAGGGCAGCCGCTTCGGCACACGCTTGTTCACTACCTCTCGAGCCTCGGCGTGCGCAAGGATTCCATCGGCTTAGCGGCCTTGAGCGATGCGGACATCCAGCGTGTTGAACTAGGTATCACCAGCGTCACCAGCGGGCGGCGTGACCCCATTCGTGCGCGGATCGAACAAGTGCTTTACGAATTGGAACACTACGAGGCCACCGGCGATGCGAACGGGCATTCGGTGGCCATGCGCTGGAGTTCCTTCGCGCAGGATGGAGCATCGCCAAAGACCATTGGATCATGGGCGTGGGCACGGGTGATACACGACCCGCGTTCGCGGCAGCAATACGAACGCATGGGCAGCAGCCTTACAGCAGCAATGGCGCTTGCGTGCGCACAACCAATACCTCACGCTCTGGATCAGCTTCGGTGCCTTCGGGTCTGCTCTGGAGCCTCTTGAGCTGGGCTGGTCCGGCACTGGCGCAAAGGCGCATTCAGGAGGCCCTTGTTCGTGTGCTGGGCGATCATCTTCGCTGGTCTCCTGCCTCAGCGAGGACACCATCGAGACACAGATGGGCGCCACGTTCTTCGCGTTCTACTACGCGTTGTTCGTGTTCGCTACGCCCCCGGCATATCCAGCAACGCGACCACCCGCTGCGGGGCTGATCCGCTGGATGCATTCGCAGGCCTCGCCGTGCGGCACAGCGCACACAGCGCGGATCGAACGTAAGCGCATGTGCATCGCGACCGATGGGTGCCCAGCGTGCTGGGAAGATAGGCCGCCGCATGCTGAACAGCCCGATCGCTCGGATGCCGCTGGCCGCAGCCAGGTGCAGGGGACCGGTGCTCGCCGAAACGAAGGCATCACAGGCACCGATGAGCTCCATCAACGCTGCAGCGTCGAGTTGGCCGCCCACATCCGTGACGTGTCCGGCATCGAGGGACAGCGATGTGCGATACCGCTCCGCCTCCGCTGCCGTTCCGGTGATGAGCACGTGATACCGTGCCGGGTCCAGCGCCGCGATCAGTGCAGCGAAATTCGCGAAGCCCCATCCCACACCGCTGCCCAACAAGGGTGAAGGATCACGTTCCTGCGGTCGGCGCGCAACAAGGCGCGGACCTCCGCGGAGGGCGCCGGTGGCGCTATACCCGATATGCGGTACCAACTCGGAAATGGTGGCTGGCATGTGCAGCCCGAAGGGCTGCAGCAGCTTGATGTTGAGCTGTGCCTCGTGCAGGTCACTGCGCTTGCGGCTGAAGGACACCCGTTCGTTGCACGTGGTCCAGTGCCACCAGCGGTGACTCGTCCCGATGCGACGGGCGATACCGGCGTGCTTCGCCCACCGCGCCACCTGCTGATGCGGGAATGCATGCACGATGGCCTCTGCACCGGTGGCCTTCAACGCGCGGGCAGCTGCCCTCTTCGCCCAGGCCTGTCAAGGTCCTCAAGGACAATGATCGCATCCGCATGCGCACATTGCCGCCACACATCCAGGGTATACCGCTTGATGAGCACGGTGATGTGCGTGCCTGGAGCGTGATGCTTGATCCAACCCGCCGTGGTCATGGTCACCACGGCATCGCCCAGTGCATCGGGGCGGGAGAGGATCATCCGGCCCGGAACGTTCATGCGGCTTCACGCCACAACTGGCGCAACTTGGCGTACTTCAGAAAGGTCGCATGGGCACTTACGCGCGCGATCACCAGGCCGTGGTGTCCATCCAGGAAGCCCAGGCGGAAGATATAATCGCCGATGAACTTCACCACCGGACTGAGGAGCAGCTTCAGCAGGCCCGCGCGACGACCTTGCCGGTACATGGCCTTCGCCGCGATGGTGGTGAAATAGTCCACCTGCTTGATGTGGTCGCTGATGCTGTGGTAGCTGTAGTGCAACAGATCACCGGGCAGGTGTGCGGTGCGGGCTCCCGGATGCATTTCGTAACGGTCGTGCGGATTGGTGCCGCCCCATTGGCCTTTGCGACCGTCCCACAACCGCAACTTCACATCGGGGTACCAACCGCCATGGCGGATCCAGGCGCCGCAATAGTTCGTCAGCCGGTTCATGGAATAGCCGTCCGCCGTTCCCGTCCGTTTCACTTCGGCGATGGACCGCGCGAGTTCATCATCGAGGGCCTCATCCGCATCCAGTGACAGCACCCAGGGGAACTTCGCCTGCGTGATGGCCCAGTTCTTCTGTTCGATATGGCCCTCGAAGGTGTGCGGAATGAAGCGGGCACCATGCTCCCTGGCGATGCGCTCCGTAGCGTCGGTGCTGAAGGAGTCCACCACCACGATATCATCCGCCATGGGCTTCACAGAGGCCAGGCAGCGCGCCAGGTTGCGCTCTTCGTTGCGGGTGATGATGACGACGCTCAGCTCCATGCGTACAGGCCGAAGGTATGCCCCTGAACAGCGAACGCTCCCGGTGGTGCCGGGAGCGTTCGCGGGATCGATGTTCCTCTAGTGATCGCGTTGCACCTGGAACGTGCCACGGAAGGTCCGCGTTCCGCCGGAGACCAGGTGGAAGAGATAGGAACCGTTGGCCATGTTGCTCGTGTTCATCACGGCACGACCATTCTGCAAGCGCTGGCGCAGGACGATCCGTCCGGTGTTGTCGAGTATTTCGACAACGCCTTCACGATCCGCGGAAGTGGTCAGATCGAACGTGATCTGCTGCACGGCGGGGTTGGGATACAGCGCGATCGCGTCACCTGGCAGTTCGCCGATCGCATCGGCGGACTGCAGGGTCACACAGTAATCCTCCGTCTCCCCGTAGTCATACCCGTCTGCGCAGCCGTCAACCGGCGCTGTGTTGTACTTCATCACCACACGCATCCGTTTGGGCCCGGTGGGTGAACCTGCTGGAACGGTGAGCGTTCCGGTGAGGGTTCCGTTCACGGCCTGCCCGGCATCGAAGATCAGCTCCGCAGGGTTTTCAAAAGCCCCGTCGTCATCCAGGTCGATCCACACGGTGAAATACTCCGCGTAGTTGAAGGCGGAGTAGTCCGGGGTCAAGGTCAGCGGATACGGTTGCCCCACGGTAAGCAACGTGCCTTGATCGGTGAAGGCGGCATAGCCATCGTTGTTCCCGCTGGTATTGTCGATGGTGTTCAGGATCACGCGATCGATCCACTCGGTGCTGGCATCGGCCGAAACGCTTGGGCAATACACCCCATCCTGGCACTGGCCACAACCGGGAGTGGTGATCACCGAGCTCGGTCCCCAGTCCGAGAGGCTGCCCACGCACGTGGAGCGCATCTGCACTTCATACACGGTGCATCCTTCAAGACCGCTGAGCGTGGTGCTGCTATCCGGCAGTCCGGCCACTTCGGTCCAGGCACCCGTACCTTGAACCGAGTATCGCAGGACGTAGTTGCTCGCCACAAGCACATCATCCCAGGTGATGGACGCATTGGCGCTGTCCACCACTATGGCCGTGAGGATGGCCGGGGCTGAACAGCATCCCTCGCTGGTGAAGAAGAACGAGGCGCCGAAATCGCTCGTGGTGGAGTCGCAATCGGCCTCCAGCTGGAACTCATACTCGGAGCAGTAAGGCAATGAAGTGAGCGTGTAGGCATAGTCGGTGATGCCGTTCACCACGGTCCAATCCGTGGTGCCTGCCGGACGGTAACGCAGGTTGAACACATCGCTGGCGGTGCTGTTCCAGCTGACGGTGGCCTCACCCAATGCGGTGACGGACGATTGTACACCATACGGTGCGGGGCACGATCCACAATTGTCCATGATCCATTGCAGGCTGTTGAAGCTGTTGATCCGGCCACCTGTCACCGTTTGGCCGGGCAGGTTTCCCGCCTGATCAACACCATTGAACAACGCCTGTCGCACATACAGCGCACCTTGCATGGGGTCGCCCTGCACCAGTCCCATCAGGCTGCTGCATGGAGCGCTGTACAGGAGGCCGATGACGCCGGCCGTTAGCGGGCTGGCGAAGGAGGTGCCGCTGGTGCTGCCGGTGCCGCCACCAATGGAGGTGGTGAAGACGTCTGCGCCGGGCGCACCCACGTCGATGGTGGTAAGGCCGTAGCCGGAGAACGTGCGAGTCATCGTCGATGTTGGTGGCCGTAACGCTCATCATGAAGTCGCTGGCGCAGGCCGTGGGCAGGTCGCCCACCACATCCACATCCACGTTATTATTGGCCGTGGCACCGCAGTTCAGCACGCCGGCGGCACCCAGCGTGTCGTACATCGCGCACCAGATCGGGGAGTCCTCCGGCTGACCATTGTCGATGCCCCAGCTGGCGTTGGTGGCCACCACGAAGGCGCCGAGCGCACCGTTGCTCGCATTGTAGGCACGGCGCATCACCAGCGGATAGGTGTAGGAGGCCACTACGGCGGCCTCGGAGACGCCCTGGCGTGTCACCACCATCATCTTCACATCCCAGTTCGCCCCGGCCACCGACGTGCCGTTGTTGCCTTTGGCCCCGATCATACCGGCCACCTGGGTGCCGTGACCTCCACCATACACGTTATCGTTGTTGTTCTGCGGGCTCCAGCCGCGCACATCATCCACGTATCCATTGCCGTCATCATCCACGCCGTTGCCCACCACCTCGTGGATGTTGTACCACGCATTGTCCACCAGATCCGGATGCGGCAGATCGGCGTTCTCGATGATGCACACCACGATGGTATCGCCCGTTGCCGTTACCCCGCCGGTGGTGATATCCCACGCCGCCTCGCTGGCGATGTTCTGGTGATGCCACTGCTGGCCGTACTGGGCATCGTCCGGTACAGCGCGGTCCTTCACTACATGGTTGTTCTGGGCGATGGCCACGGCCTGATGACCGCGTATGGCCCGCAGCATCACCTGCTGCGGAATGGCCTCGTTGCCATAGTGCAACAACCAGGTGCGCATCGGTGCGCTTACCAGCCGGACCACGGTCAACCCGCTGGACTTACCATCGACCGAAGCAAAGTCGTTCACCACCTGTTGCGACATCGCCATCGGGACGCAGCATCACCAGCAGATCGCCTTGGATGAAGGCGGGACCTTGGGCCTGAGCCAGCGCGCTGCCGGACAAAAGGAACAAGGTCAGAAGGGAACGGAAGATGAGGGACTGTTTCATGGAGATCGGCCGGGGATCGCGAAGTTAACCCGTCCAATGCCCATAAGACGCTCTTCCGCGCAGCTGCGCTGCCCAGAGAATGGGCGCCCTTGGAGGGCTGATCACGCGCGGGTGTACACCCTCCGGACCCGCGAGCTGATGCTCGTGAGCGCCTCGTAAGGAATTGTGCCCAGGTCACGGGCGAAGTCCTGCAGCGTGTGTTCCGGTCCGAAGACGATAGCATAATCACCCGGTGAGCAAGCGACATCCGTGACATCCACCATGCACATGTCCATGCAGATGGACCCGACGAACGGCGCAGGCCCGCCATGGATCCACACCCGGCCCGCCCCATGTCCCAAGCGCCGGGAAAGTCCGTCAGCATAGCCGATGGGCAGGATCGCGATGCGCATGGGTCGATCGAGCATCGCGCGTCGGCCGTATCCCACGCTGTCGCCTGCGGGAATGTCCTTCACCTGTGCCACTACGGTACGCAACGTGGCTGTGGGAAGCAGCTGCGTGGTCTCTTTCGCATCGGCCCCCACACCGTGCAGCCCGATGCCCAAACGTACCATGTCGAAGCGCGCTTCGGGAAAGCGCGTGATGGCGCCACTGTTCGCGATGTGCCAGAGGGGGCGATAGCCAAGTACTTCGCTGATCTTCCCGGCCATGCTGGAGAACAGTGCGATCTGCGCGTGCGTGAACGCATCATGCTGCGGATCTTCGCTGGCGGCCAGGTGGCTGAGGATGCTGGCGATCCGCAAACGACCCGCCTGTTGCAGTGTGCTGGTAAGCCACGCCAGCTCGTTGGGCATGAAGCCGAGCCGATGCATGCCGGTATCCAGCTTGATGTGGACGCGAACCTCATCGGCCGTGTGTGTGGCGAAGGCAATGGCCTCTTCCAAGGAACGGCGGTCGAAGACCTCGGCCTCGAGGCGGAAGCGGTGCAGTGTTTCCAGTGGTACCGGCTCGGGGTTCATCACCAGCACCGGCGTTTCGATGCCCTGTTGACGCAGTTCGATCCCCTCATCGGCATAGGCCACACCCAAGTACTCCACGTGCTCATGTGCCATGATGCGGGCGAGTTCCAACGCACCGCTGCCGTAACCGAAGGCCTTCACCATGGCCATCAGCTTCACCTCCGGTCCGGCGATGGCGCGGTAGTGATGCAGGTTGTGCCGCAGCGCATCCAGATCCACTTCCAGCACGGTGCCATGCACGCGTTCCTGCCAGCGCTCCACCACCTGTTCCAGTTGGAACGTGCGCGCACCTTTCACCAGCAAGGCCGCACCGGCGAAGACCGAGGGATCCACGTCACGCAACAGTGCATGAGCATCCGCGAACGTCCGCAACTCCATGGGGAAGCGCCCTGCGTTGCGGGTGATGGCCGGGCCCACTCCCAGAACACGCTTCACACCCGCGGTGGAGAGCAGCTTGGCCATGGCGACATACTGCGCGATCTCATCGCCTCCTCCTTCGAGGATGTCGCTGAGCACGACAACACGATCACGGCCGTGGGAAACGCGCACCAGGTGTTCGAGCGCGATGCCCAGCGAGGCGATGTCGTTGCTGTAGCTGTCATCGATGAGCGTGATGTCGTGTACGCCCGCCGTGATACGCAGGCGCATCTCCACGGGTCGTAGCGCGGCCATGCGTTCGGCCACCCATGCCAGCGGTCGGCCCAGGTGCAGCAACAGCGTGATCACCTGCAGCGCATTCTCGACGCTCGCGGCATCGCTGAACAGGATGGTGATCCATTGGTCGCTACCGCAGTGCCGTACCAACAACCGGGTATCATTCTCCTGTCGCTCCTCCTCCACCACGCGCAGGAACGCATCGCCCTTCCGCGACCAGCACGGCATCAACGCACTGGCAGCGCAGGTTTGCTCCAACGCCTCTCGCACCAACGTATGGTCCAGGCAATGAACAACGGCCATGCTGTCCTTGAACAGCAGCGCCTTCTCCCGGGCCTTCTGCAGGTCGCCACCGGGGAAATGCTCGCCATGGGCCGGACCGATATTGGTGAACACGCCGACGGTGGGTGCAATGATGTTCGCGAGGCGTTCCATCTCACCAGGCTTGCTGATGCCGGCCTCGAAGAGCGCGATGCGTGTGTTGTGGCCCCATCTCCCATACGCTCAGGGGAACGCCCACCTGGCTGTTCCAACTGCCGGGACTGCGCACCACATGTTCGGCACTGCCCAGGGCTTGGAAGGTCCACTCCTTGACCACGGTTTTACCATTGCTTCCGGTTATACCGACAACAGGGTAGTTGTACCGCCGCCGGTGCCAGGCCGCCAATTGTTGCAGCGCCACCCAGGTATCCGGCACCACCAACAGGTCGAGCCCGGGTGCTTCCACTGCGGCTCCCTCGTTCACCAGCGCATGTCGCAGGCCTCGGGCGGCAAGCTCCTTCAGGTATTTGTGGCCGTCCTGCCTTTCACCTTTGAGCGCGATGAACAGCGTGGCATCCGTGGGCGCTGCCGTGCGGGAGTCGATCACCAGCTCGGTGATCAACGCATCCGGATGATGGGGCACCAGGCGACCGTCGATGGCCGTGGCGATCTCACTCAAGCGGTGCCCGCGCTCCATCAGGCATTGGTGCGCTGGGCCTCCTCGGCCTGCTTCACGCGGGCCTCGATGAAGCAGCCCCGGCACAGGGGCTCGTAACTGTCGGTCTCTCCCAGCAGGATCAGGTCCTTGCTGGCGTGCTTGCGGTGGCTGAAGGTGGCCAGTTCACCGCAATGCATGCAGATGGCGTGCACCTTGGTGACGAACTCGGCCATGGCCATCAGCCCGGGCATGGGTCCGAAGGGGCGGCCCTGGAAATCCATATCGAGGCCTGCCGCGATCACGCGAACACCTTGCGCCGCGAGCTGCTCACACACTTCCGGTAGCCCTTCATCGAAGAACTGGGCTTCATCGATGCCTACCACTTCAATTTCCGAAGCGAGGAGCAGGAGATTGCTGCTACTGGGTACCGGTGTGCTGCGGATGGTGCTGCGGTCATGGCTCACCACGTCCGCTGCATCATATCGCACATCCACGCCGGGCTTGAAGATCTCGATGCGCTGCCTGGCGAATTCCGCGCGGCGCATGCGCCGGATCAGCTCTTCCGTTTTACCGCTGAACATGCTGCCGCAGATCACTTCCACCCATCCTTTGCGGTGCGTGCGGCTGGCGGAACGTTCAAGGAACATGGAGCGGATTACTTTCGGGGCGCAGTTCAAGGGTGCAGGTCCGGGCGATGATCCGCGCAGGCCTCCGTTGGATGGCACGAAAATAGACGGAACTTCACAGTGATCCGCGCAACAAGCAACGCATGGAGGAAGGACGACCGACCGATCGAATGCACGAACTGATCGAGCAGATCCGCAAAGCGCTGGGCGAATTGGACCAGGGCCAGCTGGACCTTGACGGTGTGGACCGCACCACGGAACAGGCGCGCAGCCTCTACGAGCGGCTGGTGGTGCTGCGCCACAAGGCCCGTGAGGTCAGGGTGGTGCCTCCGACGCCCCCGGTCGCAGAACCCTCCCCCCCCTCACCACCTGTTGAAATGCCGCCGATGCGGTTGGACACCCGCCCTTCGGAGGTGACGCCCCGCCAGACCTCGTTGATCGACGCCATCGCGGAAACGGAAACCGCACCCGCCCCGCCTCCCGCGCCCGCTGTTCCCGCCCCCAAGCCAGCCGCCCCCCGCGCAGACCGACCTGCCGAAACACCAGCTCCGAAAAAAGCCCCCGAAACTCCCAAGCCAGCGGCAAAAAGCGCCTCTCTGGCGGACAAGCTGGAAAAAGGGCCTATAGCGGACCTGCACAAGGCCATTGCCCTCAGCCAGAAGTTCTGGTTCGTGGCCGAGCTCTTCCAGGGCCAGCGCGAACGCTATGAGAAGTCGATCGACAAGCTGAACGGCCTGGCGTCAGCAGAAGAGGCCAGAGCCTTTGTGGACAAGGAGATCGTCGCGGCACTGGGCAAGGCGCCCGATGCCGATGCCCTGCGGTCCTTCCTCGAACTCGTTGAACGACGCTACCTATGATGCGAAGAACGATACTGCTGGCCAGCACCATCGCGCTCGTACACCTGGTTATAGGCCAGATCGCGCAAACCCCGCGTGACAAGGCCCTTGCGTATGTGGCCACCCTCGCCGGACCCGACATGCACGGCCGTGGCTATGTGCAGGGCGGCGACAGCCTGGCGGCCGAATGGATCGCCGCGCAGTTCGATCGCCTCGGCCTGGGCAAAGTGAAGGACCAGCGCTTCGAGCCCTTCGAATTCGCGGTGAACAGCTTTCCGGACAGTGTGCGCTTGACCATCAATGGTGCTCCCTTGAAACCGGGTATCGACTTTTTGGCGGACCCGGCGAGCGGCCCTGCCAATGGCACGGTCCGCATGGTGCCGCTGTTCCTGTCGGACCTGCTTCCCCCCGAACGGCGCCTGCTCACCATGAGCGTGATCTCCGGAAATGCCGCCTACCTCAACTTTCCGGCGACCAGCAACAAGGACTCCTTGGCGCTCTATGCCTCATTGGAACGGGAGGTGGTGCGCTATGCACCCGTCGATCCGCCGGGCCGGCGCCAAGCTGACCTGGAGCGCTGCGAACGAGCAGCTCCGCCATGCGCTGCTCGAGGTGAAACCTGAATTCCTGCCCGATACGGCAGTGGACATCGAACTCCACGTGGCGCCCCGCATGCTGCCCCGCCACAAAGCGCGCAACGTCATGGGAACGGTCATGGCGAAAGGGGGAAGCAAGGAGTGGCTGGTCATGACCGCGCACTATGACCACCTGGGCATGATGGGGCCCGATGTGCTCTTCCCGGGCGCGAATGACAATGCCAGCGGCGTGAGCATGCTGCTGACGCTGGCCGAGGAGATCAGGAAGAAGCCGCTGCGCAAGAACGTCCTCTTCATCTGCTTCGCCGGCGAGGAAGCGGGCCTGCAGGGAAGTACATGGTGCGTTACGGACCGACCCATCGACCTTGCGCAGATCCACTTATTGGTCAACCTCGACCTGAACGGCACGGGCGAAGAGGGCATCACGGTGGTGAATGCAACGGCGCAGCAAAGCGTGTTCGACGCCTTGGTGGCCTTGAACACGCGGACGCCGCGGCTTGCCCAGGTGAAAGCACGCGGCCCGGCCTGCAACAGCGACCATTGTCCATTCGCTGCGAAAGGCGTACCGGCCATCTTCATCTACACCATGGGCGGCATCGCGGCCTATCATGACGTGTTCGACAAGCCGGAAACATTGCCGCTCACGGAGTTCAACGATCTGCACGCCACACTGCTCGAGCTGCTCCGCGAACGATGACGGCCGGCGGTAAGCTGATCCTGGTGCCGACACCCGTTGGCAACCTGGAGGACATCACACTCCGTGCCGTGCGCCTGCTGGGCGAAGTGGACGCCATCATCGCCGAGGACACGCGCGTCAGTGGCCGCCTGATGCAGCACCTGGGCATCAGCAAGCCGTTCATTCCGTTCCACGCGCACAACGAGCATCGCGTTCTGGAGGACATCATCGGGAGGTTGAAACTCGGCAACACCTTCGCGCTGGTGAGCGACGCAGGCACGCCGGGCATCAGCGATCCGGGCTTCCTGCTGGTGCGCGCCTGCGTAAGGGCGGGCATTCCGGTTGAAACGCTGCCCGGTCCCACCGCCTTCGTTCCTGCGCTGGTGAACAGCGGCCTGCCTTGCGATCGCTTCGTGTTCGAGGGCTTCCTGCCCGTGAAGAAGGGCCGGCGCACGCGGCTGGAACAGCTGGCCGGGGAAGAGCGCACGATGGTCCTGTATGAAAGCCCGCATCGTGTCGCACGCACGCTAGCGGACCTGGCGGAGGTCCTGGGGGCCGAGCGGCCGGGCAGCTTCTCGCGGGAGATCAGCAAAATGCATGAGCAGACCCTGCGCGGCACACTGGCCGAGCTCGTCGCTCACTTCAAGGACAAGGAACCGCGCGGCGAATTCGTGCTCTGTGTGGGCGGAAAGGACGAATAGCCACCACGTCGATCAGACCACCTGGCCCACGATGGTGCGCACCGCATCGCTCTTGCCCATGGTATAGAAGTGCAGGCAGGGTGCGCCAGCGGCCTTCAACTCACGGCATTGTTGCACGGACCATTCAATGCCGAGCGCCTTCACCTGGGCATCCGTGGTACAACGCATCAGCTCGCTTGCGTAGGCGTTCGGCAGGTCCACGTGGAAGGTCTTCGGGATGAAGGCGATGTGCTTGAGCGTGGTGAGCGGTTTGAGGCCGGGGATGATGGGCACGTGGATGCCTTCCGCGCGGCACAGTTCCACGAAGCGGAAGTACTTCTGGTTGTCGAAGAACATCTGCGTTACCAGATACTCGGCACCGGCATCCACCTTGCGCTTCAGATAGGCGATGTCGGTGGTGAGGTTGAGGGCCTCCGCATGTTTTTCTGGGTAGCAGGCCGCGCCGATGCACAGGTCGGTGGGCGCAGCCTCCTGCTCCTCATCGTGCAGGTATTTGCCCTTGTTCAATCCGGCGATCTGGCGGATGAGGTCCTCGGCGTGCACATGCCCATCGCGCTCAGGAATGAAGGCCGGTTCGTTCTTGATGGCGTCGCCGCGCAAGGCCAGCACGTTGTCGATCCCCAGGAAGTTGAGTTCGATCAAGGCATCCTCGGTATCCTCACGGCTGAAGCCGCCGCAGATCAGGTGTGGTACGGTATCCACGTCGTACTTCGCCTTGATCATGGCGCAGATGCCCACGGTACCCGGCCGTTTGCGCAGGCGGATCTTCTGGAGCAGGCCATGGCCGCGCTCCTTGTAGATCACCTCCTCGCGGTGGTACGTCACGTTTATGAAGCTCGGCTTGAACTCCAGCAGCGGATCGATGCCCTCGTAGATCGAATGGATGTCCTTGCCCTTGAGCGGGGGAAGGATCTCGAACGAAAGGAGCGTACCCTTGGCCTTCTTGAGGTGGTCGATGACCTTCATGCTGCTGCGTAAGACCGCCGACGAGCGGCAGAGCGGCGAAGATACCCTGACCAGCGCTGCCACAAAAAAGCGAACGCCCCGCAGTGCGGGGCGTTCACGAGGAGGATTGTCGATACGGTCTATCGGAGCAGGGTCACGTGACCGCTATAATCCTTGCCGTTGGCCAGCTTCAGCACGAAAAAGTAGGTTCCCTCAGCCACGTCCGGCGCACGCCAGTTGTTCTTGTAGTTGGTGCTCTCATAGATGGCCTGGCCCCAGCGGTTGAACACGCGCAAGCTGGTGTTCGGGTAATACTCCACGCCAGGGAACACCAGCGCATCATTCTGGTTGTCTCCATTGGGACTGAACACGTTCGGGACCTCGATCTCCGTGGGGATCACGATCTGTGTGTAGGAGTAAGTGTTGGTGCAGCCGTCGGCGCTTGTAACGGTGAGCGTGACGACATACGTGCCCGGTGTATCCCATGGCTCCACGAGCGTTGTGCCGTTCCCTGCAGGCTCGCCGTCAATGCTCCATGCATATCCGGTGATGGTGCTGCCCTGTACACTGCTCTGGTCCGTGTAGGTAACGGTGGTGCCAGGGAATACGGTGGAGGGCTCGTCGCCCACGAAGAACGCCGCGGGATCGTTG
The DNA here is from genome assembly GCA_963814325.1 of uncultured Flavobacteriales bacterium. Classification (GTDB taxonomy): domain Bacteria; phylum Bacteroidota; class Bacteroidia; order Flavobacteriales_F; family PHOS-HE28; genus PHOS-HE28. Next base: position 222,640 of record CAWFCK010000006.1, read on the forward strand.
GCCGTGAGCACGTTCACGGGGGTGGCCGTACCAATACATCCGTTCGTATCCGTTACGGTGACAACGTATTGCCCTGTGCCCACGGTGATGTTGGGGTCCGTGGAACCGTTGGACCATTGATAGATGTCGTAGGCATTGTCCACACCTAGCGTCACAGGCAGACCTCCGCAGCTGAAGAGCGGGCCCGTGATGTCCGGTTCCGGATTGGGGACCTCCGTCACCGTGATGAAGTTGGAAGCGAGACGGCAATTGCCACTGGTGGCAAGGCAGTAATAGGTGCCTGGGCCAACAAGGATGGTGGGGCCGTTGAAGCCATTGGACCAGTAGTAGTTCTCGTATCCCGGACTGGCGGAGATAACGGAACCCACACCTTCACAGGCCTCAGCACTTCCTTCGATCGTTGGGGGAGGGTCAGGGGTGTAAAAGACGGCCAGCACGATGGTCACCGTGCTTGTGAGCGAATCGGCGCCATTGTCCTGTGCGGTGAACGTTACTACGTGGAATCCGGTATCCGCGATCTGCGGGATGAACTGCACGTTGATGGTGACGCTCGTGCCGTTGTTATTGATCGTGTAGTTGAAGTTGTCGATCGTGGGCGCGGTGGCGGTGGCGTCAATGATCGCCTGGTCCTCCTCCGGCGTCAGGAAGGTGACGTTGAAGTTCACCAACTCACCCATGCACACCTCCACGGTATCGCACAGGAAGTTGGAACTGGTGATGGGTGGGATGTTCTGGGTGCTCACGGCCGTGGTGAAGCGGAAGTTCTGGAAGTCGAGCCAGTCGATGCCGTCAGCATTGCCGAAGGGCCCGTCGTAATCAGCGCCCGGATGGTCGTTCCGGGTGAACTGGATGAAATCCACCCCGTTGCCACGATTCGCGCCGACCGTGGAAGGCGTGCCACCAAAGCCGTTGACCCCGCCGGAAGCTGAACCGGTGGTCCAGTCCATGTTCTTGTAACAGAAGCTCACGTTGTTGCCCACGCCGATCACCGGGTCGGTGCCATCCGTGATGATCAACTGGAAGGTGTTGAGCTTGTCCGTCTGCTGGGAGAAATAGCCCACATCGGTCCAATTGACGTACAGTGCAGTATTGGTGATGAGGTACTTGACGGTCCCTCCATCGGCCGGGCGGGTGTCCACATCCGCCCAGAATGGGGCCACCATCACAAAGTTGGCGGACGGGAATCCGGAGGAGGAGAAGGTGCCGTAGGGAGTTCCGAAGGAAATGTTGCCGTTGTTGTTGATGTAGCAGCTGTTGTACAGATCGCCGTACAGGTTGAAGGAGAAGGGGAGGTTGATGATGCCCGAGCTCAGGTCATCATTGGGGGCCATGGCCAGGGTATAGTTGGCATCCGGCTCTATCCAGCAATTGCACAGGCCGTTGCCGCCGCCTTTGGACTGACCGCCCTGCCCGGGCTTGCCCTTACCCTCCCGCAGAGGAGTAGCGGTCGGAAGCGTGGCGTACTCCACATGGAATTCGGCCGGCAGGGTACCGGCAACTTTCCTGGTATTGTATTCCTCCAAGCTCAAGCTAACGCCCTGGGCATTGGCATGAAAAGCGAGCACGGCCAAGGCCATACCACCGAGGATGCGGAGAAGTGTCTTCGTCATGGGTTCCAGGTCTATGCAAAAAATGGGTCGGTCACTTCAACAAGGTAATGGTACCGAACCAATCCTTCTTGTCGGCCGACCCGAATGGTCGTTCAATGAGGCGCCAATTATACACACCCTGCGGCAGGATATCACCACCATTCTGATGGGCACCATCCCAACCCTGAGCCGCGTCCCGCGTACTGAAGACGACCTGTCCCCAGCGGTCGAAGACGTAAAGCTCATGCTCCTCGGCCACCATCCCCCGCACCTCCGGGCGGAAGATGTCGTTCACGCCATTGCCATCGGGCGTGAAGGCATTGGGCACATACACGGCCGGGATCACCACATCCACCAACTGGCAAAGGCTGTCCGCACAGCCATAGCGGTCGGCCACGTGCAGGCATACCTCGTATTGGCCGTCGACAGCATTAGGGAACAGGTGATAGGCCTGGCGCTGGTCGCTGGAGTCCATGCCGGCAAAATCCCAGCGGAAGATGGTGGCATGCGGGTCCTCCGCCAGGAAGAGCAGGTTGCTGTTCTCGTCGGAACCGAATTCCGGGGTCCAATAGAAATCCGCTGTGGGCGCGGGTTCCACCAGCACGGCCCCTTGAAGGATGGTATGGTCGGTGCAGCCTTCCGGCGTGGTGACAGTGAGGTTCACGTTGTACCAGCCGGCCTCCTCATACACGTGCTCGAAGGTGCCGCATTCGATCAGGCCTGTGGTACCATCGCCGAGGTCCCACACGCAGGAGGTGCCCACGAACACGGGATCCGTGGTGTTTGCGAAGGTGACCGTTAGCGGGTCGCAGCCGCTGTCGGGTTCCACGGTGAAGGTGACCACGGGCAGTGGGTTCACCACCACATTGATGATGGCCTCGTCGGTGAGGTTCTGGCAGGTCCCGGGTCCGTTGACCACGTAGGTGTAGGCGCCGGTGATATCGGACACGGGATCCACCGCATCGGCATGGGCGGCACCGTTGGAATCCTGCCACACGCCACCAGCGTCCGGATTACCGCCGAGGGTGGGGAACAAGGGGGTGCTGGGCGCATCAGCACAGAGGGTAAGTTCCCCATCCTCACCCGCATCGGGCAAGGCGTCCACCGCAATGTTCAGCGTGCTGCTCAGTGTGGGGCAAGGAAGCACTGCGGCGACCGTATAGGTGTACACGCCAGGTGCATCCGAGGCCGCCGTGAAGCTGCTGCCGAAGGCCGCGCCTCCGGGAGCCGTCCATGCACCTCCCGCATCGGGGTTGCCGTTCAGAGCGTTCACCATGGTCAGCGGGGCCGCATCGGTGCACAGGGTTATGGCGCCATCGCTGCCGGGGTCAACGGCTTGCTGCAGCGTGATCTGCACGGACGAGGCGTCATTCGGACAGGGGGTGGTGCCGGTGATCGAGTAGACATAGACTCCACCGGCATCCGAAGCGGGGTCATAGGTGCTGCTTACAGCAAAGCCACCAGGCCCGGTCCATGTGCCGGTATTCTGCGGTGCACCACCCAGCAACGTGAAGAGGTCCACAGGAGCATCGGAGCTGCAATAGGCTTGCGCGGCATCATCGCCGGCATCCGCATGGACCATCGTGGTCATGGTGATCACGCCAGTGTTGGGGCAATTGCCGCCGTTGCCAACGGCATACACGTATGCACCATCGGCATCCTCACCTGGCAAAAAGGTGCCGCTATGTGCATTGCCATCAGGGGCGGTCCATGTTCCACCGGGCAGCGGGTTTCCACCGAGCAACGTGTACATGTCCACCGGGGCGGAGTTGTCGCAGACCGAAGTATCACCGGGTTCCATGCTGGCGGCGAGTTCCACCTCGATAACGATGTTGTAAGTGCTGGTGAGCGCAGGAGGCGGATCCCCGCTGTCCGTGGCCTCGAAGGTGACCAAATGGAAGCCCGCCTCGCTGGGGAGCGGCGTGAACGTGGTGGTGATTGACGCCGTCTGGCCCGGGACGTTGGTGACGACCGTGTAGTTGCTGAAATCCGGCGCGTAGGACACCACCGTAGTGGTCTGGTTCGATTCCGGGCTCAGGAACTGCATCTCCAGGTTGACCACTTCGCCCGCGCACACACGCACGGTGTCGCAGAGAAAATCGCCCACCCCGATCGGCGGGATGTTGGAGGTGAACACTTCGGTGGTGAAGGTGAAGTTCTGGTTGTCCAGCCAGCTCACGCCATCGTTGGCGCCGAAGGGGCCGTCGTAGTCCACGCCAGCATGGTCGTAGCGACCGAACTGAATGTAGTCAGCGCCATTGCCCAGGTTCGCTCCCACCGTGGCCGGGGTTCCACCGAACCCGTTAACGCCGCCGGATGCACTGCCGGTGGTCCACTGCATGTCCTCGTAGCAGAAGCTGGTGTTCTTGCCAATACCGATGACCGGGTCGTTGCCGTCGGTGATGATGAGCTGGAAGGTGTTGATCTTGTCGGTCTGGCTGGAGAAATAGCCTACGCCCACCCAATTCACATAAAGTGCGGTCGGCGTCACTTTGTACCAGACCTGTCCAGCGCCATATGTATCAACATCAGCCCAGAAGGGGGCCACCATCACATAATCCGAACTGGGGAAGCCAGAGGAGCTGAAGGTGAAATAGGCATTGTCGAAGGAGATGTTGCCATTGTTGTTGATGTAGCAGGTGTTGAACAGCTGCCCATACAGGTTGTACTGGAAAGGCAGTACGATCTGCGCCGAAGACCCATCATCATTGGGCGGCATGGCCAGGGAGTACGAACCGTCGGGTGCGAGCCAGCAATTGCAGGCGTTCACATTGCCTCCTTTCTGCACGCCGGGCTTGGCGGGTTTGCCGGGATCAGGCGCTGGCTTGGGCTTCACCACCGGCGCAGCCATGGAGCCGCCCCAATGGAACTTCGGCGGCAGCTGACCGGCCTGTTTCAATTCCCGGTAACGCTCCGGGGTCATGTCCATGATCTCGTTCTGGGCCCATACGCCAGTCCCGGTAAGGATCAGGAACAAACAGGCAATTACTCGGGAAGTGCGCATGGTCATCTCAGCGGAACAGCTTCACCACTTCGCCCTTGGACTCGGTGTTCCCGTCCATACCGGTCACTTCGATAGCATAGAAATAGTGACCCTCCGGACAAGGCACATTGTTCAGGTCGCGACCGTTCCATTGGTCGTCAAGGTTATCGGCCCTGAAGACAAGGGCGTTGCTCTGTGCGGAGAAGATGCGCACAAGCACCTTTTGGTAATTGCTGCCCACCACTTTCAGGTGGTCGTTCACGCCATCGCCCTGTGGGCTGAAGACGTTGGGGATGTAGAGCTGGGGTGTAGCAGCTGGAACGATATCAGGATCGAGCTCTGCTTCGGTTTCCGAAGAACCCTCTGCTGTAGCATGCTCTTCCGATACGGTCGGTGGCGGCACAGTCGGGATATAGGGAGTGCTGACGGATGGCACGAGCAGCTGCCCGGGAGGGGCAACGTCCACAGGGACCGGTTCCGCGCGCTCCGCGAAGTGTGGCTCGGCTGCGATCTCCTTCACCAGCTCCTGCCATACGGCATTCACCACCTCCTCTCCGGATGGTGGAATCTGGGCGATGGGCGTTGACGTAGCCGTGGTCGTAGGCTTTTTCGCAACTGGCATTACCGCTTCCTGCTGCGGATCCCCAGCTTCGGGAGCCGCTGTGGGCACCATCACGGCCTGTGGAGCAACGATCTGCGTTTCGGCAGGTGCGGTCTTGCTGGGAACAGGTTGCTCAACGGAGGTAGGGTGCTCCTCGGAACTCCACCAGAAGAGCCCCCCCACCAACAGGGCTGCGGCAAGGCCACCGGCCCACCAACCTGCGGCCACACCACCACCGGCGGCTGCCCCATGGCCCAATTGCGAGCTGATGCCGTCCCATACCTGGGGATCGACCGGAGCCTCGTGACCACTGAACTTATCCTTCAGCACTTCGCTGAGCGCACTGCCGTTCGCAGCGGCCAACTGGCTGCTGATGGCACTCCACGTAGAGGGGTCCACCCCCATCTCGTGGTTGGCGAAGCGCTCCTGCAGGGTATCGATCAACTTATCCTTCATTGCGGTCTCCGTAGATGTCGGCGGCCTCTTTGGGCAGCAGTTTGCGCAGGTAGGCCCGCGCCTTCATGAACTGGCTTTTACTGGTGTTCTCGCTGATGCCGAGCATCTCCCCGATGTCCTTGTGGGGATAGCCTTCAATAGCGAAGAGGTTGAAGACGGTCCTGTATCCTGGCGGCAGGGCCTGGATCGATCTCCATGATCTCATCGGCGCTCATGCCGCTGAGCACCTGTTCATCCTCCTGGTGTAAGTGCTCGGCCTCGGTGAGGTCCAGGCTGTGGTCGTAGGGTTTGTTCCTGCGGATGTGGTCCAGTGCCGTGTTCACCATGGTGCGCGCGATCCAGCCGCCCAACGGGCCGTCGCCGCGGAAGTGGTCCATTTTCTGGAACACCTTCACGAAGCCGTCCTGCAGGATGTCCTGCGCCTGCTCGCGTCCATTGGCGTATCGCATGCAAATGCTCATCATCTTCCGGGCATAGGACTTATATAACTCCTTCTGCGCCAGTGGCTCACCCTTCAAACATCCGGCTACTAGCTCCTGGTCCGTCATGGTGATCCGTGTGTGATGATGCGATCCGAGGGCAGGAAGTTGCCCGGGAATGCCCGAAAATACGAAGGCTCCCGGGCCTTGTGTGGGCCGGGAGCCTTCTGAATGCAGCGAAGATCAGTGGGCCAGCTTCACAAAACGTCCGCTGATCGTGTTGTTCACCGTGCGCATGCGCACCACGTATGTTCCTTCGCTGAGGTCGCTGATGTCCACGGTGCGCGTGGCCGCAAAAGTGGCTGAGGTCCAGCTCTTTACCAGCCGGCCGTCAGCCGACAACAGCTCCAGCTGACCGGCTTGGCTCCCGGCTGGCCATTGCAGCGTGATCAACTCATTCGCAGGGTTGGGCAGCACCTGCAGGGCTTGGGTCCTGCCCTAAGGTTCTCCATGCCCACGGTAGCGGCCAACACCTGCACTTCAAGCGTGTAGGTGGAGGTGAGCGAAGGTGTGGCGGGATCATACGCCGTGAAGGTGATCGTGTGCATGCCTAGGTCGGCCTCCGTGGTCTCGATCACGAACGGGATCTCCAGGAACTCGGCCGGACCGGCATTCACCGGAATGAAGTTTGGGAGCGTGGGCGCATCGGATACGCAGACCACCTGCTGGCCGGGACCACCGGGCAGCACGTACAGTTTGTGCACCATTTCCATCTGGTGGTCGCCACCGCCGCTCATCTGCACCACCACCGTGTCACAGTTAAAGGTGCTACCGAAGATCGGTGGCAGGTTGGCGCCGGACGTGTTCAGGTAGAAGTGCGTGCTGTCCAACCAGCTGATGCCGCTGGATAACGTGTAGGGGCCCACATAACTGTCATCATCCACAGCGAATCGTCCGGCTTGAGCATGTTCGACCCCATCGCCTTCATTTACGCCCACGGTGGCGGCGATCCCGCCAAAACCCATGTCGCCCTGGCTGGCATCGCCGGTGGTCCACTGCATGTCCTTGTAGCAGAAGCTCACGTTGTTTCCTCCAGGATCACTGGATCAGTGCCGTCGGTGATAATGAGCTGGAAACTGTTGCGCTTGTCGCCATGGTGCGAGAAATATCCAACATCGATCCAATTGACATATAAGGCGTGGTCCGTGATCCGGTATACCACGGAACCATTAGGTACATCGTTCGTGCTGTCGGCATCGTAGAATGAGGTGTCGCGCGTATCCACATCCGCCCAGAACGGTGCGACCATGACGTAATTGGAATCCGGGAATCCCTCGGCGGTGTAAACCCACCATGGCGAGTCGAACGAGATGTTCCCGTTGTTGTTGATCCATAAGTGGTCGTACTGTGCCCCGAACAGCTCAAAGGTGAACGGTAACATGATCGTATCGCTGCTTTGATCGTCATTCGGAAGCATGGCCAGCGCATAATTGGCGTCCGGCTCAACCCAGCAGCCACAGGGTCCGCCGCTTCCGCGCTGAGGTGCCCAGGTTGCGGATGCCACGTTGACCGGACCGTTGCCCAGGATGGTGATCGGACCTTCGGGTAATTGCCCTTGCGCTTTCAAGGCGTCGTAGGCCTGAGGGGTAAGCACGGTCTGGGCTGTCAGCGTCGTTGTTGCCAACATGGTGAAAAGCACCGCTGTGGAAAGCTGTTTCATGGCGACAGGTATAGGGTATGTACGAATGTAGACGAGAATAGGTGGCCGGTGGCTGCCTACTCGAAGCAGAATATCACAGGTCAGACGGAGCTGATCACCGTGGCTGAAAGAACAGCGCCGCCCAGATCCTCAAGACCTTGGCGGCGCCGCAATGATCTTGCGATCAGTGGGCCAGCTTCACAAAACGCCCGCTGATCACGTTGTTCGCCGTGCGCATACGCACCACGTACGTTCCTTCGCCGAGGTCGCTGACATCCACGGTCGCCGCGGCCGCAACAGCGGTTGATGTCCAGCCCTTTACCAAGCGTCCATCAGCGGAGAACAGCTCGAACTGGCCGACTTGTGCTACGGCAGGTAGTTGCACGGTGATCTGATCGTTCGCTGGGTTGGGCAACACCTGCAGTGCTTGGGATCCTGCCGAGATGCTCTCCACGCCCACGGTGGCGGCCAGGACCTGTACTTCGAGCGTGTAGGTGGCGGTCAGTGAAGGGGTGGCGGGATCGTACGCCGTGAACGTGATCATATGCATGCCCAGATCGGCCTCGTTGGCCTCGATCACGAAGGGGATCTCGAGGAACTCAGCAGGTCCGGCGTTCACCGGAACGAAGTTCGGTAGCGTGGGCGCGTCGGATACGCAAACCACCTGCTGGCCCGGGCCACCGGGCAGTACGTACAGCTTGCGCACGAGGTCCATCTGATGGTCGCCGCCGCCGCTCATCTGCACAACCACGGTGTCGCAATTGAAGGTGCTGCCGAAGATCGGGGGCAGGTTGGCGCCGGCCGTGTTCATGTAGAAGTGCGTGCTGTCCAACCAGCTGATGCCGCTGGAATCGGCATAGGGACCGGAATAGGTGTCGGCGTCCAGCATGTATCGGCCGATCTGTGCGTGGTCGACGCCGTCGCCCTTGTTCACACCGACCGTGGCCGGGGTGCCCAGGAACCCGTTCTGGCCGCCGCTGGCGCTGCCAGTGGTCCACTGCATGTCCTTGTAGCAGAAGCTCACGTTGTTACCACCGGGGATCATCGGGTCCGTAGCCGTCGGTGATGATCAACTGGAAGGAGTTGCGCTTATCTCCCATCATGGCGAAATAGCCCACATCCACCCAATTCACATACATGGCCGTCGGGGTGATCTTGAATACGCACCTGTCCATGAAGGAAGTCCTGCATGTTGCTGGTGTCACGCGTATCCACATCGCCCCAGAAAGGCGCCACCATCACGAAGTTGGCCGAAGGGAATCCCGACGCCGTGAACGTCCCGTAGGGCATATCAAATGAGATGTTCCCGTTGTTGTTGATATAGAGTGACGTGTATGATTGCCCGAAAAGGTTGAAGGAGAAGGGCAGAAGAACGAGCGTCGAACTCATGTCATCATTCTCGTCATGGCACTCATGTAGCTCGTGTCGGGCGCGACCCAGCAACCGCACGGGCCGCCGCTGCCACGCTCTGTGACCCATGAGGCGGGTGCCGAGTCCGATGGGCCTTGCGGAAGGATCTGGATGGGACCGCTGGGCAATGCTCCATGCCCCTTCAGGTCATCGTAGGCTTCGGCGGTCAGCACGGTCTGGGCGGAAAGGCCGCCGACCAAGAGTGGAACGAACAGCAACACGGCGTAACGCTTCTGCATGCGGTCGGGGGTTTATTGGTTGACGCACTGTCCTGAGACGAAGATATGCGCCATATGGCTGCATGACCTTCCAAAATGCGCAGGCCGTACCTTCGCGCCCCTTTCAACACCCGCTTCGCCACAACGCAGACGGGTATTCCGGTCCTCACTCGCCCTATGAAGAACATCCGCAACTTCTGCATCATCGCCCACATCGACCACGGCAAAAGCACCCTGGCCGACCGCCTGCTGCAGATGACCGGCACCATCGCCGACCGCGATATGCAGAACCAGGCCCTGGACGACATGGACCTGGAACGCGAGCGCGGCATCACCATCAAGAGCAAGGCCATCCAGATGGACTACACCCTGAACGGGGTGAAGTACAACCTGAACCTGATCGACACGCCGGGCCACGTGGACTTCAGCTACGAGGTGAGCCGCTCCATCGCCGCATGCGAAGGCGCTTTGCTCATCGTGGACGCCACGCAGGGCATCCAGGCGCAGACCATCAGCAACCTGTACCTGGCGCTGGAGCACAACCTCACGATCATCCCAGTGCTCAACAAAATGGACCTTCCTTCGGCGAACCCCGAGGAAGTGAAGGACCAGATCGTGGACCTCATCGGCTGCGAGCTGGAGGACATCCTCTCCGCGAGCGGTAAAACCGGCATGGGCGTGGACAAGATCCTGGAGGCCGTCGTGGCCCGCGTACCAGCGCCCAAGGGCGATCCCGAGGCGCCCCTGCAAGCGCTCATCTTCGACAGCGTCTTCAACTCTTTCCGCGGCATCATCGCCTACTACCGCGTAATGAACGGCACCATCCGCAAAGGCGATAAGGTGAAGTTCTTCAACACGGGAGTGACCTATGCGGCGGATGAAGTAGGCGTGCTGAAGATGGACCTGCGTCCGAAACCGGAAGTGTGCGCGGGGGATGTGGGCTATATCATCAGCGGCATCAAAACGGCGAGCGAAGTGAAAGTGGGTGACACCATCACCCACCAGGAGCGCCCATGCGAAGCGGCGATCCAAGGCTTCGAGGATGTGAAGCCCATGGTGTGGGCCGGCATCTTCCCCGTGGACACGGACGAGTACGAGGAGCTGCGCGATGCCATGGAGAAGCTGAAGCTGAACGACGCCAGCCTCACGTGGACGCCGGAGAGCAGCGCCGCGCTGGGCTTCGGTTTCCGCTGCGGATTCCTGGGCCTGTTGCACATGGAGATCATCCAGGAGCGACTGGAGCGCGAGTTCAACATGACGGTGATCACCACCGTGCCCAACGTAGGGTACGTGGTAACGAAGACGAACGGCGAGGTGGTGAACGTGAACAACCCGAGCGAGCTGCCCGAGGTGATGCACATCGAGAAGATCGAGGAGCCGTACATCAAGGCACAGATCATCACCAAGGCCGAGTACACCGGGCCGATCATGACGCTGTGCATCGAGAAGCGCGGCATCCTCATCGGGCAGAACTACCTTACCACGGACCGGGTAGAGCTCAGCTTCGAACTGCCGCTCGGCGAAGTGGTGTTCGACTTCTTCGACAAGTTGAAGTCGATCTCACGCGGCTACGCAAGCTTCGACTATCACCCGATCGGCTTCAAGGAGAGCGACCTGATCAAGCTGGACATCCTGCTGAACAGTGAGAAGGTGGATGCGCTCAGCGCCCTGATCCACCGCGATCACGCCTTTGAGCTCGGCAAGAAGATGTGCAGCAAACTGAAGGAGCTGCTGCCGCGCCAGCAGTTCGACATTCCCATCCAGGCCGCCATCGGCGCCAAGATCGTGGCGCGCGAAACGGTGAAGGCGTTGCGCAAGGACGTTACGGCCAAGTGCTACGGCGGTGACATCAGCCGCAAGCGCAAACTCCTGGAAAAGCAGAAGGAAGGTAAAAAGCGGATGCGATCAGTGGGTTCTGTCGAGATCCCGCAAGAGGCCTTCCTCGCCGTTCTTAAGCTCGATTAAGCATTGGGAAGCTGAGCCGAAGGCGAAGTCCCGCGCAGCGGGAAAGCGCTTGCGTTCAGTTGGCAGCGTGGAGATCCCGCAGGAGGCTTTCCTGGCGGTGTTGAAGCTGGACTGAGCGCGTTACTCCACCACCAACTTGGCGGTGCGGTTGGGCTTGCCCGGCTCCACGATGAGCAGGGTGTGCAGGCCAGGGCGCAGGTCTTGCTTCTGGATCATCAAGGCGTCCGGGGTGTTCACCAGGCCTTGCCGCACAGTGCGTCCTGCCGCATCGACCAGAAGAAAACGCGTGCCAGCCGCGAAGGGGGAAGCAGGTTGTACACGCGTGACCGCATCGAACGGCATCGGATAGCATCCCAGATCAGAGAGGGTTGATGGCTTTTCGCCTACGGAGGTGCTGAGGGTCCAATCATTCTGGGACCAGACGAGTCCATGTTCATGTTCGCTAAGATGCACAAGGTCGATATCTCCATCGAAGTCCATGTCAACGGGTATACATGGACAACGGGCCCGAGGGAATTCCTCATTGAGCGGACCGAACAGCCCGTCACCCAGGTTCTCCGCCATGCCGATCCACATAACGCCCAAGGCATAGTCCAAAACGCCCACGGCCAGATCGATATCCCCGTCGTTGTCCCTATCGAAAAGCTTGATGGCCGTTACCTCGTCCGTGGCGAAGAGGATGGTCTCTGCGGAGAATACACCTTGGCCGTTGTTCGCCCGCCATACGACTTCATTGGTGGACTCAAGCTCATACACAATGTCCGGATCTCCGTCAGAGTCCAGGTCCCCGATCTCCACGGTATAAAGATCCGCCACCAGGGAAGTGATGGTATTGACCGCAGGAAGTTGCGCGCTGTTGTACCCCGTATTGGGATGCCACGCAACGGTCAGGCCGGTGTAGTTGCACGTGATCACGTCCAGGTCGCCATCCGTATCCATGTCCGCAGCGAAACTCCTGAACATTGCGCCTTGGGCGATCAAAGCGTGTGGAACGGCCACGAGCAGGGTGTCCTGGGAGCTGTATCGGCGCCACCTAGTACTCGTGTACGAGCTGGATACAACGTCCTTGTACCCATCACCATCCAGGTCTGCCGCGAACATGCGGTCTCCGATACTGCTGGGCAGGTATGGGCCGAACGTTCCACCACCCATGTTCCTTTGCCAACCGCCTGGACGGAGCATGTCCTCAAGCCCATCTTCGTCCATGTCCTCCATCAAGATGGGAATTACGCTGCCCGATCCGTAATCGAACGACAAGAAATTCACCGTATCGAACCTCGGCCCGCCGGAATTCTCATGCCACCTCAAGCTCTCGGTGTCCGAATAAATGAGATCCAGGTCCCCGTCACCATCGATGTCCGAGACCTCCTGAGAAGTTTCATCCCTTGCGATCGCCATGGACAAAGGGTAATGGTGGGTGAGCGCACCTCCGCCGTCGTTGGTCCAAACATCCGCGCGGTACAGATCGCAGAGCACAAGGTCCAGGTCGCCGTCAAGATCCAGGTCTGCGGGCATCAGTTGTGTGGGCCAGAAGGCAGAGAGTGGTGTGGCTGCCCCGAAGGAACCGTTACCTGAATTCTGATAGATCCGGACCGAGTAGCTTGTGCCATTGTAGAATCGGGAGGACACGACCAGGTTCCAATGCTCCATCCCCGTTCAGATCGGCCAATTCGGGGTCGCCCATCTCCATCATGAAAGTAGCGACATTGCTCATCGTCCAGGCCTCACCGTTCGCGGTGTTCACGAAGAGGTGCAATTCCCATGGGTCGGGACCACCGGCATCGGTCGCTGCCACCAGGTTCCGGATCCTGGTCACCATCAACATCGCCTGCTGTGATCACCGGTGGACGGTGCCCGCCGAGTACACCGAATGTGTTGCGCCCAGCAGTCCGCTGCCATCGTTCTCCTGCCAAATAATTGAACCGCCCACGGAGAACACGACATCGTTGTCGTCGTCATTGTCCATGTCCAGCACAACGATCTCGTGCGGGTCCCAGGTGTATTGAGTGACAGGTCCGAAAATCCCGGCGCCGTCATTGGCCGACCACCCGGACAACTCGTTGTCGCCCCGTGTGAATATGATGTCGAGGTCCTCGATCCACCATCCATATCCGCAAGCTCCACATCCGGAGCCATCCCTCCGGCATCCGTGGGGAGCACTCCCGATATGGCCATACCAGCGGAACCATCGTTCAACCCAAGATGGATGCTACCGGAATCGGTCATGTACACCATGTCGATGTCCAGGTCACCATCCAGATCACCCAGTTCCAACTCCACAACGTTGGGCAGTTCCAACGTGTCGATGGGCATAGCCTGTCTGAATCCGGCCGCGCCCCAGTTCTGGCACCAACCGATGCGGGCAGAACCTGTTCCCCAAAGGACCACATCGGGCAATCCATCGCCGTTCATGTCAGCAACGCGGCTTCCGAGCGGCTCATACAGGTATTCCCAGTCGATCACTGCTCCTGAGGAAAATTGCGCGGAAACAAGAACCGGATGGACCAAGGCCAAGAGAACTGAGAAGCCCAAACGTTCGGCGAAGCGTGCAAAAGAGCTCATCGTTAGTTCAAATGTTCGACCAATCTACACGAGGAGGTCATCTCCTGCAAGAAATTACGCCCTCCGCAAGGACGTTACCGCGAAGTGCTACGGCGGTGACATCAGCCGCAAGCGCAAACTCCTGGAAAAGCAGAAGGAAGGTAAAAAGCGGATGCGATCAGTGGGTTCTGTCGAGATCCCGCAAGAGGCCTTCCTTGCCGTTCTTAAGCTCGATTAAGCATTGGGAAGCTGAGCCGAAGGCGAAGTCCCGCGCAGCGGGAAAGCGCATGCGTTCAGTTGGCAGCGTGGAGATCCCGCAGGAGGCTTTCCTGGCGGTGTTGAAGCTGGACTAGGGCAACTGCTGCACCATGGTGTTCGTTGGCAGCGTGCTGCCCACGTTCACCAGGATCGGATCGCGGTCGTTCGAGGAGCCGGTGTACTTCACAACGCCATCCATGTTCGCATCCTCGTTGCGATAGCCGGTGATCACGTTGTTCGGTGTGGTACCCCCGACCGCCACGATGATGGGGTCGCGATCATTTCCGGACCCCGTGTACTTGATCACGTTGTCAGCAACCGTATTGCCGTTCCACAACACCTGCGTACCGTTCACATCGCGGCGTGCCTCGGTTCCATACGCAACGGTAGTGGTCAGCTTAAAGTTCACGGTGGTGGCGGTGCCGCTCAACACCACGGCCGCATTGGTCATTACGCCGAAGTGGTTGCGGTGTCGCAGCACCACCTTGTACGAGCCATTCGCAGCGCCCATGGCCACAGGTCGCGTGCCGTCAAGCTCCACCACATCGCCATCGCGCTGGATAAGCGCAGGCCGGGCCGCGCGCACGATCGTCGGCGTTGTTGCATCGCGCAGTTCCACCCACACCCAGTCCACGATGGCGTTGTTCCCGGCAACATTCAGCACCGATTGCGGGATCGTACGAATGCTTTGGAAGCCGGTGGTGGTGAAACCGAGCGCGGTGTAGGGCTCCGTGAGCGGTATGAGCGCACTTGTGCGCAGACCGTCGGTCATCAGTCCTGTGGCCTGTACGTATGGCCCGCCAAGCGCCGCGATCATCCCCAGTTTGCTTCGGTTGGTATGTCCTTCGTTCACCTTGATCCACTGGTTCGCCGCCAGGTTGTAGAAGCGGTCCGTTGTTCCACTGGGCCAGCGGACCACAGCGCTGTCCACCACCTGGTTCACGCCCAGGCCGAAGTGGCAGGTGAAGGAGTTCACGATGCCGTAGCTCTCGCCGGCCCGCACTTCACGGATCTGCCTGCCCCAGGGACCGTAGATCGTTACACGACCACCTACGCCGTCCCGGTTGCTCGTGGCACCCTCCAGTTCGAAGTTGATCCACTTGTTGGAGTTCCCGTTGTTGAAGTACAATTCATCGTCGCGCGAAGTGCTCGGCGTGACGTAACCCGTACCATAACTCGCGTAGATGTCGATGGCCCCATCGTGGTTCATGTCCCCCATGGCAAAGGAGTGCAACACGTGGCTGGTCGTGGGGTGCGGCAGCAGGTTCTGCACACGCGAGAAGGTGCCGTTACCGTTGTTATGGAAGTAATAGTTGCCCTCAACGCACAGCAGGTCGATGAAGCCATCGTTGTCCAGGTCCTCACACTTGCTCTGCAGGAAGAAGTTGCTGTACTCGAGTCCGCTCCCCACAGTGGCGTTCGTATAGGTGCCGCTGCCATTGTTCAGGAACAGTTGGGCCGTGGTGCTGTGGTTCACGGTGAGCAGGTCCAGGTCACCGTCGTTGTCGATGTCCGCGAAATCGCTCGCCCAACTCTGCTCCTTGTTCTGCACACCGTATGTGGCGGCCAGATCGCTGTAGCTGTTGCTGCCGTTGTTCACGAAGAGGCGGTTCCACCGGCGTGGGTCGTTCGGGTCGTTCACCCCCTGACGGCACTTGGTGATGTAGAGGTCGATATCGCCGTCGTTGTCGAAGTCGGTCCAGGTGCTGCCATAGTTGCCGCTCATGTCACTGCTCGGCGTGGTGGCGAAGTTGATATAGTTGTTGTAGGCCAATGCCCCGCTGCCGTTGTTCAACCAGATGCGCGATGCGGCGTTGTCGTGGCAACCGAACACATCCAGGTCGCCATCGTTGTTCACGTCCACCATGTTCATCCCCTGCATGAACATGATGCCGTTGTCCAGGTTCACCATCGGGGTGTACACGCCACGGCCACTGATCTCCACGAAGTGCACACCGTCGCCGTTACCGCCGCTCACGAAGTCCTTGTGCCCGTCGTTGTCCACATCCCCCACGGTCATACCCCATTGCGATGAGCTCGATATGGTCCCATACGCGTAGGACGTGAAGGTGCCGTTCGGGTTCTGGTAGTCGATGGACAGCACCTTGCTCTGGTTGAGCAGGATCAGGTCATCATAGCCGTCGCCATCCATGTCGGCGATGCCCACACAACCGCCGGAGCGAGCTGCCTCGTTGGTCAGCGGCGTGGTGTTGAGGGTGAAGGTCTGCGCCGATGTCAGCAATGCAGAGAAGAACGCGGCTTGGGAGAGGAGTGAACGGATGTGGATGTTCATGATGAGCAATGGTGCGCGAAGTTAGACCCATCAAGAGCCGAGCGCCAGTCCAGAAGTTCGCAACTCCTCTACAACCCGCAGCCAATGCACCCGTTCAGCACATCGTGCGTTCACCTTGCTTGACAAGCTGCCCGCGAACAACGAGCTTATGATCCCCAGCGAAGGGAACTGCGACCGATCGATGGGACCTCAGCACTTGTCGCCGCCGTGGGGCTCCACGTGTATATCGAGGAAATCGATGCTACCTTTCACTCCGGCCTCGCGGACGATGCGCTTCACCAAGGCGATGATGTCGGCCTTGTCGGCGATCTGGGCGGGTTGAATGCGCAGCACGATCACACAGGTGCGCGTGCAGGAATATTCCACGTTCATCGTCTGCTCCTTCGATACCCTTCCAGCGATGCGCGTCCAATCATCGGCGGTCATGCCTTCCACGCGGAAGGTCACGAACGCATCCACATCCGCGCCGGGTGGTTCATCCTGCGCCAATGCAGGCATCACAAGGAAGAAGCTGAGGAACGAAAGCAGGGTCAATAATGTGCGCATGATCGCTCTTTGATCCGAAAGTTCCGTCGCCCCTTCGGTCCGGACCATGACTTTTGGCAGTTGCTGCGCGGTCCGCGCGCCGTTCCCGGAAAAGGCGGCGGTGGCCCGGGCCATGGTGTGGTGAAGCCGGTACACATATTCGGGGAAGGATCTCCACACTTTGAAACCACCCGGCTCGGTTCCCGAAGCGATGAACACCTGTTCTTCAGCGCTTTACAACATTCCGCTTTCGGGCATACTTATTTACAGGTACTTACACATCAAACACACCCACCCATGAAAACTTTACGTTCACGACTTGTTGCCTTTTCGTTCGTGCTCGCTGCTGCTCCTGTGCAATTCGCCATGGCCGGCGAACCCACCCCGAAGATCGTGGTGAACCAGGAGAACCTCGCCAAGCTGAGCCCAGCCGACCAGGAACGTGTGCTGGTCATTGCTGATCGGTTGGAGACCATCACCACGATGGATCGCTCGGAGCTGACCTCGTCTGAGCGCAAGGCCTTGCGCACCGAGGCACGCCAGCTGAAGGAGGAGGCCCGTGAATTCAATCGTGGCGGCGAGGTGATCTACATCTCGGCCGGCACCATCATCATCATCCTCCTGCTCATCCTCATCCTTACCTGACCTTCAACGCTATGCCGTGGGCGCGCTTTCCGGACCGGTCCGGGGAGCGCGCCTTCACATTAACAGCCTGTTCATTCGGGCATACCCGGTCGCGCATGGCTCGTTGCCCGAATGGCGGAGCCCCGGCTCCTTCCGACTTGCGTCGGATCTCGCCAGGGCTCCGCTCAACCGGACAGCGTCCGTTACTCCGCCTTCATGAAACGCTCGGTCACCACACGATCGGCAGTGGTGAGGCGCACCATGTACGTGCCAGGGGCAAGATCTTGGACATTCAGGATGCTCAAGTTGCTACCAGCGCCCAAGAGACTGGTCTGCGGTGCGAGCACTTCCTTACCGGCCAGGTCGATCACGCTGATGGCGATATTCTGCTCACCCACCAGGTCGATGCTGATGTTCAGCACATCGCGGGTGGGGTTCGGCCACATGCCTGTGATGCTGGCGGGTGAGGCATCCTCGATACCCAGGGCCATACCGGCTTCCATCCGCTCCATGTCGTCGAGCGCTGTTTGCGGGTCGCTCATGTCGATGTCGCGGAACAGATCAAGGATGCTGCAGATGATCGGACCTACAGCGATGAAGGCGGCACCGTTCACGTCAAGGCTCGCGCAGATAGTACCACCGCCCTGGATCAGCAGGCTGTTCACATCGAAGCCCGTGGTCGTGCCGAACTGCACGATGCCCAGGTCAAGCGTGGCCGGATCGTACACCAGGGTGTGGATGCGATAGACGCCGTTCTGGTTCACAGTGAACACGGGCTCGGTATTCACCTGGCGGATCACCAGACCGTTGCCACGTGTAAGCACGTACAGCACTTCGTAACCGGCAGGCACTACTGCGTTACCGGCAGGGATGCCGATCAGTTGTTCATCCTGCCAGCACACGAGGAAGTCGGCAGCGGCGATGTTGCCAGCGAAAGCTGTGCACTCGTTCTCGCAGGCTTCCACTGTAAAGGCTGCACCGACCACATCGAGGCTTGCGCAGATGTTGTTGGCTGCGAGCAGGCCGAGCACATCACCACCGGTGGTCATGCCAGGTACCACCACGCTCAGGTCGAGGTCGCTGGGGAACACGAAGGTGTGGATGGTGTACAGACCGGCGCTCGTAACCGTGAACTCAGGAGCTGCGCCGAGTTGCTCGATCACCAGGTTGGTGCCGGAGGTCAACACGTAGGCGAGGCTGTAGCCATCAGGCGTGTTGCTGTCGCCGTTGGCCGTGGCAGTGAGCAAGGCACCGGTGTTGGTGAGGCACACATCCGTTCCGCCGCTCAGGGTACCTGCGTCGGGGTCGCTGACGTTGAAGGCTGCACCGGCCACATCGAGGCTTGCGCAGATGTCATTCGCTGCGAGCAGGCCGAGCACATCACCACCGGTGGTCGTGCCGGGCACCACCACGCTCAGGTCCAGGTCGCTCGGGAACACGAAGGTGTGGATCGTGTAGAGGCCACCACCGTCACGTCGAAGCTGGGGGTTCCACCGAGTTGCTGGATCACCAGGTCCGTGCCGGAAGTGAGCACGTAAGCGAGGGTGTATCCATCAGGCGTGTTGCTGTCGCCGTTCGGCGTGGCGGTCAGGGTCACTGCGTCACCGGTCAGGCACACATCGCCACCACCGCTCAGGGTACCTGCATCGGGGTTCGTTACGTTGAAGGCTGCACCCGCCACATCGAGGCTTGCGCAGATGTTGTTCGCTGCGAGCAGGCCGAGCACATCACCACCGGTGGTCGTGCCAGGCACCACCACGCTGAGGTCGAGGTCGCTGGGGAACACGAAGGTGTGGATCGTGTACAGACCACCAGCCGTCACGTCGAAGCTGGGGGTTCCGCCGAGTTGCTCGATCACCAGGTTGGTGCCGGAGGTCAACACGTAGGCGAGGCTGTAGCCATCAGGCGTGTTGCTGTCACCGTTCGGCGTGGCCGTCAAGGTCACTGCGTCACCGGTCAGGCACACATCACGCACCACCGCTCAGGGTACCTGCATCGGGGTTGGTTACGTTGAAGGCTGCACCGGCCACATCCAGGCTTGCGCAGATACTTCCACCACCTTGAATGAGGAGGCCGTTCACGTCGAAACCGGTGGTAACACCAGGAACGACGATGGAAAGATCGAGGGTGTTCGGGTCATACACCAGCGTATGGATGGTGTACGAACCACCCTCGGTCACGGCAAATTCGGGCGTAGCGGAGACGCCCTGGATGCACCAGACCTGGACCGCTGGTCAATACATAGATCACTTGGTAACCGGCCGGGATCGTGGGCACCTGCTCCACCGATGCGCTGATGCCCGCATTGGCATCCAACAAGCAGACTTCGGGCTTAATAGGCGAAATGGCTCCGGCATCAGCAGCACAAGCGGCTTGCACATTCACCGTGTAGTCCTCCACTTCGCCAAGGGTCCATTCAGCGCAAGCGCCACGATATGCGAAAGCGCTCATGTTGATGCGCATCCGCTTGGCACCGGGCGTAGCGTTCGCTGGCACGGCGACCGAACCGGACTCCTGTCCGAAACCGGTCTGCTGGAACACCAGCTCTCCGGTGCCAAATGTGCCATCGTTGTTCCAATCCACCCACGCACGCCAGCGGTAACGCAGGAAGAACGGACCATTGGGGTCCAACGTGATACCGTAGCTGGAGCCGGGAGCCACACTCGCGCTCAGCGCGGTGAAGTCCGCGTAACCGTTGTTGTCGCCACTTGCATTATCAATGCCAGCGAACTGCACACGGTCGATATTGAATGTGTTGCCGTTTCCGCCGTCGGAAGGGCAATAACTCTGGGCACTGACACTGCTGCCCAGCAGAAAGGCCACCGCCGACGCGCCAAACAAGCGCTTTGTCCAGCGGGACGAGGTTGTCCAAAAGAGTTGTCCGGTCTTCATGGTGGTTAGGGGTTGGAGGGATTGATCGGAGAGTTTTGTTCAACTATTGCAACGATTCGATGAACGCGCTCGATCAGCCGGACTGTTCGCTGGCGCAGAAAAAAGTGACGGACGGTTATCCACCCGCCAGACGAACGGTTGCTCGAGAACCTTGCCCGTAGCTGTGCGAAGCTTACTGCTGAAGGAAATGGTGGTCAGCGCTTCAGCGCCCCCAACCCCTGCTGTGCTCCCGCATTGCGCGGGTCCAGCTGTAAGGTGCGCTCCCAGCAGTTCCGCGCTTGGGCCGTATCGCCGATGGTGTAGTACGCCCCACCCAGGTTGTACCACGCATCAGCCTTCGCCGGACCGAACTTCACGGCCTTACGCAGCGCGGTGATCGCCCCAGCATTATCGCGGTCAGCACCCGCCTTCAACCCTCGGCGGTAATACACGTCGAACAGATAAGCATCGTACTGCTTCAGCAGGCCGCTTTGGGGGTCGAGCACACGGGCGGTGTCCCATGCGGCTTCGGCCAGGACAAGTTCATCCAGCCGCATGTACGCCACACCGAGGTTCAGGTAGTTGGGCACATACATCGGTTTGATCGCCTCGGACCGCCTGCAATACGCAATGGCCTGCACCGCATACGCGCGCTTTGCCTCGGGCTCCTTGGCCGCATCGCTGAGGTGTATGCAGGCCACTCCAGCATAGGAGTTCGCACGGGCGCTGTTGGCCGAGGTCGTCACATCATGCAAGAGCAGTTCATCGCCGCTGCGCCATACCCGGTTCCGCGTAATGGTGGCGTAACCGCCTGCGCTTAGCAGGACAATGCCGCTGGCGAAGAACACGGGGCGTACGCGGTGGGCGCGCGTCGGAAAGGCTTCCATCAACCTGCGAATGCACTCCACGACGGCGATGGTGAACGGCACGGACGCCTGGTACATGAAGCGCTCGGCCATGGGTGCGCCGATGTTGAAGAAGATCCCGCTCACGAGCACCCAGGTGGCCAGGAAGAAGAACGCGCACCACGCGAGCAGATCCCGCTTGGCTGCTCCGCGCATGGCGTAAGCGACCAGGCCCAGCAGCATGAGCGCACCACCCCACACGACCGGTTCACCGAACGTGCGATACGGGATCTGCCGGAATGAATAGTCGTAGGTGAGCGGATGCGGGAGGAAGAGCAGCCCAATGTACTTGGCGAACACGAAAAAGATGGTCGCGAACCTCTGCTCAATACTCGCAAGCAGGTATGGGTTGTCCATCACCTCCGTCACTTCCCTGCTTTGGGCGCCCAGCAACAGAAAGCGCAACAGCACGTATCCCACAGCGATGGCCAGGAAGGGTGCCGCTCCACGCAAGGAGCGGGAGATCGACGACCGCCCGAGGATGTACAGCGTGAGCGGAACGATCAGCACGAACACCACACCGTTCTCCTTGCTCAACAAGGCAAGCGCGAAGCAGAGGCCGGCCTTCAGCAGCGATGCTTTTCCGGTTGGCGTGTGACCCAGGGACGCATCCTTCCCTCCCGTCCGGCTTGATGCGTCCTTGGTGCTCCCTTGTGGACGCACATGCGCAAGCAGGTAGTGGAGCGTGAGCAGCAGGAAGAGCAGTGAAAGGAGCTCATCCCTGCTTTTGATGTTGGCCACCACTTCGGTATGGAGGGGATGGAAGATGAACAGCAGGGTGGCCGCCAGCGCCGCAAAAGGGTCCGTTGGGAACACATGACCCGCAGAAAGCGCAGCAGGATGAGACCGGTCAACGCATACAACAGCACGTTCACCGCATGATGCACGAAAGGGTTGAGGCCGAACAACGACACCTCGATCGCATAGGTGATCAACGGAAGCGGACGATATCGATGTCCCGTGAGGTAGGCCGACTCGCCGATGGATCCGTAGAAGCTGTCCTTCGCGCAGGATCTCCGGAATGCCCCGGATGCCTTGCTGTACGATGGCATTATCACTGAGCACAAGGCCATCATCCAGCACGAACTGGTGACCGAGCGTGTTGGCGTAAAGCCCCAACGCGCACAGCATCACCAGCGCCTGTTGCACCCGCAGTTGCGCAAGCTGATCAAGCAGGCCGGAAAGAAAGGGGGGCTGTACGGTGCGGGCCATGGCGAGGTGACGAAGGTCGCGATCCTTGGTGCGCGAAGGACATAAGCATCTGTGGGTTCCGCTTGGTAGTACCTTGACAGCACAAAATCCTCCCACATGACCTCCATGGACCGCAAGAACTTCCTGACCCGCTCTTTTCAACTGGCCGCTGGCGCCTTCCTGGCCGGGCCGCTGTTCGCCGAACCGAGTGTGGGTCCTTCGGTCAACGAGGAGGAGCCCTGGCGCCAGCCGGGCGACCCCGACCCCATGGTTTTCTCGCAAGTGCCGCTGCCGTATGCCTTTGATGCGCTGGAACCCTACATCGATCGCATGACCATGGAGATCCATTACACCAAGCACCATGCGGCCTACGTGAAGAACGTCAACGCGGCGATCACTGAGGAAGGCATCACCGCCGCCACTACCGACGAGCTCTTCGCCAACATCTCCAAGTACAGCGCGAAGGCCCGCAACAACAGCGGCGGAGCGTGGAACCACAACCTCTACTGGCAGGTGATGAAGCCCGGTGGCGGCGGCGACCCCACCGGCAAGGTGCTGGATGCCATCAACGGAGCCTTCGGTAGCGTGGACGCTTTCAAGAAGCAGTTCACGGAAGCGGGCATGAAACGCTTCGGCAGCGGCTGGTCCTGGCTGGTGGCCGACAAGGGCCGGCTGAGCATCGGCTCCACGCCCAACCAGGACAATCCGCTGATGGACGTGAGCGAATTGCGCGGAACACCACTGCTCGGCATGGATGTGTGGGAGCATGCGTACTACCTCAAGTACCAGAACAAGCGCGACGAGTACATCGCCAATTGGTGGAACGTGGTGAACTGGGACGAGGTGGCCCGAAGGATGGCATAGCACCGTTGTTCAAGAGCAGGTTCGAGCATCTCACCCATGCCGACGCAGCGCTTCGGATTCGATCGGGTTTCCAACCGATCTTCGTGCAACCTGACCATGCGGGGAGCGGCATTCATAGCGGCGTTGTTGATCGTGTGCATGCGGTCATGCCCAATCGCTGCTGGGCGGTGTGGGCGGCGGCGGCAGCGGTTCCTACCTGCCGCTCGGCATCTTCAACGGGCTCACCGGGCTGGAGTCCGTGCTGAACACCGATCCCGTTGACCATCCACGGGATGTGGAAACGCGGCTGCTGTTGGGCTTGGGCGCCAGCGTGCAGATGGCGAACCTGGTGGGCAGCACCAGCGGTATCGACGCGGGCAGCTTTCCGTGGGTGGGGGCTTCGCTCGAGTCCGGCGCATCCTTCACCTACCGCGATCGCTGCGGCGTGTCGCTCATCGGCTCATGGGGCATCAACGGATACCGGCTTTCACTCGACACGGTGCGACACCAGGTATACCACACCAGCAAGCGTGCCGAGTTGGACCTGTGGTGGTTGCGGCGGGCCGGTGCGCAACGCACCTCGCGCATGAAGTTCGGCGCGGCCCTTGGGTTCACCTTCCAACGCGCCGATGAACTGGTGCGGGAGAACAATGGGTATCGCGCAGTGACCTCGGCGCCCTATGCCGTGCGACCCTACATCGCACCGGAGATCGGTCGTTTCGGCGCCACGGGGAAGGACCGCTTCGAAGTGGCGCTCCGCTACGTGATCCACCTCGACGGCAACAAGGCCTGGGAAATGAACGCGAACCTCGGGGCGAACGGTGCCACCTACAACGCCAGCGACAACTACCTCAGCATCGTCACGCGCTACCACATCGGCTTCAAGCGCAAGGAGCCCCGGCCACCCGCACCGATCATGGTGGCCTACGAGGATCGCACCATGGACACGCTGGCCACATTGAACACGCGTCAGCGCCGCATCACCCTGCGACTATGGGATGATGCCGAAATGGACGGCGATACGATCAGTGTGCTCCTGAACCAATTGCCGGTCCTGAGCAACCATGCACTAACGAAGAAGTCCTTCCGCCTAACGCTTGACCTGCATCGCGGATGGAACTTCCTGACAGTGGTGGCGAACAACGAAGGCCGCGTGGTGCCCAACACGGCCAGCTGCATCGTGCGGCGCGGAAAAGGCAAGGAGACCCTGCTGATCAAGACCTCACACAAGCAGAACCAGGTGGTGGTGATCCGCTGCGAGTGAGCCGCCGGTCAACGACCCGGCCATCGAGCCCTAAGCTCAGCACATGCGCAAAGCAGCGGCCGCATTATGCCTGGTATTCTGTGCGGTGCTGACCATCGCCGACCTGCGCGGCGCGATGGTCGCGCTTAAGAACATGCCAACAGGAAGCACTGCCTACCAAGCCAGTTACCTTGGGGGCGTAGTGCTGGCCACGCTCGCCCTTGGCGCATTGATCTTCTTCATGGCGCGATGGGCATTACGGACTGGCCGACAGCAGTACACGACCATCGAAGTTGAGATAGCTACTAGCAAGCGCTCGCGTGCCTGGCAGGCCGAAGCTCAAGCGTAGGCTCTGTCGCGAGTGCGAACTTGGCCACTACACACTTTATCTCAGAACGGCTATCGATCCCTTCACCTCCTTCCGCTCCTGGTACGGAAGTCGGTAGCCGATGCGGTATGCATACACACCGTTCGGCACGAAGGCGCCCTTGTACGTTCCATCCCACGAACGCCATGGCTCGGTGGAACTGAAGACCAGTTCTCCCCAGCGATCGAAGACCTCCATGGAGAAATCCTCCGGGAAGCACGCGCCTTTCCAGGTCCAGCTGTCGTTGATGCCATCCTGATCGGGCGTGAAGGCCGAGGGCACGAAGACCCAGCACGAATCCGAGCAGTCGTCCACGTGGATGGTGCGTTCCACAGTGTCAACACCGCAGCTCAACGTGGCCACCAGCGTTACGATCACATCGCCTTCCGCCGTGAACCGCAGCAACGGATCGATCTGGGTTGAACTGGTCGCAGCTCCGTGCAGGTCCCAATGTGCGCTGACAATGGCCGAATCGGCTAGCAGGGTGAATTGGGCCGGCTCCTGCATGCAGCGTGCATCCGTGGTGAAGTCGGCCACGCACAGACACTCCACGTTGGTCACCGTGGCCATGGCGGAATCGATACACCCGTTGGCATCCGTCACCGATACCGAGTAGGTGCCGGCATCATACACCGCTGCGGGATCGACGACCGCCTGTCCGTTCACCGTGTAAGTCGCGGACATGCCCGCAACGGGGAACACCGCACCCAGGTCGATCGTCTGCCAGGAGCACAGCGCGAATGAAAGGTCCGCACCGAGCGCCGGGTTGGCATTCACCGTAAGGTCCACCACGGCCGTATCGGTACAACCGAAGTTGTTGGTCGCCACCAATTGATAGGCGCCGCTCGTGTTCACGGCTGCCGGGTTGGGCACCGCTGCGTTGTTCCGCGTCCAAACCGATGTGAGGCCCGCTGTGGACATACTGCGCAGTAAGGTCGAAGGTGGAACCGGAACAGATCGAAGCCGGTTGATCCGCGCCAAGCGATGGTGCTGGGTCCAGTGACAAGGTGACCATCGCCATGTCCGTACATCCCGCGGCGTTCGTCACTGTGAGCATGTAGTTACCGGCATCCGTCACAGCGCCCGGGATCGCAATGGCGTTTCCGTTCAACGTCCATGCCGTGGCATCCGCGCCGGTGTTGTACAACGCGGTGAGGTCGACAGGTACACCGGTGCACGCCGTCACGGACTGATCGGCACCCAACGCAGGGTTGGCCGATACGACCACATCAACATTCGCGGTATCGCTGCAGCCGGTCGCATTCGTGGCCACCAGTGTGTATACGCCTGTAGTACCCACCGCAGCGGGGTTCGTCACGGCGGAGCCGGACAAGGTCCAGGACGTGGTGAGGCCGGTGGTGGTGAAGATGGTCGTAAGGTCAACACTGGCGCCATCGCAGATCGCCGCCGAAGCATCCGCTCCAAGCGACGGACTTGCGATCGCGGTCACAGTGACCATCGCGGTATCTGCGCAGCCTGCTCCGTTGGAGGTGATCAGTTGGTACGCACCGCCGGTGGTCACTGCAGCGGGATCGGCAACGGGGGAGCCCATCAGCGTCCATGCCGCATTCAGGCCGGTGGTGGTGTACAGCGCGGTGAGGTCGAGCGATGCATTGTTGCACAGGTCCTGCGTTTGGTCGGCGCCGAGGCTGGGCTGCGCCTGCACGGCGAGGGTCACCTCCGCCGTATCCGCGCATCCGGCGTTGGTGCTGGCGATCAGCGTGTAGACGCCAGGATCGGTAGCGGCCTCGGGCGTGGCAAAGGGCGATCCCGCGAAATACCACGCTACCGACATTCCGGTAGTGTTGAACAGCGTGGTCAGATCGGACGTGCCGCCTGCGCAGATGCTCGCTGACTTGATCGGGGCCGAGCTGCGGACCGCCCGAGGTGCTCAAGATCACAACCGCCGTGTCGCTGCACGAGGTGCCGGGGTTGTTGATGATCTGGTAGGTGCCGGGCACAGTGGCTGCGGCGACCCACGACGTGGGGACCTGTGAGCCATCAAAGGTCCATGTTGGAAAGGTGCCGGTGGTCGGGACCAGGGCGGTCAGGTCCACCGGGGCGGCACCTGCGCATTGCTCCACCACTGGTCCGGTCCCAGCGCAACAGGCGTTATGGCATAGATGTCGTAGGTGGCCGAATACATGCATCCATACCAAGGGTCGAACGCATCGATCCAATACTGGCCTGGTGCACTAACGGCTGTTGGGTCCGCAACAGGCGCCCAGTTGGGGTCATTGTAGGTGATGGAGAAACCGCTGCTACCGTAGTAGGCGGCGAGGTCCACTGTTTCGCCCGGGCAGAGCATGGACGAACCATATGGTATGCCGCCCCAACACGGCGGCGGACCTGTGAAGCCGAAGGCAAACCCGCCCATGCCACCGGCATTGCCATCGAACCAGCCGGGGATCCAGGCATTGCCGCCACCACCGCCGCGTGTTCGTACACGCCGTATCCACCACGGTGATGGTCCAGACGCCGTCGGCATTTTCGTAATCGAATACGCTCAGTCCGCCACCCTGCGCGGTCCAGTTCCCGGTGAACGGGGCCGTACCCGTGGTGATGTTGGGCCACCAGGGATCGTACATGAACACCGTATTGGTATAGTTCTGCCCGCCAGCACCGTTGAACGCCGACAACAACAGATCGGTGCCCTGGGGCGAGGTCAGCGTGATCTGCAGGGTCTGCGGATGATCGCTGGTGATGTTCATCGTCAACTGGGACAAGGAATACGTCCACCAGTTGAAGCCAGGCGGATAGAGCGTACCGATCCCGCTGACATTGGCCGTGAAGATGCTCGTGTCACACAGGGGGATCGGCCCGCTGGTGAAAGGAATGACCTGGGTGTTCTGAGCAGACCCGGTCCTGGCAAGGCCCAGCACCAGCAGCAGGGGCAGCATGGCCCGAACGACCTTGACCATCGCCTTGGATACATATCGTTCGAGCACGGCCAAAGCTACTTTTCCTTGCCCGGATGACGTCCCGTGGCCCCGGAAGTTGCCTAAGAGACCGAGGAAAGCTCAGCGCGGGGGGTGGACTCAACCCATTCGGCGCGCGCCCGGCAACATGGGGACGGAGAATGCGAAGATGACCGGCCCGCTCGGGTGAAAAAGGAACTTACTTCGGGTCATGCGCCATATCCTATGCATCCTCTCCTTGGGCGTTGCCACGGCCCTCCGATCACAGACCCCGTGTGTCAACGGTCTTGCAGCTGGTTATCCTT
Organism: uncultured Flavobacteriales bacterium; assembly: GCA_963814325.1. Lineage (GTDB taxonomy): Bacteria > Bacteroidota > Bacteroidia > Flavobacteriales_F > PHOS-HE28 > PHOS-HE28. The sequence goes on from CAWFCK010000006.1 coordinate 250,864, forward strand.
GCAACGGCATCGATCTGCTGGCGGTCATGACACCCGCGCAACTCGGCAGCAATACAAGTGTTGCGGACCTGTGGGGCTGGACGGACCCGCTGACGGGTCACGAGTATGCGGTGGTGGGCTGTAGAACCGGAACCTCCTTCGTGGACGTCAGTGTGCCCACCGCTCCTGTGCGCATCGGCTTTCTACCCACGCACCTGGGGACGGGCTCCTTGTGGCGCGATGTGGAAGTTGCAGGCAACTGGTGCTACGTGGGCAGCGAGATATCCGGGCATGGCTTACAGGTGTTCGACCTGACACGTTTGCGCAATGTCCCCACGCCACCGGTCACGTTCACCGAGGATGCCTGGTATGGCGGCTTTGGGAACAGTCACACCATCCACGCGGACAAGCAGGCTCCGTACGTCTACGCGGTCGGCACCAACACGGCCAGCGGTGGGCTGCATGTGGTGAATGTCGCGAACCCGCTCGCCCCGGTGATCGCCGGTACGTACAGCATCGATGGGTACATCCACGAGAACATGACCATCGTGTACAACGGTCCGGACACGGCGCACGTTGGTCAGCAGATCAGCTTCAACTTCCACACCGGCACGCCTGACCGCGCCACCATTGTGGATGTGACGGACAAGACGGACATGACACGCATCAGCACGGTGAATTATACAGGCGGCTCCCTGTGCCACCAGGGCTGGGTAACGGAGGATCGACCGGTTCCTGTTGATGGACGACGAGGGTGATGAGATGAACCTTGGGCACAACACACGCACGCGGATCTTCAACATCGAGGACCTGGATAACCCCTTCTACCTGGGTGCATTCGACGGCCCGAACGCCAGCAGCGACCACAACCTGTACCTGCACAAGGGCCTGGTGTGGGAAGCCAACTACACCAGCGGCCTGCACGTGCTGGATGCCACGAATGTCGCTGCCGGTTCTCTCAGCCTGGCGGCGTATTTCGACACCTACCCGGCGAACAACAACAACAGCTACAACGGGGCTTGGGGCAACTACCCGTATTTCGGTAGTGGCATCGTGCTGGTCTCCGGGATCAACGAAGGGCTCTTCATCCTGCGGCCGCGGTTGAATCTGCGCGTGCGGGTGGTGTTGGAGGGGCCTTATGATCCAGGGGTCGGCCTGATGCGCGATGATCTACGCGTGCAAGGTCATTTACCGTTGACGGAGCCGTACACGTCCCTGGGCTACGCACATGTTGGCGGTGGAGGTGAGACCACGACCAACACAGTGCTGTCCGTGACCGGCACGAATGCGATCGTGGATTGGGTGGTGGTGGAGCTGCGCGATGCGACCACGCCCTCCATGGTAAAGGCCACACGCGCTGCGTTGCTCCAACGCGACGGTGATATCGTCGGCACGGACGGTGTTTCACCGGTGCAATTCCTCCTGGCGGTGGGTGACCATCACATCGCCGTGCGGCACCGCAACCACCTGGGCGTGATGACCGCCGCTCCCGTGCGTGTGAGCATAGCGCCGAAGAACTATGACCTCAGCGATGGCACCACCGCGCTTTTCGGGACCGAAGCAACGAAGAACGTGAGCGGCGTGCGGATGCTATGGTCAGGGAATACGCTCAGGGACGGGTCGTTGAAGTACACCGGCTCCCTGAACGATCGCGACCCGATCCTGCTGCGCGTGGGGAGCACCACCCCGAACAATGCGGTCCCCGGCTATTACCTCGAGGATGCCAATATGGACGGCACCGTGAAGTACACCGGCTCCGTCAACGACCGCGACCCGGTGCTCGTGAACATCGGGAGCACAACGCCGAATAACATCCGGATCGAGCAGGTCCCTTGAACATGGTTTCCGTCCCGCCGCAAGTCTCTCGAAGAGGACCCTGCGCCTGCTGGCGCGGATCTTCGAATCCATGCCCAACATCAGATCACCTGCTGGCGCGGATCTTCGATCCGTGCCGAACATCAGATCATTTCCACAGGCAGCATTGCCGGCAGGCCAGCATAGGCTGATGCGCTCGAATAGATGTAGTGATGGGCTTCTGCCACGAGGCCTTCCTTCGCAGGGTTCATATGTATGTACTCCAGCTTCTGATCGATCACCGCAGGCGTCCGCAGCCATATGGGGTGCAGGTCGTGTTGCCAGAAGTGAATGTTGCCATCCGCGTTCTTGAGCAACGGAAGCAGCCATTCCTTCCGACTTCCGCAGGGTCTCTCGAAGAGGACCCTGCGCAACCATGTGCCGCAGGGACCGCGACCACCGCCGAGCGCACTTTGCACTTGCGAAGACCCTGCGAAAGGGAAAGCTACTTTTCCTCGCACGGATGACGTGCCGCGGGCCGGGAAGTTGCGCGAGGCTTAGTGCGTGCCGATATGGTCCACCGGCGGGTTGTTCAGCGTGGTGGAGGACCACGAACTGCCGCTGGTCTCATTGAAGCCGAAGCCCTTGGCCTCCGTGTTGGAATAGACCACGATGCGGTCGCCCCCTGCCACATGCCCCACCGGTGCGGCGTTGAACGTGGTCGAATACCAGCTGCTTCCACTGGTGCTGTTGAACCCGAATCCCTTGGCCTCCGTGTTGGAATAGATCACGATCCGCCCGCTGGAGACCACTGCCGTGGTGGGCGGTGCGTTCACGGTGATGTTGTACCACGAACTGCCGCTGGTGCTGTTGAAGCCGAAGCCGTAGGCATTGGTGGTGGTATAGATCACCACACAGCTGTCCGAGGCCACTGCCCCGAGCACGGTGCCATTGAGCGTGGTGTTGTACCACCCACTGCCGCTGGTGCTATTGAAGCCGAAGCCCTTCGCCTCCGTGGCTGAATAGATGACCACGCGCCCATCACCGGTGTGGATCACGTCACAAGCGCCTGGTCCGGGAGGGCCCTGCTCCCCGGGAGGACCCTGAGGCCCTTGCGTACCGCCGTTCGCCGCGTACAGCGCATAGGGCACGCTGAGCAATTGCTGCGTACCTGAAATGGAGTAGTTCGTTCCGCCCGCTGGATCCGTCTCCGCTTGCAGGAAGTAGGGACCGACGGCCCAATCGATCGCAGCCACGCTGCCGCTGACCACGGCACCAGCACCCACTTGCAGCGTGGCCAGGCCGTTAGCATTCGTCGTGGGGTCATGGGTCTCCACATACACCGCAGTGCCTGTCGCTGTTCCCTGCCGTATGCTGATGCGCATGCCAACGGGCGCATTCGCCACGAGCGTATTGCTTCCATCGCGCACAACGGCCTGGTAGCTCATGAGCGGAGGCGCTTGCGCCGAAAGTCCGAGGGTGAGCAATGAAGCAAGAAGCAGGCTGAACGTTCTCATGGCTGTTCGGTTCTGATGATGGTGAACGTGCGCACCGCGCGCATGTCATGCTGAATGAGCAAGTGATGGACGCCGCTGGCGAGATGGGCCAGCGAAAGATCCGTACGGGCATCCTTCACCGAGCGCTGCACCACCACGCGGCCGTGCACGTCGAACACGGTCACGCTCCATCGATGTCCCATCATATTCGGCAGCTGGACCGTCACCTGATCCGCTGTCACGGTGGGGGATACGCTCACATCGGTAGTGCCCGGTCGCTCGCTGATCAACGTGGACCCATCGACGTACGGTTGCTGCACGCCCTCCTGCACGTTGCCAGTGGTTGCGGCCGGATGATCATCGGCGAGTTGCCCAAGGGAGAAGCTCACGGAACCACCAATTCCTAGAGCATCCCCACCCGCGGACAACACAGCGCTTTGCCCATGCACGAGCAATACCAGCCAGCAAGCCACCACGAAAAAAAGGCCGCGCATCGTGCACATGATGCCAATGTATGCGTCCCGTCGCGAACATGCTCCTGGACGCTCCACGGTCGTTCATCCTGTCGAACGTTAAGGATCGTATATACCCGACCGGACCTGCGAAATTCCCCCGACCTTCAATCAACGAAACCCGCGACCATGCATACAGCGCGCCTGTTCTGCCTGCTCTTCATCGGCACATTCGTGATCAGCGGGTACGGCCCGGATGCATCCCAGGCACCTAATACACGCGTGGGGCCGTTCGTGGGCTCCCCTGCCGATCCCGCCACCCCACGCCGCGATGTTCGGACCTATGACCTGATCCAGCGCACCTGTGCCTTGTATGTCGCTTCGCGATCAAGCGCGTGGCAGGGGCTGGTTGCCTTCGGTCGCGAGCCCGACGACAGCATGATCCATTGGAACAAGTGTCCGGGTGGCACCATGGTCGCCTGTGCCGATGTTCCAACGGCGAACGGTGACACGATCCGGACCGGCATACCATTTCCATACTGAGGGGGATCCGGCTTTCGAAGGGCCCGTCCAAGCCAAGGCACTCATCGCGCCGTATGCTGGCGCGGATCTTCGATCCATGCGAACATCAGATCATTTCCACGGCCAGTAATGATGGCAGGCCAGCATGGGCTCCCGCGCTCGAATAGATGTAGTGATGGGCTTCCGCAACAAGACCTTCCTTCACAGGGTTCATATGTATGTACTCCAGCTTCTGATCGATCACCGCAGGTGTCCGCAGCCATATGGGGTGCAGGTCGTGTTGCCAGAAGTGAATGTTGCCATCCGCGTTCTTGAGCAACGGAAGCAGCCATTCCTTACGACTTTCCTGACCGTTCTGCTCGATCGCTTCCACAATCTTCTTCGCCGTGAACTTCTTGTGGTCGCGCATGATATCCTGCAGCTTGAGGCCTTCCGTTGCTTTGGCAATGAGATGCACATGGTTGCTCATGATACACCACGCGAAAAGCTGCAGCCCCTTTGCCTTCTGGCAAAAAGCAAGGCTTTCGACAATAATGTCCTTGTAAGCACGCCGACTCAATGCATCTGCCCAGCCAACTACCGCATAGCTCAGAAAGTGCGCGTCATCCTGGTCGTGGATCTTGTATTTGCGGCTCATGAACGCAAAATAGATGCAGGAATGAATGGCACGGATCATAGATCCGCGCCAGCGTCTAAGCGTGAGAACATTCGGGCTAGCGGGTTCCTTCAACCGTGGTCGACCATTCGCATGCCGCATAAGGCATCACTTCATTCTGCGTGGTCGAATGCGTTTTTCAACTCTTACGCTTCTTGATTTCGTCGAAAAAAGTTACGGTGTTCAGAATTTTAGGGCCAATGTCTGCAGTCGATCGGCCCTTGACTTATTGAGTCGGCGGGGATGTATTGAGGGTTCAAGCGGCATAGCGGACAGTGTCTTTTTGGAAGAAGCTGACGATGCGATCCGGTCTTGTTGCAAGGATCGGAGGTGTGTTGAAGCGACCTTGTGGAGCTTGCCCTTCTTGCGCGCCGGTGCGCAAGTGGTCACCGCGTGCTTCAGGTCCGCGTTGGCGATCTCGACCGGATTGAGTTCAGGGGAGTAGCTGGGCAAGAAGAACAGTTCGATTCTCCTGGTAATGATCTTCGACCCAGTCCTGAACCGGTTCGCTATGATGGACGCGCAGGTTGTCCAGGATCAGGAAGATCTTCCGCTTGGCGTTCTTGATCAAGCGACGCAGGAAGTCGATGAGGATCCGCGCATTGATTGCGCCCTTGAACACCATCCACCGCATCTGGCCTTTGTTGGTCACTGTTGAGATCGACAGAACAGCCATCACGGTTCTGGTTCACGCGGATACCGGCGTACGTCCGCGTGGTGAGTAGCTGCGCCCGCGCACATCGTCACTTCGCAGACCGGTCTCATCTCCCCACAGGATATCCGCATCTTCCAGAACGGCCTTGGCCTTAATCTCCGGATAGGTCTCCTGGGTCCATCGTCGCACTTCTTCAGGACGCTGCTCGTATGCCTTTTGCAGCGGCTTCTGGGGTGTGTAGCCCCAGCGTTCCAAGTAGTCGCCCACAGCACGCACCGAAAGGCTCCGCTGGTAGCGATGAGCGATCATCTCCCGCACCGCTTCTCTGGTCCATAGCGCGTAGGGCAGTTTCAATTGATCGGGTGTTCTGTCAGCTATGATTACTTCTGAGCCTCTCTTTCCTGCTCACTTGTCAGAATGCGGCCCTTGCCCTTGGGACGGCCCGGTCGGCCAACCTCTATGGCTTTGCGACCGCCCTCCTGGTAGCGTTTCCAAACATCCCAGACAGTTACCACCGATACCCCGCATTGCTTGCCAGCAACCGCTTGGTTCATGCCATTCAGCAGACAGGCAAGCACCTGCCGCCGACGTTCGTTCAGCGCTTCCACGCTCAACTTCCTGAAGTCATTTTCTCTCATGGCTTAATCCGATCCACAGATCGTGCTCGATCCTCAACAATTCACTGCCGGATCAATAAGAGCCCATCAATCAACTCCTTCCTCAAGTCGTGGAGCGCACTTGTTTGTTGAATATAAGTTGGCCAATTACAAGCCAGACCCGCCTTTACTGGCCCATGTTTCGTTGGTATATCATACTGGGTCAGTGTGTTGGGCAAGGTGAACGAACCGTGATCTACTGTGAGGGCAGCAGATGGGGTCAGATGCACGCCAATCCATTCTGCTTGTTCGTACCACGAAGCTACTTCGTCAACAGCCGGCCCAATGAGGACATTCTCTTTCTCGATAAATTCTCCATACGAAATCGCTCCACGAATTGGCATATTAACTTTAAATGAACGGTTATTGAGTCGGCGGGGATGTATTGAGGGTTCAAGCGGCATAGCGGACAGTGTCTTTTTGGAAGAAGCTGACGATGCGGATCCGGATCTTGTTGCAAGGATCGGAGGTGTGTTGAAGCGACCTTGTGGAGCTTGCCCTTCTTGCGCGCCGGTGCGCAAGTGGTCACCGCGTGCTTCAGGTCCGCGTTGGCGATCTCGACCGGATTGAGTTCAGGGGAGTAGCTGGGCAAGAAGAACAGTTCGATCTTCCTGGTAATAATCTTCGACCCAGTCCTGAACCGGTTCGCTATGATGGACGCGCAGGTTGTCCAGGATCAGGAAGATCTTCCGCTTGGCGTTCTTGATTAAGCGACGCAGGAAGTCGATGAGGATCCGCGCATTGATTGCGCCCTTGAACACCATCCACCGCATCTGGCCTTTGTTGGTCACTGTTGAGATCACAGAACAGCCATCACGGTTCTGGTTCACGCGGATCACCGGCGTACGTCCGCGTGGTGAGTAGCTGCGCCCGCGCACATCGTCACTTCGCAGACCGGTCTCATCTCCCCACAGGATATCCGCATCTTCCAGAACGGCCTTGGCCTTGATCTCCGGATAGGTCTCCTGGGTCCATCGTCGCACTTCTTCAGGACGCTGCTCGTATGCCTTTTGCAGCGGCTTCTGGGGTGTGTAGCCCCAGCGTTCCAAGTAGTCGCCCACAGCACGCACCGAAAGGCTCCGCTGGTAGCGATGAGCGATCATCTCCCGCACCGCTTCTCTGGTCCATAGCGCGTAGGGCAGTTTCAATTGATCGGGTGTTCTGTCAGCTATGATCGTCTGAGCCTCTCTTTCCTGCTCACTTGTCAGAATGCGGCCCTTGCCCTTGGGACGGCCCGGTCGGCCAACCTCTATGGCTTTGCGACCGCCCTCCTGGTAGCGTTTCCAAACATCCCAGACAGTTACCACCGATACCCCGCATTGCTTGCCAGCAACCGCTTGGTTCATGCCATTCAGCAGACAGGCAAGCACCTGCCGCCGACGTTCGTTCAGCGCTTCCACGCTCAACTTCCTGGAGTCATTTTCTCTCATGGCTTAATCCAATCACAGATCGTGCCGATCCTCAACAATTCACTGCCGGATCAATAATTGCATAAATCGAAAGGAAGACGGCTAATTCAATTGCGCTATTTTGTTCGCCCATAACAGTCAAGGCTAGTGTATCTGAAATGCTTATTACCTCAGGCTTCATGCCGTCGAATATTTTGACCCCATCTTTCGATTGCGCCAATCCGTCAATCTGACCTATTGTTGAGGTCACGGCTTGATATATGCTGTGTAAGTCCTCTGCGGCCGTTGGCCGCCGTTGCCACATCCCTTTCCAACCAAGCACATCCAACAAGGCAACTGCACCTTGTGTCATTTTCGCTGCCATAATTCTATTGGATTAACTTGTTGATCATTGGGTTAGTTTACTTGCTTTCCGCCACTGGGGTCTTCTCCTACGGCCCCCTACCTAATCATGTGCGACCGGCACATTTGAGTATTTAAGCATGACATCCTACTCATGAGTTGGGTATGATTTCTTACCGCCATTTTCGCTAAGCAGGTCACGAACAATGATGCACCGTTCATAATCCTCGGCCTGCTCTAATTGCTGCAATTCGGCGTTTAGGTCATCACGAGATCGAGTATCTAGCCTCAACCTCAACCGCGTCCCAGTGAAATATTCGCTGCACACCCACAACAGGCTGTTGACCGCATTTTCATCGCCAAAACCGGATAGCTTTAATGGCCATGACCGCCCAGCCCACTCCAAGCACCACATCCGCCGGGTACTGCCCATCTCAGATAAAAAGGCCTCACACTCTTTGCAGGTTTCTGCATGCCGCATCCAGTCAAACCCCTTCATCTCAATTACAATGTGGGGGTCCTCCGTGAAGTAATGCCGAGGCATCACTTGAATCCAATCGACTGTTTCATCGATGAGGAGTTCATTGTCATTCTCTTTGCTGTATATACGTATCATGTAAATAGTTATGCCTATTGATTCGAGGAAAAGCGGCCTTTCGAGCCGCTCTTCCTTGTTCAGTTCGTTCAGCTCATTCTACCCCGAGCACATCTCACACCCCTCCGGGTTATCCAGTGAGCAGGCGATCTCGGCTTGTGCGCGTTCGGCTTCGGCCTGGCGCAGGGCGGCGGCGCGTTGGGCGGCCACTTCGTTCAGGATGGGGCCGTTGTGGTCGTTGGCGTCCTGCACAACCGCGTGCGCTTCAACGCGGGCGGCTCCGTTGGCCGTCACCACCGGTCCGCTGATCACGGGCTCCAGCATCACGGTGCTTCCAACGGGCACACCGTTGGCCTTCGACGCCACTTCCGCAGCGGCGTTGTTGGTGATGGTGGCCTTGTCCAGCGTGAACTTGATGGCGTCGGTGGCGGCCTTGGTGCGCAGGTAGTACATGCCCGTCTTCAGGCCGGCCTTCCAGCTGTAGAAGTGCATGCTGGTGAGCTTCGCGAAGTTCACGTTCTCCATGAAGATGTTGAGGCTCTGGCTCTGGCAGATGTAGGCGCCCCGGTCCGCGGCCATGTCGATGATCACCTTCTGGCTGATCTCCCACGCGGTCTTGTACAGGTCCTTCAGGTTCTGCGGGATCTCGGCCACGTGCTGCACGCTGCCATTGCCGGCGATGATCTTGTTCTTGATCTCCTCGCTCCACAGGCCCAGCTTCACCAGGTCGCGCAGCAGGTACTTGTTCACCACGATGAACTCGCCGCTGAGCACACGACGCGTGTACAGGTTGCTGGTGTAGGGCTCGAAGCACTCGTTGTTGCCCAGGATCTGCGCGGTGCTGGCCGTGGGCATCGGGGCCATCAGCAGGCTGTTGCGCACGCCGTACTTCGTCGATCTCTTCGCGCAGGATGTCCCATTCCCAGCGGTCTGAAGGACGGCTTCACGCCCTCCCACATGTCGAACTGCAGGATGCCTTTGCTCACGGGGCTGCCGGCGTAGGTCTCGTACGGCGCCTTCCTCCTTCGCGAGGTCCTTGCTGGCGGTGAGTGCGGCGTAGTAGATGGTCTCGAAGATCTCGCGGTTGAGCACCTTGGCCTCCACGCTGTCGAAGGGATAGCGCATGAGGATGAAGGCGTCGGCCAGGCCCTGCACGCCGATGCCGATGGGGCGGTGGCGCATGTTGCTGCGGCGTGCCTCGGGGATCGGGTAGTAGTTCTGGTCAATAACGCGGTTGAGGTTCTTGGTCAACTGCAGCGTCACCTCGAACAGCTTCTGGTGATCGAACTTGCCCTTCTCCACGAACTTGGGCAGGGCGATGGAGCCCAGGTTGCACACGGCCACCTCATCGGGGCTGGTGTACTCGATGATCTCGGTGCAGAGGTTGCTGCTCTTGATGGTGCCGAGGTTCTGCTGGTTGCTCTTGCGGTTGGCGGCGTCCTTGAAGAGGATGTAGGGCGTGCCCGTTTCGATCTGGCTTTCCAGCACGTGGAACCAGAGGTCCTGCGCCTTCACGGTCTTGCGGCCCTTGCCTTCGGCCTCGTACTTCTCGTACAGCGCCTCGAACTCCTCTCCCCAGCAATCGCTGAGGCCGGGGCATTCGTTGGGGCACATGAGGGTCCAGTCGGCGCCCTGCTCCACGCGCTTCATGAAGAGGTCGGGGATCCACAGGGCGAAGAACAGGTCGCGGGCGCGCATCTCTTCCTTGCCGTGGTTCTTCTTCAGCTCCAGGAAGTCGTCGATGTCGGCGTGCCAGGGTTCGAGGTAGATGGCGAAGGAGCCTTTGCGCTTTCCGCCGCCCTGGTCCACGTAACGGGCCGTGTCGTTGAACACGCGCAGCATGGGCACAATGCCGTTGCTGGTGCCGTTGGTGCCCTTGATGTAGCTGCCCTTGGCGCGCAGGTTGTGCACGCTGAGGCCGATGCCGCCGGCGCTCTGGCTGATCTGGGCGCACTGCTTCAGCGTGTCGTAGATGCCGCTGATGCTGTCGTCCTTCAGTTGCAGCAGGAAGCAGCTGCTCATCTGCGGCTTGGGCGTGCCGGCGTTGAAGAGCGTGGGCGTGGCGTGGGTGTACCAGCCTTCGCTCAGCTGGTTGTAGGTCTCGATGGCGCTGTCGAGGTCGTTCTTGTGGATGCCCACGGCCACGCGCATGAGCATGTGCTGCGGGCGCTCCACCACTTTGCCGTGCAGGCGGAGCAGGTAGCTGCGCTCGAGGGTCTTGAAGCCGAAGAAGTCGTAGGTGAAGTCGCGGTCGTAGATGATGGCGCTGTCCAGCAGGTCGGCGTTGTCCTGGATGATCTTGTGCACGTCGTCGGCGATGAGGCTGGCGCGGGCACCGGTCTTGGGGTCGGTATAGAAGTAGAGGTCCTTCATGGTCTCGGTGAAGGACTTCTTGGTGTTCTTGTGCAGGTTGCTCACCGCGATGCGGCTGGCGAGCTGTGCGTAGTCGGGGTGCTTCACCGTCATGGTGGCGGCGACCTCGGCTGTCAGGTTATCGAGTTCGGTGGTGGTGACACCGTCGAAGATGCCGTCGATCACTTTCAGGGTGACCTGAGTGGCATCCACGATGGGGTCCAGTCCATAGCAGAGTTTCTTCACCCGGGCGGTGATCTTGTCGAATTTCACGGCCTCCCGGCGTCCATCGCGTTTAATTACATACATGCTACTTCGTTGGTTTTTATCCTTCGGCTGAGCTCCCGCCTGGCCGTTGGGTGATTCGTTGAGGTGATCCATTTGCTCCCGCGAACGGGAATGGAAAGGTGGTCGTTGCTCTATTGGTTTTCGTCGGTCGTCTTCAGCAGTTCATCAACGGGTCGATGTTCAACACGTGATCGACCGGCCTGCTCAGTCCTGTCTGATCTGTCTGATCTGATCAATCGTCCGATCAGAAATCCGCATCCAGCGCGAACTTGTTGCCTTCCTTGTTGGTGTTCATCACGCCGGCCTTCTGGTACTCGCCCACGCGCTTCTCGAAGAAGTTGGTCTTGCCCTGCAGGCTGATCATCTCCATGAAGTCGAAGGGGTTGGTGGCGTTGTACACCTTTTCGTTGCCCAGTTCCACCAGCAGGCGGTCGGCCACGAACTCGATGTACTGCTGCATCAGCTTGGCGTTCATGCCGATGAGGTTCACGGGCAGCGCGTCGGTCACGAACTCCTTCTCGATGTCCACGGCGTCGGTGATGATCTTCTCGACGGTCTTCTTGCTGAGCTTGTTGATCAGGTGCTTGGTGTAGAGCAGGCAGGCGAAGTCGCAGTGCAGGCCCTCGTCGCGGCTGATGAGCTCGTTGCTGAAGCTGAGGCCGGGCATCAGGCCGCGCTTCTTCAGCCAGAAGATGCTGCAGAAGCTGCCGCTGAAGAAGATGCCTTCCACGGCAGCAAAGGCCACGAGCCGCTCGGCGAAGCCTCCCTCGCTGATCCAGCTGAGGGCCCAGTCGGCCTTCTTCTTCACGCAATCCATGGTGTCCACGGCGTGGAAGAGCTTGTCCTTCTCGAAGGGGTCCTTGATAGCGTGTCGATCAGCAGGCTGTAGGTCTCGCTGTGGATGTTCTCCATGGCGATCTGGAAGCCGTAGAAGAAGCGGGCCTCGGTGTACTGCACCTCGTGCAGGAAGTTCTCGGCGAGGTTCTCGTTCACGATGCCATCGCTGGCGGCGAAGAAGGCGAGCACGTGCTTCACGAAGTAGCGCTCGTCGTCGTTGAGCTTGGTGGCCCAGTCCACCAGGTCGGCGTGCAGGTCGATCTCCTCGGCGGTCCAGAAGCTGGCCTCGTGCTTCTTGTAGAAGGACCAGATGTCGTTGTGCTGGATGGGGAAGATGACGAAGCGGTCCTTGTTCTCGCGCAAGAGGGGCTCCAGATCGGCTTGGGCCTTGTTGCTCAGCTCTTGGTCCATGCTGATCTGGTTGGTGGAACGGTTGTCGGACATGATGTGGAGCAGGTCTGAATAAGGGTGACGAGGGCTCGAAGGAGGGCGGCCCCCTTTTTTGAATACTTCGGTTTGTTCGGGTCCGGCGGTCGGCGGAAAGCCGCCTCGTCGTCGGGTCACAAATGTGGATGGCAATGGGAGCGCTGACAAGGGGAAAGAATGAGGTGATTCCCGATCTTTTCAACACGGGTCCGTGTGCCGCGTGGATCGTGGGCGGGATCGGATCGCGACACTCGCAAGGGTTTTTTCTTCACGATCACTTAACAACGTCGGCAACGTGGCGTGGCGCGGGCCATGTGGTGATCAGTTGGCGGTGAAAGTCGCGTCGGCTGTGGCCTGTGCGCGGACCGTCATGCACAAATGCGAACACGGCCGCGCAATGCTCTGCACGTTGTGGCAACAAAGCGCTTGATCGGTGGGTGATGATCGACGCGCGGCGACCGGAAAGTGGCGCGCATGGCGCGTGCAGGGGTCATCAGCGCTTGCGCTTCACCACGGGCTGCTTCAGCCACTCCTGGTAGATCACCTCCAGCTCGTCGTACCAATCGGCGCCGTATGCGCGCGTGAGCGGGCCCTTCAGGAAGCGGAACACCGGCACATCCAGCTTGGCGCCGCACGAGCAGGCCGGCTTGCAGATGTCCCACACACTGTAGTTCAGTCCGTCGTGGTACTTCAGCTTCTCCACGCGGATGGGGTAGAGGTGGCAGCTCAGCGGCTTGTTCACCGGGATCTTGCCCTCGCGGTACGCGTTCTCGATGCCGCACTTCCAGATGCCCGCTTGTCCTTCTTCGCGAAGGCGCACTCCTGGTACTCATCGATCAGCGGTGTCACCAGCTCACCATCGGAATCCACCACGCTGGTGCCCTGCTTGTCCACGGCCTTGCGTCCGCGCGCGGTCATGTACGGCTTGATCTCCTCGTAGTACTTCTTGATCTCGGCCGCTTCCTCGGGCGTGATGGGCGCTCCGCTATCGCCTTGCTCGCAACACGCGCCTTTGCACGCGTTCAGATCGCAGACGAAACGTTTTTCGAAAAGGTCCTCGCTGATGAGGGTGCCGCGGTGTTCGATCATGGTCGCAGTCTGAGGAATTCGGAAGGAGAAAGAATGCGGGTTCCGGCAAAGCGCTTCAGCACGAGAAGGTCCTTGTCACCGGTAAGCAACATGTTGGCTTTGCCATCCTTGCACAGTGCCAGTAGATGGTCGTCGTCAGGGTCTCTGCATACCTGGACATCCGAATGGACCTGGACCAATTCCCCATGCAGGGAAAGGCTGGAGACCAGCTCATCCTGATGCGCCACAATGATCCGGCCTTTCAATTTCGGTCTGGTCATCACCTGTTGGAATTCCAACAACTGCTCCACGGAATAAAGAATTCGGTGATGTCGGACGATCCTTCTCGCCAACTCCATCATTTCAATGGAGATGAGCGAACTGATGAGCACATTGGTATCAACGACGAGCCTGAGACTTGCGCGCGGCGGCATGTCGTCGTTGTTTGCGAACAGCCTTCACCTCCGCCATGATCTCCGTTTCAGAAATGGGAGGCAATTTCCTGGCCCTTGTTTGAATATCGGCGATCACTTCACCCAGGCTTCTCACCTTCTTCGGCCGAAGGGTGATGATGCCCAGGGCCTGCAATTGCTGGAGCAGGGCCTTGGCCTTTTTGCTGGTCACATCCACCTCGAAGGTCTCCATGGTAATTGCAAAGGTACTTATAGGCGTCTGCCCCATCATGCCTGCCGAACATAGCCCTCCCGGCATTAGGCGTTGCGCCACCGTGGCGCCGTTGCGCCTTGCCTTCGCCGAGGCGTTGCCTTCTCACTCGCCGCAGCCATGCGAAGCCTCGGCGAAGGCGGATGGTTCCGCGCTGCGAAGCTACAGGCTTGATGCTCCGGCTTCCGGCTTCCGGCTTCGAGCTGCGAGCCTCGAGCTGGCCTCACCACCTCTGCGACGACCTGCTCGCAGCTCGCAGCTCGTAGCTCGTGGCTCGTGGCTCGTGGCTCGTGGCTCGTAGCTCGAGGCTTGAGGCTCGAGGCTCGAGGCTCGCAGCTCGCAGCTCGTGGCTCATGGCTCACAGCTCGTGGCTCACAGCTATTTTCACAATAAAAACCCACCACTCATGAAAGACTTCAAGAAGCTCATGGTCTGGCAAAAGGCCATGGATATCACCGATATGGTCTTCGACCTGTATGAAGAGTTGCCCTGGCAGAAAGCTGCGGAGCTGAAGGGCCAGTCCACGCGCGCAGCCATTTCCATTGCGTCGAACATCGCCGAGGGGAATTCACGCAGAAGTGAAAAGGACAAGCACCGCTTCATGGAGATCGCCCTTGGCTCGGCATTCGAACTCGAAACGCAAACGCTCACGCTACAACGGCGCAAGTGGGCTCCAAAGGCTGAAGTGGTCGCTGCTGCTCCAAGCCATTGATGAAGAACAGAAGATGCTCATGAGCTTCATGCCAAACTAAAAGCCTGACTCTGGCCGAACTCAAGCTCGCAGCTCGTGGCTCAAAGCTCGTGGCTCCCAGCTCGCAGCTCCCACCTACTTTCGCGCCCCGCGCCGTCAAAGATTTCCAAGACGTCCGCCTTACATCATGAGCAATCAGGAAGACCGCCTCAAGACCCTCATCGGCCATGCGAAAGAGTATGGCTTCGTGTTCCCCAGCAGCGAGATCTACGACGGCCTGAGCGCCACGTACGACTACGGCCCGTATGGCGCCGAACTGAAGAACAACATCCGCCAGTACTGGTGGGCCGCCATGACGAAGCTCAACGAGAACATCGTGGGCCTCGATGCGGCGATCTTCATGCACCCCACCGTGTGGAAGGCCAGCGGCCACGTGGATGCCTTCAACGATCCGCTGATCGACAACAAGGACAGCAAGAAGCGGTACCGTGCGGATGTGCTCCTGGAGGACCACATGGCCAAGTACCAGGACAAGATCGAGAAGGAGACCGAGAAGGCGAAGAAGAAGTTCGGCGAGGCCTTCAACGAGGAGCAGTTCCGCGCGACGAATCCGAACGTGTTGCGCGCCCAGGAGCGGATCAACGCCGTGGAAGGTCGCATGAAGACCGCGCTGGAAGCGAACGACCTCGAAGCCGTGCGTCAGCTGATCATCGACGAGGAGATCAAGTGCCCGATCAGCGGCACGGCGAACTGGACGGAAGTGCGCCAGTTCAATCTGATGTTCGCCACGGAGCTCGGTAGCGTGAGCGGCGAGAGCAGCACGATCTACCTGCGTCCGGAAACGGCCCAGGGCATCTTCGTGAACTTCCTGAACGTGCAGAAGAGCGCACGCATGAAGATCCCCTTCGGCATCGCGCAAACGGGCAAGGCCTTCCGCAACGAGATCGTGGCACGCCAGTTCATCTTCCGCATGCGCGAGTTCGAGCAGATGGAGATGCAGTTCTTCGTGAAGCCCGGCACCGAGATGGAGTGGTACAACACCTGGAAGGAGAAGCGCATCGCGTGGCACCGTGCGTTGGGGCTGCCCGCGGAGAACTACCGCTTCCACGACCACATCAAGCTGGCGCACTACGCCAACGCCGCGTGCGACATCGAGTTCCGTTTCCCGATGGGCTTCAAGGAGCTCGAGGGCATCCACTCGCGCACCGACTTCGACCTCAGCAGCCATGAGAAGTTCAGCGGTCGCAAGCTCACCTACTTCGACCCCGAGGCCAACGAGAGCTACGTGCCGTACGTGGTGGAAACGTCCATCGGCCTGGACCGCATGTTCCTCGCTGTGCTGAGCGCGGCCTACGAAGAGGAGAAGCTCGAAGGTGGAGAGGAGCGCGTGGTGTTGCGCATCCCCGCACCGCTGGCGCCGGTGAAGGTGGCCGTGATGCCGCTGGTGAAAAAGGACGGACTGCCCGAGAAGGCCCGCGCCATCATCGACGGCCTGAAGCTTTCGCACAACTGCCAGTTCGACGAGAAGGACAGCATCGGCAAACGCTACCGCCGCCAGGACGCCATCGGCACGCCGTATTGCATCACCGTCGACTACGAAACGATGCAGGACAACACGGTGACCTTGCGCGAGCGCGACAGCATGAAGCAGGAGCGTGTGGCCATCGCCGACCTGGATCGCATCGTGAGCGAGAAGGTGGACCTGCGGAAGTTGTTGAAGCAATTGTGATCTTCGGGCCCTGATGTCCCGCAAGCGCCGCAACAAGACCACCGCCTGCCCGAACTGCGGCACGGCGCTGCAGGAGGGCTTCGAGTACTGCCCGCAGTGCGGCCAGGAGAACCACGACCTGCGGGTTCCGTTCAAGCTTTTCGCGTACGAGTTCGTGGAGAACCTCACGCACTTCGACACGAAGCTGTGGAGCACGCTGAAGCTGATCCTCACGAAGCCCGGACAGCTGACGAAGGATTTCGTAGAGGGCAAGCGTGCGCGCTATGTGCACCCGATCCGGTTCTACGTCTTCACGAGCGTGATCTTCTTTGGCCTTCTCACGATCTACCTGGATCGTGGTATTGCGGAGGAAGCACTGGATGGACCGCGCCAGGATCAGGCCGAACACCAGCCCGGGCACTGTCCATCTCCGACTCCAGCGCTCCTTCAACAGGTGATGGCACGCAGGGCGCGGATCGCCCCGGCAACCGATCGGCAGGATCATGGCCGACAGCCTTGTATTCGCCGAGGGCGATTCTCTGGGCTGGTTCGGTCGCCGGGCCGTTCGCTCACTGGGACGTATCGATGTCGATACGGTCACGGTCGGCGCCAGCTCCGGATCCACACCGCCGTGTGCTCCGTTTCCATCATCATGTTCATCCTGATGCCCTTCACGGCCATCCTCCTCCTGTGGATATTCTACAGGCAGAGGTACTACTGGGAACACCTGATCTTCAGCATTCACATCCACACCATCTTCTTTCTGTTCTTCAGCCTGCTCCTGTGCTGGCGACTGATGATCCCCTGCGAATGGCCGGGGTGGGCAGGGCCGTTGCTCGTGCTGGCGTGTGCGGCCTATTTGCTGCTTTCCCTGGAACGGGTCTATTCCAAAAGCTGGCCCTCGACCCTCATGCGCTCACTGGCCATGAGCATCCCTTACACCATCATCTTTGCCACGCTCCTGGGCTTGGGCCTGCTGTGGGGATTCTTCACGCTTTGACGGGCGCGCATCGCCAACCACTATTTTCGCCCTCCCTTTGGAACAAGGGGGCACCTACCCAGGTGGCGGAATTGGTAGACGCGCTGGTCTCAAACACCAGTGATGCAAGTCGTGCGGGTTCGACTCCCGCCCTGGGTACGAAAGAAGTAGTGACCATCCAGAATGGTTGTCGGCGGGCCTGCCTGCCGAAGGCAGGTTCGACTCCCGCCCTGGGTACAGTACCATGAGCGCATGCATGGGCACATGATCTCATGGGCAGTGAGCTCTGGGCACATGCTCACATGCAGAAGGACTCCCTGGTCTACGCCGAACCCCGCCAAGCAGCAGCGCTACGACCGGGCCTACATGAAAATGGCGCTGGAGTGGAGCACCTTGAGCCACTGCACGCGCAAGAAGGTCGGCGCCCTCATCGTGAAGGAGGGCATGATCATCAGCGACGGGTACAACGGCACACCCACGGGCTTCCCCAACGATTGTGAAGACGCGAACGGAACCACGCATTGGTACGTTCTTCATGCCGAAGCCAATGCGATCATGAAGGTGGCACGAAGCACCAATAACGCCCGCGAGGCCACGCTGTACCTCACCCATTCCCCCTGCAAGGAATGCAGCAAGCTCATCCTGCAGGCCGGCATCAAGCGGCTGGTGTACCTCGATGCGTACAAGGACCCTGCGGGACTGGAACTGTTGCGCGAAGGAGGGGTGATGATCGATCAATTGGGGGAACTTTGAACCCATGAACAACGGCGGCCGCCCCACGTGGGTCATCCTGTTGCCCTTGCTGCTGGGCCTATCCCTGGCGGCGGGCTTCCTGGCAGGCTCGCGCATGGGCCCCTCCATGCCCCCGGCCGATAAGGGCCTGTTCTCCTTCCGCCATGCCTCCCCCGGCGACAAGCTGGAGGAAGTGCTCGACCTGATCGACCGGCAACTACGTGGATACCGTGAACAGCGACCGGCTGGTGGACGAGGTGTTGCAGGACATGCTGCAGAGGCTGGACCCGCACAGCTACTACATCAGCGCAGCCGAGCTGCAGGCGGCGCAGGAGCCCTTGGAAGGCAGCTTCATGGGCATCGGTGTGGAATTCGCCATCCAGCGCGATACCATCGTGGTGATCAGCCCGGTGGAGGGCGGCCCCAGCGCCAAGCTGGGGATCCGTGCGGGCGACCGGATACTGAAGGCCGACTCCATTCCGCTGGCCGGCGTGAACGTCAGTAACGACAAGGTGATGAAGGCCCTGCGAGGCAAGGAAGGCAGCAAGGTCACGGTGAGCATCCTGCGCGGCGGTAGCAAGCCCTTCGATGTCACCATCGAACGCGGGGAGATACCGATCAACAGTGTGGCCGTTTCGTTGCTGGAGCCCGATGGCACGGGCTACATCAAGCTCAGCCGCTTCGCACGCACCACGGAAGAGGAGTTCATCAAGGCTGCCGATGGCCTCAAGGCGCAGGGGATGAAGCGGCTCGTACTTGACCTGCGGGGCAACGGCGGCGGATACCTCAATGCCGCCATCGGGATCTGTGAGCAGCTGCTGCCCGCGCGCAGCCGCATCGTGTACACCGAGGGCCGCGCGGCTCCGCGCAAGGACTACTTCGCCACCGGTTCGGGTCGATCTCATCAACCTGCCCCTGGCCGTGCTCATCGACGAAGGATCGGCATCGGCCAGCGAGATCGTGAGCGGTGCGGTGCAGGACAATGACCGCGGGCTGATCATCGGGCGGCGCTCCTTCGGAAAAGGTCTGGTGCAGGAGCATGTGCCCTTGCCGGACAACAGCGCGGTACGCATCACCACGGCCCGTTACTACACCCCCAGCGGGCGCAGCATCCAGCGGCCCTATGGCGAAGGCGTGGATTATGACGAGGATATGAGCGGCCGCTTCGACCACGGCGAACTGCTGCACGCCGACAGCATCCACCTGGACAGCAGCAAGCGCTTCACCACGCTCAAGGGCCGCACGGTGTATGGCGGTGGTGGCATCATGCCCGATGTGTTCGTGCCGGCCGATACCACCGAACGCTCGGCCTACTTGAGCGAACTGTTCTTCAGCGGTGCCATCAATCAGGCCGCTTTCGACCTGGCCGACAGGGAGCGGGCCCGGCTTACGGGCATCGGTTCACCCGAGGCCTTCTCCACCCGCTATCAGGTAGGCGATGCCCAATTGAACATGCTGGAACGCACAGCTGAAGGCCTGGGTGTTCGCCCGGACCCCCGGGGCATGCAACGGTCGCGCCGGTTGATCGCCGAACGGCTGAAGGCCGCCATCGCCCGCAACATCTGGGGCGATGCGGGGTACTACCGTATCGCGTTGGGCAGCGACAGCCTATACACGCGAGCGCGAAAAGCACTGGAGACCGGCATCACAGGGCGGCCCTGAACGGTTGGGCACGAAAAAGGGGCCTTGCGGCCCCTTCTTCAATTGCTATCGGCAGGCTGCTTAGTGACCAGCAGCCTCCTTGATGGCGTCCTTCGCCTCGTCAGCTGCAGCGTTCACCGCCTTCACAGCGCTATCGCCAACGGCGATCGCGCTGTCAGCAGCAGCCGTGGTAGCGGCCTTCATGTCTGCAGCAACTTTTTCCATTGCCTTGGCAGCGCTATCAGCAGCAGCTTTGGCTTTGGCCTCCATGTTCTCTTCCTGAGCGCCGCCGCAGGCGACCATCAGAGCTGCCGTCGTGGCAAGCAGAGCGAACTTCCTGATCATCTCCGTGTTTGTTTTGGTGAAAGTGGCGGCAAATGTATGTTTTTTTCGATACGGTCGACAAGTCGGCTCGTTTTTGCCAGCGCTATCTTTCGCTCCTCTCCCATACGCAGCCAAAAAGCCCCTACCATGCCCTTCACCCTAGCTCCCCTGCCCTACCCTGCCAACGCGCTGGAACCCCATATCGACGCCCGCACCATGGAGATCCACCATGGCAAGCACCACAACGCCTATGTGACCAACCTGAACAAGGCCATTGACGGAACGCCCTTGGACGGAAAGTCCATCGAGGAGCTCCTCGGGGGTCTGGACATGAACAACATGGCGGTGCGCAACAACGGTGGCGGCCACTTCAATCACACGCTCTTCTGGAACATCATGTCACCCAATGGAGGTGGCACGCCCAGTGGCGACCTGGCCGCAGCCATCGCCCGTGACCTCGGGTCGTTCGATGCCTTCAAGGAAAAGTTCGCCGCCGCCGGTGCCACGCGCTTCGGTAGCGGCTGGGCCTGGCTGTGCGTGCAGAAAGGGGGCAAGCTGGAGATCTGCTCCACACCCAACCAGGACAATCCCCTGATGCCCGGAACGGGATGCGGCGGCACGCCCATCCTGGGCCTGGATGTGTGGGAGCACGCGTACTACCTGCACTACCAGAACCGCCGCCCGGACTACATCAGCGCCTGGTGGAACGTGGTGGATTGGAAGGCCGTGGAGCAGCGCTACACGTCCGGTCGCTGAACCCGTTGGCCGCTTCCACACAACGCAGCCGGGGCCGATCGCTCTGGCTGGCCGCGCTCTGGTGCCTATCGGTCGCACCGGCAATGGCCGGCGGACCTTACCGGCAGTTGTTCACCCCGCATTCGCCGGACACGGTCCTTTCCACTTCCTCCGAAGCGGATACGCTGCACACCCCGTCCAGAGCGGTGGCTGCGGTGTTCGCCCTGACCTTGGGGCCGTTCGGCGGGCATCGGTTGTACCTCGGCACGCGGCCCAAGGTGCCGCTGGTATATAGCCTTACGTTCGGTGGCTTCGGCGTGCTGGCCGTAGTGGACCTGGCGCACATCCTGTTCACCCGCGACCTTTCGGCCTATCAGGAGAACGACAGGATCTTCATGTGGGCCAAGCCCCGGAAGGACGCACCTACTCGACCGTAACGCTCTTGGCCAGGTTGCGGGGCTGATCCACGTTGCAACCGCGCATCACGGCAATGTGATAGCTGAGCAACTGGTGCGGGATCACGCTGAGCAACGGGGCCAGGGCATCGGGCGTTTCCGGGATCTCGATCACGTGATCGGCCAATCCCTTCACCACGGTATCCCCTTCGGTCACAATGGCGATGATCTTCCCTTTGCGGGCCTTCACCTCCTGGATGTTGCTCACCACCTTTTCGTAGCTGGCGCCTTTCGTAGCGATCACGAACACCGGCATCTCCTCGTCGATCAGGGCGATGGGTCCGTGCTTCATCTCCGCTGCAGGATAGCCTTCCGCGTGGATGTAGCTGATCTCCTTCAGCTTCAATGCACCCTCCAGGGCCACCGGGAACGTGAAGCCGCGTCCGAGGTAGAGCACATTGCTCGCATCCTTGTAGATGTCGGCGATGAACTTGATCTGGGCCTCCTTCTTAAGCACCTGGTCCACCTTTCCGGGAATGGCATCCAGTTCGTTCAAGAGGCGGAAGAACTTGCTTCCGGTGATGGTGCCCTTCTTATGGCCGACCATCAGGGCCATCAGCGTGAGCACGGTCACCTGGGCCGTGAAGGCCTTGGTGCTGGCCACGCCGATCTCCGGACCTGCGTGGGTGTAGGACCCCGCATGCGTAACGCGCGCGATGCTGCTGCCCACCACGTTGCAGATGCCGATGATGGTGGCGCCGCGGCTCTTCGCCAGTTCGATCGCGGCCAGGGTATCGGCCGTTTCGCCGCTCTGGCTGATGGCGATGACGATATCGTCCTCGTTGATGATCGGGTTGCGGTAGCGGAACTCACTGGCATACTCCACCTCCACGGGGATGCGCGCCAGTTCCTCGAAGAGGTACTCCCCGACCAGGCCGGCATGCCAGCTGGTGCCGCACCCCACGATGATGATGCGACGGGCGTTCACGAGCTTCTGCTCGTAGTCCTTGATGCCACCGAGGGTCACTTCGCCCTGCGCCAGGTTCAACCGGCCGCGCATGGAATCGCGGATGCTGCGCGGCTGCTCGTGGATCTCCTTCAGCATGAAGTGGTCATAGCCACCCTTCTCCAACGCCTCCAGGTGCATCTCCAGTTCAGTGATGAACGGGGTCGTCTCCTGGTTCTTCACGTTGCGGATCTTCAACCCCTTGCCCCGCTCGATCACCGCGATCTCTCCGTCCTCCAGGTATACCACGTTCCGGGTATGCTCCACGATCGGTGTGGCGTCGCTGGCGATGTAGTGTTCGCCGTGGTCACCGATGCCGATGACCAGGGGCGAGCTCTTGCGCGCGGCCACCATCACATCGGGGTCCTTGCGGTCCAGCACCACGATGGCGTACGCACCCACCACGCTGTCCAACGCGAGGCGCACGGCCTCGGGCAGTTCAACGCCCTCGGTGCGCTGCACATCGTCGATCAGGTGCACCAGTACCTCGGTATCGGTATCGCTCTTGAACACGTGGCCGCGTTTCAACAGCTCTTCCTTGATGGCGGCATAGTTTTCGATGATCCCGTTGTGTATCATCGCCAGATCACCGCTGGTGCTCTGGTGCGGGTGCGCGTTAACGTCGTTGGGCGGCCCGTGCGTGGCCCAGCGCGTATGACCGATGCCCACGGTGCCGTGCAGGTCGCGGCCCACCACATGCGCCTCCAGGTCGCTCACCTTGCCCTGGCACTTGTAGATGTTCAGCTCGCCGTGGTTCAGCAGGGCCACACCGGCGCTGTCGTAGCCCCGGTACTCCAAACGACGGAGTCCGCTGATCAGAATGGGATAGGCGTCCTTGTCGCCCATGTATCCTACGATGCCGCACATGGGATATGGTCAATAGGTGGTGAATGTAAGACGCAGCTTCATGGGCTTAGTTGCGTTGGCGGGGCCTGCCAATACTACGCGATTCGCGCTGACACCACTGCCTCCGGGGTATATCGAAAGACCCGAGTTGGGCATGTCGCCATCGAGGACCTTCTGCATCCATTGGGTCACCACCAGCCTGTACTCGCCATTGGCCGCATCATAGAAGCCCCCGACCAGGTTGGTGCCCAGCGTCTGCCCGGGAAGGTCCAGCTCCTTGCCGGTGGCATCCTTGCGGAAGACGAACAGCTGGGATGGTGGCAGGTAGGATGGATAGTACGTTCCGGCGAGCGGGATAATGATCTCGGCCTTGGCCAGTGCACGATGCCCGCTGGCCGGATAGTCGAGCAGGTGCGGGAAATACAACTGTCCCTTCAAGCCGTACAGCGCCTGCAGGTAGAACTGCTGCTGGCCGAGCGTGCTGTCCTGCAACAAGGCCGGCAGACCGGGCTGAAGTGCGGCCTGATGGTCGAAGCTGGATACCGTGTACCGCACACTGCTGGTGTTGATCGGAAAATTGTAGGAAAGCGTGTCCGGCACGGTGATGTTGCGGTAGTACAAGGTGAGCTTGCTATCCGCGCTCAGCAGGCTGAGGTACAACAGGCCTTGGGTGAACGGCGTGCCGGGCTGTTCCCCAGGGAGGATCATGAGTCCCTTGAAGTATTCGAGGAACTTGGGGTTATCGCTCAGTTCCGTTTGGCCCCATTTGCTCAACAGCTCCAGGCCGAGCTCCTTGGACAATCGGATGCGGATTTGGGGCGTGAGGGAGTCGCCGTCGATGTAGGGCTTGGTGAAGGGTGCCGGTGTGATCTCCCCGCGCGGGAGGGCCACCAGGTCCTCCAACAGCACCGCTGGCACATGGTCGTTCTTGTAGATGCTGTCCGTGCGCAGGTCCTCGTTCAAGCGGAACACGCGGAACGAGCGCGCATCGAGGTTCCCGTAGCCGAAGAGGTTCGCATCGAAGGCCAGCGAGAGCACCAGCGAATCGCAATCCAATTCATCGGTATTGTTAGCGCCCACATTGCCGGAGCTCAGGCGCACCTGGGCCACCACGCCGGCGCTCACTACGCCGAAGTCCGGATCCAGATAGGTGCCGAGCACATTGCGGGTAAGGCCACTGGTACGGCCGGCATCAGGCAGCGTGCTCCAAGCGAGGATCGTTGTGGTGTCCACCGCGGTGGTGCCCAAGGCATCACTGGGGTCCAACACCTCCAGGCCAAGGTCATCCTCCGGCTTCTTGCAGCCCAGCGACAGGGCGAATAACAGGACAGCACCAATGGCAGGCCGTGCCCAGGATCGAAGAACGAGCGCCGCCACTATCAGACCAGCGCTTCCTCCTGGACACTGTGGTAGAACTCCGCATGCGCGTTCACCCGCTCCTCATGGGGCGCATAGGCGAGCACCGGCTTTTCAAAGGCCTTGATGGCGTTCTCCATCGTGCGGCTCAGCTTGGGGCTTCCCTTGGCCACGGCGTCGCTCAAGCCCATGGCGAACTTGTGCAGGTCGTCCGTCGTGGGCTTCGAAAGGCCCTTCAGCAGGTCCTTGCTGAAACCTTCCAGGGCGAGTTTCTTGGCGAGGTCCTTATCGAGTTCCTCAGCGGGCTCATCGTACACGGAGTACACCAGCTTGGCGTCCTCGAAGTGTGGATCGTCGTTGAAGAAGTGGCGGATGTACAAGGGGATGAAGGCGGTCATCCAGCCGTGGCAGTGAATGATGTCCGGCTTCCAGCCGAGCTTGCGCACCGTCTCCAGCACGCCGCGGCAGAAGAACAAGGCGCGCTCATCGTTGTCGGTGAAGAACACCTCGCTGGCGTCGTGGGTAAGGGCCTTGCGCTTGAAGTACTCCTCGTTGTCGATGAAGTACACCTGCATACGGGCGCTGGGCACGCTGGCCACCTTGATCAGCAGGGCGTGGTCGGTATCGTCGATGATGAGGTTCATCCCGCTGAGGCGGATCACCTCGTGCAATTGGTGTCGACGCTCGTTGATGCAGCCGAACTTGGGCATGAACACGCGGATCTCGTTGCCGCGGTCCAGCATGCCTTGGGGCAATTGCCGGGCCGCCTTCCCCATCTCAGTTCCATCGGTGAACGGTTCAATGAACTGGGAGATGGTAAGGACCTTCGATTTTTTCAAGCTCATTTCGGGAAGGGAAAGGGAATGGGACCACAAAAGTATAGACATTCGGCGCCTTCATCAACAACAAAACGCGTCCATCCCTTGCAATTCGGCCCTTTTCGGCACCCCGAACACCATGGAGGTCATTGAAGAAGCCGCCGCCGCTGCGGCCTGGAGCGCAAGCCAGCGGCGGGCAGGGCACCGGGTCGGGTTCGTGCCGACCATGGGTGCGCTTCATGCAGGGCATCTGCAATTGGTGCGGGAAGCACTGACCCAATGCCGCGGGGTGGCCGTCAGCATCTTCGTCAACCCCCTGCAATTCAACAATAAAGAGGACCTGAAGCACTATCCCCGGCAATTGGAGCAGGACTTGGGTTTATTGCGACAGGTGGGTTGCCAGATGGTCTTTACGCCTACGGAAGCGGGGATCTACCGGGACCATCAAGTGCGTCAGTATGACCTTGCCCCGTTGGATGCCGTGCTGGAAGGCCCTACGCGACCGGGACATTTCCAAGGCATGGTGAACGTGGTGGAGCGGTTGTTCCATTACGTGCGACCGGACATGGCCTTTTTCGGTGAGAAGGACCGGCAGCAGCTGTGCATCCTGCAGCACGTGGCGCGGCAGCAGCACTGGCCCGAACGGATCGTGCCGGTGCCCACCCAACGCGCCGCGGATGGGCTGGCGCTCAGTTCGCGCAATCAGCGCCTTTCGGAATCCGAACGGACCTTGGCGCCCCTGCTTCATGCCAGCCTGCAGGCCATAGCGAACAGGGCGTTCCGCACGTCCGTAGCGGAAGCACGCCAAGCCGGACTGGAGCTGATCGAGCGTGAGCCCGCCTTCCGGCTGGAGTACTTGGAACTGGCCCATCCGCAGGACCTGCACCCCCTGACGGAATGGGAAGGGCTGGACGAGGTGCTGGTGCTCGTGGCCGCACATCTGGGTGCCGTGCGGCTGATCGATAACATCGCCGTACGCAGGTAAGTTCGTGGCATCGTGGATCGGCCGCGGTGATACCGGCCCATGGCCTGAAAGAAGATGAAAAGCAAACTGATCGATATCCTGAAGGTCGCCGTGCCGCTGGGCATTGGGGTATGGTTGGTGTTCTACTTCTACAACGCCCTGGCTCCCGCCCAGCGCGATCAGTTGTTCACGGCCTTCCGACAGGCCAACCTGTGGTGGCTGTTACTGGCCTCCTTCGTGGGCTGGTTGGCCCACGCAAGCCGCGCCTGGCGCTGGCGGTATCTGCTGGAGCCGCTCGGTTACCAGCCCGGGTTCTGGAACTGCTACCACGCGGTGATGAACGGGTACTTCATGAACATGTTCATCCAACGCGCAGGCGAAGCGAGCCGGGCGGTGTCGCTCTATCGCACGGACAAGGTCCCCTTCGAAAAGGGCTTCGGTACCATCCTGGCCGAGCGCGTGGTGGATACGGCCATGCTGGGCCTTCTCGGGGTGATCACGATCCTGTTCCAACTCGACAAGATCGAACTGTTCAAGGCGCGCATTGCGGCTTATCGGGCCACCCAGGACCCCGCCCAGGCCAGCGGCTTCCCCTGGTTCACGATCATCCTGCTCGCGCTCGCAGCGATCACCCTGGTCGGTGCCTACCTGATCTTCACCCGGCCCGACCTTGCGCGCCCGCTTCATGGACCTGATGCGCGGCTTCGGCGAAGGACTGCGGGCGGTGTTGAGCACCAAGCGGAAGGGGGCCTTCCTGGCACACACGCTCTTCATCTGGGTGGCCTACCTCGGCATGTTCAAGCTGGGCTTCTATTGTCTGCCGACGTTGGGGGACGTGCCCTTTGCGGGGATCCTCGCGGGCTTCATTGCGGGCGCCATCGGCATCGTGCTGGTACAAGGGGGCATCGGTGTGTACCCTGCGCTGGTGGCACTTACCGTCGGCATGTACCTGCCGGCATCCGCGGGTGGCGAATTGTTGCGACCCGATGCGTTGGCCATGGGCTGGTTGCTCTGGCTGGCCCAAACGCTGATGATCATTGTCCTGGGTGGCCTGTCGTTACTTTTGACGGCCTTGAAAAGAACGCAGCACATGACCGCCACCGACACACCAGTGATCCTGGACCCGCGCATCATGGACCGCGTTGTGGCCGTGCGCATGGTGAACGTATGGCGGCTGAAGAGCGACCGCATCGTGTTCACCAATGGCTGCTTCGACATCCTGCATCGCGGGCATGTGGAATACCTGCAGGAGGCTGCGGCATTGGGCCATCGCCTGGTTGTGGGGGTGAATTCGGATGCGTCGGTGCGTCGGCTTGGCAAGGGCACCGACCGCCCCTTGAACGACCAGGACAGCCGGGCGCTGGTGCTTTGCGCATTGCGGTGCGTGGATGCGGTGGTGATCTTCGATGAGGACACGCCACTGGACCTGATCACCGCGATCCGTCCGGATGTGCTCGTGAAGGGTGGCGACTGGAAGCCCGAACAGATCGTCGGTGCCGATGTGGTGAAGGCTGGCGGCGGCGAGGTGCACAGCTTGAAGCTCGTGGACGGATACTCCACCACGGCCCTGGTCGAGAAGATCCGCCGTGGCTAAGCGGCCAACTCCGACCGGTCGTTCGGGCTGCGCAAGGGTCTCAGGCGCCCATGCGGTGTTGCTGGTTCCTCACGTAGTCCCCGCTATGCTCGTCACCAGCGCCTTGTTTGGACACATGATACTCCTCGCTCGCCTGCGAACACCGATCCGAGATGGCCGCTAAAGTCCGCTCCCAATTCGTCTGCCAGAACTGCGGTGCGTCCTATCCGCAGTGGCTGGGGCAGTGCGGTTCGTGCAAGGAGTGGAACACGCTGGTGGAGGAGGTGCAGGACCGTGTGCAGGAGAAGCGCGGCGTGCCGGAGAGCATCCGCGACCGCAAGCCCAAGCCCATTGCCATTGCGGATATTTCATCGGACAGTGGGCCGCGCATACCACTTGGTGATCGCGAGCTGGACCGTGTGCTGGGCGGCGGTGTGGTGCCGGGTTCGTTGATCCTGATGGGCGGCGACCCGGGCATCGGCAAGAGCACGTTGATGTTGCAGACGGCGCTGCGCGCGAACGGTTTGCGCACGCTCTATGTCTCGGGCGAGGAGAGCGAGCAGCAGGTGAAGATGCGCGCCGAACGATTGCAGTCCGAAGCGCGGAAGTCGTTGACCGATGTGGGTTGCTTCGTGCTCACTGAAACGAACACACAGAACATCTTCAAGCAGATCGAAGCCTTGCGCCCCGGGCTGGTGATCATTGACAGCATTCAGACGCTGCACACCGCCGCGCTGGATGCCAGCCCAGGCAGCGTGGGCCAGGTGCGCGAATGCACCAGCGAGCTCATGCGCTTCGCCAAGACCACCAACACGCCCATGGTGTTGATCGGGCACATCACCAAGGACGGCGCCATCGCGGGACCGAAGGTGCTGGAGCACATGGTGGATTGTGTGTTGCAGTTCGAAGGCGACCGGGATCATGCCTACCGCTTGTTGCGTCCGCTGAAGAACCGCTTCGGCAGCACGAACGAACTCGGGATCTATGAGATGCAGGGCAGCGGCCTCGCCATCGTCGAAGACCCCAGTCAGGTGTTGCTGGGCGATCGCGGCGAGCGGCCGAGCGGCGTATGCGTGGCGGCCACGCTTGAAGGCATGCGGCCCTTGCTGATCGAGGTACAGGCGCTTGTGAGCACCGCGGTCTATGGCACACCACAGCGCAGCGCCACCGGCTTCGACCTTCGCCGCATGAACATGTTGCTGGCGGTGCTGGAGAAACGCTGCGGCTTCAGGCTCGGACAGAAGGATGTATTCCTGAACCTGGCCGGTGGCTTCCGCGTGGAGGAGCCCGCCATCGACCTGGCCGTGGTGGTGGCGGTGCTCAGCAGCAATGCCGACATCCCGGTGCCGATGGATGTGTGCTTCGCAGGCGAAGTGGGCCTCACTGGCGAGATCCGCCCGGTAACGCGAACGGAACAGCGTATTGCCGAGGCCACCAAGCTGGGCTTTGCGCGCATGTTCGTTCCGAAAGGCACCAAGGGGCTTCCGACGAACGGGGCCCTTGAGCTGGTTCCTGTGGCGCGCGTGGATGAGGTGCTGGCGCATCTTTTCGGTTGAACACTCTTCTGCGGCCGGTATCGACCCCGGCCGATCGGTGGGCGAATTGCTTGCCTGCTGCCGACCGTTGCTGTAATGTTGCGGCGCTCCGTATTCACTGAATTCCGTTTGATGCATCATGGCTGGGCTGTGCGTGGTAGTTTAGTGGTGCTCAACGCATTTCGGTCCACTCCCAAACCTCCCCTTGAAATGAGCGATGTGATCGATACCCGCCTGGCGACCATTGCGCTGATCAGCCCCAATCTGTTGGAAGTGCGATTCAAGACCGGTATCAAGGTTGATGGCCCCGGGCTGCATGAAGTGCTTCAACAGCGGGCGCAGCTTGCGGACAAAGGCCCATTCCTGGTATTAGGCATCTTACCGGCCGACCTTGATTTCGACATCAATGTGATGACGCAGAACCATTATGAGGGCCAGAAAGTGCTGGAGCACACATTGGCCGTGGCCTGGGCCGCCACCACGTTGATGAACGAGCGGATGGCCAGTCTTTACCTTGCCTACTTCCCCCAGCCATTCCCGACACAGGTGTTCATGGAGGAGGACGAAGCCCGTGCCTGGCTGTTGGGCCTGCCGCTTCCGGCCAAATCCTGAAGATAGCGTCGAGGCTGCGTTCAGTCCTGCACCAGCTTGTACAGCTCACGCAGGTCGGGCGAAAGAATCGATCTCGATCCGGCGGTTCTTCGCCTTGTCGTTGGGGTCCACCGGAACATACTCACCACGGCCTCCGGCGGTGATGCGGGTGGGGTTCAGCTTGCTGCCTTCCTGCAGGATGCGCACAACGCTGGTCGCCCGCAAAACGCTCAGGTCCCAGTTGTCCTTCATTGTACCTCCCGGCAGGATCTTGTCCACGTCGGTATGTCCTTCCACCAGGATATTCAGGTCGCGCTCGTTCTCGATCGCCTTGGCCAGGCTGACCAGCGCTTCGCGCCCCTTGGCCTCCACCGCCGTGCTGCCTGTGGCGAACAACAACTTGTTCTCGAGGTTCACGTAGATCTTTCCTTCCTTCTGCGTTACGGTAAGGCCCTTTCCTTCGAATCCGGTGAGTGCGTCGCTCACCCGTTGTTTGAGCGCACGCATGGCAGCGTCCTTCGAGGCCAGTTCCTTCTCAAGGTCGGCCAGGCGTGCCTGACGTTCGGCCAACGAACGACCGAGCACATTAAGGGAGTCCTCGCGGGTCTGCAGTTTCAAGCGCGTTGCCTCCAGGTCGGTGAGCAGCTTGCGGTTCTCGCTCCGATCACCCGCGAGCAGTGAGTTGTACTTGTCGAGCAGCTCCGTGTTCAGCTTGTTGATCTTGTCGTATTGCGAGGTCATGTTGCGCAGGCTGGTCCCCTGGATCGTTGTATCGCGTTCCAGGTTCACCTTGCGCTTCTGCAGATCATCGAATGCCGCCTGTTGTTCCTTCATGGAGGCCTCGGCCTGCTGCGCCTTCGCCACGGCGGTCGCTTCCGACTCCTGGGTGCTCTTGTAGCGGGTCTGGAGTTCCTCGTACTTCCGTGAAGGAACGCAGGCATTGAACACCACCATGGTGATGATGGCGGCGAGGAGCTGGGCGGAAAGTTGGCGCATGATCTGTATCTTTCGTCTGATGTGCGAAGGTGGTTTAAGCAGGCTATCCCGGTCGTTGAGCGCGTAACTTTTTTGTGAACATCACGTTCCCCTGTTTGCGATGGGTACTTACAATTGGAGCGAAGGAAGGTCCGAGCGCCTGTTGACGCTTCCGCTGGACGAGGAGTTGGCACGTTATCAGCTCATGGCCTACCTGCAAAGGGTGGAGCATCGCTATGACGAACGCAAGTTGTATCCGCACTTGAACGACCTCACGACGCGGCGTGAAGCGGTCGCCGGCATGCGTCGCCAGCTGGAGGAACTGGAGAATGCCATGCCACGCGACATCATCTCATGGGACATCCATACCGGCCGGCCGATCCGCTCCTCAGCAGAGGATGAAGGCCCAGTGCGCGCATTGGACCAGGTGATCGAAATGGCCTTGCCCAGGATCGACAAAGCGCTTGTCCGTGGCGCGGAATTGCGCCAGGACATCATGCACCACATCCAGGTCGAACCGGTGGGGGTGCTGCCCTTGCGTACGTCGGAGGGTTATCTGCTTTTGCGGCAGGGACCATCTGCCCGTGTTTACGCGTATCAGCTAGGGCTGTACGATGGCGGCGATATCGCGGAAGCCTCCCGTCAGATGCGCACGGTCTATGTGACCGACTACACCATCAGTTGGGCTTGCCCGTATGAGCAGGTGAAGGCCGACCTCGTGCGCCATCGGACGGCACTGCCCAACCCGGCGGTGTTCGCATTCAGCAGCGAGCTCCTGTTGCCGCCGATAGAGACCTTTCTGCCACTGGCGAAACAACTGGTGTACGAACTGGTTGTCAGCGGACGGACCTAGGGCTGCAGCCGCTCTTCCTTGTCGATCCACACCCGGGTAAGGTCCAGGTTGTCGATGGGGTTCAACCGCAGGTCGCGCACCCAGGGCTGAAGGATGTAAACGACGTTCTCATAATAAAGGGGCGTTAGCGGCACTTCCCGCATGGCACGTCGTTCGGCGAGCGATAATTCCTGGTACCGCGTCCTGTCGTCGGACATCTGTCGAGCCTGCATGAAGTGCTCATCGAAGATCGCATCGCGGAACCGTGTGCTGTTGATGGAGGCGGGAAGGGACGGATCGGTCACCGCGTTCTTTCCCGAAAGCAAGGCAAGGAAGTTCTCAGGGTCCGGGTGGTCGGCCGTCCAGCCTTCACGCCAGAAGTTCGCCTTTCCGGTCTCGATACGTTCATAGTGTTCGGCCGAACCCACCATGCTGATGGAGACGTATACGTGCAATTCGCGCTCCAGCATGGATTGCACGGCCTCGGCCACCCGCACATATCCGAAGCCGTCCGAATTGGCCTGCAGGCTGATCCGCGGGAAACCTGCCCCACCGGGATAGCCCGCAGCGGCCAGCAATGCACGTGCACTTTCGGGGTCGAAGGGGCAGCCCGGCACGTTCTCATACGGATAGCCAGCCAGACCGGGCGCCACCAGGCCATGGTCCGCAGCGGATGCGAACCCGCCCAGCACGGAATCCACGAGCAGCTGGCGATCGATCGCCAACGCGAAGGCCTGGCGAACACGCACATCGTCAAAGGGGCGCTGGAACAGATTGAACGCGTAGAACTGGGTGGACAGTGCAGGCACCTCCCACAGATGGAAGCGCAGTTTGTTCGTAGCAGGGTCGATCGAATCCTTTAGTTGAGCCAGGCGGTCAACAGGCAATTCCAGCAGGGCGGAGAGTGTC
The DNA here is from genome assembly GCA_963814325.1 of uncultured Flavobacteriales bacterium. Taxonomy (GTDB): domain Bacteria; phylum Bacteroidota; class Bacteroidia; order Flavobacteriales_F; family PHOS-HE28; genus PHOS-HE28. Next base: position 283,663 of record CAWFCK010000006.1, read on the forward strand.
CCTTTCAGAAAGGCCTCGAACTCCTGGTTCTTGTCCTCTTCGAAGGTCACTCGCACGGCATCCAAGTAGGGCAATGCCGAACCCGCGGCATCGCGGTCCCAATAGGCCTGGTTGCGCTCCAGGAGGATCACTTCCCCTATGTGGACCTCTTTCAACTTGAACGGCCCTGTACCGATGGCATGAAGATCCAGCTCGGAGCCATAGGCGCTGAGCAACTCATTCGGCCAGATCCAGCAGCCCGGATGGGCCAGGATCTGCAGGAAGTTCGGCGAGGGGTGCACCAGCGAGATGCGGACCGTATGGTCGTCAAGCGCTACGATGCCCTTCACGCCATCTTGTGGGTGTTCGCCTTTTGAGGTGGCCGCATAGTAGGCATTGGCACCCTCCACCCGATCCTGGAACAGCCAGAAGTTGCCGTCGCCGATACCACTGGTGCAGTTCTGGGTGAAGCACCGCACCACATCGTTCGCGTTCACTTCCGTACCGCGGCCGTCGGCAAAGGCCTTGTCATCATGGAACCGGACCCCTTCGCGCAGGAAGAAGGTGTACTGAGTAGCCGTCGCATCCATCTCCCAGCGCTCGGCAAGGCAGGGCTGGATGGAGAGGTCACTGGGGTCGAACGCTACCAGGCCCTGATACACCTGGGCCATGATGCGGAAGGCCGAGGCTTGAGTGAGCGTGGGTGGGAATATGCTCCGCAGTTCGCCCGTTTCATTCAGGTTGAAAACGCCCCCATGTCGCTTTCCATTCCCCGTCGATGCGGGTGTCCGCTCTCCGCACCCGGCCAGTAACAGGATACCTGCGATGAGAAGGAGAGCGTTCCGACGATACATCTGTGCCGGCCAAAAGTATCAGGCCGGTCATGGGCAAGGACCGCGGCCGTCCGGCGTTACCAACATATTCGTCTTGATGGCCGCCAACGCATCGGCGGAGCAGGTTCAGGGTAATTTTCAACCCGTATTTATAGCATCGCCCCAGCCCTTGCACCAGCCCCGGAACATTCGCCCAAGCGCGCTGCTGTTGGCCTGGGGCATGGCGCTGGTCCTTCATGCGCAGGATGACAACCGGCGGGAACACACGGTGGTGCTGGACCGCGATACCGTGGTGCTGGACAGCCTGAGCATCGCGCCAGAAGGTTTTTCCTTGTGGAAGGACAGCGTTGAAGTGTATAAAGGCATGTATCAGCTGGACCACTGGCACGCCCGGCTGATCCGGCCGAAGGGGTCGCCAACGGACACGGTGATCGCACGTTACCGGGTATTGCCCATGCTCGTGGCCGGGCCCTTCCGGCATAAGGATCCCGCCAGACTGATCAACGCGGTTCCGGACCGACCCGACCCTTTTAAATACCAACCCGGTCGAGACGATGCGGACCCGCTCGGAGTAAGCGGGCTGAACAAGAGTGGAAGCATCTCGCGCGGGATCCTCTTCGGCAACAACCAGGACCTCAGCGTGAACAGCGCCCTGAGCCTGGAGCTGAGCGGCAAGCTCACCGACCGCATCAACGTGCTGGCGTCCGTCACCGACAACAACATCCCCATCCAGGCCGGCGGGAACACCGCGGAGCTACAGGACTTCGATCGCGTGTTCATCAAGCTCTTCGATGATCGACAGGAGCTGATCGCCGGCGACTTCGTGCTTGAACGCCCGGCGAGCCATTTCCTCACCTGGTTCAAGAAGACCAAGGGCGTTGGCTATGGCACCAAGCTGGGCACGGCACCGCGCGCCACCGGCACGCTGGCCATCAGCGCCGCCATCAGCAAAGGCAAGTTCGCACGCGACCTGATCCAGGGCATCGAAGGTGTTCAAGGTCCCTACCGCCTCAATGCCGACGACGGGGGCCTGTTCATCATCGTGCTCAGCGGCACCGAGCGCGTTTACATCGATGGTCAGTTGATGTCGCGCGGGCAGGAGAACGACTACGTGATCGACTACAACACGGCGGAGATCACCTTCACGGCACGCCGGCTGATCACCAAGGACCGCCGCATCGCTGTGGAATTCCAGTACAGCGACAAGAACTACGCCCGATCGTTGGTCCGGCTGTCCAATGCGTGGAAACTGGGCCGCACGGAACTGAACGCGGACCTCTACACCGAACAGGACAACCGCAACCAACCACTGCAACAAAGCCTGAGCGAAGTGGACCGACTGGTGCTGACCAATGCCGGCGACGATCCGTTGGCGGCCACCACCGCGGGCGTGGACAGCGTAGGGTACAATGCGGACGAAGTGCTTTACGCCTTGCGCGATTCACTGGGCTACGACACGGTCTTTGTGTACAGCACCTCCGCGGACTCCGCGCGATACCGGGTGACGTTCAGTTCGGTGGGCAGCGGCAACGGCGATTATGTGCAGGAGCAGTTCACCCCCAATGGTCGTGTGTTCAAGTGGCTGGGACCCGATACGATCGCCGGAGCCATCGTTCATCGCGGCGATCACGCACCGGTCCGGGTGTTGATCCCACCGCGCTCACAACAGGTGGCCGAACTCGGTGCCACGCATCGCTTTGGTACACGGACCAAGGTCTGGGGCCAGCTCGCCTGGAGCCGCGACGACCGCAACACCTTCAGCGCCATCGGCAACGGAGATGACCAGGGCACGGCGGTGCGCGCTGGCGTGGAACACGCCATACCGCTGAGCAGGACCGACAGCACACTGAAGCTGTTGGTGGGCACCGACAACGAATACCTCGCGCGCACCTTCAGGCCGGTGGAGCGCTTCAGGCCGGTGGAATTCGAGCGCAACTGGAATGCGCTGCAGGTGCCACAGGACAGCGATCAATTGCTGGCCGTGGTGAGCGTAGGGCTGGCCGCAGGTCGTCGCGGCAGCGCGCGTTTGAGCAGCTCCACCTGGCAGATGGGATCGCGCTATGAAGGCTATCGCCAGTCCCTGGAGAGCGACCTGCGCCTGGGCAAATGGGACCTGGCGGTGAACGGCAGTGCGCTCACCACGTCGGCCAACGCCGTTGTCAGCGACTTCCTACGGCACAAAGCGCGGGTGGCCCGGCGCATGAAGAACGTAACGATCGGCCTGCGCGATGAGCAGGAGCGCAATCGTTTTCGGGCGGATAGTACCGGTTCCCTGGTAGGCGGCACCTATTCGTTCTACGACTGGGAGGCCTTTGTGCAGAGCGCCGATTCGGCCAAGCTCGGCTATCGAGTCAGCGGTGGGCAACGCTACGAACAGGCGCTGGTCGACCGGCAATTGCGACCCAGCACGGAAGCCACGTCGTACAGCACGAGCCTTTCGCTCCGTCGCGATCCCCGCCGCCGCGTTGGCCTCACCTTCACCTACCGCAGCCTGCGCATCCTCGACAGCCTGGCCACATCGCAACGTCCGGAGGACACCTGGCTCGGCCGCATCGAAAGCGATCTTACGCTGCTCAAAGGCGTTGCGCGGTGGAGCGCGTTCTATGAACTGGGCAGCGGTCTGGAGCAGCGACGCGAGTTCATCTATGTACAGGTGCCCGCAGGCCAGGGGACGTACGTGTGGATCGACTACAACGCGAACGGCTTGAAGGAGCTGAACGAATTCGAGGTGGCCAACTTCGGATACGAGGCGGACTACATACGGGCCTATGTGCAGACCAATGAATACGTACGTGTGTTCAACAACCAATTGAGCACCTCGCTTGAACTGCGCCCGGGCGTCAAGTGGGCCGATGCGAAAGGCCTGCGGAAGTTCATTGGAAAGTTGAGCGACCTGGCCAGCGTGCGCGCCGATCGCAAGTCCGGCGGCGATCGTGTACAGGATGCGCTGGACCCGTTCAAGCTGGACCCCACCGACACCACGCTCACCGCATTCAACTCGTCGCTGCGCAACACGCTGTACTTCGACCGCAGCAGCCGCACCTGGAGCATGGACCACAGCCACCAGAACGACCGCACGAAGAGCCTGTTGTTGAACGGCTTCGAGACGCGATCGCGCGAGTCGGACATCGTGCACGTACGCTGGAACACATCGCCGCACTGGACCGTGGAGGTGGAGGGTGAACTGGGTCGCAGCGCGAGCAACAGCGACCTGCTCGAAGGGCGTACCTATGCGCTGGACCTACGCTCCACACGACCCAAGCTCACCTGGCAGCCGAATACCAGCTTACGGGTATCGTCGCAGTTCAAGTACACCAACAAGAAGAACCGGCTGGAGTTCGGTGGCGAGGAGGCCGTGATCCAGGACCTCGGCGTGGAACTGCGTTGGAACCAGGCCGGCAAGGGATCGCTCCAGGTCAATGGCAACCTGGTGGACATCGCCTACGATGGTGAGGCGAACTCATCCTTGGGCAATGAGATGCTGACAAGCCTGCGGCCGGGCACCAATGGAACCTGGAGTGTGACCGTACAGCGCCGCCTTAGCGGCAATCTGCAGCTTGACCTTACCTACAATGGTCGACGCAGTGAAGGCACGCCCGTTGTGCACGTGGGCGGCGTCCAGGTCCGGGCCTCGTTCTGACCTACTTCAGCGTGAAGGTCGTCTTGCCGACGCTTCCACCGCTCTCATAGACTTCAACGATGTACTGCCCGCTGGCCATCTCACCAGGGGCCGTCCAGAAGATGGCGACATCGATGGGTTGGTTCTGGTAGTTCACTTCGCGTTTCACGCTGAACTCGCCCTCCATGCCATTGAACTTGAAACGATTGTCCGGTTCACTGGCCGGCAGCACGGAGCCATCGGGGCTGATCACACGCATGTACAGCACCTTGTTGCCGGGATCGGCCGTACGATTCTCACCCAGGGTGAAGCTGCACTTGATCATTTCGGCCTTGTTGGCCCGTTCGGTCTGCACCTGTTTGCCGCTGTTGCGCAGGAAGAGCGCTTCCGCGGTCATCACGTTGGCGGTGAGCACGGCTCCTTTTGCCAGGCGCGCGGCCTGCTCGGCCGTCATGGTCTCCAGTGCGGCTTTCTGGCCTTTCACTTCGCCCAGTTCCTGTTTGGTGGTGAGGTTCTCGGCCGTAAGGGCCTGGTTCACCTGGTTCAGGGAGTCAATGGTGACCACATAGCCTTGCATGATCTTGCGCAGGGTGGCCGCCTCCTTCTTCGCTTTCTCCAGGCTGTATGTGCCGTTCTTCACTTTTTGCACGAGGTCCTCGATCTGCGCCTTCTGTGCGGACATTTCGGCGGTGAGCTTCTCATTGGACGTGCTCAACGTGTCGTATTGCGCCAGCATATCCTCCAGCAACTTGGTAACGTTCTCCTTTTCGCTGGAAACGGCGGTCACTTGCTGCTGGAACTGTTGGGCCTCATCTCCTTTCTGGGACCACAGATAGAGCAGGACCACGTTGCTGATGAGCAAAAGCACCACCAGCGCCAGCAGTACGGTGTTAGAGCGGTTCTTGCGGGGTTCCTGAGGAACGGTCGTCGATTGGTCCATGGACAGGTCAGTTGGGCCCACGTTGGTCGTGCGCCGCCGCGAAGTTACCTTGGCCTTGGGGGCTTGCTTTCGCCAGGGTCCACCGTTTTCAACAAAGTATTGAACCCATGCGGATACCGCGCCGGAACGCTTTGCTCGATGTGGCCGGTCTGTTCCTGCCCCGCTGCTGCTCCGGTTGCGACAGGCCCTTGATGCATGCGGAACAAGCGCTCTGCCTGCACTGCTCCGAGGATCTGCCCCGCACGCGGTTCCACGACGATGAACACAACAGCGTGGAGCAGCTCTTCTTCGGCAAGCTGCAGCTGCACGCGGCGAGCGCTTTCCTGCGGTTCACGCGCGACGGCATGGTGCAACACATGCTGCACAACCTGAAATACCAGGGCGATCGCGAAGTGGGCTTGGAGCTCGGTCGTCGCATGGCGCGCGAAGTGAGCTCGTCCCGTCGCTTCGCGGATGTGGATGCCGTGTTGGCCGTTCCCCTGCATCCCCGAAAAGAGCGTCAACGGGGCTACAACCAGGCCCAGGTGCTGGTGGACGGCATGCGCGAAGTGTGGCCAATGCGCGACCTGGGAGCTGAACTGGGACGCGCGGTCCGCACCACATCGCAGACCCGGCGGGGGCGCATGGAGCGATGGACCAACGTGCAGGACGCCTTCCGCTTGCTTGACCCCAAGGCCTTCACCGGTTCACACGTGATGATCGTGGATGACGTGATCACCACCGGCGCCACGATCGAGGCCTGTGCTCGTGCGCTCCAGCAGTCGCCGGACATACGGATCAGCGTATTCGCCTGTGCGTGCGCCTGAGCAGGTAAATTCGCCGCCCATGTCCGAAAAGATCGTCGTTGCACCCACGGAGGACCGTGTGGAACTGTACAATGGGCTGGCGCCCCAGGTGAAGGCACTGCTGTCCGAGGAACGCGACCTGATCGCTGCCATGGCCAACATGGCCGCCGCATTGCGCGAGACGTTCGGCTGGCATTGGATCGGCTTCTACCGGGTAGCGGGTGCCGAGCTCGTGCTGGGCCCGTTCCAGGGACCCGTTGCCTGCAGCCGCATCGGCCACGGCAAAGGCGTCTGCGGAACCGCATGGGCCGAGGAGCGCACCTTGGTGGTGCCGGACGTGGATGCGTTCCCCGGCCACATCGCCTGCAGCGAGTTGAGCCGCAGCGAGATCGTGGTGCCCATTCGCGACCGCAGTGGCCGCGTGGCCGCAGTGCTCGACATCGACAGCGTTGTCCCGGATGATTTCGGCACGGTGGATGCACACGGCCTGGAGCGATTGTGCACCCTGCTGGAACCCCTCTTCGAATGATGCGGCGCAGCCCGTTGCTCCTGTTGGTGCTGTTAACCGGCTGCGCACAAGTGCGCGAACCCGTGGGCGGCGCGAAGGACGAGGCGCCTCCGGAACTGCTCCAAGCGGTGCCACCCAATGGCGTGGTGAACTTCGCCGGGGATCGGACCTGCTCCATTTCGATGAGCGTATCCGCCTGGACCGCGTGCGTGAACGACTGCTGGTCTCGCCACCATTGGAGCGCGCACCGGAGGTCACCGTGGAGAGCGGGCGCTACGTGCAGATCCTCTTTCGCGCGCCGCTCGCCGCCAATACCACCTACACCATCAACATCGGCGAAACGGTGGTGGACCTCAGCGAGAGCAACATCGCAAGCGGGCTCACCTATGTGCTGTCCACCGGCGCAGTTCTGGACAGCCTGGAGGTGCGCGGAACCGTTGTGAACGCCTTCACGGGAAAACCCGAAGCGGATGCATTGGTGCTCCTTCACCGCGTGCAGGACACCACCAGTGTCCGTACAGGTATGCCGGCCTATTTCACGCGTACGGACAAGCAGGGCGCATTCCTGTTGACCCATGTGCGACAGGATGCCTACGCACTCTTCGCGTTGCGGGACCAGAACGCCAACTACCGTTTTGACCTGCCGAACGAGCACGTGGCCCTTGAGCGAGGTACGGTGGACCTCTCGCGCAACACCCCGCATGTGCTCCGCCTCTTCCGCGAAACCGCAAGCAGTCAGGCCGTGCTCGATGCCCGCGTGCAACCGGACCGGGCATGGCAACTGGTGCTTGCGCGCGCGGCGGACAGCCTTCGTTTGATGTCCGTGGACCGGTCAGGGGGCGTGCTGAACTGGCGGAGTGAATGGAGCGCGGGGCGCGATACCGTGTTGTTCTGGCCCAGCGACACTACGCTGCTGGCTGATCAGCGCTTCGCCGTGCTCGACAGCTCGGGAATTGTGGACACGCTGGTCTATCGACCTCGGGAGCGCATGCCCTTCAACCTCGAGGTGAAGCGCGCTGATGACCCGGTGACCATTGCGCCGGGCCTGAGGACATCACGGCCCATACAACGTGTGGATATGGAACGCGTGGTGCTCCGTGCGGGAGAGCAACAATTCCCGGTGACCTTGGCGCCGGACCCCGCCATCCCCAGGCGGTTCAAGATCGACGCCAGCCTGCCCGAAGGCGCAGCCGCCGTCCTGGAGCTCATGCCTGGTGCAATGCAGGATATCTACGGGGGTCAGAACGACACGCTGCGGTTCACCTTGAACGACCGATCGACCGACGGCGTGGGGGTGCTGCGCGTGGACCTGCTGGCCGACTCCACCTCGGCCCCCGACGGACCGTTCATTCTTCAGTTGATCGACCCGCGTGGTTCGGTGGTGCACGTGGACCGCATCCCCGCCCTTTCGCAACACCTGGAGTTCGGCGCGCTCTCCGCGGGGATCTACACGATGAAGCTCATCGAGGACCTCGATGGCGATGGTCGGTGGAGCACGGGCGATCTGGCCCGCGAACTGCAGCCCGAGCGCGTATTCCTTCAAGGTGGTGAAGTGAATGTACGTGCCGGATGGGACGTGGCAGTGTCCTGGATCGTAACCGATCGCTGAGGCCGGTATCAGGCCAGCTTATTGCTCAGCGCGGTCATTTCATCGGCAGGCGACATGTGCTCATACAACATGCGATAGGTCGCCTCGGTTATCGGCATGTCCACGCCGAGCTTCGCATTGATCTCATGCACGCACTTCGTGGCGTAGTACCCTTCGGCCACCATGTTCATCTCCATCTGGGCGGCCTTCACGCTGTACCCCTTGCCCACCATCGTGCCGAACTCGCGGTTGCGGCTGAACGCCGAATACGCGGTAACAAGTAGATCTCCGAGGTAGGCCGGCTCATTGATATCGCGATCGATCGGATGCACGGCCTTCACGAAGCGTGCGATCTCCTGGATGGCTCGGCTCACCAGCACAGCGCGGAAGTTGTCGCCGTAGCCCAGGCCCACGCTCACGCCGGAACAGACGGCCACCACGTTCTTCAGGATGGAGGCATACTCGGTGCCATAGATGTCGTCGCTCAGCGTGGTCTTCATGAATCGACCGTTGAGCGCAGCGCCCATTTCGATGGCATGGTCGGGGTTCTGGCTGGCGATGGTGAGATAGCTCAAGCGCTCAAGCGCGACCTCTTCCGCGTGACAGGGTCCGCAGATCACACCGAAATGATCCTTGCCAATGCCCCACTGGTCGAAGAGGTATTCGCCGACGATCTGGTTGGTCTCCGGCACGATGCCCTTCACCGCGCTGAAGAGGACCTTGCCCGCAAGTTCACCCCGGTCGAGCAGATCGAGGCTGCCTTTGAGAAAGGCACTGGGCACGGCCAGGATCAACGTGTCCGCATCCTTCACAACGGCATGCAGGTCATCGCTCATCGCGAGCCGACCCACATCGAATTGTGCGGCGCTGATATAGCGGGGATTGTGGCCGTAGCGGCGGATGTGGTCGATGGTCCTTTCACCACGCACCCACCAGCCCACGCGTTCGGCATTGCCGGTAAGGAGCTTCACCAGGGCGGTGCCCCAACTGCCCGCGCCGATCACCGCGATGCGCCCCAGGCTCATTTGAACGTGATATCGGCCTTCATTTCCTTGCCCTCGCGCAACACCGTGACCTTGGTGCTTTCGCCTTTGCTGAATGCGCCAAGCGCACGCATGTAGCTCATCATGTCGGTCACCTTTTGGTCGCCCAGGGCGATCACCACATCACCTGTCTTCAGTCCGGCGGCTGCCGCAGGCTTTCCATCGGTAACGCCATCGATGCGCATGCCCTGGCCGCTGTACATGTAGTCGGGCACCACGCCCAAGGTCACCTTGAACGATGGCGTTGAAGCGGTGTCACTGGCGGTTTTGGTGAAGGCGAGCCTACCCTCGTCGTCGAGGTCCACGATCAACTGCTCGATGTAACGGGTGATGCGCAACATGCCCTCGTAGTTCACCTTGTCCTCATCGTCACTGGGCTTGTGGTAATCCTCATGTGCGCCGGTGAAGAAGTGCACCACAGGAACGTCCTGCAGGTAGAAGGACGTGTGGTCGCTGGGGCCCACACCGCTCTCTGTGGTCTTTATGTTGAACACCGGAGGCGCGGGCTTCTTGCCGGACTTCACGCCTTTGTCAGCCTCGGCGACCGGCTTCAACCGCTGCCACGCGGGCGATGTGCCCACGCCATTGATCGCAAGGTCGTTGGTGGTGTCCAAGCGGCCCACCATGTCCATGTTCACCATGTAGTTCAGCTCGGCGATGGGCACGGTCGGATGCTTCGTCCACCAGTTGCTGCCGTACAACCCGAGCTCCTCGCCACTGAAGGCGATGAACAGGTAGTCGTTGTTCCGTGCCTCGGGCATGTCCTTCAGGTCGGCGGCCAGTTGGAGCATCACGGCAACACCGCTGGCATTGTCATCGGCCCCGTTATGCACGGCTGCCTCCCCGCGGAACAGCGACCCCTCCACGCCCATGCCCAGGTGGTCATAGTGCGCACCGATCACCACCACGTTCGGCTTCCCGTTATCGATGAAGCCGGCGACATTGTGACCGGTCATCACCGGCCGTTTGATATCCACCTGCACCACGATCGGCTCACCGTCCAATCCGATTTTCTTGAAGCCCGCCTTGGTGAGGAACACAACGGGCACGGCACATGGCTCAATGCGCTTGGTGAGCGTGCTGTCCGGGTCCGTTGCATCGGGATCATCGTTGTACAAGAGGATCGCGCTGGCACCCAGGCCGACCGCATCGGCGATGCGCTTACCCAGATCATGGTAGTTGATCCACTTGGAATGGGGATGTATTCCATCGGGCGAGCTAACGCAGATGGCCGCTGCATGGTCCTTCACCGCCACGCCGTCGTAATCATTGCGACCGAGGTCCGTGGCCAGGATGCCGTAGCTGCATTTGGCCAGCCGTGTGAAGACCGTTCCGGAAGCGGAGAGGCTCACCGGGTAATACTCTTTACCGAGTACCAGCTTGTTGCGCCCGACCTGGACGGAATTGGTGGGCCCCAGGGTCGGCGCATCCTCGAAGGTGAAGGCCTGCAGGAAACTGGCACTGTCCCCCGCGGCGGCCAGGCCCAGTTGCTGGAAGCGTTGAACAATGTGGTCGGCTGCCATGCGCTCATACGGCGTGGCGGTCAGGCGCCCCTGCAGGCTGTCGTTCGCCAGGAAGGACACATCGGCCTTCATGCGTTCGAGCGCAACAGCATCGGTGGTTACCTGCGCGGTCAGCAGCGAGGGTAGCAGCATCGCAAAGGCGTAAGAGGAGGGTCGGAGCGGGTTCATCAGGCCCCGAAGATACCGGCCGCACATACCTGTGGCACACCGTCCACGTTAGGCACGTGAATTGCGATCCCCGCCCCCATGAAGACCTTCCTCGTTTCATTGGCCGGCCTGTTGTCCGCACTCTACCTGGCCAACCCCACACTGGGCGTGTTCGAGCTGCTGCCGGACAACATCCCGCTCGTGGGCAACGTGGATGAGGCCACGGCCAGCATGGTGCTCCTCGGGGCGCTGCGCTATTTCGGGTACGACCTCACGGACCTGTTCAAGCGGAAGCCCAAAGCGCCCGTAGGAACGAACTGATCCCGTGACCAACTTGCGGGCATGCGATCGCTCCTGCCCATCCTGTGCTCCGTACTGCTCCTTGGCGCCTGTTCAGCGCCTCCACCCCAACCGTCGCCCACGGCTGCTCCATCGATACCTGACAAGGACTGGTCGCTCATCGAAGCGCAGGATCGCCAAGGCACGCAGGAGTTGATCGCACTGCTTGCGGATACATCCGCAACGATCCGCGCGCGAGCGGCGCTGGCCTTCGCCTCCGTCGCCGACAGTTCCGCTGTACCAGCTTTGCTGCAAGCACTGGGCGATAGGGACCCCTTTGTGCGCGCTAATGCAGCTTTTGCCTTCGGCTTCTGTGGGGATAGTGTGAACGTGCATCAATTGATCGAGCGTTTCTCACCGGAACAGAACACGACCGTGCGCGGAAGGATCGCAGAGGCTGCGGGGCGCTGCGGAGGACGTGCCAGCGCCAACCTTCTCCTGCGCCGCGCGCTTTCGGCAAAAGCCGATACGCTTGGTGTGTTGCGCGGGCTCTTCTTCGCCACGACGAGCGGGAGCACGGATACCAGCCATGTTCGGTACGCGCTTTCGTTGTTCACCGGAAAGGACGCCGAAGTGGATGAAGCCGCGCTTCAGGTGTGCGCACGTACGAAGGCCGAGTTGATCCGGCCTTTCGCGAAGCGACTTCTGGACGTGGCGACCTTGATGCCGGACTCCGGCGGCGTGGAGATGCGGCTGCCGCTCCTCGCCGCGCTGGGCAAGACCGGAAGTGACGATGCGCTGGCCCGCTTGAAGAGCTCGCTCACCAACGATCCGGACCCACGGGTCCGTGCGATGGCGTTGCGGGCGATCGGCCGTTTCGACGAGCCGAAGAAGAACGAATCCATCTGGGGCGCACTAACGGATACCAGTTCCATGGTACGCGACCTCGCTGTGGAACAGATGCTCACGCTGAAGGAACTGCCCGATGGCCAGAGCCTGTGGAACATGGCGCAGGAGCACTCCGACTACGCAGTGAAGCTGCCCCTGTACGGGTTGGTGATGAAGCATGGCGATGAGGCGACGCGCACAACCTGCCGCATGCTGATGAAGAGCCTGGCGCAACAGGATCTGGGGCCGTACCTGAACGCCGCTTTGACGAAAGCGCTTTGGGCTGATAGCGATACGGCCCGTACGATCATGCGCGGCAATGCCCCCGCCGTTGTGCGTCAAGCGGCGATGGAGACCTGGCTGACCCACTTCGCCGAAGCGTTGAAATACAAGGAGATCAGCAAGGAAATGCGGGACCGGTCACACGGCACGTTCATGAAGGAGGCGCTCATGTCCGGCGATGCCGGCATCATCGCCGCAGCGTGTGAGGGGATCCTGAAGGAGGACCGGTCGTATCTGCAGTTCGTCCTGGATGAGGCCACCATCGTTGCGGCGCGCAAGGCCTTGCACCCCATCCGCGACCTGGAGGCCATACAGATGCTGGAGCAGGCGATCGCCAAGCGGAATGACCTTTCGGCGCCCAAGCACATGTCCCCCTCGTTCAACCACCCCATCGATCGCACGCGGCTGGCCCAGCTGGGTTCCGGTGCGCATTACCGCATCCGCACAACGCAGGGCGATATCATCCTGGCGCTTGAGCCCGATGCCGCACCCGGCAGCTGCGCGGCGTTCGATTCATTGGTGGACGCCGGCTACTACAACGGCAAGTACTTCCACCGCGTGGTACCCGACTTCGTAGCACAGGGCGGCTGTCCGCGTGGCGATGGATACGGTGGCATGCCCTGGACCCTGCGCACGGAGATCGGGCTGGAAGGCTTCACTACAGGCGCGGTGGGCCTGGCCTCTGCGGGTAAGGACACCGAGAGCTGCCAGTTCTTCATCATGCTCGCCGATGCGCCGCACCTCGACGGACGCTACACGCGCTTCGCGCATGTGGTCAGCGGCATGGACGTGGCGTGGAAGCTGCGCGTTGGTGACAGGATCGTGAGCGTGTCGCAGGAGACATCCATAAGGTGCGACTATGGAAATGGTCCGCCCCATGTTCACGGCATTGGTATTTCTCCGCGCTCTCTGCGCCTCTGCGTGAGGTATGCAACAACACTCAACTGCCCGGCAGGATCAGATCGAACTTCTCCGCCCTCATCTGCGGGAACAGCAGCACCTCCTGGATGGCCGGGTTGTTCGTGAGCAGCATCACCAGCCGGTCCACGCCGATGCCAACGCCCGAGGTCGGTGGCATGCCGTACTCCAGTGCCCGCAGGAAATCCTGGTCGATGAACATCGCTTCGTCGTCGCCGCGTTGCTGCAGCTTCAGTTGATCCTCGAAGCGTTCACGCTGATCGATCGGGTCGTTCAGTTCACTGTACGCATTGGCCACCTCGAATCCGTTCACGAACAGCTCGAAGCGTTCGGTCAATCGCGGATCCTCCCGGTGCTTCTTGCACAGCGGGCTCATCTCCACCGGAAAGTCGGTAACGAACGTGGGCTGTATCAGGCCGGGCTGCACCAGCGCGCTGAACAGCTCGTCGATCAACTTGCCCTTGCCCATGCTGGGCGCCACATCCACATGGTGGGCCACACAGAGCTGGCGCAACGCGGGCTCATCCATCTCCAACACGTCCATGCCGGTCTTCTCCTTGATCGAGCCGCACATGGTGATGCGGTTGAACGGCGCCTGGAAGTTGATGGTGTTCTGCTGGAACGTGGCGGCCGATGAACCGTTCGCGGCGATGGCCACGCGCTCGCACATCCGCTCCATGAAGCCCATCATCCACACATAGTCCTTGTAGGCCACGTAGAGTTCCATCACGGTGAACTCCGGATTGTGCGTGCGGTCCATGCCTTCGTTGCGGAAGTTCCGGCTGAACTCGAACACGCCCTCGAAGCCCCCCACGATAAGGCGCTTCAGGTACAGCTCGTTGGCGATGCGCAGGTACAGCGACATGTCCAGCGTGTTGTGGTGCGTTACGAACGGACGGGCCGCGGCACCACCGGGAATGGGCTGCAGCACGGGCGTGTCCACTTCGTGGTATCCGGCATCGGTCATACAGGCACGCATGGCGCTGATGATGCGCGAGCGCTTCAGGAAGGTCTCCTTCACACCAGCGTTCACCACCAGGTCCACATAGCGCATGCGGTAGCGCTGCTCGGGATCCGAGAAGGCATCGTGCACGTTGCCCTGCTCATCGGTCTTCACGACGGGAAGCGGTCGCAGCGCTTTGCCTAACACCGTGAGCTTCGTTACATGGATGGTGATCTCGCCGGTGCGCGTGCGGAAGACATGTCCTTCCACGCCGAGGAAGTCACCGAGGTGCAACAGGTGCTTCCATACCTCATCGTACAACGACTTGTCCTCGCCCGGGCAGATCTCGTCGCGTGCGATGTAGATCTGCTGGTCGCCCGTGTGGTCGCGCAGCACCGCGAACGAAGCCTTGCCCATCACGCGGAAGGTCATTAGACGGCCGGCGAGGACCACGTGGATCGGCTCGTCGGCGAAGGCGGCGCGGATCTGCTGTGACGTATGCGAAACGGGGAACTCGGCCGCCGGAAAGGGATCGATGCCGCGTGCGCGGAGTTTTTGCAGCGCATCGCGCCGTACGAGTTCCTGCTCGCTCAATTGCTCGGACATGGGTGGTTGGGAATGCGTGTGCCTGATCACGGGCCCCCGTGCAGGAGGGGCGAAGATACCCGACGCGCCAAGAGGGCGTGATCAATCCCACGAAGGGGCGGCGCCATCGTCCTTCTCCTCGAAGATATCCGTGTCCCCCGCCTGCTTTCCGCATTCGAGGTTCAGGTCGCCGAGCCCGGCCGGTCGCGGAAAGTCGCCGCGGCTGATCTCGATGGTCTTGTCGGCATACACCTTGTTCATATAGTAGCCGTAGATCGGCAAGGCCATGTTGGCACCCTGCCCCAGGGCCGTGCTCGCGAAGCGCACACTGCGGTCCTCAGCACCGGTCCACACACCGGTCACCAGGTCGGGCGTGATGCCGATGAACCAGCCATCGCTGTTGTTCTGCGTGGTGCCGGTCTTGCAGGCCGTGGGGTACTTGATGTTGCCGTACTTGGCGCGGTTGCCCCAGCCCATGCGCAGGCGTTGCGCGGTGCCGTGATCGGCAACGCCCTTGAGCATGTCGAGCATGATGTAGGCCGTGCGCCGGTCCAGCGCTTCCTCGGTCTTCGGCGTTACGTCATAGATGGTATTGCCGTTCTTGTCCTCGATGCGGGTGAAGACCACCGGTTCGATGAACACACCCTCATTGGCGAAGGCGGAAAAGGCGGAGGTCATCTCCATCAGGGTGAGGTCGGCCACACCGAGGCAGAGCGAGGGTACGGGATCCAGTGGGCTCTTGATGCCCATGTGCCTCGCCAGCACGGTGACCGCCTGTGGGCCGTACTGCTTCATCAGGTAGGCCGTGATGGTGTTCACGGAATTGGCCATGGCGTTCTTGATCGTGATCATGCCGCCATAGCCGCCATCGCTGTTCTCGGGGCACCACTGCTCCTGACCTGCGGGCATGTCGAAACAGATCTTCTGATTGGGCAGGCGCATGCACGGGTCCATGCCCTCGCGGATCGCTGTGGCATAGATGAACGGCTTGAACGTACTGCCCACCTGCCGGCGCGCCTGCGCCACGTGGTCGTACTGGAAGTGCTTGAAATCGGGACCGCCCACCCAGGCCTTGATGAAGCCCGTGTGCGGATCCATGCTCATCAGCCCGCTCAGCAGGAAGCTCTTGTAGTAGCGGATGCTGTCGTTGGGGCTCATGGTGGTGTCGATCTCGCCGCGCCAGCTGAATACGCGCATCTTCACCTTCTTGTCGAACACCGCGGTGATCTCGCTCTCGTTCAGCACAGGCCACTTCGTATCGCAGCCGCCCAGCTTCGGGTCGCAGTGGAAGAACTGCTTTCCATCCATCTTGATGGTGCGGATGTACGCGGCGGGCCGCTGGCAGTTGCCGCACAACTTGCCCACGAGTGTTTTATACCGGTCGCTCCGTTTCATGGCCTGGCCCATGATGGTGGCGATCTCCTCGGGTGTTACCCGGTAGTCGAACGGACGGTTCTTCTTGTTCTTGATGTCCTTGAAGAACTGGGGTTGCAGTTCGGAGCTCAGGTGCTCGCGCACAGCGAACTCCGCACCGGCCTGCATGCGCTTGTCGATGGTGGTGTAGATCTTCAGGCCATCGGTGTAGATGTCGTAAGCGCTGCCGTCGGTCTTGGCGATGCGCAGCTTTCCCGTTGCGGGTCCTTCGCGGCGAGCAGCTCCTGCACCTGTTCGCGGAGCGATTCGCGCAGGTAAGGTGCCGGACCTTCCGTGTGGTCGATGCGCTGGAAGTTCAGGCCAAGTGGAAGGGCCTTCAGCGAATCGCACGCCTGCTCGCTGATGTAGCCGTTCTTCTCCATCTGGTTCAGCACCACATTGCGGCGCGTGAGCGTGGTCTCCGGCCGGCGCATCGGGTTGAACAGCGCCGGGTTCTTGCACATGCCCACCAGCATCGCGGCCTCGTGCACCTTCAGCGAATCGGGTTCTGTATTGAAGTACACACGCGCAGCGCTGTTGATGCCCACCGCCTGGTTGATCCAGTCGAAGCGATTGAGGTACATGGCGATGATCTCGTCCTTGGTGTACTCGCGTTCAAGCTTCGCGCTGATCAACCATTCCTGCGACTTCTGCCGTATCCGCGAGAAGACGCCCTTGGCCGGTTCATGGAAGAGCATCTTCGCGAGCTGCTGGGTGATGGTGCTGGCACCGCCCTTCTTGCCCAGGTAGGCGATGGCGCGCACCGTGCCCCGGACATCGATGCCGCTATGGTTCCGGAAGCGTTCATCCTCCGTGGCGATCAAGGCGTTCACCACATGCGGGCTGATGCGCTCATAATCCACCGGAATGCGGTTCTCGCGGTAGTACTGGCCCATGAGGCTGCCATCGCTGAAGAGCACGGCGGTGGCCAGGTCGCTGCGGGGATTCTGCAGTTCGGCCGTGCTGGGCAGGTCCTTGCCCGTGGCCGCGATCACCAGCAACAGGGCGAGCAGCGCAAAGGGCGAAAGCACGATCATCCACCACAGCCGGTTACGGCTGAGCTTGCTGTTGGACGCGGCCTGCTTGCCCATGCTCTTGCTACTGGTCGCTTTTTGAACGCTCCACACTGATGCCCACGTCCATGACACCGGGCAGCGTATCCCTGCGCATGGCCTGTTCCAGTTGAATGGAATAACGTCCGGTGCGGGGGAACCTATTGCGCATCTTGTACAGTACATGCGCGCGGTAGCTGCTCACAAAGCCGTTGCCCTTGCCGTACCAGCGCCCCGAAGGATCGGCCAGCGTGCATTCCACCGTGTCGGTGAGCTGTTCGCCGCCGGGACCGGTGAGCTTTACGAAGGTGAAGAGGTTGCTGAACGGGTAGTCACCGGTGTGCCGCAGATCCAGGAACACATCATGCGTGTTCACGGTGTCGGTGACCTCGAAGGAGAACGTGGGGTTCCAGCCGCGTTCCCATTGGCCGTTGGGGATCTGGGCGTCCTCCTGGAACACGACCGCACCCGTGCAGCCCATGGCGAGCAGCGCGATCAGCAGGACCGGTGCAAGGAGTTGTTTCAAGCAGCAGGCGGGGTAGAAGGACCACCACCGGGTGCACCGCCCTGCGGACGGTCCGGGCGCGGGCCACGACGGTCGCGACCACGGCGGCCGCGATCACGGCGGCCTTCACCGGCCGGACGATCACCGCGCGGCTCTTGAGCAGGACGCGGTCCTTGCGGCGGACGTGGTGCGGCAGGATCACCGGGTGCTGCGGGTGGTCGCGGCTGTGCCTGGCGCGGTTGGCCTTGTCCTTGCGAACGCTGACCTCCGCCGCCACCACCACGGCGATCGCCTTCTCGGCCACCGCGGCGCCGTTTCCCGCTCTTGCTCTTGCTGTCGAAGCGGGTCAACTCGTCCTCGCCACCAACGCGCTCGTATTCGGGTTCTTGCTCCTCCTTGGGCAGCTCGGCCTCGGCCTCTGCGGCGATCTGTGCGAAGTCGATATCGGGTTCAATGCCTTCGCGGTTCTGCGTTTGGATCTCGCGCACCCGTTCAATGGACAGGCCTGCCATCACCGAAGCGCTTCCAGGCATTTTGAAGATGTACCACATCTTCTCCTCGAAGATGTCGGTCTTCATGTGCATACCGGTGCCCTGCTTGGTCTTCAGCTTGGCGTTCTGCGAAGGGTAGCTCTTCACCGCCTCGATGTACATGTCCAGCTCGTAGTTCAGGCAGCACTTCAGCTTGCCGCACTGGCCGGCGAGCTTCTGCGGATTGAGGGCGAGCTGCTGGTAGCGGGCGGCGCTGGTGGTCACACTGCGGAAGTCGGTGAGCCAGGTGCTGCAGCAGAGCTCCCGCCCACAGCTGCCGATGCCACCGATGCGGCCGGCCTCCTGGCGTGAGCCCACCTGCTTCATGTCCACCTTCACCTTGAAGCGGTCGGCCAGCTTGCGGATCAGGTCGCGGAAGTCGATGCGCTGCTCCGAGGTGTAGTAGAACGTGGCCTTGGTGCCGTCGCCCTGGTACTCCACATCCCCGATCTTCATGTCCAGGCGCATCTCGTGCACGATCGTGCGCGCGGCCAGCATGGTCTCATCCTCCAGCTTGCGCGCCGCGTGCCAGCGGTCGATGTCCTCCTGCGTGCTCTTGTGGAGCGATCTTGCGCAGTTCGTAGGTGTCCGTTACGCTGCTCTTGCGGTTCATCTGCGCCCGTACCAGTTCGCCGGTGAGGCTCACCATGCCAACATCATGTCCGGGTGCCGCATCCACGGTCACCAGGTCGCCCGGCATCAGTTGCAGGGCATTGGCGTTGCGGTAGAAGGACTTGCGGGTGTTCTTGAAGCGGACCTCCACAGCGTCGAAGGGCGATTGGCCGCTGGGCAGGGGCACGCCGGCCAGCCAATCGAACACATCCAGCTTGTTGCATCCGCTGGTGGTGCAGAAGCCGTTGCTCTTGCATCCTGCGGGTTTGCCGTCCGCTCCCGTACCACAACTGCTACATCCCATGATCATGTCCGCCATGGGCGCAAGGCCCGGGCAGTGGACGGCGAAGATAGCGGTGGCGGGCAGCGCCAGCCCGGTGGACCCCTAAACGAGGGCCGATCGGGGGATCCGCTTGAACGGCTCCTTCTCGAAGTGCTTGGGGTCCTTCACCCGGGTGGGGTGCGTGGCGTGGTACTCGAACTCGTCGCGGAAGTGGCGGATGGCGCTGGCCACGGGCCATGCAGCCGCGTCGCCGAGCGGACAGATCGTGTTGCCCTCGATCTTCCGCTGGATGTCCCACAACAGGTCGATATCGTCCGTGCGGCCCTGTCCATGCTCCAAGCGGTAGAGGATCTTTTCCATCCAGCCGGTGCCTTCGCGGCAGGGGCTGCATTGGCCGCAGCTCTCGTGGCTGTAAAAGCGGGCGTGGTTCCAGGTGCTGCGCACGATGCACTGCGCGTCGTTGTACGCGTAGAACCCGCCGGAGCCCAGCATGCTGCCCGTGGCGAAGCCGCCATCGCTGAGGCTTTCATAGGTCATCAGGCGCTCCTCGAACTTGGCGGTCTTGAAGAAGAGTTCGGCCGGGATGATGGGCACGCTGCTTCCGCCAGGCACCACGGCCTTCAGGGCGCGGCCTTCCACACCACCGCAGTACTCGTCGCTGTTGAGGAACTCCTCACACGTGATGCCCAGGTCGATCTCGTACACGCCCGGCTTCTTGATGTTGCCGCCTGCGCTGATCAGCTTGGTGCCGGTGCTTTTGCCGATGCCGATCTTGGCGTACTCCTCGCCCCCTTCGTTGATGATGGGCACAACGGCCGCGATGGTCTCTACGTTGTTCACCACGGTGGGGCAGCCGTAGAGACCTTTCACCGCCGGGAAGGGCGGCTTGATGCGCGGGTTGCCCCGCTTACCTTCGAGGCTTTCGAGCAGGGCGGTCTCTTCGCCGCAGATGTAGGCACCAGCGCCCACCTGCACATGGATGTCGTGGTCGAAGCCGCTGCCCAGGATGTTCGTTCCGAGCCAGCCGGCCGCGCGGGCCTCACCGATGGCCTGTTCCAGGATGCGGGCCACGTAGAAATACTCGCCGCGGATGTAGATGTAGCTCGTGTTCGCCCCCAGCGCGAAGCTGCTGGTGATCATGCCCTCCACCAGCATGTGGGGGATGCGCTCCATGAGGTAGCGGTCCTTGAAGGTGCCGGGTTCGCTCTCGTCCGCATTCACCACCAGGTAGCGCGCCACACCGGGGGGCTTCGCCAGAAAGCTCCACTTCATGCCGGTGGGGAAGCCCGCGCCACCGCGACCGCGCAGTCCACTCTTCTTCACTTCCTCCAGCACGGCGTCCGGGCTCATCGTCCTCAGCGCCTTCTCCACGCTGCGGTAGCCACCGTTCGCGCGATAGCCTTCCAGCCCGCGGATACCGGGCTTGTCGATGTGTTCGAGGAGGAGCTTGCGTCCCATGTCAATGATGATTGAACCGCAACGACGCAACGACGCAACGATAACGCAACGGTTGCTGCGAGGCCGAGTTGTTCATCGGTCGGTGTAGTTGTTACGAGGCTCATTGCGCAGCTGCTCGATCAGCGCGTCCACTTTCTCCGGTGTGAGGTGCTCGTGGTATTTGGCACCGCACTGCAACATGGGAGCGGTACCACAGCTACCGAGGCATTCCACCGCCTTCAGGGTGAAGAGGCCATCGCGCGTGGTCTCGCCGGGATGGATGCCCAGACGCTTTTCGATATGCGCGATCAGGTCGTCGCTGCCGCGCAACATGCAGGGCGTGGTGCGGCACACATCCAGCACATGCCTGCCCACCGGACGCAGGTTGAACATGCTGTAGAAGCTGGCCACCTCATACACTTCGATGTGCTGCAGGCCGAGCACCTGGGCCACGGCGTCCATCGCATTCACGCTGAGCCAGCCTTCGTTCTCGCTCTGGGCGATGTGCAGGATGGGGATCAGCGCGCTCTTGCTCTTGTCGGCCGGGTAGCGGGCGATAAGCGCGCGGCACTCGGCCAGCGCGGCCTCGCTGAACTGGAAGGGCGGCGTGCCCTCGGTGGTGGTGACTGCTTTGATCGTGGCTCCCATCACGCGTCGAGTTCTCCCGCGATCACGTTCATGCTGCTCATGGTGAGGATCGCGTCGCTCAGCATGGTGCCTTTGATCATTTCGGGATAGGCCTGGTAATAGATGTAGCAGGGCCTGCGGAAGTGCAGGCGGGCGGGGGTGCGGCCACCGTCGCTCACGAGGTAGAAGCCGAGCTCTCCATTGCCGCCTTCCACACAGTGATACACTTCGCCCACGGGCACATCGGTCTCACCCATCACGATCTTGAAGTGCCAGATGAGCGCTTCCATCTGGTTGTACACGTCCTCCTTCGGCGGCAGCACCCAGGCGGGCACGTCGGCCGTGAAGCTCTTCTTGTCGCTCAGCTTATCCAGCTTGTCCAGCGCCTGTTTGATGATGCTGATGCTCTCCTTCATCTCCTGGTCGCGCACCATGAAGCGGTCGTACGTGTCGCCGTTCTGGCCCACGGGAATGATGAAGTCGAAGTCCTCGTAACCGCTGTACGGATCGGCCACGCGCACATCGTAATCCACACCGCAGGCGCGGAGGTTCGGGCCGGTGAAGCCGTAAGCCAGTGCGCGTTCGGCGCTGAACGGCCCGCAGTTGATCGTGCGGTCCATGAAGATGCGGTTGCGCACCAGCAGGTTGTCGAACTCCTGCAACGCTGCGGGGAACTCCTTCACGAAGTTGCGTATCAGCTCCCAGCACTTGGGGCTGAAGTCGCGCTCGAAGCCGCCGATGCGGCCCATGTTGGTGGTGAGGCGTGCGCCGCAGACCTGCTCGTAGATGTCGTAGATCTTTTCGCGCTGTTGGAAGATGTAGGTGAAGCCGGTGAGCGCGCCGGTATCCACGCCGATCACGCTGTTGCAGATCACGTGATCGCTGATGCGCGCAAGCTCCATCATGATCACGCGCATGTATTGCACGCGCTTGGGAAGCTCGATGCCGCAGAGCTTCTCCACGGTCATGTGCCAGCCCATGTTGTTGATCGGCGAACTGCAGTAGTTCATCCGGTCGGTGAGCGTGGTGATCTGGTAAAAAGGCCGGCGCTCCGCGAGCTTTTCGAAGGCGCGGTGGATGTAGCCGATGGTCTGCTCGGCGCTCTGGATCACCTCGCCGTCCATGGTCAGCACGTTCTGGAAGATGCCGTGCGTGGCCGGGTGCGTGGGCCCCAGGTTCAGGGTGTTCAGGTCCTTTTGCTCACCGCCGGGCACCAGGTCGTGCTTCCAGTAGTCGGGCTTAGCGATCGTGGTGCTCATCGGCCGAAGTAGCTGTCGTCCTTGTCCTCGCGTGTCTGGTCCTCCAGCGGATAATCCTTCCGCATGGGAAAGGCCGGGAAGTCCTCCATGTTGAGGATGCGTTTCAAGTTGGGGTGGCCGGTGAAGTGCAGGCCGAAGAAGTCGAAGGCCTCGCGTTCCATCCAGTTGGCGGCGGGCCAGAGGTCGGTGAAGGTCGGGAACACCGGATCCTTCATCGGCGTCTCGGTCTTCAGGCGGATGCGGTGGCCGTTGCGCATGCTGTGCAGGTGGATCACCAGGCCCAGTGCCTCACGCTCGGGGTAGTGCATGCCGCATAGCGTGGTGAGGAAGTTGAAGTCCAGCTTCTCCTGGCAGTGTTGCAGCACATCATGGATCGCGGACTTCGCGACGGTGATCACCATCATGTCGGCGATGCGCTCATGCGAAAGGATGGCACCGGCGAAGGTGGCGGTGAGCTGGTCCACCACCAGTTGATCACGGTCGGCCTTAATGGAGAATGCGGGCATGGGGAGGAGGTTCACCACAGAGGCACGGAGGGCACAGAGAAAGTCAGGGCGGCTGGAATGCAGGGCGCATTCCTCCGTGTGCTCTGTGTCTCTGTGGTGAAAAACATTAATCGATTTTATAGGTCTTGAGCAGGTGCTCGTACTCCTTGCTGTAGCGGCGGCGGAAGCCTTCGTTGGCCACGAGTTCCTGGATCTTCAGGATGCCGTCGATCACCTGTTCAGGCCGCGGTGGGCAGCCCGGTATGTACACGTCGACCGGGATGACGCGATCGATGCCTTGCAACACGCTGTAGGTGTCGAAGATGCCGCCGCTGCTGGCGCACGCACCCATGCTCAGCACCCATTTGGGTTCGGCCATCTGGGTGTACACCTCCTTGAGCACCGGGGCCATTTTCTTGGCGATGGTGCCCATCACCATCAGCAGGTCGCTTTGGCGGGGGCTGAAGCTGAGGCGCTCCATGCCGAAGCGGGCCAGGTCGTAGTTCGCGCCCATGGTGGCCATGAACTCGATGCCGCAGCAACTGGTGGCGAAGGGCAGCGGCCAGATGCTGTTCTTGCGGGCCAGGCCGATCACATCCTCCAGACGGGTGGCCATGAAGCCCGCGCCCGAGTAGCCTTGCGGGGCTGGTACGATCGTAGGCTTGCCCAAGTGCCGGGCGTGGCGTGATCTCGTTGCTCATGCTATCAACATCCAGAACGGGCGACGTATACGTCGCCCTTACTCCCATTTCAACGCTCCTTTCTTCACCACATAGAAAAGTCCCGCCACCACGAAGGCGATGAAGAGGACCATTTCCACAAACCCTAACAACCCAAGTTCCTTGAAGTTCACGGCCCAGGGATAGAGGAAGACCACTTCCACATCGAACAGCACGAACAGGATGGCGATCAGGAAATACTTGATGCTGAAAGGCGAGCGGGCGTTACCGTACTGCTCGATGCCGCACTCGAAGTTCTCGTCCTTCACCTTGCCGGCACGCTTTGGGCCCAGCCACGCGGCCACCCCCAGGCCGAAGAACACAAAGCCCAACGCGATGAACGTCTGTATGGCGATGGGGATATAGTCGTGCGGCGTGCTCATGCGTTGGCGCACCGGGCTCGCAAGGCGGAGCATCGGTGCAGGGCAAATGTAAGAGCGCACCCGTACCGCACATCACGCCGCGCGGCGCTTGCTGGCCGGGGTGCTTCCGCCAGCGATCGTGCTGCATCGCTCGCGGGCCACATCGGACATCGACCGGCCCGTGGCTTGGGCGATGGCGTAACACAGTGGATCGACATGGTCGAACACGCCCAGCTCCAGCGGATCCTTCTCCAATTCCGTAAGGCCGGCGACCAGTTCCGTATGGGCCTTTTGATGCTCCGTTGGCGAGGTGGCGCGCATCCGTTTGCGCACGTACTGGATCAGCTCGCGCTCCACGCCGTGATCGCGCTCGTGGCTGCGCAGGAAACGATCCACGTTGCGCAGTTCGTAAGTCAGCAGGTCGGTACGGCCCAGACCCAGCAGCACCAAGAGGTACAACAGGCGCCCCAGACTGTGGATCTCCGGATGCTGGTCGACGCCCTTCTCGTTCAGCAATTCCTGGCACCAGCGGCGTGCGCCCTCCATATCGCCCGCGCCGAAACAGGCCCAGGCCGCCTGGAACCGGATGCTCGAAAGCCGCAGCACGCTGAGCCTGCCACTGTAGCGCGCACATTGCTCCTGCACGGCGTCCAGCTTGGCCACGGCCTTGTCGAACTCGCCCATGCGGCACAGGATGGTGAGCTCCAGACTGGCGCCCATGGCAAAGACCTTCAGCTCCATGTCGGCCGAGGGGGTTACGGGCAGCTGGGCCGGCACCAGTTTGAACTCCTTCAGTCCCTGCAGGGCTTGTGCGTGGTGGCCCAGGCGCATGCGCACGTAAGCCAGGTTGCTCATCACGCCCAACCGCAGGTTCGGCTCATCGCGGAAATGAAGCTCTTCCTTCAGCAGCAGCGCGTCGTTCAGGGCCAGTTGCTGTTCGCACGTGGGCAGGTCGTTGAGGGCGAAGGCCACTGCGCTGCGCACATGATGATGCAGGTAGCGGGCCTTGGGTGTGCGCGGCACGGCACCATCCTTCAACAGCGGATGCGCCCGCAATTCCCGCAGGGCCGTGGCGCGTTCCTCGCTGCGGGCCTTGCCTTCGCTGTAAAGCAGCATGAAGGAGCGGCTCTTCAAGGACCATAGCTCGTCCTCCTCCTCCATCGCTGTGCGCAGCGCTGCGCCATCCTGCACAACGCGTTGCACATCCGCGGCGGACACGCCCTGGTAGTTCGCCCGTTCCATCAGGCGTCGATTCCCAGGCCAGCACATCCAGCAGCACCGTTGTGCGTCCATGTTGCGTGGCCAGGCCTTTGGCACCCCGCAGAACGCGCTGGGCATCTACGTACAGTCCGCGCTGGAACAACAACTCGGTTTGGTGCAGGGACCGCCGCAAGCGGGCGTCGATGGAACCGTTGGCGTGAAAGGCCTCGAGGCTGCCCAGGATGGTCTCGTACAGCCGATGCTTCATCACCGTGAAGCGGCGCAGAAAGGCCTCCCCCTCAAAGCGGCGGTGGATCTCCTGCTCATCATAAACGGGCATGGCGGCCACGGCATCGAAAAGCTGGCTGTAATGGCTGGCCCCGCCCACCACATGGCGGGTGGCGTACAGCTTGAAATAGCGCTTCTCGGCCCGGGACATGGAGCGGATCAAGCGGTGCACGTGGTCTTCGGGGTCGTGGCTCATGGGTTCCGGGGCTAAGGGGATGCCGAACGCCATGGAAATTAGCCGTGGACAGCCTGGCTGCTGTGGCCCGACCGAGGAACGGGACCGAAGGCCTGAGGAACGGTGTGAAATGAAAAGGCCCCCACATCGGAGGCCTTCAAGCTCATTTTACGACCTGTTCACTGAGGCTTTGCGCGCTTATTGCTGCCTTCGCCATCGGCTTCGTCATCGCCATCATCGCTGATGCCTTCATCCTCCGAGCCCGCCCCGAATGTGAGCGGATCGCGGGTAACGCCTTGCGGACGCGTAGGGTCTACATCCACCGTCCCTGCAGGGGCTTGCGACATCATCCTGGCAGCGCCATCCGTGCTATTGTCGGGTGCCGCGCAGTCGTCATGTTGCTTGCTGCAGCCCACCGAAAGGACCATGAGCAACAGGCCCACGACCAAGGTGGCAAAGGATGGTGCGGATGTGCGCAGGCCTTTCATGACTATTCAAAGGTAAGTGGTGTAACGGCGTTTTGCAAATTTCCATTGCCAGCCGTTACGCTTTCCTTGGAAGGGAGTTCGATGGTGACCTGAGTGCCGGACGGTTGGCCTTGGGCATCGTGAAGCTGTTCGGGGCCGGTGATGCGGATATCGGCCAGGTCCAGCCGGCGCAGCACATCGGCCCGCCCCTTGGTGATCTCGATACCGCGGGAAATGTGGTCCGAACCGTTGCCACTCTTGCGTTCCCGGCTGGCCTCCACCCCGATTCCGTCATCTTGGATGGTGATCCGCACATGGTCCGGAATACCGGGTGCCACGCGGATGGAGACCGTTCCGGGCCGTTCGGTGGGCAGGATGCCATGCCAGATGCTGTTCTCCACATAGGGCTGCAACATCATGGCGGGCAGCTCGATCCGGTAGGTGTCCACCCCGGGCTCGATGATCACCTCGTACGTGAACTTGTCCTTGAAGCGCATGTGCTCCAGCACCAGGTAAAGGTCCAGCCGCTCGAGTTCCTCGGCCAGGGTGGTGGTGTCGTTGCGGCTGGCATCGAGGTTCTTGCGGATCAGCTTCGCGAAGCTGGTGAGGTAGCGGTTGGCGGCCGTGCGGTCCTGGCGGTTGATGTAGTACTGGAT
The DNA here is from genome assembly GCA_963814325.1 of uncultured Flavobacteriales bacterium. Lineage (GTDB taxonomy): Bacteria > Bacteroidota > Bacteroidia > Flavobacteriales_F > PHOS-HE28 > PHOS-HE28. Next base: position 310,593 of record CAWFCK010000006.1, read on the forward strand.
GCTGTTGAGCGCGTTGAAGATGAAGTGCCGGTTCATGTTGGCGTTCAGCGCCTGCTGCTCCAGTTGCAACATGCGCGAGCGGAGCATCAGCTGGCGGGTCTTCTCCTGCCGCGCGCGGCGGATGGCGCGGAACCGCATGATCACATAGGCCGCAGCACCCAGCGCGGCCAGCACGATGCCGAAGAACCACCACCGCAGCCAGAACGGCGGCGTAACGGTGAAGCGGTACGTGGTCGGCGGGCCCCATGCATTGGGCGCATCGGATGCGCGGACCTGGAATTCGTAGTCGCCGCCGGTGAGGTTGGAATAGCTGGCGAAGCGCGCATCGGTGGGCGGCAGCCAATCCGGATCGATACCCAACATCCGGTACTGGAACAACACGCGCTCGGCATTGGCGAGGGCCACGGCGGTGAAGTCGAAGGTCACGTGGTTCTTGCGGTAGGCCAGTCGCAGCTCCACGGGCAGGCCGGTGCGCCGGTCCACGCTGTCGCACTGGTTGCGCCAATCCGATGGCAGCATGAACGAACGCAGGCCGACCAGGCGGGCCACACACGGCGCACGTTGGATCACCGCAGGTCCGCGTGACGGGTCGTGCAGCACCAGGCCGGCGTTGGTGCCGAAGAACAGCCGTCCGGCCGCATCGCGGAAGCCGGCGTTCAGGTTGCACTCCACACCGCCCAGTCCATCCACGGCGGTGAAGTGTTCCTTGTTCATTGGGTCGCAGCAACAGACTGTCCGGATGGAACAGGAAGAGGCCGTTGTTGGTGCCGGCCCAGATGGTGCCGCTCTCGCCGGCCAGCAACAGGTCGATGTAGTTGGAACCGAAGTCCGTGCCCAGGCGCAGGTTGATGAGCCGCTGACCATCGTGACAGGCGAGCCCGTTGGTGGTGCCGATCCACGTGCGCTTCCGCTGGTCCACCAGCAGGCAGTGCACCGTGTTGTCGCACAAACCTTCCACCGAGGTCCAGCGTTCCGTTCGGCCGGGCATCATGCGCACCACACCCAGGTCGGTGGCCAGTAAGTGGTCATCGCCGTTCTCCACGATGGCGCGGACGGAGCGCAGCAAGGTGCGTTCATCCTTGGTGATCATACGCAGGGGTCCGTGCGGGGGAAGTATGGCGAGCCCTTCGCGGGTGCCGCACCAGATGGTGCCGTCGGCATCGCGGTGCAGGGCCAGCACACGGGTATCGGGCAGGTTGCGCGTGCTGTCGAGCGGCACCACCACGCCGTTGCGCAGGTGCACCAGTCCATTGGTGGTGCCGAACCAGAGCGAGCTGTCGGGCGCGGCGAGCGCGCACCAGATGGTGTTGTTCGGCAGTCCGTCCGCCGTGCTCAACATGGCCATACCGTCCCTGCGGCAGACACCATTTCCATATGTGCCGAGCCATAGATCACCACGATGATCGGCCACCATGGCCATCACCAGGTCGCTGCACAGGCCATCCTTGGTGGTGAGGGTCACGAAACGGTCGCCGGCAAAGCGCATCACACCCGCGCCATCGGTGCCGATCCAGATGCCCTGTTCGCTATCCATGAAAAGGCACCACACGTTGTCGTTCGGCAGACCTTGGTGCACCGTGTACGACCGCATCCTCCCTTTGTCCAGTACGTTCACGCCGAACTTGCCGCCCACCCACAAGCGATCGCGTGCGTCCACGAGCAAGGCCCGCACGTTGCTCTGCAACAGGCCGGTGGACTCGTCGTAGTTCAGCAGTTCACTGGTTGTCGTCAGACCATACAGTCCATCGCGGAAAGTGCCGAACCACAAGGTCCCTGTGCGATCCTGTGCAATGGCGCTGATGTTCTCCACGCCTTCGCCGAGGGGAATGGGCGTGCAATGGCCGCTGCGCCACGTGTATGCACCGGCACGCGAACCGATGATCACATCACCATCCGGTAGCACGAACAGAGCCCTTACCGTGGATGCGGTATCGGACGGAAAGCCTTCGAGCGCCCGGGCAGTATCGCCATGCAGTCGCAACAGGCCCGCACCGTCGGTGCCGATGAGCAGGTCGCCATCCGGCAGTTCCGCAAGCGCGAGGATGCGCGCTTCGCGCACATTACCCGAGAGCTTCACCACACGCGAGCCGCGACCTTCGAAGGCCACCAACGCATCGCCTGCGCCCAACCACAGGGTGCCGTTGCGCGCGCTCAGCAAGGCGTTCACCTGCGCATCGGGCAGGCCTTCCTGCAACGCGTAGTTGGTGAAATCATGACCATCGAACCGGCTGGCACCTCCCAGTGTGCCGAGCCACAGATAGCCCTGCGCATCCTGCGCTATGGCGCGCACCTGGCTCTGCGCAAGGCCCTCCTTCGGTGTGTACTGCGTGAAGCCGAACTGTTGCGCACGCGCACCTCCCGTACACACGGCGAGAAGGATGCAGACGCTGCGCAACGCTCGCATTCAAAAGGTGTTGATCATCGACAAAAAATCGGGCAGGCGGCGGCGGCTCACGGGGATCAGCGAACCGCTGTCCAGCATGGCCATGTTGCCTTCGCCGCGGCTGAAGCCCTTCAGATGCTCCAGGTTGATGATGTAGCTCTTGTGCACGCGGAAGAACTTCTTCGGGTCGAGGTTGGTCTCGAACACACGGATGTGCTTGCTGCTGATCACCTTCTTTCCGTCGCGTGTGAACACCGTGGTGTAGCTGTCGCTTGCTTCGAGGTACAGGATGTCCTCGTGTTTGATCAGCACCAGCCCGTCGCGGCTGGGCACGGCCACGCGGGTGCTCAACGGCGAGCCGGGGTCGTTCATCAACGCTTCCAATGCGCTCACGTGTTGTGCACCGGCAGCGGGATCGCCTGAAAGTTTGGCAAGCTTCTTCACCGCGCGCTTCAGCTCTTCGGGGTCGATGGGCTTCTCGAGGTAATCGAGCGCGTTCTGCTTGAAGGCCTGCAACGCGAACTCGTCATACGCCGTGGTGAAGACGACAGGAAGTTCCAGATGCGCCACGGAGCGTAGCAGCGAAAAGCCGTCCTCGCCGGGCATCTTGATGTCGAGGAACAGCACCTGCGGTTTGAACTCCTCGATCATCGTGCGGGCCTGTTCGGCGCTGCCGGCCTGCGCCACCACCTGCACATCGGGGCAGTTGTCCTCCAACATGATGCGCAGGTTCTCCCGGGCATCGGACTCATCATCGACGATCAGGGCGCGAAGGGGCATGGCGAGGGGCTTTGTGGAAAAGTAACGGCGGATGCTGCATGCGCAGGGGCACCGTTGAGCGGATCGTTGGATCGGGGGAGCGAACGGGGAGCGAAGCCCTAACCCCGCGTCGCCTCTACGAACGCCTGCACGCGCTCCCGCGCAATGGGGATCCGCGCGCCGTCCTTCATCACCGCCCAATGCCCATCGTCTCGGAGGTACTCACGCAGTTGTTCGATGTTGATGAGGTGCGAACGGTGCACGCGCAGGAACTGCAGCGGATCGAGCATGTCCTCGTAAACCTTCAGCGTACGCGTATCCAGGTAGCGGCTGCCGTCGGTGAAGTGCAGCAGCGTGCAATTGCCATCGGCCTCGAGGTGTGCGATGGTATGCGGCTCAAAGAGCTTGAAGCCTTTCGCGTGGTCCACGGCAAGTCGTGGCGATGCGCCGTGCTGCTTGATCGTGCGCACAGCTTCGTTGAGGTCCTCGCGGTAGCGCAGGCCTTCATCATTCGTGTGGCGCATGAGCTCCCAGCGCCGCAGGGCTTTGTTCACCGCCGCGCGCAGCTCGTCAGGGTCGATCGGCTTCAGTACATAATCCACGGCGTTGCTGTGGAAGGCCTGCACGGCGTAGTCCTTGAACGCGGTGACGAAGACCACCATGAAGCGCGCATCGGGCATGGCCTCCAGCAGGTCGAGCCCTTCGGTGCCGCTGGGCATGCGGATGTCGAGGAAGAGCAGATCGGGGTCCAGTTCGGCGATGCGCTGCCGTGCGCTTTGGGCGCCATCGGCCGTTCCCACCACCTGCACCTCGGGGCACTCGTCAGCGAGCATCATGCGCAGGTTCTCGCGCGCGAGCTCCTCATCGTCCACCAGCAGGGCGCGTAGGCGTGGGGGTTGCATCGGGTCGAAGGTAAGTCCAGGGCAGTGGCAGGAGCAGGACAGGGGTGCGCCGCAGGTCCCGGCGGAGTCGGGAGGCATTGCTGCCAACTGCGCCTGCCGACTGCCGACTGGCTCCCTTCCGTTCCCTCATCTCACGAGACCGTTGCTCGTTCGGCCGCTGATGCGGGGTGTGTGGTTGGAATAGTTTCATGCTGTGATCATCCTAAAACCCCTTGTTGCGATGATGAACTTCAACACCCGCGAAAGCATCTGGATCTTCAACGACCAGGGCAACTGAGCACGGTCCGCAGCGCTGCCCTATATCCGCTCGGATCGGGGCGCGCTGCGGATCTTCAGTCCGAAAAACGTCACGTACCATGAACCGCTGATCCCCCCCACCATGCACGTCTTCGCAACAACGAAGACCAGAACTACACTCCTGCTCCTTCTTATCGCTGCTGCTCAATCGGCCCTTGCCCGGGGCCCCGTTACCAACAAGGGCGCTCGACCCGTAACACCCGGCCATGCTGCCAAGGCCAGTGGTTGTTTCCCTGCAACGTATTCCATCGAACTGGACCTGAACAATGTGCGCGCCCGCATCGAAACGGGGGGCAACATGTGGCAGGACCGCGCATTGAGCGCACCTGCGTATGAGATCCCGCGCACACCCGACCGCAGTGGTCCCGATGCCATCTACGCGGGCTCGTTGTGGCTCGGCGGTATCGGCGCGGGCAACAACCTGAAGCTCGCCGCCGTGCAGTTCCGCGCCAGGGGCAACGACTTCTGGCCCGGTCCGCTCACCGACTTTGTGCCGGGTGGAGACAACGACGCAAGCACCAACAGCACCGTTTGCAGCCAATACGACCGTGCCTGGAAGACCCGCCGCCAGGACGCGCTGCGCCACGAGGCCTACTACCGCTGTATGCTGGATCCCGATTGCGAGGTAAGCGTCGAGTATCCGGGTTATACCATCCCCACGAGTTTTCTCGAATGGCCTGCACACGGCGATGCAGGCGAGCGACAGGACCACTACCTCGCACCCTTCGGCGAATTCGATCCAGATGGGGAATATAACCCGGCGCAAGGCGACTATCCGGGATACGAGCTGGGCGACTTCGTGGACGACTGCCGGCAACGCGATCGCGAACGGGCCGTACCGCTCTTCGGCGACGAGAACATCTGGTGGGTGTTCAACGACAAGGGCAATGCGCACACCGAGAGCGGAGGGCAGCCGATCGGCATGGAGATCCGCGCGCAGGCTTTCGCGTTCAGCACGAACGACGAGGTGAACAACATGACCTTCTACAACTACACGCTGATCAACCAGGGTTCGCAGACGCTGGCGAACACCTACTTCGGCCAGTGGGTGGATGTGGACCTCGGCGGTGCAGGCGACGACTACGTGGGCTGCGATGTGCAACGCGGGCTCGGCTATGCCTACAATGGCGACGACCAGGATGATGACGACAATGGCATCCCGGGCTATGGTGCACAACCACCGGCGGTGGGTGTGGACTTCTTCGAAGGTCCGTATGTGGATAATGACGATATGGACAATCCGCTGACCAGCGACCTGTACGCAGCGCTGGACAGCGATGGTATCGTATACCCGGGAATAGGTATTGGCTACGGCGACGGCGTGCCGGACAATGAGCGGCTGGGGATGCGCGCTTTCGTTTACCACAACAACGGCAACAGTGGCGCGAACAGCGACCCGCAGAACACGCCTGACTATTACAACTACTTGCGTGCGTCCTGGCGCGATGGCACACCGATGACCTACTGCGGTACGGGCTACGCACCCAACGACCCGGAAGCGGTGCGCACCCGCTATATGTTCCCGGGCGATAGCGATCCACTGAACTGGGCCACCGGTGGCATTGCGCCTGCCTGCGAATGGACCGAAGAGGCGGCCGGCAATCAACCGGAGGACCGGCGCTTCCTGCAGAGCGCGGGGCCGTTCAAGCTGGAACCGGGTGCGCAGAACAACATCACCGTGGGCGTGGTATGGGCGCGTGCGGCCGGTGGAGGTCCGTACGCCAGCGTGGAGCTCGTGCGCCAGGCCGATGACAAGGCGCAGTCGCTCTTCGACAATTGTTTCCGCATCCTCGATGGGCCCGTGGCACCCGAACTACTGGTGCAGGAACTTGATCAGGAGCTGATCCTCTACGTGAAGAACAGCGCGCCCAGCAACAACGTGAACGAGGGCTATGAGAAGGAGGATCCGACCATTCCGCCCACAACGGCCGATCGGAACTACCGCTTCCAGGGCTACCAGATCTACCAGGTGAAGGACGCCACGGTCTCCGCCAGTGAGCTGCGCGATGTGGACCGCGCGCGTTTGTTGGTGCAATGCGACATCGAGGACGGCGTGTCGCACCTGATCAACTACGAAGTGGATCCCGTGATGGGCGTTCCCGTTCCCACAGAGATGGTACATGCGGAGAACAAAGGAGTGAAACACGCATTCCGTGTGACCGAGGACCTTTTCGCTTCCACGGAACCCCGGCTGGTGAACTTCCGCACCTACCACTACATGGCCATTGCGTATGCGCACAACAACTGGCAGACCTACGATGCCACGGCACGATCGGGCCAGGCTCGTCCCTACCTCGCCAGTCGGCGTGGGGTGGGTGGCAGCATCCGCAGTTATTCCGGCATACCGCACTCCCCATCACCGGAGGCAGGGGGCACCCTGATGCAGTGTGCGTTCGGCGATGCCTTGCCGATCACGCGCCTCGAGGGGCAGGGACAAAGCCTGCTACCGCTCTCCTTCACCACCACCACAGAGCACGACATCGTGCGTGAAGCACCCTGGCGTGTGGAGGAGTTGCATTACGAGACGGGTCGCGGCCCCATCGATGTGCACGTAGTGGATTCCCTGCGTGTGCCGCAAGCCGATCTCGAACTGTACTTCCGCGACTCCGTTCCGACCAACCTCGATGATGCGCGCTGGACACTGGTGAACGCGACCACGGGCGACAGCGTAACGAGCGACAAGACGATCGCCGTGGCCAACGAACAATTGATATTGCAGTGGGGCCTTGCCGTGAACATCGGACAGGACTACGCCGATACGGTCGAGGTGGAGTTGGATGGCACCTTGGGGGCGGAACAACGCATCGACCAATGGCCGATCGAAGCCACTTTACACTTTGCGGATCCAGCCAAGGCCTGGTTGGGCGGTGTGCCGGACGTGGATGGCGAAGGGCCCTTCAACTGGATCCGCAGCGGCACCAGCTTTTCGGCACTGCCCGACACCACGCCCAATGACGATCGCGGCGGTGTTGATCCCGATGAGCGCTATGAGAAGCTGCTGGGCGGCACCTGGGCACCGTGGGTGTTGTGCGGTTACCAGGAATTCCAGCCGGGCACGCACAAAGCCCAATACGGGCTGTTGGGCTACACCGACCTGCGTGATCTGCCCAGCGTACGCATCGTGATCACACCGGACAAGGAATTGTGGAGCCGTTCGCCTGTGTTCGAAATGCAGCAGAACCCCGCACTCGTGGAGGATGTGAAGAAGCTGGAGCTGCGCAATGATGACAGCGTGAACAAGAACGGCGATCCGGATGGCAGCGGCACTGGCTTCGGCTGGTTCCCCGGCTACGCGGTGGACCTCAACACGGGCGAGCGATTGAACATCGGCTTCGGCGAGGACAGCTTCTGGGGCGGCACGATCGGGCGCGACATGCGCTGGAACCCCGATGCGCGCCTCACCACCGACCTCGGTGCGCCATTGGTGGGCGGTCAGCATTGGATCTTCGTGTTCCGCAATGCACGCCGGATGGATGCATCGGCCAACGCCATGCCGCAGTATGATGAAGGGGCTTACATCGCGCAGAACATGGCCGGCGGTATCGCGCCGAAGCTGCGCGTCTGGCGGTCGATCGCGTGGGTGGGCAGCGCGATGTTGGTGCCGGATCACGAACTGCTGGAGACCACAGCGACCATCGAACTGAACGTGGAGCGTCCGTACCAGCGGTACGTGCAGCCTTATGCGGGCTACACGCCCGCGATCGCGCCGCTGCGCAACAACGGCCTGCCCCTCTATGCGTTCAGCACACGGGGCGATGCCACCCTGACCGCGCAGCCCACGGTGGCGGAAAGTGCGCTCGACATGGTCAACATCGTGCCCAACCCCTACTACGCCTTCAGCGGCTATGAAACGTCCAGGCTGGACAACCGCGTGAAGTTCACCAACCTGCCGCGCACCTGCACCATCAGCATCTACAGCGTAAGTGGAGCGCTGATCCGCAAATACCGCAAGGACAACGACCTCACGTACCTGGATTGGGACCTGCGTAACAGCTATCAGGTACCCATTGCGGGGGGCACCTACATCTGCCATATCGATGCGCCGGGCATCGGCGAGCGCGTGCTGAAATGGTTCGGGGTGATCCGTCCGGTGGACCTGCAGAACTTTTGAGCGGAATACGTTGAGGACGAGGCGGTCAGGCACAAGTACCTGACCGCCTCGAACCGTTCCGTGGCCAGGGTGCGCGTAACCAGATCCGGCCGATCGCGTTCAACGGACCGACATCCGTGAACCATGGCAAAACAGGGCTTTTCCGATATCCAGATCCGTATCGATCATATCGAGCGATCGCTCATGTTCGATTATGAGCCCGGAACGGCTGAAGCGCTGTTCGACATCTGCGACACACACGGCCACATCCTGAAGTCCGGCACCGTGCAAGGCCCGGTGACCGAGGTGATGCTTTCGGATGTCCGCGGCGAAGAGCTCATCCTGATGGTGTTGGACGGCGAGACCTCCACCGTGCGCCCCATCCACCTCCAGAAGGCCGCCTGATGCACACCTCCCCGTATGTGGTGCCCGTCTACCGGGCGATGACCATTGTTGGCACAGCGCTTTCGCGCGATGAGCACGGCGACATGGTGCACACCACCGTGATCAGCACCACACTACCCGAGGACCTCGCTGTCGCGGGTTCCGATGTGCGCGTGGTGTACGAACTTCGCTGAGCTACCGCTTTCTCGTTCACACCTTCCGTTGCTCGGTCCGGGCTATACTCCGCTTGTGGCGCTGCGTAGTTTTATTCCAGGACACGGCGCGGAGCGAACAAGCCGCTGTCCACTTGGGATAGGTTTTGGTTTTGGTGGAGCACGGCGCCTTCGGAAGAACATCCGAGGGCGTCGTTGTTCTGTAGCCCGGCAGGATCAGCTCACACGCTGCGCCAGCACCATCCAGTTCCAGGGCAGCGGATCCACGCGGAGCCAGTCCGGTACACCTGGGAACACGATGCTCCAGGGGTATTCGATCTTCAGCGATTCCACAGGCACGAGCCCTTCGTTGCGCAGCACATCCTCCAGCTCCTCCTTCAGGTAATGTTTGGTGGCCACACCGTCGACCATCACCACGCCCATGTCCAGCTTGCTGGCATCGCGCGCTGCCTTCTGCTGCGCCACGGCGGGCGGCATGCCCTTGGCCATATTCCACTGCACCAGCCGATGCGTGGCGAACAGCGCGGATTCAAGCGAGGGCGCGGTGATCAACAGATATCCGCCGGGCTTGATGGCCGAAGCGATGCTGGTGAGCATGGCCTGCCTGCGTGCGAGCGGTGCAGTAAGCAGCACGTTGATGCACAGGGCAAGGTCCACCATGGGCAGTGGCTCATCCAATTCCGCGAGGTCGCCATGGTGGTACTGGATGTTCGCATAGTGGGCGTAAGTACGACGTGCCACCTCCAGGCATTCGTTGGAAAGGTCGGTGGCATGCACCTCGCCGAAACTCGCCGCCAGCAGGGGTAGCGTACGTCCGATGCCACAGCCGATGTCGGCCGCGCTCTTGTCCTTGCCGCCGAAACGCTGAACGCGATCGGCGATCAGCCCGAGCCGATCGTTCGCGGGCAGGCTGAAGATGTCCTCTTCAAACGTGGCTGCTACAGCGTCCCATTCGCGTTCGTTCACGCTGCAAGGTAGGCCGGACTACGCCGGACTCAACTTCAGCATGTTGCTCATGCCCTTCTCGGCGATGGGCATGCTGGCGAGGTTGATCACCAGGTCGCCCTTCTGCACGTGACCGCGTTTGCGCAGCAGGTGCTTGATGTCGGCGATGGTGTGGTCGGTGCTCACGGTCTTGTCGTAGTAGTGCGCGCGCACGCCCCACACCAGGTTCAACATGCACAGGATGCTGGGGTTGCTGGTGAAGGCGTAGATGTTGGCACGCGGCCGCATGCTGCTGATCTTGAAGGCCGTGTAGCCACTGTGTGTCATGGTCACGATCGCCTTCACGGGCATGGTGTCGGTAAGGCCCACCGCGGCGATGCACACGGCGTCCGTGACAGAACGCTCATTCTCGCCGAGCGGCACCGGTGGCACGTCGTACATGCCATCGGCCGTTTCCATTTCCGCGAGGATGCGGTTCATCACGCGCACCACTTCCACGGGATTCTTGCCCACGCTGGTCTCGGCGCTGAGCATCACGGCATCGGCATGATCGAGCACGGCGTTGGCCACGTCGTTCACCTCGGCACGTGTGGGCGTGCTGCTGGTGATCATGCTCTCCATCATCTGCGTGGCCACGATGCAGGGGCGGTGCTGCTTGAGGCAGCGGCGGATCAGGTCCTTTTGGATCAACGGCACTTTTTCCATCGGGATCTCCACGCCCAGATCACCGCGTGCCACCATCAGCGCATCGCTTTCGCGGATGATGTCGTCGATTTCCAGCAGTGCCTCGGGCTTTTCGATCTTCGCCACCACGCGTGCGTGCTTGTCCTGCGCGCGGATGATGCCTTTGAGCTCGATGATGTCACGCGCGCTGCGCACGAAGCTCAGGCCCACCCAATCCACATCGAGCGAGAGCGCGAAGTCCAGGTCCTGCTTGTCCTTCTCCGTAAGGCATGGCAACGACACCTTGGTGTTGGGCAGATTGATGCCCTTCTTATCGGTGAGCTTGCCGCCGTTGATCACCTTCAGACGCACCTCCTTCACGCCGTCGGTGGCGACCACCTGAAGGCGCAGCTTGCCGTCGTCGAGCAGCACATATTCGCCGGGTTTCACATCGTGCGGGAACTGCTTGTACACGGTGCTCACCATGCCGGGCCGGCCCATCATGGGCTCGTTGGTGATGATCAGCTCACTGTCATCCGGCACATCGATGGAGCCGTTCTCCATTTCGCCCACGCGCAGTTTGGGGCCTTGCAGGTCGGCGAGGATGGCGGTGCTGATGCCCATTTCCGCATTGAGCTCGCGGATGTCGGTGACGAGCTGTCGATAGAAGTCATAGCTGCCGTGGCTGAAGTTGAGGCGGGCCACATCCATGCCGGCGCGCATGAGTTCGCGCAGTACGGCAACACTGGAGCTGGCCGGGCCGATGGTGGCCACGATCTTGGTCTTGGGGTCTGTGTTCATTGAAGAAGTTTGTGAGCGCCGCGTTCCTTGCGCGCGTCGAGCGGATAAGCCATGAGTACGAATTCGGTCCTGCGCACCTGTTCGATGAGCTCCTCGTGTGTGATCGGTGCGGCCTGATCCACCAATAGGAAATAATCGGATTGACGATGTTCCTTCAGCAGTACACCGTCCGCGCAGTGGTTATTCACCAGTGTGTAGGAGGCCTGTGATCCATCGTCGATGTGGTCGAATGCCGCAAAGCTCGCGGGTTTTTCGGGGCCCATATCGTTGATGTCGGAGGCGCGCCGTGTGAGGTTGATGCCGAGTGAGCGATTGAGCGCCCAGCAGAGCCGGTAGTCGTTCACGTGGCTGCTGATGCCAATGAGCATGACCTCCGGGTCGGGTTCCATATCGAGTTTGTGCTTGGCCACGGCGAATGCAGGCGGGAGCCGTAAAGGTAGAAGCGATGGAGGCAGCGCCCCCGATCATTCGCCGTCCGGCGGCGTACCTCCACCGCCGCGCTCCTCGTGCGGAGGCAATGCGCGTGGGGTATGGCGCGCCGGATGCGGCAACGCGCGTCGATCGCGGTCACGTCCTCCGCGCCCACCGCGGCGTGCACGCTCAGGGCGATCGGTGCGCTCTTCGCGCGCATCGTGTCCACGCTCGGGTCGGGCACCATGCGGGCGCAGGCTACGGAAGGCGGCGGTGGCGGCATCCTGCTCCGCCTTCTTCTTGCTATGTCCGCGTCCGGTGCCCCGGGCCTCCCCGTCAATGCGCACTTCGGCGATGTACAGCTTGCCGCGGCCGCTGCGCGAGTTCTCCTCGCTGATGTGGAACTCCACCTTGCGCTTCTTCTTCTGGCCCCATTCCAGCAGGCGGCTCTTGTTGTCGCGATCCTCCTGCTCCACCGTTTTCAGGTCGAAGTGCGCCTGGATGAGGGTGAGCACGGCCTTGTTCGTCTTGTCGAATCCCTTGTCGAGGAAGATGGCGCCGATCAAGGCTTCCAACGCGTTGCCCGGCACACTGGTCTCATGCCCGCGACCCACATTGCTCTCCACCACCTTCTCGATCTCCACGTGCTTGGCCAGGATGTTCAGCTGGTGACGGCTCACCAGTTTGCTGCGCATGCGGGTCAGGAATCCTTCACCCTGCTCGGGATATTTGTTGAAGAGGAACTGGCCCACGATGGCGTCCAGGATGGCATCGCCCAGGAATTCGAGCCGCTCGTTGTTGGGCAGTTCGGGCCGGTCCTCGGGCACGGCACTGCTGTGGCGCAGGGCCTGGCGGTACAATGCAAGGTCGCCCGGTGTAAGGCCGAGGTACTGACGGCACCACGCGCGGATCTTCCGCTCTTCGGGATTCTTCGGTCGGCTGAAAAGTGCGGAGAACACGCCAGTGCTAGGGTTTGGAACGCAGATGACGCAGATCGATATGATGGGCGCGGATCAGCTGCGCGCAGGGGACGAGGCCCTTTCTGCGTTCATCTCTTTCCATCTGCGGTGTTCTCATGATGGATCCGCGCCAGCGGATCACGAAGGGTACTTGCGGAAGATCACGGCCGTGTTGTGGCCGCCGAACCCGAAGGTGTTGCTCATGGCCGCGTTCACCGTGCGATTCTGTGCGGTGTTGAACGTGAAGTTCAAGCGGCTGTCGATCTCGGGATCGTCCGTGAAGTGATTGATCGTGGGCGGTACGATACCGGTGTGCACGGCCATGATGGCGGCGATGCCCTCCACCGCGCCGGCACCGCCGAGCAGGTGCCCGGTCATGCTCTTGGTGGCGCTGATGTTCAAGCGGTAGGCGTCCTCGCCGAAGATGCGCTGGATGGCCTTCACCTCCTGCGGATCGCCGATGGGCGTGCTGGTGCCGTGTGTGTTGATGTAGTCGATGTCCTTCACACCGAGGCCGGCTTCGCGCATGGCGTGCTTCATGCACAATTCCGCGCCCAAGCCTTCAGGATGCGGTGCAGTGATGTGATAAGCGTCGCTGCTCATGCCACCGCCCACCACTTCGGCGTAGATCTTCGCGCCACGCGCCAGGGCGTGTTCCAGGTCCTCGAGGATGACGGCGCCGCCGCCCTCGCCCAGCACAAAGCCATCGCGGTCCTTGTCGTACGGGCGCGAAGCCGTTGTGGGGTCATCATTACGCGTGCTCATGGCGTGCAGCGCATTGAATCCGCCCACGCCCGCCTCATAGATCGCCGCTTCGCTACCACCCGTTACCACGGCCACACAGGTGCCCAGGCGGATGTAGTTGAAGGCATCGATCATGGCATTGTTGCTGCTCGCACAGGCGCTGGCCGTTACGTAACTCGGCCCGTGCAGGGTGTGCTTCATGCTGATGAGCCCGGCCGCGCTGTCCGCGATCATCTTCGGGATGAAGAAGGGGTTGAAGCGTGGCGTTCCGTCGCCCCGGCCGAATGCGATGCACTCGTCCTGGAAGGTCTTCAGCCCACCGATGCCGCTGCCCCAGATCACGCCGATGCGCTCGCGGTCCACCGGGTCGGTCAACAGCCCGCTATGCTGCAACGCTTCATCGGAACAGACCAATGCGAATTGCGCATAGGGGTCCGTTTTGCGGGCCTCTTTGCGGTCCATGAAGGCCTCGGGGTTGAATCCCTTGACCTCGCAGGCGAACTGCGTCTTGAACTTGGCCGCGTCGAACCGTGTGATGGGCGCAGCTCCGCTGCGGCCCGCCACCAGACCCTCCCAGTATTCCGTTAGGGTATTACCGAGCGGCGTTAGCGCGCCCAGACCAGTGACGACCACACGCCTGAGCTGCATTCGCAGGGTGGATTACTTCGCGTTCTTTTCCACGTAGTCCACGGCCTGACCCACGGTCTGGATCTTCTCGGCCTGGTCGTCGGGGATCGCGATGTTGAACTCCTTCTCGAACTCCATGATGAGTTCGACGGTATCGAGGCTGTCAGCGCCAAGGTCGTTCGTAAAGCTCGCTTCCGGTGTGACTTCGCCCTGGTCTACGCCGAGCTTGTCCACGATGATCGCGATGACCCTTGACTTGATATCCGACATGTCCGTTCGTTTTAGTGAGGCTGCAAAGGAAGCACAATTTCCAAAGGTGCAAGGGGTGTTGTGGCGTCAACGGCCTACCACCCACCTCTGTGGCAACGCAAGGCCCTGACTATCTGCGTAGTACGATGTCGCCTTCGGGGTCCTTGGGCTTATTCGGGGCTCAATACTTCACCATCATTCTGATGCAATGCCTTCCGTTTCAGGTCGGGCACCAGGCACGGGTCGGTCGGATAACCCACGGGGATCAACAGCACAGGACGCTCATGTTCGGGGCGACCGAGCAGTTCGGTCAGAAAGTTCATCGGGCTGGGTGTGTGGGTAAGGGCGTAGCAGCCCCGCCTGGTGGACCGCCGCGAGCAGGAATCCACAGGCAATGCTCACGCTCTCGTCCACGTAATAATGCTTGCGGCGTTTGCCCTCGGCAGTGACCTCATACACCTGTTTGAACACCACGATCAAATGGGGCGCGATCTCCAGGTAGGGCTTCTCCCATCCGGTACCTAACGGAGCGAGGTCCACCAACCAGTCCGCGGGCATGCGTCCGTTGTAGTTCTCGAACTCTTCCCGTTCGGCCGCTTCGCGGATGCGCTGTTTCATCTCCGGGTCGCTGACCACGCAGAAGGTCCAGGGCTGTTTGTGGGAGCCACTGGGAGCGGTGCTTGCGGTGCGGATCGAGGTCTTCGATCCACGGACATGGGCACGGGCTTGCCGCTGAAATGGCGGACACTTCGGCGCTTATTCATCAGCTCGAAGAAGGCACGGGCCCGGTCGGCGGTCTCCTGTTCGGTGAGCTGCAGGGCTTTGTGGGGGACGAAGGCGTGTTCGAGGGTCATCGGCGCGAAGATGGTGGCTTCGCCATTGAACGATCACGATCGGGCACGATCGGTTCACCACCTTCGCGGCATGGAACGCCTTGCCATTCTCGCGTCCGGTTCGGGCACGAACGCCCAGCAACTGGTGGAGCACTTTCGCAACAGCGCTGTTGCCGAAGTGGTGCTCATTGGGTGTGACAAGCCTGGCGCTGGCGTCATCCAACGCGCCTGGGACCTGATGGTGCCAGTGTACTTGTTCAATGGCACCCAGTTGAAGGATGGCAGCGTGCAGCGCGAGCTGCAGGAACAGCACATCGACATCCTTGTGCTTGCCGGCTTCATGCGCTTGATCCCGGCGGAATTGGTGCGCGCATTCCCGAGGCGGATCATCAACATTCATCCGGCGCTACTGCCGAAGTTCGGGGGTCGCGGCTTCTTTGGCCACCATGTGCACGAGGCGGTGATCAATGCGAAGGAGACCGAGAGCGGCATCACCATCCATTACGTGAACGAGCGCTATGATGAAGGCGAACACATCGCGCAGTTCCGATGTCCCGTGCAGCCGGACGACACCGCGGACACGCTTGCCGAACGGATCCACGCGCTGGAGCACGAACATTATCCGACGGTTGTTGAGGACGTTCTGACGGCTGCGAGCCCATAGCCGCGAGCTGCGAGCTTGGCCCGGTTGAAAGCTCGTGTCTCACGGCTCGTGGCTCACCACCTAGCGACCCTCACCTTTGCCCACCATGTTGGACCACATCCAGATCGGTAAGGCCTTCCTGATCCTCTTCGCCGTCATCGACATCGTTGGGGGCATTCCGCTGATCCTTCAGGTGCGGCAGAAGACCGGGAAGATCTATCCGTTGCGGGCTATGTTGGTGTCGCTCGGCATCATGGTGGTCTTTCTGTTCGTTGGCGAGAAGATCCTCGGTTTCGTGGGCGTTGACGTGCGGTCCTTCGCCGTGGCCGGGTCGCTGGTGCTCTTCTTCATCGCGCTGGAGATGATCCTGGGTGTGCGCTTGTTCAAGGAGGATACCTCGGCACCCGGGCTTCCGAGCGATGATCCGAAGGTGTACAGCGTGGTGCCGCTCGCTTTTCCGGTCATTGCCGGCGCCGGCACCATCACCACCATCCTCTCGCTGCGCGCGGAGTTCGAAACGGTGAACATCCTCGCCGCCATTCTGCTCAATATGATCCCCGTGCTGCTTGTGCTGATGCTCACAGGTCGCATCGAGCGATTGCTGGGGCGCGTTGGATTCGATCGTCTTGCGCAAGGCCTTCGGCATCATCCTGCTCGCGATCAGCATCAAGTTGTTCGCGGGGAACATCACGTACTTGTTTCCGCATATCACACCATGAAGGTCACCGTGTACACCGACGGCGCAGCCAGTGGCAATCCTGGTCCGGGCGGATACGGAGCCGTGTTGGAGGCGGGTAAGTTCCGCCGCGAGCTATGGGGCGGCTTTCGGCGCACCACCAACAACCGCATGGAACTGCTCGCCGTGATCGTGGCGTTGGAAGCGCTGAGGAAACCCGGCACGGAGGTCACTGTGGTGAGCGACAGCAAATACGTGGTGGACAGCGTGGAGAAGGGCTGGGTGTTCGATTGGGAGAAGAAGAACTTCGCGAAGAAGAAGAATCCCGACCTATGGAAACGCTTCCTCGCGATCTACCGCCAGCATCACGTGCGCTTCCACTGGATCCGCGGACACAACGGACATCCGCAGAACGAACTGTGTGATCGCCTCGCTGTGGCTGCGCGTGAACAGCCCGAGCTGCCGGCGGATGAGGTGTATGAGCGGCTGGGCGAGGGGGAAGGACTATTTTCGGCCTCCTGATGGCCAAACTCTACGCAACCGTTAACGCCGGCAAGGAGCCGCTCGTATTGGAACGCGCCACGCCGAACGCGCCATGGTCACTGCCCAGGAACGCTGGTGCCGACCTGGTGAAGAGCGGGCCAGGCCAGTACAGCCTGGTGGTCAATGGTCGCAGCCACCGTGTGCTGGTGCTGAAGGAGGATCATGGAGAACAGGACCGTTCGCATGCGCATCGGCGCGCACACCTACACCGTGCAGCTCGAGGATGAGCAGGCGCACCTGATGCACGAGCTGGGGCTGGACAAGGCCATGACCGTGGTGGTGAAGGAGATCAAGGCGCCCATGCCCGGCTTGGTACTGAAGCTGCTGGTGAAGGAGGGCGATGCCGTGAAGAAGAACGATCCCATGCTCATCCTCGAAGCGATGAAGATGGAGAATGTGATCAAGTGCCCCGGCGAGGCCGGTGAGCAAGATCCACGCGCAGGAAAAGTCCGCCGTGGAGAAGGGACAGTTGTTGGTGAGCTTCTGAGGGGAACGAGCAGATTGCGCAGATTTCGCCGATGAATTCAGGTTTCGGCATCGAAAAACGGACTCCGAAACCTCATTCGATCATAGGGTCGGTAATGGAGGTGCATCAAGAAGTTGGGTCCGATGTTTTCTGGCCAAGTTCCCATCAATGAAGCATTAGCCAGGGATGCTCTGGTGATCGCGGCATCCCCTTCGAACGGCGAGCGTCATGACGTGCTCGCCATCGCTATAGCAAAGAGCCGTACCGCTTGATTGTCTTTATCGAGCAGACTTCATCTGGCCGATGGTTCGATCATCGTGGAGCTCAAGGCCATACAGATCCATCATGTCTCAGTGGAAGAAGCGCAATTGTTCAACTACCTGAAGGCGTACCGATCACGAGCTGCGGCCTGCTCGTTCGAACGTTCGGCGCACTTAGCCATTCTGTGTGAAGTCGCATGGTCCGGTCAACATGAAGGCTGCGCGCTCCCTCGGTGCAGTTTCTGGCGAAGATCAGGTCGATAATCTCGTCGAGTTCCGAACCGACCGTTGACCCTACTCCTCCACCAGCTCAATATCGAAGTCCACCAGATCAACGAACTGCTGCACGCGCTGGTCGATGTCCTCGCGGCTGATCTCCAGCAGGCGCTGCACACCGAACTTCTCGCAGCAGAAGCTGGCCAGGGCGCTGCCCACGATGATGGCGCGCTTCAGGTTGTCGAAGCTGTGGTCCTGCGTACGCGCGAGGTAGCCGATGAAGCCACCTGCGAAGGTGTCGCCGGCGCCCGTGGGGTCGATGATGTCCTCCAGCGGCAGTGCCGGCGCAAAGAACACACGGTCCTCACCGAACAACAGCGCTCCATGTTCGCCCTTCTTCACGACCAGATACTTGGGGCCCATGGCCAGGATCTTGTTCGCGGCCTTCACCAGCGAATGCTCACCGCTAAGCTGGCGCGCCTCTGCGTCGTTGATGGTGAGGATGTCCACGCGGGCGATCACCTTCTTCAGCTCGTCCATGGAGCTGTCCATCCAGAAGTTCATGGTGTCCATCACCACGAGGGCGGGATCGGTCACCTGGTCCAGCACCTTGGCCTGCACCTTGGGGTCCAGGTTGCCGAGCATGACGTAGGGCGCGGGCTTGAAATGCTCGGGCAGCGTGGGGTCCAGGTCCAGCAACACGTTCAGGCGCGTCTCCAGCGTGTCGCGCGTTGTTCATGTCGTAGTGGTAGCGCCCGGCCCAGAAGAAGCTCTCCTTGCCCTTCAGGATCTCCAGTCCCGCGAGGTCGATGCCGCGTTGCTGCATGCGCTCATCATTTCCACGGGGAAGTCATCGCCCACCACGCTCACCAGGCCGAGCTTCTCCAGGAAGAAGGAGGCCGCCAGGGAGATGTAGGTGGCTGCACCACCCACCACTTTGTCGGCCTTTCCGAACGGGGTTTCAATGCGGTCAAAGGCGACGGTTCCTACGGTAACGAGTTGCATGGGCGGGGGAAAGTGATGGGTTGGTGAGGACAAAGATGAAGCAATGCACAGCGACACGGCGGAAAATGAAGAAGCCGCCTCAACCGAGACGGCCTCCTTGTTGCTCCCCGGGCTGGACTTGAACCAGCGACCCCATGATTAACAGTCATGTGCTCTAACCAGCTGAGCTACCAGGGAAGGTACCCTTGTCGAAAGGGACGGCAAATGTAAACGTCCTGGGGATTGGTTCAAATGCCCGGGGCGAATGAACTGGCAAAGCGCCAAGCCACCACGCTAAGCCCCTTACTCCGGCGGGGCGTCGTAAACGACCTTGTAGCCCTACCGGCCTTTTGCGCCCCTGAGCTCTTCGGTTGTGCCGCTGCGTATGCTTACACGGGTTACCGGCGGCCCCTGGCCCTGCAGATGCACCAGCACGAGCAGGCATTTGCTCCAGCTTCGTTTGCGTCGCGGGGCGGCCGTGGTCTCTTCCCTGTGGACAAAGGTGCTCCGGGTCGGGCACAATGCAAGAGCGGCGACCTGGTGGGGTCGCCGCTCCGTTGAACGAGGAAGGCCTTTTATGCGGCCGCTTGCAATTCCTCGCGCTTGGGTCCGATCAGGCGGAAGTCGTTCAGCACGATCTCCGTTACATAGCGCTTCAGTCCGTCCTTGGCCTGGTAGCTGCGGTGCACCAGGCGGCCCTCCATGGCGATCGGCGAGCCTTTGCGCAGCAATCGCTGCACCAGGTCGGCCGTGCGGCCCCAAGCCACCACCGTGTGCCACTGTGTGTCCGTCACCTTCTCCCCCTCCGTGTTCGTGTAGGTCTCGTTGGTGGCCACGGAGATTCGGGCCACCTTGCGGCCTTTGGCGATCTCGCGCACTTCGGGGTCGAAGCCCAGGTTACCGATGAGACGCACGTTGTTATTCAGCTTGTTCATGTTCGTACTGTGTTTGGGTTGAACTTGGTTTTCTCTTGGCATCCGAGGCTGATCCCGAATTCCGCCGCAAACATTCCCCGACCCGAAAAGCGGATCCGGCCAGTACCCGGTTGTAGGCGTTCATAAGCGTTGGCAATCATTTGTTCAACGGCATTCAGCCCGGAAAACTGCTTGCCTCTCAGCGAATTGGCCTATCTTGAGGCAGGGAACACGGGCGGGGCAGCATTCTGCGGCCTTTTGTTGTCTTGTTCCCGGATAAGGCCCTTTCGAATTGCGTGAGCTGACCGAACGCGAGCTGGTGGAGGGATGCCAGCGCGAGGACCGCCGTTGTCAGGAGACCCTGTACGGGCGGTTCGCACGACGTATGTACGCCGTGTGCTTGCGCTATGCCCGCCACCAGATGGAAGCACAGGACCTGATGCAGGAGGGTTTTGTGCGCGTGTTCGACAAGCTGCACGGCTTCCGCATGGAAGGTTCGTTGGAGGGCTGGATCCGCAGGATCATGGTACACACGTGCATCAATCACTACCGCAAGAAGGCGTTCCAGAACGAGCGCATCGGCATGGAGCACATGCCCGAGGGAACGGTGGCGGCCACGGCCGTGGAGCACCTGGGTCAGGAGGAATTGATGAAACTGATCGGCGAATTGCCTGATGGATACAGGATGGTGTTCAACCTCTACGCGATCGAGGGGTATGATCATGCGGAGATCGCACAGATGATCGGCTGTGGCGAAAGCACATCGCGCAGTCAGTTGGCAAAGGCACGGCGGATGCTGCAGGAACGCATCGCGCAACAAGACGTTACACATGCACATGAAAGGGGAACATCCGATAGATGATCTGTTCGCTCGCGGACTCCGCGATGCCGAGTTCACACCGCCGCTCGCGGTGTGGGAGGGCATCGTACGCGAGCGCAACTGGGCGCACGTCACACTGCTGAAGCTGCGCCGCCGCTGGGGTTATATGCTGCTGGCATTGTTGCTGCTGGGCGGAGGTGCCGCGTATTTCGCCGCACAGGAGGGCGCCGCAGGGAATACAACGACAACAGCCACTGTCGCTGCAGAGGAGCCAACATCAGCGGTGCAGGCTGAGCCGTTGGCGGCTACGCGTGAAGCACAGAACCCCGCTGAGGTGGAAGAGGCACAGCAGGCCCAAGTAGGCACGAACCCGGGTGAGGCACATGAAGATGGAAGTGGTCAGGAGCCGAAGGGATCGGAGGCTTCGCTGAACATGCCTTCACGCGCTGATGAACGCCGACCCATCGCAAGCACCGAGGCTGCGCGCAACACCACGTCACGTAGGGCATCTGCGCCTCCTTCAACGATCGCAGCGGATCAACAGCGAGCCACCGCAACATCACGTGCAGCGGACGCCAACACAACACTCACTGCGGGTATCGCTGATGCGGGAACATCTTCCAAATCGAATTCCAACACGCACGCGAAGGCTGGTTTGCCAGCGCGGGTACGTGATGGCGCCAACCCAATACCGACCATGGACGTCGAAAATTCCAACGCGCCCTTCGCCGGCGCTGCTTTCATCGGTGATGCGCGCTGGATGCGAACGCTGCCGAGTGTAATGGCCGTCGCGCTGGGGACCGAAGCGAGACCCTCAGCAGCACATCCGGAGGATCCGTACGTCCTGCGCAACAAGCGGATCTTCGTCGGCCTTCAGCTCGACTGGACAAGTGTGAGCGGGGCGTGGCGCGGCTCCGGGGAAGAGGTGGCCGCGCTGAACCGGAGCGAAACGTGGCTGGACCGCAAAGGCATCGGCGCGGTGGGGGGCCTGCGCTGGCGCAGTGGATTGCACCTGGCCCTGGCGGCGAGCGCATCGCAGCAGCGTTCGCGCTTTCTGCGAACGATGACGATCGCGGGTGACACAACCACCACGGTGGATACCACGTGGATCGCCACGGCGGCCGGACCACAGACCGTGTACACATGGGATATCGTCCCCGTCACCATCGCAGAACCGGGCATCGATGAGCGCACTACGGCAACGAATACCTACACCCAGTTGCGCATCGCACCAGAGTTGGGCTTTGGCCGCCGCTTGGGTCGATGGTCATTGGGACTTCGCACGGGGCCGATGATCACCGCCACTTTGTCGCGCAAGGGCAAAACACTTGTGCCCGATCCGGTGCAGCCCGATGGCGATGAACTGCCGCCCAACCCTCCCTTGGTCATCTCCGCAGATGACCGCTCCGTGGATGAACGATTCCGTTTGTCCGTTGGTGCGTTCGCAGCAGCGGACATCAACTTCCACCTGACCGAAGCGATCACACTGGGCGGAGGACCCGTGTGGTCCACCAACTTTGCGGGATCCGGAGGCACCGTGCCCGTTGCCGCGCTGAGCGAAGTGGGCGGCGCCTTCCGGTTATTGTTCGATCTGCCCGAACGCGAACGCAAAGCCCCATGAACGTTGCAGCACATATCCGCTTGAAGTTCGCCGCAGCCTGGCTGCTCTCATTGTCCGCAGCAGGCGCTTCGGCGCAGTGCGGTGGTGTGCGTCCCATCCTTGAGTGGCGTACGGAAAATGGACTGATGTACTTCGCGGACATCACGGACCACAGCTTCCAATGGCCGGACAGTGTCACCTGGCACAGCGTCGACGGCATTCAGACGCACAGGGATCGAGCGTCATACACTTGTACCCGATAGCGGGTATAGACACGGTGACCATGTCCGTGTGGCGGAATTCGTGCGCCATATCCACCAGGGCCGTAGTGCCGCATGGCGGTCAATCGGACCTATGTCTGCTCCCGGTATTCAGCGGTTTTTCCTGGGGACCGAACGGCAACAATGCGATGACCTTCTACGACGCGAGCAGCACGGGCGGTCAGCAAGTGGTGGAGTTCTGGGACTTCGGCGATGGCGCGATCGACCTAAGCCCGGACCCCTCCCATTTCTACCTGTACCCAGGTGCCTATGACGTGTCGCATTCGATCAGCACGTTGGACACCTCCACGCTATGCATGGCGGGCAGGGCGGAGCGCATTTTCGTGGACGGGAACACCAGCACCTGCGATACCTCCCTCTTTTTGTCCATGAACATCAATTCATTCGGCACCCAAGCTTCTTTGATGCATCCATCGTGGTGTTCAATGACTCGCTGCAGATCGAGAGCTCGATATGGGACTTTGGCGATGGCCAGGTGGATGTCACGTCCGGACCGAACACCGTGCATTTCTACAACGAACCCGGCGAATACCAGGCCTGTGTTACGGTGAACGCGTTCAACACGCAGACCCAACAGGAGTGCTTCGCCATGGCCTGCGAGACCCTTCAGTCCGCCGCGGTCGGCGTGCCGGAGCATGCGGAGGAAGCCCCGTTGCGCGCATGGCCCATGCCCTTCGGCGAAGTGCTGAATGTGGATGGGCCGGCCGTGGCACCGGGTGCCCGACTGGAGCCTTGTTTGATGCACTGGGCCGAGTGCTGAACGAAGGTGCGGTCGCCGGAAATGCAGGGCTGAAGCTGAACGGAGCGGGGCTACCCTCTGGACCTTACGTGCTGCTGGTCCGCTCGGATCACCGATCTGGCATCCTTGCGCATCATACGCGAGTAGGCAACGATGCGCACCCCGGGCTCGTCCTCCTCCGATCACCGTTCCTCCCCTCTCCACATCGTCAACCGAACTCCCCCATGCGTCCATTTTCCGCTCTGCTCTCCGCTCTTACACTGACAACGGCCGCGATCGCGCAGGATCCGTGCGCGGGATTGCATGCCGTCTTTTCCGCGAACGTGTATCCCAATGAAGTGCAGTTCGTCAACGCCACCAGCGGCGCGGGGTTCCAAACGACCTGGAGCTGGACCTTCGGCGATGGCAGCGGAAGCAACGCGGAACAACCCGGCCATGTATACGCCCAACCCGGCAGCTACACGGCCTGCCTCACAGCCATCAGCATTTACGAAATACAGGGCGGCGGCCTGATCACCTGCGTGGACACGATGTGCCAGCAAGTGTTCATTCCACAGACCGACCTGTGCGACAGCTTGGGTTCGCAATTCCAATCCGGGTTGGGCGGAGGCGCGAATGCGATCTTCTATTCCGCCAACAACGCCAATGCGGACCATTGGCTGTGGAGCTTTGGCGATGGCACCTTCTCGGACAGCGGTCCACAAGGTGTGCATGAGTATCCCGGGCCCGGGACATACGAACTATGTCTTACTGCTTCATACCTGATACAGGGTGCGCAGGACACCTGTACCACCACCACCTGTCATACGGTGGTGATCGCCGGAACGGACCCCTGCGACAGCCTTCACGCCTGTTTCTCCGCCATGCCCATGGGCCAGCAGAACGTGATGTTCACGAACTGCAGCACCGCGCCGGGCAGCAACCTGCAATACACCTGGCATTTCGGCGATGGCAACACCAGCTCGGAGACTTCCCCCGACCACACATACAACGCGCCAGGCGTATACACGGTCTGTCTGGTCGCCTATTGGGAGAACTGCGTTGACGAGTATTGCCAGACCGTAGTGATCCAGGGCGGCACCGACCCGTGCGACAGCCTGAGCGCGGAATTCCTGTTCGTGCCCGACGGTGGGCCGCACACGATCTTCTATTCGGCCAGCAACGGTAACGCACAGCACTGGCAGTGGAGCTTTGGCGATGGAACCTATTCGGACAATGGCCCGCAAGGAACACATGTGTATCCGGGTGCGGGACCCTATGAACTCTGCCTCACGGTGTGGCAATACATCCCGGGCACGCAGGACACGTGCTCCACGACCACCTGCCAGCTGGTGAGCTTCGACGGTTCGCCTTGCCAGGGCCTCAATGCCGAATTCGATGTGGTGGTCCAGGGCCAGATCGCCTTGTTCAACAACGCCGTTTCATCGAACAATTTCTCCTATTTCTGGAACTTCGGCGATGGCACTACAGGCACTGGGCCCCGATCCCATCCATACGTATGCTGAACCTGGAGCTTATCACGCCTGCTTGACCATGTGGGCATGGGACCCCGAGACGCAGGACACCTGCTTTGCCGATCGCTGCAATTGGGTGATGGTAGCGGGTTCTGATCCGTGCGACACGGTACAGGCGTGCTTCACGTGGAACGGGAACGGTACGGCGCTCTTCTTTGACAACTGCTCCACCATGAACGGCTTCGGGCCGCTCTACCAATGGGACTTCGGCGATGGCACCACAAGCGATCAGATCAGCCCGAACCATGTGTTCCCTGGGCCGGGTGTCTACCTGGTGTGTCTTACCGGCTGGCTTCCGAACACTCCGGACTCATGCACAAGTACAGTGTGCCAGGAAGTGGTCATTGAGCCTGTGACCACGCCCTGCGACAGCTCGTTCGGGGCGAGTTTCCAATGGGTTGACCAGATGAATGGATCGGCAGGATTCTACGGTATCAGCAACCCAGTGGCCACCGGCTACCTGTGGAGCTTCGGCGATGGTGCACTTGGCGACGGCATGAACCCTGTGCACGCTTACGCGCAACCGGGCGAGTACCACGTGTGCCTCAGCGCCTGGTACTGGAACCCCGACGCCCAGGACACCTGCTGGGCCGAGCACTGCCAGTGGATATATGTAAGCGGTGACATGCCGTGCGACAGTTTGCTACAGGCTCACTTCGTATGGGAACCCGCCGGCCAGGGCACCATCCACTTCCAGAACACCTCCATTACCAATGGGCAGCCGGTCACGTATACCTGGACCTTCGGCGACGGTGGTCAGTCCGATGGCCAGAACCCGTTGCATACGTACAGCCAGTCGGGCCAATACCAGGTCTGCCTCACGATCCACACCATCAACTCGCCGGACTCGTGCAGCAGCACGGTGTGCCAGTGGATCAGTGTGGAGGCGGGCACTTCGCCTTGCGCTGAACTGAATGCGGGATTCACGGTTTGGCCCGGTGGCTTGTCGGTGAACCTGCAGAACACCGTGATCAACCCCAACTGGAGCTATGATTGGCTCTTCGGCGATGGCCAGGTCGGTTCGGGCCCGAACGCGGGGCACGTGTATGATCATCCGGGTACGTATTTGATCTGCCTCATCGTAGGCACCATCGACCCGGACACTCAGGACAGTTGCTTCGCCGACCATTGCCAGTTGGTGACGGTGACCTCCGGAGGCAATGCTTTCTGCGACAGTTTGCTGCAGGCGCAGTTCACGCCCACGCCGCTGGGACAAGGCGTATGGAGCTTCACCAACGGCACGATCAGCGCCCATCCGCAACTCACCCATTACCTATGGACCTTTGGTGATGGAAGCGCGAGCGATGGCTACGCCCCAACGCACACCTATGCGGAGGCCGGGGTCTATCAAGTGTGCATGACGGCCTGGATGGCCGTACCAGGCACCAGTGACACCTGCTCATCGACAACCTGCCATTACGTGGAAGTGAGCGTAGGCCTTGCCGAACAGGCGCAGCTCGCGATCAGCGCCTGGCCGCAACCTGTGGAGCAGATGCTTGTTGTGGAAGGGGACGCGTTGCAGGGCGCAGCATTGTTCGCGGTACTGGACATGACCGGTCGTGTGGTGTTCGAGCGCACCCTTCAGGCACAGGGACGTGCCGTGCTCGACCTTTCGGCACTTGCCTCGGGAAGTTACGTGCTACGCATCCGCGCGGGTGGAACGGAGGAGGCGCTCAAGATCCTACGGCGGTGAGCGCTGTATCGGTGAACGAAAAAAGGCCGGCTCCTGTGGGCCGGCCTTTTCCTTACACACCGCAAGTCAGCCTCACATGGCGGCCACTTCGGGCTTGCGCTCCACGATCTGGAACTGGTTCATCACCACCTCTGTGACATAGCGCTTCTGGCCTTCCTTGTCCTCGTAGTTGCGATGTACCAGCCGGCCTTCGATGGAGACGAAGCTGCCTTTCTTCAGCACCTCTGCGGCCTGCTCAGCGGTGCGTCCCCACGCCACTACGCTGTGCCATTGCGTGTCCTCCTTGGATTGTCCTGTGCCGTACTCGAACTTCTCGTTCGTGGCCACCGTCATCCGCAGGCGGCGCTTGCCGCCGTCGAACTCCTTCAGCTCGGGATCACGTCCCAGGTTGCCCAGTAGCTGCACTCGATTCTTCACCATCGTCTCCATTGTCTTGTTGTTTTTTCGTCTTTGGCCGGACCATTCCGGCGTTTCGACGGTGCAAACGTGAGGGGCCCCGACCCGGCGATCCGGTCAGTAGGCGTTTACAGGCGTTCATAACCGTTCGTCGTCGTTTGCTTTACGGTTATTCCGGTCGTTCATCCCGTGGTCGGCCTGCTATCTTCGCGACCTTCGGCGCGAAGCGGTACATGAATGTTCCGCGCCCCAAAGAATGAACGATCGGATGAAAGCGAACGATAGCACGAAGAAAGTTCTGGTACCTACGGATTTCACGCGAGTAGCCGATTGCGCCATGAACCACGCCAACAAGATGGCGGAGCGCATGAGCGCAGAGATCCACCTGCTTCACATCGTCAACGATGCCTCGGACATCGAAGAGGCGCGCACGAAATTGAACATGGAGGTGGCGCGCGCGAAGCAGGTTGGCATTTCAGTGCCGGTGATCCCGCAGGTGCGGATCGGTTCGGTCTATGAGGATATCGGAACCACGGCATCGGAGATCGACGCAGGGTTGATCGTCATGGGCACGCACGGTATGCGGGGCATGCAGTTCATCACGGGCAGCCGCGCGCTGCGGGTGATCACCAACAGCAGCGTGCCGTTCATCGTGGTTCAGGAGCGCAACATCAAGCCAAGCGGGTACCAGAACATTGTGGTGCCACTGGACCTTCAGCGCGAATCACGCCAGAAGCTCACGCTCGTGGGAGACATGGCCAAGTACTTCAAGTGCAAGGTGCACCTGATCACGCCCAGCGAGAAGGATGAATTCCTCCACAACCAACTTCTTAACCATTTGCGTTTCGCCAATACCTACCTCAACGAACGCGGGATAGAGCATGAAGCGCATATCCTGGAAGAAGACAGCGATGATCTGGTGAAGGGCATCATACGCTATGCGGTGAAGGTGGATGCGGACCTGATCGCCATTGTTAACATGCTGCAGAACAGCATCTTCGGTGTCCTGGGGGTGCCCAATGAACAGGAGGTGATCACGAACGAACCGATGATCCCGGTGATGTGCATGAACCCACTACAGATCGGTCACACCGACGCCCCTGCGTGGAATGTTTGATGGGCAAGGCCCGTTGATAGTCGGGCTCAGGCCCGCATTCCGAAGACGAGGATATCGTCCACCTGCTCTTGGGCTCCGCGCCACTGGTTGAAGGACTCGAGCAGTAGGCTCTTCTGGCGGTCCATGGGTTTGTCGTGTATCTCCACGAGCAGTTCACGGAAGCGGCGATAAAGGAACTTCTTGCCGCGCGGACCGCCGAACTGGTCAGCATACCCATCGCTGAAGATGTAGATCACATCGCCCTTGCGCAACTGTATGCGGTGGTCGGTGAAGCCCTGATCGCCGAGGTCGAAGCCGCCGATAGGTCGCTTGTCCGGGGAATATTGCACCACCTCGCGATCGCGCACGAGGTAAAGTGGGCAATTCGCACCGGCGTACTCCAGCAGCAACCGCTCCGGGTCGAGGGCGCACAGGGCCATGTCCATGCCGTCCCGTACGAATTGGTCGCGGTCCTTGTGCAGGGCCTCGTAGGAAATGCGGTTCAGGTCGCGGAGCACATCACTGGGGCGCACGATGCCGTGCTCCTTGATGCTTTGGTTGAGCCCGTTGTGCCCCACGAGGCTCATGAACGCCCCCGGGACTCCGTGTCCGGTGCAGTCCACGGCGGCGAAGATCACCTTGTTGTTCACCTTGTCCACCCAATAGAAGTCGCCGCTTACGATATCCTTCGGCCGGAAGAGCACAAAGCTGTCCGGCAGCAGTTCCTTGATCCGCCGTTCTGGCGGGAGGATGGATTCCTGCAGGCGTTTGGCATAGCGGATACTGTCGGTGACGTTCTTATAGAGCTCCACCACCTTTCGGCTCTGGCGCTCCACCTCTTCCTTCTGTCGCACTACCTCTTCGGTGCGCTCATGCACCTTGGTCTCCAGCACGCGCTCGCGTTCACCGAGCTCGGTGCGCATTTGCAGGAGTGCATGTCCCAGCACATCCTCGTCACTAAGGGGTTGGAAGTCGGCCTTGAAGTTGCCGGCCGCGAGCTCGTGGCTGAATTCGGTGGTACGCTTCAGCCCATCCAACAGGTCGGCGAGCGCCATGGACATGTCGCCGATCTCGTCGTTCCGCGACGCGATGCGGGTGCGGGGAAAGACGCCTTTACCCAAGGCCAACAGGATGGCGCGCAGTCGCTGCACGGGGCGCACGATGCCGCGGACGATCAGGAAGGCCACCACCATGCCTACGACCACAAGTCCCGTGCCCAGGTAAAGCACGAAGAACTTCAACGAGTCGAAGCTTCGGATCATGCTGTTGCTGAGCTGCTGCCGCTTGGTCTCCTGCATGCGCAACAGCGCATCCAGGTCTGCGAGCACCTTTTGTGTTTGCAGGTCCAGTGGACCGCCGTCCTCGGCCAGTTCACCCCGCTCGATCCAGACCATGGGATCCTTGTAGCTCTCCAGCGAGGGCAGGATCGCCTTGATATGGTCCTGCATGGTGAAGAGCTTGTCCATTTCCGTAAAGCACTTGCTCATCAACGCCACCTCTTCGCGCTCCCACCCACCGGTAAGTGTGTCAATGCGGTCGATGATGCGCGGCAGCTCCTGGTCGGTGAGCGCCACAAGGGAGGTTTTCTCCGGCGCGTCGGTACGGCTTTCGGTGAGCGCCCAGTGCTTGGTGAGCATCTGCGCGTTCAACACCAGGTTGCGCAGGCGCACGAGGGCGTCCACGCTCGGTCCGTACACCGTGTTGATCTGGTCGTTGATGGCGCGGCTGCGC
This sequence comes from uncultured Flavobacteriales bacterium, assembly GCA_963814325.1. Classification (GTDB taxonomy): domain Bacteria; phylum Bacteroidota; class Bacteroidia; order Flavobacteriales_F; family PHOS-HE28; genus PHOS-HE28. Next base: position 340,385 of record CAWFCK010000006.1, read on the forward strand.
TCAAGCGACCGGTTGGTGAGGAAGACCACCAGCAAGGCGAAGAAGATGAACAGGCCGAAGCCCATCCCGATCCTCCTGCCGATGGTCATCCTGAGCCGCATGGGCAAGGGTCACTTGTCCTGTGGCGGATCTTGTGGCCCAGGGGTCCCTTGCTCGAGCTGTTCGTACAGGAAGCGATAGTGCTCGCTTTCCTGCACATCCTGCAGGCTGTAGTGAATGCCTTCGAGGCCAAGGAGCGTTTCCTTGCGCTTGGGATTCATGGTGTGCGCCTTCGTCATATACGGCAGTGCCGCAGAGAAGAACTCCTTGCTCGCATCCTGGATCGACTGGATATCCGGTATCTCGGTACCCGCATTGATGTGCTGGATGTTGTAGACCCCGCGGTTATAGTACAGCGTGGCCAGGTTGTAGTTCGCCCCGTAGTTGTTGCTGTCCACCGAGAGCACTTGTTTGTACAGCTCCACGGCCTTGTCGAACCAGGCCATGTTCTCCCGATCGCGATTGAAGTTCTTCGTGTAAACGGTGCCGAGGGCGTTATTGAACTCGATATCGCGCGCTTTCAGGTCCTGGTCGGGGTTCAGGCGCAGAACGCACTGCTTGTATTTCGCGTACAGGGCCAGCGCGCGGGCATCATCCATCTCATTCAACGCACGGGCCGCATCGTTGAACAGGGTCTTGCAGAGGAAATCATACGCCTGCGTGCTGCTCTGGAGGTATTCACGCGCGGAGTCGACCACCGTGCTGGTGAACAGGCTGGTAAGGGCTTCGTCGCGCAGCAGATCGGCACTGGTGCCGGGAAGCTCGGCCTTGAAGAGGTCCTTGTAAACGAAGCCGCGCAGCACCCAGGCCTCCGGGCTCTTGGCGTTCTCGCGCTGCTTCACCACCTTATCCAGCAGTGTGCGCGCACCGGCCAGATCGCCGGCCTGGTACTTACGATTGGCCTCGATCATGTCCTCGCTCTGGGCGTGCGAGGCCTGGACCAGGAAGGCGGTGGCCAGGAGCAGGATGATATGGCGGAGCGCGTTCATTCTTCCGCTTTGTATGCCAGTTGCACCAAGGTGCTGCCCACCTCCAGCTTATGCTTTCGCGCGTTCACCACGCTGATCTCGTACTTCACCGTGTTGTTCACCCGCACGAAGTTCACGATGGATCCATCCTCCAGGGCATCCGGATATTCGGTGATGAGCAAGGTGCTTTGCTTTTCGATGCCTTTGAGGATCGCGGGCAGCAAGGAGAGCTCGCTTTGCCCCACGAACAGGATGTGGCATTTGTCGATCTCAGCGCTGCGTGCAAGCTTCCGCACCTCGATCGCCTGCTTGCCGATGGATTTGGCGGAATACTTCTTCACCAGTTCCTGGTACAGGTTGCTGCTGCCCAGAACGCTGATGATGAAGGGACCGGTCTTCAAGGACGGGTCCTTCCATTCCACCAGCTTCGCAATGTTATAGATGTAGCTGGCCTGTACAATGGCCGTGGTGTCCTTATCAGCCTCGCGTGGATCACTGACCGACATCAGCAGAAAGGGCAGCATCACCACGGCCACCGTCCTTGCGGCCAGCGTGCGCGGGGCGTTGATGAGCGTAGATTTGAGACCTTTGATGGACAGATGCATGCGAACTCTACGGGGTCAAAGTAGCGGCAGGTTCCGGCTGGGGTTGTTGCTGCTCCCGATCTTCTTTACACACGGCGATGTTCGTTGTCAGGTGCAGGACACGAGCATATTGCGTGCCATCGACCACGAAGCCCGCATCGGAGCGCTGGGGTATGCCTGGCTGGAATGGAGCACGCGGCACATCGGGCACCGCCTCACCGGAACGACCAATGGCGCCCAGGCGGAACGAGCGGCGGACAGTCTTTTCCGCGCCGGTGGTCTGAAGCAGGTCGCGTATTTCCCGTTCGAGGCGGTCGCCTGGCAACGGCGCTCGGTGGGCGTAACGGTCACCGGATCGGATGGACCGCCCCAGGTACTTCCCTCCGTTGCTTTGGCCATGACGCCCGATTCAAGCCATGTGAGCGCCGAGCTCGTGGATCTGGGGAACGGACTCGCAGCCGATGCGGCTCGCGCTGGAGAGCGCATCCGCGGACGCATAGCGTTGATCAATCTGCAGTTGGTCGGCGCCGTGGGCAGCTCGGAGAACCTGCATCGCAGCGAGAAGACGGCGCTGGCCATCGCACGTGGTGCGGCCGGTGTGCTGTTCGTGAACCATGTGGACGGGCATGTGCTGCTCACCGGCACCGCCTCGGTGACGAGTCAACCCATCGCCATTCCGGCCGCGTGCATCAGCGGCGAGGATGGCAACATGCTCCGCGAGCGCGCGGCGCGTGATCCGCAGCTGCACGTCACCATCAACATGCGCAACAGCAATGCACCCGTCGTTGCGCGGAACGTCATCGCCACAATACCTGGTACCAAGTATCCGGATGAAATGATCGTGGTGGGCGGGCACCTGGACAGCTGGGATCTGGCCACGGGCGCCACGGACAATGGCCTGGGCTCCTTCTCGGTGCTGGACATGGCCCGTTGCTTCGCTGCGCTGGACCTGCATCCGGAGCGGACAGTGCGCTTCGTATTGTTCATGGGCGAGGAGCAGGGGCTGCTGGGCAGCACGGCGCTGGTGAACGAATGGAAGCGTACCGGCGAACTCGCTCAGGTGAAATGCATGATCAATCTGGACATGAGCGGCGACCCGCGCGGCTTCAATGTGTTCGGTCCCGAGGCGCTGCGTGAACGGGTGAGCGATCTACAGGACTGGATGCACGAGGCGGACACGAGCTTTGCGGCCAACTTCAGCACGGGCCCGGGCCTGCACAGCGATCATCAGCCGTTCATGTTGGAGGGTGTGCCGGTGATCGCACCGATCAGCGACCTGGGCAACCACGTATATGGCTGCTACCATTCCAGCTGCGACGACATCCATCTCGTGGATCCGCAGGCGATGGTGGGCAACGTGCGTCGCACCGGGCAGCTCATCTGGGAGCTGGCCAATGGAGGCCCACTACCGGGCCACTTCCTAAGCGCGGAACTGCAGCAACTGTTGATCACTGCCGGACTGGAGGACAAACTTCGCCTGCAGGGCGATTGGCGTTGGTGATCAGCCCTTCGCTCCTGGCGCGCTGGTGAGCGCCTGCAGATCGCGATCGAAGAGGTACATACCTCCCTTGTCGGATCCGATCAGGTTCAACTTGTCGATCAGTGTGCGTGCCAGGGTCTCCTCCTCGATCTGCTCGCTCACGTACCACTGCATGAAATTGTGCGTGGTGTAATCCTTTTCCTTCAGGCACAGGTCCACCACATGGTTGATGGAGGCCGTAACGCCGGTCTCATGCTCCAGCAGCGTCTGGAAGATGTTGGCGATGCCTTTGTATTCCTTGAGCGGTTGTTTCAGCGCAGGGATGATCGCCTTGCCGCCGCGGTCGTTCACGAACTTGATCAGCTTCAGCATGTGCACGCGCTCCTCGTCACTGTGGCGATACAGGAAGGCCGCCGTGCCGCTGAGGCCACTGGTTTCCGCCCAGCTGGCCATGGCCAGATAGGCCTGGCTGCTGCTGGCCTCAATGCCGATCTGATCATTCAATGCGGCTTCGATCTTCTTGGATAGCATCTCGTTTATGTTGTTGTCCAAATGTAACGCGCTGGAGCGGTGTGCTGTTCAGCGCGTGTTGAAGGTGTTCATGGCGTGGCCGATGCCCATGAGCCCGAAGTCCAGAGTGGCATCGCAACAGAGCTTGATGCGCTCGGGCAGGGCAACGGCCTCGTCCTTTGACCAGGGACTGAGCACATAATCGGCCTGCCTGCCGCGACCGAACTCACTGCCGATGCCGAAGCGCAACCGCGGGAATGTCTCGGTACCGATCAGCTCGATGATGCTGGCGAGGCCATTGTGCCCGCCGGCGCTGCCACTGGCGCGCAGGCGGATCTTGCCGAAGGGCAGGGCCAGGTCGTCCGTGATCACCAGCACGCGTTCGGAGATGATCTTCTCCTGCTCCATCCAGTACCGCACGGCCTTGCCGCTGAGGTTCATGAAGGTCTGCGGCTTGATGCACACGAAGGTGCGGCCCTTGTGGCGCAATACGGCCACCTCGGCGTATCGGTCGGGGGTAAAAACGATGTTGGACGCCCCGGCAAGGGCGTCCAACACGTTGAATCCGATATTGTGGCGGGTGTTCGCGTACTCGGGACCCGGGTTTCCCAGGCCGACGATCAGGTACTTCATCCGCGCCTATGCAATGACCGATGCGAAGGCCCTCAGGGCTTACTTCTTGGCAGCGGGTTTGGCAGCGGCCTTGGCGGGCTCGCCCTTCTTGGCGTCGGCTGCGGCGGCAGGAGCGGCGGCACCGGCAGCGGGTGTGGCGGTGCTGACAGGAGCGGCCACGGCGGCCACCTCTTCCTTCTTCGCCATCTTCACGCTGGCCACCACATCCGTCCCTTTCTCGCCGATGGTGAGGCCGGGGAACTTGAGGTCGCTCACGTGGATGCTGTCGTTCACCTCCATGTTGGAGATGTCCACTTCGATGTGCTCGGGCAGTACGCCGGGCAGACCCTTCACGCGCATCTTGCGCAGGGGCTGGCTGAGGATGCCGCCTTTGCGAACGCCGGCAGGCTGTCCCTTCAGTTTCACAGCGAGGCTCACGCGGGCCTCCTTGTTCTCGGCCATCTCCATGAAATCGCAGTGGAGGATGGCATCCGAAACGGGATGGAACTGCTTGTCGTGCAGCAGGGCCATACGCTTTTCGCCATCGATGTTCAGCTCGATGCGGTAGGACTCGGAGGTGACCACCAGCTTGCGCAGGGCGGGCTCGTCCACGCTGAAGTGCACGGTGTTGGAACCACCATAAAGCACGCAAGGCACGCGCTTGGCGCGGCGTTCGGTGGTGGCGCCCTTGGTCCCTTGGATGGCGCGCTTGGTGGCGGTGAGTTCTACCTTTTTCATGGTCGTCGTTGTTGTCTGTTGGCTTGGCGCCTGGTCTTTGTCAGGCGATGATGAAGTGGCTGCTGATGCTCTCGTGGGCCCGAACGCGCTGGATCACGTTGCCGAAGAGCGGGGCTGTGCTGAGCTGTTGGATCTTGGTGGTCTGCGCGAACTTTTCGGCAGAGATGGGAATGGTGTCCGTAACGATGAGCGAGGTGAGCGCGCTGCCTCGATGCGGGTGCAGGCCTCGCCGCTGAGCACGGGGTGTGTGCACACGGCGCGCACGCTGGTGGCGCCTTGCTCCATCATCATGTCGGCGGCCTTGGTCAGGGTGCCGGCCGTATCCACCATGTCATCCACGAGCATCACATCGCTTGACCGCTCACGTCGCCGATCACGGTCATCTTCTCGATCTGGTTGGCCACCTTGCGCTGCTTGTAGCAGATCGCGATGTCCACGCCCAGGTGCTTGGCGTAGGCGTTGGCGCGCTTGGTGCCGCCGGTATCGGGCGCCACCATCAGCAGGTTGGGCAGGTTCAGCTGACTTGATGTACGGGAACGAAGATGCTGCTGGCGAACAAGTGGTCCACGGGCACTTCGAAGAAGCCCTGGATCTGGTCGGCATGCAGGTCCATGGTCATGATGCGGTCCACGCCGGCGGCGGTGAGCATGTTGGCCACCAGCTTCGCGCCGATGCTCACGCGGGGCTTGTCCTTGCGGTCCTGCCGGGCGAAGCCGAAGTAGGGCATCACCGCCACGATGCGTTTGGCGCTGGCGCGCTTGGCGGCATCCACCATCATCAGCAGCTCGAACAGATTGTCGCTCGGCGGGAAGGTGCTTTGCACGATGTACACCACATCGCCCCGAACGGTCTCCTCGAAGCTGGGCTGGAACTCCCCGTCGCTGAAGCGGTTCAGCACCACTTCACCCAAGCGCTCCCCGCTGGCTCGGCGATCTGCTCGGCCAGGTGCTTCGAGGCGGTGCCGCCGAAGATCTTGATGGATTCCTGCTGGGGAGGCATGGGTCGTGGTCCGTTCGCGCCGACATTCAGACCCCGGTGGGCGGGTGAAGGGGGGCGAAAAGGGCTGCGAATGTAATGATCTTGGTCGGTTTTCAACACCTGTTGGTGAACGGGTTAGGGGGGCCTGGACGCTTTGTGCGCACCTTCGCTCCCTGCGCCGAGCATGAACTGGGCCAAGGCGGAACCACTTTCCAACTGTGGCCCCCTACGAGGACAAACACCCCAAACCAGGCGCCGTTGAACAAGCCGTGCTGGCGGCCGTGCGGAAAAGCGGCCATGCGGGGATCACCAGCCAGCAACTCGCCCTCCAGCTGGGCTACAAGGAAAAGGGCTAGCGGTACCTCGTTTATGATGCGTTGGAATGCACTTCAAGAAAAAGGACACGTGAAGAGCGGAAAAAAGGGACGCTACCAGAGCACCCAAGAACGCGATGAGGCCGAGGGCACCATCGACATCATCGCCAGCGGCGCGGGATATGTGCGGTTGGGAGGCCGGGCAAGCGAGGATGTGTACGTCCACGGCCGCGATGTGGGCATGGCCCTGCATGGCGACAAGGTGGAGGTGCGCATCAGCGGCAGCCGCGGCGACAAGCTGGAGGGCAAGGTGTTGCGCGTGCTCGAGCGCCGCCGTACCGAATTCGTAGGCGTTGATGCACAGCACCAGGGCCGCTTGATCCTGGTGAGCGACGACCAGAAGGTGCAGAAGCCCTTCTTCATTCCCACCGGCGGATGCCAACGGCGCCAACGAGGGCGACAAGGCGATCGTCGGGCCTGGGCGAATGGAAGGACAGCCGCGACATGCCCCGCGGCCTTCGTGAAGCGCATACTCGGCCGCGCCGGCGAGCACAACGTGGAGATGCACGCCATCCTCGCGGAATTCGGCCTGCCGCTGGAGTTCCCCGAGAGCGTGGTGCAGGCCAGCGAGGAGATCCCCAACGGCTGCACGCCGGAGGAGATCAAGAAGCGGCGCGATGTGCGTCAGATCCCCACGCTCACCATCGACCCCGATGATGCGAAGGACCTGGATGATGCGCTGAGCCTGCGCAAACTGGAGAACGGCAACTGGGAGGTGGGCGTGCACATCGCCGACGTAAGCCACTACGTGCGCCCCGGCACCGTGGTCGACATGGAGGCCGCAGCCCGCGCCACCAGCGTGTACCTCGTGGATCGCGTGGTGCCCATGCTGCCCGAAAAGCTCAGCAACGACCTGTGTTCGCTGAACCCGAATACGGACAAGCTTTCCTTCTGGCCATCTTCGAAGTGGACGATCAGGCGCAGATCAAGGACGAGTGGTTCGGCCGCACCGATCATGCGCTCGCAGCAGCGTTTCGCCTATGCCGATGCACAGGCGATCATCGACGGCAAGGCGCCCGATGATGCGCAGTTCAAGCACGAGGTGCTCACGCTGCACAAGCTGGCCCAGGTGCTCCGCAAGGCACCGCATGGACAACGGCGCGCTGGAGATCGGTGGCAACGAAGTGAAGTTCAAGCTGGATGAGAAGGGCCGTCCGATCGAGCGTGTACGAGAAGGTGATGGGGTCGGCCAACTGGCTGATCGAGGAGTTCATGCTGCTGGCCAACAAGCGCGTGGCCGCATGGGTGGGTACGCTTGAAAAAGGGCGGCGTGCATCCGTTCGTCTACCGCATACACGACACGCCCGATCCGGAAAAAGTGGAGCAGCTGCGTTCATTGGCGAAGAGCTTCGGACACACGCTCACCATCACACACGGAAGAGGACCTGCCGCACGCGATCAACCGCCTGCTGCAGACCATCAAGGGCAAGGAGGAGGAGAACATCATCAAGCAGATCACCATCCGCACCATGGCGAAGGCGATCTACAGCACGGACAACATCGGGCACTACGGCCTGGGCTTCGAGCACTACACCCACTTCACCTCCCCCATCCGCCGCTACCCGGACCTGCTGGTGCACCGGGCCATGGCGCATTACCTCTCGCACGGCAAACCGCTGGACAAGGCGACGCTCGAGACGAGTTGCGTGCATAGCTCGCAGCAGGAGAAACGTGCCGCCGATGCCGAACGCGCCAGCATCAAGTACAAGCAGGCCGAATACCTGCTACAGCGTATCGGTCAGACCTTCGAGGGCATCGTGAGCGGGCTCACGAACTGGGGCATCTACGTGGAGCTGCGCGCCAACAAGTGCGAAGGCATGATCAGCCTGCGCGATATCCCCGGCGACGCTTACAAGTTCGACCAGACGAAGTACACCGTGGTCGGCCAGCGCACCGGCCGCCGCATCCGCCTCGGCGATGAACTGATGGTGACCGTGCGCGGTGTGGACATGGACAAGCGCACCATCGACCTCGCCCTGGCGGCCATCGGCGCAGCAGCCTCAGGACCTTCGGACCCTACGAAGCCCTACATCGCACCACAGGCCGGCAAGTGGGACGAAACGCGACCACAAGGCCAGCGCGAAAGCGAGCAGCGGAGCTTTGGCAGCAACGGTAAGAAGAAGGCGGCGGAAGCGCGGGAGCGCCAGCGGCGATCGCTGGGGAAGAAGAAGAAGCGGCGTTAGAGGAGGTGGGTCGGCTGCTACTTACGCGTCTTCTGTGCTCTGGCCCAATGATCCAATAAGTCAAGCATCCGCGACCGGTCCTTCTGTGTCTCTTTCAACAATTCATTCTGGTCCTTTATCACAGTGGTGAGCTGTTCCGTGATCTGCTTCAGAAAGTCTTCGCTTACCAAGTGTTGTTGTTGATTCTGGATCACGTTGTAGCCATTGTTGCCGTGGTTGTGGTTCATGACCAGCTCCACATCATCGGGACTGTTGAGCCATTCCGGGGTAGTGCCCAATAACTTGGCCAGTGCTGCGGTTCGATCCTCGTCAATGCTCACCTCGCCGCTTTCAAGCGCACTATAGCTGCTTTGTGAAATACCCAGTTGATCGGCAACGAACTTCTGCTTTAGGTTCCGCAGCTCGCGCAGTTTCTGGATCTTCTTGGCCTTGCGATAGTTGCTCATGATCCGTCCTTGTGCCGCTAACGTATCGGTCCGGACCGATATTCTATCGGTGATATCGGTAAGGATATCGACAGCGTTGCTGACACCTTGCCGCACCGCTCGATGTTGGGCGCTATAAATCCACAGCTTTCATGAGGTCATACATTTCCGGGAATCCGGTTTGCGACTGTTGCGCTAATTATCGCGGGCGGAATCCGCTAACCTTTTTGGTCAAATCTCCGTGGACGCGCTGGGCGGGCTGCACAATGATATTCTCGGGCAATATTTCCTTGACCGGAATGAGAAAATCACGGCTTCAAACTATCGCACACAGGTGCCAATCGCCGCAGCGTACTTTTGTAACGCGCTCCGAGCGAAAGGATTAAGCTGCAATGGCTGCAATAAACCCTCGGAGGGCAACAGTCTTATGACCCAATTCATTGCTGAGCGCATTGCATCGATAAGCCGCTCTTCACTGTTCGATGCCAAGGTGGAGGCCATCACCAGCCTCACACCCCTCACGCCAATCCAACAGGGGTTGGTTGAACAGTTAAGAAGCATTCTCTGCAATCCAGGAGCGCCGACATCTTTAGAGGCCGCGCTATTATCATTGAACAGAGCTTACATAGGCTCATCGCCGGAAGGCCCTTTTCGAGAGTGGTTCGGCGGCGCCATATCAATTGGTATTAGCTCGGCCCAATTCTGGGGTGGACCCGGGGCGCCAGTTGGTTCCGGTGAGGAACCTGGCGGATTCGTTTTCGGAGATGCACTTGGCTATCTCGGTGGATGGGGAAGTGCGTTGATCAGTGATTACTATAGCGATGGGGGTGTGACCCCTGCTGGCGAAAATCACCGCATTACCCAAGGTCTGTGGGGCGCAGCGATCGGGAGTGCCTTACCATTACCGTAATGTCTAGCGACAACATAGCAGTTGCAACCTGGAGGGCGCTAACCGGAAAATGGGCATGGCTATACCTGGTTGTATCTCTGGCCAAGGAGTTAACAGCGCTTTTCTTCGCTTTGGACAGGGGTAGTGAATGGGCCACCCTTGGCGCAACTCTCATTCTTGCCGTACTTGTCCAGTCCTTGTACAAACCGAAATAGGTTTCGACCAATTTGAACCGCACCCGAGCCCCCGCACTATCCAATAGTGCTGGGGCTTGGGGGGGGGGTGGGGGCTGTGCTCGCATACTCAGTTTTGCCCGCCTTGCGTTTCCGGTCCGTCTCTACCACTTTCCTCCCGAGCTATGAGCAGGCACAAGTACGGGGGATAGGCAAAAAGTTCAAATCCAAATCTTGCCCGCCCGGTGCGTTGATTAAATAGTCGCCGTGAACTTCTCAAACGCCATTGCAGCAAGGCCAAGTCTGGTAATGAGCCTTTGCCTCCTGGTCAGCACCGTTCAATCGCAAACGGATAGCGCGAAAATGGCCTTGGGCGACTCAGTCACTCAGGCGGACAAGGCTGAGCGAATACACTCTATGGACAGTGCTTTGCTGATAACTGCCACGGTACCAAGGTTCGTCCTTAACTATTACTATGGCTCCCTCAGTGCCAGCTACGCGACCAGTCAGAATTGGGGGGGACAGACTTCGCAGAACTACGCCTTTCT
>CAWFCK010000007.1:0-201257 GCA_963814325.1 uncultured Flavobacteriales bacterium
TACATCTTCATCTCCACATTGCTTTGGATGGCAGAGGCGGCCGCACTGCTCAACAAGGTCTTAATGCGTTTGTTGGCCATTGAACTCACTCTGCTCTCTGCGGCTTATGCTCGTCCCTGATCAGTGATCGAAGGGCACGATGCCAGCATAGCACGCATACTTGCGCCAGTCTTTGAAGAGGGTGAAGTTCTCCGTGGTGATGAGCATGTAGATAGCCGTCTGTGGGCCGATCCCCTTGACCGAGGTGGCCAGTTCGTAGTTCTTGTGTAATGCGGCTTCCGAAGCGGTACCAGTTCAAGGATCTCGGCATCGAGTTGGTCGATGTGCTTGGTGAGTTGATCGATGGCCTTCTGTTGCATGCGTACGCCCTTGTCATTCTTGGGTAGCTGGAGCATGCGGAGTTCCGCACCCAAGCGTGACTTCAGCCCCGCGCGGTGCTTTACGAACTGCTCGCGCAAGGAGAAGAACCTTTTGGCCTTCAACAGCACTTTGCTGGGCGGTGGGTTTGGGATGAGCTCTTCACGATGCCGATAGGCGTACTCGGCCAACGCTGCCGCGTCGACCTTGTCCGTTTTGCCGCGTTTGATGCCCATGGACCGTTTGGCTGCAAGACCGGAGATCTGTGCGTACTTCACTTTCCGATCAGCAAGAAAGGCCAGCAACGGCAACGAGTAGATGCCCGTGTTCTCAAAGCAGAACAAGGCGCCTTCCCATGCAACACCTTGGCGCTCCAGCCATTTCAGCAACTTGTTTGTTCCTACCACCGTGTTGGCGATCTGTTCATGGATCCGCGCCTTACGGACCACCACATCGAGCGTCCCTTGCGACACATCAATCCCTACGAAGTCTGTGTACTCCATTTACTTTGGGGGGTTGTTAAGCGTTGCCTTCGAGACCAAGACCTTTGATAGACCCTCACGTCTAGAACTCTAACTGGTCCTTGGGCAACAGAGCGAGGAGTTCAGGGGACTGATACCGGCAATAGGTCTTCCAACCTGGCGGCAGGCAAAACACCTGGTCTTTCTCTCCATTTGGCTACGAACCTAAAGGCGGCTGGCGAAGCCAAGTGATGCCCGAAGCGCCTTACATTTGGGTCAAAGCAAAGCAGATGGTAGCGGTACTGAAGCGCAGCAGTCCCAAGGGGCGCTTGACCAGCGTGCTGAAGCGCATGGCGCGTGCGAAGAGTACAGCGCGAAAGCATAATGGGTTGGGCCAGTTCGTTGGCAAGATCCACTTCGAGGGCGACCCCGTTAAGGTGCAGAAAGCAATGCGCCGTGAGAAGCGATAGCATCGTACTGGATACCAACATCGTGGTCTACCTCTTCAATGGTGACCAGCGATTGGCCGATCAATTGGAGGAAGTGCAGCTTCTCATTTCGGCCGTGTCGCGGATAGAGCTGTACAGTTGGCGCAAAGCGAGCGATGCGGATATCGCCTTGCTTGACAAGTTCATGCAACGCTGTAGAATGGTGGAGATCGACCGCGAAGTGCAGGATGCGGCGATCGTGCTGCGCCGCACCCACAAATTGGCGGTGGCCGATGCCATCGTGGCCGCAACCGCCTTGGTGAAGGGTGTGCCCTTGTTCACCGCGGACACCGATTTCAAGGGGCTGGGCGGTGACTTGCGCGTGGTGATCTACGAACCATGAAAATGGTGAAAACGGTGCATTGTACCCCGGTCGCCTGGGAGGAAGGCGCAGGCATTCCACACCTTTCACAGTCTTTTCCGGCGTTCCGCAGGGTCCCGAGATCGGACATGAACGCACAGTGCGGTTGCGGAGACCCTGCGGGAGGAGAATACCCATGATCACGGCGGACAAGGTCTTCGCCAAGCTGAACCCGGAGTTCGAGGTGGTGGTATATGGCAAGTAATACCATTTCGCATTAAGGCATAGGCTAGAGATGCGAAGTGCTTTTTTCGTAGGGCGATACGGCGGGGTCGTTGCGTAGCCGGTCTCCTACGCGCCATAGCCGCTTCGGCGACGGAGCGAGCTACGGAACGATCACCTCAGCCACGCCCCGTTCCTCCGGAAATACAGCAGGAAGCCCAGCGGGATGAAGCAGTAGAAGAACAGCAGCACGCCCACGACGGAGAGGTAGACGGTCATGATCCACAGCAGCATGACGCCCGCCGTGGCGATGAGGTGCACGATGTTGGATACCGCATAGATCCGGAAGCCCAGCCGCCGGCCCCCCAACATCAACGCGGCGCCGAGCGCGGCCCCCACGCAGGTGAGGATCACCACCAGCACCAAACTATTGAGGGGCACAACAGCGGGGGCCCCCACGCCGCCGCTGCGGCCGCCGGCATACATCATGCCTGCCTTGAACAGGTTCACGATGATGAGCAGGAAGTTGCCCAGGATGGTGAGCACGCAGACCACCTTGAACAGGCGGGGTGGGTTCAGGGGTGAGTGGTCCATCGTGCTGCCGGTGCGCCTGCCTAACGAAGGTAGGCCTGCCTGCCGGAGGCAGGCCTGCCTGCCGGAGGCAGGTTCATGTCCAGGTGTCGGGTCTCCATGCCACGGATGCTGCAGGGCCGCCTTGCAACCGCTTGTAGATGGTGCGCCCCTCCTCCGGCTGACCCTTGACCGTGATCAGGGTCAGCACCAGGAGCCTTGCGGCCGTGCCGAAGCATCGGGGAAGTAGGACACCGGGACCCATGCGTGCAGGCGAAAGGTACCGCACGTCGTGCAAGCCTCACCGTCGTGCCCTATTTTCGATCGCCCATGTCCAGACCCATGCTTCACCGTTCCGTCCTTTTTGCACTGGTCTGTTGCGGTGCCGTGCACCTGGCCCGTGCGCAGAGCTGGCTGGTGGACACCCTGCTTCCGGGCAGCAGCTTGGGCATCACCGACATCGAGTTCGCCGACCCGCAGCACGGCTTCGCCTGCGGCTTTCCCGCGGCCTTCTACCGCACCGTGGACGGCGGCGCCACCTGGAATTCAGAGCCGGTGCCGGTGGACCTCTCCGACATCGAGGTAGCGGGCCCCGGGGTATTGTACCGCATGGGTGAGAACGGCTTCGTGCAGAAGACCACGGACGGCGGCGACACCTGGGTGAACACGGCGTCGCTGGGCACCACCAACACCATGCGCGAGGCCTGTTTCCTGAGCCCCGACAGCGGTTGGGTGATGAGCTACCATCCCAGCAACTACAGCGTGGCGATGCACCGCACCACCGATGGCGGCGCCAGCTGGACCACGCTGTCCGTGCCTACCAACAACACGGTACACGACGTCGTGTTCCTGAACGACACCGTGGGCTTCATCGGCGCCATGGGCGGTGCGCGCATCTGGCGCACGCAGGACGGCGGGCAGAACTGGGCCGTGACCAGCCTCACGGGCTCGAGCATCACAGAGATCGACTTCCTCACGGACAGCCTGGCCTTCGCGGTGGGCAACGAGGGCCGCATGTACCGCACCACGGACCAAGGCGACAACTGGCTGCCGGTGAACGCGGGCATCACGGAGAACCTCACGCAGGTGCGCTTCACCGATGCGCTCAACGGATGGACCACCGGCTACAACGGGGTCATCTACTACACCACCAACGGCGGCAACAACTGGGTGCCTGCGGTGAGCAACACCACCGGCAACATCTTCACCCTGGAGATGATCGACGCCACCTATGGCTTCGCGGTGTCCGATCTGGTGGCGAACGGTGCGGAAATACTGCGCTACGGTACTTACGTGGAACAGCCGGCGCTGCTGAAGGGCCGCCTCTTCACGGACCCCGATGCGCTGTGCGACTCCACCGGTGCGGCTGGTCTGCCGGGCGTGGTGGTGGGCGCGCTGCCCGGCCCGTACTACGCCATCACCGATGCCCAGGGCCGCTACACCCTGGCCGTGGCGCCGGGCACCTACACGGTAGCGCCCTTGTATGCCCCCAACCCCGCACTGGACATGGGCCCCAGCTGTGTGCCCGAACTGGTGGCCACGGTGAACGCCCCCGGCGAGGTGGTGGCGGCGTTGGACTTCGGCACGCAGGCCGTGCCCTGCCATTACCTGGAGGTGGCCGTGGCCAGCGACCGGCGCCGCTATTGCTTCCGCAACAACACCACGGTGAGCTACGCCAATCTGGGGAGCATCACGGCGCCGGCCGTGACGGTGGACCTGTACTTCCCCGAGTTCGTGGTACCCCTCACGGCCACCATGCCGCACACCGTGCAGCAGGACGGTGCGTGGCGCTTCAGCCTGGGCGATCTGCAACCCTACCAGGGCGGCACCATCCACCTCGTAGATTCGGTGATGTGCTACCAGGAGGAGATCCTGGGGCTGGCGCAATGCACTCGCGCCGTGATCAGTCCGCCGAACGACTGTCTCGATGCCGACCCCGGGATCTACGACGGCTCGGACCTGCACGTGGGCACCGAATGTCTGCTGGGCGAGGTGGTGCGCTTCGTGGTGAACAATACGGGTGATGACATGGCCGACAGCACCGACCACCGCCTGTACCGCAACACCCTGCTGGTGGCGGAAGGCCGCCTGATGCTCGCTGCCGGCGACAGCCTGGTGATGGCCTTTGCCGCCGATGGCAACACCTGGCGCCTGGAGGTGGACCAGCGGCCCGACCATCCCACGCGCACGCAGAGCAACGCCACGCTGGAGAACTGCAGGTCCATCGGCATGGCCGAGGCCACCCTGGGCTACGTAACGCCGCAACCGCCCGATGACGAACCGCCCACCGAGGACATCGACTGCCACGAGATCCGCGCCTCGTACGACCCCAACGACAAGTCCGTGTCGCCCGCCGGTGTTGGACCCACGCACCGCGTGGATCCCGGCACGCCGCTCACCTGGCTGGTGCGCTTCCAGAACACCGGTACCGATACCGCGTTCACGGTAGTGATCCGCGACACGTTGAGCGCCGCGTTGGACATCTCCACGCTGCGCGTCACCGCCGCATCGCACCCGTACACCGTCGGCTTGGAAGGCGCGGCGCAACCGGTGCTGGTGGTGCATTTCGCCAACATCCTGCTGCCCGACAGCCTCACCAACGAGCCGGCCAGTCACGGCTTTGTGCAGTTCACCATGGCACCGCTGCCGGGCCTGGACCTGGGCACCGAGGTGCACAACACCGCCGACATCTACTTCGACTTCAATTCACCCATCATCACCAACACGGCGAGCATCACCTACGATGTGCCGCCACCTGTCAACAGCAGTGAGGCCCCGGCGCCGGTCACTCTACCCTTGGTGCTGGGCGACACACTGACGTGCAAGCCCGACGTGGCCCAGCTGCTGGTGATCGGCACGGGTGCGCCGTGGTGGAGCCTGTTGGAAGCACCGGCGGATACCGTGGCCAGCGGCGCCTGGCTCATCGAAGGGTCCACGGGCACCTACACCGTGCTGGCCCACACGGCCGAGGGTGTGGACACGGTGACCTTCACCCTGGCCGCAAGCCCAACGCTGTACCTGGGCAACGATACGCTGCTCTGCATATCGGACACCTTGGTGCTGGACCCCGGTGCGGTCGGGGCGTACCTCTGGCACGATGGCTCCACCGCCACCACGCATACCGTGGGCGAGGGCTGGGTGTGGCTTACCGTGACCAACACCGAAGGCTGCAGCACCACCGACAGCCTGTTCGTGCTGCGCGATGATTGCGGTACCGGCCTGATGGAGACCGCGGGCATGTCGATGCGCGTGGTGCCTCAACCCGCGGTGGATGTGGTGCGGATACACCTGCCATCGAGCGTTCCGGGGCCGGTGGAACTGACGCTCCTGAACGCCACGGGCGCCGTGGTGCGCCGCAGTGGTCCGCATGCGCTGCCGGTGATCACGCTCGACCTGCAGAGCCTCCCCAGCGGCGTCTATCTGCTGCTGGTGCGCGCGCCGGGTGCGGGGCAATGGTCGCATCGCATCGTGATGGTGGATCAATGACGTAGCGGGCCATGCATCGCGGTCGCGCGGAGGTGCCATCTTCCGCTGCGTCATGGCCATCGCCGATCAAGGTCCAGTGTGCTGCGGGCCAGCGGAATGTCCGCTCGATGTCCCGCACACTACGGCAGCCGGATCCGTCGCTACTCCACCACCACGCGCCCCACGGCCCGCTGACCGTGTGCATCCACGGCGAGCACGCTGTACACACCGGCTGCGCAACCGTGCACATCCACCACGGCACGATCGCCGATGCTGCGGCCGCTGCGCACCACCTGGCCGCGCGCATCCATCAGGCTGTACGTGAAGCCCGGTTGCGCGGGCATGGTGAGTACCAGCTCATCGGTAGCGGGGTTCGGCCAAAGGCCCACCTCCAGTGCAGTCGCGTCGGCGATACCGGTGCTCAGGTCCACCTTCCACAGGCCGATCCCGAAGCCGGGGGTGTAATCGCCGATGGGGTCCAGCACATTGCTGGCCAGGAAGAGGTAGTAGCTGAAGCCCCCGCTGGTCTCGAACAGCACCACATCGGGGATGTTGCCCCAGGGGGCTTGTACGGTGCCGGAGGCCACGTAGGTGTAGGTGTCGCTGAAGTTATTTCCATTCAACGTCCAGGTATCGGTGAAGGTGCTGCCGATGCTGAACGGGTAGGTGCAATAGGTGCGGCCACCCGTGAAGTTCTCGGCACTGATGCCGATCATCTCGGCGTGCGCCGCGTCCACGAGGTAGTGGCGCCATTCGGTGTTGCCGTTCTGGACCCGTTGTCCGCAGAGCGTGGTGGCGGGGTACATAGCCTGCGAACGGACTGTCGCCCGGAGCGCGGTAATCCATGGTGGCGGTGAGGCCGAAGGTCTCTACGGCGGTGGCATCCCAGGTGTTGCCTGTGCCGGTGAGCGTCCAACCGGCCGCGTTGGACGAGCTGTAGAAGGTGCGCGTCTCACTTTGGCCCACCGGGGGTATGCTGTTGGCATCGGTGAGGGTTTGCGCGCCTGCCTGCCGGGGCAGGGCGGCGGTGCCGGTGCAGATAGCCAGAAGAAGAGCGGTGCGTATGTGTGTGTTCATCTGTCAAGGGTTTGAACAAAACTCTGATGTTTTTGCGACCGGTCCTACGGGCTTCACCGTATTTTCATGTGGAGTGGCTGATCGACAAGTCCGGAACCGGGATGCACGATGGCCCTTGAGCAGGTCCAATGCGTGGTGGGAGCGGAGGAGTGCTGCCATGGGAGGATGCCCGGTCGAAATAAGGATCGGCATGACCGTTATCATATTCCGCCTGCTGGCAGCTGGCTAACATCCCCTTGCTGGCGCGGATCTGTTGATCCGTGCCATACCCTTCCTTGCATTGGCAATACGGAGTGTCTGCGAAGCTCAGCAATCGCAGAGCAGTTCAACACCTTCCTCGTAGTGGACTGCAAGGTGAGATCGATGGACTTGGTCGAAGCGTGCCGGCGGCGCTCATCCACCAGCACGAAGCGCCCCCTGCGGTCGGTGCCGGCCAACACCTGATCGAACTCCGGGCTCAGCGTGGCGGGCACCTCCACGTCGATCTCCACGAAATAGCGGAAGGTGCTGTCGTTGATCGCCTCGAAGGAGCTGGTCTGCTCCCCGGGCCCCAGGTATACCTCGTTCTGCGGGGGAGGCCATCGCATAGCGGGGTCCTTGTCGAGGTTCACAGGCACCGAACGCTCACCACTGCCCGGCCACGATGCGGCGCGCGGTGGAGCTACCGTCGCGATGCACGGCCTGCTGCAGGTAGATACCGGGCGCCAGGCCCCAGGTGTCCACCGCTTGCTGCATGGCCGCGCCGGTGATCACGGTGATGAGGGCGCCACGCATGTCGAGGATGCGCAGGTGCACGGGAAGCTCCTGTGCTGTTCCGGTGAGCTCGGTGGCCTGTGTGGGCAGATCGGCGGAATTGAAGCGCGAAAGGAAGTAGGACTGGACCGCCGGGTTCAGCATGTCCTCCCCAAGGTTCAGGGCGAAGTTGGTGGTCTCTGCGGTGATGCCCATCATCACGAGGCCACCGCTGGCATTGCCGGCCAGGTCCAATTCGGTGGAACGTGTATCGGCACAGAACAGCGTGTCGCGGTAGATGGCAAGGAGCGCACCGCTGCTGCGATCGAACGCCGCCAGGAAGTGGGCCACCTGGGAGTTCCAGGAATCGGTGCAGGGTTCCACTTGCACCGGATCACCGCCCGGCGCCATGCACAAGGGATTGGTGGTATTGGTGCCGTGGCCCCCGATCACGTACACGGCGTCGCCCGCGATGGTGGCAGCGGCCCGTCGGGTAGCGGAGTTGTCGCTCCGGTCGGAGATCAACTGGCTCCACTGGTATACGCCGGCCGCATCGAACTTGCTGAGGAAGCGGGATGAGACCGGCGGTCCACCCCACTGCACCAGCGCAGTGCCGGGCCCGGGGTCCATGTCCGCATTGTTCACCTGGAAGGAGAATTCGCCGGTGAGGTACAAGGCTCCATCGGGATCGAACCGTACCGTGGCGGCCAGGATCCGCCGTTGGTGCCCATGGCGCGCTGCACCCACAACAATTCGGACGTGGCGCTATACTTGGCCATGAACGCGGTGCTGTAGAACGGGTTCAGGTTGGTGGCCGAGTTGGCGGCCGAAGGGTCGAAATCGCAATTGCTGCACTCGGCACTGCCCACCACGGCGATATCGCCGTTCGCGGCCACCTCCACATCGGAGATGAATCCATCGGCACCGTCCATGGTGTAGGCCCACACCAGATCGAAGGGGAGGCTGTACTTGGCCACGAAGGGTGCCCAATTGGTGAAGGGGAAGGTGAGGGTGCCGCTGGGATCGAAGTCGGGTTCGCCGTAGACTTGCCCGCCGATCACCAGCTGATCGTCCGGAGTGAACGCGGCACTGAGGGAGACCACCGTTGCGCCACAGAGGCCTGTGCCGAGCTTCATGTAGGATGTGTAGTTGCCGTCCAGGTCCAACTGCGCGACCCATGTGGTGGCACAGTTGCTGACGAACCCGGTGACATCCACGAACCCGGGTCCGGGGTCCACATCGAACGAGCCACCGGCCATGCCCAGCACGATGAGGGTGCCCGTGGCCTCGGAGATGGCCAGGTCCATCACCTCCACGGTGCGGTCCGGCAGGTAGGAAGAGAAAACGGCCGACCAGAGCACCTCGCCATCGGCATCGTATTTCGCCACATAGCTGCCCCACTCGGCCGCGTACACCCAATGCTCGGCCGGCGAATCGTCCAGGTCCATACTGTCCCGGAAGGCGGCGGCCACATAGGAATTGCCTGCAGCGTCCATGTACACCTTCACCGTTCCATACCCGGTGTACGAGAAAAAGTCGCCGGGCATGGGCAGGGTGCGGGTCCACGCATAACCGATCGGTTGCGCGCTCGTGGTGCTGCACAGCATGGTGAACAGGGCGATGGCCAATGCGATGGTGGATCCGGCACCGCGCGATGCCGGAACGGAGGAAGTGGAACGGCGCATGAGCATGGGGCAAAGAGGTGCCTTGGAACCCGAAAATAAGTGTTTGGACCCATACAGGTCCGTTGAGGCATGAAGGGGTCCTGCTATCTCGGCTTCTTAAACCACCGCTGGGTCTCCCGACTTCGGGTGTCTGCACGCCAACCTCTATATGTTGTGAAGTAGACGACCCCACCATCGCCGAGAAGTTCAACACCTTCCTCGTAGTGGACTGCAAGGTGAGATCGATGGACTTGGTCGAAGCGTGCCGGCGGTGCGCATCCTGGCGCACGCCATTGTGCGGTACTTAACAGAAGCAAGCAGACCACGGCCATGTTCGCATTCCCCAGCCCATCCCCGGGTGTCGCACGGTTGCACGGCCCGCACAACGCCCACGCACGCGCTCGGGTGCCATGCGTTGCGGCTCCCTTATACCATTTCGCACTAAGGCCTAGGCTAGAGATGCGAAGTGAATTTTTCGTAGGGCGATACGGCGGGGTCGTTGCATAGCCATAGCTATGGAACGATCACGTCGGAGAAGCCATGCGGAAAAAGCACGAGCAGATCGGCCTAGACCTTAGTGCGAATTGGTATTAGCTGTCCAGGATCAAGCGATACCCCACCCCCCGGATATTGGCGATGCGCACGTTGGGGTCGGCCTCCAGCTTCTTGCGCAGTTTGGAGACGAAGACATCGAGGGTGCGGCCCACGTAGTCGCTGTTGTTGCCCCACACCTCCTTCAGCATCACCTCGCGCGCCACGGTCTCGTTCACCTTGCCGTGCAGCAGGTGCAGCAGGTCGGCTTCCTTGGCGCTCAGTTCCGACCGCTGGTCCTGGAAGCTCAGTTCCAGTTTGGCCCGATCGAAGAGGAAGGCGCCGATGGGTACGGCCGTGCCCTTGGGGGCCTCCACTGGCGGGGCCTTCCGGCGGAACAGCACGTAGGCGAAGAGCGCAAGGAGCACAACGAGGGCGCCCGCCAGGGTCCACGCCTTGGGTGTTCGATCGCGCGGCAGCACGGCACCCGGCACCTCGGCCAGCTGTTCCGTTGGTGGTGGGGGGGCGAGCAGAGCCACCCGCAATGTGTAGCACGCACTGCGCACCGCACGCGAGGTGCAGGGCAGTATGTTGAGGGTGTCGGCAGCGCGGTGCTCGTAGCTGTACACCACCTCGCGCGTTCCGCAGCGCTCCACCTCCACCACGTAATCCGCCGCCAGGCGTGTGGCCGCCATCACGCTGTCCACGGTAGCGGCCAGGCGCTCGGGTACGAAGCCGAACCCGGTGCCGAAGGAGATGAGGTAGCTGTTGCCCAAGCGCTGCACCGGTAGCACCAGGGAACTGCTGTCGCCCACGGACAAGAGCACCGCGTGGCCCACCATGCGCATGCCCACGTGCTCGTGCGGCGTATGTGCGGCCTGCTGGGCACGCACCGGTGCCAGCAGCGGCAGTAGCCCGAGAACCAGCACAAGGCGCCGTGTACAGGTGAAGATCATGGCCTCGAAGGTACCGGGCCAAGTGCTTGACCCACAATGTTTCACGCTTGGTTTACACTATTTTACCTTAGTTGGCACGCGTTGCCGCACGACGGCTCCACCTTTAGCGTATCAACGCCATATCGCCATGAACCGCACCATGAAAGCTCCTGCATTTGCGCTCGTTCTTGCCACCGCATTCATCCCGGTGGGATGCACCGTGTTCGAGACCCCCACGCTGTCCGCAGATCGCCAGGGACCGGTACGGACCTTCGACCCGCTGAGCCTGCCGAAGGATACCACGGCACGCGAACCCTTCCTGGACCCCAAGGCTTTGTTCTCCGATCAGGTCTATCTGGTGCGTCCGCTGCACGAGGAGGCGGAAGATAGCGCGCACAGCGCCTACCACGGCAGGCAGGCCCGCTTCGTGGGCGGCGAGCAGGCCATGGTGGCCTACTTGAGAACGCGGGTGCTGCAACACATCGCACCGGGCATCGGCTGGTTGAAGCCACCGGTGGTGCACTTCCAAGTGGATGCCATGGGGGCGCCCACGCAGGTGGAACTGGTGAAGACATCGGGCAACGCGGACCTGGATGTGGCCCTGGTGCAGATCTTCATGCAGATGCCGCGCTGGGTACCGGCCACCGATGCGCGGGGGGTGGCTGTGGCACAAGCCTTCCAATTCGTGGTGGGACCGGGCGGATGCTGAAAACCGGTGAACTGTACCAACGACACGTACCATGAAGACGAACATGAACATCGCATTTTCCGCACTGGCGGCCTTGTTGACCCTCTCCGGCGGCTGCAAGGGCCAGCCGCAGCCCGCGTCCTTGGCCGTAACACCAACGACCAGCGCAGCCGTAGTTGCGTTGGACCTAGGCTTGGGCACGTACCTGCGCGGAACCCCGACGCAGATCTTCTACGACCTGGATTCCCGCTTCTTACTTACCGTCACCAAGGACCAGTTACGTGCTGCGAAGACGATACACGATATCGTTCCGGGGCATGTGGAACAGGAGGGAGTTTCCTATTCCTCGGTGAGTATCCGTACTGTTGAACGCGAGGGTGGCTCCGAGATCGTCGCTTCCGGCACCGATGGGGTGTTGAATGCGGAAGAACTGAAGCTCCTGTGGTCCTTGGACTATTCGGACAACTTCATGATCCAGGTAAGGGCCAGGGCGAATTACGGTGGAGTAGAAACGACCAGTACCGACTACTTCACACCGCACGTGACGATCGTGCCTGAGCAGGAGGCTGCCAACAGCTTGGGTAGGGAAGCATTGATCGCCCACGTGCAGAACGGCACCTCGGTCTTCGCTTACATGGTGGATACCAACACCCTACGGCCAGGAAAGGTCCATTTCACGGTGGACAAAGCAGGAATGGTCTCGGATGTCCGCTTGTCGGCGAGCTCAGGCTACCCTCTGTTGGACGCCCGGGTGCTGGAACTGCTGAACACCCTGCCCGGAACCTGGAAGGCCGCCACCAACGCTGCGGGCGAACCGGTGGAACAGGAGTTCGTGTTCTCCTTCGGCACGGTGGGTTGCTGAGCGGGAAAGGTCCTGGGAACGTGTGCCCAAGCACTTGCTCGGGTGTGCACGTGTTGCCGCTTGCCTTGGCGAGTGGCTTTTTAAATATCCGCAGGCTCTCACGCAGTGAACCCTGCGGCCCAACGGCAAAGAGCGTCAGGGTCCCGAAGACGGAGACCCTGGGGAGCCGGCAGGCTGGCACACAGCGCGGTAGCGGAGATGCTGCGCAGGTGGAAACGCTAAGGAAGGCCTATCGTGAAGGAATGTTGCGTACCTTCATGAACGCGAGCCACGGGTCAGTGGCAGCGGCCTTGGTGGTCCCGCGAAGCGGGGGAATAGCGGATGATCGGATCATCATCAACCCGGAGCACAACACCCCTCTCACCATGAAACACGCTTACCCTGTTCTGCTATCCGCGCTGCTGTTCGCTGGCACCGCCGACGCGCAACCCACCATCGACCAGGGCAATTTTGCCGCCCTCCCGGGTGAAGCTTTCGTGGTGAACAACAGCGCTTGGATGGTACCCCGGTGCGAGCGGCGCCAATGTCACCTGGGACTTCACTGGCTTGGTCGTCGATACCACCTTCACCTTTACGTATCTGGATCCGACCACGACTCCCATGACCGATAGCTTCCCAACCGCCACACTGGCGTATGCGGAGGGTGGGGGCTACGCCTACCGCTCCTTCGACGCCGCCGGTGTTTACTACCTCGGATACCACATGGGCGGAACAAGTCCGGTGGTCGACTACCAGGATCCGGAGCTGACCTTCCAATTCCCCTGCACGTATGGTACGCAATGGGTCGATAGCCTATTTGCGGACTACCTCCCCGGCCCTTCGTGGTATTATGCTGGTTCGATCAACGCCGAGGCCGATGGCTATGGCACCTTGATCCTGCCCTACGACACCTTCACCAATGTGCTGCGCCTCCATCTCAGCAGGAACACCATCCTCGAAACCCAGTGGCCGGAGGATGGATACTACGTGGACACGATCTACTACTACCTGCACCCCGGCACGCACTTCCCGCTGGTGGAAGTGTATTCCAACAGCGCCGGTGAAGATCTATCATCCCTCACTGTGACCACGGGCGTTCGCTGGCTCAGCGATCCTTTGCGGGGTTGCAAGGAGCTGTCGCACCAGCGAATGCGCTGGTCGCTGTGGCGCAAGGCGATGGCATCGTTCGCCTGGACCTATCGCTGAGCGCGGGCGGCGTGGCCACGATCCAGGTGATCGATGCGGCCGGACGGACCGTCGCGCAGGAGCGCATAGGACTTAGTGCGGGAGCAAGCAGCCATGCGCTGGGCGTATCAACGCTCACGCCCGGCCTTTACACCGTGCGCATGCTCCTGAACGGCCAGCAGATGACCACACGTTTGGTGGTGCAGTGAGCCGGAACAGCTTTTCTCCCCCAGGATGCGAACGGGGGTGTATCAATAGTGGATAACGGAATATGATCGACATAAAACGCTCAAACCCCACCGCATGAAACACGTGCTACTCCTTTTGACCTTGATCGCCACCCAGGCACACGCCCAGATCATCTACACGGATGTGATCCCGGATGCCAACTACAGCGGCACCAACGACAGCTGCTACCTCGATCTGGACAACAATGGCCAGGCAGACTTCTTGATCATCCGCCAAGCGGTCCCGTACTACTGTCATTCCTGCCTCATGGCCGCACCACGATTACGTGTCCTGATCTTTCCGATCGGCACGAACGTCATCTCCGGTTTTACGTGGCTGTCCCAACAGTTTCCGCAATGCCATCAGTACGGACAGGTGATCGGCACCAACCTGACCTACAGCGCGACCAATGGCATGATGAGGGATGCCTCCCCTGGCGGCAGCTGCCCGGGGTTCGGGTCCGCTTGCGTGCCTTGGCCTCCATTTTCATGGGCGAACTTCCCAGAGGGCTACCTCGGCCTGCGCTTCGATATTGCAGGAGCGACCCACTATGGCTGGGCCCGGCTCAGCATCCCGTCGGCCTATGGGTTCACCCTGAAAGACTACGCCTACAACAGCGTGCCTGATGAAGGGATATTCGCAGGGCAAACCCAATGTGCCATACCCTTCGCTCTTGCAGTGAACGACGTTGATTCCAACTCGGTGGTCCTCACTTGGGAAGCGTTTGGCACCGACACCTTCAACCTGCGGTACCGGCCAACGGGTACGGCCACCTGGTCAGAGATCGACACGATCACCACGACCAACTTCACCGTGGCGGGTCTTGCCGATTGCACGGAGTATGAGTTCCAGTTGAACGCTTTGTGCGATGGCGACACCACCGCTTGGAGCGGCACCTTCAGCTTCACCACCCTGGGCTGTGGGGCTTGCCTTGACATACCCTACTGCCCCAGTGCCAGCAATGATGCTTCGGGAATGTGGATAGCCGGCGTTCAGGTGGGCACATTGGACCACCAGACGGGGAGCAATGGCGGCTATGGCAACCACACCGCATTCGGTACGGAGTTGGAGATCGGCGCGCTGCATCCGATCACGCTGACACCAGGCTACGCTGGAGACCCCTTGAACGTGTATTTCAAGGTGTTCTTGGACCTGGACCATGACGGCTCATTCACTAGTGCCGGTGAAGTGGCGTACAACGCGGGCGGCGTGACACAAGGCCCCATTTCCGGCACCCTCAACATTCCCGAGGGTGCTTTGGTAGGCCGCACCCGCATGCGCGTGATCATGCGTTTCGCAAACGCTGGGGCCGTAGGCTGCACCAATGCATACGCCATGGGCGAGACCGAGGACTACTGCGTGGACCTGGTGAACAACACCACCGGGGTGGGAGAAGCCCCGACATCCGGCCAATTGCGCTTGTTCCCCAACCCGTTCACGTCCACATTGACCGTCGCCCTGGGCATGAACAAGGCGGGCATGGCCACCTGCACGGTGCGCGCATTGACCGGCCAGGTGCTTGTGACGCGAACGGTGGCAACCACCAGCGCGGGTTCCATCACCCTCGATCTCGCGTCGCTGGCACCCGGAAGCTACCTGCTGGAAATGCAGGTCGACGGCGAGCGGATCGTGCGGAAGGTGATGAAGCTGTAAGTCCCGCGAAGCGGGGGAGTAGAGGTGCGCCGACCGTGGCATCGATCAGTATCGCTCATGCGCGCGTCGGATCATTCCCGTCGATCATCATCTTTGGTACCGGACTTGCAACGCACCCGGTCCAAACAACCCTCTCATGCTTCGCATCCCCTTTCTGTTCCTCGGCATCGCCCTCAGCCTCTTCGTAAGCGCCCAGCAAGAGGCCCTGGGCACACTTACCGGCGGCGGTGGACAGTGGTCGGTGATCGGCAGCAGCCCGGCGGGCACGACGTGCAAGGCCGGCGATGCCAGCTACACCTTCCAGGCGAAGGAGGTGGTGGTGAAGCAATGCGTGGGCGGGGCGTGGAAGAGAAGCACGGAGGCCGTCAGCAACTGGACAGCGAACGGCAAAAGCGGCATCGCCTTCGGCGGCGCGAAGTACGAGGTGAAGAGCTTGCCGGCCGGTGCGCCGGCGTGCAAGGGCAGCGCGAACTGCGTACGCCTGACCACCGTGCCCGATGGCAAGACGGACGCCACACGCAGCATCTACCTTACGCAATGATGGAGAACCGATCGGAGAGCAAGAGCTGGGACTGGGCCAAGGGGGTGGGCCCCGTGGTCACCGTGCTGGGCATCTCGGTGGGCGCCTGGCAGTTCACCAGCCAGATGAGCCACGAGAGCAAGATGGAGTTCGCCCGCAGCATGTACAACAAGAAGCTGCAGGCGTACGAAGAGGTGGGCCGTGCTGTGGGCGACCTGCTGGTGGTGCCGCATGACGAGCAGCTGTGGATCAGTGCGCAGGATACCCTGGCCTTTGACAGCTGCCTGGAGCGTTTCCGCACATGCTATTGGGGCGTGCTGCCGCTGATGGAGGACAGCGTGGTGGAAACGGCGATGATCCAGTTCAAGGACATGGCGCGGTTCTATCGCCGCGGCGAGAACGACTACCACGACCTGGCGCGCGAGGGCATGGCACTGATGAACGCGTGCAACCATTCGCTGGAGCAGCACTGGAACAAGTCGGGGAGGGAGTAGTAGGGGCACCCCTCTCACCAGATTTTCTCCCCTATTTCTATGACATCTGCAAGTGGTTTTTGAAGCGTGTGTATGGAGTGCCGCTTGTGATGACGGCCCAGAGGTGGTGGATGATCTTGGTCCGTACGGCATTGATCACGCGCATCTTGTTCTTGCCTTCAGCGACCTTTCGGAGGTAGTAGGTGCGCAAGTCGCCCTCGATACGGATGGCCGTCAGAGCGGCCATATGGAGCAGTGTTTTCAGGGACTTGTTGGCCCGGTGGGATACGCGGGTGCTACCCTTGACGCTTGTGCCTGAGCTGTGCTCGAAGGGTGCGGTGCCGGCGTAACATGCCAGTTGGCGTGGCGTGTCGAACCGTGTGAACCCTTGGGTCACCACCAGGAGCTCATGGGCCAACACGGGGCCGATGCCTGTGACGGACATGGCCAGTGCGCGTTTGTTGAAGAGCATTTCATCTTCGGCGATGAAGGCCTCGATGGCTTTCTCCGCCTTGGCGATGGCGCTTCCAAGGGCCTTCATCACCTGCTTAAAGCACACCTTGGCACTGGCGCTGGAACCCTTGGCCATGTACTTCACGTTGTCGTTCATCTGGCCCTTGTACTTGCCCAGGTCGCGCACCAGGCGATCACGGGTAGTGAGCAATTCCTTGAGCTCACCTAGGCGCACGAAGTCCGCACCCACCAAGCGTGCTTGATCCTTGAAGCGGAAGGCGTACTGAGCAATGCGCAGGGCATCCACTTCGTCATTCTTACCACGCTGCATCCCACCACTGTTCATGATGTTGGCCGGATGCGCGATCCAAACGGGTACGGCCATCTCCAGCAGCGTCTTCACAGCACCCGTGCTATAGTGCCCAGTGGGCTCCAGGCACACCAAGGGGGCATCCGCACAGCGTTTGCTGCGGATCCATCCCTTAAGGGTCCTACGCAACGCACTCGGCGTATTCTCAATTCGCTTCTCTTCCAAGGTCTTGCCCTGGTCATCAAGCAACACCACATCCAAGTGTGGTTTACTCACATCGATGCCGATCACGGACATGTTCGTTTTCTTTGTGGTTAGACAAGTGATCCCTGGGGGGACTGAGAAAATGGCGTCTTGTGCTTCAGAACTTTAACAGGCCTGCAGCCTCGATTTCTATACAAGCCTCGGACACCAGGAAGCAACAGGTCCAAATAGGGGAATAGGCCCACAGCCTCTCCTGGATATGGTTCACCTGCTACTTCCCTCAGTTCCCTTCAGTGATCTTGATCAAGGGCAAGTTGGCTCAGCCTCGCTTACCCGATCGCAACACTAAAGTCCTGGAAGGCGTCCCGAAGGGGCATCGCCGTCCCGACAAGGAGGGGCTGGAGGCCGAAGGCCGGGTGGTTTCGATCTTCAGGAAATGCGAACAGGAAACCACCCTTGGCCGATTTCCCTGGCTCAGGTTCCCGAGATCGGACATGAACACACCTTCGGCCAGCAGGCAAACAGCGCGTTATCGGAGACCACTGCGAGAGTTTGAGGATGTCCGCACAGGAATGTCTGTCTATCACCCCTCTTCGGCTTCGCGTTCCACCTGAACCAGTTGGCTCTTCGTGTCACCCCGGCTGTTACCTCGGCCTTTAGCCGAGGGAGCCCGGGAGAGACCCTGCTGCATGAACTGTCAAGCGCACAAAGATCCCTTGGTTGACCTCTAGCGAGGAATTCAGTTGTTCGTTGGTCATGATATGTATGATATGTTATGATGATGATCAGTTCCATCCCTAACGGTGGTCAGGTTCCGTGTGGGTCTTTCGGCGGAGGTTTGTGGCTCCAAACCCATCCACATGAAAAACTTCAAGATCCTCCTCTTGATCGTGTTCGTTCTGCCATTGCTCCAATCGTGCGGGGTGAACCAGGCCTTGGTGCTGAACCACAACCAGAACAACACCCAAGTACAATTGAGCGAGGCCAATTTCAGCAACGTTGGCAAGGTGATGGGCACCGATAGTGTCTCGTACGTGCTGGTCTTCGGTGGAATGAAGAAGAAGCAACTGTACGCGCGCGCCTATGCGGCGATGCTGGAGAAAGCGGAGTTGGGCAAAGGATCGCGTGCGGTGGTGAACGTGATCACCGAGGAGCATTTGGGTGGCGTGTTCCCGTTCTACTACAAGCGCACGCTGACGGTGAGCGGGCAGGTGGTCGAGTTCACACGGTGAACAAGGGTAGGCCTGCGGCCCTGGACCACCGAAGGATCTCACGAAGTGGACCCAACGGCATCCGCAGGGGTGCATGCGGTACGTGGTAAAAACCGTGCGCCGGAGTGATACTCACCAGTTACCCGCATCCGGCACCTTGGGCCGAAGCAGATCGATACCGACACCGAACCCGAATGTCCACCGATCAGCGCGCGCTGCAAAACGGGCGGCATCGTAGGTGGTGCCGAACACGGTGGAAGAGCGTGTTGCCTTGATCTCAACGGCATACCATTCCCGTGCGCCGGCGAGGTATTCGACATTCACGGACAGCAGCACACGCCCAGCACGATAGGCGATGCGCCCACCGAAGCCACCGGTCCAGGCTTGTTTGGTCAACTGCTGGTATGTGCGTTCGACCCTCGTCCTCACCGTATCCGGGGAGCCTGCCATGGTCATCAGTCCAATGGTGCTGCTGCCGCTGCGTGTTCCGATGTTCCCGGCCGTATTGAGCGCGATCGCCAGATAGGGCTCGAACAAAAAGCGATCCCGATGAAAGCGCCGTTCGTACCCGATCCGTCCCCGCCAAACACGGAACGCATTCGCCGAGCTTGTGGCACGGAACGTCTCGGTACCATACGGGGCGAAATTGACCTGGGCCTTGGCGGAGTTCGTTTGATACGCCCACCCGAAGTGCAGCACAATTCCATCGATCGCGAATTCGCCCATGAGCCCGGTCCAACTTTCGAGATGAGCCAGGCTGGTGATGTTGCCGCTGAGGGGCTGTATGCTGGTGGAGCGGCCTGCCTCAAAAAGGCTCAACCCCATATCCACACCGACCACGAAGCGCTTCTCTGCGCGCTTCCACGCGCTGGGTCGCTCTTGGGCCAACACGGTGCAGAGGCATATGAGCGAACAGCAAAGCATGGTGAAGCACCGCATGGGTCAAAGCTATTCGCGGCACGCGAACAGCTGCTGCGTTGATCGCACCGTGGTGAGAGGAGGCAAGCGGGTGGCGCACCGGTCTGATGGGGAGGGGGAGTTGAGAACGGGACCTTGGTGCATGCGTGATCGATCGCCTGCGCACCTATCGCATGAGCTGAAAGCGACGGCCCTCAAGACCAACGATCGTCAGTATTCCGCATGCCGCGCAACACTACTTTTTCGAGCATGAACCTGCTGCGTGCTGCCCGCAACTGGGGCATCATCATCATATTGGTGTCGGTAGCCGTGGGCTGTGGTGGATACCGCTACTGGGTGGGGCGCTACGTGGATCGGTCGGCGGCGCTGCACGCCCGTGAGCTGCCCATGACGATGGTACGGGCACGCGTGCACATGGACCACTTGGAGGTATGGGTGCGGACAAGGTGCACGGAAGAGAGCTATCAGAGCACCTTCGCGTTGGAGGAGCGGTACGTGGCTCTAGCGACCATGGCAGTGGCGCGGAGCGAGGTGGTCTTCGACCAGCGGTGGACCGTTATGGACCTGGAGGTATGGAACAGCTATGGCAAAGGTTTGTTTCCTCCTTCTGGTACATTTAGGGTCACCCTCTCCCGCGAGGACATGGAGCGGATCCGTTCCGGACAGGTGCCGGTCGACAGTGTTCCGTTCCTGTGGCGATGGTTGCTCGGGGTGAAGCAGGGTCCGGACCACGAGCTGATCGAATGGCCCGCGGGCATGGCGGAACCGTTGCGCACGCCCGGCGAGTAGCGCACAGGGTGAGTGCGATCCCAGCGTTATGGCCCTTTCCGTTGACTCTGTCAGTCCAACACCACCTTCTGCGCCGAGGTGCCCGATGCGCCTTCGAAGCGCACCACATAGGCCCCTGCAGGCAGGCCCGCATAGCTCCACGTGCCTTGCCCAATGCCCAACTGCGCGTGCGCAACGATGCGGCCCATGGCATCCAGCAGTTGCATGCTGGCGCGTTCCATCACCTGCAGCACCAGCAGTTGTTGCGCCATGTCCTGCGTCATCACGGGCGCGTTGTTGGCGCGTTCCGCCATGCCCACATCGTACGTGCAGGGGGGTCCGTAGGTGTAGAGCGCTGCGGCTTCGGTGGTGGTGAGCTCGCGGTCGTACAGCACGATATCGTCCAGATCGCCATCCCAGTGGGAATAGCCGGCCACCGTGCCACCACCCAGCGTAAGTACGCGATCGATGTTGGTGAGGGAACTGTGGTTCTGCGACTCCAGGATCAGGTTCCCGTTCGCATAGACGCGCATGCGGTCGTTCGTCGCACTGGAGGTGAAGACGAAGTGTGTCCAGCCGGTGTTGAAGGTGTATGGGATGAGGCTGGTGCGGCCGCCGCTGGCGCAATTGCCGAAGTCCCAGAAGATGGTGCAGCCGCCGTTATGCCCGTAATACGGTGCTGCGGAGAGGCGATCGTTGAAGTTGTCTGGCCACAGGCTCACGGCGAAATTGCCGCCGACGGTATTGGCGCGCACCCACATGCCCACGCTCACTTCGTCCGTGATCCCGAAGGTGTTGAAGTCCGGTACCGCGATGTGGTCCAGTTGGCCATCGAAGGCAAAGGCCTGGTTGGGCATGCCGAAGCGGTCCGACGTAAGGGTGGCGCCGTTAACCAGGCCATCGTGCCCAAAACCGCTGCCGTCGGTGGCATCGCCGTTGAAGGCGTAGCAGGCCACCTCGTAGATCGGCGGCTGGGCCACCACGATGGTTGGGGACAGCAGGCAGATGGCGAACGCAGAGAAGGAGTGTTTCATCGCGGTGTGGTTGATACAAGGATACGCGGATCCATGGCAGAACCGCGCTTTCAGCGAAGCCCCAGCCCTCGGTGACCTCTGCGAGGATGCTGAGGGTACCACGGCCCCCCCCTGTTCCATGGGGCCGAATGAGTGAGTATGCATGCACCGGAGGCAAAGAGGATACCTTCAACATCCCGAACCCACGCCCCATGCACCGCAAGCGCTTCCTTCTCACCTCCATCGCCTCGGTGGTCGCGGTGTTCATTACCAAAGGCCAGACCGCTGCCATGAGCATCACCAAAGGATACAAGATCGCCGCTGGCGCAACGCGCAACGGAGAGCACTTCACCATGAAGGGCGTTACTGCCAACACGCTGGACCTGAAGATCGGCAGCGCGGACACGGGTGGTGGCATGGCGGTGTTCGAGCAGATCGGCCAGAGCCCCAACGGTGGCCCGCCGCTGCACATCCATCCGGCGCAGGACGAGTTCTTCCACGTGCTGGAAGGCCGGTATGGCTTCCAAGTGGGAGATGAACATTTCGCTGCCACCGTGGGCGACACGATCTTTCTGCCGCGCGCCGTGCCGCACGCCTTCATCCAGCTCACCGAGCATGCGCGCATGCTGGTGACCTACCAACCTGCCGGGGATATGGAAGGTTTTTTCCGTGAGACGGCCGCCTGGTCCTCGCCGCCGAGCAAGGAGGAGGTGGCCCGCGTCTTCGCCGCGCACGGCATGCAGGTGGTGGGTCCGCCGCTGGATCTGGAATAAGGCAACGCCAGTTCGCACGCGCTTTGTGCACGTTAGCAACAGGACTTTTCCTGCTTCCCACATACGCGTCGCGCGACCGATTCAGCGTTTGCGTCTTCCGCCGTTGCGTGCGCGCTGTCCCTTGAGCGCGGCGGCGCGTTCGCTCTGGGCGTTGTGCTGGAAGGACGTCTGTCCGCGCATGGGCACGTTGGTATCCGGCGTGGGATCGTACGTGGCGGCAGGGCGCTGATCAGGGGGCATGTGCAAGTCGGGCTCAGCGTGCGGGGGCTCGGTGATCGGTTGCACGGGCTGTTCGGGTGACCGCAGTGCGCGCAGTCGGGCCGGTGGTTGCACTGGGGCGGATGGGCGTGCCGCGGTGCGAGGCATCGCCTTCGTCGCCTTTTTCGCCGGTGCGACCGGTCGTGCGGCAGGTGGCGCAACACGTTTTGGCGCTGGCTTCGCCTTGGTCACCTGCGCAGCATTGCGCTTGATCGGCTTCGCTGTGCTGGCGTTGCGGCGCGCGGGCTTCGCGGTCTTTGCGACGGGTCGGGCGGCCTTTGCCTTGGCGGTCTTGCTGCGGGCAGCGGTCTTTTTCTTCGCCGGGGCCGTTACTGCTTTCCGGGTAGCTGCCTTCCTGGCGACTTTTTTCTTGGCGGACTTCATGGGTTGATGCGTTTGCATGGATGCCGCCAAGCGCGTGCCGCGCTTGCGGAGGCCGTGCGCTGGGCTGAGGCGCGGGCGGCCGAGGTGGTGCAGCGCGCACTGGGTGTGGCGTAGGCTCAACGATCGGGGATGTTCTTCCCCGTGCGTGATGCGTGTGCGTGTCGTTGACAGCGACGGACGGCGTGCACGGCGCTTCCACCAGCTATCGGCACGACCTTGGATGAGATGGGGCTATGCTGAAGCACCTTGTCCTCGTCATGCTGCTGGCTCCGATCAGTGGTACCGTGTGGGCACAGCGGCCACCGGCGACGGCGTCGGATACGGTCTTGCAAAAGTGCTTGTTGGGCACCTTCGACGATACGTGGAGCGTGTTGCGCCTGTCGCTGGATCAGCTGACCAGGATACGCCTGGTGCAGAGCGCCTGCCGCGAGGAATGCGATATGGCCGCCGTGCATAAGGTGAACAACCCCATCTCCAGCGCGAACGGCAGCACAGTGCTGGCCGAGGTGAAGAATATCCTCACTGCAGAGCAATACGCGGCATGGGTGACGTTCTGCTCCGAGGGGCGGGACAAGCGTGGCCCGGGCAGGTGAACTGCACCGCGATCATCCGCACATGGGGATCTGTCGACAGGCCCCCTTGGCGTGGATGCTTCTCTATGTTAAGTTGGTGTTGGTGCAGCGGGGTGATCATCGCATGAGCCACCATCCGAAGAGGAGCAGCAACAGCACGGACGCGATCAGCAGGAATCGCCCGGCGCGTTTGCTCCACATGGGCGTATCATCCTTCCAGAACCAGTGATCGAAGTTCATGGCGATGTGTATCTTCCCGAGCGCAGAGTCCACCGTGATCGATGGCGGAGCGGGGCGTCGAGCGTTAAATTACAGCGGCACACGTGCCGGCCGACGATGCCCACTGCCTACCACGTCTATGTGATCGAGCTCAGCCGCAAGGTCTTCACCGAGGACCGCAGGTTCCGCGAGGCCAATCCGCAGTACAACGGCGTGCTGGAATGTCTGTATGTAGGGCAGACGAGCAAGACGCCGCAGGAGCGGTTCCAACAACACAGGTCCGGATACCGCAACGCGAAAGGTCACAAGCTCAGCAGCGAGATCGTCCGCAAATACGGCCGTTATCTGCGTCCGAGCTTGTACCAGGACATCGGCCCGCTCACGCGCGCGGAGGCGTTGGAAGTGGAGAAGGGGCTGGCGTTGGAGTTGCGGCGCAAGGGCTATGCGGTTTGGTTCAATTGAGGGGGAGGACATGCGCTGGCCTCACGCAGAGGCGCAGAGCGCGCAGAGGGTGAGGAGTGCGGTGCCCTCACACGGAGGCGCGGGGAGCGCGGGGAAGCGCGCGAGCTTCACACAGAGGCACAGAGGCCACAGAGATATTTATCCGTGTCCATCAGTGTTCATCCGTGGTTCAAACGCATTCCGCTTTCATCTGCGTCCATCTGCGGTTAAGAACAATGACGGCCGCCGAAGGCGGGCACTGCGGTACACCCATCTCCCGCCGATCACCCCTTCCGTGTGCGGATGTACCGCGCCGCATCGATGAAGTAGAGCACCTTCAGGGAGAAGCTGTTGATGCCGGGCGCTTGCAGCGTGCTACGCAGGTCATCCGCGTAGCTGCGCAGCACCACGTTGTCCCGCGCGAAGATGTTGTCCTTCCAGCCGAGCGTGAGCTCGCTGCCGGGGGCGAAGTTCCAGCGCAAGAGAATGTCCGTGGTGAAGGCATCGAAGTCCACGTTGTGGCGCGAGCTGCCATCCTCGTTCAGCCCGGTGTATCCGGTGTTGGCGAGGGTGCCATCCAGCTGCAATTCGTGGTAGGCCAGGTAGCTCGCCCGGCTCCAGTAGTGCCGTATGCGCGCCGTGAGCACAAGGCGATTCGTGAAGCTGTAGCTGCCTTCGAGGCCTATGGATGTGGTGCGCAGATCGCGCTGACCGAAGATGATGGCATCGTTGTCGAAGGCCACCCAGCCGATGTCGTCGCCATTGAATTCCTGTTCGATGGGAACCCTGAAGAACAGCCGGTCGTTGGGACGGAACCGGGGTTCGGCGCTCAGCGAAAGGCTCTTGCGGTCGCGCTCGTAAAAGCGGCGGTAGTTGCCGCGCAGGTCGAGGGCGAAAGGCTTGTTGTAGTTGGTGCTGATCCACGCATTGTACATCACGTTCACCGGGAACTCATACAAGCGTCCGGGCGTGCGGGGCTCGAAGGGGTCGTACGTGGTGATGGGCTCCACACGTACACCCCCGCCGAAGGCATTGAAGCCGCGCAGTACGCGGAAGGTGTTCACCCCAACGGCGAGATTGAAGAAGTGGTCCGGGCGCACCACACGCAGGTATTCGCCTTCGAGCGTCATGCCCCAGCGCTGCCACGGGGCCTTCGGTTTGTAGTTGGTATAAGAGAGGTAGGACTCTACGCCGCGGTTGTTGGTGAACTGCCAGAAGCCAAGGTCGTTCGGGTCGAAATCCGGCGACACTTCGTTGTATTCCGCACCGTAGATCCAGGCCCCTCCGGTCTTGGCGAGTCCTGCGGTGTATGAATAGCCGGTGGTGTTGTCCACGCCATCGCCGAACTTCTGCGATATCCGCGCCGCGCCTGCCGCCTGGATGCTGCGCGCTTTGTTGTTCAGGAGGAAGTCGAGCGCTGTGCAATTGGCATCGTACACGCCCCCATCGCGCATCACGTTGGTGTTGATCAGGCTCACGTAGCCGTTGTTCTTCACCTGTTGATCGGCCACGATCACGCTGTAGTTGGTGAGCGGATCGGTGAGCACTTCGCGGGTGTTGCCCAAGCTGTCGGTGAGCGTGCCGTAGGTGGCGCGAGTGACCGCGTTGAGCACACCGAGGCCGAATCCCTTCGCGCCGCGTCCGCTCACTTTGGTGGCGTTGATCAGCTTGCTCACGCCGGGATCCTCCGTCACCGCTTCGCCGGGACCGGCGGCCTGGTACAGCGCACCGCGCAACAACGGCTCGCCGCCGATACGACGGCTGTAGAACAGGTCGCCGCGTTGGAACAGCTCGGTGCCTTCGGTGAAGAACTGGCGGTTCTCGTTGAACTGCACCTCGAACGGCGACAGGTTGAGCACCACGTTGTCGCTCACCACCTGGCCGAAGTCGGGGATCAGCGTCATGTCCAAGCGTGTAGGCATCGCTCAGGCCCACCTTCACATCCATGCCGCCGTTGAAGCGTGCTGCTCCAGTCCTGCTTTGCGGGGTCGCTCTGCGGAAAGTGCTGCGCATAGGCCGAAACGTAGGGGTAGAGCATGAGGCGCAACGGAGCCTGCACGTCCTTGATGCCGGAGACGGTGCCGCATTGGCGCAGCCAACCTTCCTGCAAGGGATCGATCGGGTTCCAGAAGGTCTTCTCGCGTGAGCGACCAACGGTGCGCACGAATTGCACGGACCACGTTTGATCATCGCCTTTGGGGAAGCGGAACGCGGAGTAGGGGATGGTCATCTCCACGATCCAGCCTTCTTCGGTGATGCGCGTGGCACTTTGCCACACGGCGTTCCAGTTGTCATCCTCCTCTTCGTTCGCGACGATGGCGTCGGCCTGCACGTTGGCTGCGCTTACCAGGAACTGGAAGCCGTTGCGGCCGCTGCGGTAAGGGTCGATGGTGATGCCGAACCAGTCGGTGATGCCCAGGTCGTCGCGCGCACCCAGCCGTTGCATGATGCTGTCCGGTCGTGGATCCAGCAGCACGGCGCCCACATGGATGGCCACATCATCGTACACCACGCGCACCGAACTGTTCAGGGTGGCGGGTTCGTTCGGGCGCGGTTCGTTCTGCACGAACTCATCGCCTATGGGGGCGGTGCTCCAGATGGGCTCATCGAGCACGCCATCAACGACGATGCGCTCCGTGTGCGCACGGCCTTGATGTTCTTGCAGAGCAGGCCGCTGGTCTGGGCCTGGCTCCACAAGGGCCAGCAAAGAAGAAGGAGTGCGAGCGCGCGCATGGGCCGCGAAGATCGGGAAGGGATCCGCTTCACAATGGAGCAGGCTGAACGTGACATCACGGGATGAGCGGTTCGCCCGCATGGCGAAAGGCACCACGCGGCCTCGCGGTTCAGCTATCTTCGGGAAAAGCTCTCCCATGCGCAACATCTCACTGCTTCTTACAGTGCTCGCGCTGCAACTCAGCGCCCAGGCACCCACCCGCATCTGGGGCATGACCACCTCGGGCGGGGCGAATAACAAGGGCACCATCTTCGTAGTGGATGCCGATGGCACGGACTTCACCACCGTGTTCAGCTTCGATGAGGCATCGGGCTGGAACCCCGAGGGCGGATTATGCCTCGCTCCGAACGGCCTGATCTATGGGCTTACCAACCTCGGCGGAACAGCGTCGCCTGCCGCAGGCACCTTGTTCACCATCGATCCGGCCACGTTCACCTTCACCAAACTGCGCGACTTCAACATCACCAACGGGGGCTTCAACTTCGGCACGCTCGTGGTGGGCGCCGATGGACTGTTGTATGGTGCGGGCTACGCTGGCACCAATGGCGGGGGCAGCATCTATCGCATCGACCCCGCAACGAACGCCTACACGGAACTGTATGCATTGGACCAGAGCATTGACGGTGCTGCTATCAACAGCCGCTTGCTGCAGACCGCCGATGGGCTCTTCTACGGTGCTGCGTCGCAAGGCGGTGTGAACGGTGAAGCGGGCACCCTCTTCCGCTATGATGCGGTGAACGATGTGTTCACCAAGCTGCACGACTTCGACGGTGCGCTCGGTGGTCGAACACCTTACGGCGGACTGACACAGGCCGCGAACGGATGGTTGTACGGGACCACTTTCGAGGGCGGAGCGCAGAATGCGGGAATTGTCTTCAAGTACGATCCGGTCAACCAAGTCTTCCTGAAGGTTGCGGACTTCCACGATCTGAACGGAGGAAGCTGCTGGACGACGCTGGTGAACGCAGGTGGCGTGCTGTTGGGTGCCGTGGCCACCGGCGGCCTGAACAGTGGGGGATTCATCTTCTCGGTGGATCCAACAACGGACATCGTTGCGGACGTGAATACGTTCTCATTGGCCACCGGCACCGCGCCGGTGGGAAGTCTGGTGCTCGGCCCCGATGGCCAGTTGTATGGAACGGCGCAATCGGGGGGCAGCGGCTTCTTCGGCACGCTCTATCGCTTCGACCCGCTCACGCTCCAGCGCACCACCTTGTACAGCTTCGATAACGCTGCCCATGGTGGCCTGCCACGTGGCGAAGTGCTGCTGGCCGGCACAGGTGTGGGCGTAACCGAACTGCCGGATGCTGCGTCCATGTCCCTGATGCCGAACCCGTCCAGCGGACAGGTCGTGCTGGAATGCACGCGCGCGATGCTGCCGATGCAGTTGACCATCACCGATGCACTGGGCCGCGCGCTCGGGAGCAGGACGATCACCGATGTGAGGACGGTTATGGAACTGGGTGGAACGCCGGGCATGCGCATGGTGATGCTGACGGGTCATGCAGGCACACGAATGTTGCACGTGTTGATCGAGTGATCGATGGGAATGCCCTTGGTCGAGGGCGCAAGGCGTGGTCTTTGTGACATGAACCACGAAACCGTATACCATGGAGAACCGAAAAAAGAACCCGAACACAACGCCCCCGAGCACGCCTCAGGGTCCGGAAAGCAACGATGACCTGGTATCGCCGGAATACCGTAACGGGCCATATCCCGGTGACCGCGCTGACAAGCCTGCGGGCGAGGGAAGCACTGTGGGCACGCACCACACAGGCATACCTGAACCTGGTCGCACGGCCGAGAAGGAACATGCGGAAGAGGAGAAAGCTCCGGCTGCGACCAAGCGTCCTTCATGACCATTACGAGCGTTTCGCAGCCTCCGCTCATGCATCACCCTGTGCATTTCCTATGGAACGGGTTCCCCACTTTGGGCAAGGTGTTGCCTGCGCAAAAGGTGATGGGCGCATCCAAGCCATGTGGGCAGCCCTACAGCGACGGAATGATCGGCCATAGGTGCCGGTTGCTGGGTCGATCGGCGCAGAACATGTTCCATCCGGACGATATTGACCAACTTTCACCTTGAACACATGCGCTCATGAACAACATGTTCCGCGGACTCTTTGCCGGTGCGGCGGCCTATAAGTGGGGGGGAGGTTGCTTCGGCACCATCCTGATCTTTGTCTCGTGTACACGTTGCTGGGCCATTGTTGACCTGGGCACGGTACGTGCATATTCGGCATCAGGTCGCTGACGGACGCTTGCGCTGCATCCAGGCGGCCAGGTACAGCCCGGCGAGCAGCAACATGGGTCCGCCGATGAGCAGGATCCATTGCACGTGTTCGCGCGCCCACCACGCATACACCACCGCCAGCGCAAGAAAGGTCACGGCACCGAGCCATTCGCGCGTCCAGGCCAGGACGATGATGAGCATACAGAAGAGCGAGGGAAGTAGGTGCATCAGCAGGTCCAGCATATGCACCGTTCCACCTTCGCCCACATCGAAGGCGAAGAGGCTGATGAACAGGGTGAACAGCATGGCCACCACACGAGGCAGCCAGCGGATGATCATCGGGCTCATGACCTGCGAATTTGTGCACCGAAGATGATGCGTACCGAAGGATTGGACCCTGACGATCGTTCGTATGGGCCGCACAACATGGCCCTTCCGGCATAACAATGACTACCTTGATGCCATATCGGATCACAAGGTCCATGCGGATCCAGTTCATTTCACAGCCCACCCAATGAAGTACACGCTCCCCATCCTCGCCTTTTCCGCCCTGTTCACACTCACCTGCTGCAACGAGGCTCCGAAAGAGGCTCCTCCGGCCGCACCAGCACCGGCACCCGCTCCTGCTCCTGCTGCACAGGAGGAGAAAGGCACTTCCGTGGAGATCGGGGAAGGTGGCGTGAAAGTGGAAAGCAAGGATGTTGATGTGAAGCTGACCACGGACACCACGCGTGTGAAGGTCACCGTGCCGTAAGGGATAAGGCCTGTGAACGACACGATGCCCGCAAAGGCATCCGGTTCCGCGCGTCCTACTTTCGCCGATCGACCAACAGAACTGGAAGCATGGCAGCGATCGAATTGGGACTGGACACCTTCGGCGATGTGACGGTCGGGCCGG
Source organism: uncultured Flavobacteriales bacterium (assembly GCA_963814325.1). Classification (GTDB taxonomy): domain Bacteria; phylum Bacteroidota; class Bacteroidia; order Flavobacteriales_F; family PHOS-HE28; genus PHOS-HE28. The sequence continues at coordinate 29,781 of CAWFCK010000007.1, forward strand.
ATGGCCAGCCCCTCTCCACGCCGAGGTATTGCGCAACGTGGTGGCCGAAGCGGAACTCGCCGATCGCCTTGGTCTGGCCTTCTTCGGCGTAGGCGAACATCACCGCGCGGACTTTGCGGTGAGCGCACCGGACGTGGTGCTGGCGGCGATCGCGGGTCGCACCAAGCAGATCCATCTGGGTTCTGCCGTCACGGTGCTCAGCTCCGATGATCCGGTGCGCGTGTTCCAACGTTTCAGCACGCTCGATGCGTTGTCGAACGGCCGCGCGGAGGTGATCATCGGGCGGGGATCGTTCACGGAATCGTTCCCGCTCTTCGGGCTCGACCTGTCGCAATATGACGTGTTGTTCAACGAGCGGCTGGCCTTGTTCGCCGAGCTGCTGAAGGAAGGTCCTGTCACCTGGAGCGGTCGCACGCGCGCTGCGCTGAAGGAGCAACGTGTGTATCCACCCACGGCCAGCGGACATCTGCGCACGTGGATCGGTGTGGGCGGCACCCCAGCATCCGTGGTGCGCGCAGCACGCTACGGGCTACCGCTGATGCTCGCGATCATCGGAGGCGACCCACGGGCATTTGCACCCTTCGTGCAACTGTATCATCAGTCGTTGGCCGAGGCGGGCAAGGGTCCATTGCCCATCGGCGCGCACTCTCCGGGCTACATCGCCGACACGGATGAACAGGCGCGCGAGGAACTGTGGCCGCACTATGCCGCCATGCACGACCGCATCGGTCGCGAACGCGGATGGCCCCCGCTCACGCGCGCAGGCTTCGAGCAGTCCGCCGGTCCCAACGGGGCGTTGTGTGTAGGCTCACCCGCAACGGTGGCCGCGAAGATCGCCCGCACCTGCAAGGCGCTCGGCCTCTCGCGCTTCGACATGAAGTACAGCGCGGGCACCTTGCCGCACGCCAACATGATGCGCAGCATCGAGCTGTACGGCAGCCAGGTGGCGCCGATGGTGCGCGAAATGCTCGCTTAGTGCCGGCAGGACATTCCTGCATGTGGACATGTGTAAATGCGAGCATGTGTCCATGATGTTATCTGCGCGCTCGTGCACGCGATCCATATCGTAGAGGCCGCACTCTCCGCAGAACCCGGATCTCGCTCGACGTGCCTCCGGCGGCCTTCGATGTTTTTGAACCGCAGATGACGCCGATGACGCAGATGAATGCAGCACCCGCACCTGGTCTTCTCCCCTCCCGCGCGGCGTCCCGAAGGGAATCTCGCCGCCCCGACAAGGAGGGGCTGGAGGCCGAAGGCCGGGTGGTTTCGATCTTCTCATCCATGGAAGCTTGCTGAACGCTTCCTTCATCCTTCCTTCGCAGTGCGTGGGCAATAGTGCAGCGCTTGACCACACCCTCACCATGAACGAACGCAAGGTCTTCAGCCTGCTGCAGGTAAGCCGTGCGGTGAAGCAGCGCATCGAGGATGCAGCTGGCGGCGGCTCCTTCTGGATCAAGGCCGAGATCGCCAGCATCAAGATGCCCAAGCATGCCTACCTGGAACTGGTGGAGCATCGCAACGGCGTGAAGGTGGCCGTGATGCGCGGCATCATCTGGAACTCCGCGTTGGTCAACATCAACCAAGCGCTGGGCGATGAGCGCGGCAACATCCTGCGCGAAGGGGCCGAGATCCTCTTCCGCGCCAGCCTCAGCTACAGCGAAGTGTACGGATTGAGCCTGCGGATCGATGAAGTGGACCTCGCCTACAGCCTCGGCGAACTGGAGCGACGGAAGAAGGAGACCATCGACACGCTGAAGCGCGAAGGGCTGTGGGACCTCAACCGCTTCGTGCCCATGCCCATGGTGCTGCAACGCATCGCACTGATCTCCTCGATCGGTACGGCCGCGTACGAGGACTTCATGCAGCACCTCGACCAGAACGAATACGGCTATCGCTACCATGTCCGCGTCTTCGCCTCCATTGTGCAGGGTGATGGAGCGGCGAAGGAGCTGCGCGCTGCACTGGAACGTATCGATCCGCGCCAGTTCGATGCCATCGTGCTGGTGCGCGGAGGTGGATCCAAGCTGGACCTCGAGGCCTTCAACGACCTGGAGCTGTGCCGCATGGTGGCGCGCATGCCCATTCCTGTGATGACCGGCATCGGCCACGATGTGGATGTGTCCGTGGTGGACATGATCGCGCGCAGCCCGCACAAGACGCCCACGGCCATCGCCGACTTCCTTGTGGATCGCAGCCTCTTCTTCGAAACGGCGCTCAGCGGCTTCCTGGTGAACATCCAGAACACCGTGCTCGAAGCCTTCTCCGAGCGGAAGGAGATGCTGGGCAGGTACATCGAAATGCTGCAGGTGCGGCCGGTGATGCAATGCCAGACCCGGCGAGGCGCCTTGCATACCGCCGTGGGCCAGTTCGCCCGACAGGTCACGGAGAAGCTCGTGGGGTCGAACAGGCTGTTGGATGGCCACTTGTCCAACCTCTCCGTGCTGCCACGGCACAAGCTTGCGCAGATCGAGACCGCGAAGGTGCGCGCTCAGGCCACCGCATTGGAAGGCATTGCCCACCGGGGCTTCCAGGTGTTGTTGAGCCGCATCAACGGCATGCAGGAGGCCATCCAGCTGCTGTCGCCGGATCGCCTGATGCTGCGCGGCTTCAGCATCACGCGCTACAGGGGCGTGGCCATCACCGATCCCGGAACGATGAGCGAGGGAGAACGGATCGAGACGACCTTTGCCAAAGGGACCGCGTGGTCCACCATCACCAAGATCGAACGCCATGGCGGATGAACCAATGACCTACGAGCGGGCCTACGCCGAGCTCGAGGCCATCATGCAGGACCTGCAGGAGGACAAGATCTCCGTGGACGAGCTTACCGCCAAGGTGAAGCGGGCCGCCGACCTGATCACCTTCTGCAACACCATGCTGCGTACCACCGAGGCCGAAGTGAGCAAGGTAGTGAAGAAGCTGGGGCTGTAGTGGGGGCGTTCCTGATGCTCGTCAGAACCGGATGCGCACCTCCGGCGTTAAGTTGCAGCCCACTTGCATTCCGCTCCGCGATGAGAACCATCCCCCTCTGCATCTCCCTCTTGCTGGCCTTTGCCGTCAAGGCCCAATTCAACAACCCGCTGGCCATTCCACCTGCGTTGGAAGAGGACACCTTCCACCTCGTGGTGGATGAGCATGTGCACGAGTTCTATCCGGGCGTGTTCACGCCCACCTATGGCGCCAGCGCGGAATACCTCGGTCCCACGCTGATCCTAAATGAAGGCGACACGGCACGTATCCAAGTGCAGAACGAACTGGCGCAGCACACCAACATGCACTGGCATGGACTGCACTTGCCGGGTGAGTTCGATGGCGGACCTCCGCGCATGGTGATGCCCGGCGAAACGTGGGACGTGAAGTTCGCGGTGAAGAACCCGGCAGCGACGTTCTGGTACCATCCGCATCCGCATGAGCTCACGGCGGAGCAGACCACCTTCGGCGTGGCCGGCATGATCATCGTGCGCGATGATGCCGAGGCGGCGCTCGACCTGCCGCGCACCTATGGCGTGGATGACATTCCGCTGGTGGTACAGGACCGGCGCTTCCTGGCCAACGGCAGCTTCGCCTTCGGTCCGTTCGGTGATTCCGTGCTGGTGAACGGCACCCCACGTCCATACATCGAATTGCCTGCGCAGGTGGTCCGGTTGCGATTGCTGAACGGATCGAATGCACGCGTCTACAACCTCGGCTTTGACGACGGGCGTGCCTTTCCGGTGATCGCAGGAGATGGTGGCCTGCTCAGCGCACCGGCATCCACCGATCGGTTGAGGCTCAGCAATGGCGAACGCGCCGAAGTGCTGCTGGACCTGTCCGGCATGCAGGGCGACAGCCTGATGTTGATGAGCTTCGGTTCGGAGCTGCCCTCCACCATTCCGGGTAGCAGTTACATCCTCTGGGAGAGCAGCGCGCTCAGCGGCATTGATTTCCCGGTGCTGCGCATCCGCGTTGCTGCACCCACGGCAACCCCCGTTACGGAAGTGCCCGTGGCGCTCGTCCCCACGTCCCCACCGAGCATCGGTGATGTCAGCGTTACGCGGAACAAGTCCTTTTCCGGTACGGGCATGGCCGGCATGGGACAGTTCTTCATCAACGGGCTCCAATTCAACATGGATGTGGTGAACGATAGTGTAATGCTGGGTGCAACGGAGATCTGGCGCGTGGAGAACGCCTCCAGCATCGCTCACCCGTTCCACATCCATGGCGGTTCATTCTACCTGCTCGATCGCAACGACAACCCGGTACCCGCTTGGGAGGAAGGGGCCAAGGACGTGGTGCTCGTGGACGTGGCCGAACATGTGCGGTTCATCATGAAGTTCGAGGATTACACCACCGATGGCTGGCCTTTCATGTACCACTGCCACAACCTGATGCACGAGGACGATGGCATGATGCTGCAATACGTCGTGGTGGATCCGAACGTGTCCGCGACAACGCCCACGGACGACAGCGAAGTTTCCGTGTACCCGTCACCGACGCAGCAACATCCTGTCCTTCAACGCTCCATTTGCGGTGGAGGAACTTTCGGTGGTGGATGGCCTCGGTCGTGAAGTGATCCGTCAGCAACTGCCGAAGGTCACGGGTGGCTCGATCGACATGTCGTCTTTACGGGCAGGCGTGTATGTGCTGTTCTTGCACGGTGGTTCACGCTCGGCTCGGACGGTGGTGATGCGCGATTGAAAAGGCCGGCCTCAACGCTCCTCCAACAACTTCCCCATATCCGCGATCGCGCGGTCCACATCCACGGTGGAGGTGCCGTCGTAGAATCCGCGCAAGCGGCCCTGTTGATCGGCGAGGATGAAGTTCTCGGTATGTACGAAGTCGTTGGGGCCGCCATCGCCGGTGTCCTTCACGGCGAACCAGCTTTTGCGGGCCAGGGCATAGATCTGCTTCCGGTCGCCGGTGAGCAGCCGCCAGCGTTTCGTGTCTGCACCGTGCAGGTCGGCGTAGGCCTTCAGCGCGGGCACACTGTCGATCTCCGGCGTTACGGAGTGGGAGAGGAGCAGCACGCGCTCGTCGTCCTTGTACGCGGCCTGCACGCGTTCGAGCTGGGTGCTCATCTTGGGACAGATACTGCCGCAGGTGGTGAAGAAGAAATCCGCCAGCACCACTTTGCCTTTCGTGTCCGCCAGCGTCACTGTGCGTCCATCTTGATCGGTGAGGTGGAAGTCGAGCAGGTGGTGTTCCGTGTTTGAGCGTCTGCAATGAGCGGTCGACCAGCTGCGGGTTCAATTGGGCGGGCGTGTAGACCGGCAGCTCGTCGCTGGGCCTGATCATGAAGTAGGCGATGGTGACGCCCACCGCGAACACCAGCAGGAAAAGCAACGAACGGAGGAGGAGCGGGGACGATCTCATCGGTTCCATTCCAGGCCATACGCCACCACAAAGATCCAACGGTATTTCAACGCAGAGAGGTTCATCTCGCGATCATAGCGCACACCAAGGTCAACGGTTCGGGTCTTCTTTTTGTTCAGGGCCATGGTGGTGCCTGCCTCATAGCGCAGGCCGATCAGCCGGTGGCCCGTGTAGTGCATCGCGGTGAAGGTCTCGAGGCTGAGGTGCGGATCGAATTTCCAGCCGGGTATGTTGTACTCCACGCTCACCCGGTTGCGCAGGATGTCGCGGTAGCGGATGGGCATCACGAACTCGTGCTGGAAGATGGCGCGATAGTCAACGCTCATGCGGTCCTTCTCCACGCTCAGGCGCACCTCGCCATCCACCCGATGCGTATTGGTGGTGTACCGGTCGCGGATGTTGAAGCGGTGTTCCAGGCCGAAGCGCAGCAGTTTGCTCAGGCGGTAGCGCGCACCCACCACGGTGTAGAACAACTTGCTCGAGGTAAGGTTCTCATTCCCCCGGTAGCCCAGTTCGCCCAGCGCGCGGAAGCGTTTGAAGAACTTGTGCTCGTAGGGTTGGCCGCTCTTCTTCTTGAAGGGCTTCACCTCCACGCCGGCGCTCAGCCACAGCTCGGCATCCGTGGAAGGACGCAGCAAGGGCTTCTCCTGTGCCTCCACAATGGAGCATGCCATCACGAAAAGGAAGAGGAGGACCGTACGCACGTGCGTTCTCACCAGTTGTTGGCGGTCAGGGTAGGCACCGTCACCACTTCCGACTTATCGGAGATCTGCACGCTGCGGCTCACCGCCACAAAGCCGCTGGAGCAATCAGCTGACAGGGGGTCGCACTCGCCATAGGTGTACACCTTGTAATCGCCCTTCCGCAGCCAGCTGAACACGAACAATCCATCGGGACCGGTCCGGATGTCATCATCATAGAAGTCGTGATCGCCGTACACGATGTACACGCGCGCCTCGGGATAGGGGTACGGATCGCCGATGGGTTGGCCGGTGTTGTTGTTGATGTCCTGGCGCAGCACGTAGCCGCGGATCTCGGCCTTGCCCCCCACACCAGGTTCTTTCGCGCAGCCGGACAACAGGGGCAGCAGGGCCGCCAGGGCCACGGTGGATAACGTTCGCATCATCTTGTCTTCAGGATGCGCTAAAGTACGGGACGGGCCTTAGCTGAGGTGCGGCGCTGCTAGCGGAGGCTCAACGCAGCGCTTTGGATGCACGGAGGGTGTGGCGTTGGCGTGTGGTCGGCACGCGGGAGGAGGTGTCTGTCCTCCGGGTCCTTCGCGTCTATCTCCCCTCTGCCGTGAGTCGATCATGCCCCCTCGTAGATCTGCTCCACCCTATGGGCATGATTGGTCAATATGGTCTTGCGGCGCAGTTTCAGCGTGGGCGTCAGCTCACCCGCATCAATACGTGAATTCGCGGGGCAGCAGCGCGATCTTCTTGATCTGTTCCCAATGGCCCAGTCCGGCATTGACCTCGGCGAGCAGCGGGTTGAACAGGGCGAGCACACGGGGGTCGTTCACGGCTTCCTCGCGGGAGGTGAAGGGGATGCCCGCCTCGGTGCAGCGGTCCTTCAGCGCATCGGCGTTGGGCACCACCAGCGCGGACGGGGAAGTGGCGGTTCTCGCCGATCACCATCACCTGTTCCACCAGGCGCGAGGCCTTGAACAGGTTCTCGATCAGTTGGGGCGCCACGTACTTGCCGCCGCTGGTCTTGAAGATCTCCTTCTTCCGGTCGGTGATGCGCAGGAAGCCTTCGGGTGTTACCTCACCGATGTCACCCGTGTGCAGCCAACCTTCCGCATCGATCGCTTCCGCCGTGAGCTCCGGTTCCTTGTAGTAGCCCAGCATGATGTTGGGTCCTTTCGCCAGGATCTCGCCATCGCCCGCGATGCGCACCTGCACATGTTCGATGGGCCGACCCACGGTACCGAATCGTAAGCCATCGTTCCGGGCGTCGTTCACGGTGATCACTGGGCTGCTCTCGGTGAGTCCGTAGCCCTCCATCAAGGGGATGCCCGCGGCGTTGAAAATGCGGGCGAGCCGGGGTTGCAGGGCCGCACTGCCGCTGGCCACGCATAGCACTTCACCACCCAGGGCCGCCTGCCATTTGCTGAAGATCAGCTTGCGTGCGAGTTTCAGTTGCAGGTTGTACCAGGGGTCGGTGATGTTCACATCATACCGCTCGCCAAGGCCCAGTGCCCAAAAGAACAGGGCGCGTTTCACGCCTTTCAGTTCCTCGCCCTTGGCCATGATACGAGCGAAGATCTTCTCCAACAGGCGCGGAACGGCCGTGAAGACGTGCGGCCGCACTTCGCGGATGCGGTCGCCCAGGTCATCGAGCGAGGGTTGGAAGTGGATGTTGGCCCCGCGGATGATGTAGAGGTACATCAGCATCCGCTCGTAGATGTGGCAGAGCGGAAGAAAGCTGATGCAACGCACGCCCACAGTGCACGGCAGGCGGGGAATGCTGCCTTCCACATTGCTGAGGATGTTGCCGTGCGTGAGCATCACGCCTTTGGGTCGGCCGGTGGTGCCGCTGGTGTAGATGATGGTGGCCAGCTGGTCACGCTTCACGTCGCGTTTGTAACGGTCAAGTGTGGGGCGGTCGCTCTCACGCGCCAGCTCCAGTAGTTCGGACCAATGCCGCCCGTTCATGTCGGGCAGGAAACCGAACACGTGCTCCAGTCCGGGTGATTCCTTCATCGCCTCCAGCACCTTGAACTGGATCAGCGCATCGCCGCAGAAGGCCACCTTGGCGCCGCTGTGGTTCAGCACATAGGCGTAGTCGCTGCTGCTGCTGGTGGGATACAGGGGCACGTTGATGGCGCCGATGCGCAGGATGGCCTGATCCACCAGGCACCATTCGCTCCTGTTCGGGCTGGCGATCACCACGCGGTCCCCGGGCTTTACGCCCAGGGCGATGAGGCCCAAGGCGATGCGTTCACTGGTCTCCACCACCTCGCGGGTGGAATAGCGCCGCCACTCGCCGTTCTCCTTGGTGGCGATGCAGGTGTCCTGCGGGAATTGGGCGAGCTGCGTGTCCAGCAATTCGTGGAGTCGTTCGTAGGGCATCGATCAGGTCAATGAGGCTGAAGAACCGGACAGGCCATCGATGGTGCCTTCCAGGGCCCGAGGATGTTCAGGCCCGGAATTGTTCCACGATGGGTCGGAGGCGAAGGTGGGGCATGGGAACGGAGTACGCAAATGCGAAGGGCGCGCTAGCATGGACCGGGATGCGGGGCGGGGAAGCGGCCATCCATATCGGTTCCGGCCAGAGCGCTCGCGTATTTCCGAACGTAGCTGTCGATCTGCTTCGCCTTGTACTGCATGATGTAGCGTGGATGCTCCAACGCGATGATGCGATCGAACAGCCCCAGCGACACGTTCAGCTTCTCGAAGTACGCTGCGTTCTTCCCGGTGCCGATACAGAACACCACATCGGTGCGCATACCGCATTTCACCAGCGTCGTGAGCCAGTCGCTGACGAACGGCGTAACGGCCTTTTCCAGCGCCTTGTCATCGTAGTAGTTCAGGTTGATCTCTTTGCCGTTCGGGTCCGGGTTTCACGAAGCCGAGCGGGCAGATGGCGTGCACGTACACCTGGTCGTAGAAGGCCGCGGCACCGCCCGCTCCGCGGATCATTCGGTAGAAGAAGTCGCTGCTGGGCTCATGCGTGCGCAGGCCATTCACGGGTATGCCGAGGTCGCTCTCGCACCGTTTGGTGTCGGTGAAGGAGAGGCCTGTGGAACCTGCGCCGAGCCTGCCGGGATTGATGCCGAGCATGAGGACCCGTGGCTTGTTATCACTGTAGTATTTGCGGTGGAAGAGGGTGACGATGCGGCGGACCTCATCGCCGTTGGGGCCGTTGAAGGGGTCCAGCACCCCAACATCAACGGGCAGGTCCACATCATCCAAGCTGAAGCGGAGGACATGCTTCAGCAAACGGTCGGCAAGTGTGGCGGGTGGCATGGGAAGTGCGGTCAAAGAAAGGGAGGAGGGGCATGTGATGATCCTCACATTCGGTGTGTATGTATGATGAATGTCACAGAATGAGCCTCAGCTCGAGGTCAACTTTGCGTGGCAGGACACAACCACGATAGCACACGACCATGACCATCAAACAGATCTATACGGGCTGCATCGCCCATGCGGCCTACTACCTGGAGAGCAATGGCGAAGCGGCCATCTTCGACCCACTGCGCGAAGTGCAGCCGTACATCGATCGCGCCACGGCCGACCGGGCGAAGATCAAGTACGTCTTCGAGACGCACTTCCATGCCGACTTCGTAAGTGGCCACCTGGACCTCGCCGAAGAAGACCGGGGCCACCATCGTCTACGGCCCCACGGCGAAGCCCGGCTTCGAGGCGCATGTGGCCACGGATGGTGAAGTGTTCAACGTGGGCAAGGCGAAGGTGAAGGTCATCCACACGCCGGGACACACCATGGAGAGCACCACATACCTGCTGATCGACGAGGACGGCAAGGAGCACGGCATCATCACCGGTGATACGCTGTTCATCGGTGATGTGGGTCGCCCCGACCTGGCGCAGCACGTGATCGCGGACCTCACCGAGGACAAGCTGGCGGGGCACTTGTACGATTCACTGCGCAACAAGATCATGCCGTTGAGCGACGAGCTGATCGTGTACCCGAACCACGGGGCTGGCAGCGCCTGCGGCAAGAACATGAGCAAGGAGACCACCGACACGCTGGGTCACCAGAAACAGGTGAACTACGCGCTGGATCCCAAGCTCACGAAGGAGGAGTTCAAGAAGGTGCTGCTCGCCGGATTGGTGCCGCCTCCGGGATACTTCCCCAAGAACGTGCTGATGAACATCCAGGGCTACGAAAGCCTCGATAAGGTGATGGAGCGCGGCAAGCGGGCCTTGAACGTGAGCGACTTTGAAGTGGTGGCCAACGAGGAGCGTCCGCTGGTGCTCGATACACGCCCGGCCTCGCTCTTCGCCAAAGGCTTCATCCCGAACAGCGTGAGCATCGGGCTGGACAGCAACTTCGCCATGTGGGTGGGGGAGATGATCACCGACATCAAGCAGACCATCCTGCTGGTCACCGAGCCCGGCAAGGAGGAGGAGAGCATCATCCGCCTGAGCCGCGTGGGGTACGACAACGCCATCGGCTTCCTGGAAGGCGGCTTTGACGCGTGGAAGGCCGCGGGCAAGGAAGTGGATACCGTGTCGCGCATCAATGCCGAGGAGTTCGCGAAGCGATACGCCACCAAGCCGCTCGTGTTCGATGTGCGCAAGAAGAGCGAGTTCGACAGCGAGCATGTGGAAGGCGCCATCAACGTGTCCCTGAACCAGATCAACCAGCACCTCTCCGAGTTCCCGAAGGAGAAGCCGTTCATCCTGCACTGCGCCGGTGGATACCGCAGCATGATCGCCGCTTCCATCCTGAAGCAGCGCGGCTGGGACAACTTCGTGGATGTGGAAGGTGGCTTCAGTGCCATCAAGAACACCGATGTGAAACGCACGGAGTACGTGTGCCCGACGACTTTGCTCTGACCTGTTGAGGCCATGGGATGTGTTGCCCTGGTCACCTGCGCCTTCGGGCCTGGGTGATCGGGGCGCATCTTTGCTGGCCACCATGTCCCGCACCCTCTCGCGCACCGTTTGGATCCTCTCGCTCATCAGCCTGTTCACGGACATGGCGAGCGAGATGCTGTATCCGGTGATGCCGATCTACCTGAAGAGCATCGGCTTCTCCATCGTGCTCATCGGTGTGTTGGAAGGTGTTGCGGAAGCGACGGCCGGTTTGAGCAAGGGCTACTTCGGCATGCGCAGCGACCGGCTGGGGCGGCGCGCGCCATTCGTGCAATGGGGCTATGCGCTCAGCGCGATCAGCAAGCCGATGATGGCCGTGTTCATCGCACCGCTGTGGATCTTCTTCGCCCGCACCATCGACCGATTAGGCAAGGGCATCCGCACCGGCGCACGTGATGCGCTGCTCAATGATGAGACAACTCCCGCCACCAAGGGCCGCGTGTTCGGCTTTCATCGCAGCATGGACACCATGGGCGCGGTGCTCGGTCCGTCACTGGCCTTGGTGTACCTCTACTTCCATCCGGGCGATTACGTCCCCTTGTTCTTCATCGCCTTCGCGCCCGGTGTACTGGCCATTGCGCTTTCGTTCCTGTTGAAGGAGAGCCGCAACACCGTTCTCGAACCGACCAGGCAATTTTCCTTCTTCGCCTTCCTGCGCTATTGGAAGGAAAGTCCTTCAGCCTACCGCAAACTCACGACCGGGCTGCTGCTCTTCGCGCTCTTCAACAGCAGCGATGTGTTCCTCTTGTTGCAGGCGAAGAACGCGGGCCTCAGCGACACGGGCACCATCGGCGTGTACATCTTCTATAACCTTGTGTATCGCCATCGCCTCTTACCCGCTTGGTGCGCTAGCCGACCGCATCGGGTTGAAGCGCGTGTTCCTTGCAGGGTTAGTGCTCTTCGCTGTGGTATACTTCGGTATGGCCATGGCGCACGGGCTGGTAATGATCGCGATACTGTTCTTCGGGTATGGACTGTATGCAGCGGCCACCGAAGGCATCGCGAAGGCGTGGATCGGCAGCATCGTGCCGCGCACGGAGACGGCCACGGCCATCGGCACCTACGCAGGTTTCCAAAGCATCTGTGCGTTGGGAGCCAGTTCGCTTCGCCGGACTGCTGTGGTACGGCTTCGGGCCTGCGGTCACGTTTTTGGTCACCGCGGTGGTCGCCGTGCTCGTGATGGGGTTCGTGGCGCTGATGGTGCCGGCGCCGGAATAGCAGGGTGCATTCAGCTCGTGTCGTCAGCTCCCTTACTTCGTCACGATACCGATCTGCCCCGCGTGGTGCGCCATGTGCGTGAGGATGCGGCCCAGCGCCTCGGCTTCAGTCTTCTTCCCCAACGTCTTCGTCCCGATCAACGTGCGCTTGCCCGCAGTATCGGGGCCTTCGGTGAAGAGGGCGAGGAGCGAGGCGGTGCGGGTGGAATGCACGTAATAGTGGAGCACAGAGAAAATACCACGCTACATTTAGAAAGCGGGGCTTGCGCAGTAGCAGTGGTCGTGTCCGAATACGCAGCTTTGTGAACGAATGGCAACACCACTGACCGAACCGCACCAGCTGATGATCCGCAACATGGTCTGCGACCGCTGTCGTGCGGCTGTTGCGCGGGTGTTCGAGGTGCAGGGCCTTCCAGTGAAGCACATTGAGCTCGGCGAGGTGGAACTGCTCCGTGCTCCGCAAGCCAAGGAGCTCGTTGCCTTACGCGAAGCATTGCGGGTGCAGGGCTTCGAACTGGTGGACGATCGTGATGCGGTCACCATCGCACGCATCAAGGCAACGATCGTCAACCTGGTGCACCACGAAGCTGCTGTGCAGGGCCGGGTGAAGCTGGCGGATCACCTGAGCGCCGCCCTGCACAAGGAATACTCCGGGCTCTCGGCGCTCTTCACGCAGGTGGAGGGCATCACCATCGAACACTACTTCCTGCTGCAACGCCTGGAGCGCGTGAAGGAGCTGATCAAGTACGGCGAGCTCACCATGAGCGAGATCGCGGACCGCACGGGCTTCAGCAGTGTGGCGCATCTGAGCGCGCAATTCAAGAAGTTCACGGGAATGACGCCGACGGCATTCCGTGGCTTGAGCGGCGGGCGACTTCCCCTGGATCACGTGGGTTGAAGTCGATGTAAAGATTTCCCACGAGGATGTAACACCCTTCCTGCTGTGTCGCACGTGCTTTGTACTGTAATACACGAACGACCATGGACAGCACGAACATCACCATCCCGTTGCTCAACGTGAACAGCCCCCATTGCGCGCTGCGCGTCGAGAAGGCCATCCGCACAGTACCCGCCATCGCCGGGGCTGAAGTGGATCTCCATAAGCATGTGGCCCACCTCACCAGCACAGCGCCCGCACAGGCCGTGCGCGAGGCCGTGGCCGCCATCCGCCAGGCTGGCTACAACGTTGCCACCGAACAACATCGTTTCACCACCACGGGTGTCACCTGTGCCGGTTGCGCCAACGGCGCGGGCAACATCCTGAACAAGCTGCCCGGCATCATCAGTGCCCGCGTGGACCATGTGGACAAGCAGGCCGAGATCGAAGTGGTGAAGGGTACCTTGACCGTCGATGATCTGTTGAATGCTTTGAAGCCTGCGGGCTATGGCCTGATCGCCCAAGCCGCCTAACACCCTATTGCCATGACCGCCGAGAGAAGAACCCTGGTATTGCCCGTGGAGAACATGGACAGCGAGCATTGCGCGCTGATCGTGGACAAAGCCCTCGGGACGGTGCCCACCATTGGTGCCCACCATGTGGAATTGAACAACCGTAGCGCCGTGGTGGAGAGCACCACTCCCGTGGAGGCCGTGCGCGACGCGGTGAAGGCCATCCGCGACAATGGGTACGATGTGCCCACCCTGAGGCGCACCTTCCCCGTTACGGGCATGACCTGCGCCAGTTGCGTGAACAGCGTGGAAAGCATGTTGCTGGCCCAACCCGGTGTGCTGAACGCCGGTGTGAACCTGGCCACCAACACCGTGCAGGTGGAATACGTGCCCGGTGTGATCGACGAACGGCGCATGCGCGCGGTGGTGCAGAGCATCGGCTACGACCTCCTGATCAGCGAGGAACATGAGGCCACGGCCGACCTGGAGGAGATCCAACGCGCCCGCATGAGCTCTTTGAAGCAGCGCTTGTGGGCGTCGATCGCCCTGAGCATCCCGTTGGTGGTCATCGGGATGTTCATGATGCACGAGCCCTGGGCCAACTTCGTGATGTGGGCCTTGAGCACGCCGGTGGTGCTCGTCTTCGGACGTTCCTTCTTCATCAACGCGTGGAAGCAGGCGAAACACCGCAGCGGGAACATGGATACGCTGGTGGCACTGAGCACCGGCGTGGCCTATGTCTTCAGCGTCTTCAACACCACCTACCCCTCGTTCTGGACCGATCGTGGGCTGGTGCCCCACGTGTACTTCGAAGCGGCCGCGGTGGTGATCACCTTCATTCTGCTCGGCAAGTTCCTGGAAGAGCGGGCCAAGGCGGGCACCAGCAGCGCCATCAAGAAACTGATGGGCTTGCGACCTAGCTCGGTGCTGCGCGAAGGTGCGGACGGCCAGACCCGCGAAGTGCCCATCGCTGACGTGAACGTGGACGACATCCTGGTGGTGCGCCCCGGTGAAAGCATCGCCGTGGATGGCGAGGTGATCAGTGGCGACAGCTACGTGGACGAGAGCATGATCAGCGGGGAACCGATCCCGGTGGCGAAGACGACAGGTACCAGATTGCTGGCCGGCACCATCAACCAGAAAGGAAGCCTGCGAATGCGTGCGGAGAAGGTGGGCGCGGCCACGCTGCTCGCACAGATCGTTCGCACGGTGCAGGATGCGCAGGGCAGCAAGGCGCCGGTGCAGAAACTGGTGGACAGGATAGCGGGTGTGTTCGTTCCGATCGTCATCGGCATCGCCATCCTCAGCGCTGTGGTGTGGTGGATCCTCGGTGGCGAGCACGCCTTCACGCAGGGTCTGCTGGCCATGGTCACCGTGCTGGTGATCGCCTGCCCGTGCGCCTTGGGCCTCGCCACGCCCACCGCCATCATGGCCGGCATGGGCAAGGGCGCCGAGAACGGCATCCTGATCAAGGACGCCGAAAGTCTAGAGCGGGCGCGCAACATCACCGCCATCGTGCTGGACAAGACCGGCACCATCACCGAGGGCAAGCCCGAAGTGGTGGAGGCCATGGGTTTGGACGACGCCGTAGCTGCAAACGCGTTGTTGATGATCGAAACGCGATCCACGCATCCCTTGGCGGAGGCGGTGGTACGCCACCTACAACGCGCCCACGCTGGCCACGAAGATCCAGTAGCGTCGACCCACCTGGTCGACCGTGCCGGACTGTCGATCACCGCCTACGAAGACCTCACCGGCAAAGGCGTCAAGGCCACCGTTAACGGCACCACCTGGCTGGTGGGCAGCCGCCGTTTGTTGGAAGAGAACGGGGTGATGATCGGTGGGGAATACCGTGATCGGGAGAAGGCCTGGCAGGAAGCCGCCCACACCGTCATCTGGTTCGCGGATGAGAAGCAGGTTCGCGCCGCCATCGCCATCGCGGACACCATCAAGCCATCTGCCGTGGAAGCGATCGCACGCTTGAAAGCGGCCGGCATCAAGGTCTTCATGCAGACCGGTGATTCACGCCGCACCGCGCAGGCCGTGTCGAAAGCAGTGGGCATCGATGACTTCCGCAGTGAAGTGCTGCCCAAGGACAAGGCCGCTTTCGTCACCGGACTTCAACAGCAAGGCCATGTGGTGGCGATGGTGGGCGATGGGATCAATGACAGCGAAGCACTGGCGAAGGCCGACGTGAGCATCGCCATGGGGCGGGGCAGCGACATCGCCATGGACGTGGCCCGCATGACGCTCATCAGCACCGACCTCAACACCATCCCCCGCGCCATCACGCTTTCGCGGAAGACCGTCAGACTCATCCGCCAGAACCTCTTCTGGGCCTTCATCTACAACGTGCTCGGCATTCCCATCGCGGCCGGTGTGCTGTACCCCATCAACGGCTTCCTGCTGGACCCCATGATCGCCGGTGCGGCCATGGCCTTGAGCAGCGTGAGCGTGGTGAGCAACAGCCTGCGCCTGAGGTGGGCGAAGCTGGACAAGTAGAACATCGAACGAACCTTCAGAACGACCGACCATGAGAACCCTCCTCTCGATCATCGCACTACCAGCGCTGCTCTTCTTCAGCAGTTGCAGCGCACAGGCGCCGTCCCGACTTAGCGGGATCAAGAACGCACGCACCGTCACCGTCCGTGTGGATGGCGACTGCCCGATGTGCGAGAAGACAATTGAGAAAGCCGCCTTCGTGAAGGGCGAAGCGGAAGCTGATTGGGATGTGGACGCGAAGACCGCCCGCATCACCTTCGACAGCACACGCACCGACCTGGATGCCGTGCTGCAACGGATCGCCCACGCGGGATATGACAGCGAGCGCTACCTCGCCCCCGACGCCGCGTACTCCGCGCTTCCCGGATGCTGCCAGTATGAGCGCAGTTTCAAACGCGCACCATTGCCATCAAGCACTGCGTCGAGCTCACCTGCGGAGCATGCCGGGCATGGCGACAGCTCCACGGATCCCGCACGAACACAGCAGTCCACGGACCCGTTAAGCCCGGTGTTCGATGCCTACTTCGCCTTGAAGGATGCGCTCGTGGCATCCAATGCCAACAACGCGCAGGCAAAGGCCAAAGCCCTCGATGCAGCGCTGCGCGAGGTGAAGATGGATGCGCTGGAGCACACCGTGCACGTGGCCTGGATGAAGGCGATGGGGCCACTTGCCAGCACCACCGCGCTCATTGCAGGAACCGCTGATCTGGCCAGCCAGCGCAAGGCTTTCGCCGAGCTGACCGGTCCGATGGCCGAACTCGCTAAGGCATCGCCAGCGAGCACACCGATCTACGTGGACCATTGTCCCATGTACGAAGGCGGCGCCGATTGGCTCAGTCGCGACAAGGCCATCAAGAACCCTTTCTACGGTTCGCAGATGATGACCTGCGGCAGCGTCAAGGAGACCATCGTGAAATAGACCCCGACGATCACACCGCGCGCCATGGACCTCTTCCGCATCCTCCGCCTTCTTGTCTTTCTGGCGACGCTGGTGCGCCTCCAGTGCGGCGGTGAAGCGCGCGCGCAGGCTGGCATTCCTGCGCATCCGCTCGGCACCAGCACACCGGACGGCAGCTTCACGCCGCGCACGGTGCGTTTCGACCTCACGGTCCGGGATACCATCGTCAACTACACCGGCAAGGAGCGCAAGGCCTTCACGGTGAACGGGCAGATGCCCATGCCCACCCTCACCTTCACCGAAGGAGATACGGCGCTGATCGTCGTTCACAATGCCATGGCGAAGGAAGAGACCTCCCTGCACTGGCACGGCATCATCTTACCGAACCAATACGATGGTGTGCCTTACCTCACCACGGCACCTATCCGATCCGGTGAGACGCAGTTGTACAAGTTCCCTCTGGTGCAGAGCGGCACCTATTGGTACCACTCGCACACCAAGTTGCAGGAGCAGAACGGCATGCACGGCGCACTGATCATCCACAAGCGGATCGAAGAACCGATGCCCGAGCAGGTGCTCATCCTCAGCGAGTGGACGGACATGAAGCCCTTCGAGGTGCACCGCCGCCTGCACAGCGCGAACGATTGGAGCGCCATCAAGAAGCACCGCATCCGGCCCGGCACCGTGCAGAGCTACAGCGATGCCATCAAGGACGGCGCGCTCGGCGTGAAGCTCACCAACGAGTGGAAGCGCATGAACGCCATGGACGTGAGCGATGTGTATTACGATCTGCTCTTGTCCAACGGTAAGCCCGTGGACGACGCGCCGCAGTTCAAGGCAGGTGAGCGGGTGCGCGTGCGGCTCATCAACGGCGGTGCGAGCAGCTACTTCTGGATCACCTATGCCGGTGGGAAGATGACCGTGGTGGCCAGCGACGGCATCGATGTGGAACCCGTGGAGGTCGATCGTTTCATCATGGGCATCGCCGAGACCTACGACATCATCGTGACCATTCCCGCGGACAGCACGGCCTATGAGCTGCTCGCCACCAGTGAGGACCGGGTGCGCTCCACCTCGCTCTGGCTGGGTAGCGGCATCCGGCAGCTCGCCGCACCGCTGAAGCCCCTGAAGTACTTCGAAGGGATGGAGATGATGAACGACATGATGAAGATGAACGGCGACCTCGACGACATGCTTCATAGTGCCGGCGCGTCGGGAGGCATGAACATGAGCCTTCAACAGATGGACATGAATGTGGTGATGTATCCGGAGATCACCGGTACAAAAGCGAGCGAGCACGCTGATCACGGCGACGACCGTTACAACAGCAATGCGCTCTCCAACATCGTCACGTTGAACTATGCCATGCTGCGCTCGCCGGTGAGCACCGCCTTGCCGCCAGGGCCGGTGCGGGAAATGCGCTTCGAGCTCACGGGTAACATGAACCGCTACCTCTGGGCCATCGACAACAAGACCGTATCGGAGACCGATCGCATTCTGATCCGCAAGGGCGAGAACGTGCGCATCGTCCTGTACAACAACAGCATGATGCGCCACCCCATGCACCTGCACGGCCACTTCTTCCGCGTGGTGAACGGACAGGGCGATCACGCGCCGCTGAAGAACGTATTGGACATCATGCCCATGGAGACCGACACCATCGAGTTCGCGGCCACCGAAACCGGCGACTGGTTCTTCCACTGCCACATCCTCTACCACATGATGAGCGGCATGGGACGTGTGTTCAGCTACGAAGGGACGCCTCCGAACCCTGCATTGCCCGATGTAAAGAAGGCGGCGCGACAATTCGCCCGCGACGACAAGGAATGGCACTTCATGGTGCAGAACGACATCGCCACCAACGGCAACGACGGCGAGGCCATGTACATGAACAAGCGTTGGAAACTGCAGAGCGAATGGCGCCTGGGTTACACCAAGGAGCATGGCCAGGAGGTGGAGACCCACTTCGGTCGCTACTTCGGCAAGATGCAATGGCTGTTCGTGAACGCAGGTCTTGACGGGCGAACGCGCGAGGGACACGGCGGCAACGACCCGGAGGACAACCTCTTCGGGCAACGCAACACCAAGAACAGCAGGGCCGTGGCGCACATCGGATTCCAGTACACCCTGCCCATGCTCCTGGTCCTCGACATGCGCATCGATACCGATGGCCAACTGCGCTCGCAGCTGATGCGTGAGGACATCCCGCTGACGCCACGGCTACGATTGGACCTGATGGGCAACAGCGACCTGGAGTACATGGCCGGTCTGCGCTATGTTTTGGACAAGTCGTGGGCGGTAAGAGCGCACTACGATAGTGACATGGGACCAGGGGTGGGAGTGATGGTGACGTATTGAGGACGCGAGCCTGCGCCGGGATCAGTGCCAGCCCAAGGTGCCGCCGCAGAGCCACCACGTCCTTCCGAAGCCCACGTCGCGCAACTGTTGCGCCGCCAGCGCAGATCGCCCGCCACCCTTGGCACACACGGTAATGATGCGCTGTTTCCGCGACCACGAGCGCGCCTGTTCAAGCAGATTTTCGATGGGGATGTTCACCGCCTCGGGCAGGTGGCCACTGGCGTACTCTTCCGGCGAGCGCACATCCACCACCCGGACATGCGCGCGGCCGAGCAAAGGCTTCAGGTCCTCAGGCTCCAAGCACTTTCTTTCCGAGGGCATGCGCATCCACACCACCACGCCGCTGAGCACCGTGATCGCACCGATGGCGAGGATGGACGCGGTGATGCCGAAGCGGTCGGCGATGAGGCCGGTCATGAGCGCCCCGATGGCATAACCCAGGTCGCGCCACAGGCGGAAGATGCCCACGGCCTCGCTGCGTTGCTGCGGATGCGTGTGCGCGGCCAGCACGGCGAGGAAAGTCGGGTACACCAGTGCCGTGCCCAGGCCGAGCGCAGCGCTCAGCGCGATGTACGCACCCTGTGCATGTACATACGGCAACAGCAGGATCGCGAACCCTTGCAGCACCATGCCGAGGATGAGCAGCGTACGGCGGTTCACGTGGTCCGCGAGCTTGCCAGTGGCGAGCTGTCCAAGACCCCACACGGCCGGGTACACCGCAGCGATCGCGCCGATCTCGTCCTTGTCCGAAGCCTTCGCTCAACAAGAGCACAGGCAGCAATCCCCACAGCATGCCGTCGTTCAGGTTGTTCACCAGGCCGGCCTGCGTCACGCTGCCGAGGGTGCGGTGCGTGAGGCTCGTCTCCAGGAACACCCGGCGCAACTTGGGCACGGTGCTCGTCGCGCTTTCCGCCGCGACATGGTGGCGCGTATCCTTCACCCAGAGCACGGTGAGCAGCAGGCCCCCCACCGCGATGCCGATGCCCACCTGGAAGGGCACAGGGCGCGGGCCGTACTGCGCCGCGAGCAGTCCGGTGACGAAGGCCATGGCGGCCACCGCGAGGTAACCGGCGAATTCGTTCAGGCCCATGGCGAGGCCGCGGTCCTTCTCGCCAACGAGGTCCATCTTCATCACCACGGTGCTGCTCCACGCAAAACCCTGGTGGATGCCCAGCAGGATGTTGGCCACCACCACCCAGGCCCAGGCGTTGGCGTAGATGAGCATGAAGGGCACGGGCAACGCGAGGCTCCAGCCGATCACCAGCAGGGCCTTACGTCCGTAGCGCCCGGCGAGCCTTCCGGTGAAGTAGTTCGCCAGCGCCTTGCTGATGCCGAAGGCCATGATGAAGCTGAGCGCCGCAGCGTGCGCGGCGATGCCGAACTCCAGCTCTGCCAGCACGGGCAGCACGGTGCGTTCGATGCCCACCATGCCGCCCACGAAGGCGTTGAGGATCACCAGCAGGGTGAACTGCTTCCAATTGGCGCGGAGACCGAGCTTGACCACGAGCGATCAGGATCCGTACTTCACCACCATCGCAAGTTGCCCGGCGTGATAGGCCGTGTGCGTGACGATGCGGCCCAGTGCTTCTGCCTTGGTCTTCCGCCCGAATTCCTTGGTCTCGATCACGGTGTCCCAGTCGGCATCGGGGGTGGCGGCGATGGCGCGGCCCAGCGTGTCAGCGCTCTCCTGCACATAGGCCTTCAGCGCGGCCAGGTCGGTCCATTCGCCGGTATCGTGCCCCTTGGCCACGGTGCTCGCATGCACCTGCACGCCTTCCAGCTTGAACACGTTCTTCGCGAAGAGCAATTCCACATCGCCGATGTGGCGCACCAGAAAGCCCGCGCTATTGGGCGATGGGGTGAGCTTCTTCCGCAGGTCGGCCTCGGAGAGCGTGTCCAGCACTTTGGTGAAACGGGTCCGGCCTTCGGTGAAGAGCGCGAGAAGGGAGGTGGTGCGGGATCCGATCGATCGATGGGTTGGAACGGACCAATTTCTTCAAGGCGAAGTTCAACAGGATGAGCCCGATGGCAAGGGGATGTTCGTTGTACCATCGGAGGCCGCATCAATGGATCCGGCCACGCCCGGCATGAAATGGCCCACGGCCACACCCACCGCCATGGCCGCGAAGATCCAGAGCGTGAGGTACCGGTCCAGGAAGGAGAGGCGATTGTTCATAAGGCCACCACGTGTTCTTGCACGAAGTGGATGCAATAATGCCGGATCGCGTTGCGCACTTGGCGGAAGGAGGCCATGATCTCTTCTTCCGTGCCCGTAGTCTTCGCGGGATCGGTGAAGTTGTGGTGGTGTTTCACCGCGTCGGAAGGGAACCACGGGCAGCGCTCCCGGGCGCTGTCGCATACCGTGATCACGTGGTCGAAGGCGATATCACGATACTCCTCCACGTTGTTGCTCGTGTGGTGGCTGATGTCCACGCCATCCTCTTTCATCACCGCGATGGCGCGTGGGTTCACGCCGTGCGTTTCCACACCCGCGCTGTACACCTCCGCTCGGGTTCCTGCGAAATGCTGCAGATAACCGTGCGCGATCTGGCTGCGGCAGCTGTTGCCCGTGCAGAGAACAAGGATCTTCATGGTTCAGCAGCAGGAACTGTTTGGTCCGCAGCACGCAGCCTTCAGTTCTTCTTTGTCATGCCGGGCTCCTGTGCTGAGCGGAGCCGAAGCATGACCCGGCATCGCGGAATGCTTGTAAGCCGAGACCGTGATGCTGAAAATGCCGACCCCGCTGTTCTTGAAAGCGGCCAGCTCCTCGGCGCTGAGGTAGTTGCTCAGGATATCGTCGGGCACCACGATGGCCTTGCGCTTCTGCACGCTCACCTGCTCGAAGCCCAGATCGTGGATGATGCCGAGGTACTCGTTCTCCTGCAAGGCACCGCTCACGCAGCCGGCATACATCTCTGCTGCCTTTTGCAATTGAGCCGGCAATTCGCCCCGCAGCACCACATCGCTGATGCTGAAGTGGCCACCGGGCTTCAGCACGCGCAGCACTTCACTGAACGCCTTGCGCTTGTCGGGTACCAGGTTCAGCACGCAGTTGCTCACCACCACGTCAACGACATTGCTCGTGAGCGGCAGCGCCTCGATGTCGCCCTGACGGAATTCCACGTTCTGGTAGCCCAGTTTCGCGGCGTTCACTTTGGCCTTCGCGATCATCTCCGGGGTGAAGTCCACGCCGATCACGCGGCCGTCCTCTCCGGTCTCGTGCCGCGCCACAAAGCAGTCATTGCCGGCGCCGCTGCCCAGGTCGAGCACCGTATCGCCTTTCTTGATCCCAGCGAACTCGGTGGGCAGTCCGCAGCCGAGCGAAAGGTCCGCATCGGGATTGTAGCCATCCAGCTTCGAGTAGTCGTCGCTGAAAATGGTGTAGGGTTCCGTGCTGCAGCCTCCGGCTCCACAGCAGCTGCTGGCATTCGTCTTCTTGTCCTGCAGGGCGATCTCCGCGTACTTGGCGCGGACCATGTCCTTGGTTTCTTGTGCGGTGTTCATGTGTTGTTCTTTGGTTGGGGCGCGTCATGACGCGCCCATACATCGTATCAGCAGCAGTTGATGCTCACGCTGGTGAGCAGTTTGTCCATGTCCTTTTTCAGGGCGGTCCAGCCCTTGGGCTCGATGCAGTAGCACACGCTGGTGCCTTCCACCGTGCCCTTGATGAGGCCCGCATCCTTCAGCTCCCGCAGGTGCTGGCTGATCGTGGCCTGTGCCAGGCCAAGCTCCTCGACCAGGCTGCCGCAAACGCAGGTCTTGCGTTCCAGCATGTACTGGAGGATGGCGATGCGCGCAGGATGGCCCAGAACGCGGGCCCATTTTGCAAGCCGGTTCTGTTTGTCGGTGAAGAGATCGGTCCTAGTGACACCCATGATGAACGCCTTATAGATCGCAATATTACGATAAATATCGGATCATCGGTGCATGACGATGAAATAAAGTTTCCGTTCGCGGTCCTATTGGTCCAGCGGCAGCCCTGCGGCTTCGTGGCTGGGTGCCAGGAACGTGCGCCAGTATAGCTGGCGGTCCATACCATCATACTTGATGATGCCGTGGAGATATTGCCATTGCTGGAACATGTTGAGGGAGATACCGAGCAGGATCGTCAGGAGCAACCCGGCCCTGGCCGAAGGGCCTGCTTTCCAGGCGGCGCTCATGAACAGCCCGGCGGGTAAAAGGAGCAGGGGGATCGTTTCGATCATCACCCGCGAACCGAAACCACCGCCATACCACCACTGCGTCCATGAGAAGGTGATGTACAGGAAGGGGATCAGGAAAGTCAGGACCATCAGTGCATAGGTCCTGTGGGCGGATCGTCGTAGCATGAGCACCAAGCCTGCAAAACCAAGGAGCACCAGTGGTGAATACACAAGCCAGCCTTTGCGGTACCCGAGGATGCCGTTAAGTACATGCGGTTCGCTGAAGTCGAAGCGTTCTTCACCATATGAGTAGTGGATGTAGGTGCCGGTGCTCATTTTCCAGTAGAGGAGCTGAGGTACGATGGCGAGGACAGCGATCAGCATGGCCAATGCACCGTGCTTCAAGAGGACACTCCAATGCGGGCGCCCTGCATAGAGCCACCAGCAAAGAGGTATCAAACCAAAAAGCGCGGTGGTAGGGCGGGTGAGGGTGGCCCAGCCGATGGCCGCACCGATGACCAAAGCGCTGCCCAGTGCAGGTTTTCTGAGCCAGGCGTCCATCCGCTCGATGATCAGCGCACAAAGAGCGAAGAGGAACGGATGGCTCATTCCGGATGCGAACGAGGAGTAAAAGAACAGGTTCGTACCAAGTGAAAGCGCCATGAGGGCAAGTGCTGCGAACGGGTCATCGAGGTAGCGCCGTAGGAAACGCAAAAGGATCAGCAGTCCGAGCCAGGCCCACACGGCGGTTGCGATCGCCACAGCCAGATGGTACAGTGGTGAATACCCATCGGCCGCTCCTGCCGAGGGTGACATGCGGCACCAAGCATGTGCGACGAGAAAGAAGGGCAGCTCGAAGAACGCGGTGCCCATGGAGTACTTGTTGCAGAAGTGTGCGGTTCCTTTCATCGGGGTGGCCCCTTGGCCAAAGCGATAGTCCTTCGGATACCAGGGAGGGTCGATATGCGCAAGGAAGTGCAGGTCGAGCAGGTCGCCATGGATGAAGGCCGCGGGCAGGTAGAGATAGTATCCATCGCTGTCCCACTGCATCACCTCACGATTGTTCCATCGCCGCGTATTGAACACCACCCATATCGAGGCGATCAGGAAGATGCAGCACGCGGCAACGCCGAGTGGCGAACGTCGCAGAAAGGTGGAAAGTCGGGTCAGCACGTGATCTTCACTCTGCGGGTGAGAGGAACGGCTTCAATCCAACCCAGTTCCCATGTCCCCATACCTCCCAATACCGGTCCTTGGTCATCCCATCCCATCGGATAATGGTCTGTTTGTATTGGTCCTGCTGGAAGAGGTTCAGCCGGACGCCGGCAAGAACGATCACCACCAACCCGGCGTGTATGAGGGTACGTCTCTTGACGCTCTGTTCAAAGAGGACGGCCATCGGAAGGGCAAGTAGGGGAAGGGAGTCCACCATGGGGCGCGAACCGAAACCTCCACCGTACCACCATTCATGCCAACTGAATATCGCATACACCGCTGGCGGGTAGAACGCCATGAGCGGCAACGCCCGCGAACGCCATTCCTTCCGGAGGAGCATCATCGCGGATCCGACGAGGCCGAGGACCACCAATGGTGACCAAACGAACCAACCCTTGCGGTAGCTGAAGAGACCATCAACGATGTGCGGGTCCGTCCAATTGAATCCTTCGCCCTGGTAAGCGTAGTGAATGAATTGACCGGTGGTGGCTTTCCAGTAGAGGAGCTGCGGTATCAACGGCAGCAAGGCAGCGATGGCGGCAAATACGATGTGCGATGCATTTTCCTGCACCAGCTTCCATTTGGCCCGCAAGCCAAGGTCATGGGTCCAGAGCAAAGGCACGACCACAACGATGATGTCGATCGGTCTAGTGAGCAGGATAAGCCCGAGTGCGAGCCCTAGCCCGATAGCCTTCCCACGGGTTGGTGAGCGGTGCCAGGCATCCGTTCGTTCGAGCACTGCGGCGAACAGGAAGAAGAGATAGGCGTGGCTCATCCCGCTATCGATCGTGCTGTAGAAGTACAGGTTGGTCCCGAAGGCGATCACGATCAGTGCGAGCGACGAAGCCCCATCACTCGCGTGCCGCAGGAGAAATGCGCGCAGCAGTAGAAGCGCGAGGAACGTGAACAGGATGGTGGACTGCGACACGGCGAGTTGGTAAGGCGGGGAATAGCCGTCGGCCTCATACTTGGAAGCAGGTAGTTTGCACAACGCGTGTGCCACGAGGAACAAGGGCGCTTCGAAGAGCGAAACACCGTACGTGACCTTCAGCACATCATGCCCGGTCCCCGTACTGTGCTGAATTCCATGCCCAACCTGCCCCTCGCCCGGATGAAGTACCAGACTGTCCAGCGCCGCTACGTAGCGCAGGTCCCGTACATCATGATGGATAAAGGTCGCCGGCAGGTAGTGATAGTAGGTCTCGATGTCGTAGTTCAAGGTGCGGTGGCGCTCCCAGAAACCGAGTTGAAGCACCTGATGGGTCGCGGACCGAGGAAGATCACACAAATGAGCACGCTGAACAGCCCGGACATTCGTGGGCGCTCATCTCCGTGGTCAAAGATGGAGCGGCCGGCTTCACAGTGACTGGCACCGTGCTACTTCGGCGCCTTCCAATAGATCCAAACGCCGATCACGGCGAACACGATGTTCGGCAACCACACGGCCAGCAGGGGGCTGAAGCCGCTGTTCGTGGCGGCCACGGTGGTGATCTTGCCCATGAAGATGAAGATGAGGATGAGCATCACGCCGAGCACGAGGTGAACGCCGGTGCCCCCACGCACCTTGCGGCTCGCAATGCCCAGTCCGATCAACGTGAACACGAAGGTGGCGAAGGGTGCGGCCACGCGATTGGCCTGTTCCACCTCGTAGAACGCCACGGTGTTGCCGCCGCGCGCTTTTTCCTTGCGGATGAATTCCGCCAGTTCATCGCGGCCCATGGCCCCGGCGATGGCCACACGCTGGCCCAGGTCGCTCGGCTTCAGCGCCACGAGCGTGTCCAGGCGATCGCCCCGGCGGATCTGCTCCCGGTTCGCTTGTTTCCACCTGGCCGGGTCGTTGGCATTACCCGCAGCAATGTCCATGCCTTCCGGCGGAAGTACGCGCAGCATGTAATCGTACAACGTCCATTTACCGGTCACGGTGTCATACTGCGCGCGGTCGGCCGAAAGCCGCGAGCGGATCACGCCGTTCTGCCAGTTCACCAGACTGAAACGACTGGCCGACTTCGACTTCATGTCGATCGATTCCAGGTACACGATGTTGCCGGGGCTCACTTCGCGCAGCAGGTGATGGTCCTCCAGTCGGTAGGCGTTCCAGATGTAGCGACGCTCGAATTCAAGTCGCGTGCTGTTCGCGGCAGGCAGCAGAAAGACGTTTACGTAAAGGGCTAGAGCGGTAAGTATCGTGGCCGCGATGAAGTAGGGCCGCACGAAACGCGGGAAGCTCACGCCACTGCTCAATGCGGCGATCACCTCGGTCCGTCCAGCCATGCGGCTGGTGAAGAGCAGCACGGCCAGGAAGATGAGCAGCCCACTGAACAGGTTGGCGTAGTACACCACGAAGTTCACGTAGTAATCCAACGCGATCTCCTTGAACGTCGCAGTGCTCTGGCTGAAGTCCTCCGTCTTCTCGCTGATGTCGAACACCACGGCAATGGCCATGATGAGCACCAGGATGAAGAAGAAGGTGCCCAGGAACTGCCTGATGATGTACCGGTCGAGCGTCTTTAGCACGGGGTGAAGTTCGGTGAGATGCAGCCTCAGGCTTCAAGCTTCAGGCCACAAGCTTCGAGCTTTGACGAGGTCAAGCTCGAAGCTCGCAGCTCAAGGCTCTTGGGCATGGCAAATGTTCATCCGGTGATGCGTGTCTTCAATTGCGGCAGCAGCGCGGACTTCCACTCGGTGAAGGTGCCGGCGAGGATGTGTCCGCGGGCCTCGGTCATCAGGCTCACGTAGAAGGCCAGGTTGTGCAGGCTCGCGATCTGCAGGCCGAGCATCTCGTTGGTCACGAAGAGGTGGCGCACCAGGGCGCGGCTGTAGTGGTGGTCGGCCCAGCAGGTGCCATCGGGGTCCAGCGGCGAATGGTCATCCGCCCAGCACTTGTTCTTGATCTGCACCACACCCTTACGGGTGAAGAGCATGCCGTTGCGACCGTTACGCGTGGGCATCACACAATCGAACATGTCGATGCCGATGGCCATGTTCTCCAGCAGGTTCCAGGGAGTGCCCACGCCCATGAGGTACCGCGGCCGGTCCTTCGGCAGGATATCACAGCACAGGTCGGCCATGGCGTACATCTCCTCTTCGGGCTCGCCTACGCTCAGGCCGCCGATCGCATTGCCCAGCGCGCCTTTCGTGGCGATGTATTCGCTGCTGATCTTCCGCAGTTCGGGAAGGGTGCTGCCCTGCACGATGGGAAAGAACGCCTGTTCATAGCCGTATTTGGGTTCCGTGCTATTGAACCGCGCGATGCACCGGTCCAGCCAGCGATGGGTCATGTGCATGCTCTTCTCCGCATAGTCGCGTTCGCAGGGCCAGGGCGTGCACTCATCGAAGGCCATGCAGATGTCCGCGCCGATGCTGCGCTGGATGTCCATCACGATCTCCGGGGTGAAGAGATGGCGGCTGCCGTCGATGTGGCTCTGGAACTTCACGCCTTCCTCGGTGATCTTTCGGATGTCGCTGAGCGAGTGCACCTGGAAACCACCGCTGTCCGTGAGGATAGGGCCGTTCCACCCATTGAACTTGTGCAGCCCCCCCGCATGCTCCAGCACCTCGGTACCGGGGCGGAGGTAGAGATGATAGGTGTTGCTGAGCATGATGCTCGCCTTCACGTCCTCCTTCAGCTCGCGCATGTGCACGGCCTTCACGGCGCCCAGCGTGCCCACGGGCATGAAGATGGGGGTGGGCACCACGCCATGGTCGGTGTGCAGCTCGCCCGCGCGGGCCTTGCTCTTGGGGTCAGTGGTGAGGAGGGTAAAGTGCATGGCGGAATGGCCCGCGAAAGTAGAGGTGGGGACCATCACCGCTTCCACGCCCCCGCTGTTCATAACTGCAAGGGCCGGGGCACACCCGCCATAAGGCACCGGGATAGCTTCGCCGCAAAGCCCCGCGCCCGAACGCGCGCCCTTCGTGTTGTCCCTCATCGCACCGTATCTCCTCTCCGCGCTCGTCGCCGCCTTGGTGGTACTGGCGTTCTTCCACTTCGTGATCTTCAGCCGCCTGGCCTTCAAGCACCCGCGGGTGGAACCCGACCGCAGCCTCCCCGTCACCGTGGTGATCTGCGCCCGCAACGAAAGCAATTCGCTCCAGCAGCTCATCCCCTTGCTCATGGACCAGGACCACCAGGAGTTCGAGGTGGTGGTGGTGAACGACCGCAGCGAGGACGACACGTGGGAGACGCTCCAATGGATGAAGCCGAACTTCCCGAAGATGCGGCCCGTGAACATCCAAGCCGATGAGAAGTTCAGCTACGGCAAGAAGATCGCACTGGGGGTGGGCATCCGCAGTGCGAAGCATGCCCACGTGATCCTCACGGACGCCGACTGCATGCCGGTGGGGCGCGATTGGATCAGCACCATGTGCGCCGGATTCCGCAACGGCAAGAAGATCGTCATCGGCTTCAGTCCCTACGAGAAGAAGGAAGGCCTCACGAACCTGCTGGAGCGGTACGATGGCATCAGCAAGGCCGTGCAGTACATCAGCTTCGCGCAGGCCGGCTTCCCCTACATGGGCGTGGGGCGCAACCTCGGTTACACACAGGACACTTTTCTCAATGCGAAGGGCCCGTCGCGCCACAGCGCGCTCATGAGCGGCGATGACGATCTGTTCATCAACGAGGTGGCGCGGCGCACCAACACCACGGCCGTGGCCGATGGCCGCTCGTTCATGACCACCCGCGCCACGCCCGACCTGTCCACCTGGATCCGCCGCAAACGCCGGCACTACACCACGGCGCGCTTCTACCGTTTCGGCCACCAGGTGCTGCTTACGTTGTTGCCCCTCGCGCGGCTCATCCTCTGGGCCACCTCGCTGTTCCTGCTGTTCAACGGCCATGTGCGCATGGCGCTGCTCGGCATCTGCATTGAACTGCTGCTCTTCCTGCCCGTGCGCATGCTGGCCATGCGTCGCCTGGGAGCGGGTGGCATCATCTGGCTCACCATACCCCTCGAATGGCTGTTCCTACTTTTGGAGCCCGCGCTGTACGTCAGCACGCTCCTGATCAAACCACGCCGATGGAAGTAAGCGAGAACCTTAGCGAGAAGGCGGTCTACGACCTCAAGCTCGTGCGACGTGCGGTGGACAACAACGACCAGAAGGCTTACGCCGAACTGATGTCGCGTTACCGCGATTCCATCTACTTCATGTTGTTGAAGATGATCAACAACAAGGACGATGCGGAGGACCTCACGATCGAGGCCTTCGGGAAGGCCTTCAAGCGCCTGCATCAGTACACGCCGAACTACGCGTTCAGCACGTGGCTGTTCAAGATCGCGTCCAACAACTGCATCGACTGGATCCGCAAGCAGAAGAAGAAGATGATGAGCATCGATGCGCCCATCGGCACGGAGGATGGCGATGAGATGCACATCGAACTGAAGGGGCACGGCCCCGATCCCGCCGACGTGGCGATCCGCAACCAGAAGAACGCGGTGATGCGCGAAGTGGTGGACAAGCTGAAGCCGCGCTACCGCCAGCTGGTGGAGCTGCGCTACTACCAGGAATACAGCTACGAGGAGATCGCCGAAGAGCTCGACCTGCCGTTGGGCACGGTAAAAGCTCAGTTGTTCCGCGCCCGCGAGTTCCTCCTGAACCTGCTCGATCACCGCAAGGATTCGATCTGACCCGCATGAGCGTCCGCGCCTATTGCGGCCCGAAGGACGATGTCCGCGATGTCCGATGAGTGCCGCGCTTTGGCAGCGAACGGATGCAGCGAGGTTCGCGCCTTTGGCGCAAGTGATATTGTCCGTCCGCGCTTGCAGCGCGGATGCGTGAGGTTCGCGCCTTTGGCGCAAGTGATGCTGTCCGTCCGCGCTTGCAGCGCGGATGCAGTGAGGTTCGCGCCTTTGGCGCTTTGTGTGTAATAGCAATTCCGGCACCATGAACCCCGGCGTAAGCATCATCCTCAAATACTTCCCCGACCTGTCGGCGCAGCAGCGCGCACATTTCGAGCAGCTCGGTTCGCTTTATCCCGAGTGGAACGAGCGCATCAACCTGATCTCGCGCAAGGACATGGAGAACCTCTACGAGCGGCACATCCTGCACTCGTTGGGCATCGCCAAGGTGGTCAGCTTCCGCAAGGGCACACGCATCGTGGACGTGGGCACGGGCGGGGGATTCCCCTTGGTACCACTGGCCATCATGTTCCCCGATAGCACCTTCCACGGCATCGACGGCATCGGCAAGAAGATCATGGCGGTGAAAGGGGTGGTCGAGGGCCTCGGCATCACCAACTGCACCGCCGAACAGGTGCGCAGCACCGAGCACCGGGGCCATTACGACATCATCGTCAGTCGCGCAGTCACCACCTTGCCCGAGTTCATCCGCGATACCCGACACCTGGTAACCAAGGGGAAGGGCCGCATGCTCTATTTGAAAGGCGGTGACCTGGAAGCGGAGATCGGCCCGGTGCGCGAAAAGGTGCGCATGCACGCTCTCAGCGACTATTTCGCGGAGGAGTTCTTCGCCACCAAGCAGGTGGTGGAGGTCTCGATGTAGGTCGGTATGCAGGAACCCCGCCGGGTCATGCCTCGATCAACTGAATCGAGTTGATGTGGAGTGCTGCGTGTCGGTAGGTATTACCTACCAATTAAGCGCTTGGACCTGTCCATCGTGAATGGCCCATCGGCGAGGCCCGATGTCCGAAATCTTCAATTCGATGGTGTCCCCGTACGTTGACCATTTCACTTCCCACTTGTGGAGGTCGCTCACTCTCGTGTCGATGGATGATATCAGCGAGTCCTTCTGGTCGAACAAGTTGATAACGATGATATGCTTGTCCGCTGGCGGCGAGATGGCTTCCTCATGGACACAGTTGATGGCGTAAAGACCGCTCGGAGATGTCAATGCTAACCAGGTTCTGTTGCGTCTCCCGCAAGAGATCGTTAAGGAGATCGCCAGGGCGGCATACATGACCGTCTTTATGGACTTGATCTTCATATCACGCTTCACTCAGCTGCGTGCGGCTCAGGCTGTAATAAAGTCCACCGGTATCGGCGATGAGCTCATCATGCGTGCCGCTCTGCACCACGGTGCCCTTGTCCAGCACCAGGATACGGTCGGCATTGCGCACCGTGCTCAGTCGGTGCGCGATCACGATGCTTGTGCGACCGGTCATCAACTTGTCCAAGGCATCCTGCACGAGCTTCTCACTGGCCGTGTCCAGCGCGCTGGTGGCCTCGTCGAGGATGAGGTATCGCAGGGTCCTTCAGCACGGCACGTGCGATGGCGATACGCTGGCGCTGACCGCCGCTTAGTTGGATGCCGCGCTCGCCCACCACGGTGTCGTAGCCTTCCGGGAAGGAAACGATGAAATCGTGCGCATTGGCCTTGCGCGCTGCGGCCTCGATCTCCGCTTGCGGCGCACCTGGCTTGCCGTACGCGATGTTCTCGCGGATGCTTCCGCCGAAGAGCATCACCTCCTGCGGAACGATGCTCATGCGGTCGCGCAAGGCGCTCAGGTCATATTCGCGCGCATCGCGACCGTCGATGGTGATGCGACCTGTCACGGGGTCGTAGAAGCGCAGCACCAGCGAGGCGATGGTGCTTTTGCCCGCGCCGCTGGGACCAACGAGCGCCACGCGCTCGCCGGGACGGATGCTGAAGTCCACATCCTTCAACACCGGCATATCGGCTCGTGTGGCGTAATGGAAGGCGACGTGCTCAAAGGAGATGCTGCCGTTCAACGGGAGCAGCGCCGGCTTGCGGTCAAGTGTCACCGCTTCCGGCGTTTCCTCCTGGATGTCCATCAGTCGCTCGCTGGCGCCGATGGCTTTCAGCAGGGTGTTCACCAACTCGGGTATGCTGCCGATGCTGGCGCCGATGAAGACGGAGTACATGATGAAGGAGACCAGCTGGCCCACGCTCATCTCGTTGGTGGCGGTGAGCTTCACGCCCTGCCAGATCACCAGCACCACGGCCCCGAACATGCACAGGATGATGAACGACACGAAGGCCCCGCGCCAGCGCGCGCCCTTCAACGCCAACGCACGCACCTCGAGCACACCGTGGCCGTAGCGCGCCGCCTCCCAGGCCTCGTTCGCGAAGGACTTCACGCTCTGGATGCCCTGCAGCGTTTCGTCCACGATCACGTTCGTGTCGGCGATCTTGTCCTGTGTGCGGCTGCTGAGCTTGGTGACGAAGCGACCGAAGAACACGGCAGCCACAGCCACCACGGGGATGACGGCCAGCATGGTAAGCGTGAGCTTGATGCTCACCATGGTCAGCAGCACGATGCCGGCGCCCACCACGATGAACTGGCGGATGAGTTCGGCCAGGTTGGTGGTGAAGGCGTCCTGCAGCAGTGCGACATCGGTGCTGATGCGGCTGTTCAATTCGCCCACGCGCCGCTGCGCGAAGAAGTTCATGGGCAGCTTCACGAGATGTTCGTAGGTGTCCCGTCGCAGACTGGCCAGCACGTTCTCGGTGACCCAGCTGAACACGTAGATGCGGAAGAACCCGAAGAAGGCCTGCGCAGCGAATACCAGGAACAGCGTAAGTGCCACTTCGTTGATGCGGGCGAAGAGGTTCTGTTGGGCCGCAGCATCGCCCTTGGCGGCGTCTACCAGCTGCCCCATCAGGCTGGGGAACAGCATGGAAAGTCCAGTGGTGCAGAGCAGCAGCACGAGTCCCAGTGCGAAGGTCCAGCGGTGTGGACGCAGGTAGCGGAAGATCCGCACGGCCTTCTTCAGCGTGGCCTTGTCCAGCTTGGCGCGCGGTGAATCGGAGGATGCGGTGGAGAAACGTCTGCCGGCCATTACGTGGTGGGTCTTTGCGATCGTGCTTCCTGGATCGGAGTCCTGGAAAATGCGATGCGATCCTTCATTGGCGGTCCTTCATTGGGCCGGGCGAAAAGGCAGCGTTACGCGTGGATCGCCACCATTCTATCCGCGATGTGGTCGAAGAGGTGTTTGAGCGGGCTCTCCACCATCATCTTGATGAACGGATTGATGTCCGCCTCGAACACCTGGAACGCCTGCGTACGTCCGTCCTTCTCCTGTAGGTTCACATCCAGCGTGAACGGAAAGGGCGAACGCTCGGTGCTCTTCAGGCGGACGTGGTTCGGTGGTGTTCCACCGTCCAGCATGAGGCCGATGGTGGCTGCACCGGCCACTTTGAACGAGCACGAGGTGCCATCGCTCTTCCAGTCGCTGATGCGGTCCTGTGGCAGCAGCTGCTGGAAGTTGTTCATGTCCTGCAGAAAGGTGTACAGGTCCTGTGCGGGTCGCGCGATCTCCACGTGCTTGCTCTCGATCCTGGTCATATCTGGTCGTACCGGCTCGCCGGCAATGGTGTAAAGAAAGGTTTCGGATGTGGTTGAGGGCTCACTGGGCACTGGTCACCTGCTTGCCCCAGTTGGACGGGTCCTTGCGCCACTCGTTCAGGTTCAGCAGGTCCTTCTCGGTGATGTAGCCATCGTGCATCGCCTGGTCCAGAAGTACTTGATAATTGGTAAGGGAGTGCAGCTTCACCTTCTCGGTCTCGAAGCTCTTCACGGACTCATCGAACCCGTAGGTGAAGATGCTCACCATGCCCTTCACTTCGCAGCCCGCATCGCGCAGGGCATGCACGGCGTTGAGGCTGCTGCTGCCCGTGCTCACCAGGTCCTCCACCACCACAACGCTGCGGCCGGTGGTGAGGTCGCCCTCCACCTGGTTCTTCATGCCGTGCTCCTTCGCGGCGCTGCGCACATAGATGAACGGCAGGCCCATGTCGTGCGCCACCAGCGCACCGTGGGCGATGCCGCCGGTGGCCACGCCTGCGATCATGTCCGGCCGCCCGAATTCGTGGTTGATCACGTGCACGAACTGCTGGCGGATGTACGTACGCACCGCGGGATAGGAGAGCGTTTTGCGATTGTCGCAGTAGATCGGGCTCTTCCAGCCGCTGGCCCAGGTGAAGGGTTTCTTCGGGCTCAGCTTCACAGCCTTGATCTGCAAGAGGAATTCGGCGATCTTCAACGCCGGATCAAGACGCGCATCCATGCAGCGAAGGTATGAAGTCTATATCGACGGAAAGGAACTGGTGATCGCCGAAGACCCACCCGGGAACGGCGTGGATCGAACAATTGGCGCTCGAACAGGTGTCGCGTCCCAAGGAGCTTGTTCAGCTTCTGGACCGCTTGCGCAGCGGAGAGTTCGCGCAGGGGCTCTATATCCAGGGAGATGTGGAAAAGTTATGGAGTGCGATGCGCAAGGAGCACGACTTTGTTCAGGCTGCTGGTGGTTGCGTTACCGATGAGCAGGGCAGGCTGCTGGCCATTCATCGCCTGGGCCTCTGGGACCTGCCCAAAGGCAAGGTTGAAAAGGAGGAGAAGTTGGATGATGCCGCCGTGCGCGAAGTGCAGGAGGAGTGCGGCTTGCTTGAGGTGAAGCTCGTAAAGCACATCTGTGAGACCTGGCACACATACGAGCGAAAGGGCCGCCAGCACTTGAAACGCACGGATTGGTACCTGATGCGCGGGAGTTCAGCTGAAACGCTGGTGCCGCAGTTGGATGAGGATATCAGCGAGGTGCGGTGGATGGCGGCGCAGGAGATACCCGCTATGCGCGGGGCCACTTATCCCTCACTGCGCAAGGTCATCGACGCTTGGGAGCACGCTGTCCGTCGTCGGGCCTGAGCTTATCGCGCTCATCGGCCTCGGCCTTCAAGCGGTGAAGCAAGGCCGCCATGCCGTTGCTCGGAGGCGGCGCGGGCGCTTGTGCCAGCGTATTTCCGTTCAACAGGAAGAACGATGGAATGCTGCGCAGTCGCAGGGCATCCATCACAGCGGGATCATCGCCGCCATAAAGCCAGAGCCAGTCGCGCTGCGGATGTGTGCGGGCATACGCTTCCAGCTCGCCCATGCTGCGGTCCAGACTGATGCACACGAAACGGAGGTAGGGTCCGTATTCCTTGTACAGCGTTTCCAGAGCCACCATTTCCTGCTCGCAATACGTGCACCAACTGGCGGAAACGGCCAGGCAGGTGGCACCCGTGAGCAAGGTGTCCAGGCTCACCGCCTCGCCCTGCGGTGTGCGCAGCACGAGCGAAGGCAGCGTTCCGCCCGGACGCATCGTGCGCAGGTCCCACAACATGTTCGCGGCGATCGCGCGATGCTCGGGGTATACCGATCCCGCGCTCCGGTCCTCGAGGATCCGCTGGATGCCTGCCCGATCGAACAGCTTGCCGTGGTACTGCGCATATAGCTCGGTCAACATCACCAGCTCGCAGAGCTGTGGGTCCTTGAGAAAGTCGTTGATCGCGAGGATCCGCATCACACTGTCCGGTTGTGCATTCGTGATGGCCCGGCGCAATGGCAGTTCATGATGAATGAAGGGATCGCGCAGCAGATGGTCCTCGAAGAACGAGCCGATGAAGCGCACATATTCCGGCACGTCGTATAGCGCCGGACGCCCTTTCAAGTAGCGATCGAACAGCTCGCGATCGTTGGTCTTCGGTCCGAAACGAAGTCCGGCCATGCCATAGTCCAGGTCCTGCCAGAACCACGGGTCCTTTACGTCAACATAGTAACCGCGCAGTTTCTTTTCAAAGGTGTCCACACGCGCGGTGCTCCAGCTCGGCGTGATGAACAAGGTGCCGGGACGGCGAAGGCTGTCGTTCTTCGTTCGCTCACCTTTCCGCGACTCTATCTCCAAGGCCTGCATGCCCGCCGCCCGATCGGTGGCGAGGTCCTCGGCGATGTAGGCGTCGAGCCGTACATTGAGGTCGGCGAGGAGCGCGTTCACATCCAACTGGTCCAGGTCCTTGAACACGGCGTTCACGTAGGTGGTGCCGTTCACGCTGCGCGGAGCCTTCGGGTCGGGTGCCGGTATCTCCAGCGTGTAGCTGCCACCACGCATCCATAGGTCAGCGTTCACTTCGCCGATGCGGATCTGGCCTTTCGTGGTGCCGTTCACCATCGCCTCCAGGTCGGCTTGTCCGCGGTCATCGAGCTTCGCATGGCCCAGCAGTTCCGTGCGCAGGGTGAAGAGGTCCATGTAGCGGTACAGCATCACGCGTTGTCCGGCGTAGGTGGGTGCCACCACGTGCACCTGCACCACGGCGGACTGCGCCGAAAGCACGGTCAGTAGGAACAGGAATGTGTGGAGGAACCGCTTCATGGCAGGCGCACCGCCTTGGGTACGAACGCGGAAACGTCGGCTTTGTTGGCGATGAGCTCGCGCACGATGGTGCTGCTGATGTGCGCATGCTCGGCGAGGCTGGGGAGGAACACTGTTTCAACCCCGCTGAGCGCCCGGTTCATCAAGGCGATGCTGCGTTCGTAACCGTGGTCAGTGCTGTTGCGCAAACCGCGGATGATGAACTGCGCGTTCATTCGCCTGCAGAGGTCGGCAGTGAGACCTTCGAAGGACACGACCTCCACACCGGACTTACCGATAAAGGTGGCCTGGAGCCAGCTCATCCGTTCCTCCAAGGTGAACATGCTCTTCTTGCCCTGGTTCACGCCCAAGGCCAGTACCACGCGATCGAACATCGGCAGTGAACGTTCCACGATGCTCACGTGTCCGATGGTCACGGGGTCGAAGGATCCAGGGAATACCGCGATGCGCTCCATCAGGCCAGTTTAGGTTTGGGACGAAGGAAGGTGAAGTGCACGTTGCCGTATGGACGGTGGCGGTCGAACCACGGATCGCTGCTCATGTTCACGTCCTTGGGGTGTTCGATGATCAATAGTCCATCCGGGGCCAGAAGCCCGGCTTCACGCACCAAGTTAGGCAACAGTTCGGTGCCACCGAGGTTGAAGGGCGGGTCGGCGAAGATGATGTCGTACTGCTTGTGATGGCTGCGGATGAAGGTGAACGCATCGGCCTTCAAGTGGTGCCAGTTGGTGGCGCTCAGTTGCCGCGCTGCGCTCTGCAGGTGGTTGTACAGGTCGCGATCCTGTTCCACGCTGATCACCTCTTCGGCTCCGCGGCTCAGGAATTCCAGGGAGATGCTGCCGGTGCCCGCAAAGAGGTCAAGCACACGGATGCCTTCCAGCGGAAAGGAATGTTGCAGGATGTTGAAGAGGCCCTCCTTCGCAAAGTCCGTGGTGGGGCGTGCCTGGATGTTGCGCGGAGGTTCGATCCTGCGGCCCTTGTATTTACCGCCTACAATGCGCATGCGTACTGGTGCAGCAGATCGGTGAAATGGTGGGGCGACCCCAGGCCGCTGAAGCGCAGCATCGGTTCGTGCGCGGCAATGGCCGGTGAGACCTTTGGCAGATAGCGCGCCAGCAGTTGCTCCTCCGTTTCCATCAGATGCGTTCCAGCGGTCAGCAGGTGCACGCCTTCGGGCTTTCTGCCGCATTCCTCCACCACCAGCAGGATGTAATAGAGGATGTCCTCGGCATTGGTCGCATGGAAGGTGTTGCACAACAGCAGTTGCTGGTCGTGTGCCATCACCAGGTCGAGGCGGTTCGCACTGCGGTCCATCAGCAGCACGGTCCTGCCTGTGGATGCGGCCAATGCATCGTGCACCATCACCGAGCTCAGCGGAAGTGAACGGGCATTGGGGAAGCGGGAGAGCAGCCGGTGCTCGGCCTTTTCGTCGTGCAGGTAAATGCAGCGCAGCGCTCAATGAGGGCAGTGGCTCATCGCGCAGCAGACCGGTGGGCAGGTGGCCATGCACGCGTTTCAGGTGAAGCATTTCGCTTCCGGGGGTCAGTGCGCTTTCCGGCACCAGGGTACTGATCTCCGGCAATGCCACGAACGACACGCTCACCGGTCGCATGGGCAGATGGCTGGCGTGCGGGAGGTCCTCGCCTTTTTCAGCATACAGCGCCACGCAACTGCCGTTCTGCACATCATGCACGCACCAGGCATGGTAGCCGGGGGCCATGTGAACGCTGAGGTGCCAGGCCCTTTCCCGGGCAGCGTCATAGGATGGTGCGGACAGCGAAACGTTCATGCGGCGCAAAGGAACGAAGCGGCGGGGTATGGGGGAGGAGAAATGCTGGGGCCTCACGCGGAGGCGCGGAGGGCGCGGGGTTTGTGTACCGCAAAGGGCGCGAAGGATGAAATGGATGGCCCTAACGCGGGGGGGCGGGGGGCTCGCTGAGGAATGCGAGGGCATCACACAGAGGCACAGAGGTATTTTTCATTTCCATCCGCGTTCATCAGCGTCCATCTGCGGTTCAAGCGCATTTATCCGTGTTCATCCGTGTCCATCCGTGGTTTAATTCACCGCCACGGCGCCACGGCGCAACGGGGACGCAACGAATGGTCGTGTCATCCCCATCCATCTGCGTCCATCAGCGTTCATCTGCGGTCAAAAGCAAGGCGCCTTGGCGCCCCATCCGTGTTCATCCGTGGTTCCATTTCACCGCCACGACGCGACGGCGCAACGGGGACGCAACGAATGGTCGTCTCATCCCCATCCATCTGCGTCCATCTGCGTCCATCAGCGTTCATCTGCGGTCAAAAGCAAGGCGCCTTGGCGCCCCATCCGCATTGATCCGCGGTCCATATCCCCCACCAGCCTACATTCCGCATTCCATACCTGCCGGTTTTCCCGTCATGCACACCGCGCCGCCCTTATCGCAACGCCTGCTCCAGATGCTGGGGCACACGCCCACGGAGGGACAACGCAAGGCCATCGACGCGCTGGACAGGCTGTTGGCCACGCAGAAGGATCGCGCCACGCTCATCCTCAAAGGCTACGCCGGAACGGGGAAGACCACGCTCGTTGGTGCATTGGTGAAAGTGCTTGCTGCTGAAGAAAGGCCGGTGGTGTTGCTGGCACCCACAGGTCGTGCCGCGAAAGTGCTCAGCAGCTACGCACAGGCCACGGCCAGCACCATCCACCGTCGGATCTATCGCGTGAGCGGCGGTGAGGATGGAGGCATGGGCGGCATGAGCCTCGCACCCAACCGCGATGCCGGTGCGCTGTTCGTGGTGGACGAGGCCAGCATGATCGGCTCTTCAGGCGTGGGCGATGGGGCCTTCGGTGATCGCGACCTCTTGAATGATCTCTTCCAGCACGTGTTCAGCGCACCGCGATGCAAGCTGTTGCTTATCGGCGATCCGGCGCAGCTGCCACCGGTGGGCAGCGATCACAGTCCTGCGCTGGAGGTGAAGGACCTTGCCTCGTTCGGATTGCTCGCGGGAAGCATCGAGCTCACCGATGTGGTGCGACAAGCGGAGGATTCCGGCATCCTCGTGAACGCAACAGCCCTGCGCAGAACGCTCGCCGACATGCCTGAACAACATGCTGATGCCGTTTCGAGCGCGTCATCTGAGGATGTCGCGCTGAGCCTGTCGAAGCGCATTCCCACGTTCATCACCGGATTCCCCGATGTGCAACGCATTGAGGGTACCGACCTGCAGGATGCGCTGGAGGAAGCATACGGCCGTCACGGCGCCGACGAGGTCTGCTTGAATCTGCCGATCGAACAAGCGCGCTTACCAATACAGCCAGCAGGTGCGTGCGCGCATCTACGGCTTCGATGAGGAGCTCGTCGCCAACGACCGGTTGATGGTGGTGAAGAACAACTACTTCTGGGCCGGTCAGAATGGCAAGGATGAGCTGATCGCCAACGGCGAACCCATCGTGGTGAAACGCGTGCGCGGCATCGAGGAGAAGTACGGCTTTCGCTTCGCCGACCTTTCCGTGGGCTGGTGGAATGGGCAGGAGGAGCGCGAGATGGACGTGAAGGTGATCGTGGACGTGCTCGCGAGCGAAGGCCCCGCGCTGCCCCGGCCGCAGATGCAGGTGCTTTCGCAAGAGCATCCTCGGCAACATCGTGGCGCGTACAAAGGGCGAACGCTTCCGCATATTCAAGCAGGATCCATACGCCAACGCGTTGCAAGTGAAGTACGCATACGCCGTTACCTGCCACAAGGCGCAGGGTGGCCAATGGAGCAGCGTGTTCGTGGATCAGGGCTACGTCACCGAGGACATGATCGACCGCGAGTACGTGCGCTGGTTGTACACGGCGGTCACGCGCGCAAGCGAGAAGCTGTACCTGCTGAACTTCCACCCGCGGTTCTTTGGGGAGGGGGAGGAGTGAACGCGTGGCGATTAATTGGCAAACACTTACGCTGTGTTGATCGCACGCGTCTGCCTACTTTCACAGATTGAAGTCAGGAACTTCCCCGTTACTCATCGACCGCGCAAACTGGACCATGCACCGCACAAGTCGCCCTCTATTCCCGGCGCACAAACCAACGCACGTGGAAGATCTGCGCGAGCAGTGTATCTGCAGTTGCTATTGGTATCCAGAGCGGGCAAGGAAGTGTTGGTGCAACGCGCCGTATGTGGGGAAACCTAATACCGTGGCAGGACCTTGCGTGCGGTCCTTACTACTTTCACCTCACCAGGGGCAGCACATGGTTGAGCGGGATCAAGCTGATCATTGAATGAACCATAGGGATCATGAGCGTTGTACGCCGCCAAAAGCCATTGAAACATAGGCCCTCGGCACAGTCGAGCGCGGTGGGAGAGCTCGAATTACTCTGTTCGGGTAGCTCCACACCAATCCTTGCTACTACCTCTCCCGATCGATACCAAAACCACCACCATGTTGCGATCAAGCTTCTCCATGTTCCTGGTATTTTACCAACTTTTGGCCACTGCTCAGATCTTCGGCCCACAGCTAGATATTACTTCAAGCATGGCTGGCGTGCGTACAGCGAAGGCGACCGACCTCGATGGCGATGGGGACTTGGACGTGCTTTCCGCCTCTTTATATGATAACAAGATCGCTTGGTATGCCAACGATGGATCGGGAGGATTCGGCCCTCAGCAGATCATTTCAAGCTTGACCAATGGAGCCAATTGCGTTGTTTCGGCCGACTTGGATAGCGATGGGGACCTGGATGTTCTTTCCGCTAACGACTGGGGCGATAAGACCACCTGGTATGCTAATGATGGTTCGGGGAACTTCGGCCCTCAACTGGTCATTTCAGACCTCGCAGGTCCGGCAACCAGTATTGCACCTGCGGACTTGGATGGCGATGGTGACCTGGACGTTCTGTCGGCTAATGAATCGGGTTACCAAATCGTCTGGTATGCCAATGATGGCAATGGGGGCTTCGCGCCCCAGCAAGTCGTAACAACCCTTGGAGGTGGGGCTAATAACGTTGCAACGGCCGATCTGGATGGTGATGGTGATATGGATGTACTCGCCGCTTCCCATAATGACGATATCATCGCATGGTATGTCAACGATGGTTCTGGAGGCTTTGGTCCGCAACTGGTCATTTCAAACTTGGTTGACGGGGCTTGGGATATTGCTTCCGCCGATGTGGATGGCGATGGTGATCTGGATGTCCTTTCCGCTTCTTCCGTGGATGCGAAGATCGCTTGGTATGCGAACAATGGCTTGGGAGTCTTCGGACCCCAGCAGGTCATTTCAACGTTCGCATACGGAGCCAGGAGCATTGCTGCGGCCGACTTGGATGGTGATGAGGATCAGGATGTCCTTTCCGCTTCTTTGGGCGATGACAAGATAGCTTGGTATGCCAACAACGGATGGGGAACCTTTGGGCCCCAGCAGGTGATATCGTCCATTGCGGACGGAGCTCTAAGCGTTGGATCGGCCGACTTGGATGGAGATGGAGACCTGGATGTGCTATCCGCTTCTTTTTATGATAACAAGATCGCATGGTTTGCCGGCGATGGAACTGGAACTTTCGGGACACAACTGGTCATTTCATCAAACGCTGTTGATGGAGCTTCCAGCGTTTCAACGGCTGATCTGGACGGTGATGGGGATCAGGATGTAATTTCAGCCTCATCCAATGATAATAGGATCGCTTGGTATCCTAATAGTGGTTCTGGAGGATTCGAAGGGCATCATGTCATTTCGAATTTTGCATATGGGGCAAAAAGCGTGACAACGTCCGATCTGGATCACGATGGTGACCTTGACGTGCTGTCTGCTTCCTCAGGTGATAACAAGATCGCGTGGTACGCCAATGATGGTTCGGGAGACTTCGCGTCCGAGCAGGTCATTTCGACTGAAGCGTTTGGGGCAAACGGCATTGCAGTTGTCGACCTGGATGGCGATAGTGATACGGACGTTCTTTCCGCCTCTTTTAATGATAACAAGATCGCCTGGTATGCCAACGACGGAATGGGTGGTTTTGGCCCCCAGCAGGTCATTTCAACCGAGGTTGCTGGAGCAACCTGCACGGCCACGGCCGACCTGGATGGGGATGGAGATCCAGATGTGGTTGCTGCTTCTTACAACGATAGCAAGATCGTCTGGTATGCCAACGCCGGTTCGGGATCATTTGGTCCCCAGCAGATCATTACAGACTTGGCTCAGGGTCCCGCTGGCATTGCGGTGGCCGACTTGGATGGGGATGGTGACATGGACGTTCTTTCAGCCTCATGGGCCGATGGTCAGATTTCGTGGTATGCCAACAATGGTTCTGGTGGCTTCGGGCTGCTACAGTTCATTTCAACCCTGAACTATGGCGCTATAAGCGTTGCAACGGCCGACCTGGATGGCGATGGTGACCTGGACGTGCTCACCGCATCATCCATCGATAATGAGGTCAATTGGTATCGCAACAATGGTGCAGGTGCGTACTGGAGCGGAGAGAACATTACAACTATGGCGATGGGGGTAAGATGCGTTACCTCTGCCGACTTGGATGGAGATGGAGACATGGACGCACTTTCTGCTTCCTACCTTGATGATAAGGTCGCCTGGTATGAGAATTTGCCATTGTCAGTGAGCTCAATTGCACTGTCAGCCCCGGATGTGGTCGCGCTATATCCTAACCCTATGTTCAATAGTGCTACCGTGTTGTTGAAACAAGTAAGTGGCCAGGTGCTTGTGGAGATCTTCAATTTGCAAGGCCGCTCCATCCGGGCCGATCGACATGATGTATGTGCGAACAGGATAACTGTGCCGCGTAAGGGACTTTTTGCGGGCATCTATTTGCTGCGAATTACGGGTGATGAACGATGGGAAGCCAGGCTCATCCTTGAATAGCTAGTGGATTGTGAGGCGGCTCCGGTCCCCGGGCATTCTGGCCAGCTCGTGGAAGGATCTATACCATTATCGGTAATATGCCATTATTGATAATTGCGGCTATTTGCCTTCAACGGTTCGGCCACGTGATCGTGGATGTGCTCGCCAGCGAAGGTCCCGCGCTGCCCCGGCCGCAGATGCAGGTGCTTTCGCAAAGCATC
The DNA here is from genome assembly GCA_963814325.1 of uncultured Flavobacteriales bacterium. Lineage (GTDB taxonomy): Bacteria > Bacteroidota > Bacteroidia > Flavobacteriales_F > PHOS-HE28 > PHOS-HE28. Next base: position 73,546 of record CAWFCK010000007.1, read on the forward strand.
CTCGGCAACATCGTGGCGCGCACAAAGGGCGAACGCTTCCGCATATTCAAACAGGATCCATACGCCAATGCGTTGCAGGTGAAGTACGCGTATGCCGTCACGTGTCACAAGGCGCAAGGTGGCCAGTGGAGCAGCGTGTTCGTGGATCAGGGCTATGTCACCGAGGACATGATCGACCGCGAATACGTGCGCTGGCTGTACACCGCGGTCACCCGGGCCAGTGAGAAGTTGTACCTGCTGAACTTCCACCCCCGGTTCTTTGGGGAGGGGGAGGAGTGACAAGGCTGTGTGACCTACTGGCAAGATCTTAGGCTGAAATGGTGTTGCCGCCTGACTAATTTCACCAAATGAAGTTTGAGACTTCCGAACTCACATGGGCTATCAGCGAGCATTGATGGTTGCCATGACCGCAGGCCAGCTTGTGCTGGCACACGCACAAACCTTCAGTAGGCGGTATGATGCGTTCGGTCAAGATCAAGTGCAGCTTGGTTGGGATATTGAGAAGTTCGGGCCCGATGGCTACGTGGTCATACATGCCACGTATTTCGTTGATTCACCATATGTCTACTTGACCTCAGCTCTATTAGCGATCAACGCGGATGGTGAAGTTCAGTTGGAGAACAAAATGTTAGGTGGTGTCAACTCGATCTACCCAGGATGGGCGAACAGCTCGACACGTTCTGGTGATCAAGGGTATGCGATAGGAGGTAGTACATATGGGCCCGGTGATGTGCAGCTTGCGGCCATTATCCGCTATACCGCGAACGGGGATTCGCTGTGGTTACAGGAGTACGGTGATACAGTGCATGAATGGATCGGACGACAAGTGCGACAAACACTGGACGGGGGCTACATACTTACTGGAGAAACCACCTTTACAGGATACCTCGATGCGTTCCTGATCAAGACGGACAGCTTGGGGAATATGGAGTGGACCCGGACGTATGGCGGGCTTGGGGTCGACGTAAGTGTTTCGGTTGACCTTGCGCCAGATTCCGGTTATTTCATTGGGGGCCAGTACCGCAGTCCACCGAACAATAAACAGCTTTGGGTACTGCGAACAGGTGCGTCTGGTGACACGCTGTGGCAACGGATCCTGGGGAAGTGAGTTCGATGAACCCAACGCCCATCTGTCGGCCATGGCGGATGGTAACTGTGTGATCGCGAGCGCCTGGGCTCAGGCTGCTGATTTTACTTCCATTCAACCGTACATGGCTAAACTGGATGCTCAGGACGGCGATTTGTTATGGGAGCATTGGTATGGTGCTGCTGCGTCAAGCAATACGCTCTTTGTTGCCAAAGAAGTAACACCCGGTGGTGACCTGATCGCTGCAGGTACGACTTACGAGTTAGGTTATGATAATGGCATCCTGTTGCGCACGAACAGCGAAGGCGATAGCCTATGGATGCGCCGGTACGACTACGAGGATAGTTTGATGAGCGACGGCAAAGGGAGCTTCCGCGATGTGATCCCAACGGATGATGGGGGCTTTATCGCGTGCGGCTATGCGCACAGCAGCTTCAGCGGCAACAACCCGCCGGGGTACACGCAAGATGTATGGGTGGTAAAGGTGGATAGTCTTGGCTGCATAGAACCCGGCTGCAACATTCCCTTGGGCATCACCAGCCAGATCACCAACCTCACCGATGCTTTGCGCGTGTGGCCCAACCCGGTGGTCAGCGGTGGCGAGGTAACGGTGCAGGTTACGCTTCCGGAGGGCTTGCGTAAGGAGGCATTGCGTGTATCCGTTGTAAGTTCAGAGGGCAAATTGGTGGTGGAACAAAGCATACCGCCTCAGACCTTGACATTCACACTTCGAACTTCCAACTATGCCAGTGGGCTTTACCACCTGCACCTTACCAGTGGAAGTACGTGGGTGGGAGGTACCAGGTTTGTGGTAGAATAAACCCACATTTCTCCCCTCCCAGCGGCGTGGCGAGGCTCTGCGAGCCATATCGCCGCGGAACCCAGGGAGGGGTTGGGGGAGGGTTCGATGTTTCTTTGTAGAAGACCATAGGAGCCATGGGTACCTTTCATGACAAGCCTGAGTTGCGCGACGTGCGCCGGGCCTTGCGCCGCGACGGCGCCCCAAGTGAAGCGCTCCTATGGCTCCGTCTCAAGAACAGACAGGTGCATGGCCACCGGTTCAGACGGCAGCACAGCATCGGCCCATTCGTGGTCGACTTCTATTGCCCTTCGGAGCGGTTGGCCATCGAGCTTGATGGGAGTGTGCACAACAACGTCATCGCCTCAGCGAATGACCAAGCTCGCCAGGAGTGGCTGAATGCGCAGGGCATAAGGGTGATACGGTTCGATAACCAGGCCATCCTTGACGATCTGGAAGGAGTGATAGACGCGGTCAGTCAAAACTTCAGTCGGACATAGAGAAGATGGAACCCTCCCCCGGCCCCTCCCTGTGTTTTGCGAGCCGCTGTGGCGGCATCGCGGGAGGGGAGTACGATAGTCTCTCCCACGCACTTTACCAGTGGCATTGCGTGGGTGGGTTGTACCCGGTTTGTGGTAGAGTGATGTGTTTGTGGGAAGTTGACACTGATTCACTCCCCCCACACCACCACCTCCTCCATCACCTCGGGACTCGCCACGCTGATCATGTGATCGGCACCGATGGCGAAGCTGTGCACGAAATAGGCGGGTGCGGCCATACTCCGCAGGGCATCATGCGTGATGGTCACAAGGTTCTCCGGTGCGTCCACACGCAATGATCGCAGGTCGTCCATGATGCCCACGCCGCTGGCCTTCAGCACAGCCTCCTTGCGTGTCCAGAATTCCAGGAAGCGGCGCTTTGCTCCTGCCCCTGCTGCCTGCCCCTGCCCCTGCATCGCCCCGCCGAAGCGCCCCGCGCCGGCGCGGCCCCTGCCTCCAGGATCGCCCTGACCTCCGGCGCAGTGAAGTAATGCTCACTCACGGCGGCATGGTCCACCTCACGGGCCATGGTCTCAATGTCCGCACCAATATCATGACCCGTTGCGAAGGCGACCAGGATCGCATCCTTGGTATCGCTGAAGTTGAAGTGGAGGTCCTTGCGTTCCAGGTAGGGCTTGCCAAAGGGGCCACGTGCCAGGCGGATCAACGACCCGTCGCGGCGCAGATAGCTGCCCAGGATGGAGCGCAGGAAACCATGGCCAAGGACGAAGCGCTCGCGATCATGCGCGAAGCGGAACCGTTCCGCACGGTCCTGTTCCACCGGGTCCAACAAGTTGTTGAATTCCTCGGCGCGTGGCCGCAGCTGTGCCAGCGTGGCGAAATGCAGATGGATGCAACCCTTCGCGGCGGTGCCGAAGGCATGCCCGCGCACAGGCTGGGTTCCTCCACATGCTCGCAGAGGATGCGCAGCGTGCGTTCCCCGTTGACGCTCATCCGCGCAAGGCAGCGGACTTTGCACGCTGCATGCTTTTACGCACAACATCGTTCAACTGGGCGGCCGGGCACCCGCACATGAGGCTCCTTGATCATGTTGTAGTGATCGCCGGGCACCATGCGGATCTCAACGCCGCCTTTTGCCCACGTGCTCCATCCCATGTCCTGCGGACCAGTGCTTGCACGCGTGCGCATCAACGTGATCGGGCCATCGTACGGTTTGGGCTCGTAGGATCGAATGGCCACATCATACACCCCTATGATGTAGTTGTGCCGCAGCTTGGTGGGCAGCGGCAACCCACGGTCGAAGTAGCGACGACTGATGCGTTTCACCACATTCTCCTTCACATAAGCATACCATGGAACCTCTCGATGGCTCACTTTACGGTATTCCACCGGATCGTACATGTCGAAGATCACCAGCACTGGCACGTCCTCACCTGCAGCTTTCAGTTGTTGGGCCATTTCAAAGGCGATCATGCCCCCGAATGAGTAGCCGGAAAGCAAATAAGGGCCATGCGGCCGGGCGCTTCTCAACTCACTGATGTAATGGGTGGCCATCTCCTCCACGGTCTTCCAATGAATGGGGTGCCCATCCTCGCCTTGGTGGAAAATGCCGTAGAACGGCTGGTCCTTGCCCATGTATTTGGGCAGGAAATAGTTGCCTTCATCACCTTGCACACAGATCATCGGTGGCAGTGAGCCTTCCGGCTGTACCGCCTGCAGGTTGGTCCAGGTGGCGGGATCCACCTTGACGCGCAGTGCATCGGCCATGCGGGCGACCGTGGGCATCACGAAAAGCTCCTTCAAGGGGAGGGCCACGCCAAAATGCTGCTCCACCTGCGTCAGCAACTGCAGGCCCATCAGCGAGTGGCCGCCCAGATCAAAGAAATCGTCATGCAGCCCGATATCATTCACCCCAAGCGCCTTGCTCCAGATCGCCGCTAAACGCCGTTCCGTTTCATCGCGCGGCGCCACATGACGTGTCTGCATACGCGCCGGTCGGGCCTCTGGTAAGGGCAGCACCTTCTTGTCCACTTTGCCGTTCGGGTTCAGCGGCAGGTCGCGCATCAGTACCGTGTACGAGGGGCGCATGTATTCGGGCAATCGTGCAGCGAGGTGTTCCCTGAGGGCCAGCGTGAACCGATCGCCTGCATCAAGGTCTTTCGTCGGATCGAACTGAGCGGGTACCACATAGGCCACCAACTGCTTGTCGCTGGGCAGGTCCTTGCGGGCCACCACCATCCGGTCGCGCACGCCGGGCATCTCGCTGATCGCGTTCTCGATCTCGCCGGGTTCAATGCGGAAGCCGCGCACCTTCACCTGGTCATCGGCTCGGCCCATGAATTCCAATGCCCCGCTCGGCAGCCAGCGCACCAGATCACCCGTTCGGTACATGCGATGCGCACCACCGAGGAAGGGGTCAGGCAGGAAGCGCTCCTCGGTGAGGTCCGGACGTTTCCAATAGCCCAGTGCCACACCATCGCCACCCGTGTACAATTCGCCCGTAACACCAATGGGTGCAGGACGTTGTTGCGCATCCAGCACATAGAGGAATGTATTGTTCAATGCGTGACCGATCGGCACCGCACGACCGATGTCCTCTTCGCTGTTCACCGGGTGCTGGCAGGAGAAGGTGGTGTTCTCCGTGGGGCCATAGATGTTGTGGATCACACCGGGCCCCAACTTGGCCAGGGCTTTACGGATGTGTGAAAGTGACATCACCTCACCACCGGTAAGGATGGTGCGCAGTCCTTTCAGCTTGGGTAATTGCTCATCCACCAACAGGTTGAAAAGGGCGGTGGTGATGAACATGGTGTTCACTCCGTGCTCTTCGATGGTGGCGGTGATCTCCGCGAGCGTTGGCTTTGCCTGTTCCTGCATCACCAGCGTACCGCCGTTGAGCAACGCACCCCAGAGCTCGAAGGTGGACGCATCAAAGGAGACGTTCGAGAGTTGCGTGATCACCAGGTCGGGGCCGAATTCCACGTAGTTCTGGTCGCGCACCAGACGCACGATGCCGCGGTGCGGGATCACCACACCCTTGGGCCTGCCGGTGGAACCGGAGGTGTACATGATGTAGGCCGGAAGTTCGGGTGCATCCTTCGGTTCAAAGGCTGAGCTGCCGGTGGCCGTGGTCGCCTCGTCCAGATGGACAACGCGGGCTGAATGCTCCGGAAGGTCCGCTGCGATGTCGGCGGGGGCAAGTAATACCTGAATGCCGGTATCGTCCATGATGAACCGCAGGCGTTCCTCCGGATAGGTGTGGTCGATGGGCACGAAGGTGCCACCGCACCGCATGATGGCCAGCTGCGCGATCACCATCGAAGGGTCACGCTCGCAGCAGAGTCCGACCAGATCGCCGCGCTGCACGCCGTTATTCACCAACAGATGGGAGAGATGCACCACGCGCGCGTGCAGTTCTGCATAGGTCATCCGCGCAGCACCGTGGATCAACGCGGTCTTTGCGGGGAATGCGCCGACCGTCTCATCGAAGAGCATGGAAACGCTCTTCTCACGGGGGTAGGGTACGGCCTCACCGTACCAGGCGGATGGCGGCAGCGTGGTGGTGGCGGTGGTCACATCCCCGAGAATGCCTGAGATGCTGTCCGACGGACGGGCGTTTATCCGCGCGATGATGCCCGACAGTTCGTTATGCCATCCGCGTACAGTGCGCTCATCGAACAAGTCGGTGTTGTAGCTCCATTCCAGGGTGAGATGCGGCACGGAGCCATGGTCCGATGCGGTGCTTCCCGTGGCGTTCAGGAACAGCTCGAAGTTCTCGTACCGCCTCGGGTTGCTGATGAACCGATGAGGCAGCCCGTCGAAGCGAACGCCATCGTCCATGTTCATGTCGATGTTGAACACCACGGGCAGCCAGCGGGATGCGACCGGGTTCGCGCGGCACGTTCAGCTTCGCGCACCAGTGTTCCGAAGGTGTACTTCTGGTTGTCGATAAGCATCCAGCACGGCGGTGCGGCGATCCTTCAGATGGTCCAGCGAAGGCGCGGTCATCATCGATGCGGCTGCGCAACGGCAGCAGGTTCACGCAATGCCCCACCAGATGCTTCATGCCGAAGTCGCTCTGCCCGGCCGCGGGAAGCCCCACCACCAGATCGGTCGCCGGTGAGTTTGTGGATGAGCAGTTCGAAGCGGTGAGCAGCGTGGTCACGAAGCTGCGCCGCTGCGCGTGGCCACTTCCTTCAGCTTGCGCGATCAAGGTCGGGCTCCAGTTCCAGATCGAGTCGCGCTGCCATTGTATGTCTTCATGCTGCGGGCGTGGCGGTCCGTCGGAAGGTCCACATGCGGAAGTGGCCCCTTGAACTGCGTCGAGCCAGAATGCTCGTGCGCGGCACTGTGCTCCTTCGACCGTGCAAAGTCGATCATGGCCAGCGCATACGTACTGAACGGGATCGCCGGGGGAGGTCAGGGTGCTTACCCATGACCAAGGCTGAATAGATGCGGCTGATGTCGCGCCATCACGATGCCCAGGCTCCAGCCATCCACCAGCAACGTGGTGTCCGGTCAAGCGCAACAGATGTTCATCGGGGCCGGTCCGGATCAAGTATGCGCGGAACAGCGGCCCGTTGATAAGGTCGAACGGCGTGGTCATGTCCGCGTCCGCGATCATCCGAAAGTTCACGCTCCCGGTCGTCGCGCAGGCGATCGCTGAGAGGTCGGTGTACCGCAGGGGGATGTCCATACGGTCCATCACGATCACGCGCAGGGCCATTGTCGCTCATCACGCTGCGCAGGCCCTCATGCCGTTCGATCACCTGGGCCAGTGTGCGTTCCATCACCGCGCGGTCAAGCGGGCCGTTCAGTCAGCAGGGACACGGATTCGTTGTAGGCGCAGGACGCTTCACGTCCCATGCGCGAGGCGATGAAGACTTCCCGCTGCGGCTCAGTGCTGGGCACGGTCCATGCGATGGCCGGTCCCGCGAAGGGGTCGATGTTCCACCGCCTGCAGTCGGGTCTCCGGAATGAAGTTCTCCATATCAGTTGATCGTGAAGGGCATGAACTTGAACGGGGAGGAGATGCGTTGGTGCATGCGTCAGGAATTCTCTTCGTCAAGTGACCACCATGACGTACTTGCCTTGCGCCTGCGGGTCGGGTACGAACCAGGCCGGATCGCCTTTGGTCGTGCGGCCGAGGCGAGCGTTCGGTACCGGGGGTTCGCATGGCACTTGATCACGCGCTCGCGCAAGCTTACGGGCCTGGCCGTTGAGCACGCGGTTCACCGTTTCGATCGGGTAGGTGCGCTCCGGCATGAAGCCGCTGCAGCACGCAGTTCAGCACAGGTCTTCTCAACGGCGTCGATGATGCGTCTCCACATCCTCCTCGGTGTGCGCCGTGGTGAGGAAGTGCGGGAAGTCCAGCACATGCACGCCGTGGTAGCGCATGAGCATGAAGAAGAGCTCGGTGTAGTTGACGCTCTCGTCGTACTTGGTTTTGAAGGCGCTGCCGAAGGTGACCCAGCGGTAGGGGAGCTGGTACTTGTCGAACAGGCCGTTCACGCGGTCCACCATGTCCTCGGTCATGTCGTTCAGGCGTTCCTGCAAGTCCGGGCCCCTGCTCCTTCATGTGCACCAGCGCGGCCTTCGTCAGCGGCCATGGTCAGCGGATGGCGCACGAAGGTCCCGGCGAAGTAGGTCACGCCGGCGGGCGGTACACTGTCATCGCCGAACTGCCAGTGGCCGCCATCCAGGGCATCCATCCATTCGCTCTTGCCGATCATGGCGCCGATGGGCATGCCGCCGCCGATCACCTTGCCGTAGGTGCCGATGTCGGCCTGGATGCCGAACAGGCCCTGCGCTCCGTTCGGGATGCATGCGGAAGCCGGTGATCACCTCATCGAAGATCAGGGCAGCGCCGTGTTGCTTGCGTGATCGCGCGCACTTCGCGCAGGAAATCCACCGGGCGGAATTCCATGCGGCGGCTCTGCACCGGTTCCACCAGCACGGCGGCTGCTTCGTGACAGCGCTGCTTGATGATCTCCAGGCTTTCAGGCGTGCCATAGTCCAGGACCAGCATGTTCTGCACAGCCTCGCGGCATGATGCCCGGGTGCGCCGGGATAGCTCTTCTTGCTCTTGCTGCCGCGGATGATCACTTCATCATTGATGCCGTGGTAGCTGCCGCTGAAGGCGATGATCAAGCTGCGACCGGTCACCGTGCGGGCCATGCGCATGGCGCCGAGCACCGCTTCGGATCCGGTATTGCAGACAGCGGCGCGTTCGGCGCCGGTCAGCTCGCACAACAGGTTCGAGACTTCCGCCGCCAGCGGATGCATGGGGCCGATCTCCACGCTCGCGTCCAACTGCTGGTGGCAGGCCTCCTTGATGAAGTCGGGCATGTAGCCGAACATCGATGAACCGAAACCGCTGAGGATATCGACGTACTCGTTGCCGTCGATGTCCCACGAGATGGCAGCCCGTGCTCTTGTCCACGACCACTTGGTAGATGAGCTCCTTGGTCTGTGGTTTGAATCCGGTGACCACACGCGGGTCGGCCATCGGCTTCCGGTTCTCCTGTGTGAAGGCCTTGCTCTTCGCGGTCTTCGCGACGTAGCGTTTCACGAAGGCATCGAACCACGCGCGCTGCTGCGGCGTCATGTCGTCCACCTTCTCCTTGCTGATGCGGGCCTGCGCCCCGAAGACCTTCTTCAACTCCGGCGCATCCTCCAATGCGTTGACATTGGGGCCACCGGCATCCTTGCCGGTAGCGGTTCAGCAGCGACGGGAACCGCACCACCAACCGAGTAGCCCTTGGCCAACAAGATAGTCCGCGAGCTTGTCCAGGTTCGGCACTTCTTCGTTCAGCTGACGGAACGAGATCTTCACACCGAACTTCTTCGAGAGCGAGGTCGCTACTTGCGTGAGGAAGAGCGAATCGAGACCCATCTCCAAGAAGGTCTCTTCGGCGCTCGCTTCAGCGAGTTCAAGACCGGAGCTTTCTTCCAACAGGTTCTTGATCTGTTGGATGAGCGCCTCCTTCGGTGTGAGGTTGGCGTCACCACTGTTCGGCACCGGTGCTTCGATGGAGGTCGAAGCGATCGCATGACCCCCGGCCACGACCATCGACACGGGATCCACCCAGTGACGAACGCGTTCGAAGGCATAGGTCGGCAGCGAGATGCGATGGCGTTGCTCGCGCTCGTAGAACTTGTTCCAGTCGATGAGCACGCCGCTCTGCCACAGGCCACCAACGGCCTTGAGCAATTGCGTGAGTTCATTGCCATTGCCTGCGGAATCGGCAAGCGAGGAAACGGCGGCCTGCTTCTTCGGATCGCTGCTCTGCTGGCGTGCGAGCGTCGTCGCGGTCGTGCGCGGGCCGACTTCCAGCATCACGCGGTCGGCATCGCTCCAGGCGAACTTCACGGCTTGCGCGAAACGCACGGTAGCGCGCAGGTGATCGCTCCAGTATTTCGAAGAGGTCGCTTCCTCGTCCTTCAACCATTCGGCCGTGACCGTGCTGATGATCGGGATGCGTGGCGCGTTCAGCTTCACGCTCTCGACCACCTTCTTGTAAGGCGCGACGATGGCATCCATCATCGGGCTGTGGAAGGCATGGCTGGTCACCAGCAACTTGCAGGTGATGCCGTCCTTCTCCAATTCGGCCTGGAGCTCGGCGATGGCATCGTGCGGACCGCTGGCCACGCACAATTGCGGACCGTTATTCGCGGCAATGCTGCAACCTGCGGGCAGTCGTCTTGGCGATATCTTCTTCCGCTGCGCGAACGCTGAGCATGCTGCCGCCGGGCAGTTCCTGCATCATGCGGCCACGGTTGGCGACGAGCTTTATCGCATCCTCCAAGGAGAACACACCAGCGAGACATGCCGCAGCGAACTCGCCGATGCTGTGTCCCATCATCGCGTCCGGCGTGATGCCCCAATGCATCCACAGCTTTGCGAGGCTGTAGTGCATGGTGAACAAGTGAAGCCTGCGTGTAAACGGTCTGTTTCAGTTGTTCCGCCGCCTTCTCTTCTTCACCGGCTTTCGGGAAGATGATGGCCTTGAGATCGACGTTGAGTTCCTTGCTGAACAGCGTGCAGCACTGATCGAAGTGTTGCTGCGAAGACGGGTTCGCTGGCATGCAGGTCGCGGCCCATGTTCACGTACTGCGAACCCTGGCCGGGGAACATGAAGACCACGCCGGGCGCAGCTTCGTGCAACTCGCGCGTGCCGATCAGGTTGGTGTCCTTGTTGGCGATCGCTTCGATCACTTCGCCGTGACTTCCACCGACGATCAGGCGACGATGCTTGAAGTGACGACGACCGACCTGCAAGGTGAAGGCCGCATCAGCGAGCGATGCGTTCGGGATGTGCTTCGAGCCAGGCGCGGAGGTTCTCCGTCATGGCATCGAGCGAGGTCTTGCTCTTCGCGCTGAGCAGGAACAGTTGCTTGCTGCGTGATGCACTCGAAGCGGCCATCACAGGTGGCTCAGCGAGGATCACGTGGGCATTCGTTCCGCCCACGCCGAAGGATGATACACCAGCGATGCGAGGCGTACCGGTGCGCGGCCATGCGATGTTGTCAGCTCGCGACCCGGAACGGGCTGAGTTCGCGAAGTCGATCGATGGGTTCGGTTTCTCGAAACCGATGCTGGACGGGATCTCCTCTTCCTTCAGCGCCAGCGCGGTCTTGATCACGCCGGCAGCACCGGCAGCGGCGTCAAGTGACCGATGTTGCTCTTGATGGAGCCGATGGCGCAATGCTGTGCAGTTCCATTTTCTGTCCGCTGTCTTCTGCTCGTCGACCGGAATGCGAGCGTCAGCGCTTCCACTTCGATCGGGATCGCCGAGCGGCGTGGCAGTGCCGTGCGCTTCCACGTAGGTGATCTCGATCGGGCGTAACGCCGGCATCGGCTTGCGCCATAGCGATCACTTCAGCCTGGCCGCGCACGCTGGGTGCGGTGAAGCTGGCCTTGTCGCTGCCGTCGTTGTTCAGCGCAGCGCCTTTGATCGTGGCGTAGATGTGGTCGTTGTCGCGGATGGCGTCATCGAGGCGCTTCAGCACGATGATGCCGACACCATCGCTGAAGCTGGTGCCTTTGCCTTGTGCGTCGAAGGTGCGCGTGCTGCCGTCGGGGCTGTACATGCCGCCCTCGTTGTACACGATGCCGCTGTTGATCGGTGCTGTGATCGCGATGCCACCGGCCAGGGCCATGTCGCATTCACCATCGCGCAGCGCCTTGAACGCTTGTGCGATCGCTACCAACGATGTGCTGCACGCCGTGTGGATGCTCAACGCCGGACCACGCAGGTCGAACTCGAACGCGAGACGTGTCGCGATGTAATCTTTCTCGTTGGCGGTCATCACCGCGAAGTCGCCGACCTGTTCGATCAGTTCCGGATGGCCGATGACGTTGCGTGTGAAGTAGGTGTTGTTGCCCATGCCGGCATACACGCCGATGAGGCCAGCGAACTGCGCGGGATCGTAGGCGGCATCTTCCAATGCGCCCCACGCAGTCTCCAGGAATACGCGTTGCTGTGGATCCATCAGCGCGGCCACGCGCGGGTTCACGCCGAAGAACGCGGCGTCGAACTTGTCGGCATCGGTGATCACACCGCGTGCCTTCACGTAGTCGCTGTCGTTGCGTAGTCCTGCAGGAACGCTTGGGTCGATCTCGTCAGCGGTCCACGTGCTGATGCTGTTCTTCTTGGCGAGCAGGTTCTTCCAAAGCTCTTCCACATTGGCAGCTCCTGGGAAGCGACCGCTCATGCCGATGATGGCGACATCCCTTTCGGGCCGCCGGCACCAGCCCAGCCGCAGCCTTGCGCGCCTTCGCCATTTCAGAAGGATCGATCGCACTGGCATCACCTTCCAGGAAGGCTGCGCACGCCTTGATCGTTGGATGTTGGTAGAGCTTCACGATCGGCAACTTCAAGCCGTGACCTTCAAGCTGCGCGACAGCTTGGATGCTCAGCAATGAGTTGCCGCCGAGGTCGAAGAAGTTGTCGTCGACGCCCACACGGTCGATGCCGAGGAGATCGGCCCACACGTTCGCGAGCGTCTTCTGCACACCGGTCTGCGGTGCTGCGAAGGCAACATCCAATTCGGGGCGTTTCACATCAGGTGCGGGAAGCGCCTTGCGATCGATCTTGCCACTGGGTGTGCGTGGCAATTCCTTCACGGCCACGAAAGCGGAAGGCACCATGTAGTCGGGGAGGAGGGAAGCGAGGTGCTTGCGCAGATCGTTCACGCTCACCTCATGCTTCGCGACGTAGTAGCCGATGAGGCGTTTCAGGCCAGGACGGTCCTCGCGCACGTTCGCAACGGCTTGTTCGATGGAAGCATGCTTCTCCAGCGCCACTTCCACTTCGCCGAGCTCGATGCGATAGCCGCGCACCTTCACCTGACCATCGATGCGGCCTTTGTAGTCGATCTCGCCGTTCGGTAATTCAGCCGCGCGGTCGCCGGTCTTGTACAATCGTCCACCACCCTCGAACGGATCCGCGAGGAAGCGTTCGGCCGTCAGATCATCGCGACCGATGTAGCCCTTCGCAACGCAGGCACCACCGAGGTAGAGCTCGCCTTCTTCGCCCTTCTTCACAGGCTTCATCTGCTCATCGAGCACGAGCAACTTCACGTTGTCGATGGCTTTGCCGATGTTCGGCAGCGCAGGCCAGTTCGAAGGATCGCCCTTCAATTCAAGTTCGCTCACCACGTGACCTTCAGTCGGTCCGTACTGGTTGCAGAAGCGGCAGCCGGGAAGCTGCTTGAAGAAGTTCGCGACAGCAGGCGTGATCTTCAATTGCTCACCACTGGTGAAGACCTCTTTCAAGGAGGTTGGCACCTCGCCCGTGCGTTCGACAGCTTCTGCGAGGTACTGCAATGCAACGAAGGGCACGATCACGCGGTTGATCTTCTCCGCGATGATCTTGCGCAGGAGCTGCGTGCTGTTCAGCCGGTCTTCATCGGTGATCAGCACCAAGGTGCCGCCTTGTGCGAACGTGGTGAAGATCTCCTGGAAGCTGACGTCGAAGCTGATCGGCGCGAACTGCAAGGTGCGATCGCCTTCCTTCAACACGGAGGTGCGCACCTGCCACTGGATCAAGTTCAACAGCGGGGCATGGTGCATGGCCACACCTTTCGGCCGACCAGTGCTTCCACTGGTGAAGAGCACGTAGCACAGGTCATCCGTCAGTAGCAGGGGAGGGCCCTTCTAATAGCGGTCCTATTCTCTTGTTCGATGTCCTCGATCAAGAGGACCGTGGGCATTGGATCCGCTGAAAAGGTGTTGGTGCGACTTGTCGGTGATCACCACCGGCGGCGCGGCGTCCTCCAACATCAAGGCGATGCGGTCCGCAGGGTAGGTGGGGTCAATGGGTACATAAGCGGCGCCGGTCCGCAGGATGCCCAGCACGCTGATGATCAGCTCCGGTGAGCGCTCAAGACAGAGCCCGATGGTCTTACCAGGACCGGCTCCTGCTTGAACCAGCCTGTGTGCAAACCGTGCTTGACGCTCTGCGAGGGCCGTGTAGCTCCACGTTCTGGTTCCGTGCCGAAGCGCTACCGACTCGGGCCGGGCAGCGATATTCTGTTCGAAGAAGGCAAGGACATTGGCGGGAGAGCGATGGTCCATAAGTCGTTCAGCTGACAAGTTATTTCGGATCAAGTTGAAGTCTGTACAACACGTGCTGCGCCCGCGAAATGATGGCGGGGTCGGGCGCAAGAGCGTTTGAACGGTAGCGAAGGTCCGAAAGTTCACAGGGTTTTGGTGCTTGAAGTTACGAACGCGCAACCAGGGCGAACCGTTCATCTCCCGTATCACTCGTCCGGATCGTAATGCGTTGACATACAGGGCAGTGTCCGTTTTCCGCCAGGCGACAATGCTGTGCGCAGAAAACCTTGATACCTCCTAACTTGGGCACCCCTTTCACCATGCGCCTTTACACGTTCGGCTCTTATCCGGTGGTCGTTTCTGCTGGTCCTCGCAGTGCTGGGTGGCCAAGGTGTTCATGCGCAGAGTTACGACCGCAGTGTATTGGCCACGGCCACCGTACAGGCCAGTCCGCCCCAGATCACCTTCAGTTGGCCGGGCTGGACCAATGTTTCGGGCTACCAGATCTGGCGCAAACTGAAAGGTGGCACAAGCTGGGGGAATCCCGTGGCCACATTGGCCGCCTCTGCCTTATCCTGGACGGACAATACAGTAACGGTCGGGGTCAATTATGAATACCGCATTCTCCGCTACACACTGAACCTCGGCACCGGATATTGCTACATCAATTCGGGCATTCAGGTGCCCATGACCGAAAGCAGAGGCAAGTTGATCCTGCTGGTGGACAACACGCTGAGCGCGTCGTTGGCCCCGCAAATGGCCTTGTTGATGACCGACCTGGAGGCCGATGGTTGGAAGGTCATCCGCCATGATGTGCCGCGGACGGGCCCGCCGCAAGCCGTTCGTAGCGTGATCCAAGCGGACTACAACGCCGATCCCACCAATGTGAAAGCGGTGTTCATCGTGGGGCATGTCGTTGTGCCATACTCCGGACAGCTCGCGCCCGATGGGCATGGCGATCACGTGGGCGCCTGGCCTGCGGATACCTACTACGCGGAGATGAACGGCAACTGGACGGACAACTCGGTGAGTTCTTCGCAAAGTCAGGACAGCCGCAACCACAACCAGCCAGGCGACAACAAGTTCGATCAGTCGAACATCCCGGGAGCAGTGGAGTTGCAGGTGGGCCGCATCGACTTCGCGAACATGCCGGCCATCGGCCAAAGCGAGCTCGCCTTGTTGGTGAACTACTTCAACAAGCTCCATGATTGGAAGGTGAAGAACTACACCGCCCAGGCCCGCGGTCTGGTGGATGACAACTTCCAGGGCATGGTGGATGCCTTCGCCCAGAACGGGTATCGCGGGTTCTCACCGCTGGTGGGCAACACGAACATTTCCGATGTGGACTACATCAGCTCCATGAACTCATCGAGCTATATGTGGAGCTACGGGTGTGGCGGTGGTTGGTGGGACAATTGTAACGGGATCGGGACCACGGCACAATTCGCGGCCAGCAACCTGCAAGGGGTGTTCAGCATGCTCATCGGAAGCTACTTCGGCGACTTCGACCGGCCGGACAACTTCATGCGCGCATCGCTCGCCACGGGGCGCATACTCACCACGGGCTGGGCAGGTCGACCCAACTGGGTGCTGCACCACATGGGCCTCGGTGAGAACATCGGTTTCGGTGTGTGGACGACCATGAACAACACCGGGCACTACGATCCCACGGGCGAGAGCCCTGCACGCGTGCACATCGCCTTGCTCGGTGATCCGTCGCTGCGCATGTCCATCATCCGCCCGCCTGCCGGCATCAGCTGTACGCAGGTGAACAGCACCACGGTGAACGTGGCCTGGGGAGCCAGCACCGATGCGGTCATCGGCTACCATGTATACCGTTATGACAATGCCGCACAGTCCTGGCAGCGTCGTACCGCGAATGCGGTAACAGGACTTTCCTTCCAGGATGACGTCACCGGCCAATCCGGTACCATCCGCTACATGGTGCGCGCGATGAAGCTGGAGGTCACGCCCAGCGGATCGTATTACAACCTGAGCCTGGGCGTCATCGGTCAGGTAACGCTCAGCGGAAGCGCACCCGATTGTCTGGGCAACGTGGGCGGAAGTGCACTTCCCGGTACGCCGTGCAATGATGGCAACACGTCAACGGGCAACGATACGTGGAGCGTCATCGTGCGTGTGTGTTGGCCAGCAGGTCGATTGCCTCGGGATCGCCGGTGGAGGTGCGCTGCCCGGTTCTGCTTGCAACGACGGCAATGCCAGCACGGCGAACGATACCTGGAACGCATCGTGCGCATGCATCGGCCAGCCCGTTGATTGCCTCGGTGTTCCCGGAGGTTCCGCCTTGCCCGGCACGGCTTGTAACGACGGTGATCCATGCAGTACCGGCGACAATTGGAATCCGGCCTGCCAGTGCATCAGCCTGCCCGGTACCGACACGGATGGCGACGGCATCTGCAATGCGTTGGACAACTGCCCGAACACCGCTGGCCAGATCGGAACAGCTTGCGATGATGGCAACGGGTGCACCATCAACGATGTGCTCAACAACAACTGCCAATGCGTGGGAACCTCCACCGGCGACGGCGATGGTGATGGTATCTGCGACGCACTGGATGATTGCCCCACTGTTCCAGGGGTGGTCGGAACGCCGTGTGACGATGGCGATATCTGCACGATCAACGATGCGCTGAACACGAATTGCCAATGCAGTGGCACGTTCGGGCCGGATGCGGATGGTGATGGCCTGTGCGATGCCGTCGATCCCTGCCCGACCGCATTCGGGTCCGTGGGTTCCGCGTGCAACGATGGCGATCCCTGCACCATCAACGATGCACTGGATGTCAATTGTCAATGCGTGGGGACCATCACGGGTGATACCGACGGTGATGGCGTATGCGATGGTGCGGACAATTGCCCCTTTGTTCCCGGGCAACAAGGTTCACCCTGTGATGATGACAACGCCTCAACGGGCAATGATGTTCTTCAGGCGGACTGCAGTTGTCAAGGTCTGCTCTTTGATTGCGTGGGCATACCGGGAGGATCCGCCTTGCCCGGTTCACCGTGCGACGATGGGGATGCCACGACGGGTAATGACAGCTACGGATCGGACTGCAGCTGCGCCGGCCAGCTGATCGACTGCGCGGTGTGCCCGGCGGCACGGACTTGCCCGGAACCTCCTGCAATGACAACAACTTGTTGACGGCGAACGACACCTATGCGGCCGATTGCAGTTGCATCGGTGACCCCGTGGATTGCCTCGGCCTCTCCAATGGCACCGCGCTTCCGGGCACGGCCTGCGATGATGGCAACGCGGCCACCGGTAACGATACATGGGATAACGCCTGTGCCTGTGTGGGTGAGCTGATCGATTGCCTTGGGGTCGCCGGTGGCCCCGCTCTGCCCGGCGCTGGCATGCGATGACAACGACAACGCTACAGGCAATGATGTCTGGGGCTCCGATTGCGACTGCGCCGGTCTGCTGATCGACTGCGAAGGCGTGATCGGTGGCGCAGCGCTGCCCGGTGCCACCTGTGATGACGGCAATGCCTCCACCGGCAACGATGCTTGGGCCGCGGATTGCATATGTGCCGGACTGTTCATCGATTGCGAAGGCACACCTGGGGGCGCTGCGTTGCCAGGCAATGCCTGCGATGATGGTGATGCCACCACGGGGAACGATGAATGGGCGGCGAACTGCACCTGCATTGGCCAGCTGATCGATTGCCAGAACGTGCCGGGTGGAGCCGCCCTGCCCGGGACGGCGTGCAATGACAACGATCCCACCACCGGTGAGGATACGTGGAATGCGACGTGCGCATGCATCGGCCTCCTGATCGACTGCACAGGTGTACCGGGCGGATCACAATTACCTGGAACACCATGCAATGATGGCAATGCGGGTACGGCCGATGATACCTGGGCACCCGATTGTAATTGCATCGGCGTGGTGATCGATTGCCTGGGTGTGGTGGGCGGGCCCGCACTTCCGGGAAGTGCCTGTGATGATGCGAATGCGGCCACCGGCGCGGATGCATGGCAGAATGATTGTTCGTGTGCCGGTCTGCTGATCGACTGCGCCGGTGTTCCCGGCGGTCCGGGCTTGCCGGGCGCGCCTTGCGATGACGGTGATCCTGCGACAGGTAACGATGAATGGTCAGCGAACTGCATCTGCGCAGGGCTCGTCATCGATTGCCAGGGTGTGGCGGGCGGGCAGGCGTTGCCGGGAACGCCGTGCAACGACAACAACCCCGACACCGGCAATGATCTGTACACCCTGGCCTGCGGCTGTGTCGGTCAGCTCATCGATTGCAATCGGCGATCCCGGAGGCAGTGCCGCCGTGGACGATTGCGGCATCTGCGCGGGCGGAAATACCGGCGTGGTGCCGAACGCAGATGCGGATCTGGACACGGTGCTGGACTGCGAAGACAACTGTCCGGAGTTCCCCAACACACCACAGGCGGACTTCGATCTGGATGGGCATGGCGACCTATGCGACAACTGCCCTTGGCTGGCCAATGCCGACCAGTCCGATGTGGATGGTGATGGGGTGGGGGACGTGTGCGATCTGATCGGCATGGATGAGTGGTCGGCTTTGCCCACGTTGCGACTTGCACCGAACCCAACCACAGGCATCGTCCATCTCCTCGGAGCGCCATCCGAGGCGCGTTGGTTGGAAATGATCGACCTCACTGGTCGAAGGCTGCTGATCGCTCCCATCGCTCACACCATTGACATTTCCGTCCTGCCTGTGGGCGGATACATCGTGCTCCTGCGCTCATTCGACGGCAAAGCCTTGGCCTACGGGCGTTTGCAGCGTCTCTGATCGTTGATTTCCTTCGTCGGGCATAACAGCCGGCTCATCCAAATTCCGCAGAGTTCGGATACCCATCGGCGTAATGTTACAGTAGGCAGACATCAACATCCGAACCATCCTTCTGGACCCGAAAGGGATCAGTGGGAACAGTTCTGCCGCTGGGTTCGATCGTCCATGGTACGTTCACTCCAACCTGCCGGTATCATGCTCCGTACCTCCCTCATTCTTCTTGGTCTCGCTTGGGCGTTAGCCCTTAGCGCGCAGACCGCCTCCCAAAAGGAAGCCGTTCAACTTTCCGCCACAATCCAGGCCGCACCGCCGAGCATCACCCTCAACTGGGTGTCGTTCAGCAGCGCGACCGGTTATACCATTTACCGGAAGACACGGTCCGAGGCCGCGTGGACAAGTATCGGCACGGCATCGGCCTCCACAACTCAGTTGGCGGACAATGGCGTGACCGTGGGTACATACTACGAGTACAAGATCGTCCGGACCCAGAGTTCGGGCACGGGTACGGGGTATATCGCCTCCGGGATCAACGTGGCGCCCACGGAGTACCGCGGAAAAATGGTGCTGTTGGTGGATAATACGTTCAGCTTCTCAGTGGCCTCGCAATTGACCACCCTCGAAGCCGACCTGCGCGCCGATGGCTGGGGTGTAATCCGACATGATGTGAGCCGTGCGACCTCCGCTGTGAATGTGCGCGCGCTCATCCAAGGCGACTACAACGCGGATCCCTCCAACGTCAAGGCCGTGTTCGTCATCGGCCACGTGGCCGTACCGCACTCCGGTAACCTGAACCCCGACGGACATGGTGACCACCAGGGCGCCTGGCCGGCCGATGGGTACTATGGCGAACTCAATGGTACATGGACGGATAACTCCGTGAACAACTCAAGCAGCCAGAACAGCCGTAATCACAATACCCCCGGTGATGGTGACTTCGACCAGAGCGACTTCCCCAGCACACTCGAACTGCAGGTGGGTCGCATCGACTTCTACGAGTTCGAATCCTTCCAATACTACCAAGGCCTGAGCGAGACCCAGCTCACCATCAACTACCTCAACAAGCTGCACCAATTCAAAACGAAGGCGTTCACGCCCACCTTCCGCGGTGCGGTGTTCGATAACTTCGATGATATGGCCAACGGGCTGGCGAGTGCGGGCTATCGCAGCATCTCCGCATTGGTGGGTCCCTCCAACCTCAGCGACCTGAATCCGAACGGAGCGCCCTTCACCACCTACATCAACGATCAGAGCTACCTGTGGACCTTCGCGTGTGGCGGTGGCAGCTTCAGCACTTGCTCCAACGTGGGTTCCACGGGTGAATACGCCAGCACGGTAAGTATGGGCGGCGTGTTCAACATGTGCATCGGTAGCTATTTCGGCGACTGGGACAGCTACAACAACTTCATGAAAGCACCGCTGGGAAGCGGCAAGGCCCTCACCAACGTATGGTCGGGCATTCCCAACTGGTTCTTCCACCACATGGGCATGGGCGACAACATCGGCTACAGCGCCTTGGTCTCCATGAACAACACCACGCTGTACACCCCGCAGAGTTCCGGCTGGCAGGGATCTCCTTACAACCGGGTGCATATGGGCCTTATGGGCGATCCCTCGCTCCGTCAGGTGATGGTGTCCATGCCGTCGAACATTCAGGTCACGAATTCCGGCGGTCTGGCAAGTTTCACATGGACCGCAACAAGCGGTGTTGATGGCTATTACGTCTACGATCTGGGCAATGGCACGGGTGTTCCGCAGCGTGTAACGCCGAACGTGGTCACGGGTACCAGTTTCAGCAGCCCCGCGGTACCATTCGTTTCCGGCCGCCAATACATGGTGCGTTCGGTGAAGTTGGAGGTAACGCCCACGGGCAGCTTCACCAACCTTTCGCTGGGCGCATTCGGCACGGCTTCCGGTCAGGCCACTACCAATGTGGTGGTGGCACCGCGCATGGTGCTGGAAGGGCCATACGACAGTGGTACGGGACTGATGACCGACGGACTACGCATGGCCGGCTTCATTCCCCTCGCTGAACCGTACACCGCATTGGGCTATGCGCAAGCGGCGGGCGGTGGTGGCGAAAGCACTACGCAGGCCGTGTTGAACGTGACCGGCAACAATGCCATTGTGGATTGGGTGCGTGTTGAACTGCGGAGCAGCGGCACACCGGCCACCGTGCTGGCCACGCGGCAGGCCTTGTTGCAGCGAGATGGCGATGTGGTGGGCACCGATGGCACCACAGCGCTGAGCTTTGGCGTAGGCACGGGTAGCTACTACGTGGTCGTGCGCCACCGGAACCACCTGGGGGCCATGACGGCCAATGCGCTTTCGTTGAGCGCCACCAGCACCACGGTGGACCTGAAGGCCACTACGCTCAGCACATACGGCTCCGGGGCATTGAAGACCATCGGCACAGTGCGGGCGCTTTGGGCGGGCAACGTGGTGCCGGACAATGAGTTGCTGTACACCGGCACTGGGTAACGACCGCGACCCGATCCTTGCGCGCATCGGCGGCACCATGCCCACGAACACCGTCGCCGGTTATTACCCCGAGGATGTGACACTGAAAGGGTTTGTGCAATACACGGGCACTGGGAACGACCGCGATCCCATCCTGGTGAACATCGGTTCCACCGTGCCCACGAACATCAAGCTGGAGCAGTTGCCCTGACCTGGTTTGCCCCCTCCTCCCCGAGGAGGGGATGTCGGCGAAGCCGACTGGGGAGGTGAAGTGATCATCAGACCACGCCCGACGCATCGGGGCGAAGCGCCCGCACTTTCGGGCACCAGCTTCCTATCCGCTTCATCCGTCAGCGGCAGGAGGGGGAAACCTGGTTCGACCAACCACGCGACCATGGCCTATACCCGACCTAGGTTGAACCCAACCCCACTACCGGCATTGTCCACACGCTGGGGGCACCGTCGGAGGCGCATTGGTTGGAGGTCATGGATGTCACGGGTCGGATGGTGCGGAAGATCGCCATTTCGCAGGCTATTGACATTTCCGTCCTGCCTATTGGAGCATACATCGTGCTGCTACGATCATTCGACGGCAAAGCCTTGGCATATGGGCGATTGCATCACATTTGATCGTTGATTTCTTTCGTCGGGCAGAACGACCGGCTCATCCAATTTTCGAAGAGTTCGGAAACCCATCGGCATACTGTTGCAGTATAAAAGGCCGACGTGAACATCGTAACCATCCTTCAGGCCCCGAAAGGGAAATGTTGGAACAGCTCTGCCGCTGGGTTCGATCGTCCATGGTCGTTCATTCCAACCTGCCGGTATCATGCTCCGTACCCTTCTCATTCTCCTCAGTGTTGCCTGCGCGTTAGGCCTTAGCGCACAGACAGCCTCCCAAAAGGAAGCTGTCCAGCTTTCTGCCACGGTCCAGGCCTCGCCGCCGAGCATCACCCTCAACTGGGTGTCGTTCAGCAGCGCGACCGGCTACACCATTTACCGGAAGACACGGTCCGAGACCGCGTGGACCAGCATTGGCACGGCATCGGCCTCCACCAACCAGTTGGTGGACAATGGCGGTGACGGTGGGTACATACTACGAGTACAAGATCGTCCGGACCCAGAGTTCGGGCACCGGCACGGGGTACATCGCCTCCGGGATCAACGTGGCCCCCACCGAGTACCGCGGAAAAATGGTGCTGTTGGTGGATAATACGTTCACCTCCTCGGTGGCCTCGCAATTGACCACCCTCGAAGCCGATCTGCGCGCTGATGGCTGGGGTGTGATCCGACATGATGTGAGCCGTGCGACCTCCGCTGTGAATGTGCGCGCGCTCATCCAAGGCGACTACAACGCGGATCCTCCAACGTCAAGGCCGTGTTCGTCATCGGTCACGTGGCCGTGCCCCATTCCGGCAACCTGAACCCCGACGGACATGGAGACCACCAGGGTGCCTGGCCGGCCGATGGGTACTACGGCGAAATGAACGGGTACGTGGACGGATAATTCCGTGAACAACTCCAGCAGCCAGAACAACCGCAATCACAACACCCCAGGTGATGGCGACTTTGACCAGAGCGACTTTCCAAGCTCGCTGGAGCTTCAGGTGGGACGTATCGACTTCTACGAATTCGAATCCTTCCAATACTACCAAGGCCTGAGCGAGACCCAGCTCACCATCAACTACCTCAACAAGCTGCACCAGTTCAAAACGAAGGCGTTCACGCCCACCTTCCGCGGTGCGGTGTTCGACAACTTCGACGATATGGGCAACGGTCTGGCCAGTGCCGGCTATCGCAGCATCTCCGCGACTGGTGGGTCCATCCAACATGCAGCGACCTCAACCGCAACGGAGCGCCCTTCACCACCTACATCAACAACCAGAGCTACCTGTGGACCTTCGCCTGCGGCGGTGGCAGCTTCAGCACGTGCTCCAACGTGGGTTCCACGGGTGAATACGCCAGCACGGTAAGCATGGGCGGTGTGTTCAACATGTGCATCGGTAGCTATTTCGGCGACTGGGACAGCTACAACAACTTCATGAAAGCACCGCTGGGAAGCGGCAAGGCTCTCACCAACGTGTGGTCGGGAATTCCCAACTGGTTCTTCCACCACATGGGCATGGGCGACAACATCGGCTACAGCGCCATGGTGTCCATGAACAACACCACCCTCTACACGCCGCAGAGCTCGGGCTGGCAGGGTTCTCCGTACAACCGCGTGCACATGGGGCTCATGGGCGATCCCTCCCTCCGCCAGGTGATGGTGTCCATGCCCTCGAACCTGCAGATCACCAATTCCGGCGGTCTGGCCAGTTTCACGTGGACCGCGACCACCGGTGTCGATGGTTATTACATCTATGACCTCGGCAATGGCACGGCTGTTCCACAGCGTGTAACGCCGAACGTGGTCACGGGTACCAGTTTCAGCAGCCCCACGGTACCCTTCGTTTCCGGCCGCCAATACATGGTGCGTTCGGTGAAGTTGGAGGTAACGCCCACGGGCAGCTTCACCAACCTTTCGCTGGGCGCATTCGGCACGGCTTCCGGTCAGGCCACCACCGATTGTCTCGGTGTGGTGGGAGGATCGGCCACCATCGGCAGCGCCTGCAACGATAACAATGCGTGCACCACCAACGATGTGTACAACGCCAGTTGCGTTTGCGTGGGCACCAACAGCGGCGACACGGATGGCGATGGGGTGTGCAACGCCCAGGACAACTGCCCCAACGTGGCCGGCCAGACGGTTCCAGCTGCAACGACAACAACGCCTGCACCACCAACGATGTGCTGAACGCCAGTTGCCAGTGTGTGGGCACCAGCGGCGCCGACAGCGACGGTGATGGCATCTGCAACGCGAATGACAACTGCCCCAATGTGGCCGGCCAGATCGGTTCAAGCTGCAACGATGGCAATGCCTGCACCACCGGCGATGTGCTCAATGCGAATTGCCAGTGCGTGGGCACGGCAAGCCCCGACAGTGATGGCGACGGCATCTGCAACGCCCAGGACAACTGCCCCAACGTGGCCGGCCAGATCGGTTCGAGCTGCAACGATGGCAACGCCTGCACCACCAACGACGTGCTGAACGCCAGCTGCCAATGCGTGGGTACGGCCAGTGCCGACAGCGATGGCGATGGCATCTGCAATGGCCACGGACAACTGCCCGAACCTGATGGCCAGATCGGTTCAGCCTGCAACGACAGCAATGGCTGCACGATCAATGATGTGATCAACGCCAGCTGCCAGTGCGTGGGCACCGCCAGCGGCGATACGGACAGTGATGGTATCTGCAACGCCCAGGATAACTGTCCCAACGTGGCCGGTGTCATCGGCTACCAGTGCAACGATGGCAATGCCTGCACCACCAATGATGTGCTGAACGCCAATTGCCAGTGCGCTGGTACGGCCAGTCCCGACAGTGATGGCGACGGCATCTGCAACGCGCAGGATAACTGCCCGAACGTGGCCGGACAGATCGGTTCGAGCTGCAACGATGGCAATGCCTGCACCACCAACGATGTGCTGAACGCGAACTGCCAGTGCGTGGGCACGGCAGGTGCCGACAGCGATGGCGATGGCATCTGTAATGCGCAGGACAACTGCCCGAACGTGGCCGGCCAGATCGGTTCGAGCTGCAACGATGGCAACGCCTGTACGATCAACGACGTGCTCAACGCGAATTGCCAGTGCGCAGGCACCGCCAGTGGCGACACCGATGGTGATGGCATCTGCAACGCGCAGGATAACTGCCCCAATGTGGCCGGCCAGATCGGTTCAAGCTGCGACGATGGCAACGCCTGCACGATCAACGATGTGCTGAACGCGAACTGCCAGTGCGCAGGTACGAACAGCGGCGACACGGATGGTGACGGCATTTGCAATGCGCAGGACAACTGCCCCAACGTGGCCGGCCAGATCGGTTCAAGCTGCAACGATGGCAACGCCTGCACCACCAACGATATGCTCAACGCGAACTGCCAGTGCGTGGGCACCGCCAGTGCGGATAGCGATGGCGATGGCATCTGTAACGCACAGGACAACTGCCCCAACGTGGCCGGCCAGATCGGATTAAGCTGCAACGATGGCAATGCCTGCACGATCAACGATGTGCTCAACGCGAACTGCCAGTGCGCAGGCACCGTGGCCGATTCGGATGGCGACGGCATCTGCAACGCCCAGGACAACTGCCCCAACGTGGCCGGCCAGATCGGATCGGCCTGCAACGATGGCAATGCGCAAACCGTGAATGATGTGCTCAATGCCAACTGCCAGTGCGCCGGAAGCACGGTGGATTGCAACGACAACGATCCCTGCACCCTGGATAGCTTCGATGGAACGAATTGCGTTCATGCGCCCCTGCCCGACAGCGATGGCGATGGTGCGTGCAACGCGGTGGATGGCTGCCCCAACGATCCGAACAAGCTCGCGCCCGGCGTGTGCGGTTGCGGTGTGAGCGATGTTGATACCGATGGTGATGGCACGGCCGATTGCGCCGATGGATGCCCAGCCGATCCCCTCAAGACCCAGCCCGGCCAATGCGGCTGTGGCGTGGCCGATGTGGATGCTGATGCGGATGGCACCGCCGATTGCAATGATCAGTGCCCCAATGACCCCAACAAGGTCGCTCCGGGCATCTGTGGCTGCGGTGCGGTGGATACGGACACGGATGGCGACGGTGCAGCTGATTGTGACGATGCCTGCCCCGCGGATCTCGAACAAGACGGCCCCAGGTGCCTGCGGCTGCGGCAGCCCCGAACCCGGAGCCACCTGCAACGATGGAAACGCCGCCACCATCGACGATGTCATCGGAACGGATTGCCAGTGCAACGGAAGCTTCTTCACCCTGGATTGCCTTGGTGTGATCAACGGCACGGCCCTGCCCGGTACCAGCTGCGATGATGGCAACCAGGTAACGGTCAACGACACATGGAATGCGAACTGCGAATGCACGGGGCTGCTAGTGGATTGCCTTGGCGTCCCCGGTGGAGATGCACTTCCAGGTGCTTCATGTGATGACGGCGATGCGACAACGGGTAATGACATCTACACATCCAACTGCGGATGTGCAGGTCAGCCCTACGATTGCGCAGGTGTGGCCGGTGGATCGGCCGCGATCGATGCCTGCGGCGTATGCTCGGGTGGTTCCACGGGCATCACCCCGAACAGCACCTGCCTCGATTGCAACGGCGATGTGAACGGAACGGCCGCGACCGATGAATGCGGTGTATGTGCCGGTGGTAACACAGGCATCGTCCCGAACAGCAATTGCACCGACTGCCAGGGCGTGGTGAACGGAACGGCCCTTCCAGGTTCGACCTGCGATGACGGCAATGCGTCCACCGGCAATGACGTATGGATGGTGAACTGCGAATGCGGTGGAACCCCGATCGATTGTGCCGGTGTCATCGGTGGATCGGCCGCGGTCGATGCCTGCAGCGTTTGTGCTGGAGGAACAACGGGCATCACGCCGAACAGCACCTGCCTCGATTGCAACGGCGACGTGAACGGAACGGCCGCGGTTGATGCGTGCGGTGTATGTGCCGGTGGTAACACGGGCGTTGTACCGAACAGCACCTGCCTCGATTGCGCTGGTGTCGTTAACGGGACCTCCCTGCCTGGAACGGCTTGCGATGATGCGGATGCCAACACGTCCGACGATGTCTACACTGCGGATTGCGTCTGCGAAGGCACACCCATCGTGTTCGACTGCATGGGCGCTCCGAACGGCACGGCTCTGCCAGGTTCTCCTTGTGATGACAACGACGCGAATACGGGTAACGACGAGTGGAGCGCCGATTGTCAGTGCGCCGGTGTGCTCATCGATTGCCAGGGCGTGGCCGGTGGAAACGCGCTTCCCGGAACGGCTGCAACGACAACAATCCCAGACGGGCAACGACACATACACGTACGGACTGCGGTTGCGTGGGTCAAGTGATCGATCGCCTTGATGTGCCCAGGCGGCGCTGCACTGCCCGGCACCGCCTGCAATGACAACAACCCCGGAACAGGGAACGATGTATGGTCAAGTAATTGCCTGTGCGCCGGCCAGATCATCGACTGTGAAGGGGTCACCGGCGGCAGCTCGTTGCCAGGTAGCAGCTGCGATGATGGTCTTCCTTCCACGGGCAATGACGCATGGAACAACAACTGCATTTGCGTAGGCCAGATGATCGACTGCATGGGCGTTGTGGGTGGCCCTGCGCTACCCGGCACGGCCTGCGATGATCAGGTCAACGGCAACGGCACCGATCTCTGGACCATCGACTGCAACTGCGTGGGTAACTCCAATACGGTGGACTGCACCGGAACACCCGGAGGTACGTCATTGCCCGGTACACCGTGCGACGATGCCGATGCGAACACAGGCGAGGACGCCTACACCGTGGATTGCACCTGCGCGGGATCTCGATCGATTGTGCCGGCGTGCTCGGTGGTTCCGCGTCCCTCGACGAGTGCGGCGTATGCTCCGGCGGTAACACCGGCGTGGTGCCGAACCAGGACAGCGACACGGACGAACAGATCGACTGCGAGGATAACTGTTACCTGGTGTACAACCCCGACCAGGCCGACTTCGATCAGGATGGCGTGGGCGATCCCTGCGATAACTGCGCCTGGGTGGCCAACCCCGACCAGTTGGATTCCGACGGCAATGGCATCGGTGACCAGTGCGAAAGCATCGGCATGAATGAGGTGCAGGGCAACAACGCCTTCTCCATCTGGCCGAACCCCGCCACGTCACACGTCATCATCACATGCAGCAACGCACAGGTGCGCACGCTACAGTATTTCGACGTCTCCGGAAAACTCGTTCAAACGGCGCCGTTCACACAGCAGGCCGATCTCGGCTCGCTGGCCATGGGAACGTACACGGTCATCGCGCTCGATGCGGAAGGCAGACCGCTGGCGCGTACCAGGCTCGTCAAATACTGACGGGTCCAGGTTGGAAGGAAAGGGCTCTCCGCAAGGAGGGCCCTTTTTGCTTCCAGCGGATCGGACGGTGCAGAAGGACTACTCGAAGATCACGGCCCCCAGACGAATGGGTGCAGGCGATCCAGAACGCTGGAAGAAGGCTTGATAGAGCCCCGAAGCCAGCGATCCGCGCAGAACGAAATGATCCCCGGGACCGGACATCGATTCGTCCAACACCTGTCGTCCCAAGCCATCGAACAGCAGAAGGCGCCCTGCGTCAGTGGGGCTGGACAAGGTGAATCCGTTGCTGCTCACGGTTGGGTAAATGCGGGGAGCCACGCTGGCCGCCGTTTCATCCACCGCGGTTCCAGTGGAAGGCAGGCTGTACACATCGAAGAGTGCCGTGCAATAGAGCATCTGCGACGTCGCATAGAACTCCTCCTGCGATTGTGCATCAACGGGGGAGAAGCCAGTGATGAAGGCGCTCCACGAAGCCCCATTGTCCGTGCTCCGCAGGCAACCGGTTGAGGTACCTACCAGCGCATATAGCTTGCCATCGAAGGCCACCAGTTCACCCTTGGCCGGTGAGGCGGGATCGCCCGATGCCTCCAGCCAGGACGAGCCGCCGTTGGTGCTGTAGCGGATGCCGAAGGAGCTAACGATCACCAGCGTGTTGTTGATCGACGCAAGCGAGTATGTGGTATAGTTCACGACGGGATGTGCGGTCCAGCTCTGGGCATTATCCGTGCTGGTCCACAGGCCTGTACTCGTGCTCGCGAACAGCGTGGGCCCCACCTGCGTGAGGGTGTACACCTGCACGTTCGAGCCCATGCCGCTGTGGCCGATCAGCCAGGTATTCCCGAAGTTGCTGCTGCGGTAGATGCCGCCGCCCTGCGAAATGCTGCCGGCGAACACAGCCATGATGCTGCCGCCGATGGAGTAGAACTTGTTGGCGTACACGGTGCTCGAAGCCGTGAGCGTTCCGTTGATGTTGGACCAGCTGTCCGCACCACTGGCGCTGCGGTAGATGCCGCTTTCCGCACCGGCATACAGGTAGGCGCCGTCATCGCCGATGCTCTGCACGAACCAATTGGTGCCGCTCATGGGCAGTCCCGTGTTCACCGCGGTGAACGGCCCTGTGCCGCTCTCGCTCTTCAATACCCCGTTCGGGTAGCTCACCACGTACAGGTCGCCGTTCTGGCGGCACATGCTGCGGTTGCTGAGCATGCCGGTGGCCAGCGGGGTCCATTGGGCGAGGAGGGAAACACCAAGGAATGGAAGGGCGAAGGAGAGTAGGCGTTTGTTCATGTGCGGTTGGTTCGGGAGGATCGAAAGTAGCAAGTGCCGATGGAACCACCGGTCAAGTTCCTTGGCGCGCACCCTGCGGCAGGGCCATCTGCTGCAGCCGCGCCCGCACCACCTTGAACTGCGGGCAATCGCGCTCCAGCGCACCGCCGAGCACCGTTCCCAACTGGAACGCCTTGCTGCCTTCTCCCTTGGTATGTCGCAACAACGCCCTCACTTCGGCGGGGTGTTGCAGCACAGCGATCTCCATGCAGTGCCTTACCCTTTCGCTGATGGCTTTGTCGGACCCGTTCACGTCGATACGGGCCATGCACCCGCAGAGGTCGTCCATTACCCCGCCGTTTCCGTCGGCCTGTTGCGCGAACACGCGCAGTGGCAAGGCCGAAACCACTATCAGCACAAGGCTGAACAGGATCTGTCGGATGGATCTCACGATATCGAAGATAACGGAATGAACCTTCACGGAGTGCGAATGTGATGAGCGGTGCGCCCGGTGTTATCGGCCTGTTGAAGGTGTTATAGGCCGGCATTGCTATCAGGAGGCCGAGGGGCACGGATGCTGGGCGAAGCAGCTTACTTTTGCGGAACATGTTCGGGCTCCCTCAACGACTGATCGCCGCGTGGTCACTCTTGCTCGTGATGGGCGTGCTGATCGCACCGCGTGAGTTGCTGCACCGGTGCGAAGTGCCTCAGGAGGCACATCAGGACCATAACGGCGGTGATACCATCGCCCCGATCTGCCCCGTTTGTGATGCAGCCGTTCCGGTGGCCCTCACTGCTGAAGATGGGCTGGAGATCGTCCCTGTCGCGGGATATATACGGCGACATTCGGATGCCATTCTCACCGCCGATGCTCCCTGGGTACTGCGGTGTACCGATCGAGGGCCACCAACGTTGAGCTGACCTAATTGGGTCGAAGCCGCCAAGAGTGGTAGCGCTTCGGCGCACATTCATTTCCGTTGTTCGATAAATACCCGCTGCGGTGCAGGGCACCGCGCATGTTACACTGTGAAGCCCATCAGAACCGTCGCGTTCGTCACCTTCTTTTCCGTGTGCGCGTCCGCCGTTGCACAGCAGCCGTGTACACTCGTGATCACCGGCCAGGTGGTCGATGACCATGATGCCAGCGCGCTCGACTTCGCCGAAGTGCGCGTGCTGGAAACAGGTCTGTTCGTGCTTGCGGATGAAGAGGGACGGTTCAGCATCACGGGCCTGTGCCCTGGGAGATACACCCTGCGCGGCGCCCACTTGGACTGCGAGGCGGTGGAGGTGAAGGTGACCGTTCCCCAGAAGGAGGACGTGCTCATCCGCATGGAGCACCACAGTGAGCAACTGAAGGAAGTTGAGGTGGCCCGCCAACGTCCGGACGAGAATGTGGGTCAGGCGCACGAAGAGCTCGACAAGTCCGAGATGGAACGCAACACGGGCCGGACGCTGGCAGAAATGCTCGCCACCATCCCCGGCGTGAACATGCTGCAAAGCGGACCCACCATCAACAAGCCCGTCATCCATGGACTGAGCGGCAACCGCGTGCTCACGCTCAACCAAGGCATCCGCCAGGAGGATCAACAGTGGGGCACGGAGCACGCCCCGAACCTCGACCCCTTCAGTAGCGACAAGCTCACGGTGGTGAAGGGCGCGGCCAGTGTGCAGTATGGCAGCGATGCGCTGGGCGGTGTGGTGATCACCGAGCCGGTTGACCTGCCACGCGAGGCGGGCATCAGTGGCGAAGTGCGCGGTATCGGTCTGTTGAACGGCAGGGGCGGTGGTGGCAATGGCTTATTGCAAGGCGGGGTGAAGCGCCTGCGCGGGTTCGGCTGGCGTGTGCAAGGCAGCCGGCGATACCTCGGCGACAGCAACACGCCGACCTATGTGCTAAGTAACACAGGCTTGCAGGAAAGCGGTGTGAGCGCCTCCATGGGCTATCGGGACCTTCGCTGGAACGCGAGTGTGTACTTCAGTTACTTCCAACGCGAGATCGGATCCTCCGCGCCTCGCACATCGGCAACCTCACCGACCTGAACAACGCCATCGCGACCGGGACCCCTTGGTACGTCGGCGACTTCACCTACGACATCGCACCACCGCGCCAGGATGTGCAGCACCATCTGCTGAAGGCCGAAGCCGGGTACGCCATCAGTGAGCGCGACCGCATCGTGCTCACCTATGGCTACCAGGCGGACGATCGGCAGGAGTACGACATACGCCGCGGGGGTCGCAGCGGTACTGCGGCCATCGACCTGTTCCTCGTCACACATACCGCGGATGCGGTGCTGAAGCATTGGATCGGCAAGCGCATCCACGGAAAGGTCGGCGTGAACGGCGTGTACCAGGAGAACGTGAACATTCCGGGCACGGGTATCCGACCGCTGATGCCGAACTATCTCAAGCAGAGCGGCGGCTTGTTCCTGTTGGAGCACTATCCGCTTACCACCAAGGTGGAAATGGAAGCAGGCGTGCGCATCGAAGCCACACGGCTCAATGTGTTCAAGTACACATTTGATGATGTGTACATCACTCCAGCGCATCAATTCACGAACAGCGCGTTCAGCCTCGGTGCGAATTGGAGCCTGATGGACAGTGTACGGTTGCGCTTCAACGCAAGCACGGCTTATCGCCCACCGCACGTGAGCGAACTGTATAGCGAGGGTCTGCACCATGGCGCGGCCGCGATCGAGAACGGGGATGCCGCGCTGAAGAACGAACGGTCGGTGAAGATCACCGCCGACCTGGAAGCGAAATGGCTGAAGGGCAGGCTCAGCACGGACATCACGCTGTATGCGGGCCCGATAACGGACTTCATCTACCTGCGTCCCGATGGCGTTGAGCTCACCATTCGGGGCGCCTTTCCCGTATTCCAATATGTGGCCACCAATGCGTTCCTCCACGGTATGGATGCGACGCTCCGTTACCGCATTACGCCGAAGTGGAGCATCCGCTCGCGTACGAGCTTGGTACGGGGTCGGGATGTCATCAATGATGAATGGCTATACCAGATGCCGAGCGACCGTACCGAGAGCGCGTTGCTCTTCACATTGCCGAAGGCTGGATCGTGGAGTGCGTTGGAGGTGAGCGCCTCCAGCACGGCGGTCTTCGAACAGTCGCGCATTCCCGTGGGGCTTGACTACACCACGCCACCGGGCACCTACCACCTCATCGGCCTTTCCGCCACAGCGACGCGCACGCTTGGAAAGAACGAATTGCGCCTCGGGCTTCAAGCCAATAATCTGCTCAACACCACGTACCGCGACTACATGGACCGTTTCCGATACTACGTCGATGCCCGTGGCGCCGACCTCACGCTCTGGGTGCGATTCAGCTTCGGAGATCATTGACCCCTGCGGGCTGGAAATGACCCGCCCCCGAACAACCAACTCCCGACGAACGAACATGAGAACCAACTTGAACCATATGACCATCACCCTTTTCGCTGCGTTGGCGATCGCAGGCTGCAAGAAGGATAAAGATGTGACCGTAGCACCGCCCATCGTGAATCAAGAAGAATTGATCACGACGATGGTCCTGTCCTTTGACGGTCAGGCCGGGGCCACGGACAAGGAGTTACGCTTCGCCGATGCCGATGGCGACGGGGGCGGAGCACCTGTCTTCGATCTGGACACACTGCAGGCGGGTTCCAACTACAATGTGACCGTATTTCTGCTGAACGCAACGACGACCCCGGTGGACACCATCAGCAACGAGGTGCTCGCAGAGGGCGTTGACCACCAGTTCTTTTTCCAATCCACGGGAGCCAACATCACCTTCGCGTATGCGGATACGGATGCGAACGGCGCGCCGATCGGCCTTCAAACCACCATGGCAACGGGTGCCGCGAGCGTGGGAACACTGAAGGTGATCTTGCGTCATGAGCCGAACAAGAGCGGTGCCGGTGTTTCCGCCGGTGATATCACCAATGCGGGAGGCGAAACGGATATCGAGGTGGAATTCCCCTTGGTGATCCAATAGGCGTTACGCACTGCCACGGGCCGCATTCTCGTTCCTGAACAAGACCCATAAGGAATGAGGAGCGGTCCTTTGCTGTGTTTGCTGCTGGTGCCATTCATCGCTGCCTGCCAGGGTGAGATGGCGGAGACCGGGGCATCTGCACCCATGCCGGATGTGCGGGCGGCTTCGGTACAACGCCCGTTGGCAGTGTTGATCGACTCGCTGGGGTTGGACCCGAAGACCATCCGCTTCCAGGTGGACAAGAGCGAACGGCGGTTCGACGTGTTCGTGAACGATTCTATCCTGAAGACCTATGCCTGTGTGCTGGGCGAGGACCCGGTCGGCGACAAGCGCATGCAGGGGGATCGGCGCACACCCGAAGGCACCTTCACCTTCCGCAGCAAACGACGGCCGCATCAATGGCATGTGTTCATCTGGATCGACTATCCGAACGAGGAAAGCCGGCGACGGTTCCAGGAGCGCAAGCGAACGGGCGAGATCCCAGCGAACGCCGACATCGGTGGCGAGGTGGGCATCCACGGAGTGCCCGAAGGAAAGGACGCATGGATCGGGAACGGCCAGGATTGGACCTGGGGCTGCATCGCCTTGACGAACGCGGATGTCGATGAGATCTATCCCTACATCCAGCCGATGCGGACGATCATCCGGATCATCCCTTGAATCGGGCGCGGATCGAGCTCGTCGTACGTGGTCTTCTCGTCGTGCGTACGAAGGAGCTGAACGCCCGCGATCTCCTGGATCACCAGCTCCAATGTTGTGCGCACAAGGGAACCCTTCAGCAAGTGTCCACCCAGCATCTCCCCATCGCGGTCCGCAATGCTGACGTGAAGATGAAGTCCATGTCGGGCAAGTGTGCCACTCAGTGAAGAGATCTCCAGGTCACCGATGGTCATGATGCCATCCGCGCGACCGGCGTAGCGGATGTGTGCATGGGTAAGACTGCCCACGGCACTGATGATGGCCGCGCCTTCGATGGCCTTCTCCCTGGCCCACTGGTCCAGGGTCTCCCGCACATCCTCACCGGGTTCGAGGCGGATCACATGGCAGGGACC
Organism: uncultured Flavobacteriales bacterium; assembly: GCA_963814325.1. Lineage (GTDB taxonomy): Bacteria > Bacteroidota > Bacteroidia > Flavobacteriales_F > PHOS-HE28 > PHOS-HE28. The sequence goes on from CAWFCK010000007.1 coordinate 107,971, forward strand.
TGCGGTCCCGGCGACCTGCTTCATTGGTCGAAGGTGTTCGGATACGCCTGTTTCAGCGACGTGATGCCCTCTTTCACTTTGTCGGAAAGACCGCGCTTGTAGGCCTCCAGCTTTGTTGCAAGGAACTTGTCCGATGCGCCCAGGATCTGCGCGGCCAGCACACCGGCGTTCTGCGCACCGTTCAACGCCACGGTGGCCACAGGCACGCCTGCGGGCATTTGCAGGATGCTGAGCACTGAATCCCAACCGTCGATGCTGTTGCGGCTCTTGATGGGCACGCCGATCACCGGCAGCGTGGTGAAGCTGGCCACCATGCCGGGCAGGTGTGCGGCACCACCGGCGCCGGCAATGATGCAAAGCACACCGCGCTCACGGGCCGTGGTGGCGTATTCCACCATGCGTTGTGGTGTGCGATGCGCGCTCACCACTGTTAGCTCGTAGGACACGCCCAATTCCTTCAGGATGTCCGCCGCCTCGCGCATGATCTCCAGATCGCTGCGGCTTCCCATGATGATGCCTACCATGTTGCTGTCGTTGATTCGTTCATTGTACCAAAGGCCCCTTCGTCCATTCCGCGTTCCCGCTGGCGACAGGGAAGATGCGGCAATGCACCTTGGTCACCGCGATCGCCTGGTCCAGCCCCGCATGGTCACTGGCCATCACCGTAACGTGTCCCATCTTCCTTCCGGTGCGGGTTTCTTTCTTGCCGTAAAGGTGTACGAAGGTGTCGGGCACATGCAGCACGTCATCGAGTCCCTTTCACATCGGCTTCGCCTGTTCCGCCTTCACCCACGAGGTTGATCATGGCCGCCGGACCGCGCAAGGTCGGATCGCCCAACGGCCATTCCATGTAAAGCGCGAAGGAGCTGATCGAACTGGCTGCTCGGGCAGGCCTCGATGGTGTGATGCCCGCTGTTGTGTGCGCGCGGCGCCGTCTCGTTCACCAGCAATTCACCGTCGTTGGTGAGGAAGAGCTCCACGGCATACAGACCGGGTGCCGCGAACGCATCGGCCACACGTAACGCCAGTGCTTGCGCTTCGCGCGCCACGCCGTGCGTCGATGCGGGCCGGTGCACGCAGATGGTCCACCAGGTTGAAGCGCGGATCGAAGACCATCTCCACGGGATCGTACACCACATGCGCGCCTTTCGCCGAGCGCACCACCAGTACGGCCAGTTCCAGTCGCAACGTCCAGCTGTTGCTCCAGTACGCAGGGCCCGCTGAAGGCCTTGCTCACATCCGCGAGCGAGGTGATCGGCATCACACCCCGACCATCGTAACCACCGGTACGCGCTTTCAGGAAGGCGGGCAGCATCGAAGCGTGCGGCGCGATCTCCGAGGTGTCGTTGATCAGCTGGAAGCCCGCCGTTGGGATGCCATGATCCAGGTAGAACTGCTTCTGGAGGCCTTTGTCCTGGATGATGCGCAGCACACCCGGGTCGGGATCACCCGCTTGCCCTGGCGCTTCAGCTCCTCGAGCGCTTCCACGGACACATGCTCGATCTCGATGCCCACCACATCGGCATCCTGCGCGAAGCGGAGCACCGTGTCGCGATCATCGAAGTGGCCTTGCACGAAGCGGTCGAGCGATGGCGCGCAGGAGCAGTGCGCATCGGGATCGAGCACATCCACCGTGCTGTTGTAACGCAAGGCGTTCTCCAGGAACATGCGGCCCAACTGGCCTCCTCCGAGCAACGCGATCCGGGTTTCCGCCATGCAGGGGCGAAGATAGCCGGATGCCCGGAGCTGCTATCCGCGACGGTTCCGGTTATGCCGAAGCCGTGCCACCCGATAGCCCACTGTGAATTGGAGCAGGCGGTTGCGCGGATTCACACCGGTGGTTGAAAGCAGCACGGGCGACATGCCGGCATAGTACCGCACCGTCATATCAAACCCTGTGTACAGGTCCAGACCCACCCCGGCAGTAAAGCCGAAATCGAAGCCGCGGAAGCGTTCGGTGGAAGCGACCGTATCGATGGTTCCTTCAGAATGCGGCTTTCCTGCACGCCTCCTTGGATGTTCAGCGCATTCGAGAGGTAGAGCTTCGCGTTCAGGGGAAGGCACAGATACAGCATGCGCATCCGGCCAGGTCCATTCTCCGCATCAGGAAGTTGGCTCCCTTGATAGGAAAGCAGCAGCTCAGGTTGCAGTTCGAAACGCGCACCGACCCAGAGCGGGAAGTAGATACCGCCCACCACCCCGGGGATCGGCTTGTACACCTTGTCCGAGCCGAACAGGTTGGTGCCTTGCGGCCCGGCCTTCAGACCGATGCCCGAACGGCTCGGTCGTTGGCCCAACACCGGCAACGCCAGGATGAAGAGCGACCAGAATGCGAAGTGACCTCGGGTGGACATGGGGCTGTGACTGGGGTTCTCTACGGACCCTATCGCCAGTGGGTTAGCGCCCAGCCTATGCGTATTCGACAGAGCGCTGCAGGGTGATCGATGAACGCAATCGGATCGATCGCCGAGAGGCACAAGTAAGTTGCCTCGATGGAGTGGACCAGTGCGATCCCGCAGTTGCGGTAGAGCAGCCCCAGACGGAGGACCCGGAACACGTCTATTCGGTGCAAGGTCGAATGATCGCAGACGCGACCTACGGCTTCCGTCAACGCCCAGATCGCCTCCTTCGGATTCCGGGCGCGTTGAAGACGCTGTTGCCGGCCACGAGCACATCAGCGCCGTAACGGACCAGCTCGGCGGCGTTCTCGATGCTCACGCCACCATCGATCTCGATCAGGCAATGTGCTCCTTGCGCCGCGATCATTTCGCGCAGCGCCGTGATCTTCCGGAACGTGTTCGGGATGAACTTCTGACCGCCGTAGCCGGGATTCACGCTCATCATGCACACCAGATCGATATCGCCCAGGATGTCCTCAAGCAGGCTCACCGGCGTGTGCGGGTTCAGGGCTACGCCCGCCTTCATGCCCGCTGCGGTGATCGCTTGCACGGTACGGTGCAGATGTGTGCACGCCTCCAGATGCACGGTGAGGATATTGGCCCCGGCATCGCGGAATTGTGTGACGTAGTTCTGTGGTTCCACGATCATCAGGTGCACATCGAACACCTTCGGCGTGTGGTGCCGGATCGCCTTGATCACCGGCAGCCCGAAGCTGATGTTGGGTACGAACACGCCATCCATCACATCCAGGTGCAACCATGGCGCGGCACTGTGGTCCACCATCGTCACGGCGTCCTGCAGGTTCGCGAAATCGGCGGAGAGGAGGGAGGGGGCAACGATGTGGGCCATGGGGCGAAGGTAAACGGCCACACTTGTTGGGTAATTTCGGCCCACCCATGCGCCCGCTGATCGTATCGTTCCTCTGCCTGTCCTTGGCAAGTCCGGCCCGTGCGCAATGGCCCCTGCCCAACGGCATCTCCTGGCAATTCGCCGCCAGCCTCGGCAGCACCACCACCAGCCAGCTTTTCAGCCTGTTCCTGGTGAAGGTCGATAGCAGTTGCACCGTGCTCGAAAGCCAGCCCTTGACGCGCGAGAACTTCATCCGCCAGGTGCAGGGCCGCGCGTTCAGCAAGGCGAATCCGGATGCCGAGGACCTGTTCCGGAAATACGATGTGAAGCAATGCACCCTGCCCGAGGACAGTGCGCACCTGGGCTTCCTAACGAACTGCTCCACGCTCGATGACCTGTGGCGTTTGCGCTACTGGGAATATCCGCAGCAGGTGGAGGAAGGCCAGCGCGAACGGCTCGGCTGGGCCAGCGAAAAACTGCGTCCCGGTGAACGGCAGATGTTGTTGCTGTCCAGTTATGGCATGAAATACACGCTGGACCTGATCATCGGCCAGAACTTCTTCCGCTTGTTGAAGGACATGGGGGATCCCGAATGGGTCGCGAACTATCGCGGAGGCCTCTGAACCCCGAACCCCGAACCCCGAACCCCGAACCCTGACCCGAACCCCGAACCCCGAACCCCGAACCCCGAACCCCGAACCCCATCACCCCGCATGTCCCCAGTCCACGGACCCCCTCTTCCACGCCCTTCGCTCCGGTGAGCGCAGTGCCTTGGCGCGGGCCATCACGTTGGTGGAAAGCACCCGGCCCGAGGATCAGGACGTGGCTCGGGAACTCGTGCGTCGATGTCTGCCCTTCAGCGGTGGCGCGCACAGGATCGGGATCACGGGCATTCCGGGTGCGGGTAAAAGCACCTTGATCGACGCGCTGGGCATGGGCATGGTGGAGGAGGGGCACACGGTGGCAGTGCTGGCCATCGATCCGAGCAGTTCGCGCAGCGGCGGCAGCATCCTTGGCGACAAAACACGCATGGAACGTCTGGCGCAGGAGCCCAAAGCCTTCATCCGTCCTTCTCCCACAGGTGGAACATTGGGGGGCGTGGGCCGACGCACCCGCGAGACCATCGTGCTCTGCGAAGCCGCCGGCCATGATCGGGTGCTGATCGAGACCGTGGGCATCGGCCAGAACGAACTTTCGGTGGACCGCATGACGGACCTGAACGTGCTGCTGATGATCGGCGGCGCGGGCGACGAGCTGCAAGGCATCAAGCGCGGCATCATGGAAGCGGCGGACATCATCGCCCTTACCAAGACCGATGGGGGCAATGAACAGCGTAATGCCCAGGCTGCGCAGGACCTTCGCCAGGCCCTTCACCTGATGCCGCCCCGATCACATGGCGCACGCGCACAGGTGCTGTTGTGTTCAGCACTGCAGAACAAGGGCATCGCGGAACTGCTTTCGCAGATCGAAGACCTCGCCATCGGCCTTGGAGCAATGGGATACACCAGGCAGCGCCGTCGCGAGCAGGATCACGGGTGGTTGCGCTCCACCATCGAGGAGGCGCTGCTTAACGGATTCTTCAACGACCCGCGCATCCAGGCCGCACTTCCTGCTGTGGAAGCCGAAATGGACAAAGGCGACCGCAGTCCGTTCGATGCAGCTGCGGAGCTGCTCCGGCTGTACAAGCGCTGATCGAGCGCGAACAGCTCGCTCCCCGATCAGAAGAGCTTCCGCACTTCCTCGCGTATCGCAAGCAACGCTTCCTGTGTGGGCAGGTGCGACAGGCGCGAGGCCACCTCGAACACACGCTGGCTCAAGGCCGTGCCGCTCGTGCTCGGACCCGTCTGCTCGTAGGCGATGTTGATGATGCGGATGCGTTTCCTCCTTGCTGCATCTTCACCTGGCCCCAGGCACGGTCGCTCACGTAGATCTGCTGCGTCACATTGTGCTCGTACTCCTCGCGGATCGTGGCCGAGCAGCTCGGCATGCAGCATCTGGCTGGTCATGTTGCTCTTGTGCACGCGCAATACCAAAGGCCCCGGGCTGATGCGTTCCAGGAACAGCGTCAGCGCGCTCATACGCCTGCAAGCGCAGTGGCAGCGCCTGCTTGTGGTCCTCCTTCTTGATCTGCGCCAGCCAGTCGGCGTTGCGCTCCTGTGCCCGGCCCTGCAACATGCCGCGGATCAGGTAGAAGGCGGTAAGGAACACCACCACGCTGGGAAGCAGCGCCAGCAGCACTTGGAACCATTGGTCTCCGGTCATCGTGGAAAAATCGGTTGACGAATATCGGCAACTATGGACCAACCGGCGAAGCTCCCCGGGGCCACATCCGTAGTTTCGCGGCCTTGTTAACAGGAACCACGACCGACCCATGAGCCTGGTGGCTGCCCCGCCCATGCACCATCTCCCCCCTCGTTACGTCCATCGCCGAACCGGCCACGCTGCTCATGGCCCGCCGTGCCGCGAGCTGCAGCGCACAAGGCAAGGACATCATCGACCTCAGCCTCGGCGAACCCGACCACGACCCCCCCGCCTTCGCCCTACAGGCCGCGCAAGAGGCCATCAAAGGCCCGTGGCACAAGTACGCCCCGGTGAACGGCTACCTCGACGTGCGCCAGGCCATCGCCCGCAAGTTCAAGCGCGACAATGGGCTGGAGTACTCCGCCGACCAGATCATGGTGAGCACCGGCGCGAAGCAGTCCATCATGAACGTGGTGATGTCCCTCGTTGGCCCCGGCGATGAGGTGGTGATCCCCGCTCCGTTCTGGGTCACCTACGCCGAACAGGTCCGGATGGCCGGTGCCACGCCGGTGATCGTGCGCAGCACGCTGGAAGAGGACTGGAAGCCACCCGTGGAGCGCATCGCCGCCGCCATCACCCCGCGCACACGCCTGCTGATGTTCAGTTCGCCCTGCAACCCCAGCGGTTCGGTGTGCTGACGCGGACGAGATGGAGGCGCTGGCTGCGGTGGTGCGCCAGCACCCGCAGTTGTTACGTGATCAGCGACGAGATCTACGAGCATATCGTGTTCAGCGGCACGCATCACTCCTTCGCGGCCTTGCCGGGCATGATGGAGCGCACCATCACCGTCAACGGGCTTAGCAAGGCCTTTGCGCTCACCGGCTGGCGCATCGGTTACATCGGTGCTCCGCTGTGGATCACCCAGGCCGCCATGAAAGTGCAGGGCCAGTTCACCAGTGGAGCCAACAGCGTGGCACAGCGTGTCACCCTCGCCTGCATGGAGGCCGATCCTGCGCTGCTTTCCGGCATGCGGGCCGACTTCCTTCGCCGCCGCGATCTGCTCGTAAAAGCACTCGCCAAGGTGCCCGGCTGGCGCTGCAACGTGCCGCAGGGAGCGTTCTACGTGCTGCCCGAGCGCCAGTGCCAGCATCAACGGCACGCACCATCAAGAGCAGCGTCGATCTCTGCCTGCACCTGCTGGATAAGGCGGGCGTGGGCATCGTGGAAGGCGATTCCTTCGGCGCGAAGAACACGGTGCGCATCAGCTACGCCACCAGCGACGACAAGCTGCTGGCCGCGGTGGACCGCATCGCGCAAGCACTTTCCAACTCCTGACCGTGGCCACAGGCAACGCACGCTCCATCGTCGATGGCTTCGCTGGCACTCAGGTGCTGGTGGTGGGCGATGTGATGGTGGACGCCTACCTGTGGGGCAAGGTGGACCGCATCAGCCCGGAGGCGCCGGTACCTGTGGTGCAGGTCACCGAGCGCAGTGCGCGGCTCGGCGGTGCGGCCAACGTGGCCCGCAACCTCCACGCGCTGGGCGCGAAGCCGCTCGTGGTGAGCATGGTGCGGCGAGGATGACAACGCCTCGATCATCGAGAAGCTGCTGCGCGATGAGGACCTGCCGGCGGAAGGCATCGTGCGTCGCCAAGGGTCGAAGGACCACGGTGAAGACCCGCGATCATCAGCGGGCACCAGCATGTGGTGCGCGTGGATGAGGAGATGGAGGCGGATCTCACGGTGAGCGAAGAGGACGTGCTGTTGAAGCGGCTGCGGATGCTGCTCGACGAGCACCGTCCACAGGTGGTGATCCTCGAGGATTACAACAAGGGCGTGCTCACCGAGCGTATCATCGCGGATGTGATCGCCATGGCCCATGAACGGGGCATCCCCGTGGCCGTCGATCCCAAGAAGAAGAACTTCTTCGCCTATCGCGGTGTCGAGCTGTTCAAACCCAACCTGAAGGAATTGCGCGAAGGCCTGAAGCTCGAACTGAACGACGGCGACCTCGCAGGCGTTCGACATGCGGTGGAACAGCTGGAGCAACGCATGGGGAACAAGGCTTCGCTCATCACCCTGAGCGAACATGGCGTTTACGCGCACGGTCCCGATGGAGAACGCGCCATCCCTGCGCATGCCCGCGTGATCGCCGATGTGAGCGGCGCGGGCGATACCGTGATCGCCGTGGCCGCGCTCTGCCTCGCGCAGAAGCTGTCGCTGGCAGGCATCGCCGCATGGAGCAACCTGGCCGGCGGTCTGGTGTGCGAGCATGAAGGCGTGGTGCCTGTTGATCGTACGGAACTATTGAACGAGGCCGTGCGCCTGGGCCTCTGATGAGCGCCGTTAAGCCTTACTCCGCCGATGGCTCCAAGCGCGAGCAGGTCGAGCACATGTTCGATGCCATCTCGCCGAAGTACGACCTGCTCAACCGCGTGTTCTCGCTCGGGGTGGATCAGCGTTGGCGCGCGCAAGGTGATCCGCCTGATGTGCGCCGAACCCGTGCAGCACATGCTGGATGTGGCCACCGGCACGGCCGACCTGGCCTCTGCTCGCCGCGGCAATGGTGCCGAAGGTAACCGGCGCGGATATCTCCGCAGGTATGCTGGAGCACGGCCGCGAGAAAGTGCGGAACGCTGGCCTCAATGGACGGGTCCAGCTCGTTCAGGCCGATGCCGCCGACCTGCCATTTCCCGATGCGTCGTTCGATGCGATCACCGTGGCCTTTGGTGTGCGCAACTTCGAGGACCTCGAAAAGGGCGTGCGGGGGATGATGCGTGTGCTGCGCCCGAACGGCCGTTTGTTCGTATTGGAATTCTCGCAGCCTAAAGGGCTGATGCGCCCGTTCTTCCGGTTGTACTTCCACTACGTGATGCCCACCATCGGTCGCCTCGTCAGCAAGGACAGCGCGGCATACAGCTACCTGCCCAGCCAGCGTGGATGCGTTCCCCGAAGGCGCCGACTTCGAGGCCATCCTGCGCAAATGCGGCGGTCGCGAAGTGAGCCGCGAAGCCCTCACCGGCGGCATCGCCACGCTCTACATCGCCCGCAAATAGTCAGCCGCACGTGCACATGTCCGAGGCCTGAGCACATGGTCCCACGCGCCATGTCGACATGTGACCATAGCTCGATCAACCTCTCGGCCACTGCGAGCCTCGCGATCGCCTTTACGCCCTTGCGGAGAACATCATGCCCACATGTGCATATCTCCGCATGAGCACATGGCCACATGCCCACATGTCTTCGCCTCCGGCAATGATCCTTCCCTACTTTCGTTCCCGTTCCGATGCCTAACCTTCGTACACGTCCTCCTTTCATCGCTTTTGGTGAGCGCTCTGCTCATCCCGGTCCTGGCCCATGCCCAGCGGAAGATCAAGACGGAGAACCAGCCGAACTTCGATCTGCGTCCCTTTCACTTCGGCTTCCTCCTGAGCTACAACACCGCCGACTTCTTCGTGAAGATGAAGCCGTATGATGCGCTCGCCGATTCGCTCCTGGTGATGGACCACGTGAAGCAACCGGGCTTCAACCTGGGAATCGTGACCAGCCTGAACATGACGGACAATGTATCGCTGCGCTTCATCCCTACGCTATCCTTCCAGGAACGCGTGCTCAGCTACCGGTTCCGTCGCAGTGACGGCAGCCCCATCGGCTTTGATAAACCCATCGAGAGCACCTGGCTGGAATTCCCGCTGTTGCTGAAGATGCGCAGTGACCGCATCAACAACTTCGCGGTATACGTGATCGCCGGCGGCAAGTACAGCATCGACATGGCCAGCCAGAAGGACGTGAACCAGGACCTCGACGAGGACATCGTGGTGAAGCTGGCGAAGAATGACTACAGTGCCGAAGTGGGCGGTGGCATGGACATGTTCCTGCCCTACTTCAAATTCGGTATGGAGCTGAAGTTCGGCGTTGGCATCCCCAACCTGCTGATCGATGATGGCACGCGCTTCAGCATGCCCATCGAAAGCCTGCGCAGCAAGACCTGGATCTTCACCTTCACCTTCGAGGGCTGATCGGCGATGGAGCGCACGGTGGAGATCGCGCTGCCGCCGCGTGAGGCGGCCGACCCGGTCATCGTGCGACAGGCCGCAGCCGAAGCCGCGGGCGTTGATCCACAAGCCGTAAAGGGTTCGCGCATCGTCAAGCGTTCCATTGATGCGCGCAGCCGACTACCGCTGGTGCGCATGCGCGTTGAGGTCTCCACCGAGCATGCATTGGAACTGACGGTGGAAGCGGTGGAACTTCCGGATGTATCCAAGGCGCCTCCGGTGATCATCGTCGGTTGCGGTCCGGCCGGCCTGTTCGCGGCGCTGGCTTGCATCCGCAATGGCATGCGACCGATCATCCTGGAGCGTGGCAAGGATGTGCGTGCACGGCGACGGGACCTGGCGGCCATCAACCGGGAGCACATCGTGGACCCCGACAGCAACTACTGCTTCGGCGAGGGCGGCGCAGGCACGTACAGCGACGGCAAGCTCTACACACGAAGCGACAAGCGCGGCGATGTGCAGGGTGTGTTGAGCACGCTCGTGTCGTTCGGTGCTTCCACCGACATCATGGTGGATGCGCACCCGCACATCGGCACCAACAAGCTGCCCGCCATCATCACCGCCATGCGCGAGGCCATCCTCGGGGCCGGCGGCGACGTGCGTTTTGGCACGCGGGTCACGGACCTGCTCATCAGCGACGGAGCCATTTGCGGGGTGGCCACGCAGGACGGGAGCGAAGTGCTTGCTGATGCCGTTGTGCTCGCCACGGGCCATTCCGCGCGCGACATCTTCGAACTGCTCCTGCGCAAGGGGCTGCACATGGAGGCCAAGCCCTTCGCCATGGGCGTGCGCATCGAGCATCCGCAGGAGGTGATCGACCGCATCCGCTACCACTGCGACGTGCGCGATCCGTTGTTGCCACCGGCCAGCTACAACGCGGTGGAGCAAGTCGATGGTCAAGGGGTCTACAGCTTCTGCATGTGCCCCGGTGGCATCATTGCGCCATGTGCCACAGCGCCCGGCGAGGTGGTCACCAACGGATGGAGCCCCAGCAAGCGCAACAATCCATACGCGAATTCAGGTATCGTGGTCGGCGTGTCGCCGCAGGACATTCCGGCGATCGCCGGTGCATCGGTCGATGCGTTGATCGGGGTACGGTACCAGCGCATGGTGGAGCAGGCGGCCTGGCGTGCGGGAGGGCAGCGGCAAAGCGCTCCGGCCCAGCGCTTGGAGGACTTTTTCGCGAAGCGCATCAGCGCGGACCTGCCGCCCTGCAGCTACCAGCCGGGCATCGTGCCTTATGCGCTGGATGAGGTGCTGCCGGCGGCCATCGCCGAACGACTGCGGAAAGGACTGCAGGCCTTCGGCCGGAAGATGCGGGGATACGTGACGAACGAAGCGGTGCTCGTGGCCACGGAAAGTCGTACCAGTTCGCCGGTGCGCATACCGCGTGATCCATTGACGCTGCAGCATCCGCAGGTGCGCGGGCTCTTCCCCTGCGGCGAAGGGGCGGGTTACGCGGGAGGCATCGTGAGCGCCGCGATGGATGGCCTGCGCGTGGCGGAGGTGGCCTGCGCGCCGGGGGTCACGTCCTGATCCTGCGCGTGAATTCCATGCAAAGCGCCGAGGCCGCGGCAGCGGCCACGTTCAACGATTCCGCAGAGCCCATGCGGGGAACCGCGATGCTGCGCCCGGGGCCGTGCTTCACGCCATCGCTCAGTCCGTGGGATTCGCTTCCCAACACCAGCACCGCAGGGCGTTCCAGGGGAATGGAGAACACATCCTCGCCACTGGCCTCGGCCTTGTAAACGTTCGCGCCTACGCCCACGGCATCCAGGATGCCGGCAGGAAGTTCGCCCTGGCGCACCTCCACGCGGAACAACGAGCCCATGCTGGCCTGCACACATTTCGGGTTGTAGGCTTCCACGCAATCCGGCGAGCACCACACCTGCAGGATGCCGAACCAGTCCGCGATCCGCAAAAGCGTGCCCAGGTTGCCGGGGTCGCTGATACCGTCCAATGCGAGGATCAACTGGCCATCGCGCGGCGGGGTGGGGGGCAGGGAGGCGGGGATGCGGACCACGGCGATCACCTCATTTCCATCCTCCAGCGTGCCCATCCGCGCCAGGTCATGTGCGGGGTGAAGAACAGCCTCTTTCAGCCGCAGATCGCGGGCCGCCTGCTCCGTGGCATGAATACTGTCCACCCGCAAGGGCGATGCCAGCAGCTCCTGCACCAGCTTCCGTCCCTGCACCAGGAACAAGCCCTGCGCCTCGCGCTGCTTTTTCTGGTGCAGCAGGCGCAGTCGGTTCACATGTGGGTTGGCGCTCATGGCGAGGGATATCTTCGGGCGCATTTCCTTCGCGCCGCGCATCGGGGCGCAAAATAGTCCTCCCTTCGCCGCCTGTGCGGATCGCATCGCCACATATCCTCCTGCTCGTTGCCTTGCTTGTAACAGGCTGCAACAGCACGCGTTGGGTGCCCGAGGGGCAGCGGTTATTGGTCAGCAACACCGTTACGCTGAACAAGAGTGCGCTCAACAGGGATGAGCTCCTGAACATTCTGAAACAGAAACCCAACAAACGGGTCCTGGGCCGGCCGGTCTACCTCGACCTGTACAACCTGCGGGATCCGGCGAAGGTGGCCCGCAAGCGCGCCGTGAAGGACAGCCTGTGCATGGTGAAGAATGAACAGCGACGCTTGAAGGGGAAAAAACCGCGCACGTGCGAGCACTCCACAAAGGGGCGCAACGGTGAGCCACCGGTCATTCTGGATACCTCCCTCACCGCGCGTAGCACCACCCAGATCAAGCTCTATGCGATCAAGGAGGGCTTCTTCAAGGCCGAGGTGCGCGATTCGGCACACTACACCCGGCACCGACTTCCACCCTTCAAGGGCTGGGGCAGCCAGTCGTTCAGGAAGCCGAAGGTGGCCATGGAGTACATCGTGGAGACCGGGCGTCCATGGGTGATCTGTCAGGTGGATACGCGTGTGGACGAGCCCAATATCGTGCGCTACCTGCGGCGAGGAGGAGGTGAACAGCTTGCTCAAACCCGGTGATCGGTTCGACGCGGATGTGCTCGATGCGGAACGCACACGGGTCACCGACCACTTACGTCATTTGGGCTACCTCTACCTCACGCGCGACATGGTCCTGTTCGATGCGGACACCAGCGCAGGCGACCACCAGGTGGATGTGACGATGCGCATCGAACGCCCGACGAACGTGGGCAAGCGTGGTCTGCAGGGCACACCGGAAGGGCGTGTCTATTTCGTTCAGGACGTGTTCGTAGATGTGCGGAGTGGGGCCGCGCGACGTTCCGGAGCCACGCCGGACACAGCGCGGTATGAAGGATTCACGGTGTTGTATAAGGGAAAACGGTCGCCCTTCAGCCCCAAGACTCTTTCTGGGCAGATCCTCCTGAAACCGGATGCCCGATTCAACCAGGTGGATGCCGATCGCACGTTCCGGCGCCTTACGAATCTTCGGGTCTTTGATCGCGTGGAACTGACCTACGACACGATCGGTCTCTCCCGTCCCGAACTAGTGAACAGCCGGATCACTTTATTGCCTGCCAAACGGCAGGCATTTTCAGTGGAAGGGTTCCTGACCAACCGGGGAGGTTCACTCGGCACCTCCGTCAACCTCAGTTACCGCCATAAGAACATGTTCCGGCGGATGGCAGCGTTGCAAGCCAGTTTCAGTTTCGGCTTTGAGGCGCAGCAATCACTGTCGCAAACGGTGACCTCAAGCGAAGGCGCAAGTACATCCATCGGCAACAGTGCGCTGTTCAACACCCTGGAGATCGGTCCCGAGCTCAGCCTGCGCTTCCCCGCGCCCTGGGGTTCGGCAAAATCGGGCGGCTCGCGCATCGTGGTCAGTACCCTGTATAACTACCAGCGGCGGCCGGATTACACCCGGAGCCTAGCCAAGGCGAGCCTAGGCGTGGAGCTGAATACCACGCTCGATCAGGTCTTCGGATTCTACCCCTTTGAGGTCAACGTCATCCGCATTCCCTACCGGTCCGCTGCCTTCCAGGAGTTCATTGCCAATGTGAACGACCCCATCCTCACGAACAGCTACACGGACAACCTGATACCGGGTATGCGCCTCGTCTGGACGTTGAACACCCAGTCACTTCCCGGATCTCGGCGAAAGAACTGGTTCTTGCGGGGTGTGGCGGAGTGGGCCGGCACCATGGTAACACCCTTCGGACGGGAGACGCGTGATTCCGTCAGCGGTGGATCCTTACCGCACGATCGCCGGCGTGCGCTATGCGGAATACGTGAAGCTCGACCTCGACGCGCGCCATTACATCAAGATCCACGACCGCAGCAGCCTGGCCTTCCGGGCCTCAGCTGGTGCGGGTCGGCCGTTCGGGAACCAGACCGTGCTGCCCTTCGAATCGAGTTTCTTCAGCGGTGGGGCCAATGGCATGCGGGCCTGGCGGGCACGCTCGCTGGGGCCGGGCTCGTATTCCTCGCCCACCAGCAACTTCGATCGTATCGGTGAGATGCGGCTGGAGGGCAACGTGGAATACCGGTTCAAGATGTTCGGTTACCTCGAAGGCGCCTTGTTCACCGACGTGGGTAACATCTGGTACATCCAGGACAATCCGGCCAAACCCGGCGGACAGTTCAAGGCGGACCGCTTCCTGAGCGAGATCGCTGTGGGAACGGGATTGGGGGCCCGCCTGAACTTCGATTTCTTCATTCTGCGCTTCGATCTGGGCCTGCAGACCAAGGACCCCAGCCTGCCCGCGGGCCAGCGCTGGATCTTCGAGCCCAAAGATCCCGGAACGGAGACCCGCTTCGGCCAGAAGCTCAATTTGAACCTCGGTATCGGATATCCCTTCTGATCGGAGTGGACGGCACCATGGTCCGCGGCATACTTTTGCCCACCATCGCCAACAACGAACGTAACCAATGGAAACGCTGAAGACCGGGAAGATCGAGGAACTGTTGGGTGCCGAAGCGGCCCACCTGTTGGATCACACCTGCAAGACCATCGACAAGAACGAGCCTCAACCTGCCCGGCGGCGATTTCGTCGACCGCTGCTTCTCACTAGAGCAACCGCAGTCCACAGGTACTGCGCAGCATCCAGGCCCTCTACGGCAACGGCCGTCTCGCGGGCACCGGCTACATGAGCATCCTTCCGGTGGATCAGGGCATCGAGCATAGCGCCGGCGCCAGCTTCGCCCCGAACCCCATCTATTTCGACGGCGACAAGATCGTGGAGCTCGCCATCGAAGGCGGTTGCAACGCGGTGGCCTCCACCTACGGCGTGCTGGGCAGCGTGGCGCGCAAATACGCCCACAAGATCCCCTTCGTGGTGAAGATCAACCACAACGAACTGATGACCTACCCGAACAAGTACGACCAGGTGCTGTTCGGCACGGTGAAGAGCGCATGGGACATGGGCGCCACGGCCGTGGGGGCCACGATCTACTTCGGAAGCGACGAGAGCACCCGCCAGATCCGCGAGATCGCCGAGGCTTTCCAGCAGGCGCATGAACTCGGTATGGCCACCATCCTCTGGTGCTACCTGCGCAACCCCGGGTTCAAGGTGGACGGAAAGGACTACCACACCGCTGCCGACCTCACCGGCCAGGCCAACCACTTGGGCGTCACCATCCAGGCCGACATCATCAAGCAGAAGCTGCCCGAGAGCAACGGCGGCTACAATGCGCTCAACGGCTACGGCAAAACGCACAAGAAGGTCTACAGCGACCTCTCCAGCGACCACCCGATCGACCTGTGCCGCCTGCAAGTGGCCAACTGCTACATGGGCCGCATCGGCCTGATCAACAGCGGTGGGGCCAGCAGCGGCGCCAGCGATATGGCCGAGGCCGTGAAGACCGCAGTGATCAACAAACGGGCTGGTGGTCAAGGGCTTATCAGTGGGCGTAAGGCCTTCCAACGCCCCATGGGCGAAGGCGTGGCCCTGCTGAACGCCATCCAGGACGTTTACCTGGACAAGAAGATCACCATCGCCTAAGGACCGCTTCAGGATCCCCCGGACGTGTTCCATCCCGACCGCGCGGGTCCGGCATGCTCCCATCACGGCCCTGTTCACACTCCCGCTTACCTTCGTTCCATTCAGGCAGATCACATGGGTTGGTTCACACGCGTAAGAGAAGGCATCACCACCTCCACCGAGGAGAAGAAGGAGACCCCGGAGGGCCTCTGGTACAAGTGCCCCGAATGCTCGGAGATCTGCACCACGGAGGACCACGAGAACAACTTGTGGGTGTGCCCCAAGTGCCAGTATCACGAGAAGATCGGCAGCGAGGAATACTTCGCGCTGCTCTTCGACGACAACAAGGGCAAGGAGATCGGCGAAAAGCTCATCGCTGGTGACCCGTTGGGCTTTGAGGACACCAAGAAGTACACGGACCGCGTGGCCAAAACACGTCAGGAGACCGGGCTTTACGATGCCCTGCGGGCTGCGGAAGGCAAGATGGACAAGCAGCCGGTGGTGATCGCCTGCATGGATTTCCGCTTCATCGGTGGCAGCATGGGCAGTGTGGTGGGGGAGAAGATCGCCATGGCGGCGGATGCGGCCCTGAAGCGCAAGTGCCCCCTGATCATCATCAGCAAGAGCGGCGGGGCCCGCATGATGGAGGCGGGCTTCAGCCTGATGCAGATGGCCAAGACCAGCGCCAAGCTGAGCCTGCTGGCCAAGAAGGGCATCCCGTACATCAGTCTGATCACCGACCCCACCACAGGGGGCGTTACCGCCAGCTTCGCCATGCTGGGCGACCTGAACATCGCCGAACCCAATGCCCTGGTGGCCTTCGCGGGTCCCCGCGTGGTGCGTGAGACCATCGGCCGGGACCTGCCGGAAGGCTTCCAGACCAGCGAATTCGTGCTGGAGCACGGCTTCCTGGACAAGATCGTGGAGCGCAAGGACCTCAAAAAGACCCTGTCGCAGTTCCTCACGTTCTTCCGGAGCTGAGGCGGGCCGCCACGTGGAGAGGTGAATTGCCTCCGGATTTGGTAGGAATCCGGACGAAAAGCGTACATTTGCCGCCCGGTCCGCCAATGGGGCGCCGCCGGAAGAAGCAAGACGACGACCATGCAACTGACCAAAGAAGCCAAAGCCGGGATCTTCAAGACCCACGGTGGCAACGAGAAGAACACCGGCAGCTCGGAAGGCCAGATCGCGCTCTTCACCGCGCGCATCGAGCACCTCACCGGCGCACCTGAAGACCAACAAGAAGGACCACGCCACCGAGAGCGCCCTGCTGGATCATGGTGGGCAAGCGCAAGCAACTGCTCAACTACCTGAAGAACTACGACATCGAGCGCTACCGTGCGATCATCGGCAAGCTTGGTCTGCGTAAGTAAGCAGGCAGTGGTCCGGCCGGGTCGGGACGCGTCGAACATCAACTGAACGATAAGGGCGATCGTGAGGCAACGGTCGCCCTTTTTCAATGTACCGGGTCCCGATCATCGGGTCCCATTGACAGCAGGCAACGGAGGAAACCAAACAACCAACACGGCGCGAAAGGCGCGCCAATAGAACATGAGACCACAAGCAATTACCAAGACCATCGACCTGGGCGATGGACGCCCGATCACGATCGAGACCGGCGTATAGGCCAAGCAGGCCGACGGCTCTGTGACCGTGCGCATGGGCGACACCATCCTGCTGGCCACCGTGGTGGCCACCAAGGAGGCCCGCGAAGGCATCGACTTCCTGCCCCTGCAGGTGGAGTACCGCGAGAAATTCAGCGCTGCCGGGCGTTTCCCCGGTGGCTTCTTCAAGCGTGAGAACCGCCCCAGCGATCACGAGATCCTCGTGAGCCGCTTGGTGGACCGGGCCCTCCGCCCGCTCTTCCCCGATGATTTCCACGGCGATACGCAGGTGCAGATCATCGTTGATGAGCCATGACAAGAAGAACCACAGCGACAGCCTGGCCTGCCTGGCCGGCGCCGCGGCCCTCGCCGTGTCCAACATCCCCTTCGCCGGTCCCGTGAGCGAAGTGCGCGTGGTCCGTATGAACGGCAAGTTCATCATCAACCCGGACATCGCTGAGATGGAAGGTTGCGATCTCGACCTGATCGTGGCCGCCACCGCCAGCGATATCCTTATGGTTGAGGGCGAAATGAAGGAAGTGCAGGAGGTGGACATGATCGAGGCCATCAAGGTGGCGCCACGAAGCCATCAAGGTGCACTGCAAGGTCCTCAACGAGCTCAGCGCAGCGGTGGCCAAGAGCCAGACGAAGCGCACCTACGACCACGAGAAGGCCAGCGCCGACATCGAGAAGAAGATCTACGACTTCTGCTACCAGCGCTACTACGACATCGCCACACAGGCCAGCGCCAAGGAAGTGCGCAGCGAGAAGTTCGGAGCCGTAAAGGACGAGTGCATGGCCACCCTCGCGGACGAGGAGAAGACCGACAAGGCCATGCTGGCCCGCTACTTCAAGAAAGTGCAGAAGAAGGCCGTGCGCAACGTGGTGCTGGACAAGGGTGTTCGTCTCGATGGTCGCAAGACCACGGAGATCCGCCCGATCTGGTGCGAAGTGGACGTGCTGCCCGGAACGCACGGCAGCGCCGTATTCACCCGCGGTGAAACGCAGGCGATCAACACGGTGACCCTCGGCAGCTCCATGGACGAGCAGACCGTGGACCTCGCCACCAAGAAGACCAGCGAATCCTTCATGCTGCACTACAACTTCCCCAGCTTCAGCACGGGTGAAGTGAAGCCGATCCGCGGCCCCGGCCGTCGTGAAGTGGGCCATGGCAACCTGGCGCTCCGCGCCCTGAAGCCCATGATCCCAGCAGCTCCTGAGAATCCCTACACCATCCGCCTCAACTGCGATATGTTGGAGAGCAACGGTTCCAGCTCCATGGCCACGGTGTGCTCCGGCACGCTCGCGCTGATGGACGCCGGTGTACAGATCAAGGCCCCTGTGAGCGGTATCGCCATGGGCATGATCAGCGACGGCAAGCGCTTCGCGATCCTCAGCGACATCCTCGGCGACGAGGACTTCCTGGGTGACATGGACTTCAAGATCTGCGGCACGGCCAAAGGCATCACGGCCACGCAGATGGACATGAAGGTCGATGGCCTGCCTTACGAGGTACTGGCCCAGGCCCTGGAACAAGCCCGTCAAGGCCGCCTTCACATCCTCGGCGAAATGCTGAAGACGATGGAGAAGCCCCGTGTGGACTACAAGGACCACGCTCCGCGCATCATCACCTTCGAGGTGCCCAAGGAGTGCATCGGACCCATCATCGGCCCAGGTGGCCGCGTGATCCAGGAGATCCAGGCCGAGACCGGCGCACACATCTCCATCGACGAGGCCGACGGTGTGGGCATCGTGGAGATCATGAGCGAGAACAAGGCCAGCATCGATGCGGCCGTGGCCCGCGTGAAGGCCATCGCCTTCCCGCCCAGGCCGAGATCGGACAGACCTACAGTGGCAAGGTGAAGACCATCATGCCTTACGGCGCGTTCGTGGAGATCTTCCCCGGCACCGATGGCCTGCTCCACGTGAGCGAGCTGGAGTGGAAGCGCATCGACCGCGTGGAAGATGTGCTGAAGGAAGGCGAAGTGATCGACTTCCAGGTGGTGGGCAAAGACCCCCGCACCGGCAAGTTGAAGCTGAGCCGCCGCGTGCTGCTGCCCAAGCCCGAAGGCTACGTGGAGCGTGAGCCCGCCATGGAAGGTGATGATCGTGGCCCACGCCGCGATGACCGCCCCCGCCGCGAGTTCCGCGACTCGTGGCCCCCGTCGCGACTAAGGCGCTAACAACGACCGAACGAAAAGGCCGCCGGATATCGCGGCGGCCTTTTTCATTTCGGGCCATGCACCCGCTGCACTTCAGTGCCTTGAGCATGATGTGCTCACCTGGCGAAGGTGTGTGCCGTAACCGATGGACCGCGGGGCGCGTTGAACAGGACGCTCTTCCTAACACAAGCGGTACATATGGCTCGAATGCGACAGTTGAAGATCTCGAAGCAGGTCACGAACCGCGACACTCCGTCGCTGGATAAATACCTGACCGAGATCGGAAAGGTGAAGTTGATCACCGCCCAACAGGAGGTGGAGCTGGCCGTGCGCATCAAACAGGGCGACAACATCGCGCTGGAGGAGCTGTGCAAGGCCAACCTGCGCTTCGTGGTCAGCGTGGCCAAGCAGTACCAAGGGCAAGGGCTCACGCTCCCGGACCTGATCAGCGAGGGCAACCTGGGCTTGATCAAAGCCGCCACGCGCTTCGATGAGACGCGGGGCTTCAAGTTCATCAGTTATGCCGTGTGGTGGATCCGGCAACAGATCCTGCAAAGCCTGGCCGAACAAGCGCGCATCGTGCGATTGCCGCTGAACAAGATCGGCTCCATCAATCGCATTAACAAAGCCTTCGCCAAATTGGAACAGGAACACGAACGTGCACCCACCGCGGCCGAGCTGGCCGAGGTGCTGGAAATGACCCTCGACGAGGTGAAGACCAGCATGAGCAATTCCGGCAAACACCTCAGCATGGACGCCCCGTTGCGCGAAGGCGATGACAGCGGCACCATGCTCGATGTGCTCCGCAACACGGACATGCCCGATCCCGAGGAGGCCCTGATGACCGACAGCCTGCGGCTGGAGATCGAACGCTCGCTCGACGCGTTGAGCGCCCGCGAGGCCGACGTGATCCGCCTTTACTTCGGGCTGAAAGGCAACCAGCCGCATACGCTGGAGGAGATCGGCCAGAAGTTCGACCTTACCCGGGAACGGGTACGGCAGATCAAGGAGAAGGCGATCCGCCGCCTCAAGCATGCCGGCCGTGGCCGCACGTTGCGGGCCTATCTGGGCTGATCGGCACACATCATTGAGCGGAACGGCCCTCGCAAGAGGGCCGTTCTCGTTCCACGTCATCGCAAAAGGGGGGGAAAGCAGAACGGGAGCCATCGGCTCCCGTTCCAGTTCATTGTTGAGTCTATGCTTTATTGCTTCTTGCGCAACTCCTTCAAGCGCTTCTCCACGAGGAATTGCTGCAGTGCGTCCATGCGTTCGTTGAGCTCCTTGATGTACAAGCTCTGCTCTTCCACCGTGACCCAGAGTTGGTTGGTGAGCTTGTCCAAGCTGAATTCGCCTTCGCTCATCCACTTCTGGCGGCCATCCATGGTGGGCAGGTGGCGTTCGGCGGCGACGTATTGGGCCATCTCATCCACGGTGTAGTGGCGGTAGCCAGCGGCCCTGCGCGCGTCCTCCGGCTTCACCGTGCCATCATAGTATTTGTCGAACACGTGGTCACTGAGAAGCACCGATCCACCCCATACGCTGCTTTGCGCGGTAAGCGTACCTGGGCCTTTGAACAGGTAATTCGGTGCGGCTCCGCTGGCGGCCCAAGCGCTTGAACCGATCATCACGCCTTCCTGGGCGAGCAGATAGGAGCTGTTCGGGTACGTCGGGAAGGTGCCGTTTGTCTGTGCATCCAACTTCAGCAGCGGGCGACGGGCGGCGGCACTCTGCGCACCTTGGTATTGGAACGAACCGTCACACGTGGTCAAACTGGTCGCCGAGGTCCACGCACAACCTCCACCAGCAGTGCCGCCCCAGCCCCAGCCTGTGCAGAGGATACCCGGGGTGGTCTGGGAAACGCCCGACGGGGGCGTGTTGATGGTGCCTCCGCAAGGTCCGGTGTAATAGCACGTGCTGGAGCCGAAGGTCGGGTGGCCGCAAGCATCGCAATACAGGCCGTACATGGCATTGTATGCCGTGGTCTCGTAGTAGACCGGCGTGTTGCTGGTCCAGTCCTGGTTATCGAAGCAATACTCCACCAACATGTTGATACCGGGCCCGAGCCATTGGTAGTTGCTCGTATTGAACGCGAACGCATTCCAGCCATTCACCACCACGAAGGGTCCTGCGAGGTTATGGCACAACTGCAGTCCAGTGTATTCGAAGTCGCTCAGGGAGTTGGTGGTGGTGTTCTTCACGCTGATCTTGATGTTCCGCATACCTAACGCAGTTCCTGCCCCAGCTGCTTGGAAAGCAAGTCCCCTGATCGGGGTGTTCTCGCATATGTTCAGGGCCTGCATGTCGGCGCTCAGGTAGAGGTACTGGTGGCGGCCATCTTCCCAGAACGTGCTGAACGGGGTCTCCAAGGTTGCGGCAGTACTGGGATTCGCTGCGGCACCGTTCACGTCGATGGTCAAGCCAGCTGCCCGCGGTGCGCCCCGCGGGTACAACGGCCGGATAGGTGGGTAGCCGCAAGCGGAAACAGGCTGGGTCTTGTAACGTTGCTTCACACGCGTCTTGAACGCATTCTCCAACTGGTACCAACCCACGTACGGAGATCTGTGGAGCACCCAACGGGTTGTTCACGTATCCTTCGTGTGCACCCGTGGCAGCATTGAACCGGATGGCTCCCTCGGTGGCAACGGCCGCGCTGACCCCGGTCAGTTTCACGGATCCGTTCACCTCCAGCATTTCATTCGGTGCGGCAACGGTAGCGATCTGTACCTGGCCGGTGGCAGCCACCTGCATCCGCTGGATACCATTGGTGCGGAAGATCAGCGGCACAGCGTTGGTAGTCCCAATGAAGTCGGTGACCGGGTTCGTACCGGCGTTACCCCCCAATTTCCAATTGTTCCCCCACCCTACGTGAACCCATTTGTTCGCTACAGGTACGGTGACGTCCCAGTAGTAAAAGCCCTTGGGTTCGCCGGTGGTGGCACTGGAATCGGTCTGGTAAATGAGCAGCGAGTTGGCAGGCACAGGGGCCGCATTGGGCGGCCGCTGGGCGTACACCACACGCGGGGCCAGGAATCCACGTGTTACATCGTTCAGCTCGAAGATGGCCTTGTTGGTCGTGGGTGCGGCCGCGTTGGGGCTGATGCGCACCTGAGCGTTCAGGCCAGCGTTGACCAGCATGGCAACGGCGACCAGGGAGCAGGACCGCAGGAGATTCGTGTGTGTCATGGGGTTCCGCGGGATCAACGTTGATGGGTGGTGACAGTGCGTGCGACCAAGCTCTTGAGCAACTCAGCTTTCTCAGCGTCCGTATAGTCCGGTAACTGTGGAAGCAGGGTGCTTGCCAAGGCCAATTCATCAGGAGAGATGGGCCGTTCGGTGGAGAGGAGTTCCAACACGTTCAACCGGTCGTTCAATTCGGTGATGTACAAGGCTTGTGTCTCGGTGGTGGTCCACAACTGGTTGGTCATGTCACCCAAGGAGAAGCCGCCTTCTTTATTCCAGCTCTCACGACCCTTGATGGTGGGCAGGTGTCGATTCTGACGGGTAAAATCCGCCATCTCCGACACGGTAATGGTGCGAAGTGTTCCGAATTCAGGCGCATCCGCAGGGCTCACAGCACCATTGAAGGCGCGGTCGAACACGTGGTCGTTCAAGCGGATAAGGTTGTCATACACACCATCCTCTGCGGCAATGGTCCCTGGGCCTTTGAACGTGTAGTATGGTGTGACCTGGCGTCCCCATGGAGCCGGGGAGCTCGTTTCCTCAACCACGAATCCGCCGCGATACCAGAGGTAGGAATTGGTGCCGGCGGTTAGTGGCGTGGCCGTGGCAACGGAACCACCCCATTGGATCACAGGACGCCAAGTGCTTGCACCGAAGGTACCACAGTTGGAGGGGAGGTTGGTCACCGTATTGGCGGCATTGCAGTTGCCAATGCCGGCGACAGGCGCGCATACACCGGAATAGAGCGGTTGTGTATAGGAGGTGTAGGTAAGATTTGAACCGGTGTTAGACGCGCGAACAGGCAAACCGCCGACCACCGTTCCCGCGCCACCCGCTGCGAACGTTACAGCAAGTTCCACCACCACGTTCCGCACGCCGTCCCACACGAAAGGTGTCGTCAAATTGAACGTCCGCCATCCAGCTGCACCAGCTGTAGGGAATACCAGCGCGTTGCTCCAAGCACAACCGGCTGCCGGATCCGTGCCATTGTCAAATCCTGTGGTGAGGTCGTTCACACCCAAGGCAACGTGCTTCACCGTGAGCACGTAGGCCAGTGATCGTGTCTGCGCCACGATCGCCTGGTTCACGAAGAACGCTATGGTCGTAACCGGCTGGTTAGGGCAGAGACCACCCGTCTGGCTTGGTGAACTTCCCAACTGGGCCAATTCCACGTTCAATTCATTCGCGCGGTACAGGTACTGGTTCCGATGGCGGCGCTGGGCGAGGTCAAAGGGAAATGGCGTCACCAGAAGTGGGTTCGGCGCGGCATTGGAGAACGTGGCAACGCCGCCGGGGATCTCGGCCGGGGTGGCACCACAAACGGGCGAGCCTTGCTGTTGGTAGGGACGGGTGAAGCGCTCCTCGTAGTCGTTCTCGAGTTTACGCCAGCCACCGGTGTTGGCATCGGGGAGCGCGAGGTTGTTCACGTTCACTGCCGAGGTCTGTCCCCAGTGACCGTTCCACATGAGCGCATCGATGTTCTGGACTGGTGTGGCCGGCGGCACCCACGTGGCGAACAGGGTGTCGGGTCGGTACATGATGACACCCGGAGTAGTTGTGGTTGCACTATACGGGCCGGGAGGTGGCGTATAAATGCGGATCGCATTGTTCACGGTGACCTGTTCCGCAGGCGTGGTGGTGCCAATACCGAGGTAACGCCCGGCAACAGCGCCTTTCAGGCGCATGCACTCGGTGTTGCTCGCGCGGAACACCAGATCGATATTGTCACGCGTACCGAAGAAATCGTTGGCCGCATTGGGCACGTCATTACCCAGCAGTTCCCAACCCGTACCGCCATTGGCGATGCGCACCCAGGTGCCATACTCGGCATAGTAGAAGCCGGGTGTATTGTTGGTCTGGTAGATGATGAGGCCTTGCACGGCCGTAGCGGCCATGGCATCGCGCTGCGCCTGGGTCATACGCGGGATCAGCATCCCTTTCTGCTGTGCAGTGGCCAGCGGGAGGTAGTTGGAACTGATGTCCAGAATGGCGCTCGGATCAGGAGTGCGGCCATCGTTGTTGATCCCGATGTTGCCGGTGTTCTGAGCCACCAGGCCCGTTGCGGCGATCGCCACCACCAGCGAGGTAAGGGAACGAGAGTAGTTGCGTTTCATGGTCGTTCGCTGTGGGATGTTCACTTGGTGGAGTTCAAGAGCGTGAGACGATGCTGGATCGCCTCGGTCAAATGCAACTTTTGGGCTTCGCTCATGCGCCGGCTGTCGCGCACATCCACCAGCAAGGCCTCAAGTTCAGCAACAGTGGCGCGGTGACCGAATGCCAGCGTTTCCAAGGCACGCAGGTCCTTCTCCAATTCCACGATATGCAGCGCCTGTGATTCCACGGATTCCCATAGTCCGGTCTGCAGCTCGCCAAGCGAAGGTGCTCCATGCTCCTCCCATTCCTGACGTGAGGGCATGTTGGGCAGGTGGCGGTTCTCCTTCAGGTAATCCTTCAATTGGCTGACACCGATATAGGCAAATCCTTCACTGGCCTGCTGATCCTCGGGGCGAACGCCGCCGTCGTAATACTTATCGAAGACGTGGTCGCTGAGGAAGGTGTTCCCGTCATACACGGCAACGCGCGCTCGAATGCTGCCCGGCCCGCGATAGTTCGCATCCGCCCAGGTCACGGGACTGGCGTTCGTATCGATCACCATGCCCCCCGCGTAGTTGAGGTACGACCCGAAAACGTCGGCAGCCGCGAATCCAGGGGTTTGTACGCGTCCGAAGAAGCGCGTTACCGGACGATTGAAGGTATTACCTGTGGTGGCGTTCAACGTGAGCGGGTTGTCCTGGTAGGTGCGTCCGTGGTTGATGTCCGCATTGGCGGTCACCTGCACCCACTTGGTGGCTGTGTAGGAAAGTCCTACTTCCAATTGTACGGCGGGTGAGAGGCCGATGGTCGCAGATCGTACCCAGGAGATATCGATGATCAAATTGCTCGAACCATCCCATGGGTATCCCGCCCCGGTGAGGGTGAAGTCCACCCATCCGGTCTGCACGAGGATGGCGGTGGCGGCGAATTGGTTGATGTTGCCGGAACCCTCTACACCGGCATCCCAATCTACGGCCAAGGGAACAGGGGAACTGGCGGTGAAGGCGCCGAAATTGGTTAATCCGGTCGGCCCCATGCGCACGTCCACCAGGATGTCCGACCCTGGGGTGGCGCCCACGATGGGTTGGTCATTGGAAAGCGCATAGAAGGAGAATTTCGTGATCGGACCTGCGCACAGACCGGCGGCGAGGAGTTCACTTGCGGGGTAGATGTATTGCACCCGATGTCCACGGCGGTTATTGCTACCGGTGTTGGTGGCGAACGGGGTGTTGCCATTACCGGGAACGGGCGTTCCGTTATACACGCCTTTCACCAAGGTACCATTGGCGCCTTGGCATTGCAGCGTAACGGGGCGGTAGGGTTGGTTGCTGATACGTGTTTCCGCGTTCTCCAAGCGTTGCCAGCCTGCGGCTGTGCCGGTCACGTTACCATAGTGCCAGCGATTGGGCGACACGGCGGCGTTGTCGAATTTGATGGCACCCACGGTGTTCAAGGCGGTATTCCCCACCTTCAGTCCACCGTTGATATCCAAGCGCTCCACCGGGGCGGCAATGGGATTCACGCCCACGAATCCATTGGTCGCGCTGATCAACATCTGGGGTTGCGCACCGGTATTGGTCGTACGGATATGAAGATCGTCGTTCGTGGCGGCGATGGTCCCCAGGAAATTCGCTGCGGTGGCCGCGTTGCCGTTCAGCCTCCAGCCCTGCATGAAGGATGCCCAACGGACCCATGCCGCACCATCCCAGTAGAAGAAGCCGTGGGCCAGTTCAGAGGCCAGGGTGGGATCGGGATCAACGCCATCATCTGTTTGATACACCAACATGCCGGTCTCCAAGGCAGCGAGTCCGGCGATGTTCAACCGCTGGGCAAAGGTCATGCGCGGAACGAGCATGCCTTTTTTGGCGCCGACCGGCAGTCCCGCCACGTCCACATCCAGAATAGCCTTGGTGTTGGGCGCAGCACCTGTGACGTTGATGGCCGTGTTCTGGGCATCGGCACCCTGGAAGGCACCGGCGCAAAGGGCCGAGAACAGTAGGAGGCGTAACGATTTCCGCATGGAGCGAAGCGTTGGAGTGATTACGATGTGAGCGAAGAATACACTTGGCGAACAGACAAATATAGCCCGAACCGGACCGCTTGCCAAGGGGTTGAGGCCAATGACACGGCCATCTTGGTTTCCTGAGCGGCGGGTTGGGGCTTCACGGCCCCATGACGGCGATCATGGCATATGGTTGCCAGGGAGTTATCCACGATCAGGTAATAACCCATGCCTAACCTCATTCTTTGATGAATCGGGTGCTTTGCGGTAAACGATCAGCCGTGGTGATCACACGCAGTTCATACGGTCCGGCGGACAGGCCGTTAAGGTTGACCGGGACCGTTCGCGGCCCTCGTTCAAGATCCATGTCGCGGTCGCGTACAACCCGTCCGCTGGCGTCAATGACCTGGAAATAGGCCGTGCCGTTGATCGGCATGGTGAAGGACACGTTCAACAGGTCGGCAGTGGGGTTGGGAAAGACCACCGGAGCGGAGGTCTCCTGCCCCATGAACACCACGGCAACGTTGGTCAGCTCGTAAGCGCCATCGGTATCCACCTGGCGCAGGCGGTAATAGTTCGCGCCGCGCAAGGGGAACGCATCGAGGAAGCGATAATCGACCCGTTGCTGGGACTCACCAGCGGCAGGGATAGTACCGATGGCGGCGAAGTCCTGTCCATCCGGAGAACGTTCGATCACGTAATAGTCGCTGTGCTGTTCCGTGGCCGTGGCCCATTTCACGTCCACCATGTCCTCCATGCGATCGGCCTGGAAGGAGAGGAACTCTACAGGAAGGACAGTGCAGGCCAGCGTAGCACCGCCCGAAAGGTCCCAGTTCAGGTCAAAGGCGGATCCCGTTTGCGAATAGTTGCTGATATACATGAGATAGACCTGGCCGGCTGTTACCGTCATGCCACTGATCCATCCATTCCCGCCTGAGCCTTCAGTGCAACTACCACAGACGGCTGGAGCCGCAAATGCAGGCGTGACCCATAGCGGGTTGGCCATGCCTGTATCGTAGCTTCCTGTCGCACCGAAGGTATTCGGGCCTGAGGCATAGGAACAACGGATAGGCACCCCAGCCGGAGAGCATATACCACCTGTGAAGGAGCCGGCCGGATAGGGCCCCCAGATGGCAAAGTCATAATCATCCAGAGCCAAGGGGGAAATGGTGAACCCTACATTGCCCCCTGTGCCGATGGAGAAGGCGTACCACGTACCCTGTCTTTCGGCACTGGCAAGGCAACCGAAATTCGTGCCCGAGAGGTCTGCAACAAAACCGGTGAACAGCGTGGAATTCTCTACATGCTGGTCATCGCATACGGTGGTGCCACCTTTACAATCCTCCAACCGGGTGCCGGTCGGAGAAAATACGCACAGGAGGAAGGTGCCACTTGATCCGCCGTAGCCGAAGATCCGGATCCAATAGGTGGTACCTGGGGTAAGCCCGGTCCTGTATAGGTAAGGCATCAAACCCGCGCCGGTATCATCGTCGCAAGCGACCTGGGTCAGCGTTCCTCCGCAAGCGCCGGTGCTGGAAGAATACAAGGCCATGACCGCGTCGGTCATGGTGCCTCTATCGGTCTGAAGGACCACGGTACCATTCGCGGGAGCCACGAACGAGTACCATACATCCCTGGCCCCTGCGAATGAGCCACAAGTGGGAGCTGCGGGAGGATTCGTGGTGGTGGCACCAACGTTGGTGAAACTTTGGGCATCACAAGAGGAATTCACAGGCACTGCAATGGCCAGGCAGGGGCTATCGGGAAGGGGAGGGGTGACAAAGGCACAAATGCTAAAACGGCCGAACAGGTCATTTCCGGCTTCCCACACACGAACGAAGAGTGTGTTACCAGGGGTCAGACCTGTTAGCGCGAGCGAGGACATTGTATTGAACGGGAACTGGATGTCGTCGTTGCACGCCACCAGGGATAGTGTACCCGTGCATGTATTGTCGCTGGAGGTATAGGCAGCCATGCCCGCATCCCTGAACGCACTGGAGGCGATGCTCTTGGTGGTGATGGTCACATTGCCGCCCGCAGGTACGGTGAGGCTGTACCAGATATCTCCGCCTATGTAATTGGCACACCCCGGAGCCGGCGGGCCGGGTGTGGTTGTTGCCACAACGTTCGAAGGGCTTGGCGATATATTTATACAGGACGTGTTGACGGGTAGGGTCGTAGCGTTGCAGATCAGGTCATTGATAGGAGAGGTGGTACTGCAGGAAATGTTCACGGCAATGCAATTCGTAGTGGCGTTGCAGGTGGAGCTTTGGTCCAATAACACCCGCACCTGCCCGGTGAACGTGGCGGTCCAAGTGATGGAGGATTGCGTGCCGCAGGCATCGTCGTTGAAGGCCAGCACCGCACCTCCGGAATTGTTGATCAACGTGATGTAGGTGTCGTAGTTGACGGAGCCGCACGTGGCGAACGTATAGGTGCGGGTGTTGGAAACATTGACCAACAGGTATCGACCGCCGCGGACACAGGGGATGGGGCTGAAACTGCCCGGACAGGGAATCGTCATGGCAGAGCCCTGCAGTGTATTGTTATTCGGACACTGCGCCAATAACGAAGGACGGCAGTGAGGCAAATAGGATGACCGAAAGCCACGATAGTGGTCTGCAGCGGTTGATGAGTGACGTGGTCATTCGTTTTCGTTCTCCACTTCCGAAGATGTATCCGGATGTTCCTTCTGCCAGTTCGGATGCGCCGCGAGCCAGGCCTGTTTGGCAAGGGTGTATGCAGGATCATCCTGATGCGTAGGCCCCGGTTCCCCCGGCTGCACGAAGGCCCCCAGTTCGTTGTTGTCCGGCCCCATATGCGCGCCGGTCATCAGGTCCACCATGCCGATGATGCTGACATGGGTACCGGCCAGGGCCTGTTCCACGGAAGTTCGATCGATCGCGTTGTTGGTCAGCATTTTTACCCGCTGGTCCACGCGTACCACCTCCACCCGGATGAATATCCCCCAGCCTACTAGTGCGTCCCAAACGGCTTTTTCACGGTCATCGGTGTCGCAGCCGGCCATCGTCAGCAAGTATGCATGCTCCGCTTCTCCCTGACCCCGTGCGTTGTGAAGGGACGATAGCGCAAGGAGGGCCAGAAGGAGCGACCGGAAGAGGTGGTCGAATGAGCGCGAGCTGATCGCTTGGGGAGGGACAGATATATGCATAAGCACAATTGCCCACCATCATCACAAGGATGGAAGGTGCTTCAAAGAAGGGTTATCCACGCGCTCATGTAAGGGGGCTCAAGCTCCTGTCTTTCAACAGGCCGGGGTGAACAGAAGGCAGAACCTCCCATTGGCCCCCCCTTCGCTGGTCAGTGCTTCACCAACGGGGCTCGGTGGCAGGTGCCATCAGCGGCTACGGAAACCACCATGTACGGGCCGTCCGGAAGACCCCGAACATCAATGCGCTTCATACGGTCGCTTCGCAGGATCATTGGTAGAACGGAGTTCGTGACCCTGCATATCGAAGAGCACGATGCGGTCGATGGAATGACCCGCGGAGAGGGGTACCCAGAACTCGTCCCGTGCGGGGTTGGGGAACGGGAGTGTGGTGAGGCCGGTCACGCCTTGCTTCAGCTCAACCACATGTGAAACGGTGATCGCTCCATCCATATCGGCTTGGATCAAGCGGTAATAACTGACCCCCGCGGATGGATCGGGATCGATCAATTGATAAGAGACGGTCTGTTGGCTGTTCCCCTGAGCGGGAAGTATGCCGATCTCTTCGAACAGCAGACCATCCGCCGATCGTTCAACGGTGAAATGATCGGTGTTCTGTTCAGATGCGGTGATCCAGGAAACCAATGCCTTGGCACCATCCCAATGCGCGCTGAGATGCACCAATTCCATGGGAAGCACGGTGCAATCCAGGGAGGCGCCAGCGCCCAGTTGCCAGTTCAGCGCGAAGCTTTGGCCGGACAGGCTGAAGTTGCTGATGTACATGATATACACCTGGCCAACGGTGACGTTTATGCCCGGCGTCCATCCATCACCGCCAACAGGGTCTGCGTAGGCTGGGAGCGGTGGAGCGAATTGGGGATTAGCCCACGCGGCATTGGGGGTGCCGGTACCGGTGTTATAGCTTCCGGTCGTAAAGAAGGAATCAAAGCCGGAGGCAAATGAGCATCGGATCGGGGTGCCCAACGGTGGGCACATACTTGCGGTGGTCGAACCCGGTGGATAGGGCCCCCAGATCGCCCAATCATAATCATCATTCCCGGAAGGGTCGATGGTCATGCCCAACGTTCCTCCGCTGGAGATGGCGAAGTTGTACCAGGTGCCTTGTTGTTCGGCGGCGAGCAGGCAACCATAATTGCCGGGGTTCAGGTCGGCCACGCTGCCCGTGCTGTTGGTGTTGTTGTTGATGCCAAGACTGTTGCACAGTGTGGCGCCTCCCACGCAATCCTCCGGTGTGGCCGGTGGTGGGTCGCAGGTGATCGTGGTGGAGTAGACGATCCCCGTGGTGGGCGGAGTGCCGGAATTGTAGACGACCTGCCCGCTGCTGAGGAAGCTGAGCGTATACAGGTTATCGCCCTCGAACGGTCCAACGGCCGTATACTGGATAACGAGTACCTGGCCGATGTTCACGCCGATAAGGAAGGCATCATAGGCACTGTTGCAGGTGAACGTGCCAGCGGGGCTGCCGTTGATGAACACGGAGACGAACGAGCCTCCCCAGCCATCCCCGAAGGAGTCGAACAATTCCAAGAGATACGAGCAGTTGGTGGCCGGCACGGTGGTGGGGCCATGCACACAGATGGAAAAGGTGCCGGTGCCAGTGCCGTATCCCCAGAAACGGATGAAGTATTGCTGGCCGGGTATGAGGTTGCTGAAGCTCAGGAAAGGCATCAGGCCGGGCCCACCATCATCATTGCATTGCACCAGGTTGTAGGTGCCGGAGCAACTGGTCGCTGTATACAGGGCCATGGCCCCGTCGGTCATTGTTCCTGCGCCGGTCTCGATGATCGCGATGCCCGTGGGAGGTGCGATGAAGGAGAACCAGATATCCGCCGATCCCGCGACCAGGTTGCCGCATCCGGGAGCAGGGATCACCGGCACAGTGGTCAGGTTGGCCCCCACGTTGCTGAACACCGAGGGTGTGCAGTTATTGGAAACGGTGAGCGCCACGGCCTGGCACGGGTTGTTGTTGCCGACCGGTGGGGGCGGAGCCGCGCAGGCGATCGTGAGGGGAATGCAGATGGTGTTGGACGCGCACGGGAACTGATCCACCAGCACGCGCACCTGCCCGGTCAACGTTGAGGTCCACGTCACCGAACTCTGCAGGCCACAGCCATCATCGTTGTAAGCGAGGTTCGGCCCACCGCCGTCGTTGTATACCGATATCTCGGTATCGAAGGCGGTGCTGGTGCAGGTGGAGAAGGTGTAGATGTTGCCCGCCGTTACGTTCACCAGGGCATATTGGCCGCCTTGTACACAGGGCACGGTCACGGTGCCCGGGCAGGCCACGGTGACAGCAGTGCCGGTGAGCGTGTTGTTATTGAGGCACTGGGCCAGCACTTCCGTTCCGGTGAAGACCATGAAGGCCAGCGCGAGGCCGTGCATGCCTGCGGCCATGGCCGAGCGTCGATGGATGCGCTCAATGATCATGGGGAACCTCTTGGTCGTTCACGGGAAAGGGTACGCCCGGATGGTCCGCCATCCATTGGAGCTTCTGCTCCCGGTAGGCATCCACTTCAGCGGCGCTTTGCCCGGTGGTCGTTTCCGCCTGCCGGTCCGGATGGTCGATCGGCACGGTGACCAGTTGGTTAAAGCGGATAATGCTAATGCCGGATGGTGCAAGGGTGTTCTGAAGCGATGTCCGATCCAATTCGGCAACGGTGCGCACCTTGGCCTGTTGGGTGGTGAGGGCAATGCTGATCAGTGCAAGGGGATCCTGGTCGATCAGGGCGGACAGCACGACCTTCTCATCCGACCGGTCATCCAAGCCGGAGAACTCGATCATATACGTGCGCTCCGCGGCCTTCTGGGCACGCACTGTCAACTCCCGCGCCCATGGCCAGGATGGAACAGGCACAGGGCCATGGAATGACCAAAGCGGCGTAAGGTTCTTTTCATGCCGAGCTTTAAAGCTAATCGATCTGCTGGAAGACGGCCATCGGGCGGAATGGATGCCTGGAGCAGCCGATCACCGGGCTAATGCCTCTACCCGGCCGGCCTCGGCATTGCGGCCGGGGTAGCGCAGCAGGGCTTCACGCAGGCATTCCACGGCGAGCTGCAGCTTGGGGTTCTCCAGTACGTAGGCCAGTCGCACCTGCTTTTTTCCGGGGAGAGGGTCGGAATAGAAGCCGGTGGCCGGGGCCATCATCACGGTGTGGCCCTTGTGCTCGAAGCTCTCCAGGAGCCACTGGCAGAAACGGTCGGAGTCGTCGATCGGGAGTTCGGCCACGCAGTAGAAGGCGCCCTTGGGTTTGGCGCAGAGCACACCCGGAATGGTGTTGAGGCCGTCCACCAGCGTATCGCGGCGTGTACGGTATTCGGCGATCACCTCGTCGAAGTAGCTCTGCGGTGTGCGCAGGGCGGCCTCGCCTGCGATCTGGCCGAAGGTGGGGGGGCTGAGGCGGGCCTGGGCGAACTTGAGGACCGTGCCGAGCAGTTCCTTGTTGCGCGTGATGAAGGCACCGATCCGCGCGCCGCACATGCTGTAACGCTTGCTCACGCTGTCGATCAGCACCACGTTCTGTTCGATCCCCTGCAGCGTTAGCGCGCTCACGTGTTCGGCACCGTCATAGCAGAACTCGCGGTACACCTCGTCGCTGAACAGATAGAGGTCGTGCTTCTTTACCACATCGCGCAGGGCTTCCATCTCCTGGCGGGAATACAGGTAACCTGTGGGGTTGCCCGGGTTGCAGATCAGGATGCCTTTGGTCCTTGGGGTGATGAGCTTCTCGAACTCGGCGATGGGTGGCAATGCGAAGCCGGTGTCGATGCCGCTGCGCACGGGCACCACCTTCACGCCGGCGCTGAGGGCGAAGCTGTTGTAGTTGGCGTAGAACGGCTCGGGGATGATCAGTTCATCACCTTCATCGAAGCAGGCCATCATGCCGAAGAGCAGGGCCTCCGACCCGCCGGTGGTGATGATGATCTGTTCGTGCGTGAGCGGCAGCCCATGCTGGTCATAGTAGGCCGCCAAGCCTTTGCGGTAGCTCTCGTTCCCCGCGCTGTGGCTGTATTCCACCACCTTCAGGTCCATGTTGCGGATGGCATCCAGGGCCACCTGCGGGGTGCGGATATCGGGCTGGCCGATGTTGAGGTGGAGCACCTGCGTTCCGCGCTTTTTGGCGGCCTCGGCGAAGGGCACGAGCTTGCGGATGGGCGAGGCCGGCATGTGCTGGCCTTTTTGCGAGATGGTGGGCATGGCAGGAAGTGCGTTCAGCGGGCGAAGTTCGGTAAGAAACGCGAAGCCCCCCGACGGATCGGAGGGCTTCGAAGCGGAGTTGAGGGAGGCTTAGTGGCCGCCTTCGGTCGGAGCCATGGGGCTCACTTCCTTCACAGGGCTGGCTGGGGCGGTGGCGGTGGCCTTCACTTCACCCTTGATGCGAACGATCTTCTCAGGAGCGTTGGCAGCGTTGCTGCTGATGGTCACGCTCTTGTTGATGGGACCTACGCGGTTGCTGTCATACTTCACGGTGACCATGGTGGACTGGCCGGGAGCAACAGGTGCGGTGTCGCACTTGGGCACGGTGCATCCGCAGCTGCCTTTGCAGTTGCTGATGATCAGGGGCTGGTCGCCGGTGTTGGTCACCTTGAACTCGCAGGTGCCGTTCGCGCCCTGGTCGATGGTGCCGTAATCATGGACTTCCTTGTCAACGGAGATCATGGGGCCGGAGCCGCCTACGACTTTACCATCCTGCGCCATGGCACCGAGGAACAGGGCGCCGAGGCTGAGGGTTGCGATGAGCTTTTTCATGTTGAGCTGTTGTGTTTCGGTGTTATTACGACGCAAACGTAGGGCCATGTTCCGGGGGGTGGGCCTGATCAACAAAACATTAACAGGCCGCATCGACCACCTTTGCCGCAACATGGGTCGTGTGCTCGATATCGTGAAGGACTCCTTTCAAGGAGGGGAGCGCGACTACACCAGCATGGGCGTTCGCCGGGCGATCGTGCTCCTGAGCATACCGATGGTGCTGGAGATGGGCATGGAGGCGCTGTTCGCCCTGGTGGATGCCTTGTTCGTAAGCCGGCTCGGAGTGAATGCCACGGCCACGATCGGCCTCACGGAAGGTCTGTTGGTGATCGTGTACAGCGTGGCCTGGGGCCTTGGTGTTGGTGCCACGGCACTGGTAGCGCGACGCACCGGTGAAAAGGACCCGGAAGGCGCGCGAGTGGCATCGGGCCAGAGCCTGGTGATGGCGGTGGTCAGCGGGCTGCTCTTTGCCGTGCCAACGGCGTGGTTCGCACCGCAGATGCTGGGACTCATGGGAGCGGACGAAGGCGTGGTGGAGGTGGGCGGCACCTATGCGCGGATCATGCTGGCGAGCAACGTGATCATCATGCTGCTCTTTACCATGAATGCGGTATTCCGTGGGAAGGGCCTGGCGAGCATGGCGCTGTGGACGCTCGGTCTGGCGAACCTCATCAACATCATTTTGGACCCGCTGCTCATCTTCGGGATCGGGCCATTTCCGGAACTGGGTGTCACCGGTGCGGCGGTGGCCACCACCATCGGCAGGGGCGTGGGCGTGGCGCTGCAGCTGTACTTCCTGTTCAAGGCCGACGGCCCGTTCGCGTTGAAGCTGCCGGACATGCGGCCGGTGTGGGAGGTGATCGGCAGTCTGCTGAAGATCAGTGCGGGCAGCATTGGCCAGTTCTTCATCGCCAGCGCGAGCTGGACCTTTCTGGTGCGCATCGTGGCCTCCTCGGGGATGGACGCCGCTGCCGGGTATGCGGTGGCCATCCGCATCATCATCTTCAGTCTGCTGCCGGCCTGGGGCCTGGCGAATGCGGCGGCCACCTTGGTGGGGCAGAACCTCGGGGCCGGACAACCCGATCGGGCCGAGCGCAGCGCCTGGCTGTGCGGGCATTACAACATGGCCTTCATGACCTGTGTGGCCGTGTTCTTCTGGCTGGCGGCGCCGTGGATCGTCGGTTTTTTCCACCAGAGCGCGGCCGCGGACGCTTACGCCATACAGGCACTTCGGGTGATCTGCCTGGGCTATGTGTTCTACGGCTACGGCATGGTGCTGGCCCAGGCCTTCAACGGGGCTGGGGATTCCCTGACGCCCACATGGATGAACGTGGTGTGCTTCTGGCTGATGGAGATCCCGCTGGCCTACGTGTTCGCGAAAACACTCGGGTGGGGGCCGCTCGGCGTGTCCGCCTCCATCGCCATCAGCGAGAGCGGATTGGCCGTGCTGAGCGCCGTGCTGTTCATGCGCGGGAAGTGGAAGTTGGTGAAGGTGTGAAGCGTGCCGACCTTAGTCTGTCATCACCTTCGCCGGTGGTGCCTTGGGCTTGCCGTCGGCGTACCACTTGAGCAGGGTGATGATGATCTGCTCGACCTTCCGGCTGTCCGCCCAGGTTCCGCGGAACACCAGGTTATCATCCTTGTCGAACACGTACACGCCGTTCGGTACACGGCCGTAGGCGTTCAGCGTGGCATCGTCCAGGCCGTCCACCAGTACGGGCAGCTTGGTCAGCTGCGCGAACTCCTGCGCATACGCGCGCTTCTCGTATTCGCTCTTCGGGTCGGGGTAGTTCTTGTACTTCTTCCTGTCCCCCGGGTGAAGTTCCTTGCCGTACACAACGAACAGGTCCACGGGCTTCCCGGCGTATTTCTCCATCAGCCTGTCCCACAGCGGCAATTGGAAGCGCGCAGGCGGGTTGGTGATGCTGCAGAACATGAAGGCGCGGATGCGCCCTCGACCCTCGCTCAACTTGTATCGATGACCATCGCGCGCATCGGTCAATTCGAAGTCGTGCATGCGGGGCACCATGCCTCCTCCTTCGCTGTACGTGCGCAGATCGGCGATGGTGGCCTTGATCACCTTGTCGAAGTTCATGCGCCAGAGGTTGACCTGCCTGCGCATGGTCTTGATCTCCGCCTGGCTGTAGCTGTTCAGGTAGTAGTCCAGGTCATCATGGAAGATCAGCGCGCTGTCGGTGTGGTAGGGCTCCGGGTTCCAGTTCTGGATCTGTCCGTACAGGAGGAACGGGCAGAACGTGAAGGCGAGAACGAGTGCGCGCATGGGAAGCGCTAAAGGTATCATCTTGGACTTTCGCACAAGGCGCTAACCGGCTGGTGCGTCGGCGAAGGACTGCCCGTGGAAACGGCTCAGTTACCGGTCCGCGCAGTTTTGAAGGTCGCGCGGAAATCGGCGAAGGACATGGTCTTGTAGGCGCCTTCACGCACATACCGCAGGACCGGCTCTATATCCTCGGGCGATTTGAATCCGGGATCGGGGCCGATCAGGGTGCCGTCCGCCGCGATGTACACAATGGTGGGATAGCCGATGCCGCCATTGGCGGCAGCCACCGCCTGGGTCCAGGGGTGCGTGCCGTTGCGCCCACCTTGCAGCTTGGGGTCGTAGGCCGTGTTGATGTACTTCTGGTCGTTGTAATACACCGTGTCAGGGCCTTCCGCGTTGAAGGAAACCGGATGGAAGTTGGCGTTGATGTAGGCTGCGGTCTGCTCATCGTGGAAGGTGGCCGCGTCCATCTTCTTGCACCAGCCGCACCAGGGCGTCCACATATCCACCATCAGCGGCTTGCCATCGGCCAGTGCGGCTTTCTGGGCTTCGCCGATGGGCACCCACTTCACCAGTGCATCGCCGTGGGCGGCGGGAACGGCACCGCCGTGATCCTGGGCGAAGGCCAGAAGCGGAAGTGCAGCGGAAAGGAGGACCGGGAAGCGCATAGGGTGTGATGGTTGAGCCCGAAGTTACAAGTACCGTGCCCGTTGGTGCATCAGTGGATATGGCCCATCAGCTTTTTCACCAAGGGCGAGAGGGCGATGAGCACCACGCCGGCGATCAACGCATAGATGCCCAGTTGCAGATAGCCGGAGGTGTAGGACTGTAGTTTTTCGATGTTCGGTGCGTTCTGGTCGGCGGTGCTCATGCCGGCGCCCAACAGGCCGGCCACGTACTGACCGTAGGCGCTGGCCAGGAACCACATGCCCATCATCAGGCCCTGCACGCTGTGCGGCGAGAGCTTGGTCATGAGGGATAGACCGATGGGCGACAGGCAGAGCTCGCCGAAGGTGATCACGAAGTAGCCCAGTGTAAAGACCTCGAGCGAAGTGACCCCGTTCGCATCGGCGAAGTGGATGGTGGCGTAGAAGACGTAGAACGCGAGGGCGAGGAGCAGGAAGCCGAGGCCGAACTTCACCACGGAATTGGGTTCCATCTTCCGCTTGCTCAGCCACACCCACAGCAGACCCAGCAGCGCCGCGAAGGCGATCACGAAGAGCGAGTTGGCGGAGTTGTTCACCGCGTTCGGGTCCATGGGGATGCCGAAGAAGGTGCCCCGCAGGTTGTTCAGGGCGAAGAGGCTGAGCGAACCACCGCTTTGCTCGAAGAAGGCCCAGAACAGGATGGAGAAGAAGATGAACACGAGCGCGGCCAGCAGCTTCTTGTTCTGTGCCCAGGTGAACTTGCGCATCTCGTAGGCGAGGTACACCAAGGTGGCCGGGCCGATGATGTACATGAACAGGTCGGTATTGCGCGGCACGGTTACGAGCGCCAGGATGATGGGTACGGCGATCAACGACGCGATGTAGGTGCCGATCTCGAGGTATCGACGGCGGGCTGGCGAGGTTTCCGGACTCAGCGGTGACAGGCCGATGGGGCCGAGGGACTTTCGTGTGAGGAAGAAGTTTATCAGGCTGATCGTCATCACCACGGAAACGAGGCCGAACGCGAGGCTCCAGGAGTAGTACTTGCCCACATACACCATGATGATGCCGCCGAGCAGCGCACCGAGGTTGATGCCCGCATAGAAGAGGCTGAAGCCCGCATCGCGCCGGCTGTCGGTATCGTGGTACAACTGGCCCACCATGGTGCTGATGTTCGGCTTGAAGAATCCCGTGCCGATGATGGAGAAGCTGGTACCGATGTAGAAGAGCTCATTGGGGGCGAAGGCGATCACCAGGCCGCCGAGGATCATCAGCAGCGCACCCCATACCAGCGATTTCTGGAAGCCCAGGATCTTGTCGGCGAACACGCCGCCGATGAAGGTGAAGGCGTAAACGAAGGCCTGGATGGCGCCGTACTGCAGGTTCGCCGTGCGGTCATCGAGCCCCAGCTTCGTTACCATGAACACGGTAAGCATGCCGCGCATGCCGTAGAAGCAGAAGCGCTCCCACATCTCGGTACCGAAAAGGTACCAGAGCTGCCTTGGGTACTTCCCTTCGAAGTTGCGGATCTGGTCGAGGGTGGGGGAGCTGTTCATGGGGATGAAGATCTACTTCTTTTCCGGGATGATGCGGTTGAGCCAGCGCAACATCACGAACATGATGATGGTGGCGGCCATCAGCAGGCCGAAGTTCACGAGGAAGAAGTGGCTCTTGTCCTCGTAGGTGTCCCACAGGCTGGCGAGGATGCCGGAGAGCTTGTTGCCGATGGAGGTGCTCAGGAACCAACCGCCCATCATCAGCGCGGTGAGGCGTTTGGGGCTCACTTTGCTCACCAGCGAGAGTCCCATCGGGCTCAACATCAGTTCGCCCACCGTAACCACGCCGTAGCTGGCGATCAGCCACCACGCCGATGCCTTGATGGCGCCGTTCTGGCAAATGTGCACGGCCCACACCATCACCAGCGTGGAAAGCGCTGATACGAAAAGGCCCCAGCCGATCTTGCTGGCCGTGCTGGGTTCGCGCCCACGCCGTCGCAACAGGGTGAAGAAGCCCACCACGAAGGGGGTGAGGATCACCACCCACAAGGGGTTCACGGATTGGAAGAGCTCGGTGTTCAGGATGTAGGCGGGCTGGCCTTCGGGCGGGAACAATTCCGGCTGCATGTTCTTGTAATAGACCGGCTTGCCGAGGATCTTCTGTTCCTTGCCGTCCACCTTGATCACCTTGAAGTCATCGTCGTAGGCCACCACCGTATCCACGGCGTTCACGGGCTTCTCCACCTGGTAGAGCGTTTCGGCCAGGGGCACCACAGCGGCGGGCAGTTCGCGATCGGTGTAGTACTGCGCCCAGGTGGTGAGGGCGGTGCCGTTCTGTTTGAACACGGCCCAGAACATCACGCTCACGGCGAAGATGCTGAGCAGACCGAGCAGCGGCTTCTTGTCCTCCAGGGAAGCGCGGAGGTAGAGCCCGACGTAGAAGATGATCACCGGGATGGTGGCGAAGATGAAGGCATCGGTGGAGTCGCTGCCGAGCAGGTTGCCGGGGATGGACCAGGCGGCGATGCCCACGATGATGGCGGGCAGGAACACGGTGGTGAGCACGCGGCTCAAGGACATGTCCTCCTGCTGCACCGGCTTGCGCACATCGGCGTGCCGGTAGTGGCGCAGGCCGATGGCGAACACGATGAGGCCGATGAACATACCCGCGCCGGCCGTGGCGAAGGCATACCCCCAGCCGTAACGGTTGCGCATGTAGGCGGCGAACAGGTTGCAGATGCAGGCACCGATGTTGATGCCCATGTAGAAGATGTTGTAGCCGCTGTCCTTCTGTGCCCGGTACTGCTCATCGTTGTACAGGTTGCCCAGCAACGTGCTGATGTTCGGTTTGAAGAAGCCGTTGCCGATGATGATCAGGGCGAGCGATGCGTAGAACGCTGTCATCCCGGGAAGCGCGAGCCCGATGTATCCCAGGCCCATGAGCGTGCCACCGAGGAAGATGGCGCGGCTGTAGCCGAGCACGCGGTCGGCGAGCAGGCCGCCGAGAAAGGGGGTGAGGAAGACCAGGGCGATGAAGGTGCCGTAGATGTCGGCTGCATCCTTGCGGTCCATGGCCATGCCGCCGGTGGACACGGGGTCCATCAGGTACAGCTGGAAGATACCGATCATCAGGTAGTACCCGAAGCGCTCCCACATCTCGGTGAGGAAGAGGAAGGGCAGGCCTGATGGATGCTTGCGTGTGGTGCTCATGGTGCACAGGTGTTCAATGACGGATCCTTGGAACGCGCCACGCAATGCACGGCGGACCAGGCCGGCATTGACCGGAACATCACTCAATGCAGCGCGAAGCGACATGCGGCGGTGAGCCTGAAGACTAGTTCACCCCGTGCATGCGCCCCTGCAACCAGCGGTGGATCACCACCAGCAGAACGGCCGCACTGCCGCTGAGCGCGATGAACACCATGAAGAAGGTGAACAGGTTGTCGATCGGGATGCCCATGAGCATGGGGATCTTCACATCCGCGGCAGCTGCACCTTCCTCTCCGGCGCCTGGAGGAATGAGGGCGCTCAGTGTTCCGGCGAACTTGTTCGCGGCAGCGTTGGCCAGGAACCAGGTGCCCATCAGCAGCGAGGAGAGCCGCAGCGGAGCGAGTTTGCTCACCATGCTCAGGCCGATCGGCGAGAGGCACAGTTCGCCCATGGTGTGCAGCGCGTACAGGGTGATGAGCCACCACATGCTGATCTTGGTGCTGGCATCAACGCCGTGCACACCGAAGGCGATCACCATGTAGCCGATGGCCAGAAGCGCCAGACCGATGGCCATTTTCAGGGGCGATGATGGCTCCCAACCGCGCTTGCCCAGTCCGATCCACAACATGCTGAAGAGCGGTGCGAGGATGATGATGAGCAGGGGGTTCACGCTCTGGAAATACGATGCGGGCATTTCCCAGCCGGCGATGTGGCGTTCGGTCTGCTGATCGGCGAAGAGGGTGAGCGAGGCACCGGCCTGTTCGAAGCAGGCCCAGAAGAAGATCACGAAGAAGGCCAGGATGAAGATCACGCTGATGCGCTGCTTCTCCTCGTGCACCAGGCTCTTGTCGCTGAAGATCACGATGGGCATGGCCACCATGGCGCCGTAGATCAGGTAGCCGATCGGGTCGATGTCCACCTTGAACCAGGTCTTGAAGTTGAGCAGGAAGAACATCAGGCCCACACAGCCCAGGATCGTGGCGACGGTCTTCATGTCCATCTTCTGCTTGGGCATGCCGATGTGTTCGCCGGCGGCATCAACGAGGTACTTGTTCTTCATGAGCTCGAAGGAGATCACGCTCACGATCATGCCGATGCCTGCGGCCAGGAAGCCCCACTTGAAGTCGAAGATGTTGCCCGTGTCGCCCAGGCCACCGCAGATCAGCGGAGCGAAGAGGGCGCCGAGGTTGATGCCCATGTAGAAGATGGTGAAGGCGCCATCGATGCGGCGGTCGTTCTTGGGGTACAGCTGGCCCACCATGGTGCTGATGTTCGGCTTGAAGAAGCCGTTGCCGATGATCAACAGCGTGAGACCCGCCCACATGGTGCTGATGGCCCCGCGCTCTGCGCGCCCTCGGTGACGGAACTGCCGCTGAAGAAGAGCAGGAACTGGCCGATGGCCATCAGGATGCCGCCCACGAAAATGCTGCGGCGGTTGCCCCAGTAGCGGTCGCTGATGTAGCCGCCGAGCAGCGGGGTGAGGTACACCAGGCCGGTGAAGCTGCCGTAGATGTTGCTCGCTTCGGCATTGCCCATGAACAGGGCCTTGGTCATGAACAGGATGAAGATCGCTCGCATCCCGTAGTAGCTGAAGCGTTCCCACATTTCGGTGAAGAACAGCAGATACAGCCCTTTGGGGTGGCCTTGTTCGATGGTCGTGTTGCTCATGCGATTGGGGTCTGGTTTGGTCCGATCGGCGGGGAAGGTAGCAGAACAGAAGAATGTAGAAGGTTGAACCGCAAAATGTAGAACATTGAACCGAAGAATGTAAAAGTCAACCGCCGCAGGTCCTTCTGCGGTTCAGCCTTTATCCGTTCCTGGGTCCTGCGGTCCTCAAAGGTTCTGCAGGAGGAAGTTGGTCATCTTCTCATACAGGTGCAGGCGGGTGGTGCCGCCGTAGATGCCGTGGTTCTTGTCCGGGTAAGCCATGAGGTCGAACGCCTTGTTGGCCTTCACGAGGGCGGAGATCATCGCTGCGCTGTTCTGGAAGTGCACATTGTCATCGGCCAGGCCATGCACCAGCAGGTATTTGCCGCGCAGCTTGTCCACGTGGTTGATGGGGCTGTTGTCGTCGTAGCCCGAAGCATTGTCCTTGGGCATGCCCATGTAGCGCTCGGTGTAGATGCTGTCGTAGTAGCGCCAGTTGGTCACGGGTGCCACGGCGATGGCGGCCTTGAAGAAGCCCGAGCCCTTGGTGATGCACAGGCTGCTCATGTAGCCGCCATAGCTCCAACCCTGGATGCCGATGCGCGTCTTGTCCACGTAAGGTTGGGCGCCGAGCCACTTCGCCACGCCGATCTGGTCCTCGGTTTCGTACTTGCCCAGCTGGCCGTAGGTGATGTGGCGGAAGTCATGCCCGCGACGACCAGTGCCACGCGGATCGGCGCACACCACGATGTAGCCTTTCTGCGCCAGCAGTTGGTGCCAGATGAGGTTGCGGCCGCCCCACTGGTCGAGCACCTCGTTGCTGTTGGGGCCGCTGTACTGTGTCATGAACACGGGGTACTGCTGGCGGCTGTCGAACTTCGGCGGCTTGATCATCCACGCGTTCAGCTCGGTGCCGTTGCCCAGCGTGATCTTCGAGGAACTCCTTCTTCTGCAGGTCGTACTCCTTGAGCTTCGCACGGAGCTTGGCGTTGTCCTTCAAGGTCTTCACCAGCTTTCCCTGGCCATCGTGCAGGGTGATGGTCTCGGGTTCATCGGCCGTGCTGTGCGTGTTGATGAAGTATTTGAAGCCCGTGCTGAACTCCGCGTCGTTGCTGCCGCCCACAGGCGACAGTTCCTTGAGGCCTTTGCCGTTGAGCCCGATCGCATACACCTCCTGGTGCATCGCGTCCTTCATGCTGGCCGCGAAGATCACGCGCTTGCCCGCCTCGTCGATGCCCTTCACGCCGGACACATCGTAGCTCCCCGTGGTGATCGCGCGTTTCGCTGTCGCGGCAGAAAGAGTCGCGGGTTTCGTGGTGGTCTTGCCGCCTATCGGACAGAAGTAGACCTGGTTCCATCCGCTGCTCTCGCTGGTGAGCACGAAGCCGCTGCCGTCCTTCAGGAAGAACAGGTCGTCGGTGACCTCGATGTACGTTTTGCTCTGCTCGTTGTAGATCTCCTGCGCTCTAAGGGCGCCGGGGCCTTGCTTGATCACGGGGACCTGCACGGTGTAGATCAGCTTTTCATTCTGCAGCCGGTTCATCCGCATGAACCACACGGTCTCCTCGTTGTTGGTGAAGCCGAAGCGTGGGAGATAGATGTCCACTTCATCGGTGCCCACCGGAACACGTGTGGTGAGGCCCCCGTTCAGGTCGTAAAGTGCGAGGCTCACTTCGCTGTTCTTCTCACCGGCCTTCGGGTACTTGTAGTTGTAATTGCCCGGGTACAACTGGTCCTTGTACATGGCGATGTCGAACTCCTTCACGTCGCTCTCATCGCTGCGCAGGTAAAAGATGCGGCTGCCCTTGGGGCTCCACTGGTAGCCTTGCACCAGCGCGAATTCCTCCTCGTACACCCAGTCCGTTGCGCCGTTGATCACCTTGTTCCATTCGCCATCGCGCGTGGCGGCGGTCTCCTGCATGGTCGCGAGGTCCACCACGAACAGGTTGTTGTCGCGCACGAAGGCGGCGTGGCTGCCATCCGGGCTGAAGGTGGCGAGGCGCTGCTTGGCCTTGGTGGTGTCGCTCAACGGCTTCAGGCTTTTGTTCTTGAGGTCGTAGATATAGTTGTAGGCGTAGTAGCTGTAGCGATACAGCGGCTCGGTGGCGCTCTCGATCATCATCAGCTTCTCATCGCTGCTGAGGTGGTAGCCATCGAAGGCGATGGGTGACTTCGCGCCCGGCAGCACCAGGTCCTTGCCGTTCACCAGCGTGCTCAGTTTGCTGCCGGTGCGGTAGTCGTACACGTTGATCACGGGGGCGCCGCCTTCCTCCTCCTGCGAGGTGTAGCGAAGGCCGTCGTTCATGCTGTTCAGTCCCCCCAAGCGCTCCGCGCCGAAGGCCGGACTGTACCAGATGTCCTGGTTGCTGAGCTGTTTCTGGGCGAAGAGCGAGAGGGCCGCGAGCAAAAGGCCCGAGGCGAGCAGGGAAGTACGCTTCATCATGTGGGTCACGTTCAAGGGGCGGCCAAGATACCCCGCCGGTGCTGTTCGTTCAGGCCTGGGCTTAGGCGACCGGTCAATTAGAATGCTGTTCGCGGCGGGGTGGACCGTTGGTCCAAAGGTTGCTAAGGGTCCTGCACCAACTTCGTTCCCTTCAACCAACCATCATCCCATGCACCTTCAACGCATACTTCCTCTCACGATCGCGCTCGCCTGC
The DNA here is from genome assembly GCA_963814325.1 of uncultured Flavobacteriales bacterium. Lineage (GTDB taxonomy): Bacteria > Bacteroidota > Bacteroidia > Flavobacteriales_F > PHOS-HE28 > PHOS-HE28. Next base: position 152,850 of record CAWFCK010000007.1, read on the forward strand.
ACCCTTCCGCTCCTGTCGCAGACCACGCCTGCGGTGCAATCCCCGCCGTACATCGAGGTCAACGGCCGGTCGGAGCTCAATGTGGTTCCTGACGAGATCCACATCGCCATCGAACTGCGCGAGCGGGGCAGTGGTAACAGCAAAGTGACGGTGGAGAAGCAGGAGGTGGAGCTGAAGGCAGCGGTGAAAGGTCTGGGCATCGATGTGGCCAACCTCACGTTGAGCGACGCCATGGCGGACCTGGTGCCGAAGAAGTTCCGCCGGGATGATGTGATCGCCGCGAAGGGCTACATGCTGAAGGTGGGCGATGCCGAGATGGTGCGCAAGGTGTTCATGGAACTGGACCGCCTGCAGATCGAGGACGCGCAGATCCACCACGTATCGCATTCGAAGGAAGTGGAGCTGCGGCGCGAGCAACGCATCAAGGCGATCAAGGCCGCCAAGGACAAGGCCGACTATCTGCTGGAGGCCATCGGAGAGCGGACCGGTGCGGCGCAGGAGGTGCGCGAGGTGCAGGACCTGGTAGCTTCAGTCGGCGTGCAGATGCGGCAGCTCTATGCCAACGAGCGTCTCGAGAACATGAACGGTTCCTGGGACGGATACAAGGACCTCGGCGTAGGCTTCTCGCGCATCACCATCAGCGCCGCCGTGTACGTGAAGTTCGCGATCGCGGCACGCTGACGGTCGTCGTCATGTGCACATGTCCACATGGTCACATGCCCACATGCCCACATGCCTCATTCTTCCACAAAGTCCATATCGCGGTGGAAGGTCTCGTGCAATCGGGTGGTGGCCCAGATGGCGGCGCCGATGCACACCAGGCCAACGACCAAGGCTCCGGTGACCGTGCCCATCGGCACGGCCAGGTACTTGAATGCGTTGGTCACGGGCACCACGGCACCGCGCACGAAGTTGGGCGTGGTGGTGGCCACGGTGCTGCGGATGTTGGTGCCGAACTGTTCGCTGGCCACGGTCACGAAGATCACCCAGTACCCGGTAGCGGTGCCCAGGGCCAGGCACATCCAGTTGTAGGTGGAGATGCTCGCACCGCGCATGGCGAAGAGGAAGATCAGGGTGAGGGCCAGGTTGGCGAAGAGGTAGATCATGATCACCTTCTTGCGGCTGCGCAATACCTGGCTGAGCAGCCCGCTTATCAGGTCGCCGAGGCTCAGTCCGATGTAGGCGTACATGATCGCATCGCCGTTGATCTTCTTGAGCCCCGTAGCATCCAGTACGGAAGTATCGATGTTGAGCTCCGGCACGAACACGTCCTGTGAGAGGCTGACGAGCACGCCGATCACGTACCATACGGGCACGCCGATGAGGATGCAACCGAGGTAGCGAAGGAACCGCGACCGGTCATTGAACAACAGGCGGATGTCGCCCTGGCGCGCGGCCCGTTCCTTCAACTTCTCGAAGAGCCCGCTCTCGAAGGTGCCCACGCGCAAGGCCAGCAGCAACAGGCCCATGGTGCCGCCCACCACATAGGCCACCTGCCAGTTCATCAGGTGATGGCCGGTGATCCCTTCGATCCACAGGGCGATGCCTTCGCCGTGGCCGCCAACGAGCGAGGCGAACACCGCACCCAGCGCGCCCACCGTTACCACGATCATGGTACCGTACCCGCGCTTGCTGCGCGGCAGGGTCTCCGTGATCAGCGTGATGCCCGCGCCCAATTCACCGGCCAGGCCCACGCCCGCGATGAAACGCACGATGGCATAACTGGTGAGGTCGAAGGTGAATGCATTGGCCACGTTGGCGGCGGAGTAGAGCAGGATGCTTCCGAAGAGCACGGTGATCCGACCCTTCTTGTCGCCCCATACCCCCCACAGGATACCGCCGACCAGCATGCCCACCATCTGCCAGTTGAACAGGTTGATGCCCACGTCCTTGATGTTCGGGTTACCCGCGCCCAGGATGAACTCCAGGCTCTCGCGCTTCACCACATTGAACAGCACCAGGTCGTAGATGTCCACGAAGTAGCCAAGCGCTGCCACCAGCACGAGGAGGAAGGAACGGCCGGGAAAAATGTGCTTCATGGCTGGGCCGAAGATCGTGTAATACCATTTCGCAATAGAAGGGCGTCCAAAGATGCGCCGCTATTTTTTCGCAGGCCGATACGATGAGGGCGTTGCGTAGCGGTGCCTACGGAACGAACTCGTCGGAGAAGGCATGCGGAAAAAGAGCAAGTGGAATGGACGATATTCTATTGCGAATTGGTATAACGGCGCGTTCGCGGCGGACCTAGTCGAGGATCTCCTTCACGCTGCGCTCGATCGTGATGCAGAGCTTATCGAGCGGCAGGTCGTTGCGGTCGTTGCCGAAGGGGTCCTCGATCTCCTCGGCGATGAGCTCCAGGCTGGCGAGCACATAGAAGATGAACATGACCACCGGCACGGAGAGGTAGCCCAGATCGAAGGCGAAGCCCATGGGCAGGGTGACCACGTAGATCACGATGAACTTCTTCAGGAAGGTCGTGTACGAATACGGGATCGGCGTGTTCTTGATGCGTTCGCAAGCGCCGCAGATATCGAGGAAGGCGGTGATATCGGTGTTAAGAATGATCAGCTGCTCCGAGGAGAGCATCCCGTCGCGGTGCAGGCGCATGATGCGTTGGTGCATCAGCCCGACCACCTGCGCTGGCGGATGTTTGGCCCGGTCCAGCTCAGGGATCTCCGGGTGCGCTTCCTCATCCAGTTCCACCTGCGTCCAGGCCTTGTTCAGGTGTTTATTGAGCTCGTGCGCGAAGACCGGGATCAGCGAGGCGAAGTAGGCGCGCTGCTCCGCATCATCGGGCCGCATGAATGCGGCCATGCGGCTGGCGAAGTTGCGGCTCACGTTCACCAGGGAACCCCACAGTTTACGGCCCTCCCACCAGCGGTCATAGGCCGTGTTGGTGCGGAAGACGAGCAGCATGCTGATGGCAAAGCCGAGCAGACTGTGCATCACGGTGATGTTGCTGATGCGGCTGCCGGGACCCACCTTGAAGTAGTTGAACTCGAGGTAGGCGATCGCTGCGGAATACAACCCCACCAGCACTAGCAGGGGCAGTAGTTTCCGGAAGGTGTCGGACTTGTGGAAGGCGAGGGCCTTGAGCCAATTGCGGGAGTCGTAGCTGAGCATGACGGTGCGCGAAGTTGCAACCCGCGCGACGGATATCCGTCAGCGCATCGCACAATCCACAGGTGGAACCGACCCCGGTGGTGTAGAACACCTTCCCACGCCCGCCGCGCAGCTCCAGCAGTACCTGAGGTACAGAGCACCCACGTGCACTGCGGTGGAACTCAGCAACAGGAAGGGCGATCGCTACCGTCCGGTCACCGGTTTCTCGAGCGGAAGGCCTGGGCGGAAGACGCCTTCGGCCACCTTCACCATGCCTTTGTGTTCACCCGCCATAACGGTTCCCCCGATCGGTGTGGCCTTTTCCACATCGTAGCCGTACACCTCCCAATCGGACGGCCAATGGAAAAGGGTCCGGGTCAGTGGTTGGTTGGCCGCCTTTGCTTTTGCGGGCTCGAACTCGGGCTTCAACCACGCGGGTCCTGGCGCTTGTGGGAATCGACCTTCGCCGAAGTTGGTCTTGGGTTTCACGATCACCTGGTAGTCCACCAGGCCTGAATGACCTCCTCCGTTCAGTTCCACCAGGTCAAATCCGGTCGCCGTTCTGTTCATGACCGTGACACCGTTGAAATAGGGCATGTCCACGGGTGTGCAGAACACACGGATCGGATTCGCGTCATCGACGATGATGATGTCGGCGAGGATCGGATCCAGATCCACATGGGCGGCACCGTTCACCAGCTGCACGGAGCCATGATCCTGGTACCAATACTCGGGTGATTCGGGGCATATCATCGTGATACGACCGTGATCCTCCGTGGGGATCGATCTCCGCCACTGTTCCCGTCCCCGTGATCTTGCGGTTCACGCCACCAACGACCCCGCCCACCCAGGCGTATTGAAAGTTGAAGGGCGGGCCATACTGGTCGGATTCGAAGTAGCCACCGGTGCGTTCGATGGCGGAATTGGAGATCGCGGTCCCCCACACACCGATGGCGTCCTGGTTCTGCGAGTTGGCATTGAACTGGCCGCCCAAGGTCCAGCCGATATTGCCCGCGACGGCGCCGCGGTCGCTGTATCCCCTATACGCCGACTGAAGGCCACCAAGGGTGGCGTTGGTAACGTTCAGCTGCGAGTATGCACCAGGCGGGTTGAAGGTGGCTGTGTTGTTCTGCACATAGTTGTATGAGCCGATCCACACATCGGAATAGCTGATCTGGGCGGCGACAGTTGCTGCCCCGGAGGATTGGGCGAACGCGGAGGTATAGCCCGCAGCCGGATTGTTGGCATAGACACCCGCACCCAGCAAGGTCTGGGGTGGATTGCCGATGGTGATGTTCGTTTCGCGTCCCAAGTAACCGCCCACGGCCGTGCTATGGCCGTAGATGGCATCCAGCACTGCGCCGCTGTTCACTTCCAAGGTGGTGGCAGGCGCAGCGGTGCCAATGCCCACGCGGCCGGTCGCTGCCATCACCCGCATGCGTTACAGGTTCTGGGTGCGCACCACCAGATCGGCCGCGTCCGTGGTACCCAGGAAGTTGGTGGCCGGCGTGGTGCCGGCGTTACCCAGGATCGTCCAGCCCGGGTTTCCGCTCAGCATCGCCACCCATGCCGCACCGTTCCAATGGTAGAAACCGGGAAGCACGTTAGTGGGCGGCACACCGGCGGTGGCCGTGTTGTACACCAGCAGCGAAGTGGCCGGCGCGGGGATCGGGGCGGCCACGTTGGTGGCGGTGAGGGCCACACGCGGGATCAGCAGCCCGCGCTTGTTCGCCGCCGGTAAGCCGCTCACGTCGATATCGAGCAGTGCACTGGCATTGGGCGTGGCTCCATCCGCATTAATGCCGATGTTCTGGGCCTTTGCAGGGAAGCAGAGGCAAACCATCAGCAAGAAGAGTAACAGTGCCTTCATGATGCAGGGTATTGGTGTGAATAGGACGCAGACAACCACACTCCGGATGCCTGTGTCCCTGGGAAGAGCAATGGAAAAGGTAGGTGATCTCCGGAAGACACGTGGCTTCGGTGGGAAAAAATCACCTGAAAAGGGGAGCGGAAGGGGGCTGTGATCCCAACTTCGCACCCATGGCCGCCACCCTTGCTCCGCTTCCAACAGGATTCACCCAAGCCCTGCTTGCGGCACTCCCCCAGGATACCGTGTTGCTGGGCGAGGACGACCGTGCGCATTATGGTCACGACGAAACCGAGGACCTCGTACACCCGCCCCACGTGGTGTTGCGGCCTCGGACCACAGCGGAGGTGTCCACGGCCATGAAGTTGTGTTCGCAATACGAAGTTCCGGTAACGCCCATCGGCGGTCGCACGGGCCTCAGCGGCGGTGCCCTCAGCGTGCAGGGTGGCGTTGGTCTGGCGCTGGACCGCATGAATACGATCGTGGACATCGACGAACGGAATCTGCAGGTGACCGTGGAGCCGGGCGTCATCACGCAGCACCTGATGGACGCCGTCGCGGCGAAGGGCCTGTACTACCCGCCCGATCCCAGCAGCAAGGGCAGCTGCACCATCGGCGGCAACCTGGCCGAGAACGCGGGTGGTCCGCGCGCCGTGAAGTACGGCGTTACCCGGGACTGGGTACTGAACCTGGAAGTGGTGCTGCCCGATGGCGAAGTGATCTGGACCGGCGCGAACACCCTGAAGAACAGCACGGGCTACGACCTTACCCGATTGATGGTAGGCAGCGAGGGCACGCTGGGCATCATCACCAAGGCGGTACTGCGGCTGGTGCCCATGCCGAAGGAGACCCGGTTGATGCTGGTGCCCTTCGAGAGCCCCACGAGGGCGTGTGAAGCGGTGAGCGCCGTGTTCCGCGCGGGGATCACGCCCAGTGCTCTGGAGTTCATGGAGCGCGATGCGATCGCCTGGACCATGCGCTTCACGGAGGGTCTGCCGTCACAGGTGAACACCATTCCCGGTGCGTATCTGTTGATCGAGGTGGATGGCGGGCATGGCGATGTGCTCATGCGCGATTGCGAAGCGATCCTCGGCGTGATGGAGGCGCATGGCGCGGGCGAGGTGTTGTTCGCCGAGACCAACGGCGAGAAGGACGCGTTATGGAAACTGCGGCGCAGTGTGCCCGTGAGCGTGAAAGCGCACAGTGTGTACAAGGAGGAGGACACCGTGGTGCCGCGCTTCGAGCTGCCGCGCTTGTTGGAAGGTGTAAAGGCCATCGGTGCGCGCTACGGATTCACGTCGGTGTGCTATGGCCATGCTGGCGATGGCAACCTGCACGTCAACATCATCAAGGGTGATCTGAGCGATGCGTTCTGGGAGCATGAACTGCCCAAGGCCATCCGCGAGATCTTCCAGCTCACCGTGTCGCTCGGCGGTACGCTCAGCGGCGAGCACGGCATCGGTCTGGTGCAGCGGCCTTACATGGACATCGCCTTCAACGGAAGGCAACTGGCGCTGATGCGCGCGCTGAAGCACGCCTTCGATCCGGCGGGCATCATGAATCCGGGGAAGGTGCTGCCCTAGCGGCCGTGTTTCCGCTCCACGAGCGTGCGCACAAGCTTGCCGTGGTCGTAATCGGCCATCCAGAACAGGTGGCCGGTGGTGTCCGCTTCCATCCAACGGCCATCGTACACGTCGTTGTCGAACCTGCCCATCAGCACGGACGATGTGCGGCCATCCTTGAACCACCAGTGATAATGCGGGCCGTGGGCCTTGCCGTTCCGTTTGTGCGTCCACAGGGCAGGCCTCCCGTCCTCCAGGAAATCGATCAGTGCGCCATCAGGCTCTCCATGCACGAACGACTCCACACGCGTGATCGTTCCTCGGCGCCCCCAATAGCACTGCAGTCCTTCCTTCAGTCCCAGTTCGAAATGCACCAGCGAGCGAAGCTGGCCCGCACTGTCGGTTCCTTTCCACCATCCATTGCGCACATCCTTCACATATCGACCCGTAAGGCGAACGGTGCCGTCGGCCGCATACTGCTTCACCGTGCCATGCTTTTGACCGGCGCGCTCCTCCACGATCGCACGCACGCGACCATGCCGGTCCGCTACGTACCGCGATGTGGGATCCGATGCGCACGAGGCGGACAGAACAAGCAGGAGAAGGAATGCGGTGGAACTTCGCACCGCGGGAAGTTAGGGATCAGAACAGCGCAGCGACCAGTTCCTTGAAGGTGGACTTGGCCATGACGCCGGGAGGTGTACTGTCCAATTGTGCCGCGACCACCCGCGAGCCTGTCACCAGGAAGCTCACGCGCTTGTCGGGCATGGCCTTGCGAAGATCAGCCAGGTAGGTTGCCACGGAATCACTTTGCGGGAACGCCGTGAAGATGGAGATGAAGCGCACCGGACCGGTGAACTGTTCCACCACCTGTGCCAGGTCGTCCTTGGGAACGCTTTGTCCGAGGAACACCACCCGTTCACCGCGGGCGCGAAGCAGGTAGTGTACATACAACATGCCCAGCTCGTGTATCTCGTCCTGGGGCAGGTACAGCACGTGCGTGGTTCCAGAGCCGGGTTCAGTGGGTCGCAGGCCATCGATCGCGGCGATCAGCTTCTGGCGCACCAGGTTGCTCACGAAGTGTTCCTGCGCAGGGCAGATGGAGTTGCTCTGCCAGAGCAGGCCGATGCATTCCAGGAGTGGCACGTACAGGCGCTCCACCAGGTTGCGGAAGCCTTCGCGTTCGAGGTAGGCGGCCGAGGTGCGTTCGAAGCCCTCGGTGTCATAGCCCACCATGGCGAGCTTCAAGCGCGTTCAGCGCGTCATCCGGTACTGCCTTGCTTTTCGGCCAGTTCCTTCACCGACCGATCACGTTCCTTTTCGGACAGCGCTGCGATCTTGGAGATCTTCACCCCGTAGCGATTCAGGAAAGCGACATTGAGGATCGTCTTCAATTCGTCCTAGGCCGTAGGTGCGGATGTTCGTGTCCGTACGGTCGGGTTCGAGGATGCCATAGCGACGCTCCCAGATGCGGATGGTATGGGCCTTCACGCCGGAGAACTCCTCCAGGTCGCGGATGCTGAAGCGGTTGAGATAGGGACCCATGTGATCGGGGCGAAGCTAGGGTGGCGTTTCACGTGAAGAACGAACGATGATCCGGAATGTTCGCACGACCCTGAACGGCGCGGGGCCCTCCTCCCGGAAGGCCCCGCGCCTGGTCAGGTACAAGAAGATCAGCGCACCACCTGCAAGGGCAGGATACGACGACCGTTCTCGTTGCTGATGCTCAGTTGGTACACACCGGCGTTCAGGCCGGCCACGTCAACCGCGAGGCGATTGGCGCCCTGCTGCAATTGAACACTGCCCACCTCCAGCACTACACGACCGCTCAGGTCCGTGATGGCGATGGCGGTGCGCACGTCGCGCACGGCATCGAAGCTGATGTTCACCAGATCATTGGCGGGGTTCGGCCATGCGCTGAGGGCGCTCAGGTCGGCATCGTTCTCGTTCACACCGGTGGCGAGGGGAAGCTCCACCAACGCACCGCCGGAGGCCAGGGCGACCCACAGACCGAAGGATGCACCGTTGCTGTTCATCATCGGGTCAAGGAAACCGCTGGCAAGTACGGTGATGGCGGCGTTCGCCAAGCCAAGCGTGGCGAGGGGCGCCTGGTAGCTCACGAGCGGGGTGCCATCGGCGGTACGCACCTGCAGCACATAATCCGCGGCGGGCACTTCCAGATAGTCGGTATAGATGCCGTAGGCCAGGTCGTTCACCACGGTGGTGCCACCGAGCACGGCCGTCTCAGCCACATCAACAACTGGGGCATCGGTGCAGCCATGGAATACCAGGATGTCAGTATTGCCGGCCGTGTTGGCGGCTTCACGCGCATCGGCGTTCACATACAGGTTGAAGGGTTGCACCGGGCTGTAGCCGGTGGCGCTCACGATACCGTTGGCGGTGATGATGTAGGTGCCGCCCTCTTCGAGGTTGTAGGTGAAGTTGGCGATGGCATCAGCGCTGTTGGTGCTGTTGGCCGGAGCGATACCCACGTTGAAGTCGATCGTCGCAGGTGCGTCTACGAAGGGCGAAGCGGTGCGGAAGGCGAAGTTGTCCAGCAGCAGGGTGTTGTTCAACCACACATCCACGGTGGCAGCAGCGAGGTCCGCGCTGTTGTGGATCACTTGCACACGAGCGGTGGGGTTGGCCACCAAGGGCAGTTCAACGAGCGCTCCACCGGCGGGCAGGGCCACCCAGAGACCGAATGCTGGACCGTTGCTGTTCACGGCGGGGTTCAGGAAGCCGCTGGCGTACACGGTAAGCGCGGCGCCTTGCAGACCGAGGGTCTGGAGGGGTGCTGCGTACGTGGCCACGATGGCGCTGTTGTCAGCCGTGCGCACCTGCAAGGTGTAGTCGGCGGTGGGCAGTTCGAGGTAACCTGCGAAATCACCGTAGCTCGCATCGTTCACGGCGGTGGCGTTCAGCACGGCGCTCTCATATACGTCCACTGTGGGAGCGTCTGTGCTGCCATGGTAGCACGAGCACGTCCGTGTTCAGTGGCATCATGGCCGATTCACGTGCTCCGGCGAAAGCGTTCAGTACGAAGGGTTGCGCGGGGCTGTATCCCGAGCCGCTGACAATACCACTGGCCACCACGGCGTAGGTCTCGCCCTCGGCCAGCGTGAAGTCCTGTGTGTAGATGGCATCAGCAGAGGAAGTGCTGGATGCCGGGGCGATGCCCACGGTGAAGGCGATGGTGGCCGGAGCGTCCACGAAGGGCGAGGCGGTGCGGAAGGCGAAGTTGTCCAGAAGAAGCTGGTCGTTGAGATAGACGTCCACCTGGCTGGCAGCGAGGTCGGCGGAATTGTGCACCACTTGCACGCGAGCTGTGGGGTTGGCCACCTGCGGCAGTTGCACGAGCGGTCCGCCAGCGGGCAGCGCCACCCAGAGGCCGAAAGCGGGGCCATTGCTGTTCATCGCGGGGTTCAGGAAGCCACTGGCGAGCACTGCAAGGGCAGCACCGTTAAGACCGAGCGTCGCAAGCGGAGCAGCGTAGGTCGCCACGATGGCCGCGTTGTCGGCCGTGCGCACCTGTACGGTGTAATCAGCCGTTGGCAAGGCGAGGTAACCGGCGAAGTCGCCATAGCTGGCGTTGTCCACCGCGGTCGTGTTCAACACAGCGCTCTCAAATACATCCACCGTAGGAGCATCGGTGCAGCCGTGGAACACGAGCACGTCCGTGTTCGTGGGGTTCACGGCAGCTTCTTGCGCTGCGGCGAACACTTCCAAGGAGAAGGGCGTGGCTGGCATGTAACCGCTGCCGCTCACGATACCGCTGGCCACGATCACGTAGGAACCACCATCGGCCAGGGTGAAGTTCTCCTGGTAGATGGCCTCACTGGCCTGCGTGCTGTTCGGCAGGGCGATGCCCACCGTGAACTGCACACCTGCTGGTGCATCTACAAAGGGCGACGCCGTGCGGAACGCGAAGTTGTCCAGCAGGAGCGTGTTGTCCAGCCACACGTCCACCTGCGTGGCGGCGGCGTCGGCACAGTTATGTATCACCTGCACACGGGCGGTCTGCGCCGTGGCAGCGCCAGCCGCCAGAAGGAGGGCGGCCGTTAGTCCAAGAGTTCGGAAGGTTTTTCATGGTTTGTTCGGTTGTGTGCAGGGAGAACATCGACCTCCCATGAAATGTTCAACAAATGTGATAATAAGTTAAACAATATCCTCCGACGCACACGAAATGAGCTGATAGACAGATAGTTAAAAATTCAGCGATGGCAGCCTCACTGCCTCACGAGCCGGGCGGTCCAAGCCGCTTCTGTGCCCTGCAACGGACCAAAAAGGTGCCCGCTGCGCAAGTCGCGCAGGTCCACGATCAACTCATTCGCCGGAAACGCGTCCGATCGCATGTTGGCACTGCGCGCCCCACAGCATCGAAGACGTACGTCGTGAACCCGTGTTGAGCCCGGGTAGCGACAGCAGGTAACGTCCGCTATCATCGAGCGGCTGCACCCGTAGCGTACGGTCCGTGGTGCTTGGGCTGATCGTAGTGGAGAGATCCACACAGAATGACGCGGCCGCGGTATGGGCAAAGCTTCCTCCGCTGGCGAGCTGCCCTTGCTGTGGGTTGCCGACGGTGTAGGAGCCGTCGCCATTGTCGCAGCACATGCCGTCGCCATAGCTGTCGCTGATGGTGAAGGTGTAGCAGCCTGCAGGCAGGCAGACGTGATCGGTGAAGGTGCTTCCGGCGTTCAGCCCGGTGTAGGGTCCGCCGATGGCCACGTCCTCGGCGGTCAGGTCATCGGTGATGGTCCAGCTCGTTTCCCCCGGATAATCGTCGAACGTGAAGGCGAGGTTGATCCGGTTGGGTTCGATGGATACGGGCACTGTCGAGGAATAGGTATCGGTGCCGGATGGGTTGGTCACGCTCAGCGTCACCAGGTGATCGCCAGGCGAGTTGAACACCACGGCGGGGTTGGCCTCCGCGCTGGTGGAGGGTGTGCCACCGTCGAAGGTCCAGGACCAGCCGGGAGCGGCGTTGAGCGAGGCATCGGCGAAGAGGATGGGGTCGCCCACGCAATTGCCCGTGCTCGTGAAGCTGAACGCAGCCGAGGGCGAAGCGCTCACACTTTGATACAGGTCGCTTTCCCACAACCCACGTCCATAGGTGGCGGCGCGGAGCTTCGCGGCCGTTTGCGTTGATCTCCAACTCCGTGACCGCGAGCCGCGGCAGACCCTGACTGAAGGGCTGCCAGTTGCTGAGCGTGTTGTCCGTGTAGAGAACGCCGAGGTCGGTGCCGACATAGATGCCATCGTTACTTCCTTCCTGGTACACGATCGTGTTCGCGGGCACGTTGGGCAGGTTGCCGCTGATGTTCGTCCACGTGGCACCACCATCCGCGCTCTCGTACACCTTTTGCCCCGGCATGTAGCCGCTAAGGCACACGAACACATGCAGGGATCGTGCGGGATCCACGGCGATGGAACTGATGGCGGCGTCGGGAAGTCCGGTGCTCGCTGCCAGCCAGGTGCCGCCATTGTTATCCGTGCGGCGCATCCAGTTGTCATTGCAGTAATACACCACGTCGCTGTTCGAGGGGGCGATGGCGATGGCCCGCACGGCGCGCGATGTATTCACGGTGGTCCATTGGGTCCACGTATCGCCACGGTCGGTGGAACGCCACAGGTTCCTGAAGCCGGCGATCACCACCTGCGGATCATTGCGGTCGATCACGTACGGCGTCACCCAGGGTCCTTCCTCGGTGATCGAAAGCCGATGTTGTTGAAGGTCTGGCCTCCATCATCGCTGCGACTGATGCCCCCGTTCTGGAAGCAGCCATAGATGATGTCAGGGTCATCCGGCGCCACGGCGCCCTCCATGCCGTCGGCGCCCATCACGTGCGTCCAATCCATTCCGTTCCACAGGTTCATCCCATTGTCCTGCGCTCCGGCGATGATGAGCGATCGGCGTCCAGTTCGCTTCCGCCGAGGCGGTAGAACTGCGTGATCTGCAGGCCGGCGCTCAGGTCGTTCCACGTCGTTCCCGCATCAGTGCTGCGGAACAGGCCACCATCATTTCCGCAGTAGAGCGCACCGTTCACCATGTCCAGGCTGTGGATGTCGGCGTGCATATACGGGGACTGTCCATTGAACACCCAATCGGTCGTGCACGGCCCAGTTGGCACCGCCGTTCGCGCTCTTCCACACGTTGATGCCGCCGACCCACACGTTGTTCATGTTGGCGGGTCTGCGGCGCAGGGCCATGTCGTAATTGCTCTGCCCGCCGCTGTCGCTGCCCGTGCTCCTCGTAGCCGAAGATGTTCGGCGAACTGCTGCGCAGTGTGAAGTTGGAACCGCCATCAGTGCTGCGGTAGAGGCCGAGGTAACCGCCGTCCACTTCCTTGCCGCAGAGCACGTACACCTTGATCGGATCGGCGGCGGACACCGCGATGCGCATGCGGTTCACCAGGGTGGCCGCTGGCAGTCCGGCGCCTGTGGTGGTGAAGGTGGAGCCACCGTCGATGCTGCGGTAGAACTGGTCGCCGCAGGCGTATACCACACCGGGGTCATCGGGCTTGAACTCCACATCATGGAAGGATCCATCGGCCACCTTCGCCCACACGCCACCGCCATCGGATGTCTTCCAAAGACCGTTGTTCGCAGCGCAGAAGAGTGTTTGCGGATCCGCGGGGCTCATGCGCAGCATGCGTGTGTTGCGCGCGGCCGTGGTGGCCCAATTGAGCCCGGTGGTGGTCCACGAAGCGCCGCCATCGGTGCTCTTGATCACGCCCATGCTGTAGGTGTCGTTGCCATCGCCATCGCCGGTGGCGCAATAGATCACGCTGCTGTTCGTGGGGTCGATCGCGATACCGCTGACGCCCAGTGTTGGTTGATCGGTGAAAAGCGCAGCCCAGGTGAGGCCGTTGTCGGTGCTCTTCCACAGCCCACCTGTGGCAGCGCCGGCATAGAGCGTGGCCGCGTTGTTCGGGTCCACCGCTGTGCAGTTCACGCGACCATTGCCCGGGTTGTAGCCACTGGCCCGTTGGTCCAGGTGTAAGGCCCGAGCGGCTGCCAGTTGGCGTTGCTCTTCGCGCCCAGCAGATGATCCATGGCCTTCGCGTCCTTCACGGCCTTGTTGAACACTGCCGCATCGGGGCGCATGCCACTGGGGTAGGTGCGTTGCTCCATCCACCACTCCCAGCGCTTGAACATCTTGAAGCCCTTGCCACGCTCATACGGACGGCCGTCCCAATGCTCGTTGAAGGCCGCCTGCACATCATGCACGTTCACCGCGGGGTCGTGCATCATGTCCATCCATTGTTGGGCGCCGGCAGGGAAGGGGAGCACGAAGAGGATCGATCAGGAGCGAAGGGAACGGGCGCATGCGCGAAATTAGGCCCGATCATCCATAGTTGCCCGTGTACACACCGCCGCTCGACTTTGTTCCCTATCGCACACGCGATGGATCATTCACCCTGCGCAGCGAGCAGCTGGATGTATTCCACCACAGCGTGCATGGCGCGGTGCAGGAGTCGATGCATGTGTTCATCGACAAGGGTTTGAAGCATGTGGCCGCAAAACATATTGACGTATTGGAGGTGGGCCTGGGCACGGGGTTGAACGCGTTGCTCACGTGGATCCATGCCATGGAGAGCGACAAGTCCGTGCGCTATACCGCCCTGGAGCCGTATCCGGTACAGCAGGACGTTCTCGTGCAGATCGATCATCCGGGGGCACTCCTGCGGCCCGACCTGCGCGACAGCTTTCTGGAGATGATGCGTGCGCCGGAAGGTGCGGAACAGCAAATGGCCGATACATTCACGTTCAGGCGATCCGCTGTTTCCGCAGGCGCGTTGCGCGAGGTCGAGCGATATGACATCGTGTACTTCGATGCGTTCGCACCGAGGACACAGCCGGAGCTTTGGACGGAGGACGTGTTCCGCTGCATGCATGATGCGTTGCGACCTGGTGGGATCCTGGTGACTTATTGTGCGAAGGGCAATGTGCGCAGGGCGATGTTGGCCGCGGGTTTTACAGTGGATCGTGTGCCCGGTCCACCCGGAAAGCGGCAGATGTTGCGGGCAACGCGACCTTTGGTGCCATGAGTTCACCGTTCAACGTCCGCGTCTATGGCCTGCTGGTGCATGAGGGCCGTTTGCTCGTGGCCGATGAGATCATCAACGCCCCCGGCTTGAAAGGAACGACCAGGGTACGCATCACCAAATTCCCGGGCGGCGGACTGGAGTTCGGCGAAGGCCCCAAGGACTGTTTGATCCGCGAAGTGCGGGAGGAGATCGGCGTGGAGGCCGTCGATGTGGAGCACTTCTATACCACGGACTTCTTTCAGGAGAGCGCATTCCGCCCTGGGCAGCAGATCATCAGTATCTACTACACCTTCAGCGTGGCCGATCCTCTGTTGCTCCCGGTGAGCGCAGTGCCTTTCAACTTCAAGCAGGAAGTGGAGGATGAAGAGTCGTTCCGGTGGCTCGACCTGAGGACCACACGCGTGGAGGATGTGAGCTTGCCGATCGACCGGGTGGTCCTGGAGATGCTCCTCAGGCGCTGAGCCGGCGCTGTACGAAGCCGCTGATCTTCTCCACCAGGTCCTCCGGCTCGAAGGTGCGCCAGTCCGTCTGGTCCAGCTGTCCGCCCATGAGGAAGTACTGGTCGATGTTGGCGGCCTTCATGTCATCGCGCACATGTTCGCGAAAGTTGAGCATCGCGATCCAGCCGTCATTGTCGTTGGCCTCATCGAACCACTCGCTGTAGTACTCCTCGTCGCCTGCGTGGAAGTTCAACACGTTCTCGCCGATGAGGATGAAGCGGTTGATGCCATGGGACATCATCGGCTCCACGATGTCGCGTTTGAGGAACATGATGTCGTTGCCCAGCAGGTCGTTCCACTCGCCGATGAGTTCGATGATCACACAGCCTTCGTCGTAATCCGCAAAAAGCACTTTCATATACAAGGTCTCACTACCGAACTCATCCCATTGCGGATGGATGGCGTGGTCGTAGACCGCATGCGTGAACTCGAACTCGCTGTGCTCCGTGCCGAAGAACGGCGAACGCTCATCCTCTTCCGCCGTGTAGCGGTGGCGCCAGTTGTAGAAGGGCTCGAGGGTGTGCACGGTGTAAAAGTAGGGTGACCGGGGGTGGTTGACTTCATGTTTTCAGCTTCAGGCCACAGGCCTCAGGCTCGATCACCGGAGGCGCTGTCCAGCTTCAAGGTCGTTGGGTATCCGCTGCGTTTTCGATATTTCGGGAAACTGCGATCCAATGAAGGACTTCAAGAAACTCGACATTTGGAAAACCGGAATGGACCTCGCCGACCTGGTGTATGCCGTGATCGAGGACATTCCATGGCAGCGCGGTCAGAAGGTCATCGACCAACTGAGCGGCTCATCGCTTTCAATTCCGTCGAACATTGCTGAAGGCAATTCCAGGAGAAGCGAAAAGGATAAGTACCGTTTCATCGAGATCGCGCTCGGCTCGGCATTCGAACTGGAGACGCAGCTACTGTTCGTTGAACGCCGCAGATGGTCCACCGCTGAAAAGCGAGATGCGGCGCTCGAACTTATTCGGAAGGAACAGCGCATGCTGCAAGGCTTCATGAGCATCCTGCAGAAATAGCGGCCATGGTTTCAGGCCAGAGCATCACCTGCGGCCCATAAGCCTGCGGCCAGAACCGCGACTGCGTCAACCAAGCCTGCGGCCAGAAGCCTGCGGCCAGAACCGCGACTGCGTCAACCAAGCCTGCAGCCTGCGGCCTGAAGCCTGCGGCCAGAACCGCGACTGCGTCAACCGATCCTGCAGCCTGAGGCCTGCAGCCCAAACCGCAACTGCGTTACGCTCAAAGGGTATGCCCCGCCTCGATGGCCCTGCGTACGCTGCCGTAATGCCGCAGCATCTCATTGGCCACTTCGTAGCTCACTTTCAGGCCGTCCATCACCATGCGCGTTCCGCGGTCGATCAGCTTGTGGTTGCTCAACTGCATGTCCACCATGCGGTTGCCCTTCACGCGGCCCAGTTTGATCATCACGCTGGTGCTGATCATGTTGAGCACGAGCTTCTGTGCTGTACCGCTTTTCATCCGCGTGCTGCCGGTGACGAACTCGGGTCCCACGGCCACGGCGATGGGAAGCTTCGCAACGCTGGTCACTGGACTACCGGGGTTACAGGTGATGCAACTGGTCAGTATGCCCTGTGCGTTGCAGGCCTCCAGCGCGCCGATCACATACGGTGTGGTTCCGCTCGCGGCGATGCCCACCACCGTGTCATCAGGCCCCACCTGATGTTCCTGCAAGTCCTTCCACCCTTGTTCCGTGTCATCTTCCGCGAACTCCACCGCCTTGCGTATGGCTTGATCACCCCCGGCGATCAGGCCGATCACCAGTCCATGCGCCACGCCGAAGGTGGGCGGGCATTCGCTCGCGTCCACGATGCCGAGGCGGCCACTGGTACCCGCGCCCATGTAGAACAGCCGGCCTCCTCGTGACATCCGCTCATGCACCGCGTCCACCACGTTCTCAATATCCTTCATCACACGTCCCACGGCCTCGGGCACGGTGCGGTCCTCGGCGTTGATGTTGCGCAGCAGATCGGCCGTGGACATGCGTTCCAGGTCGTTGTAGCGGGAAGTGCTCTCAGTGATGCGTTCCATGGATGAATGACCGGCCATACGGGTCCGGAGGTGCAAAGGTGCGCACGGGAAGCAGGAACGGCATCGGGGCTTCTTCTACATTTGGACGTGCTCAATTGGCGGATCATGTGGTGGATGGGGCTGGGTGCCATGGTGCTGCTGGCGGTCGCCTGCCTGTGGTCGGCACGGGTGAACTTCGCGACCATGAAGACTTACGTGGATGCACAGGCACCTGACGGATCGGTGGAGAGCTTCGATCGCTTCCTTCATGGGCGCATCACGCGGAACCTGCGTTGGGTGGGAACCTTGCTGGCGGTGCTGGCAGCCGGTTTGGGCCTGTTGACGCGGCGGATGTTCACCGCCACGGAGGCGAGAGCCGGGCAATGGTCGGAGTTCAAAGTGGACTTGCGCGAGGGATGGGGAGAGTTGGTGAAGCGCACCAGCCGATCGCATGTGCGCTGGGTGCTGTTCGTCATCTTCGTGGGCACGGTGTTCCGCATTTCACAGATGCGGCTGGGGATCATCTACGATGAAGCCTTCACCTACACGTACTACGCCACGCAGCCGCTTCACTTCATCCTTTCCAACTACAGCTACCCGAACAACCACATCCTGCACACCGTGCTGGTGAAGCTGAGCACGGGCATCTTCGGTGTGCACCTCTGGAGCCTGCGCCTGCCTGCGCTGCTTGCCGGGGTCGCGGTGATGCCCTTGTTCTATGTGTTCGTGCGGGCCATGTTCAACCGCTACATCGGGCTGATGGCGATGGCCTTGGTGGCGGCCAGCGGGGCGCTTATCGAATACAGTGCCCTGGCTCGCGGTTACAGCCTCACCTGGCTGTTCATGATCTGCGCCATGCTGGCCGGGCGGTACTTCGCCAAGAGCAACAACATCGTGGGTGCGCTGTTGGTGGCGGTGTTCAATACGCTGGGCATGTGGGCGGTGCCCACCATGATCTACGCGTCCATCGCCTGTTACATCTGGCTGCTGCTGTACTTGATGACGAACTATGAAACTTCCGTGAGGCGTCGGCTCATGCGTTTGGCCATCTCCCTGATGGCGTTCATCCTGCTCACGGCCGCCGTGTATACGCCCGTGGTGATCGTTCACAGCCTGGACCATCTGCTGCATCATCCGACCATGGGCGAGAACACATGGGAGAGCTTTGTTTCCACCCACCAGGACAAGGCCTTCGAGCTGTGGGCATATTTCAATGACACGTCCCTCACGCTGATCAGCCTGTTGGGTTTTGCGGGCATGATCTACGCCGCCTATGTGAGCGGTAAATACCGGATCATGTTCATCGCCTTGGTGTTGGGAGCCGTGCCCTTCACCATCCTCCAAAGCATGGTGGGCCCACCAAGGATCTGGACCTACGTCCTCTTCAATCTGCACATGAGCTCCGCGATCGCCTTGTTCTATGCCCTGAAGTTCATCGAAGAGAAGGTGTATGCTGGTTTTTCCAAGCGGTTCCGCACCATGTTGGCGAGCGTGGTGATCCTGGCGGGCATGGGCTGGCTTGGTATATCGGGGGCCAAGGACCGCATTGTCCGCGAGGATGATGCCCGTTCGGCCGCCGATTGGTTCCAGGGTATCCTCCGGCCGAACGACCGCGTCCTTACCCAGTTCCCCAACGAAGCGGCGTTGGAATTCCACCTGATGGCGCATGGCAAGGACCGTCGTTCCGTGCACGTGGGGCCGGGGCCGGGCGGGCGTTTGTTCGCCTTGGTGGGCCCCGCCGATGGGCAGACCCTGGAGAGCGTGTTGAAACACAACGGCATGGAAGGGCTGGATACAACGACCTTTGCGAAGGTGAAGGATTGGAAGAGGTTGGAGATATTCGCGGCCCGGTAGGGCGCGAAACTTCGCGCCCCTGACCGGGACGAGAGGACCCGATTTCGCACAAACGGTAAAAAAAACAAGGCGACCTGAACATCGCCCCATCACATGGCAGAAGAAGGCAGACAGATAATCTTCAATATGGTGAAGGTGGGCAAGACCCTCCCTTCCGGCAAGAAGATCCTCAACGACATCTACCTCGGATTCTACTACGGCGCCAAGATCGGGATCCTCGGTCTCAACGGCAGCGGTAAGTCCACGCTCATGCGCATCATCGCGGGCAAGGACAAGAGCTTCGACGGCGATGTGCACCTGAGCCCCGGTTACACCATCGGCCACTTGGAGCAGGAGCCCGATCTGGACGAGTCGAAGACCGTGCTGGACATCGTGAAGGAAGGCGTGAAGCCGATCACTGACCTCTTGGCGGAATACGAGGAGGTGAACGCCAAGTTCGCCGACGAGGAGCTGATGAGCGATCCGGACAAGATGGATAAGCTCATCGCACGTCAGGCTGTGCTGCAGGACAAGATCGAAGTGGCGGACGCCTGGAACATCGACCAGAAGCTGGAGGTGGCGATGGACGCGCTGCGCACGCCCGATGGCGATACGCCGATCAAGGTGCTCAGCGGTGGTGAACGCCGTCGCGTGGCCCTGTGCCGCCTGTTGCTGCAAAGTCCGGACATCCTGCTGCTGGACGAACCGACGAACCACCTGGACGCCGAGAGCGTGGCCTGGCTGGAGCAACACCTGGCCGGCTACAAAGGCACCGTGATCGCCATCACCCACGATCGTTACTTCCTGGACAATGTGGCGGGTTGGATCCTCGAACTCGATCGCGGAGAAGGCATCCCGTACAAAGGCAACTACACCAACTGGCTGGAGCAGAAGACCGCGCGCATGGCCATGGAGGAGAAGACCGAGAGCAAGCGCCAGCGCGTGTTGAAGCAGGAATTGGAATGGGTGCGCAGCAATGCCAGCGCCCGCCGCACCAAGAGCAAGGCCCGCCTGCAGAACTACGAGAAGATGCAGGGCGAGAGCGTGAAGGAGAAGGAAGCGAAGCTGGAGATCTACATCCCCAACGGCCAGCGCCTCGGCGACAAGGTCATCGAGTTCAACAAGGTGACCAAGGGCTTCGGTGACCGGTTGCTTTTTGAGAACCTTTCATTCGCGCTGCCACCGGCGGGCATCGTGGGCATCATCGGTCCCAACGGCGCGGGTAAGACCACGCTGTTCCGCATGATCCAGGGCGAAGAGAAACCCGATGCCGGCACCGTGACCATCGGCGACACCGTGCAGATCAGCGTACGTCGATCAGAGCCACAAGGACCTGTTCGCCGGAGAAGACCGTGTGGGAAGTGCTCAGCAACTCGCAGGAGATGATGCTGATTGGCGGCACGCTGGTGAACAGCCGTGCCTACCTCTCCCGCTTCAACTTCAGCGGACCCGACCAGAACAAGAAGGTCGGCGTGCTTTCCGGTGGCGAACGCAACCGCCTGCACCTGGCCATGACGCTGAAGAACGGCAGCAACGTGCTGCTGCTGGACGAACCCACCAACGACCTCGACGTGAACACGTTGCGGGCGCTGGAGGAAGGCATCCAGGACTACAGCGGCTGCGCCGTGATCATCAGCCACGACCGTTGGTTCCTGGATCGCGTGTGCACGCACATCCTCGCCTTCGAGAGCGAGAGCAACGTGTACTGGTTCGAAGGCAGCTTCAGCGACTACCAGGAGAACTACAAGAAGCGTGTGGGCGACATCGTGCCGCACCGGATCAAGTACCGGAAGTTGGTGCGGGGGTGAGTTGATGTCTTGTTCTTATGGCGATGGAATATCACGAAGGTGCTTGGGCATGACGTTCCGATCAGGGCCGTTCGCATTGACGGATATGCACAATGGTGGTTCCATTTTCGGCGTCGTCTATTCGGAGGTCCTCGCGTTCGGGAAGAACGGTGAGGTTACCTTGCATAACGAGATCGAATCGGATCGCTCGGGTGGGATCGGATGGAAGGAGAATGCAGAGCAGGAGCGTTGGACCGGTGCCTGCCATTTCGATCAGGATGGAAAGCACGTGAAGTGCACCTTGAGGTGCGGGCGAACGCAGCGCGAAAAGGTCATCTATGCTGACTTTGCCGGAGCCTATCGCTTGATCGCCGAGGTGTATGACGGGGGAAGCGATCACGGAAGAGGTCAGGTGTTCATGCGTATTCACTGAATCCCAACTCGAGCGAGTGTATACGCTTGTGTGATCTGGATATCGAAGGCCACCGAAGAAGTTGGTGCGGGGGTGAGCGGTCGATCAGAAGATCGGAGGATCAGATCTTGAGAGGTCCGGTCACTGCCGGGTTGGGCCAATGCCTCCTGTTTCTATTCACAGAAGCAGGCTGGTCAGTTGCCCGCTGCCACGGGCTGCTCGTTCGGTCCTCCGGGTGTTGGAGGCGAAAGCGCGGTCCACACGGCTGTACCATCAGGGGTGCGGCCGAAGGAAACGATGGGGGATGGGGATCCTGAGATCGGCGCCTCGCTTACTATTGGGTCGTTGAGGGACCCGGTATATACAAGCGCCACCGATCCATCATCGGGCGATAACTTGAAGTTAGTGTGTATATCCGCACCTTCCTGATCAAGTCCATCACACCAGACGACCAGATAACCCTCTGAACCGATGGTGACCTCGGGGAGCTCGTATTTGTAGGATCCCCCACGGGATCATCGGTCACGAACCACTGCCCGGATACTAGTGTGAACTCGTTACCGGGATTGTACAGTTCGAGCCAATCAGACGCCTCTCCGAGTTCATTCTCCTGCTCAGAATGAGTGGCCATCACCTCGTTCACCACGAGCCCGTTGCCGTTGCCCTGTGCATTCGCATTCGACGTTTCCGGGTCTCCCTTGTTGCAGGAAAGCAACACTGCGAGCGCAAGGATGAACGGAAGCTTTTGCATGCTACAAAACAACGTCCAGTGTATTTTTTCATTCTGAAGGGAATATCAAGGATCTCATAAGGTCTGCGGCGTGAGCCGGCCATGAATTGGGTCCTCGGTCGGGGTGCGAACCCTGGAGGTGGACGTATGTTCGCTGGACCATGAGCCGCGGATTCGTCAGGGAGGATGACCAGGAGGAGGCGCCCTTCATACCGCCGCGCGCGCCGCTTCCTGCGGGGGTGGTGAACAACGTGACCCCGCGTGGATTGCAGTTGCTGTTGGAAGAACGAGCGGCCTTGGAAAGCGAACGCTCACTTCCTTACGAGAGCGATGATGTGCGTCGCAGGGCATGGGCGGAGATCGATGGCAAACTCGAATTGTTGAACGAGCGCATCGCCACGGCGCGCGTGGTGGAGGTACCCGATCCCGCGCCCGATGATGTGCGATTTGGTGCGCGCGTCACCTTCCGCTTCAACAGTGGCCCGCAGAACGGTCAGTCACGCACCTTCACGATCGTGGGCGCCGATGAAGCTTCTGTGAAGGAGGGCCGCATCGCCTTTCTGGCACCTATCGCCCGTGCCTTGATGGGAAGGCGGGCAGGGGAGAAGTTCAGCTTCGCACAAGGCCCGGCGCCGCAGGAACTGGAGGTGCTGGCGGTGAAGTATGTGTGAGCGCTCATTACCCCTGTTCCCTCAGGGTCTCCGCAACAAGGTGTGCGTTTATGAAGATCGACGGGACCCTGAGGCTCCACAACTCAGCGCATCAGGGTCCACTGCCTGCCTTGGCCAAGGCTACGGCCGGCGCAGCTTGAGACCCTGATGGAACGCCCCCGGTGTTCCCTCAGGGTCACCGGAACAGTATGTGCATTCGACGAGATCACGGGACCCTGAGGGCTCCGATCTTCACTCCTTGGCCTTCGGCCCGCTGATCTTGCGGAACGTGTAGCTCTCGAAGATGTGGCGCTTCGCGAAGCGCGTGTTGCCGTTGGTGTTCACGAACTTGTTGTACACGTTCACCGGCACGCCGAAGAACTCGTAAACGCTGCCATCGCCGAAGGTCACGTGCAAGGTCATGCTCTTGTAGTGCCAGTTGCCGATGTTGCTGGCCACGGTCTTCTCGAACTCGGGGGCGTTCACCGCGTGCGTTTCGGGGTGGATGCTCTCCAGGAACTTGTACGCCTCGATGATGTGCTGGCTCATGGTCTCGGCCTCCATGCGCTCCTTTTCATCCTGGAAGCGGTCGGGGTGATGCTTCTTCATCAAGCCCTTGTACAGGGTATTGAGCTCCTTCAACGGCTGACCGGGGACCGAGCCAAGCACCTTGCGACTTTCTGAGATCTTCTTCATTCCGGGCGCGAAGATGGCGAAGTACGGTGGACCTGTGATCGTGGGCGCATGATCGGCGGGGCAATTCGCCCATGCGACCGGTCGAACACCGTAGTTTCATTCTGTTCGAAAAGGTAGGCCCGGAAGCAGCGCCGCGGCCTCGGGAGCTTCGGACAGTTCTGGTCGGCAGGCCGCTCGCTTCAGAAGTGGGCGGCCTGTTCCATTTCGTACCTTCGGTGGATAAACGAACCGCATGAAGAAGCGCTACTCCCTGGCCTTGGTCCTGTTCCTTCCGTTGTTCGCCAATGCACAGTTGACCATCACCGACAGCCTCACCACCGGCACCATTGCCACGCTGCTGGAGGGGTACAACGTCACCGTTTCCAATGTGGTGGTGAACTGCGCACCGCAGGCGATGGGGTACTTCACCGGGAACTCGGAACTGGCCATCACGGAGGGACTGGTGCTCACCAATGGCAGTGCCGATCTGGTAAGCGGCCCGAACGACCAGGGAGCTGCCGGGCTTTATCTCGGCACGGCCGGCGATGCGGATCTTGGACTTCGCGGTGGGGGGGCCGACCTATGATGCGTGCGGATTGGAGTTCGATTGCGTTCCCGCCGGTGATACGCTGCTGTTCAACTTTTCCTTCGGATCGGAGGAGTACATGGAGTTCGCAGGTTCAGCGTTCAATGATGCCTTCGCCATCTACCTCACCGGACCGGGCTTCGATACGCCCACGAACGTGGCGGCGCTGCCCGGTGGCACCACGGTCTCCATCAACAACGTGAATGAGCTGGTGAACCCGACGTACTACTACAATAATGAAATACCCGCCGGGCAGTTCGTGCAGTACGATGGGTTCACCACCAACCTCACCGTGTTCGCGGTGGTGGAGCCGGGCGAGGCCTATCACTTCAAGGTGGTGGTGGCCGATGTGGCCGATGGGGTCTTCGACAGTGGCGTGTTCCTCGAAGCCTTCAGCTTTCGCAGTCCGCTGTTGACCACGGCCGTTGGTGAAGTGGAACGGATGGATATGCGGATCATTCCTCGCGGTGATGACTGGCATGGTGCAGGTGCCATCGGTCCTGGCGAAAGGCCGGGAACTGTTGGTGTACAACGCCACCGGCAGCGTGGTGGGTCGCAAACGGATCACGGGCAGCCGCACGGCACTTGACATGGGCGACCTGGGCATGGGCGTGTACATTCTGCAGGTGCCGAACAGCCCGCTGAAGCCGCTGCGCTTCGTGAAGGACAAGTAGGGCTTTCGGTGCGTGTGCGGATGCTCTGATCCGCCAGGGCTACTTTCGCGGCCATGGCCACCAAGCCCTCCATCCCCAAAGGCACGCGCGACTTCTCCCCGGTGGAGATGCTGCGCCGCAAGTACATCTTCGGCACCATCGAGAAGGTTTTTCAGAAGTACGGCTTCCTGCCGCTGGAAACCCCGGCCATGGAGAACCTGGAAACGCTCACCGGGAAATACGGTGAGGAGGGGGATCGGTTCGATCTTCAAAGATCCTGAATAGCGGCGATGCCTGGCATGAAGTCGATGCCAACGTGAAGTCGAAGGCTGGTCGCAGGTGATCCCGTGCCTCCCGGTCGTCTGGCATCCGAACTCTGCGAGAAGGCCCTCCGCTACGACCTCACCGTGCCCTTCGCGCGTTACGTGGTGCAGCACCAGAACGAGATCAGCTTTCCCCTTCAAGCGCTACCAGATCCAACCGGTGTGGCGCGCCGATCGTCCGCAGAAGGGCCGCTACCGCGAGTTCTACCAGTGCGATGCGGATGTGATCGGCAGCAAGAGCCTGCTGAACGAAGTGGAACTGGTGCAGTTGTTCGATGATGTGTTCACCGGCCTCGGTCTGTCCGTTGTGGTGAAGATCAACGATCGCAAAGTGCTCAGCGGCATTGCCGAAGTGAGCGGTCAGCCGGAGAAGGTCGTGGACATGGTGACCGCGCATCGACAAGCTGGACAAGATCGGCGTGAGAAGGTGGAGGAGGAGATGCGCGTCGAAAGGCATTTCGGATGAAGGCGATCGCCCGCATCGCACCGCTGTTCGACGCTCAGCGGAACGTGGAACGAACAACGCCCGAAATTGGAGCAATGGCTGGCGTCATCATGCCATAGCGCAGCAAGGCTTGAAGGATCTCGCGTTCACCTTCGATGCGGTCGGCATCAATGAAGTCCGCGAAGCTCGAATTCGATCCCACGCTCGCGCGCGGCCTCGACTACTACACCGGCGCCATCTTCGAAGTGAAGGCGGCCGAAGGCACCATGCCCGGCAGCATCTGCGGTGGTGGTCGCTACGACGACCTCACCGGCGTGTTCGGCCTGAAGGGCATGAGCGGCGTGGGCATCAGCTTCGGTGCCGATCGCATCTACGACGTGCTGTTGGAGACCGGCAAGTTCCCGGCGGAGCTTGGCGCCAGCACGCGGTTGCTCTTCGCCAACTTCGGCGAGGCCACCATCGTGCCCTGCCTGAAGCTCCTGCGCACCGTGCGTGAAGCGGGCATCGCCTCGGAGCTGTATCCCGATGCCGTGAAGATGGCCAAGCAGTTCAAGTATGCCGACGACAAGCACATCCCCTTCGTGGCCATCCTCGGCGAGAACGAGATGAAGCAGGGCACCATCACCATCAAGGACATGAAGACCGGCGAGCAGAAGGCCGTACCGCAAGCCGATCTGCTCAGCGCGATCTCCTGAAAGCGCCCTTTTTCCATGCCCCATCGCCCATGTAACGTCGCCCATGTACCGTCGACCCACCGGGTCGACCTACCAAGAAGAACATGAAGCCCCATCTCATCGGAACCGTCGGCATCGAACTCGCCGAGCTCGCACACATCCTCGACACGCACAGCCCCATCGCGCTGAGCAAGGAGGCCGCCGCCGCCGTGAAGCGCAGCCACGACTACCTGCGCGACCGGCTGAAGAAGAGCGACGCGCCGATCTACGGCGTGAACACCGGCTTCGGCTCGTTGGCCGACACGCGCATCGACAAGAAGGACCTCGCGCAGCTTCAGAAGAACCTGGTGATGAGCCATGCCTGCGGAAGCGGTGATCCCGTGCCTGCGGAGATCGTCCGCGCCATGCTGGTGCTGAAGGTGCAGAACATGGCCTTCGGGCACAGCGCCGTGGCCCCGGCCACCGTGCAGCGCCTCATCGACATGTACAATGCCGATGTGCTGCCCGTGGTGTACGAGCGTGGCTCGCTCGGCGCATCCGGTGATCTGGCGCCGCTCGCGCACCTCTGCCTGCCGCTGATCGGACTGGGCGAAGTGGTGGTGGCCGGCAAGCGCATGCCATCGGCACTGGCGTTGAAGAAGTTCGGCTGGGCGCCGTTGGAGCTCGGGCCGAAGGAAGGGCTCGCGCTGCTGAACGGCACGCAGTTCATGAACGCCTACGCATCGCTGCTCACGCTGAAGGCGAACAAGCTGGCGCACTGGGCCGATGTGATCGCGGCGATGTCGCTCGATGCATACGATGGACGCATCGAACCGTTCCATGCATCGGTGCATGCGGTGCGCCCGCATCCCGGCCAGGCCGCTGGTGGCGGGCCACATGCGCGAGCTGCTCAAGGGCAGCAAGCTCATGGCACGGGCGAAGAAGCACGTGCAGGATCCGTATTCCTTCCGCTGCATTCCGCAGGTGCATGGTGCTTCGCGCGATGCGATCGCCTATGTGCAAGGCGTGGTGGAGCGCGAACTGGAATCGGTGACGGACAATCCCACCGTGTTCGACGACGAGGACCTGATCGTAAGTGCAGGCAACTTCCACGGACAGCCGCTGGCACTGGCGCTGGACTTCCTCGCCATCGCCATGGCCGAACTGGGCAGCATCAGCGAGCGCCGCACCTACAAGCTGATCGGTGGCCAGCGCGGGCTTCCGGCCTACCTCGTCGCGAAGCCCGGCATCAACAGCGGCTTCATGATCCCGCAGTACACGGCGGCTTCGCTGGTGAGCGCCAACAAGCAGCGCTGCATGCCCAACAGCGTGGACACCATCGACAGCAGCAACGGGCAGGAGGACCATGTGAGCATGGGCGCCGCCGCTGCGCTGAAGACCTGGGCCGTGGTGCAGGATGTGGAGCGCATCCTCGCGATCGAACTGCTCAACGCCGCACAGGCGCTGGACTTCCGGCGCCCGGTGAGGTCATCGTCGATGTTGGAAAAGCTGCACGCCGAGTTCCGCAAGCGGGTGCCCTTCGTGAAGGAGGATGTGGTGATGCACGACCTGATGGAGGAAGCACTGGCCGTTCTGCGGTCGCTCTGAAGGCTGCTAATACTGCAGATCGGGAATGGTCGGTGGCCAGCCGTGCGGGTCACGGAAGACCGGCTGATCATCGCCTGCCGGCGCCTGACCCATGCCCAAGGGTGCAGGTTCTGTCCCACCGGGATCGTCGTTGGTCACCTGTTGCATCGGCGCGAACGGGAACACACAGTCCGGCTTGATGTCGGGGTGTTGGCCTTGGTGGGAGCCACCAGTTCCTCTTTCATGCAGGAGGTCAACAGCGCCAGGCAGGTGGCGAGGGTGAAGGTGGTGAGGTGCTTCATGGCCGTGGGGATCAAGTGGCAGACATTGTTCCGGTGGATGCAAGGTGGGTACATCCTGACCCCCCGGAACCATACCCGATCGGGGTGAATTATTCGTCTCACGGAACACCCGGAGGCCATGTTCACACACCACCTTTGCAGGCGACATGAATGTGTACCTGCTACCGGGCGTGGGCTGCGATGCGCGGCTGTTCGATCGGCTTCAACTGGATGGCCTGCCGGCGAAGAAGCTGGAATGGCCGCGGTTCGGGCCGACGGATACGCTTACGAACATCGCCGAGGCCATGGCCACGCAGGTGAACACCGCAGAGCCGCATGTGCTTGTGGGCGTGAGCATGGGCGGCATGGTGGCGCAGGAGCTGGCGATGTTCACCCACCCGACGAAGGTCATCCTGATCTCCTCCTGGACGGGGCCGCACGAATGGAATGCGTTGACGCGGATCAACGCACGGCTGGGCCTCCACCGGGTGATCCGCGATTGGAGCGTGCGTGCGGCGTGGCCGGTAAAGCGGCTCCTCGATCGTCGCGAGCGGAGCATCGATGTGCTGTTGTTCGACATGGCCCGGAAACAAGGAGCATCACAACTGCGGCGCGGCACGGCCGCCATCATGCGCTGGAAGGGTTCGCGCTGGCATGGACCGTTGGTGCGGATCCACGGCGACAAGGACATCATAACGCCCTTGCGTTTCCCGGTGGATCACTGGTGAAAGGCGGACAGCACGTGATGGTGCTCACCCGTCCCGGCGAGGTTTCGCGCCTGTTGCGCGCGGCCATCAGTGCTTGACGAAGCGCGCCGCGCACTCGCCTGCTTCCGTGCTGACGTGCACGATGTACACACCATCTGGCAGGTCGGCGGTCTGCATCGACAAGGTGCGACCGCCCATGGAGCGGAACGCGCGTGGCAGCTTCCTTCCCGTAAGGTCGAAGAGATCGATCGCGCGAATGGTCTGTCCGGCCACTGAGGCCAGCAGCGTGTTGCCGGTTGCATCATACCGCAGCCCCAGTTGTGGGACGTTGGGGGCATGAATGCCTTCAGGGCCGGTCACGAAGATCTCGTCGAACAAGCCGGACAATGGGCTGATCGGCCCGCCGATGAAGCCGGAGTTCAGGATCACCAAGGCAGTATCCCCGGAGCCCACCTCGATCGTATCCTCGAGGGAAACGAAGTTCCACACGGTCTCGGATGTGCCCGTGGTCTCCTCAAGGTGGAACACGCCATTGTTCAGCGAGCCGAAGGAGATGAACGCCCCAATGCAGATGTTCACATCGTCATCGGCACAACGCACCCATCCGCTCAGCGTGAGGATGTCGCCGTTCTGGGCATTCGGCAGCCGTTGGTAGAGGTAGCTGGGAAGCAGCCCTTGGCCTGGCCGGGTTGAACGGATGCGCTCCACACGCCGCCGCCGTTGGGCGCGTCCATCACAGGTTGTGGTTCGCCGCAGGCCCATTCCCAGCCTTGCAGCGTGAAGTTGCCGTTCGTTTCGAAGCTGCCGTTCGTGATCTGCGCACTGGCCGCGCTTGCTAGGAACAGAGTGAACAGGGTGGCGAGGTGATTTCATGGCCTTAAGCTTTGTTGAATGGAACTTCCGCTCGCGTGCCGGTCTTCAAGAAGATGACGCATGAACGAGGAGGACGCTGCCTGAATGCAGACCAAGCTCCGACAGGTCGCGGCGGATATGGAGTGGTCCGAATCCGGAGCTGATACCCCGCCACTTCGCATCTTCGTTACCGCAAAACCGACCATGGAGGACCTCTTTACCGATCAGTTCGCTGATCAGCCTGCTCACGCTTACGGTGCTGGAGGTGGTGCTGGGCATCGACAACGTCATCTTCGTCAGCATCATCCTGGGCCGGATCCCGGCGAAGGACCGGTTGCGGGCCCGTCGCATCTGGATGGTCGGGGGCATCCTGCTGCGGTCGGCCTTGCTGATCGGCCTGGGCTGGCTGGTGAAGAACGGCGAGAACGAGTTGTTCCGCATCGCGGACTATCCGTTCAATATCCGCAACCTCATCATGTTCTTCGGCGGTCTCTTCCTGCTGTACAAAGCGGTGAAGGAGATCCACGAGAAGCTGGAAGGCGGCGAAGAGCACGTGAAACCCTCCACCGCCAACAAGGCCTTCTTTGCCATGGTGGTGCAGATCCTGCTCGTGGATGCCGTGTTCTCATTCGACAGCATCGTAACGGCCATCGGCCTCGCGGACCATGTGGAGATCATGATCATCGCGGTGATCATCGCCATGATCGTGATGTTCTTCTTCGCCAATGCCATCAGCAAGTTCATCGAGAAGCACCCGGCGTTGAAGATGCTGGCGCTGTCCTTCCTGGTGATGGTGGGCTTCATGCTCTTCTTCGAGGGACTGCACCCCATCCACCACAGCGAGATCCCGAAGGGGTATGCCTACGTGGCCATGGCCTTCAGCTTCGGGGTGGAACTGCTGAACATGCGTTCCCGCAAGCACGTGGTGAAGCTCAACAGCCCGGAAGAGGACGCCGTTTGACTCAGTTCTGCTGACCCGTGAAGACGTACTGCACAAGGTTGGCACCCATCTGCAGGGCTTTCGCCCGCAATTCCGGGTTGTCGCCGTGCACGCCGGCATCCTCCCAGCCATCGCCGAGGTCGCATTCGAAGTCGTAGAAGCACACCAATCGGCCTTCCCAGAAAAGCCCGAAGCCTTGGGGGGCCGTGCCATCGTGCTCGTGGATCTTGGGCAGACCGCGCGGGAAGTCGTACTTCTGGTGGTAGACGGGATGCGCGAACGGCAGCTCCACGAACTCCAGTTCGGGGAAGACCTTCTTCATCGCGGGCCGCAGGAATTTGTCCATGCCGTAGTTGTCGCTGATGTGCAGGAAGCCGCCACCGATCAGGTAGTTCCGCAGGTTCTCCGCCTCCTGTGCACTGAAGATGATGTTGCCGTGACCGGTGACATCGAGCCACGGATAGGTGAAGATGTCGGGGCTCCCAACTTCCACGGTGGGCACTTCGGGGTTGATGTTGGTGTTGATGTTGGCGTTGCAGTACTTCACCAGGTTGGGCACGGCCGTGGGGTTGGCGTACCAATCGCCGCCGCCGTTGTATTTGAGCACGGCGATCTGGTAAGTGCCTTGTGCGCATGTGCTCATGTGGGCATGTGCACATGTGGCCATGACGGAAAGGACGAAGAAGCGGAAGGACATGGCGCGAAGTTACCGTGGAAGCTGCGCGAAGTTCATCCACGTGCAGGCTGCGATCGCCGCCGTTTCGGTGCGCAACCGTGCAACACCGAGCGAAACAGCGGAGAACCCCCGGGCCAGAAGTGCCGCAGCCTCTTCCTGCGTGAAGTCTCCTTCCGGTCCGATGAGGATGATCGCCGGTTCCGTGGGCCGGTACACCTGCGTGAACGGACGGTGATCGCCCTCGCACCAACCGAATGAACGTTGTTGTGGGATCTCGGCGGAGATCAGCTCCTTGATGGCGATCGCTTCATCCAACCGTGGAAGCCACGTGCGTTGTGATTGTTTCATGGCGCTCACCAGCACGCGTTCCAAGCGGTCGCGGCGCAACTTGTCCCGCTCCGTGCGCTCGGTGATCAGCGGTGTGATGCGGTCCACACCGATCTCGGTGCACTTCTCCAGCATCCACTCGAAGCGCTCCATCTGTTTGGTGGGCGCTACGGCGATGTGGATGGATGATGAGCGTTCCGAGGCTGAGCTTGAACGTGAGGTGATGCGCACAGCACAGCCCTTGCGGTCGGCATGGGTGATGACCGCTTCTGCGCGGGTGCCCTTTCCGTCGAGCAGGCCGATCACGTCGCCTTCGCGTAGCCGAAGCACACCTGTCGCGTGGCGAGCTTCCTCATCGGGAAGCTCCAGCTCGTCCACGGGCAGCGAAGGGCAGAAGAAGAGGTGTTTCATGTTGCAGGACGCGATGCGCTGAATTCGATCCGGCTCAACACGAAGATCACGCCGAACAGCAGGATCAGGAACGCAAAGCTGGAGATCATTGGTGAAAGTCCAGCGGACACAGGCCATTGCCAGTGCGACCAATCGCCTTGGCGGAGATGAGGAAGAATGATGTCATACAGGGGTCGGTGTTCCTCGGTTGGCAACGAGTACCATACGGTGCTCTTCGCTGCCCAGCTCATGAACAGCCCGATGACGGAGGCGACGAACAACGCAGGCCGCCATCGCTTGTCCGAATCCGATCAGCGGAAGTCCTGCCGCGATCAACAGCACGGCTGCGGCGCACAGATGACGGGGTCCATAGGCCCAGCCGCCCCACCACATCGCATAAGCGCTCACCACGATGATGTTGATCGCTGCGGCGATCACCGGTGCCGAACGTGGAAGGTCACGGACAGAACGGATGGACCACAGCTTCCACAGGAGCAGGACCAGCAACACGGGCATGTAGTAGAACAGTCCGCGGTATGCGCTGAACGTTAGGCCGAACAACGCTTCCAGCGAAGGCAGGGCAAACCCGAATCCATGCGACATGAAGGTGTAGTTGGCCTCATGTGCGTAGAGCAGTTCGGTCGCATGTCCTGTGGTGGCCAGGTTGTACGCGAGCAGTATCAACACGAAAGGAAGACCCCCCGAAGCGAGGCGGAGGGTTCCGGTCCAATTCCGACGCACCACAAGGCATGCGACGAAGACCAGGGGATGACCGCCAGCGTATATTCGCAGAGCACGGCCGCCCCGCACCATGCGCCGGCGGCGATCCAGCGTTCGTGCTTCATGGCGAGTATGGCGAGCAACAGGAAGCACGCACCGGGCAGGTGGGCAAAGAACGAGCCGCTGTACACGAAGAGGAAGGATCCGTAGAGCGGAAGCATGGCCAGCGCCGCGCGCCAGCGCGTATCGACCTTCGCCCGGCACAACGACAGCCAGATCAGCGTGATGATCACGGCCAGCGGCAGGCTTCCGCAAACAAAACCACCGAACTGCAGCAGGCCATCAGTGAGCAGGCCGTGTTCGCCACCGCCGACCAGCCCGATGCGATGGAAGAGCCACCAGAAGGGGGCGACCACCAGTGCAGGCAACGGTGCCTTGTCGCTGTAGTAGTGTCCGCTTACAACGGCCTTGTCGTTGGTGAGTTCCTGATACGCATCGATCCGCAGCGTGTGGTGCTCCACGATGGCCGCCACCATGGCGGCGCGGCTCATGGTGTTGTCGTTGTGCCCCGCGTCCAGGTGCCATGCGCACAGGAAGAGGTTCAGCAGGAAGAAGAGCGCGATGAGCGGACGCGACGGCATCGTTCAGGCCGTGGTCATTGCTTGCGGAAGTCGAGCTTCCAGAAGTGGAAGTCCGGGCTGTGCAGATCCACCTTGAAGGCGGTGACCTTGTGGTCGGCGTCGAAGCTGAAGGTGATGTAACCGGGCTCGAGGAAGGGGTCGTTGTGGATCCACTTCCAGGTGTCGAAGTGCCAGTGCTCGAGCTTTCCGCTGAACAGGTCCTTGGCGTGGGTGAAGGACAGCACAGGTTGTCCGTTCACGACCTCGATGGTGGCATCGCCGTAGACCTTGTCTGTGTACTTTCCCGCCAGTACCGTGGCATCGGCGGTGGGTTTCGTGCCCTTCACGTGGGCTGCTTCACGCTCCGCCACGCGTTTCGCTTCACGTTCGGTGCGGCGCTTCAACCGCGGCATCATGTCGGCCGCGGGATCGGCCTTACCAGTGCCGAGGTATTGATCGATGAGGTATTCGGTCATGGCGAACACCGAGTAGGTCTCGCCATTGCCGAGGCAGATCACCGCGAAGTCCTTTTCGGGCACCACGGCATGGTTGAGGATGAAACCCGGCATGCCGCCGCTGTGGGTGATGATCTTGTAGCCGTCGCGGTCCTCGGTGAACCAGCCCATCGCCGCGCCGTCATAGTGCTTGCCATCAGCAGCGGCCTCCGGCGGAACAGGAAGCTCCAATTGGTTGGTGGTGATCGTGGTCCAGGTGTCGTTGGTCAGGAAGGGTTTGTCCGGCCACCGTGCCTTCGTTCATCCACATGGCGTCCCACTTGGCGAGGTCGGCCACGGTGCTCATCACGCCGCAGGCGCCGTCGGCACCGGGCAAGGCCTGGTAGGGCATGCTCTTCTGCGGGGCCTTCGGGTCCTGGCCTTTGCGCACATGCGGCAACGCCACATCGCTCATGGCGGCCAGGTCGGCGGTTTCCACACGGCTGCGGTCCATGCCCAGCGGTTTGAAGATGCGCGTGGTGATGAACTGGTCCCAGCTCATGCCGCTCACGGCCTCCACCACCTGCGCGGCGCAGATGAGCATCAGGTTGCTGTAGCCGAACTCGTTGCGGAACTCGTGGGTGAGAGGCTCCCGGCCGTGGCGGTCGAGGATCTCGCGGTGGGAATAGTCGGTGCCGTACCAGAGCAGGTCGCCATCGAAGGTGATCCAGCCGCTGCGGTGGCAGAGCAGGTCGCGCACCATCATATGCTCGGTGACGTACGGGTCCGGCGTGTTGAACCAGGGCAGGTACTTGCGCACGGGATCATCGAAGCTGAGCTTGCCCTCGTCCACGAGCAGGCCGATGGCGCAGGCGGTGAAGGCCTTGCTGATGCTGGCGCAGTAGAATACCGAGTTCGGCGTAACGGGATCAGCCTTGGCCAGGTCCAGCTTGCCATAGCCCTTGCTCCAGACCAGTTCACCCTTGCTCACCACGCCCACGGCCAGCCCGGGCTGGTCGAAGGCGTTGACAGCACGAGCGATGTAAGCATCGAGGCTGTCGGTGTTGGGCGTGCGTGGGCGAAAGGCACAGGGAAAGGGCGCAAGTGGACGCGATGAGGGTGGTTCGAAGGATCATGGTAGTGCGAAGGTGCGCAACTGGGCGCGTTCACAACGTCCGTGGGATGCTCCTTAATTTCGTCACATTGAACCCAACCCATGCGCCGCACCGCCCTGATCTTCCTGCTTGTCCTGCTGCTCATCCTGGCGGGCTTCTTCTATTTCCGTTATTCCTGGGTCTTCGGCGAGGGCGCGAAGAGCGGCGAGCTGAACTACGTGGTGCACAAGGGCTGGGTGTGGAAGACCTACGAGGGCAAGCTGATCCAGACGGGCCTGAAGGGGCAGGGGGGCAGCATGCAGAGCAACGAATTCATCTTCTCGGTGAAGGACGAGCGCATCGCGAAGCAGCTGATGGTGAACAGCGGCAAGACCTTCAACCTGCACTATGTCGAGTACCAAGGTGCGCTGCCCTGGCGCGGCATGAGTCCCTACGTGGTGGACAGTATCATCAGCATGAGCGGTTCCGCGACGCCTGTGCCGGGTGCCTTGCCATAGCGCAGGCTACTCCGAGCCCGCGCTCATCTTCGCTTCGCCCTCGGGCTCCTTCTTGGCGCCCTTCAGTTCGGTGTTGGCATCGATGCCGCCGAGCACCTCCAGGTTGATGCCATCGCTGAGACCGGTCTTGATGTGGGTCTTCTTCCACGTCCTGTCGCCGTTCTTCACGTCCACGAAGGCACTGTCGCCCTTGGTGTTGAAGGTCACGATGCTCTCGGGCACGGTGAGCACGCTGTCCTTGCGCTCCAGCACGATGTCGGCATTGGCGCTGTAACCGCTGCGCAGTTGCTGGCCTTCCTTGAGCTTCACCGCTGCGCGGATCTCGAACTGGATGGCGCCGTTCTGTTCCACGCCCTTCGGTGCGATGTATTCCAGCTCGGCATCCCACTTCGCGTTCTCGATGGCACCCACGGTGAGCACCACGGGCATGCCCAGCTTCACCTTGCCCACCTCGCTCTCGTCCACGTTGCCTTGGAAGATCAGGTCGTTCATGTCGGCGATGGCGGCGATGGTGCTGCCCTCGTTGAAGTTGTTGCGTTCGATCACGCTGTTGCCTTCCTTCACGGGCACATCGAGCACCATGCCGTTGATCGTGCTGCGCACCACGGTATTGCCCGCGCTCTTGTTGCTGATGCCGTCGCGCACCACCTTCAGCGCCTCTTGAGCGGCCCCAAGCTCCTGCTCGGCCTGCTTCAACGCCACATCGAAGCCCTGCATCTCGGCCCCGCTGATCACGCCCTTATCCAGCAGCGGTTTGTTGCGGTCGTAGTTCAACTTCGCGTTCTGCATGCCGATGTCGGCGGAGCGCACGCGTTGTTCGGCACTGCTCAGCGACATCATGTCGGGCACGATCTCGATACGGGCGAGGGCATCGCCCTTCTTCACCTGGTCGCCCGCCTTCACGTAACATTTCACGTACGATGCCGCTCACCACGGGCTTGATGAGGATCTCCTTGCGCGGCACCATGCTGCCGTTGGCCACGGTCTTCTTCACCACGTTGTTCTTCTTCGCCTTTTCCACGTTGAACTCGTCGGGCCTGCTGGCGCTCTTCTCGTAGAGGTAGTACAGCGTGCCGACGAAGAGGGCGACGAGGCCGATGATGAGGAGATACTTGAGGATGCGTTTCATGGTTGCTGATTGTCGTGGCGGGAAATGTCCCGCCCTTGCGTCTGATCTTACTCTGCTCTTAGTGCGTCAACGGCTTTGATGGCCAGCGCCCGTCGCGCCGGAAGAAGTCCGGCGAGCAGGCCACTGATGATGAGCACGGCGAAGGCCACCAGGGCCACGAACAGGTCGATGCCGGGGTTCTTGAAGAAGTCGGCGTCGCCCGCCACTGCGCGGGTGATCTCCAGCACGGCCACCCCGGCGAGCAGTCCGAAGTAACCCGCGATGGAGGTGAGGGTGAGGGCTTCCATCACGATCTGTGAGGTGATGGCCTTGGGCGTTGCACCGATGCTGCGGCGGATGCCGATCTCCTTGGTGCGCTCCTTGATGATCACGAGCATGATGTTGCCGATGCCGATCACGCCGGCCAGCAGCGTGCAGATGCCCACGAACCAGCTGAGCCCGCCGATGCCCAGGAACAGTCCGTTCATCATGCCGTACATCTGCTGCATGTTCCAGCTGCCGAAGGCGTTGTCGTCGGTGGGGTCCACCTTGTGCCGGCGGGCCATCAGCGCCTTGACCTCCTTCTCGATCCGCGCCACATCCTCACCGGGCTTCGCGATGATGCTGTACCAATGTACCTCGTTCAGGCTGTTGAAGGCTTTTTGGAAGGTGGTGAAGGGCACGTAGATCTTGGCCTCC
The DNA here is from genome assembly GCA_963814325.1 of uncultured Flavobacteriales bacterium. GTDB lineage: Bacteria > Bacteroidota > Bacteroidia > Flavobacteriales_F > PHOS-HE28 > PHOS-HE28. The sequence goes on from CAWFCK010000007.1 coordinate 189,669, forward strand.
GGGTTGTCGCCCATCTCTGCGCTGCCCTTCTTTTTGGCGAGCCCCACCACCTGGAAGTACACGCCGTTGATCTTGATGTACTTGCCCATGGGATCCTCCTGCTCGAAGAGCCGGTCGATCACCGCCTGCCCGATCACGCACACCTTGCGCTCTTCGGACAGGTCGGCATGGTTCAGGAATCGCCCTTGGAACAGACGCATGGATTCCACCAGCAGCACCTCGGGCTCTGCACCATAGATCGAGAACGCGCCGATGCGGCTGTTGTAGCTCACGTTGTTGCCGCCCTGCCATCCGCCGAGCTGCAGTTGTGGCGAGCAGACCTCGATGCCGCTCACGTTGCGACGGATGATCTCGCGTGTCCGCGTTCTCGAAGTGGAACTGGCGTCCCCGCTGGAAACCGCCGTAGGGCTTCGTGGTGGGCATGGTCCAGATGAAGCAGCTGTTGGTGGCGAAGCCTTCGAAACCGCCGAGCACCGCGTTCTTCAGCCCGTTGCCCATGCCCAGCATCACCACGAGCATGAAGATGCCCCAGCCCACACCGAACATGGTGAGGAAGCTGCGGAGCTTGTTTCGGCTCAGCGTGTTCCAGATCTCGCTCCAACGATCGCTATCGAACATGAGGCGGAGGGGTTGGGCCGCAGAGGCGCGAAGACGCAGAGGAATGCGATGAGCAATGCGCCAGTGAATGCTGCAGCAACATCGCCCGTGGAAGTGGAACATTTGACCGGCCGCAGAGGCGCGAAGACGCAGAGGAATGCGATGGGCAATGCGCCAGTGAATGCTGCAGCAACATCGCCCGTGGAAGTGGAACATTTGACCGGCAGCAGAGGCGCGAAGACGCAGAGGAATGCGAACCGATGGCATACCGCAAAGTCAGTAAGGACCCTCCAATACGGGGATGCCTCTGCGCCTCTGCGTCTTTGCGGCTCATCGTTCTCATTCGTCTCGGAGCGCTTCAATGGGACGGATCGCAGCAGCACGGCGCGCGGGGATGAATCCGGCGAGCGCACCGGCGAGGACGATGGCGATCAGCGCCCACACGGCCACGTCGATGCGGATGGTGGGGTCGCGGAAGAACTCGTTGCCAGGGACGAATCCGGCGATGCCTTCCATCAGGAAAACGCCGCTGACGAGTCCCATCCAACCGGCAACGGCCGTTACGAACACGGCCTCCAGCATCACCTGGCCTACCACGTTGCCCGGCGTGGCGCCAAGTGCCTTGCGGATGCCGATCTCGCGTGTGCGCTCCTTCACCACGATGAGCATGATGTTGCTGATGCCCACGATTCCGGCGATCAAGCTGCCGATGCCCACGAACCACAGGAACGCGGTGATGCCGCCGAACACGTTGCTCATCGTCTTCACGTTCTCCACATTGTTGTTCACCCACAGTGCGCGGTCGTCGGTGGGGTCGAATTCGTGTCGGCGGGCCAGGGTCTGCACTGCGCGGTCCTGCGCCATTTTTGCTCCAAGGACGCTGGCATCGGAGAAGCTGAACATCACCTTGTCCACATCGCGCTTGGCGTTGAAGACCTTCTGCGCGGCGTTCAGCGGAATGAAGACCGGGCTGCGCTGCATCATGTTGTGCCCGCCGGATTCGAATTCGTACAGGCCCACCACCAGGAAGGGCACGCCGTTCACGTTCACCCATTTGTCCAGGGGATCCTCGTCCTTGAACAGTTCCTTCCTCGCCTCCTCGGCGATCACGATCACCTTGCGCTGCTGTTGCTCATCCACTTCGTTGATGAATCGGCCCTTGAGGATCTTCTGCTTCTCGAGGTGCTGGCTTTCGGGCTCCACGCCACGGATGCCGAAGCTTCCGAAGTTCATGCCGTGCTGCAGCTGACTTTCACCACGCCACACGCGGTAGGTGCCGGTGACATGCTGGATACCGGGGACGGCATTACGGATCGCGTCAATGTCCTCTTCAGTCAGCTGGATCTTGCGGTTGGCGGGAAGGCCATGCCAAGGCTTGCTCGTCTCCCCACCGTTGATCTCGATGCTGTTGGTGGCGGTGTTGCGGAAGTTGTAGCTGAATCCGTTGCGCAATCCGGCGCCGGATCCCAGCAGGATGATGAGCATGAAGATGCCCCAGAACACCGCGAACCCGGTAAGCACGGCACGTAGCTTGTTCTTGCCGATGCTCTGCAGCACTTCACCCCATTTCTCCCTATCGAACATGAGGCGGAGGGGTTTGGCCGCAGAGACGCGGAGACGCAAAGGTGGATGGACCCTTCAGAGAGGACCATGCTGATCCCTGTGACCACGATCCGATGGTTCGAGCTTGATCACACATGAGCGTCGGTGCGGTGTGCCGCTGCGGCATCCATGTGCGCAGCGAGGTTGCGTGGGTCCATGTGGGCATTCTCGATCAGCCCGTCGCGCAGCCAGATCACGCGTTGGGTGAGCGGAAGCCACCTCGCGCTCGTGCGTGACGATCACCACGGTGATGCCCAGGTCCCTGTTCACATCGGTAAGGAGCTTCATCACATCCTGGCTGGTCTTGCTGTCGAGCGCGCCGGTGGGCTCATCGGCGAGGATGATCTTCGGGTCGCTGATGAGGGCACGGGCGATCGCCACGCGTTGTTTCTGCCCGCCGCTCATTTCGTTCGGCATGTGCTTCGCCCAGTCCTTCAGACCCACGTTCTCCAACATGGCCATGGCCTGGTCGTTGCGCTTCTTCCGAGGAACGCCCTGGTAATACAGCGGCAGCGCCACGTTCTCCATCGCGTTCTTGAAGGTGATCAGGTTGAAGCTCTGGAACACGAAGCCGATGTACTTGCTGCGCAACAGGGCGTTCTCTGTCTCGCTCTGATCGTGGATCACCATGTTGTCCAGCTTGTACTCACCACTGTCGTAGTTGTCCAGGATGCCGATGATGTTCAGCAGGGTGCTTTTGCCACTGCCCGAGGCACCCATGATGCTCACCAGCTCGCCCTTGCCGATGTGCAGGTCGATGCCCTTGAGCACAGGCAGGATGTTGCTGCCCATGATGTAGGCCTTACGGATGCCGGTGAGTTGGATCATGCGGTTTGCGGCTGGGCGAAAGGTCTGTTGCCCTTGGCGGTCGCTGGGCCCGAAGGTACCGGGAGCGTTCAGCTAGGCGAAGGCCCTTACACGAACGGTTGGAGGATGGGGAGGAGCGGGGGGATGCGAACATGCGATCCGCTCCCAACATGGTAAGCAGATCGCTTCCGCAAATCCCCCTCGTCCGACCGTAGGGAGGAACAACGAGGGGGCAGGGGGAGCAAGCAATGCGATCCGCCAAACATGGTAAGCGGATCGCTTCCGCACATCCCCCTCGTCCGACTGCGGCCGCCGAAGCCTTGGCGAAGGAGACCGTAGGGAGGAACAACGAGGGGGCCGGGGGGAGCAAGAACGGCATCGCGCCGAAGCCTGTTTCGCGGATCGCTTGCGCATATCCCCCTCGTCCGACCGAAGGGAGGAACAACGAGGGGGCAGGGGGAGCAAGAACGGCGATCCGCCCAAGCCTGTTTCGCGGATCGCTTGCGCATATCCCCCTCGTCCGACCGAAGGAGAACAACGAGGGGGCCGGGGGAGCAAGAACGGCGATCCGCCCAACCCTGTTTCGCGGATCGCATCCGCATATCCCCCTCGTCCGACTGTGGCCGCCGAAGCCTTGGCGAAGGAGACCGTGGGGAGGAACAATGAGGGGGCCGGGGGAGCGAAAATGCGATCCCCCCGCCTAATTTTCCCGCCATTTCCACCCGTGCCCTCCAAACGCATCTACGACCCACGCAGGGCTCAGCGAGCTTCAGAGCTGCGCAAGGAAATGACCTTTGCCGAGGTCCGGCTCTGGAAATATGGTTTGCGCGCTAGTCTCATGAAAGGCTATCCTTTCCACCGGCAATGGCCCATGTTCGGTTATATCGCCGATTTCTACTGCAAGCCCCTATCCTTGGTGATCGAAGTGGATGGACCTTCGCACGACGGTGTGGAACAACGAGCCTACGATGCCAGGCGCGACAGCGTTTTCGCGCGGAATGGTGCTCGAGTTCTGCGACTGACCAACGCCGATGTAGTACATCACTTGGATCGAGCTTTGAAAGTGATCGAGGTCGTGATCGAGGAGATCGAAAGGCAGAATACCTGAATGGTCTTGCGTTAACGAAGCCCATGCGTATGGGCTCCCCCGCCACCCCCTCGCAAAAGAGCGAGGGGGACGCGAGGAAGCATGGGCTTCGTCCATCTCCTTAATGGTCACGGTGCTTAACACCTTCTTGATCGACCATTCGGGCTGGCAAGCCTTATTGAAAGAGTCAGTGCTCACCGACGAGCACCGGCTCAAGGCTCACACAGATCCCACACCTTCCGGCGCTTGGCCGGGAGGAAAGCGAGCACCAGCGTCGCAGGCAGGTTGACGAACGGTACGGCGGTGAGCAGACCTACCCAGTGGCTCCATCCCACATCGTGCAGGCGGTGCACACTGTTCCACACGAGGCCGGCGAAGAAGAGGAAGGTGCCCAGGCAGACGACAAATGGAACGTTGCCAAAGACCCATGGCCCAATGAGCGCGAAGGGATTGATCCACGAAGAGCATCACGGCTGCGGCATCGGTGCCGGGTAGGAAGGTGATGGCAAGCAGGTCCACGGCCGATTTGCCAAGGGCGAGCAGCGCGATGTTGCGCTGGTAGGTGAGGCGGCCAGTACAGCCGTCGCAATGCATGATCCGTTGGAAGGTGTTCATGGTGTTGGGTGTTGTGCACGTTGTGCGAACAGGTCGCCGAGCGCGCGGGTGAGAGTGGCTTGTAGTTTCAAAAAGAAATGAAATGTATTGACCAAAAAAAAGGGGTGACGCCACCTGCCCCGGTCGGGAGGTGATGCAGTGAGGGGTGTGGACCTCGGGTCTCATTTGAGCAGGGTGGTGGCGGCCTTCACGAACCACTGCACATCGCGGCGTGTGCTGTGATCGAGCAGCGTGTCGAGTCGGGTGGTGAGGTCGTGCAGGTCGTGGCTCATCTTGCGGAAGCTCTTCGCCTCGGCATTCGCTCCGGGGACGTCCTGCATCTGATCCAGCAGGCGGATCAGCGGTTCCAATTCGCGCTTCTTCCGTTCGCGGGTGATGTGGGTGGCCACCTTCCACACGTCCTTCTCGGCCTCGAAGAACTCGCGGCGCTCGCCGCTCTTCAGCACGCGGCGCACGAGGCTCCAGTCGATCAGGGCGCGCATGTTCATGTTGGCGTTCCCCCGGCTGATGTTCAACTGCTCCATCACATCCTCGGTGCTCAGCGGCTCGTGGCTGATGAGCAGGAGCGCGTGCACCTGCGCCATGCTGCGGTTGATGCCCCACGCACTGCCGAAAGTGCCCCAAGCCTCAATGAACTTCTCGCGTGCTTCCTTCAGGTCCATGGTTCCCATCGTTCAATAGGTCAAACGTAATACATAACATCGGAAGTTTCAAATAGTATTGAAAATAAGCGAAGGAATGTGACCGCCGCTACGGACCGGTGGTGCGTATTGGTGGCGGACCAAGGCGCCTTCCTGGCGCTGATGAGGGTCCTGGTGCAATGTTGGTCCAGTGATGGGATCCGGGTGGGGCTTGCGGCCGATTCATCTGGACGGTCAGTACCACGTAATAATGGTCCTGGTACTGTGTAAGTCGCATTCATCGCTCCATTCGGCTCCTTCATCCACAATACGTTGAGGCATCTGCGTTCACCACGCATCTTAGTGCTGGTTATGCAATACATTACTCGCACAGATGCGTTCGAAAAGCCCCATACGGTCGGTACTTGATGCTCTTTGGAAGTATGTTTCCCCGCTGTTCAACACACGGGCCGCTGGACTGTATATGCTGCTATTCGCCGCGTCGATCGGGGTTGGTACCTTCATCGAGAACGATTTCGGCACCAGTGCGGCGCAGCGTGTGATCTACCGCTCCTGGTGGTTCTCGCTGTTGCTCGCGTTGTTCTGCGTCACCATCGCCGTGAACATGGTTCGCTTCAAGATGGTCCGGCAGAAGAAGTGGGCCTTGCTCACGTTCCACTTGGCGATGATCGTCATCCTCATCGGATCGGCAGTTACGCGATACACGGGTTTCGAGGGTATCATGCACATTCGCGAGGGCGATAGCTCGAACCGCTTTCTATCCGCCGAGACCTACTTGGACTTCGAGGCGCATCAGGGAACGCAGAGCTACCGCTTTGAAGAGCCAGTGCTTTTCGCCAGCCTGGGCAGCAACGATTGGGAGAGCTCGTACCTGATCGGCAATGATCTGGTGGAGGTCGCGGTGAAGGAGTTCATCCCGAACCCCGCACAGTCCATGGAGGATGCTGTTGACGGCAAGCCGACGATCAAGATCGTGTTCGGGGGGATGATGGGCCGCGAGGAGTACTTCGTAAGTGCTGGAGAGTCCACTCGCTACCAGAACGTGCTCTTCAACTTCCGCGATGAGCCGGTCGCCGAGGCGGTGAACATCACTTTCCACAACGATTCACTGTTCATCAAGTACGACAGGCCGCTTATCCAGCGCGTGATGGCCACGCAGACGGTGGACACGTTGATGCCGCGTCAAGCCTACTACCCCTTGAGGTTGCGCTCTCTGTACACCGACGGCATGAACAGCTTCGTCTTCGGCGACTTCAACAAGAGCGCCAGCGTGAGCCTCGGGTCAAAAGGCATCAAGGTGAAGAACGAAAGCATGACCGCGTTGCGGATGGAGGTGAAGATCAACGGCCAGCCACAGGAACTCGCTGGTCTATGGACAGAAAGGAGATGCCGGTCGCCCGGCGATCGCACGATCCGAGAACCTCGACCTCGCGGTGTCCTATGGGTCGAAGGAGAAGCATCCTCCCATTCTCGCTCAAGCTGTATGATTTCATCATGGAGCGGTATCCGGGCACCAACAGCCCGACTTCATTCGCCAGCGAAGTACAGCTCATCGATGACCGCTCGAACTTGAAGGGCGATCACCGCATCTTCATGAACAACGTGCTGGACCATGATGGTTACCGCTTCTTCCAATCCTCATACGACCAGGACGAACTCGGCACGTATCTGAGCGTGAACCACGACTTCTGGGGCACATGGATCTCCTACATCGGCTACGCCCTGCTCACGTTGGGCATGATCCTCTCATTGTTCAGCAAGAAAAGCCGCTTCCAGAACCTGTCGCAGAGCATCTCCCGGATGCACGGCACGAACGCCGCCGCGATCCTCGCGCTCGTTCTGTGCGGAATTCCCGGAGCCACATCGGCCCAGAAGGTCATCGACCAGAGGAACAGCGCGCATGTGGTGAGCGCCGAGCACGCGGCGCGTTTCAGCCGGGTGGTGGTGCAGGACCATGCGGGGCGCATGAAGCCGATGCACACGCTGACGCGCGAGGTGATGCGCAAGGTCTACCGCAAGGAGAGCATCAATGGGCTCTCGGCCGATCAAGCGCTATTGGGCATGTTCGCCAACGCGCAGGAATGGATCGATGTTCCGCTGATCAAGCTCGGCGAGCACCAGCGTATCCATGATCTTGTCGGGGAGCAGGGCCCCAAAGCGGCGTACAGGGCCTTCTTCGACGGGAACGGCGACTACAAACTGGCGGAAGAGATGCGCGCCGCCAATGGGATGCCAGCCGCTGACCGCGGTGTATACGAGAAGGACCTGATCAAGGTGGACGAGCGCGTGAACATCCTGAACATGGTGTTCAGCGGGATGGTCTTCAAGATCATTCCCGTACCGGGAGACCCGAACAACGCCTGGGCCTCGCGGCACATCAGCGGGCACGACCCGCAGGAGGCCAGCAGCCCTGTGGCCGAGAGATTCTTCGCGGCCTATGTGCCGGCCTTGCAGGAGGCGATGGTCAGCGGCAACTATGCACTGCCCGACAAGCTGGTGGGCGAACTGGTGGCCTACCAGAATGAGAAAGGCGGCGACCTCATGCCATCACAGGAGAAGATCTCAGCGGAGATCTTCCTGAACGAACTGGACGTATTCGACCGCTTGGCCGTGTTCTATGCATTGATGGGCATGGCCTTCCTGTTCTTCCTGTTCTTCTCTGTTTTCAAGCCTGCGGTGGACCTGAAGAAGATACAGAAGGTGCTGCTCGTTCTGCTGCTGATCGGCTTCGCAGCGCACACGCTCGGCCTCGGCTTGCGGTGGTACGTCTCCGGCAGGGCCCCTTGGAGCAACGGCTACGAGTCGATCGATCTACATCGCTTGGACCACGGTGCTCGCGGGGCTCCTGTTCTCGCCGGAAGTCGCTCGGTGGATCGGCCGCCACCATGGTGCTTTCGGCCACCGTGCTGATGGTGGCGATGCTGAGCTACCTCGATCCGGAGATCACGCCGCTGGTGCCGGTGCTGCGTTCCTATTGGCTGACCATCCACGTTTCCATGGAAGCGGGCAGCTACGGCTTCCTGGTGCTGGGCGCGGTGATCGGCCTGATCAACCTGGTGCTGATGATCTGTCCTGTCCAAGGAACGAAAGGCGCGTCCACCGCTTGGTGAAGGAGATGTCGAACCTGAGCGAGATGACGTTGATCGGCGGGCTCTTCATGATCAGCATCGGCACATACCTGGGTGGCGTATGGGCCAACGAATCGTGGGGCCGCTACTGGGGCTGGGACGCGAAGGAGACCTGGGCGTTGGTCACCATCCTGGTCTACGCCTTCATCCTGCACATGCGCATCATCCCGAAGATGCAGGGGCTGTACGCCTACAACTTCGCGTCCCTCTTCGGGTTGGCCTCGGTGATCATGACCTACTACGGTGTGAACTACTACCTCTCAGGTCTGCACTCGTACGCCGCCGGCGATCCCGTACCCGTGCCTGATTGGGTGTACATCGGCGTCGCGGTGCTGATCGTGATCAGCGTGTTGGCGTACGTGCGCAAGCGGCGGTTCAAGTCCTTCGGTTGAGACGATCGTTGATCAGGGCCCTGGTCAATAAGGTCGAAGCAGGCTGATGCTTGTCTGGAGATGGCCGTCGTCAGTCGTCGTCATCCTTTTCCCGGCCCTTGTCGGACCCGCCGCTTTCGCCACCATCCCTGTTGTCGTCCTCATCACCGCTGCGGTGGCATCGCACACAATCGGTGATGTTGGTGATACCCTCCTCTTGATGCTCTCCGAGGATATTTCCCGGGGTATGCTCATGGCAACCGTAGCACGTATAGGTATTGTAGTTGTTGGCCTGATGGCAGGTGGCGCACTTCGCGTTGTGGTCGCCATCCAATCGGAAGTACTTCGAGTGATCGAAGGTGGAAGGCGACCATGCGTTCGTGCCATGGCAGCTGGCGCAATTGTCTTTGTTGCCTTGGTGGAGCATATCCGCAGGCGACGTGTGACAGGTCGCACAATCGTTCTTCTCCGCACTGGACAATGAACTATGGTCGAAGGTGGCGGGCTTCCATGCGCTGGTGGAATGGCAAGTGGCGCAATTGCCCTGCATGCGTTCATGAAGCGCATCGACCGGGCGCTGGTGGCAGCTCGCACAATCCTCACGGCTCGCGGCCGGCAGCAAGGCATGGTCGAAGTCGCGTGCTGGTTTCCAGCCTTGCGTATCATGACAAGCCGCGCATTTGTTGGGCAGATGCGTATGCAGTTCGTCCGTTGGCTCCGCATGGCACCGGTTGCAGTCCGCCAGGGTGGATGCCGGAAGCAACGTGTGCTCGAAGCCACCCATGGTCAGGTCCGCGTTCCGACCCATGTGCTCGCTATGGCATTGCACGCACTCCATTCCCTTGAGCGCCTCATGAAATAGCGTGGGTCGCTCGTTGGGCAGTGCATCCTTCCCGATATCGGCAACAGGATGGCAGGCGATGCACTTGTCATTGGGCAGGCCTCCGAAAGGTTGGTGGCAGGAGAAACAATCGTCGCCTGTTTTCTGGTGCGCTTCCACCAGTTCTCCGGGCTCCAACATACTGTGCGGGAAGAGGTATACCAGCGCGATGAACAGGCCGATCAGGGCAAGGATGATGACCTTCTTCATTTGCCGAACATCAGGACGGTGAGATATGCAGCAGGGTGAAGAATCCCAGCGTCAGCGCGATGGGAAGGTGTACCACGCGCCATTGCTTCATGGCGTTCACCGTAACCGAATCGAAGAAGAGCTCCTTGTCCACTTCAGGACCGGTGGATCCACTGGTGATCAGTTCCCGTCGCCGTTCTTCCAATGAACCGCTCGCATTCTTCAACAGGTACTTCCCCACGAGACCGCTCGCCACGCTGATGAGCAGCATATAGGTGGCCAGCCAGGGAAGCCGGGCATTGAAATGGATCCCCGCATGCACCAGGATCATCACCGAACCGGTCCAGGCGAGATATTCATGCACCTTGAGGTAGGTCCTCGGGGAACCGGAGCGTATGATCTTCCGCTTGCGCAATGAATACACGAAAGAGAGCACGATGAGCACCGTTCCCACCGGCCCCAGATAGCGGCCCACATGGTCCAGGCCCATGGCGTGCAGTCCACGGTCCAGGAGGATCGCCGCCGCGACCATCATCGCGTACATCGCAGCGAACGGCAGGACATGACGGAAGAGCAAGGGCATCTTCATGTCCTTTGGATGTGCATCAAGGTATATGTGCCATGGCCATCATTGCCTGACCATCATCAGGTGACGAGAAGTGGACGGGCAAGGCATGGCGAACGGATGCGGCGAGGGAAAGGGAACGACGGACAAGGAAAAGGAACTGAACCTCTAAGTGACTTGTCACCTCAGGACGGAGGCCGGGATCAAGCTCGACCCTCTACGAGTGTGCCACCCTCCAAGAAGGATGTCATACTTGTAGCCGGACCCCAAGCCCTCGTCAAGCACCACGGTTCTGACCATCGTCACGGTCTTTCCTTCCGGCAGAGGCAAGCGCGCAGGTGATGACCAGGTCGTAGTCATCCTGGGAGCCGTCCTTCAAGTGGATCCAGTTGCGGCCCATGATATTGGGGTTCACCTTGGCCACTTTGCCTGTCAGGCGCACGGCTTTCCCCGCGTATTTTTTGGGACTTGCCACAAGGTGCGGCGATCTTCATGATCTCGGCACCTTCCACCGGGGTGGATGGACCGCTCATGGGGTGGATTCCCCTGCGTTACTGAGGCGAGTTGGGCATGCCCATACCGCCACCGGCACCACCGTGGTCCGAGGGAACCAGCTGTGAGATGAGGTAGACCTTGTCGAATGTGCGTTTGTATTCCGTGCTGTGGAAGTCGGTCTTCAAGAGGCCACCACGATAGAAATACGACCGACCGATGACCACATCCTGTTTCATGGCAGGCGATCCAGAATTCATCGGTCTCCTTTTTTTACCCGCACTTAGACAATACTTTTTCAGTTGGAAGCGCTTCCAAGGCGACCACCGTGTGCAGTTACTTCTCCACTCCCGGCGCCTAGTTCGTTGGTTCCCTGTAGCTGGTGTGGCGGCACCATCCGAGAAAATGCCCGTGCTGGGGTGTGTCGCCTGCATTCCCGGTTGCTGCGGTAAAGTTGCCTGGGGCCCGCTGTTACATGGGCATTGAGGAGGGCTCATGCTTATTTGTCACCTGCTGTTGATGTTCATCTGGCTCCGCTGATCCTATTTCCGCTTTTTTTCATCGAATCGTTTGGTGATGCTCAGGTTCATCCTGTAGTTCTTTTGGACACCGGTG
>CAWFCK010000008.1:0-26753 GCA_963814325.1 uncultured Flavobacteriales bacterium
CATTTGCCGCAAACCAGCCCCGACGGCGGCGACGTCACGGTCTCGGTCGGGCGAGCCGCGGACGAGGTCGTCGTGGCCGTCGAGGATCACGGGGTCGGGATCCCCGAGGCCGCCCAGGCCCGGATCTTCGAGCGCTTCTACAAGGTCGACCGGGCGCGCGTGCGCGGCGAGACCGGCGGGACCGGGCTGGGGCTCGCCATCGCCCGCCACGTCATCGAGCAGCACGGCGGCCGGATCTGGGTCGAATCCGACGAGGGCGTCGGCAGACGTTCTCGTTCTCGCTGCCGATCGCCGCGAACCCGCCGACCTGAGCCGGACCGGCCCAGAGGAGCCCGATGGATCGCCTCCACGTCGCGACGCTCAACATCCTCAACCTCGCCGACCGCTGGCTCGAGCGGCTGCCGCTGCTGCTGGCCGACATGGCGGCGCTCCAGCCCGACCTGCTCGGGCTCCAGGAGGTCGTCTACGTCATGCAGCAGGACCGGCTCATCGGGGCGGCCGGGGAGGGCCGAGTACGGCGCGGTCCGCGGCTGGGCCGGCCGGCCGGAGTACGGCAACAGCCTGCTCGTCCGGGAGCCGCTGGTGGCGACCGACGTCGACCGGCTCGACCTCGGCCTCAACCGTCCGCGCACCGGGCGCTCGTCGCGCTGCCGGGCGGCGCGTCGGTCCTGTCGTCGTCACCCACCTCCATCACCTCGGGCCCGACGAGGCGATGCGCGACGAGCAGGCGGCGGCGCATCCTCGCCTGGCTGGCGGGCGCGCCGGCGGCCGACGCGACCGTCGTCGTCGGCGACTTCAACGCCGATCCGGCCGAGCCGACCTACGCCGGATGCGCGGCGCCGGGTTCCGCTCCGCCTACGCGAGGCGAACGGCGCCGAGCCCGCGGTCACCTGGCCGTCCGGGCTGCAGGCGCCGGCGATGGACACCGACGGCGACCCCGACTGCCTCGACTACATCTGGGTCCGCGGCGCCGTCCGGGTCGTCGTCGCGCGGCTCGCCTTCGACCGCCCGGATCCCGACGACGCCGACGCTCTACCCGAGCGACCACCTCGGGATCGCCGCCCAGCTCGAGATCGGGTAGCGGGAGCGATGGCCGCGCGGACGCTCCGGCTCGCCCATCGCGGCGACTGGCGCCACGCCCCGGAGAACACGCTCGCGGCGTTCGCGGCCGCGCTCGCCGTCCCGGCTGCGACGGGCTCGAGTTCGACGTCCGCCGGTCGGCCGACGGCGTCCCGGTCGTCTTCCACGACGCGACGCTCGGCGCGCGTCCAGGGCCGGCCGGAGCGCGTCGACGCGCTGACGGCCGCCGGCGCTCGAGGCGCTCGGCGTGCCGGCCCTGGCCGACGTCCTCGCGGCGGTCGGCCGCGGGCCGTTCCTCGACGTCGAGCTCAAGGGCGATCCCGGACCGGCCGTCGTCGAGGTGCTGGCGCCTGGCGCGGCGCCGGGCCTGCGCGCGCGGTCGTGTCGTCGTTCGAGCCGGCCGCCGCTCGAGCGCGTCTGCGGCTCGCCCCGGCCTGGCCGCGCTGGCTCAACAGCCTACACGCTCGACGCCGACGGTCATCGCCGCGGCGCTGGCGCTCGGCTGCCGCGGCGTCGCCGTCGAGTGGCGAGCGCTGGATCGCCGCGGCGCGTGGCGGCGGCCCGGGCGGCCGGCCTCGAGGTCGCCGCGTGGACCGTCCGGCGCCGCCCGACCTTCGACCGGCTGGCGCGCCTCGGGGTCGTGGCCGTCTGCGTCGAGGCGGCGGCGCTCGACGGCTGACGGGCGCCGACGCGCGACCGGCGCATGCGCGCGCCCCGGATCCGTATCCGTCGAGGCACGCGACGGAGGACATCGGATGGTCGATCGGGCGGATCTCGTGGTCGTCGGGGCGGGCACGGTCGGTGGCTGGGCGTCGGTCTTCGCCAGGGCGACGGGGCTCGGGCGGGTCGTCGTCGTCGAGCGCGGGCTGGCCGGGATGGGCGCCTCGTCGCGGGCCGCCGGCATCGTCCGGGCGCAGGGCGGGACGCCGGCCACGGTCGCGCTCGGCCGCTGGACCATCGACTTCTACAACGGCCAGCAGGCGGCCTACGGCACGGACTCCGGCTTCCGCGAGCTCGGCTACCTGATCCTCGCGGTGACCGACGAGGACGAGCGGGCCGGCCGCGAGCGCGTCGCGATGCAGCAGGCGGAGGGCCTCGACGTGACGCTGGCTCGACGCCGAGGAGGCCGCCGCGACCGCCGGTCACCCTCGCCCCGAGCGGCCATCGGGGCGGCAGCTACATCGCGACCGACGGCGCGATCGACCCGCCGCGCAACGTCCGCGCCTATTCGCTCGCGATGCAGGCGGCCGGCGTCGAGCTGCGCGAGCGGACGGCGTTCACGGGCCTCCGGACGGAGCCGGCCGCCGGACGGCGGCACGCCGGGTCGTCGGCGTCGAGACCGACGCGGGGCCTCATCGAGACCGAGCGGGTCCTGCTGACCGGCGGCCCGAGCCTGCGCGCGGTCGGGCGGCTGGCCGGCGTGCGGATCCCGGCCGGCGCCGCCCGCCACACGGTCGCCGTGCTCGAGCCGCGACCCGGCGTTCGATGTCGCCGCGATGCCGATGGTCTTCGACATCGGCGCCGGGCTGTACTGGCGGCTCGAGGAGGGCGGGCTGCTGTTCGGCTGGAGCAACCCCGACGAGACGCCGGGCGAGGCGCGCGCGATCGACTGGGCGTTCTACGACGCGATGCGGGCGCGGCTCGGCGGGCTCGTCCCGGCGACCCGCGGCCTCGGCCTGCGCCGGATCTGGGTCGGCGACGATCGACTACACGCCCGACCACCTGCCGATCCTCGGGCCCGGCCTCGACCGCGACGGCGGCCGGATCGAGGGCCTGACGGTCGCCTCGCCGGGCGGGCACGGGATGATGTGGGGCCCCGGGCGTCGCGCGGGTCGCCGCCGACCTCGTCGTCGCGCGGCAGGACCGACCTCATCGACGTCACCGACCTCGGGCTCGACCGGTTCGCGCCTTCACGCCCGCACCAGATGCCAACATGCGCCTCTTCCACCAGGCAGTCGTCCAACCATAACTGGCCCTGCACGGTGCCGTTCTGCGTCAGGTTGGTCGGAACCCCCTCTACGCGGATGCCCTGCCATCGCACACCCAAGCAGTCCTCGGGCGTGAAGGCCGAATGGTCGGCATCCACATACGCACCGGCCCGCAGGATCATGTGCGCGGTGGGCGCGAACTTCAGGTGCATACCGTCGATGTTCAGGTGTACACCGGCTGGGATAATAAGGTCTTCAAGAAAGAGCACCTCCGGGCAGTTGCCGAATGGGTTGTCGGTAGCCGTCCACGTGTAGGTGCCGGGGACGTTCGGGAAGGTGTAGCCCGCATAACCTTCGATGGCGCTGCGGGTAGCGCAGCAGGCCGGCGCATTGTAGAGGGCTACGCTCGGGTCATGGGTGATCTGGGCGTTGATGAAATAGGGCACGGACAGGCTGCCACCGCCTGAACTAAAGACGGGAGGGGTGACCGTTGCTTGCGTGCCGACCGGGTTGGTGAAGGCATAAGTGCCATCATCCACTCCTGTGATGCACCCCAAGGCCCCGGCCAGCGGCAGGTACAAACCATCCGGCGTGCCGGTCGGGCTTACGTTCCTGTAAAGCCTCGAGCACACAAAGTCAGGCAGGTTCCCTTGGATGTTGAGCGTTGGCAGCAGGTCGGCCCACACATTGCCGGACAGGTCGTACTCACCGATCACCGGAACCCAGAGTTGCTGTTGCGCATCGGCTGCCCAACCCGTTACCACAAGTTTTGTGGCATCATCCACCAAGGCCAGACCGGCCGGACCCTCAAGGCCTACACCGGGCACTGTATTCGTTACGAGCGTGTTCGCCAGATTGTTAAAGTCCGGCAATCCACCCTGTCCATGGAGCAGTGCCTGTACGCCATTGAATGCGCCGTTCGCCGAGTTGAACTTCAGCACAAGGATCGAGTATTGTGGAGGGGTGGGCACAAAGGGCACGGCGTTCAGCGCCGCATCATCCAAGGCCAAACGTATTTCCCCAGAAGTGGTCATCGCCACACTTGCGTCGCGCTGGTATGATTTGGATCCGAAAGGGACGGGGATCCGCCCAGATCGGGACTATGGCGGTTTCGTGGATCCCGGTCCATCAATGCGATACTCGACCACTTGCGTCGTGTAGATCACATACATCCAATAAAACGCACCTGTACCGTCCGGGTCGATCACCCTGATCATCGGGGCGTTGCCCTTGATGTCCGATGTTGCGCCTAAGGCACCTTCATACTCCGTATCATGGAGGTTCCAGAAACGGTCTGCTTCCGGGGCCCAAGCACTCGTGTTGAACTGCGCATAAGCCCAATGCTCGCCAGTCTCCACGTTCAACAGGCGCCCTTGATGGGAGGGGTCGTTCGGGTTGGGCTGGTTCATGTCCAGGATGGAAACCTGAATGTTGGCAAAGGGTGATGATACCATGGCTGTGAGGATGAAGTACAATCCGCACTCTCCCGGTACGGGTACAGCGACACATTTCCATGACCCCCGGCCGTATGCACTGCTCGCAATCCGGCGCAGCCGCATCGGCGATCAGGTCGCCGAAGCTGTTATAAAGCCTGCCGTCGATCCCAAAGAACAGAACATGGCAGGCTCCATCCGTGCTTACCATCTGCGACTTTATGCGCCGGAGTACCATCGTATCCATATGTCCCGGACTGGATGGCTCAAGTTCGTTCACTGGGAACGGCGCTTGCTTGATCCAAAAGAGCAATACGATCATTCCCCAAAACCCAAGCCTCGCTCTGACCCTTGGCTGCGGCACAAGCCACGAACTACACGTGAGCGGGGGGGGGGTACATACAGTCAGTGATCGTGATCGCCATTCTGATGAGATAATGCTTGCTCATGACGGTGGTGTTATACCCCGGCACTGTGCGTGTCAGGATATGCGAATCTTGAACGTTCGTGGATCAGAGCACTGATGAATGTCATACCAGGTAAAATATACATCCGTCATTTAGGATATGGGGGCATCAGTTCGTACAACGCGTGGAAACCGAAACCACATCCGAACGGAACTATGTAGTGGGAGGACTTAGCGCAAGGAGATCAGGCCGGCAGGCCTCCTCCTTACTCTACGTCCTCCTGTTCGCCAACAGCACCGGTGCCTGCCCGTCGAAGGGGTTGTCCATGCGGCCGATGCTCTTCGCCTCCATGCCGCTGGCGCGCATCACGGTGCGGTCGCCGAAACGCTTGCGCACCTTGTCCATGGCCTGGTAGAGGCTCATCGCCTCCTCGGTATCGGTGAAGGCGTCCATCTGGTGACCACCGCCCACGAGGTTGCTGAAGCGCACACCGATGAGGCGGATGCGCTGGCGGCGATCGTAGAGCGTGCGGAAGAGGTCATGCACGATTGGCAGCAGCAGGTGATCGCAGGCCGTGTAGCCGATGCGCAGCTGCCGCGTGTGCGTGTTCATGTCGGCGTAGCGGATCTTCACGGCCACACAGCTGGTGAGCTTCTCGCCCTTGCGCAGTTGGAACGCGAGGCTTTCGGTCATGGCCGTGAGCAGGCCGTGCAGCTTGGTCACGTCGATGGTGTCGCGCTCGAAGGTGCGTTCGGTGCTGATGCTCTTGCGCTCGTGCCATGCGGTGACCGGACTGTCATCAATGCCGTTCGCTTTGCGCCACAGCACCGGGCCATGCTCGCCCAGCAGGCGCTGCATGAGGTCCACGGGCAGCTCCTGCATGGTGGCGATCTTCGCTACGCCCATGCTGCGCAACAGATGTGCGGTCTTCTCGCCCACGCCCGGAATGCGCTCGATGGGCATGGGTGCCAGGAAGGGCTTCTCCGTACCGCGCGGCACCAGGATCTGCCCGCCGTGCTGCTTGCCTTCGCCCGTGGCCACCTTGCTCACCGTTTTGTTGATGCTCATGCCGAAGCTGTTCGGCAACCCGATCTGCTTGATGATGCGCTGCCGCAGGTCCACCGCCAGTTTCCAGCTGCCGTGGAAGCGGTCCGTGCCCGTGAGGTCCACGAAGAACTCGTCCACGCTGGTCTTCTCGAAGAGCGGCACGTTCTCGCGGATCACCTGCGTCACATCATCGCTCATGCGGATGTAGCGGCCGCTGTCGCCGCGCAGGATGATGGCCTCGGGGCAGAGCTGCTTGGCCATCTTCATGGGCATGGCGCTGCGCACGCCGAAGGCCCGCGCCTCGTAACTGCAACTGGCCACCACGCCGCGATCGCTGTCGCTGCCGATGAGCACCGGCTTGCCGTTCAGCCGGTGCGTCCATCAGGCGCTCGCACGACACGAAGAAGGTGTCGAGGTCCAAGTGGAGGATGGTGCGTTCCATGCGGGGTGAATTAAAGATCGCTTCGTCGCAGGTCATCGTTTCGCTTCGCGTATCGATGCCCGTCCTTCGGACCCTCGCGAACACGGGAGAACAAGTGAAGGATAGTGCGTTCCATGGGGTTCAATTAAAGATCGCTTCGTCGCAAAGCCTCCTCGCGAATCGGGTGAATTAAAGATCGCTTCGGAATCCGCCAGAGCGCGGATCCTCGCGAACGGGATGGGATCGACGGGTTTTGTGTCGATCGTCGGTCATTAAACTAAGCGATCTGCGGTGTTCGCCGATGTGCGTTGTGAACAATATCCACAACACTGACCATCCCTTGGCCACCCCTTCACAGGCCATGCTCTTAACTTCGTTCCTTGATCCATCCATTGACCAGGCCCTCATGAGAACATCCCTACTCGTTGCCACGACCTTGCTTGCGCTGGGTGCATCCGCGCAGACCACCCACCAATTGGCCAATCAGGGCTTGACGTTCAACCCGGCCGTGCTCACCATCGAGGCCGGCGACAGCATTCATCTGGTACTGAGCTCACCCCACACCTGCACGCAGGTGTCCCAAGCCACGTGGAATGCCAATGGCAACACGCCGAACGGAGGCTTCAACTTCTCCGCTGGCACGCACACCTTCGCCCTATCCGTTCCCGGCACGTATTACTATGTCTGCATCCCGCATGCATCCTCTGGCATGAAGGGCCAGATCATCGTCCTTGGGCCGAACAGCATGGAGGACACCCAGGCGAACGGTCTGCAGCGCTTGTTCCCGAATCCGGCCAGCACCTTCGTCCTCATCGACGCGTCCATGGCCATGCCCGGCAATTCGTTGGTCATCTACGATCTGAAAGGTGAAAAGGCGATGCAGGTGGCCTCTTTGACGAGTCCAACCGTGAACGTCGGTCGCCTCCCCGCCGGCACCTACCTGATGGTGGTGAGCAATGATCAGGGCGACATCCTCACGAAGGATCGCTTGGTGATCGCCGCACACTAAGGAATCGGCATTCACGTGATCTTCGCGCTGCGGCCACATGGCGATGCGGTCGGGGATCGCGCGTTGTACAAACTTGATATTGCTCAACTCATCCGCCGGGCGGATGGATGAACTTTGTTGGTATGATGCTTCGTAGACGGTCCGTTGCTGGCAGCTTGTTCGCTGTGATCGTCGTGATGTCCGCGAATGCGTGTAAGCATGGCGTGTGCAAGGACGGTGGCACCAGTTCGCACGGGAGCGACCGCAGTCACAACATGGGCCAGAACTGCCAGAGCTGCCATCACCCGGACGGCCCGGGGGAAGTGTGCTGGCAGGTGGCCGGCACCGCCTATGACAGCATCAGCGGAAATACCTCGCCCAATGTCACTGTGCGCTTGTACACCCAGCCCAGTGAAGGCGGTGAGTTGCGCATGACCCTGGAAGGCGACGGTTATGGGAACTTCTACACGTCACAGGATCCCGCCACGGCATCGGGCCTCTTTCCAACGGTCACCTCTGCGAGCGGCCACACGAGCCGCATGCAGGAGCGGATTACCACAGGTGCCTGCAATAGTTGTCACGGCGTCAGCGCTGCGCGGATCAAGGTGCACTGAGCACGTCGGCGATCACGCCACCTCATCCCACCAACGTTCGCTCTGCGCCGGGTCGCACGAACGCATGATCACTCCCGATCCGCGGAGTGAACAGCAGCAAATGCACCGCTGCGGCCTTTTTCGTGATCCGCTCGATCGACTCCTTCCACGGGTGCAAACCCAGCGCGAACTTGCCCCAGTGGATCGGCATGAGCACCTGCGCCCCCAGATCGAGCGCAGCCTGCGCGGTCTCCTCCGGGAACATGTGGATCTGCGGCCAGTATTCGCTGTAGGCGCCGCATTCCAACATCGCCAGATCGAACGGACCGAAGCGCTCGCCGATCTCCTTGAAGCTGGATGAATAGCCGCTGTCGGCACCGAAGTAGATGCGCTGGCTCGTTCCCTCGATCACAAAGGATCCCCACAAGGTACTGAAGCGGTTCGTCATGCTGCGTCCCGTGAAGTGCCGTGAGGGCGTGAACGTGATCTTCACCGGCCCCACCTCCACCTGCTCCTGCCATTCCAGCTCGGTGATGCGCGCAGGGTCCACGCCCCACTTTTCCAGATGGGCACCGACGCCGAGCGCCGTGATGAAGCGCAGCTTCCGCTTCGGGCGGTCGTGGGCCACACCGCCCATGCGCAACACCACGAGGCCGATGATGGTCTCGTAGCAGAGGTGATCGTAATGGTCGTGAGAGAGCAGCACCACGTCCACGGGCGGCAGCATGGAAACGCGCATGTGCTCGGTGTATGCGAACCGCTTCGGGCCGGCGAAGGTGAAGGTGCTGGCGCGTTCGCCGAACACGGGATCGGTGAGGAAGGTGACGCCGTCGATCTTCAGCAGCACACAGGAGTGACCGAACCAAGCGATGGCCATCTCGCTCGCGGGAATGCGCTCCCATGCTTCCCGATCGAAGTGGACCACAGGGATCGGGCGCTCCGGCTCGCGTCCATCGCCCCCGCGCAACATGGTCCACATCACCTTGAGCATGGTCGTCGCCGGCATGTTCATGTCCGTGGGCTCCAGGTTGTGCAATCGGCCATCGCGGTAATTGGGCAGACCCTGGATCCGGTCCAGTCGCCTGCCGGAAGGGTTGCCGCCAATGCGCGGTGCAAGGCGGAAATACAACACCAACGCCAGCACGCCTCCGGCGATCAGGAGCAACAGGCACCAAAGGATCAGGCTCATCGGGATGGTTCGGCCGCAAAGCAACACCGCTTCCGTCGATCCTCCTGCCCGTTCCGTCCATTTGTCATTGTTCACGGCTGCACGGCAGCTTAGCTTTCGAATGAACGTTCCGTCCCCACCCCACCCTCCATGCGCTCATTCCTTTTCTGGTCCGCGGTCCTGTCCACGCTTTCCGCGGCGGCGCAGGACATGGTGCTGGTACCTTTTGGTTCCGCCTGGAAGTACCTTGACAATGGCACGAACCAAGGCACGGCCTGGCGCGCTTCGGCCTTTGATGACAGCGGTTGGGCGAGTGGACCTGCCGAACTGGGTTACGGCGATGGCGATGAAGGCACGGTCATCAGCTATGGTGCCAATGCAAGCGCGAAATACATCACCACCTATTTCCGCAAGACCATCAGCATTCCGGATGTGAACGCCTTTGCGGGCTATCGTGTGCGGGTGAAACGCGATGATGCCTTTGTGCTGTACATCAATGGCACGGAGGTGATGCGCCAGAACTTCGACCAAGTGACCATCAGCTACACGTCCGTGGCGTACAGCGCTATTGCCGACAGCGAGGAAGGCAAGTTGATGGTGCAGATCCTCACCCCTGCCCAGTTCACCAACGGCAACAACACCCTGGCGGTGGAGGTGCATCAGAGCTCGGGGACCAGCTCCGACCTGAGCTTCGACCTTGAGCTGATGGGGCTGGATGCCCAACCCTCCTTGTTCCGCGGCCCCTATCTGCAGGCGGCCTCGCCCACCAGCATCGTGGTGAAATGGAAGACGGATGTACCCACGGATTCGCGGGTGCGCTACGGTGCTGCCGTCGGTGCGCTCATCAATACAACAAGCGATGCCGCGCTCGTGCTGGACCATGAAGTGAAGCTTACCGGCCTGCAGCCGGCCACCACCTACTACTATGCCATCGGCACCACCACCGCTGACCTGGCAGGCGACGCCCCCACGTTCTTCCTGCGCACCCACCCTCCCGGCGGCAGTGCGACGCCCACGCGCATCTGGGCCGTCGGCGACGCCGGTACCGCCTACATCTACCAGAGCAATGTGCGCAATGCGTACACCAACTTCATCGCCAACTCCCACAAGGCGGACGTGTGGCTGATGCTCGGCGATAATGCCTACAACCACGGTCGCGAATGCGAGTACCAGCTCGGTGTGTTCCAGAACATGTACGAAGGCATCCTGCGGAACACCACGCTCTTCCCCTGCATCGGAAACCACGACTATTACAGCGGTGCGAACGGCAACAACAACACGGGCACCTACTACACCCTTTTCGCACCGCCCAAGCTCGGCGAGTCCGGTGGTGTGGCCAGCAACACCGAGGCCTACTACAGCTACGACCATGGAAACGTCCACTTCATTGCGCTCGACAGCTATGGCGTTTCGCGTGCCACCACCGGCGCCATGGCCACCTGGCTCACCGCCGACATCACCCAGGCCCAAGCACAGCGGAAGTGGATCATCGTGTACTGGCATCACCCTCCCTACACCAAGGGCTCGCACGATAGCGACAACACCGGTGACAGTGGTGGCATCATGCAGGACATGCGCCAGAACATCGTGCCCATCATCGAAAGCCATGGCGTGGACCTTGTGCTTTGCGGCCACAGCCACAGCTACGAGCGCTCATTCCTGATCAACGGCCATTACGGCCTGTCGACCACCTTCAACCCGGCCACCATGAAGCTGGACGGCACTCCGGGCCAGGCCGATGGGACCGGACCCTACACAAAGCCCGGCGTCATCACCCCTAACATGGGTACCGTATATGCGGTATGCGGCGTGAGCGGAAAGAAGGATGCCAGCGGCAGCCTGAACCATCCCGCCATGTACTTCAGTACCTACAGCCACTGGGGTAGCATGGTGATCGACGTGGTCGGCAACACGCTTTCCGCGAAGTTCCTTAACGACCAGGGTGCGGTGATCGACCACTTCGACATCCGCAAGAACTTCGGACCGGTGAGCGTGGCCGTGAAGGCTCTCCTCGAAGGTCCGTATGACTCCGGCGCTCAGCGCATGCGTGATGACCTGCGCGTGGCCGCGCTCATCCCCGCATCGCAACCGTTCAACGGACTCTACACCACGGTGGGCGAGAGCTCGGTATTGAGCGTTTCACAGGACGTGCTGGCAGTGTCCGGGCAGGATGCGATCGTGGACTGGGTGTTCATCGAGCTGCGCGACCGCTTCGATCCGCGGCGTGTGGTGGCGGCCAGGGCCGCGCTCATCCAACGCGATGGCGATGTGGTCGACGTGGATGGAACGTCCCCTGTGTCGTTCAGTGTGCCCAATGAAAGCTACCATGTGGCCCTGCGACATCGCAATCACCTCGGCATCATGACCGCCACGCCCGATGCGCTGAGCTCCACCCCCACGTTCATCGACTTGTCCAGCCCGGCCACTGCCACCTTCGGCACTGATGCCCGCAGGAACCTCAACGACGTCATGCTGCTGTGGACAGGTGACGCCGTGCCGGATGGCTCCGTGAAATACACGGGGGCCGTCAACGACCGCGATCCCGTGCTTACGCGGGTGGGTGGAACCACGCCGAATAACGCAGCCCCGGGTTATTACCCCGAGGACATCAACCTGGACGGTAGCACCAAATACACAGGCGCGTCGAATGACCGTGATCCCATTCTGGTGAACGTGGGCAGCACAACGCCCAACAACGTCCGGGTACAACAACTTCCCTGATCAACGACCATCAGCGGGATTCCTTCCCGTGCCGTGCTCCACCACGAACACGATCCGGAAAGGTCCCGCTGACGACAGTTGCTGGGATCATGTTCACATGTCCGCATGGTCACATGTGCACATGACCATGGGACTCAGCGTTTCACCGTGGCACCCTGCGCAACGAGCTGCTCGATATCGTTGTTCACGCTGAGGATCAGCAGCGAAGTGGCCGTGCAGAACACCGGGCTGGTGATGCAGTGGTGACCGTTCCAACTACCGTCAGCGTTCTGGATCTGGAGCAAGCGGGCCGTGGTGCCCTCGTACCAGTTCTTCCAGCTGTTGTCCTTGTTGATGATCAGTGACTCCCCGGTCTGGAGGAAGCTGAGGAATTCCTCGCCTCCATTGTTGCCGAACCCGCGCACCACATTGTCTGACTGTGCCTGCACCTTGGCGGCCTCGTAAACGTTGTAGGCGGTGTTCGCCTTCTCGGCCTCATCGCGGCTCATCCCGGCATCCAGCAGCGTTTCTACGTTGACAGGTGCCTCTTCCTTCACCTTGCCGTCCTTCTTCGCGCGCTCCATCACCTCCTTCACCTCGCGGGCCTGCTTGGCGCTGTTGCGCGTGCTGCTGCTCACGGCATAGAGCGTGACGCCGGCTGCGGTCTCAGTGGCTACGGTACCCGTGTTCGCATCGAAGTTGCCCTGCTGGAAGTCGCGGGCCTTCTCCAGCGCCTTGTCATCCACATTGGCCCCCACGTGCTGTGCGCTCTCCAAGGCGTTGGTGGCGAAGCTGCTCTGCAATACGCCGGCCCATCCGTTGCCCGCCACGCTGCCATTGCTCGTCTGTGCCTTCTGGATCTTCGACGTGCATTTGTTCAACGCGCGCAGCCAGCGATCGTGCTTGGGATCGTTGCAGGGCATGCGGCTCATCAGGTTGCTGAGGTATTGCGCCGTGAGCGCCACGTCGATGTTCTGCCCAAGCTTTACCTGGATCTGGGTACCTGTCAGGGTCGTGATGTTCAGCGCGTCCTCCGGTGCGCTCTCCACGGACTTCAGCAGGAACTCGGTGGTGCGGGCCAGCGCGTTCGCGAAGCGGCCCTCTGTCAGCGTGCTTCCGGCGCGCAGCATCGCCATGCTCACCATGGCCGTGGTGGCGGGATCACTGGGCGAAGCATGGGGATCCAGGATGTTCTGCGCGGCATGCGTTCCGGCCGCGAAGCCACCGTCGTTGTTCTGCGCCTGGATCATCCAGTCGAAGGCCTTGCCCTGGCTGGACAGCACCTCGGCAGGCGTCTTCAGCGTGAAGTTCGGGTCGAGGCCTTCGCCTTCGAAGACCGTTTTGAACACACAACCCTGGGGCCGCTGTTCGTTGGGTTTCATGCAGCACGCCTTGGTGGAGGCCGTGTTGAACGAGAAGAGGACAAGTGTGGCGGCGCTCGCAAGGGCCACCGTGCTGGCAATGATGAACGACTTTTTCATGGTCTTTCGTGTTGGGTGTTCGGATGCATGATGCGATCCGAGCCATCCGTACACACGCCTTCGCAAAAAGTTCGATCCGATGTTACCTTGCAGATGATGCGCAGCCTCCTGTTCGTGATGTTGAGTGTTCCGGCCTTTGGACAGAACATCCTGCACTACACGGCCACCAGCGGGTTCGACCACGGCACACGCAATGTCTCCCTGGCCATGTTCCAGGACATCGCGGGCGAGGAAGGCCTGACCATAACGAATGACAACGACGGTTCGAGCTTCACCTCGCTCTCAACGCTTCAGCAATACGCCGTCATCGTGTTCAGCAACACCAGCGGCGATGCACTGCTGACCGCTGCGCAACGCGCCAACTTCGAAGCATACATCGCGGGTGGCGGCAGCGTGATGGGCATCCATGCTGCAAGCGATACGTATCGCCACAGTTCGGCCAACGGCAGCAACACCGGCGCGTGGGACTTCTATGCCGAACTGATCGGGGCCAGCGTGCAGCAGATGCCGAACCACGTGCCCGGCACGCCCGCCTATGCCATGGACCACATCGGCCTGCATGCGTCAACGACCAACCTGCCCGATCCCTGGGTGAAGAACGAGGAGTACTACTACTGGGAAGGAGGATACTACCGGCCCGATAATGTGGCCGTGCTCCAAGTGCAGGAGACCGTTGGCCCGAACGGCCAGGTGAACAGTTATGATGCCCCGCGCCCCATGAGCTGGTACCGCGAGTTGTCAGAAGGTGGCCGGGTCTTCTACACCGCCCTTGGCCATGCCAGCAGCAACTATGTAAGCGACACCCTGTTCCGCACCCATATCCGCGATGCCCTCGGATGGCTGATGGACGGCGCTACGAGCGTTGAGGAGGCGACCAGGCCCTCATTCAAGGTCTTTCCGGACCCCACGGCCGATGCGCTGCACATCGAGCATTCAGGGCAGCTCACAGGCCGCATGATCCAATTGATCGACATGCACGGCAGGGTGCTGTGGAAGGGCGTGGCACCGCCGGGGCGCTTCTCCATCAATATGCGCCGATGCCCTGACGGAACGTTACTGGTGCGCACGCCCCTTGGCACCGTCCGGGTCGCGTTGCTGCGATGAACGACTTCAACCGGTTCGGCCGAACGGGTAGGATGAAAAACGAACAGGGCGCGGATACCGCGCCCTGTTCAACAGATCATGTAGATGGAGATCAGGCCTCCATCACCGGCTTCTTGCTCATCTTCTTCCGATCGTTCTCATCGAGGAAGATCTTGCGGATGCGCAGGCTCTTGGGCGTCACCTCCAGGTATTCATCGTCGGCGATGTATTCCATGCACTCCTCCAGGCTGAACTTCACCGCAGGGGCGATGTTCTCCTTGTTGTCCGTGCCGCTGGCGCGCATGTTCGTGAGCTGCTTGCCCTTCAACACGTTCACCACCAGATCATCGGTCTTCGGGTTCTCGCCGATCACCTGGCCACCGTACACCTCTTCGCCTGGATCGATGAAGAAGCGACCGCGGTCCTGCAGCTTGTTGATGCTGAAGGCGATCGCGGTGCCCGTGCCCTGGCTGATGATGCTGGCCGCGCGACGCACACCCAGTTCACCCTTGTACGGCTCGTAGCCCTTGAAGCGGTGCGCGATGATGGCCTCGCCTTCCGTTGCGGTGAGCAAGCGGGTTACGCAGACCGATGATGCCACGCGCCGGAATGTTGAACTCGATGTGCACGCGGTCACCCTTGAGCTCCACGCTCAACAGTTCGCCCTTGCGGCGCGAGACCAGGTCGATCACCTTGCTGCTGAACGCCTCAGGCACCTGTACGGTGAGGATCTCGATGGGCTCGCAACGCTCGCCGTCGATCTCCTTCATGATCACCTGCGGCTGGCCCAGCTGGAACTCGTAGCCCTCGCGGCGCATCGTTTCCACCAGGATGCCGATGTGCAGGATGCCGCGTCCGTAAACGAGCAGCTTGTCCGGCGAGCCCGTCTCCTCGATCTTCATCGCCAGGTTCTTCTCGATCTCCTTGTACAGGCGATCGCGAAGGTGGCGGCTGGTCACGTATTCACCCTCACGGCCGAAGAAGGGCGAGGTGTTGATGGTGAAGAGCATGCTCATCGTAGGCTCATCCACCTTCACGTAGGGCAAACCCTCGGGCTCCTCGAAGTCGGCGATGGTATCACCGATGTCGAAGGCCTCCAGGCCCATCACGGCGCAGATCTCGCCACTGTACAGTTCACGGTCCTTCACCTTTTCCTTGCCCAGGCCTTCGAAGACCATGAGCTCGGCCACCTTGCCCTTCTTGATGGTGCCGTCGTTCTTCACGAGGCTCACGTTCTGGCCGGGCTTGATGGCGCCGCGCTTCACGCGGCCCACGGCAATGCGGCCCTGGAAGCTGCTGTAGTCGAGGCTGGTGATGCGCATCTGCAAGGTGCCGTCGCAACTTCTTGGGAGCGGGGATGTGCTCCAGGATCGTGTCGAGCAGGTAGCTCACGTCCTCGGTCGGGCGTCTTCCAATCGGGTCCCATCCAGCCTTGCTTGCTGCTGCCGTACACCACGGGGAAGTTCAGCTGGTCCTCGCTGGCGTCAAGCGCGAACATCAGGTCGAACACCTGCTCATGCACTTCCTCCGGTGTGCAGTTCGGCTTGTCCACCTTGTTGATCACCACGATCGGCTTCAGGCCCAACGCGATGGCCTTGCCCAGCACGAAGCGGGTCTGGGGCATGGCGCCTTCGAAGGCGTCCACCAGCAGCAGCACGCCGTCGGCCATGTTCAGCACGCGCTCCACCTCGCCACCGAAGTCGCTGTGGCCCGGGGTGTCGATCACGTTGATCTTGATGCCCTTGTACCGGACGCTGACGTTCTTGCTCAGGATGGTGATGCCACGCTCCCGCTCCAGGTCGTTGTTGTCCAGCAGCAGCTCAGTGGTCTCCTGGTTCTCCCGGAAGAGCTGGCACTGGTGCAGGATCCGGTCGACCAGCGTGGTCTTGCCGTGGTCAACGTGGGCGATGATGGCGATGTTGCGCAATTCGGTCATGGGGTTCCCGTACGGGGGCGTGTTGGTCTTACCTCGAAAAAGTCCGCGAAGGTACGGTATTATAGGCAAGGAAGTGGCTAAGAGCTTGACACTCTGGCTATGTTCGCACCCCATGCGCACATTATGGACCCTTCTACTCCTGCTTTTCCTGGTCGTTTCCTGTGGAACGCCGGGCTCCCAAAGCACCCGCGACGACCGATCGGCACCGGCTGACACCAATTGGAT
The DNA here is from genome assembly GCA_963814325.1 of uncultured Flavobacteriales bacterium. GTDB lineage: Bacteria > Bacteroidota > Bacteroidia > Flavobacteriales_F > PHOS-HE28 > PHOS-HE28. The sequence continues at coordinate 16,491 of CAWFCK010000008.1, forward strand.
GGCCGATGTGCAGGTGACCGCCGTGGACACCACCGTTCGCCTCTGTGGCTCAGGCAAACTCTACCGCCTTACCGGCCCGGCGTTGGATACCATCGCTGAACGCTACCGTTACGCCAACACCCGCAAGGGGCAGTGGATGAAACTGTGGTTCAGCGGCCACCTCGGTGTGATGCACTACCGTGATCACATGGACAGCGCCATCATCGCTGTGGCCTATCAGCACCTCGACGCCAGCCTGCATTGTGAGCCCATACCCTACGCCCGCATGGGCGGCCGATATCGGTTGGCGGAGATGGATCCCACCCATCCGCGCACGGTGGACCTGGACCTGTTCGACGACGGTTCCGCCTTGATGTATACCGATCTGTACGATGGTCGCGGCCCCATGGAAGAGGATGGTCGCTGGGGTGCTGATGCTGAAGGACAGGTGAATGTCTCCTGGCCACAACGGGACCAGACCATGCTGTTCAACTGGCGTGACGGTGTGCTGGAGAGCACTTCGCAGGTGGCCGGGCGCAGCCTGCGCATGGAACGCACCGGTGGGGTCGATGCCACCAACGGTTCGTTCGGTCGTGTGTGCCAATGGCTCACCACGATCGGCCAACAGAACGGCCAGCCGCTCAACCCCGATGCCATCCGTCCAAGCACTGCACTGAGATCCCTGCTGATGACCGATGGAGCTTACAACGCCTTCCGCCTGAGCGCGATGGACAGTCTGCACCTGGACAGCTCGGCGATGAGCAACCAATGGCCGTATGTGGTCACCGTGAAGGACGCCATGCGCCTGATGCGCCGCCGGATGCATGGGGTGTGATCGCCGCTACCGCATCAGCTGGCTATCTTCGCGCCCGTTCTTCTTTTCCGGGCCCGTAGTTCAATTGGATAGAATGACAGATTCCGGTTCTGTTGGTTGGGGGTTCGAATCCCTCCGGGCTCACTAGATCGCGAACGGCGTCCTTCCAAAGGCGCCGTTCGGCCGTTCATGCGGATCGATAAATTCCTCTGGTGCGTGCGCCTTTGCAAGTCGCGCAGCCTGGCCACCGAAGAATGCGCCAGGGGCCGCGTGCGCCTCGGCGATCCCACTTCCGCGCAGGGCGCCCACGAGGTGAAGGCCAGCGCAACGGTGAAGCCCGGGGACCTCTTCTCCGTGCGGCAGCCACCGATCTGGCGCGTGTACGAAGTGCTCGCCATTCCGCCTTCACGCGTTGGAGCGAAGCTGGTGGAGACGCTCATCGCCGATCGCACACCGTGGGAGGATCTGGAAAAGCAGGAGCTCGCGCGCAAGGTGCGTTCCGAGGATCGGCGAGGTGGGCGCCGGGCGGCCTTCGAAAAAGGACCGGCGGGATATCGAACGGTTCAGGCCGGAGTGAGGATCTATGCTCGCCTGACGTGAGCAGATATTGGTCAAACTCTTTTTGCCCACGTCGAATTCCCGAATACCTTAGATCTTGTTCCGTGTCGATCTGCCGGATCGAATCATTCACCCAACCCTTTTCAACCCCATGAAGAAGCTGATCGTCTCTTTAAGCATAGCTGTATCGCTCACCCCCCCCCCTTCTTGGGCGCAAACGATGCCACCTGATCCGTATAACGATGTGGTGCGCCCATCATACGGACTTTGGGAGAACACAGGTTGGGTCATCGGCACCGACGGGCAGCCCAGGGAAGACATCCAGTTCGTGACCGAAGGGGCGCAACCGCGCGCCTACATCCGTAAAGGCGGAAAGATCTCGTTCGTAATGGCCAGCGTGGATACCATCTGTTCCACCCTCGATACACTTCGGCGGTTGGATATGGAATTGGTCGGTGAGGGCGCACAGCACCCCGACGTCGATCTCTTTCATTGAAAAAGGATACCAGCAGAACTTCTACCTGCCACATTGCGGAACGAACGGTATCACTGGCGTACGGGGATACAACCGCATCCTCTATCCACAGGTGTATGCAGGCATTGACATGTGGGTGTACAGCGGTGCATTAGGCCAGAAAATGATGTTTGTGATCGCACCGGGCAGCAGCCCTGCGGCGGTGCAAATGCAGTTCGCCGGTCAGGACAACATGGATGTGGATGTGAACGGATGGTTGCGTATGCAGGTGGATAACAAGTGGTTTGCGCTGCCTGAGGCCGTGGCCTACCAATACGACCAGAACAATGTGATCACACCGGTGACCTGGGGACCCACCTATCTACCTAACACAGGCAACGGTGTTGTGGGCTTCCAATTCGAACAGTACGACCCCTCCAAACCGCTTGTGCTGCTCATTGGGCCGCCGCCGGCGGGGGGTGGAGGTACTTACGATGAAAGTGGGTTGTGCTGGAGCACCTATTATGGAGGTGACGCGTACGACTATCTCTATGATAGCGCCAAGGACCTAGCTGGAAACTATTTCATTTGCGGAGCCTCGGTTTCAACGGCAAGTAGCTTTCCATTCGAGATTGGTGTCACAACATATGGTGCTTCGGTTGGCTCGGTGATCGCAGGTTTCAACGCTGGCGATCAGATCCAATGGCAAACACTTGTAGGCGGTGATTTTGGAACGGAAACCCGGGCCTATAGTTGCGCAGTACAGGCTTCCACTGTAAGCAATTTGTTGATCACTGGCGGTCGGACAACAACTGATTTTCTACCCATATTGTCCAACAATATTGCTCACTATGAAACGGTACCAAGTGGAGGCTGGCTTGGAGGATTTGAAATGGTATTTGGTCATCGTATTTGGCTCACTTACATGGCCGGCCGTGGTATCGATGCGGTTGGGACCGGGCCAAATGGGCGTGCATATTTCGTAGGGAGGACCGCTTTCGAAACTCTTGTCCCCGATATTTCACCACCTCCAACCGGCAGTACTTTTTGGCAGAACGCCACCCCCGCTACCATGGATGGGGTAGTTGGCATGCTCAATATCTATGACCAACTCTGGTGGCATACATACATTCCTACGCCTCTTGGAACCCCAGATGTTACTCAAGGTGTTTCATCTGGTGCTCTCGATGTTGGCTCGGACAAGTTGATCGTCACCTTCGGCACGGATGATCCGGAGACCCAACTGGTCGGTACCGGCAACTATGAACTTTTCCACGGCGCCTGGGGCTCAAATGATCTGGTGATCTATGAGTTCGATCTGAACGGACATGCCAACTGGAGCACATTCCATGGCGATATCGGATGGGAGTGGGGAACGACGGCAGACAACAATTACAACAACGTGGCCATAGATCCCACCACCGGGGATTTCGTGGTGACCGGCTATACAACCAGCACGAGCATGCCATGGCCGAACGTTGGATGGCGTGATCACGTTTATAGTTCCAATGGCAGCTCTACAGCATTTGCCACTCGTTTCAATGGCACTACTCATCTTCCACAATGGGGCACCTATATGGATGGCACCGACCCTACTGATGCGTCGTTCTGGATGAATTGTGCCTTCGGTATGGATGGAATGCTATATCTCGGAGGCCACCGATTGGGCAATTCGATCGACCTGTTTGATGCCGGTGGTTATTACCATGAAGAGACGGTTATGCTTAACGCTGGGCAATACCCGAACGATGGCTTTATCGCGGCCGTGTCTCCTGACTTGCACCTCGTCTGGTCCACGCTGATTGGGGGCATCGGTGGAGCAAATATTGAATCACCCACCTCCATACTGGACAAGGACGGAAACGGGAATATCTATGTCTGTGGGAACACATCCAAGGTAGTTGGTGCCTATGACTCATACTTCCCACTCGATGACCAGGGTGGTGCTTCGATAGTGTGGGATTACGGTGGAGGTTATTCTGACGGATACATCGCCAAGTTCTGTAGTGAGCTCGGTACTACTGTAGTGGAGCAAATGCACGGGCAAGAGACGCTCACAGCAACATTGGCCGGTGAAGGATATTTGCTCATCCCCACCCATGGGAGATTCCGCGAACCGTACACGATCATTGGACTTGATGGGCGCTTGATACAGAAAGGGTTCTTGCAAGCGGAGGCTGGCACTGATCACGCCCGTTTGTCGATTCTCCAACTCGCGAGCGGCACCTATTTCGTGCGCACGTCAATGGACTTTGACCTCTTCATAAAGCCATGAGACGGATCTCATTGCCCATGAGCTGCCTCGCAGTCGTGGGTTGTATGACGTCTGTCATCGTTTCCGCGCAGAACGCATGGGTGGCTGCTGGAATTCCGATCCGGACAGAACAAATGCATTCCATTTACACCGACACACTAGCTGGTGCAGTGTACTTCTGCGGCACGTCATCCATTGATGGCGACTTCATCACGGACGACTGTGGCATCAGCGTATACTACCACGGGCAGTGGGACACTTTAGGTACTTTCCATGGTGCTCCCGAATCCATTGTGCGCTGGCACGATACGCTCATAGTTTCCGGCGATTTCATTGAGATAAACGGTGAGCCAATAGCCAACTGTGCCTATTATGATAGCGTTACTTGGCATTCTTTCGGCACCTTCTCTCCAGTGGCACCGAGCTATTTGCGCGAGCTGAACGGTGACTTGTATGCCTTAGGGGCGTTCATGTACGCCGACGGGCACTTGTGCAACGGCATTGCCAAACGAGAGGGAACCGAATGGGTATCGGTGGGTGTGGAAGGATTCGCTGATCCTGATACGTTCCACAACATAATCCATGGGATCGCGCGTTACAATGGCAATTTGGTAGTGGGTGGTCATGTGAATTTTTCCGGCACATCGGACCATGGTGTCGGCATACAAGAGAATGGCATCTGGCACCCGCTTGGCCCTGGTATACAAGGCACATATGGCCATGGAGGAGCATTCGCGAACTACCAAGGAGAGTTATACGTAGGCGGTGGTATCCACGTTGGCGAAGGCAATCCCGGTGAAGGCTTGTTGAGATGGACCGGAACCGAATTCGTCGCGGTTGGGGAAGGACTACAGAACCAGAACAACCAATGGGCAGCCAATGTTGGCGTATTCGAGCTGGAGGTACATAACGGCCTGCTTTATGTTGCCGGCACATTCTGGTTTGCAGGCCATGTACCGGCCAATGGAGTGGCCACTTGGGATGGCACGAATTGGTGCGGGCTGGGCGGCTGGCTGGACGGGTCGGCCTCTAACATAGCATTCCTTGGCGACACGCTTTTCGCCTCACCTTGGATCTACTTGGATGGTGAAAATGTCAATAGCGGTGTTCGATACGTCGGCAATTACCCCGATACCTGCACCCAGTTCAGCACATCCATTTTGGATCCGACTCTGCTACCGGCAGCAACATTCCACATCACCTTGGCGAGCGACATCCTCACCGCCCACTTACCTATCGGTGTATCCCCCTGCCGCATTGAGTTACTGGATGGGCTGGGCCGTGTGATCAACGCCGGGAGCGGAACAACTGTGCGGTTCAGCACCGCCGGCCTTGCCAAAGGCGTGTACATCGTGCGGGCTGAGGGCTATGGGGCGCAGCGGGTTTTGTTGGAGTGAGCATCGTTCCTCAAGGCATGAGCCTTAACGCGATCTAACCTTCGTTAACACCAACGCCGCTAGCCCGCGCGATAGCTTCGCAGGTGCAAAGCCGGGAACGTATCCGGCATATCAACGCACCGGTCATGACAACATCCCTCCATCTCCATGGCATCGCCAGCCTGCTCGCACTTTCCATGGGCGTGCCGCTCGCCGCTCAGCAGGAAGCCGAAGAGACCGATCAGCGCCGTGTGCGCATCGAGGTCCTGCGCAACGAGAACGGAAAGCAGAGCCAGGTGACGCGCGAGTTCGACCTGAATGATGCGCAGCAGTTGCAGGACGCGTTGCGCGAGCTGGGTGTGTTGGATGAGATGAACCGCATCAGCGATGGCGAGAATCTCACCATCGACCTGAAACGCATGCGCAGTGGCGGCCTGCTGAACGATATGAGCATGGCCCTGAGCATGGCCGATGGGCAGGATGCTCCCGACCAGCCAAGGCCCTATCTCGGCGTGTTCTATGGCAACTGGAACGAAAGCTGCGACATGCAGGCCCGCAAGAAGGAGCCGCCTGTGAAGGAGGGTGCAGCGGTCACCGCAGTGGATGATGGCACGCCAGCGGAAAAAGCGGGCTTCCAGCCCGGTGATGTGATCGTGGAATTCGATGGCACCAAGATCACCGGCGGCGATGCGTTGGTGGACGCGATCAACACCCACGCTCCCGGCGACAAGGTGAAGATCACATATTACCGCGGCAAGGACAAACGCACGGCGGACGTGACCCTCAGCGAACGTGAGGGGGAGGAACGCGGCGAGCAGGACATGAACTGGAACGGCTTGGGCGCAGGCTATGAGCGGGCCATGGAGGCGTGGGCCGATGCCTTCGCACAAGCGAATGTCGATCGTGCTTTCCTCGGCGTGGATGGTGAGGATCTGGAGGATGGCCAAGGTGTTCGCATCACCAACGTGGTGGAGAACAGTGCCGCACAGAAGATGGGAATTGCCGAAGGCGATGTGATCCGCCGGTTGAATGGCACTCCCATCGCTGACTTCGAAGCACTCTCCGAGGAAGTGCGCAGCCAGGAGCCGGGTGAAGAGGTTCAGGTGGTGATCGAACGGAACGGCAAGGAGATCGACGCTTTCCGGAAAGCTGGGCAAACAGGCGGGCGGAAGCTGGAGCCGTGCCTTTCCCGCGATGCCGATGATGCCCAACATGCCGCAGATGCCCATGATGCCGGACATGCCAGGAATGCCTGATATGCCCAACATGCCCGACATGCCACCGATGCCGCCCATGCCCGAACTGGACACGAAGGACATGAGCCCCGAGGACCGCGCCCAATACGAGCAGGACAAGGAGGAATACCAACGCGACCTGGCCGAACGGGAGCGCGACATGGCTGAACAAGCCCGCGACCGCGCAGAGCAACGACGCGAATTGGACGAGCTGCGCGAGGAGATGAACCGCCTGCGCGACGAGCTCCGCGGTGAGGTAACACGCGAAATGCGCGTGACCATCGAGGACGTGCAACTGAACAAGGAAGAGACCCAACTACTGAAGAACAAAGGCGTAACCGCCCTCAACAGCGCGCTGGATCTATCCGGCATACGCCTCTTCCCAAACCCCAGCGCCGGTTCGTTCAACATCGCCTTCCAGGTGCCCGAACGCGGCGATCTGGACGTGGATGTGCATGACTCCACCGGTGATCGCATCTACCACGAAACGATCTCCGGCTTCAAGGGCAACTACGAGCGTGTGCTCGACATGAGCGATCGCGCAAGCGGTACCTATTTCCTGGTGATCACCCAGAACGGCAAGGCGCTGGCGAGGAAGATGGTGAAGCAGTAGTTGGATCAGGGGCAGTTGGCAGTTGGCAGTTGGCAGGCGCAGTTGGCAGGCGCAGGCCGCAGGTCCCGGCGAAGACGGGAGGCAGTTGGCAGGCCGCAGTTCCGTCATTGGGAGCGCAGTCGTTCCTTTGTGCCATGAAGATCATCATCCGCCTCATCCTCTCGACCATCGCCGTGCTGGTGGCCGATCAGTTGCTCAGTGGCGTAAGCGCTGACACATGGCAGACCGGCTTGATCGTGGCCATTGTGCTCGGGTTGCTGAACACCTTCGTCCGCCCGCTCATCATCCTGCTTACCCTGCCCGTTACGCTCGTTACGCTGGGCCTCTTCATCCTGGTGATCAACGCCGGCATGGTGATGCTCGCCGCCCGCTTCGTCCCCGGCTTCGTGGTGCCAGGGCTTCTGGTGGGCGCTCGCCTTCAGCGTGGTGCAGTGGGTCGTGCAGAGCTTCCTCCTGGCACTGGATGGTGGGGAGAAGTCGAGCGATGATCGCTGATTCCTGATTCCAGGATTCCTGATTCCGGATTGCTGATCGCGGATATCAATTGTCGCCGTCGAGCAGGCCGCCGAGGCCACCGAGCAACGAGCCTTCCTCGCGACGGCCGCCTCCGGAGCGCGGCGCTGCGGCCACGATGTTGTTCGCCAGGCGGCTGAAGGGCAGCGATTGCAACCACACGTGCCCCGGCCCGCGTAGCGTTACGAAGAAGAGGCCTTCGCCACCGAACAGCGTGTTCTTGATGCCGCCCACGAACTGGATGTCGTAATCCACCGTGCTGGTCATGGCCACCAGGCAGCCGGTATCCACGCGCAGCACCTCGCCCGGCTTCAGGTCCTTCTGGACCGTGGTGCCGCCCGCGTGCACATATACCTGGCCGTCGCCTTCCAGCTTCTGCATGATGAAGCCCTCGCCACCGAAGAGGCCCGCCCCCAGCTTCTTCTGGAACGCAATGCCGATGCTCACGCCCTTGGCCGCGCACAGGAACGAGTCCTTCTGGCAGATCAGGCGCTGGCCGTAGTCGCGCAGGTCCAGCGGAATGATCTTGCCCGGATAGGCCGCGGCGAACCATACGGTGCGTCGCTCGCTGGTGACGTTGGTGTAGGTGGTCATGAACAGGCTCTCCCCCGTGAGCACCCGCTTGCCCGCGCCCATCAGCTTGCTCAGGAAGCCCTGCTCCTGCCCGTTACCATCGCCGAAGATGGTCTTCATCTCAATGCCTTCGTCCATCATCATGAACGCACCGGCCTCGGCCAGCACGGTCTCCTGCGGGTCCAGCGTGATCTCCACGCATTGCATGTCGTCGCCTACAATGCGGTGGTCCAGTTCGTGGGATGTGCGTTCCATGGGGGTCGGTTTGATGCGATCTGCGGGGACAAAACTACCAGCTACCCCGGCACACCCACCACCGCCCATCGTGTACTTTCGCCACTCATCCACCACGGCCACCCACCCGATGTCCTTCACCCAGCCTGCATCCGTGAAGAAGAGCGAAGCGATCGACCAGCCCATCCTGCTGAAGGCCTGGGAGCTCATGTGCACGGCCAAGGCCATGACGGAGATATTCGAGGAGCACTTCAAGTTCACGAGCAAGTACGTACACGCCACCAGCCGGGGGCATGAGGCGATCCAGCTGGCACTCGGTCTGCAATTGAAGCCACAGGATTTCGTTGCGCCATACTACAGGGATGACAGCATTCTGCTCGGCATCGGACTGCGACCCTACGAGTTGATGCTGCAGTTGATGGCCAAGCGCGATGATCCGTTCAGCGGCGGCCGCAGCTACTACTGCCACCCGAGCCTGCGGCGCGATGACATGCCGAAGATCCCGCACCAGAGCAGCGCCACCGGCATGCAGGCCATTCCCACAACAGGCATCGCGCTGGGCATCCAGTACACCGAGCGCGCAGGCTTCGCCGACGATCACGGCGCTGAAAAGCCGGTCGTGGTGTGCTCCTTCGGCGACGCGAGCATCACGGAGGGCGAAGTGGCCGAGGCCTTCCAGATGGCCGTGCTGAAGCAGCTGCCGATCATCTACCTGGTGCAGGACAATGAATGGGACATCAGCGCCCACGCGAGCGAGTTCCGCAAGGGCGACGCCACGGCCTACGCCAAAGGCTTCCCCGGCCTGGAGACCCGCACCATCGACGGCACCGACTTCATCACCTGCTACAACACATTGCGTGAGGTGATCGCCACCGTGCGCAGCGAGCGCCGTCCGTTCCTGGTGCATGCGAAAGTGCCCCTGCTCAACCACCACACCAGCGGCGTGCGCATGGACTTTTACCGCAGCGAAGCGGACCTGGCCGAGCATCGCAAACGCGATCCGCACCCGCGCTTCATGCAACAGCTGCTGGACATGCGCGTGCAACTGGATGGCCTGAAGAAGCTGGAGCAGCAGGCCATCGCCACCGTGAAGGCCGACTTCGAACTGGCACGCAACGCGGAAGACCCGCGACCCGAGGACCTCTTTACCCACGCCTTCGCGCCCACACCCGTCACCGAGGAAAAAGGCGAACGAGAGCCAGCGGACCGCGAAGCCACGGTGATGGTAGATTGTGCGCTCTTCGCCATCCGTGAGCTGATGCAGGAGGACAAGCGATGCCTTCTGTACGGGCAGGATGTGGGCGCGCGACTGGGCGGCGTGTTCCGCGAAGCGGCCACACTGGCGCGCGACTTCGGCGATCATCGCGTGTTCAACACCCCGATCCAGGAGGCCTTCATCATCGGCAGTGCATTAACAGAGTTCCTAACGATATACGATGTCGCGAGACGAAATCGCTGTTTCGCATGACAGGCATGACGATCTACTAGGACGCCTTAAGATTTGTACGAAAACTACCAAAGCAGATGACACATTTCGGTCAATGAAACGATTGCGCGAGCCACGAACAGTTGCCGCACCAGAAATTGTGGAGAATGCTCGATTAGGAGAAATATGTTTAGATATTAGAAGCAGTGTCGTTTCAATTGATCAAGTCGACGA
>CAWFCK010000009.1:0-86843 GCA_963814325.1 uncultured Flavobacteriales bacterium
CATCACATACTTCTTCGTGCACGAGGTCTTCATTCACCAGCGCATCAAGTGGCTGCGGAACGCGAACAACGCGTACTTCCTCGGTCTGCGCAGGGCCCACAAGGTGCACCACAAGCGCCTCGAGAAGGAAGGGGGTGAATGCTTCGGCATGTTGTGGGTGCCCATGCACGACTTCCGCGAGGCGAAACGCAAGCTGCAGATGCAGCCGCAGCAGCAGAGCGCCAGCTCCTGATCATGGTCCGAACACCCGGACCGTCTGAACAGCGGTCCGTGCCAACGTCCCCGGGCATGGGGAACCGCCTACTTTCGCCGCCGGCAGATCGGTGGCTGGCATGAGCGAACATCTTCAACGCATCGGCAGCTGGGTGAACCACCTGGTGAAGGCGCGAACGCGCCATGCCGTGCATTCCCCCTTCGTGTATGCGCTGACGTCGGAAGTGTCTACGCGTAACCGATGAACAGCCTGTCATTCTGTCGAGATCGAAAGTCTGCGCGATGATCTGCTGGAGAGCGACCAGGTGATCCGGGTGAACGATCTGGGAGCGGGCAGCCGCGTGCTGGGACATGCCCTATCCGGGTCCGTGGGCGGACATGGCCCGCACCAGCCTGAAGCCTGCTCGGCCAGGCACAAACTGCTCTATCGTCTCGCGCGCTACTTCGACCCGGCCACCGTGATCGAACTGGGCACCAGCTTCGGGCTGAGCACCATCTACTTGGCCTGCGGTGCCGAGAACGCGCAGGTGAATCACCATCGAAGGCTGCCCGCAGACCTACCGCATCGCGCAGCACCACTTCGACCGCATGCGGCAGCGCAACATCGAGCCCGTGCTGGACAACTTTCCGCAGTCGTTCGCCCGATGTGCTTCGGCGCATCGAAAAGGTCGACATGGCCTTCATCGATGGTACACCATGCCGAGGCGCCCACCATGGAAGACTTCGAGCAGCTGCCTCACCAGAGGGCACATGCGAACAGCGTCTTCGTGGTGGACGACATTCACTGGAGCGTGGGCAGGAGAAAGGCCTGGAAACGCATCAAGGCCCACCCGCGTGTAACGGTGACCATCGACCTGTACGATCTGGGGCTGGTCTTCTTCCGCAACCGAACAACCACCGCAGCATTTCCGTTTGCGTTATTAGGATCGAGAGACTTTAACACCCGCACCGGCGACAAGGGCCAGACGAGCCTGCTGGGCGGCAGCTCGCGTTCCGAAGGACCATGCGCGGATCGAAGCCTATGGCACATTGGATGAACTGAACAGCCATCTCGGCATGTTGCGCGACCTGCGCCGGAGAACACCGGAAGGACCTGCTCATCGGCATTCAGGAGAAGCTCTTCAGTCTGGGTTCGCGGCGGGCACTGGTTAGCTCGAAGAAGGAGGCTGAGATATTCAAGGTGCCGCATGTCGAGGAGGCGGACATCACCGCGTTGGAAGCGGCCATGGACGCCATGGACAAGGAGCTGCCGGAGATACGTGCAACTTCATTCTCCCCTGGCGGCCACCCGGCGGTATCCCAGGCGCATATCTGTCGCACAGTGTGCCGCAGGGCCTGAACGGTTGGTGGTGCCACATCGGGCACGAAGAGGACCTCTTCCGGAGATCATCGTGCGCTACCTGAACCGGCTCAGCGACCTGCTCTTTGTGCTGGCCCGATGGCTCGGAAAAGAGCTCGGCGCCGAGGAGATCCTCTTTGGAAGCCCCGGGGGAGTCGTCTCGTCACAAAGTCCTTGATACTGTAGGGAAAACGCTATCATCAAAACGGTTGAAAAGTCCCCGTTGACGGGATCGATGCCCGTCTATATTTGCGGCCCTGTAAGTCAACACAGCCCCACGTACCATGTACTGGACGCTAGAACTCGCCTCCTACCTCGAAGACGCTCCCTGGCCGGCCACCAAGGATGAGCTGATCGACTTCGCCATGCGTACCGGCGCTCCGCTGGAAGTGGTGGAGAACCTGCAAGCCATTGAGGATGATGAGGAGATCTTCGAGAGCATCGAGGAGATCTGGCCCGACTACCCCAGCAAGGAGGACTTCTTCTTCAACGAGGACGAATACTGAGCCTCTCGCACGAACCCACTGAAAGCCCCGCCCACAGCGGGGCTTTTGTCTGGGTCCTGACTGCCCTGTCAGCCGGGCGGATCAGGCAAGGTCTGTGCTTGGTGCACTCGGGGGCTACCTTTGGCGGCCTCCAAAACAACCCCTGTCTCTATCCGGCGGCACTCGCAGTAGCGATCACCCGGACGAAGCTACCCACTTCGCGCTCAGGCGCACCTCCCCTCCACAGCACCTCACCCACAAAAGAGGCATCCCATGCGGTACGCTCATCAAAAAGGTCTTCGGCGACAAATCCGTTCGCGATCTCAAGGAAGTCCAACCCCTCGTGGAGCGGGTGAAGGCCGAATTCGCCAAGCTGCAGTCCCTGAGCACCACCGAACTCCGCGCCCGAGAGGGACGACTTCAAGGCCCGCATTGCCACACATACCGCCGCTGAACGGAAGGCCGTGGAAGTACTTCCGCGCCCAGATCTATGGCGACCCCGGCATGGACATCCATGAGCGCGAAGAGCGCTACCAGCAGATCGACAAGCTGGAGGAGAAGAGTACTGGCGAAGATCGAGGAGGTGTTGTTGGAACTGCTGCCCGAAGCCTTCGCCGTGGTGAAGGAGACCGCGCGGCGCTTCAAGGAGAACGGCGAACTGCGCGTGAAAGGCCAACGACCTCGACCGCGAACTGGCCGCCAAGCGCGACAGCATCAAGATCGAAGGCGATGAGGCCGTGTGGAGCAATACGTGGATCGCGGCCGGCAACCCGGTGACCTGGGAGATGGTGCACTACGACGTGCAGCTGATCGGAGGTATAGCCCTGCACAAGGGCAAGATCGCCGAGATGGGCACGGGTGAAGGAAAGACCCTGCTGGCCACTCTGCCTGTGTACCTCAACGCATTGGCCGGGCGCGGTGTGCATGTGGTAACGGTGAACGACTACCTGGCCAAACGCGACAGCGAATGGAGGGGCCTCTTGTATGAATTCCACGGCCTGCGTGTGGACTGCATCGACAAGCATGAGCCCAACAGCCCAACAGCGCCGCGCTGCCTACCATGGCCGACATCACCTTCGGCACCAACAACGAATACTTCTTCCACTACCTGCGCGACAACATGGCGCACGCGCCCACAGCCCTTGTGCAGCGCAAGCACCACTTCGCCATCGTGGACGAGGTGGATAGCGTGCTCATCGACGATGCGCGCACACCCCCCATCATCAGTGGACCCACACCGAAGGGCGAGATCCACCAGTTCGATGAATACAAGCCGCGCGTGGACCGGCTCCATCAACGCGCAGCGTTCGCTGGTAACAAAGCTGATCTCCGAGGCCAAGGAGGCCTTGAAGGGGCTGGACACGACCAGCGTGAGCAAGGAGAACCTGGAGCCGTGGCGGCCTCGCCTTGTTGCGCGCCTATCGCGGCCTGCCGAAGAACGGCGCGTTGATCAAGTTCCTCAGCGAGCCCGGCGTGCGTGCGCTCCTACAGAAGACCGAGTCGTACTACCTGCAGGACCAGCAGAAGGAAATGCCCAAGGTGGATGCGGAACTTTACTTCACCATCGATGAGAAGCAGAACAGCATCGAGCTCGCGGAAAAAGGTGTGGACCTGATCAGCAGCGACACCAACGATCCGCAGTTCTTCATCCTCACCGATGTGGGCAGCCTGATCGCGGAATTCAGCAAGAGCCGGCGCCAACGTGGCAGGAAAAGGCACATCGCAAGGACGAAGTGCTGCGCGAGTTCGGCATCAAGAGCGAACGCGTGCACACGGTGACGGAGCTCGATCCGCGCTTATGCGCTCTACGAGAAGGATGTGGAGTACGTGGTGATGGACGGCAAGGTGAAAGACTTCGTGGATGAGCAGACCGGCCGCATCCTGGAGGGGGGCGGCCAGAGCGCCGGATTGCACGATGCGATCGAGAGCAAGGAGAACGTGAAGGTGGAGGCCGCCACTCAGACCCATGCCACGGTGACCCTGCAGAACTACTTCCGCATGTACCACAAGCTGGCCGGTATGACCGGAACGGCCGAAACGGAAGCGCAGGAGCTCTGGGACATCTACAAGATGGACGTGATGGTTATCTCCACCAACCGCCCGGTGGTACGCCTGGACAATGAGGACATGGTCTTTAAGACGAAGCGGGAGAAATACAACGCGGTGATCGACGAAATCAACAAAGTTGAAGCAACGCAGGTCGTCCTGTGCTGGTGGGTACCACCACGGTGGAAGTGAGCGAGCTGGTGAGCCGCATGCTCACCATGAAAGGCATCAAGCACAACGTGCTCAACGCAAAGCAGCACGCCCGCGAGGCCGAGATCGTGTTGAATGCCGGATATGCCGGAACGGTGACGATCGCCACGAACATGGCCGGTCGCGGTACCGACATCAAGCTGGGCCCCGGGGTGAAAGAGGCCGGTGGTCTCGCCATCGTGGGTACCGAGAAGCATGAGAGCCGACGCGTTGATCGCCAGTTGCGCGGTCGCGCCGGACGCCAGGGCGATCCCGGTTCATCGCAGTTCTATGTATCGCTGGAGGACGACCTGATGCGGATGTTCGGCAGCGAACGCATCAGCAAGTTGATGGACCGCCTGGGCCTGAAGGAGGGCGAGGTGATCCAGCACAGCATGGTGACCTCGAGCATCGAGCGGGCCCAGAAGAAGGTGGAGGAGAACAACTTCGGCATCCGCAAGCGCCTGCTGGAGTATGACGACGTAATGAACAAACAGCGTCAGGTCATCTACAAGCGGCGCCACAACGCGCTGTTCGGTGAGCGCTTGAAGCTGGATGTGCTGAACATGTTCCACGATGTGGTCACCGACCTCGTTGAGCAGTACCATGCCGAAGGCGACTTCGAAGGGTTCCGGATGGACCTCTTCCGCAAGTTGTCCATGGACAGCCCGGTGGATGAGGAGGCGTTCAAGAGCGCCAAGCCCGATCCGCTGATCGAGCAGGTATTCCATCAGGCCATGACGGCATACAACCGCCGCAGCGCGCAGACCGCGGCGCAGGCGTTGCCGGTGATCAGCGACGTGTTCCTGAACCAGGGCGCGCAGTACGAGAACATCGTGGTGCCCATCACGGACGGCATCAAGACCATGCAGGTGGTGGCCAACCTGCAGCGCAGCTACAAGAGCGAATGCCGCGAAGTGATCGACAGCATCGAGCGGTACATCACCCTGGCCATCATCGACAACGAGTGGAAGGAGCACCTGCGCGAAATGGACGACCTGCGCCGCAACGTGCAGAACGCCACCATCGAGCAGAAGGGTCCATTGCTGATCTACAAGCTGGAATCCTTCAAACTGTTCGATGCCATGATCGCGCGCATAAGTGGCGAGGTGGTCGGTTTCCTGGTGCGTGCCGGGCTCCCCAGCGCCCAGCCCGCCATTCAACAGGCGCAGGCCCCGCGCGCTCCCCAGCCCAAGCTGCAGACCAGTCGCACCGAAACGCCACAGTTCGCTGGTGGAACGCGTACGGAACAACCACCGGCGCAGCGCATGGCACCCTCCGGCGGCCAACCCATGCAACGCCCCATGCCGCCTCCAGGTCCTCCGCGCCAGCCCATCACGCCGGTGCGCGTGGAGAAGAAGGTGGGTCGCAACGACCCCTGCCCATGCGGAAGCGGCAAGAAGTTCAAGCAGTGCCACGGCAAGGACGCGTGAACTGAACAACGACCCAACTGAACACCGGAACGCCCCGATCACTCGGGGCGTTCCAGCATTGTGTATTTGGAGTGGTTCTTAGTTGATGGGCACACGCATTTGCACCCGTACCGGCACACCATCGCGCTGACCGGCGGAGAACCGCGGGGCCCGTTCCAGGGCATGCACGACCTTTTCCGCGACCGCTGTGTCGGCGTTCAGCACGCGGATGTCCGATAACGCACCGTCCTTCTCCACCACGAACAAGGCGGTGGCCCCTTTTGCCTCATCCACGTTCGAGCGGATATAGCCGATCATGGCCCGCTCTCCGCCGGGATAGCTTGGCATCGTTGGCGCGACGGAATACACCAGGTTCTTCAGGGGTTCCACATCGTACACCTTCTCGGCCAGTTCCTGGCCCCAGTTGTCGTAACGATGCCACACCCCGCTTTTGTGCCCCATGGCATAATCGCCTTCGCTCTCCACCTTCCCATCGGGATGAAAGTAGCGGAAGCGACCGTGCTCCACTTTCAGGGCGGCATCGGCGTAATGCCCTTCCGCCTTCAGGACGCCCTGCATGGTGTAGATGCGGCCGAGGAACAGGGTGCCATCCATCCCAACAGGCTCTTTGTAATAGGCCGCCTTGCTCTTGGTGGTGGCCTCCAAACGGTCGCTCAGGTAGGTCCGCTGGGTTTTATCCCCTGGGGCCAGGAGACCTGTGACGAACGCGGTAAGTAGCAATAGGTTCTGCATTCGGATGGACCGGATGTCCATACCCTACTACGTGGGCCACCGCGAACGGGTTTCATCCCTGTTCAACCCGCCCAACCTTCCCGGTCCAGACTGCGGTATTGGATGGCCTCGGCAAGGTGTTCCGTACGGATATCCGGACTTTCCGCGAGGTCGGCGATGGTGCGGGCCACCTTCAGGATGCGGTCATAGGCCCTGGCGCTCAGGCCCAGCCGTTCCATGGCCTTCTGCAACAACGCCTGTCCAGTGGCATCGATGCGGCACAGCTTGCGCAATTGCTGGCTGCTCATCTGGGCGTTGCTATGGATGCTTTGCCCGGCATAGCGCGCCTGCTGCACACCGCGCGCCTTCATCACACGGGTGCGCACGTCGGCGCTCTTCTCGGTGACGCGTTCGCTGGCGAGCTCGCTGAAGGCCACGGGCGTCACCTCGATGTGGATGTCGATGCGATCAAGCAGCGGACCGCTGATCTTGTTGAGGTACTTCTGCACCACGCCGGGTGCGCACACGCACTCTTTTTCCGGATGATTGTAGTATCCGCAGGGGCATGGGTTCATGGCGGCCACCAGCATGAAGCTGGCCGGATACTCCACGGTGAACTTCGCTCGGCTGATGGTGACCACGCGATCCTCCAACGGCTGGCGCATCACCTCCAGCACGGATCGTTTGAACTCCGGCAGTTCATCGAGAAAGAGCACGCCATTATGCGCCAGGCTGATCTCGCCGGGCTGTGGGAACGAACCACCACCCACGAGCGCGATATCGCTGATGGTGTGGTGCGGTGCGCGGAAGGGACGCACGCTGAGCAGCGCGTCCTCCTTGCGCAACTTGCCCGCCACGCTGTGGATCTTGGTGGTCTCCAGCGCCTCGTCGATGTGCAAGGGAGGCAGGATCGTAGGCAGGCGCTTCGCGATCATGGTCTTGCCCGATCCGGGCGGACCGATGAGGATAACGTTGTGCCCACCCGCGGCGGCGATCTCGAAGGCCCGCTTGATGTTCTCCTGCCCTTTCACATCGCTGAGGTCCACCGCGTAATTGCGGCTGCTCTGCGCGAATTCGGCCTGTATGTCAACGAGGGTCGGCGCGATGGGTTCCTTGCCTTCCAGGAAGCGCACCACCTGTTTCAAATGATCGACACCGATCACCTCCAGCCCGCTCACGATCGCCGCTTCACGTGCGTTCGCATTGGGAACGATGACACCTTTGAATCCCTGCTTACGGGCCTCCAGCGCGATCGGCAGGGCGCCCTTGATCGGCCGCACTTCCCCGTCAAGCGAGAGTTCGCCCATGATCACGTATTCCGCGAAGCGATCGTAGCTCATCTGCGAGCTGGCCGCCAGGATGCCCAGCGCAATGGGCAGGTCGTAGGCGGTGCCCTCCTTGCGGATGTCGGCCGGAGCGAGGTTCACGGTGATCTCGCGCCCGCGTGGCATGCGGAAGCCGATGTTCTTGATGGCCGCGCTCACACGCTGATGGCTTTCCTTCACGGCGCTGTCCGGCAGCCCCACCATGAAGAACTTGAGGCCGCTGCCGATGTCCGTTTCCACGGTGACCACGGTGGCGTTCACGCCGAAGACCGCACAGCCGAAATTCTTGACGATCATGGGCCTTACTGGACTGCGCGTTCGATGTGGTCGATCAACGCGTGGATCACCTTGATATGGACCTCTTGCACGCGATCGGCGTAGCCATGGTGCGGCACACGGATCTCCACGTCACACGCGGGACCGAGCTGGCCGCCGTCCTTGCCGGTGAGGCCCACAACGAGCACGCCTTTCTGCCGGGCCATTTCCGCAGCGCGCAGCACGTTGGGCGAGTTGCCGCTGGTGCTGATGGCCAGCAGCACGTCCCCTGGGCGTCCAAGTGCCTGCACATAGCGCGCGAAGACCTGCTCGAAGCCGTGATCGTTGCCCACGCAGGTGAGGTGCGAGGGATCGCTGATGCTCACGGCGGCAATGGGGGCACGCTCATCGCGGAACTTGCCGGTGAGCTCCTCGGCGAAATGCATGGCATCGCACATGCTTCCACCGTTGCCGCAGCTGATCAACTTTCCGCCGTTCTTCACGGAGCCCACCATCAGGGCCGCCGCGTCGTGGATGGCCACCAGGTTGCGCTCATCGGCGAGAAAAGCCTCGAGCACCGTGGAGGCTTCGGCGAAGTGACTGCGGATCCGGGCGTGGCTCATGGACAGCGAAGAAAGTGACTGGAGCGATCGGATGTGCTTTTGCGGTCACTGATCAGGACCACAAGGCTGAAGAGGTCCGGTCAACAGGTCGGGTTGGTCACTTGCCTTCCCCCTCCTTCAACTTCTTCATACCATCGAGGCCACAGGCGAGGAAGGCCTTGAACTCCTCCACGGAGGATGTGCCGATGGGCGCGTTGAGCAGCTCACCATCGGGGCTCACGAGCGCATACCACGGCTGGCTCACCTTCAGGAAGGTCTCGGCCTCCAGGGTGGCCCACCGATCGCCGATGGTGAGGATGTCCTTCTGCTTCCCTAGGCTGGTGGTGTACCGATGCTGTTCCTCCTTGGGCAGCTTGGCGCGATCATCCACATAAAGTGAAACGAGCACGTAGTCCTGATCGATGGTCTCCTGCACACCCGGTGCGGTCCAAACGAACTGTTCCATCTTGCGGCAGTTCACGCAGCCGTAGCCGGTGAAGTCGATCATCAGGGGCTTGCCCGTGTTGCGCGCGATATCCATGGCCTCGCATAGGTCCGTGAGGTGGCCTTCGGTCGGATGGATCCAGCTGTAGCTGGCGGGCGGTGCCAGGCCACTGAGCAAGCTGGGCTCGGCGAACATGCGCGTCTTACTGTCCACACGGAAACCGAGGGCGAGGTAGATGGCGATGCCGGCAAAGAGCGCGATGAACGTCCATCGCAGGGGCGAACGGTCCTTCACCGGACTGTCATGCGGGAAGCGGATGAAGCCGAGCAGATACAGCATGGCGCCCACGGCACAGATGAACCAGATGGCCAGAAACAACTCGTAGGGCATGGTGTTCCAATGGCTCACCATATCGGCGGTGCTGTAGAACTTGAAGGCGAGGGCCACCTCGATGAAACCGAGGACCACCTTCACGCTGGTGAGCCAGCTGCCACTGCGGGGCAGGCTGTTGAGCCAGCCCGGGAACATGGCGAAGAGCGCGAAAGGCAGCGCAATGGCCAGGCCGAAGCCGCCGATGCCGATGGTGAGCTGCGTAGGTCCGCTGTCCGGTGTGATGGCGCCAACGAGGAGGGAACCGAGGATCGGCCCTGTGCAACTGAACGAGACCAACGCCAGCGTGAAGGCCATGAAAAAGATGCCGATGGCCCCGCCGAAGCGGCTCGCGTTCTGGTCCATCTTGTTCACGAAGCCGCTGGGCAGCGTGATCTCGAAGTACCCGAAGAAGGAGATCGCGAACACGATGAAGATGGCGAAGAAGGTGAGGTTGAGCCAGGGGTTGGTGCTGATCACGTTGAAGATCTCCGGGTCCACGCTGCCCAGCAGGTGGAACGGCAAGCTGAAGCTGAGGTAGATCAGCACGATGAATGCGCCGTAGAGGAACGCGTTCATGCGGCCCTTGCGCTTGTCCTCGCTTCCCTTGGTGAAGAAGCTCACGGTGAGCGGGATCATGGGGAACATGCACGGCGTCACCAAGGCGAGCAGGCCACCGATGAAGCCCAGCAGGAAGATCTTCCACAAGGAGCCCGTGACCGGTTCATCGCTCGCACCCGCGCAATCCACCACCGGTGCCTTCAGATCCACCTTGGGCATCACATAGGCGCGGCAGTCCTCTGTAGGCGCCGCTGCACCCGTGTCCACGGCTGAACTGGCGAAGGAGACCGAACCCAGCTCAACACGGCCCTCGGCGACCGCCGCTCGGAAAAAGAGCCGGTCCGGCGTGCAGCCCATGTCGTCGCAGGTCATGAAATCCAGCGAGCCGGTGAGCACCGGCGCACCGAGCTGACTCTTGACGGACACGGTGAACGTGACCGAGCCCCGGAACTTCTTGATCACGGCATTGTCCCAGATGGGATCGGCATGTTCGTCCACTTCCTTGCCGCTCTCCGCGATCGGTTCAGCAATGGTGATGCCCGCGATAGTATCAAAGGTGAACAGCGAGGGCAGCGGCCCAATGATGCTCGTATCGATATGCTGCGAATAGATGACAAAGCCGGGCTGCAGATCGCCCTTGAACTGGAGGGTGAACGAACCGTCATCCACTCTTGCTGCGGTCGCCGTCCAGCTGATCGGCGGCACGCTCGCGGAGTCGCCTTGCGCGAGGACGAACAACGGCGATAACAGGAGGAGAGCTGACCAGAAGCGCTTCATCATCTACTTCACCGCCGGGAATTGCACGCTGAACTTCACCACTTCGGGTGGCAGGCACATTTTGTCGTTGCAGCACATGAACTCCACCTCGCCTTCCACGGCGAAGGCCTCGTTGGTCATGCGTTTGATGGGGGCCGAGAAGACGACTTCACCAGCGTGGTAGCGCACAAGCATCATGAAGTTGGGGTCCTCCAGTTCCGTGGGCACCGGCTCATGGATCTCCCCGGTGAGCTGGTAGCTCTCGGACGGCACCAAGCGGATCGCTGTGGGCAGAGGGCCTTCATCGTTCGGCAGCTTCATGGCGTACAGGTGCCAAGGCTCCTCGCACGTGGCGGTCATGAGCACCCGGGACGTGCCGTCGGTGCTATCGGCCGAACTGAAGGTCCACTTCACCGGTCCCCCGGCCCAAACCGCCAGGTTGAGCAGCATCGCGCAGCAGATCAAGAGGGGGCGCATGGGGTGAAGTTGCTTGGTTGACAAAAATAGGCCGCACATGCGAGCGAGCCGCGACCGATGTGTGAATGGTAGGGATCCTGCGTTCACAGCAGATCCACCTCGATCACCCGCGCGATGGGAATGATGATCCCCTGCTTCAGCACAATGTTGTCCGCATCGAATGCCCATACGGTGGTCTCTACCACTTTCAGGCCATCCTCGTCGCGGAACACGATGCGGCACTTGTTATGCTCGTTGTTACCCAGCTGCATGGCGCGTTGGATGTTCTCATCGCGCTGGCGTTGGTGCGCTTCCGAGAGCATCACGGGTTCCGAGGGGAAGCGCAGCTTGGGCACATCCTCTTTGGCGATACGGGTGATGGCGGATGGGATCATGGGATGGTGGAAGGGATGCGTAAGATAGGTGCGGGCATGATCACTCCGTAAAGCGGATCCGCAAGACCCGGTGGCTCGTTGAATTGGCTTGAGCACCTTCAGCGATCCGAAGGCCCGCCAACCAGATGATGACGCCATCGCTTTCAAGCACCTGTCGGTTGGCGCGCTCGCCTGCGGGCACCTTGGCGTTCGTCAACAGGTCGCTCACCAGTTGGCTGCCGCCCAACCCGATCGGCCGCATGCGATCGCCCGGTTGCCAAGGCCGGAGCCGTAGCGGGAACACAAGCCGGTCGGCATCCAGCACCGCCTCGTGCATGCCCACCGGGACGTCGCGTTCAGCTCCCTCCTCGAACCGCCACGTGAACAGACCCGCCGCTCCATCCTCGTTCATCCGAACAAGCCCTGCTTCCGCAACGGCGATGTTCCGTGGACCGATCACCAGCGCATTCCGTTCCACCGTAACGCTATGCTCCGGTGCATGGAAAACAGCCCCTACGGAGCGGTCGGCAACGGCATCGCGGATGCGGTCGATGATGTCCGGGTGAAAACCCAATGGACGCGTGGCGGCCAGGAGGAGTAAACGCGGGGTTGCCGATGCTTCCAGCAGGTCGAACGGCAGTGTCAGGCGGCCATCGGTACCAGGCAAGATCCGCTGTAGCTGATGCTCCGTCCACGCACGCGCGGCGCGTTCCAGATCACCCAACACCTCCACGGAGCGCGCCATGGGCTGCTGTGCCCCGGGCCGCATTTCTTCGAGCAAGGGCAGCAGCTCATGCCGGATCCGATTGCGCAGATACTTGGGATCCTGATTGCTGGCATCCTCGCGGAAGGGGATCGCCTGCTCCTTCGCATAGGCCATGATCATCGCACGGTCCACGGCCAGCAAGGGACGGACGAAAGCGCCGCTCCGTGCGGGGATGGAGGACCAGCCGCGGGCGCCCGTGCCGCGGAGCAGATGTAGCAATAGTGTTTCCACCGCGTCATCGGCATGGTGCCCGAGCGCCAAGGGCATCGGCTGTTCGCGCAGCACCTCATCGAAGGCCTGATAGCGTAGTTCACGCGCGGCCATCTGGGTGGAAAGGCCCGTGCCATCGGCGCGTTCGGCGGGTCGCACGTGCATGGCTCGGAAGGGGATCCGACGCGCTGCGCACTGTGCTTCCACAAAAAGCCGATCGCCATCGCTCGCCTCACCGCGCAGGCCATGGTCCACATGCAGCACTGAGCAGGGATGGCCAAGTTCGACCAGCACATGCAGCAACGACATACTGTCCACCCCACCGCTCACGGCCACCCATACCGGCTCGGCGGGCTTCAGGAGCTGTTCACGGCGGATGTAGCGGCGCACCTCATCCAGCATGGCGCAGGGCGTTGAGGATGCTGTTGGCCTTCAGTTCGCACTCGGCCCACTCCATGGCCGGGTCGCTCAAGGCCGTGATCGCGCTGCCCGTCAGCAGCGCTGCTGCACCTGTGGCGGCGTTGTACGTGATGGTGCGGATCACCACGTGCAGGTCCAGGGTGCCATCGGGCAGCTGGAAGCCCATGGCGCCGCTGTAGATCCCGCGGGCCTGGTCCTCGGCCTCGTCGATGAGCTGGAGCGCCCGCACCTTGGGGGCACCGGTCATGCTGGCCATGGGAAAGGTCGCGCGCACGGCATCCCACGGGCCCAAGCCGGGGCGCAAGCGGGCCGAAACGGTGCTCACCATCTGGTGCACGGCGCCGTAGGGCTGCACATGGCAGAGCTCGTCCACATGCACGGAACGGGAGGCGGCCACGCGGCTCAGGTCGTTGCGGGCCACATCCACGGCCATGATGTTCTCGCTGCGCTCCTTGGCGCTGGTGGCCAGGGCAATGGCCAGGGCCGCATCCTCCTGCGGGTCCGCGGACCGGCGGATGGTGCCCTTCATGGGCTGGGTCGATCACGCGATCGCCTTCCACGCGCAGGAAGCGCTCGGGACTCATACCCAGCGCGAAGTGGTCGCCTAGCCTGTACAAGGAAGCAAAGGGCGCATCGGTATGGCGCAGCAAAGCACCGAACGCATCGAACGGATCGAGGTCGGGCACCTGGGCCTGGCGGCGGATGCAGTAGTTCACCTCGTAGATGTCGCCGCGCTGGATGTGGTCCTTCAGCCGGGCGACGTGGGCCAGGTAGTGGTCCCGGGATGTATCGCAGCTCCAGTGGATGGACCGGGGTAGCAATGGGGCGTTGGGCGTGCTGAGCAGATCGGCCAGGACCTGTTTGGCCGCCTCGAGCTGCATCCGCCTCGGCGAAGAGGACCGCCTTTCCGTACTTGATGTGGATCCAGGCATCGGGTGTCCACCACTGGAAGGCACCAAACCCATCTTCCTGGGGATGCCGACCCGGCCAATGATCGGCACCTTGCTCCCAGCCGAACGCTAGGTGGCCGGCCCTCAGGCCCATGTGCGTCGTCGTGGAAGATCCATGGCCCATGGACCCTGACCAGCCGATGAACCATTCAGCCCGGTCGGCCACGCGCTTGGCAAGGACCCTCGGAAATGGCCGAAGCGCCCGCCAATTCAGCGTTTCAACGGGTGTTTGGCAGGTGTAATGGACCACTGTTAATAACTGGAAGCCGCCAAGTTATCCCCTCGCGGGCAACCCCTCCCATCCCCTTTCGTCATGCAACCGTGAACCACGGGTCCCCCGCCGGAACTTCCGCCCAGTCAGTTGGCCCCAGTAATGGGTTGGATGTGTGGTGTCCATGCCTTACCTTTGAATTCAACGGCTCAGGTTTCCTCGGGAGGCCTGAGTTGGGCACATGTGGCCTTGTCAACCGCCAGTGCTTCAATTACATTTGACGCTGCCATGAAGAAACCTGTACTCCTCCTTCTTGTTGCTGTGATCGCGCAAATGGCTCATGGCCAGAATGCGCGGCTCGTGATCAACGGCACCTTGGGCGTGCAACCCTACATTGTATACAACCCCTCCCCAATGACGGCCGGGGCCTTTGTGAACGAAGGAGCGTACATCGTGATCGACAACCCGAACCCGGATGGGATCTGGTATCAACCGGCCAACTCGGCCACCTACCCAGGCAACTTGGGGGTGATCCGCAGCGAAGCCGAGCAGAACAAGATCCGCTGGGCCATCGGCAATACCGCTGGCACATACACCATTCCCTATGCCGACAACCTGAACGCCCCGCATGCCTTTCACCTTGTCCAAGGCTGCGGGCGGAGGAACGGGCTCCATGGTGTTCAGTACGTACAACTCGGTACCTTACCAGAACGTGAACGCGTGGGGCGGACCCATCACCCCCACCAGCCAGGATTGGGACAACAGTTTGTACATGACTGCCGCCGGTGTTACGCACATGAACGATTACTTCACCGGCCTGCCGAACAACTCGCTCAACGCCGTGAACCGTTTTTGGAATCGTCGACCCCCAAGAAGCGAATGCGGGCCTCTGGACAAACTATGTAACTCCTCCCACGGATACGCTAAAGTTTGTACACCGCAACACCGACCTGGATGCCGTGGCCTTGGGTGGTACCGATGCCATCGTGGCCGGCACCACCGACCTGAGCGCTCAGCGCTTCAACACCACCGTGAACCAATGGGGTGATGTACAATTCCTCATGTCAACTTGGTCCCCATTGGCCGGAGCGGGTCAAGTGACCGGTGTGGTTGTGGGCGGCGCCAACTTCTTCCGCGCATGGACCCTCACCACCCGCAGTGCTCCGCTGCCCATTGAGCTCACTTCTTGGGAAGGTGTATGCGATGGCAAGGATGTGAAGCTCACCTGGACCACCGCCACCGAGCGCAACTCGGAATACTTCGCCATCGAGAAGAGCGTGGACGGACAGGAGTGGATGGAGATCGGCCGGCTTGAGGCCGCTGGAAACAGCACGCAGAACAGGACCTACAGTTTCGTGGATGAGAACACGAACGGCCTCGCTTATTACCGTTTGGTGCAGGCGGACCTCGGTGGCAACACGCAGACCTATGATGTGGTGGCCGCCGGTTGCGATGTGAACTCCACGGAGATCGTGAACAGCTGGGACGATGGCGACATGCTGAACGTGGTGGTAAGTAGCACGGACGAGAACGTGTACGACATCACCCTCAGCGATGCACAGGGCAAGGTGATGGTGTCCCGTGCCGCGCAGGCCATCAACAAAGGCATCACGCCCATCACGCTCAGCAAGGCCGGTATCGCTACAGGCGTATATGTGGTCACCCTGCAGAACGAAAGCAACGTGATGACGCGCCGGGTGTTCCTGCACTGAGCATCGATCAACGAATTGTGAAAGGGCTGCCGATGGCAGCCTTTTCGTTTTCAGACCGCCTGCTTGCGCACCAGGCCGGTCAAGGCCTCCACCCAGGTGGCCGATGCATTCAGGCTGGGCACCAGTTCCAGGTGCTGTCCTCCGTGCTCGTGGAAGATCTCCAGGTATTCCTCGCCGATCTCCACGGTCGTCTCCAGGCAATCGGCCACAAAGGCGGGACTGGTCACCAGCAAGCGTTTTATGCCACGTTTGCCAAAGTCCTCCACCAACTTGTCGCTAAAGGGCTTCACCCACTGCTGGTCCAACCGACTTTGGAAGCCCACCGACCAGCCACCGTCCTTCAACCCACAGCGCTTTGCAAGCGCGCGGGCCGTGGCATGGCACTGCATTTTGTAGCACGTGGGATAAGCATCGTAGGCACCGCGTTCACATGGGCAGCCTTCCACCTGATCGGGTTTCACGTTGCGCGTGAGGAAGTCGGCGCCGGGGGTGTGCGACCGTTGGATATGACGATCGGGAAGTCCGTGGAAACTGAAGAGCACGTGATCGAAGGTCTCGGGTCGGCTGGCCTGGATGCGCTCCGTGAAGGCCTGTAGGTATCCTTCCTCGTTGTAGAACGGCGGCACCACGGCCACGGGCGGAATGTCGTTCCACCGGGCGATCTCTGTCATGGCCGCCTGCAGGGAAGCCCCGGTGGATGACGAAGCGTATTGCGGGTAGAGCGGTACCAGGATGATGCGTTCCACACCGGCAAGCCGCAGCTCGTTGAGGGCGTCATGCATGGAGGGGTTCTGGTAGCTCATGGCCAGCGCGACCCGGAACCCAGTGCCCAGCTTCTCCTGTAGTCCGTCGCGCAGGGCGTTGCCATGGACGATGAGCGGCGAGCCCTTTTCCGTCCACAGCTTCCGGTAGGCCTTGGCGCTCTTGGGTGCGCGGAACGGGGCGATGATGCCGTTCACCAGCAGTTTCCGCCCGATCCAGGGCAGGTCGATCACGCGACCATCGCCGAGGAACTGCTTCAGGTAGCGGCGCACATCGGATGTAGCGGGGCTGTTCGGGGTGCCCACGTTCATCAGGAGAACGCCGGTGAGAGGAGTGATGCTCATGGGTATTGGAACACGCAACGCGCTGAACCGTTCGGAATGACTCATCCCGTCGTTCGATCGCGGCGCGAAACTAGCCGCGAAGTTCTCCGGAGCAAGGTCACGCCGCGCGTAAGGCGACGACGAAGACGCTGGACCAACATGAGCATTACGGTAAAGAGGCAGGCCCATTTCGCGCTGAGACCGATCAGGTCGCCATGGCGCACGAAGAAGGTGAGGTCGCTACGGGCCAACAGCGTCATGCGGCGCGCATCGGGCACCCACCAGGGCGTGGCCTCGTGCACATCCCCGCGCTGATCGATGAAGCAACTGATCCCGGTGTTCGCGGAGCGCGCAATGGCCCTCCGGGTCTCTACCGCCCGCAGGCGGCCATAGGCCAGGTGCTGCTTGTACGCGGGTGAATCATCCCACCACCCATCGTTGGTCATGATGCCGAGGAGCGTGGCCCCGTCGCGCACGTGTGCCGCCACATGATCACCGTAGATGCTCTCGTAGCAGATGATCGGCGCCAGCTTCACGCGGCCATCGCTCGTGGACAGTACCTCGCGTTCGGCCTGCACACCAAGGCTGCCGGTAGTGCCGCCGAGGTCCAGTGCAACGGTGCCGGCCAGCGGACCGATCACCTCCTCGAACGGAAGCAGCTCCACGCCGGGCACGAGTTTGCTTTTGTGGTACGGCTCCACCGAACCGTCGGGACGCACCAGCAAGGCCGCATTGTAGGAATCGAAGCCGCGGCCCAGGTTCTCCATCACGTGCGCGGACACGGGCAGTTCGGCACCGGCGGGATAGAGATAGGCCGAGGACATACCCGTGACCAAGGCTGTCCCGGCGTGCTTCGCGAGGAAAGCGCGAATGCGTTGCACACTGGCCGAACCTTCAAGGTCATTTTCCCAAAGTCCGGTGAAGATCGAGCCGTCCGTGGTCCTCTTGCAGGCGGGGTTGTTCCTGAAGGGAGGTCTCCGGCATCACGACCAGCGCGGTCGATGGCGTCATCAGCGCCTCGGCCTGCATCAACATGGTGTCCAACTGCACCAAGGGATCGGTATCGAACTTCTCGTTGTACGGATCGATGCAGGGCTGTACCACGACCACCTCCGTTGGCGTGCCTTGCTCCGTGAAGGTGTAATAGCGTATCAATGAAGCGGTGAAGGGCAGTGCGATGAACCCTGCAACGAGCAAGGCACGGTGTACGCGGCGTTCAACAGGACCGATGATCCAGCCAACGCACAGCAGGTTCACCACCCACACCCACAGCGATCCGCCCAGGTGACCGGTGAATTCGTACCACTGCACCCACTCGGTGTGCTGCGCGAAAACGTTGCCCAGGGTAAGCCACGGCCAGCTGAGGTCCCAGTTCATGTGGAAGCGCTCAAAGGCGATCCAGGCCACCACCAGCACAAGGCGCACGCGATCGCCGCGCATGGACCAGCGCGCCCAGCGCATCACGAGCCATGGCAGGCACATGAGCAGGTCGTTGCCGATGTTGGGGCCGATCACGGAGAACAGGCGTGAGCCCATCGGTCCGCTCACACAGAACAGCCACCAGGTAGTGAACGCATTCCAGACTGCAACGGCCAGCAGCACGTAGGGCATGAAGTGGGCGGGGCGGGCACTCTTCTCGCTGGTGGCGAAGCGTTCCTCGGCCAGCAACAAAGGCACCCAGGCCAGGAAGATCAACGGCACCAGCCCACCGTTGGCCGGCCAGCTGAAGGCCAGCAACAGGCCGGTGGCAATGGCGCTGAGCAGATAGTAGCTGCGGTTCCGCATGGCGGACGAATGTAGGCGCAGCAGGCGCGACGAACCCGCTCAGGTGCGCGCCATGCGCTTCGTCCACAAGTCCCACAGGCCCAATGCGGCCATGATCAAGAACAGCGGCCACAAGGGTACCAGGAAGCGCCCGCTCCATTCATCGTGCGTAAGGCCGACCAGCAGCGCGTTCAACAACACCAACACCGCGAGAAGGCCCACGACAGTCTGTGTGCGCCACCGCCACCATCCATAAAGCGCCAGCAACAACAGGACATAATGGGCGGCAAGGAAGGCATTGTGCGCAGGTGAGTAGTAGGAACGGGTCAGGGTGAACAGCGAGCCCACGCGTCGGAAGAACAGGCCAATGGCATAGGATGGCGAATGGTTGAACAGGCTGATCTGCGCATCGAGGATGCTGCTTCCGTGGAAGCTGTCCATGGCGTCAGAAAGCTCCGGAAAGCCGCAGATGACGTGGCCTTCCACGATGGGCGCCAGCTGATCACGCGCGATGCCGGGAAGGGAGATGGCCAGGAGCAGCACCATTGCGTAGCCTACATTCCGCAGCTTCCGTGGAAATGGAATGGATAACTGATCCGCCAGCTTCCACAGCAACGCAGGACCTACGAACAAGAGGCCTATGGGGCGGGCGAAGACCAGGATAAGTCCGAGCGCGAGGCCTGTTGCCTCCAAACGCCCGGGTCGCGTGATGCGTTCCAGGAACAGCACGGCGATGCTGGCGAAGAAGGATTCGGTGTACAGCGCAAGCACCCATTGTTGCAACGGAACACACGCCAGCATCAGCACAAAAGCGATGTCGCCCGATCGTCGGTCCCCGCTCATGCGTTCCACCATCCGGGCTGCGGCGAACGCGGCCGCCACCGCCAGCAGCGCCTGCGCAATCACCGCCCACTGCGAAAGCCCGAAGGCCACAAAGGGCAGCAGGAACACGACGTAGGTACCGTATTTCAGGTAGTTTCCGAGGAGGTCGTGCACATCTCCACGAAGCACGTCCTGTGCGCAGCCAACGTATTTCAACGCTTCCTTATCCGCCAGCATATGGCCGCTTGCCGCCAGCGCGGCCACGGCCGCAACAAAGACCGCCCCAATGACCCAACGTAACTTACGGCGTTCCGACATCACCGGCAGGCGCTGCGACTACCGCAGCAGGTACATCTTGCCGAAGCCCTTGGTGAAGTACTGGCCAGCGGTCGTCTCACGATACTCGATGTCCTCGCCGTTCAACTGGGCGAGCACCTGGTACAGGTAGACCCCGCGCGCCAGCTTGTCGCCGAACTGGTCGGTGCCGTCCCACGCGAACTCGGAGATGTTACGACCCACACGCAGCGGACCGATCTCATCGAGGCCGATCTCGCGCACCACGCGGCCGCTCACGGTCATGATGCGGATGCGCATGGCGGTGGGTGTCTCACTGCCGGTAAGGGTGAATACGAAGCGCGTGCTGGTGGTGAAGGGGTTCGGGTAGTTGAGCACTTCGGTGATCGTAGGCTTGTTCACCACTTCGAATTTGATGGTCAGGTCGTGATCGCCGCTGGAGTTGCTGCTCTTGTCCTTGGCGCGGGCGATCAACGTGTAGACGCCATCGGTGGCGAACACCGGCCGGTAGATCACGTGGCAGACATTGTCCGTGCCGTCAGCGGGAAT
This sequence comes from uncultured Flavobacteriales bacterium, assembly GCA_963814325.1. Classification (GTDB taxonomy): domain Bacteria; phylum Bacteroidota; class Bacteroidia; order Flavobacteriales_F; family PHOS-HE28; genus PHOS-HE28. Next base: position 20,343 of record CAWFCK010000009.1, read on the forward strand.
GAACTGGAGCTGTTCCATCCCGTTCTCGTAGTAGTACAGCTGGTCCAGCTGGGAGGTCCCGGGGCGCAGGAGGAACATCTTGACGTTCGCCGTATCGGCAGGACTATCGAACAGCAGGGACTGGTTCTCGTCGTCGAGCGTAACGCGGATCTCCGGTCGTGCGCTCACGATGTCGCCATCGAGGATGTGCATGCCATCGAAGGTGGCGTCGAGCACGGGATTCTCCAGGTCGCGCAGGGTCTCAAAGCGCAGCGTGGCGATGTTGTTGAAGTGGTACATCTCGCGCTGGTCGTAGACGTTGGTAATGGTATCGCGCGGGTTGGCCTCGATCACCAGTGCATTGTTGCCGCCAAAGCCGGCCAGGTCGAAGGCAATGGTATCCAGCAGCACACCGCCTACGGGAAGCGGGGCGTTTCGCTTGTAGTGCACGTTGGTGCGTTCGTTGGCACCGTCCACCACCCAGGCACCCACCAGCAGGCTGTCCATGGCCACATCGCTGATGTTGTGCACGGCCACCATCACTTTCGCGGTCTGTCCTTCGTAGAGGCTGTCCACGGAAACATAGTATCCCAGTGGCGGGTCGATGGCGCATTCCGGCGCAGGTGAACCTACGAGCTGCCAGCGCACGGGTTGTGCAGGCTTCGGGTCGGTGAAGACCGTATCGGTGAAGAGGTGTGCTTCCAGTTGCAAGCGTTCCAGATCCTGCTGCGATATGCCTTCAGCCACCAGGTCGATGGAATCAACGGAGGCCGATGGACGTGTGAGCAGTGGCGTCCGGTTGCCGAAGTCATCCACCGTGGAAAGCGTCACCGTGGCACTGTCGGATGGTACGTTGGGGTCCATGCGCCAGTGCAGGGCCTGCCAGTTCAGGAAGGGCCCTGTTGCCGGCGCATCGATGTTGCCATCATTCCCTGTGACCGGCAAGTAGGCCGACATGCTGATGTCGGATGTTGGGGTGGTGCCGTAGATTCTCCTGGTTGTGCGTGGTATTGCCTTTCTGGCAGAAGAAGATGTACGGCACGGAATCGGGAACGGCACCGCTGCCGTAATCCGTGGCCCCCAGGTTGATCAGGGCCTGTTGAAGCGGGGTGCCATCGACAAGGTCCCTCATCAAGGCCTGGTAGGTATAGAGCAGGATGTACGAACCGTCCGGAATGGAGTCATTCAACGCCGAAGCAAGCGAACTCATCCTGACCGACTGGGTCTGTTTGTAGATGAAGTTCTTCATTGTCCTGTAGTAGATGTAACAGCCTTCGTTCGGGGGACCTTCGTTATTGGCGCCCAAGGCATGTCCGGTATCGAACCATCGGGCGGTCCACGGAACGAACGTATTGGGGTCGACCACTGCCATATGGATCGCAGGCTCACCTCCGCACGTTCCGCCCTCCTGCACCTGCAAGGTCCTTGGTCCATTTGCAAATGGCGGAGCTGTTGCCCCGCACGGCACAGCCGATCTGCCGCGCGCCGGTGAAGAAGTCATAGTCCCGCTCGGGCCGGTCATAGATGATGTTGTTGTACTGGTTGTCCTTGTACTGGAAGTAATGGGCCTGTCCCCAGCCTCTGCGGCCTTGGATGCATTGGAACGAGAACTCATGCCATTCGTAGCCTCCATTGCCCGCGCTGTCCACCGAGCAACGCCAGTAGTACACGAGGCTGTCCTGCGTGCCGTTCAGGCTGTAGATCGTGGGCGGTTGCCAGGAGACCACGCCACCGGGGGCGCTGATGGTGGTCTGCTCCATCACCGGACTGTTGTACAGGTCGGTGGTATCGATCTGGATCACGTAGGTGCGCACGGGAGCGAATGGATCGCCGGTGCTGGCCTGCAGTTGGGGTGCGGGATCGTCGGTGATGGCGAAGTTGAAGGGGTCCACCGGTAGCAGGTCGCCGGTAGTGATCAGCATGGGCACTTGCACTTCATTGTTCGTCACATTCTCCACTTCATTCACCAGGTCGGGATCCAGGTCCGCGCGCACGGACAGGATGTTCAGGCCGATCCCACCACTATCCACCAGCACGGGGAGCGTAAAGACCAGCGTATCCTGCCACTGCAGCATGTAGTGTTGCTGGATGACGGGCTGCAGCAGGATGTTCTCCTCCACCATGCGGCGTTCCACGGCCACGGAGAAGGGGGCATTGATGCAGGCGCCGGTATTGCGGAGGGTCACCACCACCTGGAAGCTGTCCACATCCGCCGTAACGGGATCGGGGAGGATGCGCACATCGGTGGCATTCAACTCGATATCCGGTAGTGTCGGCGAGTTCATGATCAAGGTGGGATCGCCATGGAGGGTGAACTGATGCACGGTGCCCAGCAGCGCGATCCCGGGGTTGGTGACGTTCAAGGCGATCGAATCCATGTACTGAAAATGGCGGCCGATGCTTCGGCCATATCCCGTCTGGCTGAAGCTCGTATAGAATGCCGAGGTCAAGCTGGCCAGATAGCCCGCGTATCCCAGGTCGGTGGAAGCGATGAAGGCGACAGCGCCCGCGTCGGGTGACAGTACGAACTGTTCACTGGCGCTGCCGGAGCTCACCAGATGCAGGTTTCCTGTGTAGCACGAATTCCCGATCATCACTGGGTAGCGGCCGTTCCATTCATAGTTCCCCGGTTGATCGATGGTGATATCGAAACCGCCACCGCTGGCGTGTGCGAAGAAGGTCATCAGTGTAACGCCTTCCTGCACCAGGTTGTGCACACTATCGGCCGCGGCTTGCGAAATGAGTTCGTCAGGATTCTTGACGAACTTGGTGACATTTCCTTGGAAGCAAGGAGCCTCGGCAATGGCACGGTAATCTTCGAGCAGATTATCCAGGAGAATGATCTCACCGGGTTCGAATCCTCCCCGGAAATGCAGGATGTTCTTCATCCACGCCGCGGGGGTCTGCTGCAGGTCCTCGAGGGTCTGCACCTTGTCCAGGTAATCGAGCACCTGTTGGTTGTTCTGTGCGGCCAGGCGACCCACCGGAATGGTCAGGTCCCATGGCAGCCCGGTGAGCCCCAGCGTGAGCAGCTGATCGCTGGGGGGGAATCCGAAGGAGGGCACAAGGCACATGTCGCGCACCGCGAAATCGCCGGGAAAGCCGCTGCGGTATCCGGAATTGTCACCACCCCCGAGTTTGGCGGCAGGTGTGGCCTTGCCGATCAGAAAGAGGCCTTGGGGCGGAGTGTCGTAGTGGTTCAGGAGGTAACCCATGAACCGCCGGATACCAAGCGGATGCCGCAGGATGCCACCACCGAACTGCTGGTACAATTCCTTGACATCGGCGACCAGTGTGTTATACTGGTTGTAGGTTGCATTCTGCCTGTGGTTCGCATACTGTGTTGCACCATCCATCAGTTTCGGGTGGGTGATGATCACCAGCGCACTGTCGATGTTGTCGGCCGAAAAATCGCGGAATGTCCCGGTGCCGTTCACGGGGAAGACCGCGCTGATCGCCCGGATATTGGGCAGCTTGGACATGTACACATGGGTACGGGCGCTGCTGTTATCGCGGGGCACCATGGCGTGGTACGTTCCATTCGCATACTCAGCCTCGATGCGGCGCACGGTATCGCCGAAGACATAGAGCACAGGCAATCCAAAAGGCAGGTTCACGTGTGTCTCCTCCACATCATTGGGCAGCCACATATGGATGTCATCGCTCTCAAAGCCGGAGAACAGATGCTGATACTCCGTGCGGATGTAGGCCAGCGCCTGCCGGTCGGGATAATCCGCTGGCATCGAACCTTGTTGCAGGTCGTGGATAATGGAGAACCGGATGTTGGTGGTTCCATTGTCCATGGTGGCCAGGTTCGGGATACGGAACTTCAAGGTCCGTTCGCCGATCCAAGAGGTATCCACCTGTGGTAGTACTACTGCACCAACCCTGACGGTCAGGTGGTGATCTTTAAAAGCCTGGTCACTGGCCGAATTCGTTCCGGCCACGACCACGGTGGTCCATATCGTATCCGCCTGCGGGGCATCCCACAAGTGGGGCGTGGGCATTGAAATGTCGTAGGGTCCGTCGCCGTTGCCGTCGGCATTGTTCATCCAATCCGGATTGAAATACCCTTCTCCATCACCGGTGGTCGATGTGGTCAACTGGAGCACATCGCGTTTTCCCTTGCGATAGTTCTGTGGCTGGGCATAGTACGATTCACCATAGTACCAGAACGCGGGAGGGACCTGCGTATAAGCGCCCGGCGCCCTGTCAATGACACGGAGGGCTTGGGGGCTGGCGTCGTACGTGACGAAATACTGGATGCTATCGCCAATGATCGAGTAATACGGGTTATTGATGTGCTCGGGATCGTCCCACAACGCCGAATCGAGCCAGGCATCGTTCTTCGGTACGTAGAACTCGATGAAGTCGGTACCATTGAACACGCCGTCCGAATCACCGGGGAAATAGATGGGCACCTGCTTCTCGCGTCCAAAGACCTGGATCGTTCGGGCATCCACGGTGGAAAGCGGGAAGCCGGCATTGGCCAGCGTCGTGCTATCAATACGCCAAAGGCTTTCGAACGCATACGCTGCAGGGGAGCCGGGAGGAGTGCCCACCCAGAAAGCCCAGTATTTCGCATCATAATTGATCCACTCATTGCCGAACGGCTGCGCCAAGGCACTGGCGAAGGGGAGAAATGCGAGTAACGGGAGTAGCAGTCGCCTCATGAGGCCTTGGGTTTGAAGAGGTCAAAGCGCAGTGAGAACACATTCGACACCAACGACACGCCCGTCTGCCCGATGTTGGTGAGGGCATAATCCAGCGCCAGGCTCTTGATCTTCAGGCCCACACCGATGTTGGGTTGGAAGTCGAGCGTGCGCGTGCCATCGATCTCCGTGATGTATTGCATGTTGTTGATGCCGCCGCGGAGGAAGACCACACGGGCATAGCCGACCTCCAGGCCAATGCGCGGATCGCCGCTCCACAGCGACGTGGCCAGCACGGTGTTGCGCTCTCCGTCGAAGGTGCTCTCCAGGTCGAGCGAGGCAATGATGTTCACCTTGGAGCCCACCTTGAATTCGCGGGCCGCACCGATCACCAGGCGCGGCAACGTCACTTCCAAGCCGTTCACCGGAAGCTCGTTGCCCGTTTGGGCGAACACGTCCTTGGTCCGCTGGTCCAGGGTATAGCTCCACGCATTGAACGTACTGGTGACATCCCGGGCCATCGCGCTCAGGCGCCATTTTCCCCGCTCGTACTGCGCACCGGCATCCAGGCCGAAACCCCATGCCTTCGCAAAGGGCCCAACCTTGCGGTACACCACTTTCACGTTGGCACCTACGCGCAATCCCGGCACGTTCAGCTTGCGGGCATAGCTGATGATAAAGGCGTGATCGGCCGCAGTGAAGGAGGTGATGCGGTTGTAATCGAGGTTGCCATTGTTGTCGATGAGCTCCGTGGTGTTGGGGATGTTGTCCACCCCGAAACGGATGACGGAGAAGCCGATGGCACTGGTGCTGTCGATGCGTTTGCCCAGGCCCACATAGTCGTACTTGGCGATACCCGCGAAGTACTCGCTGTGCATGGCACCTACCTGCAGGTCACTTCGGATGCCCATGAGGCCGGCAGGATTCCAATACCCGGCGGTCACGTCGTTCACCGGGGCCGAGTAGGCGTAGCCCATGCCCAAGGCCCGGGCGCCCACGCCAATGGCCAGGAACTCATTGCTGTACTTCGGGGCGTCCTGCGCCTGCGCGCTGAACACCACCAACACGCCCAGTACAGCGACCCACGTGCTTTTCGTCACGTTCAATGCCTTGTTCTTCATATGATCCGTTCAATGACGCAACAACTAACTGAAGGTGGCCTCCTTTATTGCTCGAAATTTACCTGAACTTCGGCCCGTCAGGTAGCGGACCGACGCCTGACGGAACACCACGTGGCACGCCTTCCCCGCATTCCCGACCTGCTGACCACGGCGAACTTAGCCTGTGGCGTTGGGGCGGTACTGCTGGCCTCTCAAGGACAGTTAACGATCGCGTGTGGGCTGTTGTTCCTGGCGGCGCTCTTCGATGTGTTCGATGGATTGGCCGCACGGGCCCTGGGCGGAGGCACAGCCTTGGGGGCCCAATTGGACAGCATGGCGGACATGGTGAGCTTCGGGGTGGCCCCGGCGGTCATCGTATTCCACCGCGCGTCGCCGTGGTTGGCGGCTGGATGTCGGAGGCGATCACTGGATGCTCTGGGCGACGGCCTTGGTCATGTCCGTGTGCTCAGGCTGGCGGCTGGCCAAGTTCAACATCGACACCCGGCAGACCAGCGGATTCCTTGGCCTTCCCACGCCTGCCCATGCCCTGTTCTGGGTGAGCGCGGTGCTGATGGCCGAGGGCTATGAGCCTTGGTCGGCCCCCATGCGTCAATGGCCGGGGGCGTGGGCCGTCGCGCTGTTCACAATGCCAGCTTTGCTGCTGGGCCTGAGTGTGTTGCTGGGCGCTTTGATGCTATCCGAAGTCCCCTTGCCCAGCCTGAAGTTCAGCGGCGGGAAATGGCGGGGCAACGAAGTGATCTTCCTACTGATCTCCGCCGGAGCACTGTTGGTGATCGCCCTGGGGATACCTGCGGTGCCGGTGATCCTGGGCCTCTACCTGCTCAGTCCGCTGTGGGGCCGCCTATTTCCAAGCTCCAGGACCTGAACGCGGTACGACCGGAATCAATGCGACGATCCGAACAGTCACCACCTTTGCACGAGACCTTACGACCATGAAGACCTTTCGCGCCCAGATCGATGTGATGCCCCACGATAACCTGCTGGACCCTCAGGGCAAGGCCGTAACCGGCAGCATGACCAATCTGGGTCTTCCGGAGATCACCGGAGTGCGCATTGGAAAGCACATCACGCTGCAGGTGGAGGCCAACGACAAGAAGGCCGCCGAGGCCAAGGTGGATGAGGCGTGCAAGAAGCTGCTGGCCAACCAGATCATGGAGAAGTACTCCTTCGTGGTGGTGGAAATGAGCAATTAGGAATTAGGAATTCCTGATTCCTAATTCCTGATCGACCGTCTCAATTCGAAGTTCTGTCCGAGGTACACTTTGCGCACCTGCTCATCCGCAGCGAGCTCTTCGGCGGTGCCTTGCTTCAGGATCTTTCCTTCGAAGAGCAGGTAGGCCCGGTCCGTGATCGACAGCGTTTCCTGCACGTTATGGTCGGTGATGAGCACACCGATATTGCGTTGCTTCAGTTTGCTCACGATGCTCTGGATATCCTCCACGGCGATGGGGTCCACGCCGGCAAAGGGTTCGTCGAGCAGGATGAACTTCGGTTCGGTGGCCAGCGCGCGCGCGATCTCCGTTCTGCGCCGTTCACCGCCGCTTAGCACATCCCCCATGTTCCCGCGCACATGTTCGAGCCCGAATTCGCTGAGCAATTGCTCAAGCCGATCGGACTGTTGTTCCTTGCTGAGGCCGGTGAGCTCCAGGATCGCGCGGATGTTGTCCTCCACACTGAGCTTGCGGAACACGCTGGCTTCCTGCGGCAGGTAACCGATGCCGCGTTGCGCGCGCTTGTACATGGGCAGGTCGGTGATCTCCTGGTCGCCGAGGTACACGTGCCCGCTGTTGGGCCGCACCAGGCCGGTGATCATGTAGAAGGTGGTGGTCTTCCCGGCGCCGTTGGGTCCGAGCAACCCCACGATCTCGCCCTGGCGTACCTCCACGCTCACGCCGCCCACCACCGTGCGTCGCTTGTATCGTTTGACCAGGTCCTTGGCGTGGAGCATCAGAAGTTGATGGTGAGTTTGGCGCGCAGCGCGAAAGGTGAAGCGTTCGGAAGGTCAAGGTAGCTGAGGCGCCATACGCCGTCCACGCGCAGTACCTTGAAGATGTTCTCCACGCCCGCGCTGGCCTCCATGAACGGCCCGTCGTTCAAGCGGTTCATCACGGGCAGGAGCACCAGTTCCTGCAGGTGCTTGTCCTCCAGCGAACCCACGAGCGCCTTCACGCCCACCACTTCGCGCCATTTCAACCGGCGGAAGAGCGGGATGCGATTGAAGAAGAAGCCGTCGAAGTGCTGTTCCAGCCAGAGGCTTGCGAACCGGTCGCTGATGAACTCGAAGAAGTTCATCGTGTTATATGCGCCATCATCATAGTAGAAGGTCTCATTGCCCGGATGCAGGATCGAACAGCGGATAGGGCAGCCGCCCCCAGACCTGGCCGAGCTCAAGTGTATAGCGCAGGTTGCCCAAGGCGCCAACGGCGAGTCGCTGGTCCACATGGCCCACCACCTTGGTGTACTCGTACTGGCTTTGGAACAGGTTGGGCACTCCGAAGGCGGTGTGCAGCTCGAAGACCGGGAATTTCGACCGCAGGGCCACACGGCGGAAGGTGCCGCTCGCATACTTCTCGCGGAAGGCGAAGCGGGTGTTGAGGGCCACTTCGAAGGTGCGGATGGAGTTCACCGTGATCGGTTCCGGAGATGCTTCGATCTGGCGGAGGTATTGCAGATCACCCCGGGCAAAGAGCGTGCGGTACCGCAGCAACAGCGTATTGCTGAGGCCTTGGAACCACTCGCGCTCATACGTGAGCTTGAATTCGTCCACCAGGGTGAGCTTGGTATTGGGCGTGCGGCGGAAGGCGCTGCTGAGGATGTTGTCCTGGCGGAAGGCGCTGGTGCTCTGCCCCAATTGTTCCACATCGTGCGTGTAGTAGAAGCCCAGCAGCTGCCGGGGATCGCTGCGTGATGAACCCTCGCCCGCCCAGGCCGTACTTGAACTCGCGGTCCTTGGTGCCATAGGCCACGAAGCCTTCATACTCCACACGTTTGCTGAAGTCGTCGCTGGTGCGCAGCCCCATCCGGAAGCGGTTGCCCTCCACCGGGTTGAAGCTGTACATGTTAAAGTACGGCCCCAGTTCCACCTGGCCCAGCTTGTAGTACCCCGTGACCACCGTGGTGATGATGTCCAGGTAGGTCCTGAACTTCGGGATGGTCTTCATGGTATCCACCATATGGTAGATATCGTTCTCGCGCTTGCTCAGCTGCATGTGCCTGTGCTGATCCCAGTAATCGGCGCTGAGGCTCAACGGATCGATCTCCACCACCACCTCTCCCGGGCCCGAGTAATACGAATCGTCGCGGGGCTTGTTGATCGATGAAGTTCCTGTAAGTGGCGGTGCGCCGGCCGTAGAAGCCTTGTAGCGGATTCTCCTTCGGCTTCTTGCCGTCGTTCAGCGGATTGAGGTCCACCAGCAGCTGGTCCTTGGTGAGCATCCATACCTCGCGGTCCACTTCATCGTATTCCTGCTTCACCTGAAGGTCCTGCACGAAGTTGAGGTTGGTGCCGGGAGCGATGCCGGCCTCGATGCGGCGCACGGCGAAGCTGGTGTCGTTGATCCACATCTCGCCTATGAAGCAGAGCTGTTGCTTGTGCTTGGGCTTGAAGGTGATGCGGTAGCACCAGTTCCGGCCCACCCAGTTGCTGTCCAGCAGCAGGTAGTCGTAGTACTGCTTTCCACCATCGGAGATGGGGCTCACGAAGTTCTTGCCGAAGAGGGTGAGGTAGTTGTCGTAGATGTTGACGTTGGTGTACATGTCACCCATGAACTGGGTGATGCTCTCGTTCTCGATGCCGCTCACCTTGTTGGCGCGGATCACCTCGCGGCGCACCTTCGGCATCTGGCGGTAGTACACATCGCTCATCGTCTCGGTCATGAAGATGGGCAGCGACTCCTTGGCGGTGCTGGTATCCACATAGTCGAAGATGAAATCGAAGTCGCGGAAGAGCTTCTTTTTCTTGAAATCCTCGGTGATGTTGTTCAGGTCGAACTCCACCTTGTTGTAGCTCTCGTACTCGTATGCCGCGAGTTTGACCCTGTTGTTCGCGGGTTTATTGCGCACCACCTGGCGCAGGATGGCGAAGGCGCTGTTCTCCACGTACGTCACCACCACTTCGGCCAAGTCGGCGCTGGCCGGTTGCATCGCCAGGTCGATCACCTGGGCGTTATCGCGCTTCACCGCAACGGTCTGTGGGCGATAGCCCATGCACGTGGCGCGCAGGCTGTCCGTTGCGTAGTAGGTATCGAAGCGGTAATGGCCGTCGAAGTCCGTGTTCGTGCTGATCCGGCTGTCCACGAAACCGATGTTCACGAAGGGCAGCGGTTCGCCCGTGGTGCCATCGGTCACCGTGCCAGAGACGCGGGTGGTCTGCGCCTGGGCACCAACGGTCAGCACGGCTACCATCAGTGCAGGGATGAAGCGGAGCAGGCGGTGTGCGGGCATTGGATGCTTCAACGGGCGGTGGGCGTTGCTGGTGCGCCGGCCATGCGCAGCTGGCGTCGTTCGGTGCGTGCGGTGAGCAGGATGCTCAATTCATACAGCGCCACCAGTGGAAGCGTAACGGTGACCTGGCTGACCACATCGGGCGGCGTGATGACAGCGGCCACGACGAGGATAACGACAAAGGCGTGCTTTCGGTACACACGCAGGAATGCAGGACCGACGATCCCGATGCGTGCGAGGAACACCATGATGACGGGTAGTTGGAACACCAGACCTGTCCACAGCAGGAAGCTGTTCAGCACGCCGATGTAGCTGGTGAGCGTCGGCTTGTTCTCCACGGTGGAGCTCAACGAATAGGCCGAGAAGAACTGGATGCTCATCGGTGCAAGGACGTAATAGGCGAACGCCGTGCCCAGCAGGAAGAGCAGGATGACGTAAGAAGACCGTTCCGCGCACGGCGGCACGTTCCGCAGCCTTCAGTCCGGGAGCAATGAAGCGCCAGAGCTGCCAGATGACGAAGGGACTGGCGGCGATGAGGCCTCCGGTGAACGCTATACTGAAGGACATCATGAACTGCCCTTCCATGGTCGTGTTCTGGATGTGCAAGGCGAGTTCCTTGACGCAGAACGCCTCTCCCATACCTAAGCGATGGCCTACCGAGCACAGGAAGCGATAGGTGATGAAATCGGGCTTGGCCGGTGCCATCACCACCTGTTCGAACACTTCCTGCACATAAATGAAGATGGCCACCATGCCCACGGCAATGGCGATGGCCGATCTGACCAGCGTCCAACGGAGCTCCTCCAGGTGCTCCAGGAACGACATTTCCTTGGCGGGCTGCGACATATCCGCGGGCCTCAGCCCATGCGGCCAAAGATAGCTGCGGGCATTCCGGTCGTCCAACAGGACCGTTGCACTTCTCAACAGCGTCCGTCGGGCATTACGACCATTCCATCGGGTCTGTTGCAAAGTCGTGTTAATGAGACATTGGACAATTGGATCGCGCACCTTATTTTTAAGCATTCAATCAGAAAGCACGGCTGACTCCGCAGCCCCCTTATCGACATGACCAGCATAGATCTTTCTCCCAAGGAAGCGCTTGAGCGCTTTTTCGGTTTCAAACAATTCAAAGGCGAGCAGGAAGCCGTGGTGCAGAGCCTGCTTGACGGCAAGAGCACCTTCGTGATCATGCCCACCGGCGGCGGCAAGAGCCTGTGCTACCAGCTGCCCGCGCTCATGAGCGAGGGCACCGCCATCGTGGTGAGCCCGCTCATCGCCCTGATGAAGAACCAGGTGGACGCCTTGCGGGGCTTCAGCGATGAGGATGGTGTGGCGCACTTCCTCAACAGCTCGCTCTCGCGCACCGAAGCGCAGACGGGTGAAGACAGGACATCAAGAAGCGGCCTCACGAAGATCCTGTACGTGGCGCCCGAGAGTCACTGACCAAAAAGGAGAACGTGGAGTTCCTGCGGGACATCCCATCAGCTTCTTCGCCATCGACGAGGCGCACTGCATCAGCGAGTGGGGCCACGACTTCCGGCCGGAGTACCGCCGCCTGCGCACCATCTTCGACGAGATCGACCGCGTACCGGTGATCGCCCTCACGGCCACGGCCACCGAGAAGGTGCAGGAGGACATCCTGAAGAACCTGGACATCGCCGAGCGCCAACGATGTTCAAGGCCAGCTTCAACCGGCCCAACCTGAACTACGAGGTGCGCCCGAAGGTGAACGTGGCGCAGCGAGATCACCAAGTTCATCAAGCAGCACGCGGGCAAGAGCGGCATCATTTACTGCCTCAGCCGCAAGAAGGTGGAGGAGATCGCCGAGACGCTGAACGTGAACGGCATCAAGGCCCTGCCCTACCACGCCGGCATGGACGCGGGACAACGCGCCGACCACCAGGACCGCTTCCTGATGGAGGACGTGGACGTGATCGTGGCCACCATCGCCTTCGGCATGGGCATCGACAAGCCCGATGTGCGCTTCGTGATCCACCACGACATTCCCAAGAGCCTCGAGAGCTACTACCAGGAAACCGGTCGTGGCGGTCGCGATGGCGGTGAAGGCAAGTGCGTGGCCTTCTACAGCTACAAGGACATCGAGAAGCTGGAGAAGTTCCTGCAAGGCAAGCCCGTGGCGGAACAGGAGATCGGCGAGCAACTGCTGGCGGATACCGTGAGCTACGCCGAGACGAGCATGTGCCGCCGGAAATTCCTGCTGCACTATTTCGGCGAGCAACTGCCGGGTGACAACTGCGGCGCCTGCGACAACTGCCTCAATCCGAAGGAGGCCTTCGACGCGCACGGAGGACCTGGAGCTGGTGCTCGAGGCCGTGAAGGAGAGCAAGGAGCGGCATCGCGCCAAGTTCATCTGCGACCTGCTCACGGGTACGGAGACGAGCGAGATGAAGAACTACAACGGGCACAAGCTGGAGAGCTACGGTGCGGGCAAGGAGCACGATGCCCACCACTGGATGGCCATCATCCGCCAGGCCACCGTGAGCCGGGTTCCTGCACAAGGACATCGAGACCTACGGCAACCTGAGCCTTACGGAGCCGGGCAAGAAGTTCCTGAAGAAGCCATGGCCGGTGAGCTTCGTCAAGGAACGCGACTACAGCGATGGCGATGTGGACCAGCGATGATGAGTTCAGACGAGGGGCAAGGGGGCGCGGCTGCGGATGAGAAGTTGATGAAGATGCTGCAGGACCTGCGGCAGGAAGTGGCCAAGAAGCACAAGCTGCCACCATACGTCATCTTCCAGGACCCCTCATTGGAGGAGATGACAGTGCGTTACCCCATCACCATCGAGGACCTGCACGACCATCAGCGGCGTGGGTCCGGGCAAAGCGCAGAAATACGGCAAGCCCTTCATCGAGCTCATCGCCCAGCTATGTGGAGGAGAACGACATCGAGCGCGAGGACGATGTGGTGGTGCGCTCCGTGGTGAACAAGAGCAGCAACAAGGTGCACATCATCCAGAACATCGACAAGCGCCTGCCGCTGGGCAGCATCGCGCAAGGCGAAGAACTGACGATGGCCGACCTGCTCACCGAGATGGAGACCATCGTGATGAGCGGCACGCAAGCTGGACATCAGCTATCACTTGAACGACATGCTGGAACCCGACCAGCAGGAGGAGATCATGGAATACTTCCGCGACCGCGGAGACCGACGACCTGAAGGCCGCGCACGATGAGTTCGACGGCGACTTCAGCGAGGAGGAGATCCGCATGATGCGATTGAAGTTCCTGAGCGAGGTGGCGAACTGACGGCTCAATGACCTTCTTCTTCGGTTCGATCGGCATGGCCCTGTTCGCCATCGGGTGGGCGGCCTATCGCGGCCTGGTGAAACGCGACCTTCACGAGCATCAGGATGAGCTACGGACCGGCGCGTTCGTACTGGCGGTCTGGGCCATCGTCTGGTGGTTGCTGTTCAGCTGACTCATGCAGAGCCTCCCTTCATCCCACACACCATGAACCCCGGAGAGCTTGGAACCATCGCGCGGTACGTGGTGAAGTTGTTGGTGGAGCGTCGCTTCGCGGAATTGGAGACCGCCTGCAACGGCGTGCGACTTTCGGCGGAGGACATGGAGGATGCCGTGGCCGACCTGGGCCGACCGCTGGTGATGCCACCGGAACCCGCATGGCAGCGCATGGAGTCCTCGGCCATCCGCAACTGGCCGGATGCATACAGCGTGCGGATGGACCTGTGGACCGCGAACGGGAAAAGCGACCTGTGCGTGGAACTGACCTTGTACTCGAAGAACGGCAAGCCCGTGATCGAGGTGGAGGATATCGGACCGGCCTGAGCCGCTTGTCACTGCAGTTCAGTGATCGCGCCCAAGGCCATCAGCCCGGCGCCGATCGCAGCGCATCATCCTCGATATCGAAGAGCGGGGTGTGCACACCGCGTGGCGAGGGCTCGTTCGGGGCACCTGTGCCCAAGCGGAAAAAGCAGCCCGGCATGCCATGCGTGTAGAACGCGAAGTCCTCACTGCCCATGCGCTGGTCCATGCGCACCACGTTCTCCTTCCCCAGGAAGTCCTCGGCCGCTGAGCGGATCCGCGCGGTGAGCGCATCGTCGTTCACCAGTACCGGGTAACCCTTGCGCACCTCGAAGTCGCAGGAGCCGCCATGCTCGGCACAGATCTCATTCGCCCGCCTCGGAAGCCAGGTGTGCAGTTCCGCGCGAAGGGATTCATTGAAGGCGCGCAAGGTGCCAGCGATGCGAACCTCATTGGGCACGACGTTCGTGGCGCCCAGGGCTTCCACACGTCCGAAGGCCAGGATCGTTCGTTCCGATGGCCTGAACACCGCGAACTCCTGCTTCAAGCGCGGCAGCAGATCGGCCATGATCATGATCGGGTCCACGAGCTTCTCGGGCTGGGCGGCATGTCCGCCTTTGCCTTTCACGGTGATGTACAGCTCATCGCTGCTGGCCATGAACGGTCCTTCCCGAAAGCCCACCTTGCCCACCGTGAGCTCCGGTGTCACATGCTGTCCGAGGATGCCGGCCGGCCGCGGATCGCGCAGGGCATCCTGTTGCATCAGCAGGTTGGCGCCCCCGGGGATCTTCTCTTCGCCGGGCTGGAACACGAACATCACCGACCCGTTCCATTGATCGCGCAACGCATGCAGGATACGCGCGGCGCCGAGCACGCAGGTCATGTGCACATCATGGCCGCAGGCATGCATCACACCTTCGTTGATGCTGCGATCGCGGTGGGCGGTGTCCTCGGTGATGGGAAGCGCATCCATATCGGCCCGCAAGGCGATGCAGCCACCCTCGCCCCTGCCCTTCAGTAAGCCAATGACGCCAGTGCCCTGCACTTCTCCGGGCAGCGCGGCCAGGCCTTGGCGCACCTCCATGCCCAGGGCGCGCAGTTCGGCGGCCACGAAGGTGGCGGTGTTGCGCTCTTGGAAGGACAGCTCCGGGTGGGTGTGCAGGTGCTTGCGCAAGCGCTGGAGCTCCGGCAACAACCCATCGGCTAGGCGACGTACCTGTTCGATCACTTGCCGAAGATGAGCTTGATGGCGGCCAGGATCATCACCCCGCCGAAGACCTTGCGCACGGTGGCGGCGGGCAAGGCCAGTGACATTTTGCTCCCGAAATAGGCGCCTACCACGAACGTGGCACCGATGACCAAGGCCGCACGCCAGTCCAGGTTACCGCTTTTCTGGTAGTTGATCACGGCGAGGATGCCCACTGGCAGAAGCAGAACGGCGAGGCTGGTGCCCGTGGCCTGGTGCTGTGTGAATCCGAGGCCCCACATGAGGGCGGGCACGATGAGGATGCCACCGCCCACGCCGACAAAGCCGCTGAGCAGGCCGGCCAGCACGCCGATGAGCACAAGCACCAGGAGCGTGGCAATGGTCATGGGGCGCTGCTCAGATATCAAGGGCGAGGGAGAAATGGAACACATGGGGGAGCACCCGTCCATCATCTACGCCCCAGGCCCAGTCGGCACGTACGAAGTAACCGAGCAACCGGCTGCGCAGGCCGAAGCCATAGCTGCCCACGATGGGCTCGCGCTGATTCTTGATGCTGATGGTGATGGGCGGGCGGCTGATCACCTGCGTGTTGAACGAGTTGTCGCTTGCATACGGATCCCGACCGGTCCATGCCGTGCCCAGATCGCCGAAGGCGGCCACCTGGAAGTTCTGGAAGAAGTCGCTGCGGATGGGCTTGTTCAGCAAATACTTGAATATGGGTACCCGCAGTTCGCTGTTGAACACCGCGAAGTTGTTCCCATTGCGGGCGTTGTAGAAGAAGCCGCGCATGGGCACGCCGAGGGCCTGGTAGAGGTAGTTCTGCGTGGCGTCGATGGGGGTTGAATTGTCCACTTGCGGGAAAAGCCAGTTGTCCACACCACCGAGCACGAAGAGGACCTTGCGGGCACCTAGGGAGGAGCTGCCGGCCAGTCGGTTCACCCAGATGAGGTCGCGATGTACCCGCAAGGAATGACGCAGGTCCACACCGAACACCTGCATGTCCTGTTTCTGGGCATCCGGCTGCTTGTAGTACTCGGCAAAAGCCTTCAGCTTCCAGCCGGTGTAAAGGTTGAGGCCGCGCGGGATGCTGCTGTCATACACCCATTCCAGCTTGGCACCGGCGGTCTGATCCGTGGCGTTGGGCAGTTGGAGCGTGAAGAGGTCGGTGCTCTGCACCACGATGCGGTCGTGGCGGTACATGAGCGAAAAGCGCAGGCTGGCCAGTTCGCTGAACGGATAGATGAACTTGAAGGTGGCCGTATGGGTGTGCAGCTTCGCCAGTCCGAAGGTCAACGATCCTTGAATGGCCTGGCGTTGCACGGTGACCTCCTTGTCCACGCGGCGCTTCAGGTTCTGGTACTTCACCATGTACCCATTGTTGTTCAGGTTCAGGGCCAGCCGGAACCCGCCGGTGATCTTATAGTCCTCCAGCAGGTCGCTCACGGCCATGCGCGTAAGTCCGCTAAGGCCGGGGTTCATCGCAAGGTCGTCCGTGATCACTTGGTAGAAGCGACCATCATACCGGTTATCCAGCTGGGTAAGCACCTCGTCCGTGGCGAAGTTCACGTTGTAGTTGCGCTGCTCCGGAAAGACCAACCGGGTCACCAAGCTGCTGTCCACCGGAGCGGCGGGCTTGCCCGGCACCGCACTCGCGTTTCCGTCCCCGGGGTTCTGCCCGCTGTTGGATGGTGGCGCAGCGGGCTCGCCTTCAAATCGATAATTGCGGATGTTCACGGCGTCGGCGGAGGTGTCGCGGGCCACCCAGGATCCACCTTGATCACGGTGCTCATATCGTCCGTGATGGTACTGCTGGTGTTGCTGGTCCTGGCCGGCGGTGCGTCGCCGCCCTTGGGGTCTGCGGAGCTGGTGTTCGCATCTGCCGTGGTGCCCAGCTGGAAATGATAGCGACCGTTGCTGTACAGCAACTGCGAGGTCCATCCGCGTTTGGTCACCACATCGTGCTCATCGAAGCCGCGCTTCAGGTTGGTGAGTCGCGCGCCGGTGGTGAAGTAGCGGTAGTGAACGCTGGTATCGACGGCGGTGACGGCGCTGTCGAAATGCAGGAGCCACCGATCGTTCACGCCACCCGCGTTGCTGAGGTAGGCATAGTTGGCGCTGTCGTAAGCAAGCGGTTCGCGCTCATCGATGCCCGGTGTGTTCGTGAGGCGGGCCAGCACGTTCGAGCGGGAGCGCAGGTCGTAGCGGAAGATGTCCTTCTGCGGCTGGTACCAGAGCACCGGTGCGTTCGCGCGCAACGTGTCCTCGGTGCGGTCGCTGCTGAACAGGATGGAGTTGCCACCGTCCACGAACGCAGGGTCCAGGTCATCGAACTCATCATCGGTGAGCTGCTCCTGTCGATTACCGATAACGTAGTACAGATAAAGGTCCGTACGGCCTTCGCGGACACCACTGAAGACCATGTTCTGGCCATCTTCGCTATAGGCCATGCCCAGGATCTTCTCCAGCATGAACACGGGCTTGCGTGTGAATTGCTTGTCGTTGAGCGTGTAGGTGGTGAGGTAAAGTTCACCCTTGCGCTCGCTCGTCCAAGTGAGGGCATGTCCGGACGGATGCCAGGCGAGCACCGGGAAGCTGCGGTCGATGATGCGGTTCAACTTCTTCTCTCCCTTCACCAGGCGCTTCACCTTCTTTTGGGCGCGGTCATACAGCCACACCTTGTACTGGCCCAACTCGTTGCTCACCCATGCGGCATAGCGACCATCGGGGCTCAACTTGAACTCGGAATAGGAGCGCGTGCGGCGCGTCTTCACCGGCAGCTCTTCCAATGTGGCATCACGCCGCTGCTGTTCCTCTTCCGTATAGCGAAGCCGATAGTGGTCCAGGCACTCCTTGGTCAATTGCTGCAAGCCCAGCCCGAGCACATAATTGAATCCGCTCTCAGGATTGCGGCTGACGCGCGTCATGTAGAGCACGTTGGGGATCACGCTGGGGCCGTAGGTATCAGCCACGTACGTCCAGATGGCCAGGCCCGCGAGCTCGGCGTCCTCCCCTTCCAAACGTCCCAATCGGCGGTAGCGATCGGACATCACGGCATCGCGGATGCGGCTTTCGGAACGGCGGTCCCACGGCCCGCTGCAATAGGCCACTAGGCCCTTGGTGAACCATTCCGGCAGGTTGAGCAGCGTGCTGTTCTTGATCACCTCGCGCCAGTTGCCACCATACATCATCTGATCGATCATCAGCTGGGCCAGGCCGCTGCGCACCTGCCGGTCCAACAGGGCATGGTCGCCTTCGTTGTACACGAAGACCTTGGTGCCCACGATGCGTGTGACGCCTCCGATGTTGTACAGATCATCACCCGTTACGCCGATGTTGCTCTGGCGGAAGTCGGCCAGTGAATTGTACACCACGAACTGGATGCGGTCATCCACATCATGATCGAAGAACTTCTCCAATTCGCCCTTGTGCCGGTGCGCACTGATGGCCACATACTGCGCCACGTCCTTGCCCCCTTTGTAGAAATAGGTCTCCAGGTCCGGGAAGCGGTAGTACTGCCAGAGGAAGTCCTGGTACTGCACCCGGTTCTTGCCATACTCCTGATCGCTGCCGTTGTAGAACTGGGCGCGCGAAGCCAGGCCATGGAGGGCCATGACGCACACAAGAAGGTTCCTCAGGAGGCGGAGCACGTTGTGGTCGCTACTTTCGGCGGCGTTCGCCGGGTTTTCTGCCTTGCGAAGTTCATGCTTTTCTGCGCGTGCTGCACATCAAAAAGTTCACCTTTAATCCATTCTCCGAGAACACCTGGGTGGTGCACGATGGCCGCGAGGCCCTGCTCATTGATCCCGGCTGTTGGAATACCGAGGAGGAACAGGAGCTGGAGGCCTATCTGGGTGATAACGCATTGACCCCTGTCGGTCTTGTGCTCACGCACGGGCACATCGACCATGTCTTCGGCTGTGCTTGGATGCACAAGCGCTTCGGGCTGCTGCCCCAAATGCATGAGGCCGACCTGCAGATCCTGCGATCGGCGCCCACCATGGGCCACATGTTCGGGGTCAATTGCCCCGCCTCGCCGGACCCGGGGAACTACCTCGCGGCGGGGGATGTGGTGAGCCTGGGCGACGACCGGCTGGAAGTGCTGTTCGTACCGGGCCACGCCCCCGGCCACATCGCGTTGTGGTGTGCGGCTCAACGCTTTGTGATCAGTGGCGACGTGTTGTTCCAGCAGAGCATAGGCCGAACGGACCTGCCGGGGGGCGATATGGAGAGCTTGTTGCGCAGCATACGCGAACAGCTATTTCCGCTGGGCGATGATGTGATCGTTTATTGCGGGCACGGGCCGGATACGACGATCGGTGCCGAAAAGCGCGGGAATCCGTTCCTGCGGTAAGCCGGGCTTTCGCAGTTTTGAGCGAAATTCTATCTTGTTCGGGCGCAGTTCCGGCGACTCCGGTCCGGTAACGCCAAGCGTGCCTGCCCCATGACCCATTTATCCCGCACCTGGCCCTTCCTGGCCCTCCTTCTCGTTGTCACCGGTTGCCGGGAAACCGGCGCAGGCCGTATTGGATCGGCCCCTTCGGTACAGAAAATGCGGCTCGAGGTCCTCAGTGCCGAACGCACTGGCCTCCGCTTCCAGAACAGGGTGATCGAGGATGATAGTGCGAACTACTTCCGCTATATGTACATGTACAATGGAGGCGGTGTGGCCGTAGGGGACATTGATGGGGACAGCCTTCCCGACCTGGCATTCGCGAGCAATCGCAACGGAGGGGCCATCTACCGCAACCTGGGAGGCATGCGTTTCGAGGATATCACGGCAAGTTCAGGCGTTGATCTGCGCGGTGTGTGGGCCACCGGCATCACCATGGTGGATGTGAATGCGGATGGCTTGAAGGACATCTACGTATGCGCTTCGGGCCCGGCTGAATGGAAGGAGGCCACGCGCCGCAACCGATTATTCATCAATCAAGGCCATGCCCAATTCAAGGAAAGCGCAACTGCTCATGGCCTTGATGACACGGGACATGATACGCAGGCGACATTCGCCGACCTGGACGGTGATAGTGACCTGGACTGCTTCATCGTCGGGCACCGCGTGGACTTCCATTTATTGCGTCAGGCCATTGTGGATCCGCGCTTCCTGCCCGTACCGGAACAATCGAACAAGCTGTACATCAATGATGGCCAAGGGCATTTCACCGACCGCTCGGAGGCTGCTGGGATCATGAGCCGCAGGTTCGGGCTCGCCGCCGCAGTAGGCGACATGGACCAGGACGGCCGCAACGACATCTATGTGGCGAATGATTTCTACTCGGCCGACCAGCTCCTGCGGAACGAAGGCAACGACCCGGAACAGGTCTGCCCCGTTTTAAGGATGTGGCGCTTGACCAGTTGAAGCACACGTCCTACTTCAGCATGGGCGTTGAACTGGCCGATTACAACAACGATGGCCTCAACGACCTCTATGTGTTGGACATGACACCTAGCGAACACCGGCTGAACAAGGAGAACATGGCCAGCATGGCGCCTGTGCAGTTCGATAACATGGTTAAGAACGGATTCCATTACCAGTACATGGCCAACACGCTCCAGCTCAACAATGGAAATGGCACGTGGAGCGAGCTGGGCCAGCTGGCCGGGGTGGACCGAACCGATTGGAGTTGGGCAGCCTTGTTCGTAGACCTCGACAACGATGGCTGGAAGGACCTGTTCGTTACCAATGGCATCACACGCGATGTCACCAACAGCGATTTCCGGACGGAGGTTAAGCGTATCGCTGCGGAGCAAGGGGCCAACCTGCCGTTCAAGCCGCTGTTGGACCTTGCACCCACGCACGTGCCCGAGAAGATGGTCTTTCGCAACAAGGGCGATCTCACCTTCGAAAAAGCTATGGACCTGTGGAACTTCCACCAGAAAACCTTGAGCAACGGCGCGGCCTATGCGGACCTGGACCGCGATGGCGACATGGACCTGGTGACCGCGAATGTGAACGCCGCGCCGAGCGTTGTACAGAACATGAGCCGCGAAACAGGCACGGGGCACTATCTGCAACTGGTGCTCCGGGGCGAAGGGGCCAACCCCGATGCGATCGGCGCCTCGGTCGTGCTTTACACCCAAGGCCATCAGCAACGGAACGACCTGATGCCCACGCGCGGATTTCAGAGCAGCGTGGAACCCATCCTGCACTTCGGGGTTCAGGATGAGCGGATCGACTCCGTGGTGGTCACCTGGCCGGATCGATAAACAGACCAAGCTCACCGCACCGGCCCGCGATCAGCGCATGGTCGTTGACCGCTCGGTCCTGCGTGCAGAAGTGAAGGGGACGCGGACCTTACCGATGTATGCGGATGTGAGCGCAGCGATCGGCCTGCGGATGCGGCACATGGAGAACGGATACGACGATTTCGCTGTGGAAACACTCCTTCCACAACGACAAAGCACCCATGGACCCGCCAGTTCGGTGGCCGATGTGAACGGTGATGGCCTCGATGACCTCTTCGTCACCGCTTCAACGGGAAGCGCGTGCACGTTGATGCTGCAGAGCGCAAATGGCACCTTCACGAAAGCACCCGCTCAGCCGTGGGGGCAGTTCAAGGCCTCCGAGTTCATCGGGGCCCATTTCCTCGATGTGGACGGCGACAAGGACGCGGACCTCTATCTCGCTGCGGGCAGCACGGAATTCCCGGTGGGGATCCGAAGCATACCGCGACCGCTTGTTCCTGAACAACGGTCATGGACAGTTCACTTACGCAGCGCAGGGGCTTCCCGATGTGCGCACCAGCGCACAGATGATCGCGTCACACGACATCGATGGCGATGGCGATCTGGACCTCTTCGTTGGCGGGCGGAACGTTCCCGGGGCATGGCCGTCGCCCCCGGCCAGCCATGTGTTATTGAACGAGGGAGGCCGGTTCACGGATGCCAGTTCCACCTGGCTTGGCGACCTTCAGGATCCTGGGCTCATCACAGGAGCTGTGTTCGCTGACATCGATAATGACCACCGCGCGGAACTTGTGCTGTGCGGGGAATGGATGCCGCTGCGCGTGTTCAAGAACACGGGTGCGCACTTCATCGACATCTCTCCGGCGCTCCTGGACACGGCCTTCATCGGCTGGTGGCAGGGCCTCACGGTGGCCGACATCGATGCGGATGGTGACTGGACCTGGTGGCCGGGAACCTCGGTCTGAACAACAAGTTCCATCCTTCACCGGACCATCCGCTGAAAGTGTACATGGACGACTTTGACCAGAGCGGCACGAACGACATCGTGCTCGCCAAGACGGGCACCGCTTGCGAACTTCCAGTGCGAGGGCGCGAATGTTCCAGCGGCCAGATGCCGTTCATCAAGGACAAGTACCCCACCTACAAGTCCTTTGCCGCCGCCACGCTGGAGAACATCTATGGTCAGGCAGCGCTTTCGAAGGCCGTGCATCGCAAGGCCACCACGTTCGCCTCCATGATCTTTGTGAACGAGCAGGGACGTTTCAGCGCCGTGCCGCTGCCGATGGCGGCACAGATCGCGCCGGTGCGTTCGGTGATCGTCCGGGACCTGAACAGCGATGGCCATCCGGACCTGCTGTTGGCCGGTAACATGTACGGTACGGAAGTGGAGACCTCGCGCTATGACGGGGGCATGGGCCTGCTGATGGAAGGTGATGAACGCCATACGTTCACGGCGGTGCCGGCTTTGCGAAGCGGTATCTCCATCCCGTACGACATGCGGCATATCCTGCCCATCAACATCGCCAGCAAGGGAGCCTGTTTTGTGGCGGTCAACAATGATGGACCGGTGCAGGTGTTCGCCCGGACTCGGAACAACAATGCGTCGGTGGCGAGCCTGCGGTGATGGAGCCTACTTCCGCTCGTAGTTCGGGTTCACCACCTTGTGCTTCTCGAAGTCATTGTTGCGAACAGGCACACACGCGAAGCCTTTCGGGTAGCGCAGGAACAGGAAGCGCACGCTGAAGATCAGCGGACGATACGTGGTGCTGAACCATTGCAGGCGCCCGAAGCCCTGGTCGGTGGGCATCACGCTGAAGAAGGGCGTTTCGATGGCCGGGATGATCAACAGCTGTTGTGTGAGCTTGAAGCCGTATCCCAGCTTCGCGTGGAACTGGCCGATGAACTCCGGCGGGAAGTCCTGCGCCCCAGGGACCGCCAGGCCCGTGAACTCCCGGCCTTCGCCAAAGCGCCAGTCCACATTGGCACCGAGGGAGAACTGGATGAATTGGTAGTCCCGGATATGGAAGAGCTTATTGGCATTCACCGCAGCCGTGAGATGCTGGTCATTGAACGCGCCATTGCCCAGCCATTGACCAACGCTATCGCCCAGTGCCAGGGTCCCCTCGGAAGCCTCGCTGCCTTTGAGCTGTTTGTACGCCAGCCCGAAATCCCAGTAGTCGATGAACACCGGATCGCGCGTGGCGTGGAACCAGCCCGCTTCGAGGTAGAGGCCTAACGCGCCCTTTCCGGTATAGGTGGCGGTGAAAAGGCTGTCCGTCCCGATGGTGGTCCGCTCCTCGCGGTCCTTGAAAGGGGCCAACGCCCAGGTGATCCCGGGAGCCACGAACCATCCACCGCGGCGCATCTTACCATTGAGCGGGAAGATATCCGGATGCTTGCGTTCCATCAGTCCCTGTGCCGACAGGTGCAGCGCAAAGGTCGACAAGAGGGACAGGAGCAAGAGGCGCTTCATTCCACGAAGGTGCGTGTGTAGAACGTGTGAACGCAACAACGCCACCTGAAAGTGTGAACGCCGAACTGTCAGCGCAGGTCTTCAGCCCGCCTTATCGCGCGATCTGCACCTTCACGGAAACGGAACGATCGCCGTCACCCACGCGAACGATGTACTCGCCATCATACAAGGTGCGCGTGTCGAGGTACCAGATCGTACTGCCTTGCGCGATCACATCGCGACGCACCTGCTTGCCGGCCAGATCGTACAACGCTACCTGAAGGTCCTCACGGAGCAGGCCGCTCACCTGGATCGCAATGAGGTCGCTGGTGGGATTCGGGAACACGTTCACGTGGTAGGGCAGCGATGATGTCGTGGCAATGCCGGTATTGGCGGTGAATGTGGTCACCGGTTCCGTGATCGAGGTCACTTTGGAAGCGGTCCTGGTTCCGTAGAACGTAGGGCCTACCGCGTAGGGATACGCTGAATTCCAGTTGGCATCCACCGTGCAGAAGTAGGCATAGGTGCCGTTCGGGTATTCGGGCGTTACGCAGAAGCGGCCATTGTGCTCATCGAGGTAAAAAGGTTCTGCGTGCGCAACGAACTCATAGTCCTCGCGGAAGTAGCCCAGCGGATACGTGGTGCTCACATTGGGTCCGGCGGAAACAGTGCTGCCATCCGCGTGTGTGGTGCGCACCGTGATGTTCCGCAACTGATAACCGGATCGCATACGCTCAATGCTTCCTGAGCCATCGGTGTTCGCATAACCGTATGCACCATAGATCGGGTATCCATCATATGCGAAACCGAGCAGAGGCGAATGCTGTGATGCGTTGATGGTGTAGAGCCCGTCGGATGTGTAGAGGTCGCAAACGTTCGAGATGACCACGAGGTCCAACGAGAACGCGCTGGGATTTTGGTGGTGGTGGTAGTTGCCCATCGCCGGATGTCCTTTGGAGCAATCGAATCCCGGACGCTCGGCAGGAATGGCATCACGGTTCCAATCCTGCGTTGCGCCCATTCCACCGGGGCAGGGCGGATTTCCGGGGCCTCCGCACAACGCGTTGGTGGTCGCGTTCCAAGCCACACCATCACGGTAATCGAACAAGGCCACACCATTGATGAAGACGCCGATGTTCCCGCCTGTTGTTGCGGTGGGAGTTGGGTTCGCGACCGGATGGCGGGATATTTTGAAGATCGCGTTCTGGTCCGAGGCCTGCGATGGATTGCCATCCTGGAACGGCCCTGTGATGTAGGCCGGAATGCCGTGCGTGGTCACATACACCCAATTGTCTGAGTATTGGACGCTCTGCACGTTGGCCAGCACCGCATCCTGGATCGGCGTGGAGTTGCCCGCCACGTAATGGCGACCCATGATGTTGGTGGTGTTCTGCATCCAGGCGCTGAGGTCCGGGGTGATCTGTGCGCTGGCTGCTACGATGGACAGGCATGCGGTTGCTGAAAGGATGGACCGGTTCATCGTTTTTGAGTTGAAGATCATAGGTTGGGGGTTGGACGACATCCTGTTCAACATCCTTCGTTTCATCATCATTCCTTTGGATAGGCATTCTCGGGGTTGAACAGGAAATCACGATCGCTGAGGGTGAGCAGGAAGGCGAGCAGGTCGGTGCGTTCATCCTTGGACAGCGTGATGGGCCCACCCAGTTCGGGCGCGAGCGTGGGGCCGTGCACGATGCCATCGGTGTAATGCGTGATCACTTCCCGCAGGTTCCTGAACCGGCCGTCGTGCATGTACGGGAAGGTGAATTCGATGTTGCGCAACGTGGGGATCTTGAACTTCAGGGAGTCCTTCGCGATCGCGCGAGACCCGCATGCGTCCCTCGTCGCGCAACACGCTGTCCACGGCCAGTCCGTTGCAGGCAAAATCCCCCGTGGTGAACAGCGGTTCGCTGATGGCAGGCGGCAAGTGCGCCTTGAAGGTCCGGTAGCCGTTCTGCTTCCTGTGCCGTGAACACCTCACCGCCCTCGTGGCGTGTAACGCGATCGTATCGTGAGTTGGCGGAGATCAGCGTGAGCTCGAACTGCGTGAGCGCTTTCAGCATGTGCTCACCGGTGATGAGGGTGTCGCCGAATGCCTTGCCGAACATGGCGGGATACGCTGTGACTGCGCTGAAGTTTCGACACCACGTGTGCGGTGGACTCACCCAGCTCAGCCGGATGGTTGATCGGCGCCAGCGCCTGCATGTCCAGATGGTTCACGGCACCATCCCACATGAAGGCCTTGGTCCACGCAAGGTTCATCAGTGCCGGCGAATTGCGCGTACCAATGCTGTCATGGATGCCATGGCTCAATGCATGATCAACATGCGTGAAGGCCGTGTACGAGAGGTGGCAGTTGCTGCAGGAGATCACGCTGTCGGCCGAAAGGATCGGGTCATAAAAGAGCTTTCGCCCGAGCGCGATGCCTTCCTGTGTCAGGGGGTTACCCGCTAGCGCGTATACCGGGGCGGGCCAGCCCTTGGGGATGTCCAACCGGACCGGATGCACCGCGGGGAACTGCGCGGCGATGAGCACCATCGCCGCAAGGGCAAGCATTGACAAGCGCAGCTTATTTCCCTGCATATTCCTTGAAGCTGTTGGCCGCCGACATCGAAAGCCGCATCGCCGCAGGACCAGGCGAGGTCACGTGATATTCCTTCTGCAGGTCGAGCGCGTTGAGGAACCCGGGTATATCGAACGCGATCGCGACCACCTGCCCGCGGGTAACAGCGACCGAGACCTGTTGCGCGCTGCGATCCGGTGGCAGGTAGCCACCCAGATGGAACTCGAAGCGATGGTCACGTGCGGGGCAGGCGGTCGATCTGCCTTCGAGCTTGAAATTGATGTAGCCGCTGTTCCACGCCCAGTACATGCCTTTCGTTGGGTCCAGGTCCCCACCCAGTGCGCCGGAAACATTCGTCAGGCTGTCCACACCGAGCAGGAACGAAACGCTGTCGGCACCAATTCCGGCAGGTGTGGGAAGCGCGATGATCAGCTGGGTGCTGTCCGAAGCATCCACGAGATGGCAGCGATCGCCATCGTTCCACACCACACGCCCCGCGGCATGAAGTGCGACATGGCTTACGTAGAACCGCAGCTTGGTCACCGATGCCGTTGCACCGTTCGCGAGCACCGAGAATCACTGTCCAACGGAAGCGGGTGTTCGTCCGCCATGGTAACGAAACGTAAGCTTGTGATACCGGCGGAGCGTTGCGCTGGGGCGACAGCGAAGGTCAAAACGAACAACGACGCCAGCAGCGATCGCATCATGGCCTAGTGATGGTCACGTCCACGCGGCCGGAAGTAGTCCGCCAGATCGCTGGCCAGGGCATCAAAGTCCGCCAGCTGATCGGGGTGGCACAGGGCCCGGATGCGGCTAAAGTGGTCATAATTGATGGCTTCCACATCGCGTTGCAAGCTTGCTATGGTGGCGAGCAGTGTGTCCGGTGCCTTCGATCCGACCGAATGCAGGTTTGCGTATAGCTGGTTCCGCGCCGCCATCATGGCCTCGTCCTTGTCCCGGATCTGCGATCGATGCTCGTCGATGAGCGTATCGTAGGCCTTGATCTGGTCGGCATCGAAATGCAGCCGTTCGATGATCACGCCCTTGGGACCGCCACCACCCGGAGGTCCGGGAGGGGGCGGCGGACCGGGAGGCCGGTGCCCTCCCATCAACAGCATGGTCACCGTGGCAACGTTCAGCACCACGAGCACACCGACGAGCACGGCGAGGAGACGTTCCTTACTCATTGTAGAACTGGTTCGAAGTGCGCAATCCCATGCCCGATGCGAGGTCCGAGACGCCCTCGCGGTCCGGGCCTACCTGCTGGATACGTTTTTGTATCGCCAACGTATTGGCCGCTAACAGCACGGCGAGCGAAAGCCCGGTGACCAGCACCCATCGTCGCGGCACCGCACCACCCGTTCGTCCGCTGATCCGCGCCTCGATCCGCGTGAACAGGAACGGAGGCGGATCCACCTGCGCGATGCGGTTCAACAGCTCGATGCCGGGGTCCTTTTCCATGTCATTGATGTTCATTTGACGACCATTCGCGGGTTATCCTTCGCTGTTGTCCAAGTTTCTGCGCAGCGTGTCCCTGGCCCGCGAGAGCAGTGATTCCACCGCCTTTTCCGAAAGGCCCATGATGCCCGCGATCTCCGCCTGGGACAGGCCCTCCATGGTCTTCAGGAGCAAAGCGGTCCTCTGCTTTTCCGGCAACCCGTTGATCATATCGAACACCCGCTCCGTGGCCTCGCGCATCTCCAGTTGCACACCCGGATGGTCGAAGACGGGGGACGACAACCTTCTCCGTTCCTTCATCCGCCGGGCGGAACAGGGAGAACAGCGATCGCTTCTTCCGCTTGCGGAACTTCAACACGTCGAGGCAGCAATTGATCGCGATGCGGTAGATCCACGTGCGCATGGCCGCTTCGCCGCGGAAGGTGCCCATGCCGTCGTTCACCTTCAGGAACACGTCCTGTGTGGCCTCTTGCGCATCCTCCGTGTTCTGCAGATAATTCAGACAGAGGTTGTACACCATGCGCACATGGCGATCATAAACCTGCTTGAACTCATCGGACTGTGGCACGGGGCAAAGGAAGGGCCTCAGGAATATTCTGTCCGGGGCACCCGCAAAGTAGCTCGGCAACCAAGGGAAGCACTCGTGAGGTTCAGGTCTCAGGTTCCACTACGCGAGACCCTGCGAGGGGATAAAAGGTCACCTATGCGAGCCCCGAGGGAGAGTTGGGAAACGGCTTCTAAAATATCAAATGGCACTAGGGTTACTAATTACCCTATTGATGAAAGCCCATCGCATCTTTTCCACTTCATCAAGCGATTCATCAAAGGCAATGGTGCGTAACCGAATAACCTCCTTTTCAAACAATCTCGTCAATCCTATCAATGCACCATCCATGGAATCCTTGTCACTAAAGGCTAAATCCATTTCCGCAAGCAACACTTCAAATCCGTCATCAGCAGTGAACTCGACATGAACGATAAGTGGTTCAGCAAACTGAATATCCCCGGCTCTAACAAAACGACCGAAGGTCAATGGATAGTCGAATGCGTAGTTCTTAAATGTCCCCAAGTGGGCAAGCATTTCAGATTTCGTAACGCCTCGTTGATCCGTTCGTTTGAGCATCAGCACTTGCTCAATTTCCTTATTGACTTGTTCAGGAATATCCACTTTGGGAATCAGCGATGCCCTCAGCTTATTTGAGATGCGAGCAATAGCAACTTTGCCCTGAGCTTCATCCACTTGATAGGAAATTCGATATCCCAAACGATTGGACCTAATCTTCACCACAGGGGCCATCATGTCCGTCAGTTCCACCGCTGAATAGCGTTCCTTCAGCCGTTGGATAACGTCATCGCTAAAGGTCACAGCCAATAGTTCATCATTAAACCGTTTCACAACAGTTGAACGCAACTCTGTAAGCTCTTTCAATTCACCCACATTGGGAAGCCAAGGGGTTCCAATTGTGATGCGAAGACTGCCATTACCAGCATTAACAATCAGTGGCTCCAGTTCAGAACGTATGTTGCCTTTCACTTCCTCATAGTCCATTTCGGCATCCACTGTCCTTTTCAATTCTGCCGAGGCAAACGCGGTGAGGCCCTTCTCATAGTGACTTAAAAACTCTATCGCGCTCTTGGTTGTTACGGCATGTGAATACTTCTGGGATTCACTTTCAAGTATGTACTCTACTGATCTGCGTCGAAGCTCACTCATATAGTTGAACTCTGAATGAACAGACCGCTCTCCTATACCACGAAACCGCAAGGCATGCTCTAGCGCTTCGTATAGCTGTTCCCGAACAGATTCATCCTCGCATACCTCCAATCCTTTTACAGCGAAGCTGTATGCCTCAGCGACCAGCCCGGCTTTAAGTGAAAGAAACGCTGCACTTCGCAGAAAAATTGATTTGGTCTTAATAGCATCCTGGCGTTTTTCATAAAACTCAACGACCTGCGTCTCATATTTCACAGCCTCCAGATACAAATAGTGCGATCCTTCCGTGTCCCCAACCGCCCAGCGAGCTCTAGCCTGATTACTCAGCGCCATAGCCTTGTTATGGAGCTCAAGGACATTCATGGCTGGTGAGTTTCATACATCGTTTCCGCGCGATTCAAACAGGCCACGATTACTGCAGTTGCAGACCCACGGCGCCCCCCTGCATCAATCTGACCATGTTTAATGCGGACACGGTTTGAAATACTGGATCTGTCTCCATGGTGAATACCAGAGACTTCGACAAACACACCCACGATAGCGAATATGTCATCGTGGTTGAGTATTTCCTCCTTGGCGAACATGTAATCCACACCATCGCCGATCTCTGTCTGAACAACGGTACGATAACCAAGTAAAACGCTCATTATGAAGTATGCCAAGCTGACACCTCCATGCTCAGCTATGTACTTTGTTTCTCGCATCGAGAGTTTCTGAAAATCTGAATTCCAACTAAGGAATATTCTCTGTTCGTCTCCGTCAACACTAAAAAGAAACTCAGCTTGGGACCCATGGTGAAAGTGGTCAAGTCCAACAGCAGCCCATTGGTTGTTGGTCAGAATAGACTCCTTACTTGCTCCACATCGGAGAAAATCAACCGTTTCGTCAAGATGAAACTCTATGCGATCATTCATCAGCATTGGCCTTCGCTCTGCGTGCTTTACTGCTCAACTGGACCAAAGTAAACCCCCGGTTTGATTCGACCAACTAACCAAGCTCAATATACTTCCCACCAACTCCATCACCCTCCGCTCCACCTCGGCACTCTCCCACTTCTCCTCGATACCGGGTATGGCCAGCACCTCTTCCATGATACGGTCGTGGCGGAGACCTTCCTTCCACGCATCCTTGTACTCAATGTCGCTGAACTTCACCTGGCTGTACAGCGGCAGCCACTTATCGGGGTGCTTGGCCTGCAGGTGGCCTTCGATCTTCTTGCGCAGCAGGAACTTGGGGTCGGCCACCAGGTCGCGCATCTCCACGAAGTTGCGCAGGCTGAGGTCGGCGATGGCGTCGCCGTTGGGTTTGCGCGCCGCGCCATAGCGGGCGAGCACCACGCCCCAGTTGTCGTCGCCGTGTTCGTTCAGCAGGTCGTTGAGCACCTTGCAATCCTCGTAGCCGGCGTTCATGCCCTCGCCGTAGAACGGGATGATCGCGTGCGCCGCGTCGCCGATGAGCGCCACCTTGTCGCGGTGCGTCCACGGGCTGCAGCGCACGATCACCAGTGAGCTCTGCGGATTCCGCAGGTATTGCTCGATGAGGTCGGGCACCATCGGTTGCACATCGCCGAAGTGATCCGCGAAGAACCTCCGCGCCTCGGCCTCGCTCTTCACGGAATCGAATCCCGGTGAAAGTTCCGTGGCCGTGTTCGGCATGAAGAGCGTGCCGGTGAAACCGCCGTCCTGGTTGGCGAGGCCCATGAGCATGAAGTAGCGCCGCGGCCAGATGTGCAGGCATTGCGGATCCATCTTCGGCGTGCCGTCGGCGTTCGCCGGGAAGGCGACCTCCTTGTAGTCGTGCTCGATGTAATCCTGCCGGTAGTTGAAGCGGCCGAGCATCATTTTCGCGCGCACCGCGCTGAAGGCGCCGTCGCTGCCGAAGACCACGTCGGCCTTCACCGGTGCGGTCTGCCCATCGCGTTCGTTATGGAACGTACAGGTGGCGCTGTCCAGGTTCACGTCCATGCAGCGGTGCTCGAAGAAGAGCTTCACGTTCGGGAGCTTCTCCGCTTCGCTGAGCAACCGCCGGTTGAGTTCACCGCGGCTCACGGAATGGATCGCGCGGTTGTCGATGCTGTACGGAACGCGATTGAGCTTGCCATCGCGGTCGTGCATCATGCGGGCGTACACGGGCACGGTGATCTGCTTCACGGCCTCCTCCACACCGGCCGCGCGCAAGGCGGTCCACCCGCGATGGCTCACCACCAGGTTGATACTGCGCCCGGCATACACATCCGTGCGGCGTGGATCAGGACGACGCTCGAACACGCTGACCTGATGGCCGCGCTTGGCGAGGAAGATGGCCAGCAGGCTGCCCACAAGTCCGCCGCCGACGATGGTGATGTTGCTCATGTCCGATCACGAATAGGTCGACCCGATGGGTCGACGTTACAGGTACCCAGTAGTGCTGCCATGCGGGTCATTTCACACATTCCCCCAGGATCACGCCGAAACGGTACACATCCTCGAAACTGTTGTACAAGGGCACCGGAGCCATGCGCAGCACGTTCGGTTCGCGCCAGTCGGCCACCACGCCGCGTGCCGTGAGCTTATCGAACAGGCCCTTGCCCATGCCGTGCGCATGCACACTGAGCTGGCAACCGCGCTCCTCCGCATCGCGCGGGGTGATGATCTCCAGATCAACACCTGTATCGGCGGCCACGCCATCGATCACCGCTTCCAGGTAGTTGGTGAGCGCGACGCTCTTGGTGCGCAGCGCGTCCATGCCCGCACGTTCGAACAGGTCCAGCGCTGCGCGATGCACGGCCATGCTGAAGACGGGCGCGTTGCTGAGCTGCCATGCTTCAGCACTGGCCATGGGCTTGAACTCGGCCTCCATCTTGAAACGTTCGCTCTTGTCGTGGCCCCACCATCCGGCGAAGCGCGGCAGGTGCTCGCGGTGATGCCGTTCATGCACGAACGCACCGGCCACACTCCCCGGACCGCTGTTGAGGTACTTGTAGCTGCACCAGCAGGCGAAGTCCACGTTCCAGTCGTGCAGGTTCATCTTCAGGTTGCCAGCGGCATGCGCAAGGTCGAAACCGGCCACGGCACCCACATGATGCGCGGCTTCCGTGATCGTGCCCATATCGAACGCCTGACCGGTCAGGAAGTTCACGCCACCGAAGCAGACCAGCGCCAGTTCATCGCCCAAGGCATCGATGCGCTCTTCGATGTCCTCCGAGCGCAATGTGTGCTCCCCGGCGCGTGGTTTCATGCAGATCACTTCCGTGCGCGGATCCAGTCCGTGGAACTCCACTTGCGAATTGAACGCATAGGTGTCGCTTGGGAAGGGCCGCTCCTCGCACAGGATCTTCGTGCGCTTTCCGCTGGGTCGGTAGAAGCTGACGAGCAGCAGATGCAGGTTGGTGGTGAGGCCGTTCATCGCCACCACTTCGATGGGCTTCGCACCAACGAGCCGCGCGAGGCTTTCGCTGAAGTATTCGTGGTAGCTGTACCAGGGCATTTTTGCTCTGGAAATGGCCTTCCACGCCGAAACGCGCCCAATCGTCGAGCTCCTGCTTCAGGGCGGCGGCTGCGCCTTTGGGCTGCAGGCCGAGCGAGTTGCCGGTGAAGTAGATCACGGGCCGTCCATCATGCTGTGGGAAAGAGGAACTCATCGCGGAAGGCGCGCAGCGGATCCTTCTCGTCCATGCGCTGGGCGAAGGCGGGCGTGATATCGAAGTTGACGGACATATGACGGGTGATGCCTGCGAAAGTAGCAGCTTCGCCCTCCCCATTCCTGCCACATGTCCCTGAAACGCGATCGCTCAAAAGCCCTCTTTCAACAAGCGCTGCAACTCTTTCCCGGCGGGGTGAACTCGCCTGTGCGCGCCTTCCGCAGCGTTGGCGGCACGCCCTTGTTCTTCGCGCGGGGCGAAGGCGCCGAGGTGGTGGACGCCGACGGCAACCGCTTCATCGACCTCTGCCACAGCTGGGGCCCGCTGATCCTGGGCCACGCACATCCTGCCGTCGTGGAAGCGATCATTCGCACCGCGCGCAAGGGCACCACGTTCGGAGCGCCCACGGAGGAAGAGAACGAGCTGGCGTCCTTCGTGATGGGGCACATCCCCTTCCTGGAGCGCATGCGCTTCGTGAGCAGCGGAACAGAGGCGGTGATGAGCGCGATCAGGCTGGCGCGCGGCGCCACGAAGCGCGACCTGATCATCAAGTTCGACGGATGCTACCACGGGCATTTCGACAGTTTGCTGGTGAACGCGGGAAGCGGCCTGGCCACATTCGGCACCTCATCATCCGCCGGTGTACCCGAGGCTCTGGCACAGCTGACCATCGTGGTCCCGCTGAATGATGAGGCGGCCTTGGAGGCGGCTTTCGCCAAGCATGGCGACCGCATCGCAGGCGCGATCATCGAGCCGGTGCCCGCGAACAACGGACTGCTGTTGCAGGACAGGTCGTTCCTGTTGAAGCTGCGCGAGCTGTGCACCAAGCATGGCAGCGTGTTGATCTTCGATGAAGTGATCAGCGGCTTCCGTGTG
Organism: uncultured Flavobacteriales bacterium; assembly: GCA_963814325.1. Lineage (GTDB taxonomy): Bacteria > Bacteroidota > Bacteroidia > Flavobacteriales_F > PHOS-HE28 > PHOS-HE28. The sequence goes on from CAWFCK010000009.1 coordinate 54,396, forward strand.
GGCTTCGCGGGTTCATTCTGCACGTATGGCATCGTACCCGATCTGACCACCTATGGCAAGATCATCGGTGGCGGCATGCCCGTGGGCGCCTACGGCGGAAAGCATGAGCTGATGAAGCACATCGCGCCGGAAGGCGGTGTGTACCAGGCAGGCACCTTGAGCGGTAATCCGGTGGCCATGGCCGCAGGGTTGGCGCAGGTGACCGAGTGTGCGAAGCCGGGGTTCTACAAAGAGCTTGAGCGAAAGACAGCACTGTTGTGCGATCATGTGAATGCGCATGCGTGGGGCAAGGGCTTCGACTATCACATCGATCACATGGGTTCCATCTTCTGGGGCTTCTTCGCCCGTGGCGAACACATCCAGCGAGCGGATGCGATCGACCCCGCGAGCATGAAGAGCTACGCGAAGTTGCACGCGGCGTTGTTGGAGCGTGGCGTTTACGCGGCACCCAGCGGGTACGAAGTGGGCTTCATCAGCGCGGCGCACACGGATGATCACGTGGCGCGCGTGGCCGATGCCTTCTGCTCAGCGCTCGATGAGGTGATGTAGGTCGTTTTCGTTATATTGTCATCACAAACACCGGAACCCCATGGGCAAGCAGATCAAGGGAGTCGACGGCCTTACGCCGGAGATGATCAGCAAGGAAGTGGCCAATGGCGGTCGATTCGTGATGTTCGACTACGCCATCTCCATCATCGTGATGACCTTCCGCCGCTCGTCGGACATCTATTTCCTGCGGCATGACGAGTCGCATTGGAAGAAGAGCTGGCCGTACACCGCGATGTCCGCATTGCTGGGTTGGTGGGGCTTCCCGTGGGGATTCATCTACACGCCCGCAGCGCTTGTACACCAACATGCGAGGCGGCCGGGACGTGACGTCGGACCTGATCCGTTTCCAGGCGGACCGGAACATATCGGAGGAGGAGCTCGCATCGCTCGAGCCCAAGGAGCACCGCTGAGCGCGGTTCAGAAGCGCATGCCGATCACCGCACATAGCGGGATCAGGACCAGTGTTCCATCGAGCAGGATGCCGTAATACGCAGACACCACTGTCCGAACGGGCGCGTGCAATGAGGAACAGGGCGAACACATACGCCACCATCACGGTCCACGACGCCACACTGTAGCCCAGCCCCCACAGAAAGAGGTGCTCGTACAGGCCAGCAACGGCCATGAGAACGAGCGCAGTGATGCGCGCACCACGCACACCGAGCAGTTGGGGAAGCGTTCGCAGACCGGGGTGGTCGGACTGCTCATCGCGGATATCAAAGGCGATGGCCAATGACATGAAGAGCGGCAGGCGCATGCACATGGCGAACAGGATGGTCATGCGCGAATGATCCGCCAGGTCACAGGCCATGGGGCCGGCCACCGCGACGAGCGTCCATGCGACCGCCACCAACAAGGAACTTCACCACCGGCACATTGCGCAGGCCGATGCCGATGCCGTTCGGCGCTGGAGAACGGGGAGACATACAACGCGGCCATGAGCGCGGCCGGCAACAACCAGGGCAGCACACGGGCAAGCAGCGGCCACAGGAGCACTACGGCGAGCAAACCGCTCGCGACGAGCATCCAGCGGAACGGTCGACCACGGTCCTTCACCCATGCATCGGTTCGGCACCGGCCAGTGCGGGCGCCCGCGAACGCATCCAGCGCATCGCGCCATACGCGGCGAACGTGCCCAACGCAACGGCCAGCATGTACCGATCAAGGTCCGGAGCCTCGTGCAGGAAGAGGCCCATGTACCACACCTGCACGGCCGCCGCCAACGCCAGCCAAAGGTGTCCGTACAAAAGCCACTGCAACAGGGGATGTCGCGCGGCCCCCGTCATGCGCTTCAGAACCCGCTGTCCAGGTTCGGGTTGATGATCAACTGGCGGATGGCCAGGCCGACGCCCACGCCCAACGTGGTGGACAGCAGGCAGCGCACCACGCGCTTGGGCCGCGCGCTGGCGCTATAGCCCATCGCGTAGTACGGATCACCCTCGTTACCGGGATCGCGGATGGAGCCGCGTGTCACATTGACCCGCGGCCAGGCCATCAAGGCGGCGTAGGCCGGTGGAAGGATCAGTGAGTTCACTTCAAGGTCCAACGCGATCACGGCACCCGCCCCCAGCAGGAAAGCCGCCCAGCATGGGCACCAGCGGACGATACCCCGCACGCGCGCATCGCGTTCGCCTACCAGATACCGGCGCATCTGCGGAATGGTGAGCTCGTTGCCGAAGACGCTGTCCATGAAGTACCACACCTTCTCATGGCCCAGGCTGTCCGTTACGCTGAACACGCCATCGGTGGGTTCCGTAGCGCTCGATCAGGCGGTCCTTCTTGCGCACCTGGTAGCGCACTTCCAGAGAGCTCTGCCCGAGGACCTTGGCCTCGACGATCTGCCCGTTCATCAGGTTGATCCTGTCCTGCGCCACCATGACCATGGGCAACAGCAGGAGCAGCAAAAGGAGGATGGACGACTTGCGCATGAGGCAGGGCGAAGATGAACAATTCGAACGGCTTCCTGTTCCGATAATATGGGAGGTGAACTGTACGACCTTCGTCTTTTCCACAGCCCACCCCGCCCATCGCTCCGCTTCTATCTTCGCCGTCCCATCTCCGCGCCCACCCCATGAACGTCGTCACCTACCAGGAACGCCACATCGGCCCCAACGCCACCGAGACCAACGCCATGTTGAAGGCCATTGGCGTGGCCTCGCTCGATGAACTGATCCAGCGCACCGTGCCTAAGGGCATCCGTTCGCCGAAGCCGCTGGACGTAGGTCCGGCGATGACCGAGCGCCAGCACCTGGACAACATGCGCGCGCTGGGCGCGAAGAACAAGGTGTTCCGCAGCTACATCGGCTTGGGCTTCAGCGGCACCATTCTGCCGCCGCCGATCCAGCGCAACGTCTTCGAAAATCCCGGATGGTACACGGCCTACACACCATATCAAGCGGAGATCTCGCAGGGGCGGTTGGAAGCGCTGTTGAACTTCCAGACCATGGTGAGCGAACTCACTGCGCTGCCCATCGCCAATGCATCGTTGCTCGATGAGGCCACGGCGATCGCCGAGGCCATGCACATGTTGTACGCCGCGAAGCCGAAGGAACTGGCCTCCGCGCACAAGTTCTTCGCCGACCAAGGCCTGTATCCACAGAACATCGATGTGTTGCGCACACGCTGTGCTCCCATCGGTGTGGAACTGGTGGTGGGCGATGCGAAGGACTTCACCTCGGACGGGAGCTACTTCGGCCTCGCCCTGCAATATCCTTCGGCCAATGGCAGTGTGAACGACTACCGCAGTGTGGTGGCCAAGGCGAAAGCGGCCGGGGTGCGCACAGCGGTCTGCGCCGACCTGCTCTCGCTGGTGCTCCTCACCCCTCCGGGCGAGTGGGGCGCCGATGTGTGCGTGGGCAACAGCCAGCGCTTCGGTGTGCCCATGGGCTATGGAGGTCCGCACGCGGCGTTCTTCGCCACCACGGAGGAATTCAAGCGCCTGCTTCCCGGTCGCATCATCGGTGTAAGTCAGGACCGCCGCGGCCGCCGTGGCCTGCGCATGGCCTTGCAAACGCGCGAGCAGCACATCCGCCGCGACAAGGCCACCAGCAACATCTGCACCGCGCAGGCCTTGCTCGCGGTAATGGCCGGCATGTATGCCGTGTATCATGGCCCTGACGGATTGAAGCGCATCGCCGGCAACGTGCATGCGCACACGCGTCGGCTCGCCGATGCGGCCAAGTCGCTGGGCTATGACCTGGTGAACGCCTCGTTCTTCGACACCATCACGCTCGCGCTTCCGGCGGGCACCACCCCCGCAGCGGTGAAGAAGAGCGCGGAAGCGCGCGGCATCAACTTCCGCTATACCGGAGAGCTGGTAAGTATCAGCCTGGATGAGACGGTGCGGTTCTCCGATGCCAACGATGTGATCGCCGCGCTGGCCGAGGCGTGCGGTGGAAAGCCCAGCATACCATCGGGCAGCGGCACATCCGTGGCGGCTCCAGCGGAACTCCAGCGCAAGAGCCCGATCCTCGCGCATCCGGTCTTCAGCGCACACCACACCGAACTGGAGCTGCAGCGCTACATCAAGAAATTGGAGAACAAGGACTTCAGCCTGATGCACGGTATGATACCCTTGGGCTCATGCACCATGAAGTTGAACGCGGCGAGCACCTTGCTCCCGCTCAGCTGGCCGGAGTGGGGCGGCCTGCATCCGTTCGCCCCGGTGGACCAGACCCTGGGCTATCAGCAGGTCTTCGACGAACTGAGCTATGCTCTGGCGAAGGCCACGGGCTTCACCGCGGTAAGCCTGCAACCCAACAGCGGTGCACAGGGCGAATACGCGGGGCTCCTCGTGATCCGCGCATACCACGAGTCACGTGGTGACAAGCACCGCAACATTGCGTTGATCCCTTCATCGGCACACGGCACCAATCCCGCGAGCGCGGTGATGGCCGGCATGCAAGTGGTGGTGGTGAAGGCCGATGAGGAAGGGCACGTGGACGTGGCCGACCTGAAGGCGAAGGCCGAACAATACAAGGACACGCTTAGCTGCCTGATGGTGACCTACCCCAGCACGCACGGTGTGTTCGAGGAATCGATCAAGGATATCACGGCAACGATCCACGACAACGGAGGACTGGTATACATGGACGGCGCGAACATGAACGCGCAAGTGGGTCTGACAAGTCCCGGGGATATCGGTGCTGACGTGTGCCACCTCAACCTGCACAAGACCTTCGCCATTCCGCACGGCGGTGGTGGCCCCGGCATGGGTCCCATCTGCGTGAACGACAAGCTGAAGCCATTCCTCCCAGGACATCCGCTGATCAAGACCGGCGGTGAGAAGGCCGTGCCGGCGGTGAGCAGCGCTCCGTGGGGCAGCTCGCTGATCCTGCTGATCAGCTACGGCTACATCAAGATGCTCGGCGGCAACGGGCTCACCGATGCCACGCGCTATGCCATCCTCAACGCGAACTACCTGCGTGCGAAGCTGGAGAAGCACTACCCCATCCTGTATGTGGGCAGCGAAGGCATGGTGGCGCACGAGATGATCCTGGACTGCCGCGAGTTCAAGCGCACCGCCGGTGTGGAGGTGAGCGACATCGCGAAGCGATTGATGGACTACGGATTCCACGCGCCCACCGTATCGTTCCCCGTGGCAGAAACGCTGATGGTGGAGCCCACAGAGAGCGAGAGCAAAGCCGAACTCGATCGTTTCGTTGAAGCGATGATCGGCATCCGGAACGAGATCACCGAGATCGAGAACGGCAAGGCCGAAAAGGCGGACAACGTGCTGAAGATGGCCCCGCACACCAGCGAGGAGGTATGCGCAGACACATGGTCGCACGCGTACGGCCGCGAGAAGGCCGCCTTCCCCGTGAACGTGAACCGCGACTGGAAGTATTGGCCCACAGTAAGCCGCGTGGACAATGCCTTCGGCGATCGCAACCTGATCTGCACCTGTCCGCCGATCGAGGCCTACGAGACGCAGGAGGCCTGATACATGTGCTCTGGTAACGCAGTGCCCGCCTCCGGCGGACTCTTCATTGTTCTTAACCGCAGATGAACGCAGATGGACGTGGATGAATACAGTCCCGGTGGCCTCTGTGTGAGTGATCGCATTCTCCGCGCACTCCGCGCCCTCCGCCTTCGCGACTCCGCGTGAGCCCCTCGCTCTGCCCTTGCACCCTCTGCGTCCTCTGCGCCTCTGCGTGAGCCCCTCGCATTCCCCTGCCCGCCTCCGGCGGCCTCTCCATTGTTCTTAACCACAGATGACGCAGATCGCGCAGATGAATGCTGAATGCGGTTTGAACCACGGATGAAAACACGGATGGACACGGATGCATGCAGATCATTGCCCTCTGTGCGTCATTGCAGTCTCCGCGCACTCCGCGCCTCCGCGTGAGGCCCTCGCGATCCCCGCAACCTCTGCGCACTCTGCGCCTCTGCGTGAGCCCCTCGCTCTGCCCTCGCACCCTCTGCGCTTCTGCGTGAGGCCCTTGCACTCCCTTCTCCCCCTCCGCGCCCTCCGCGCCCCCGCGTGAGGCCCCCGCATTCCCCTGCGCCCTCCAGTCTATCTTCGCCACCCATGTCCTGTACCCTTCCATTCCGCCTGCTTGCGCTAGCTTCTCTTCTCCTTCTATTCAGACTGAAGCCTTCGCGCAAGTGAACTGTGCATTCAGCGAAACATTTGATGGCCCGTACTTGCCGATCGGCTGGAGCATGCAGCCCGAACTGGTCTATGGTCTGGATAGCGTGCTGGTGGCCCCTTGGGACCTGAGCACCGCGCAGGAAGCCAACGCATCGGGGTACATCATGATCCCCGATGAACCGCTGGCGAACTCCTTCGTGGTGGTGAACGACGATGCGCCTCCGTGCGATTGCGAATTGGACCAAGTGGCCTTGGTCTCACCGGTGATCGACCTCTCCACCACGCTGAGCCCCGCGCTCGCCTTCCGCGTGTACCATGACGGTCGCCCGTTCAACACCAACGCCTGGGTGGATGCCAGCACGGACGGCACTGCGTGGACCACGCTGATGCAGGTACCGGAAGTCGTGGGCGAATGGCAGTCCCTGCTCATCGACCTGAGTGCATACAGCGGCGGAACGTTGCAACTCCGTTTCCGATTTGATGATGGCGGCCAGTGGGCGTCGGGCATGGCCGTGGATGATGTGTGCGTGTTCGGTCGCTCGGCGCTGGATCTGTCGGTTGTGAACGCGTACATCGGCGATCCGACCATCAGTCCATTCAACACCACCTCGCGGTCACTCGGCTACACGCAGCTTCCTTTCGAGCAACAACTTCCGCTGGTCACATCGCTAAGGGTGCGCAACCTGGCCAATGCCTCGGCGAGCGACATCGCCATCAGCCTGCAGATCCTGGTGAACAATGTGGAGCAGTTCGTTCAAACACAGAACCTGACCACGTCACTCGCGCCGCTGGCAGACACCATCCTCGTTTGGAACACGGGATGGATCGAGCGCAACCACGGGTGATGTGCAACTGAACTGGAGCATATCCAGCACAGCTGGCGAGGACAGTCCGGCGGACAATGTGGCCCAGACAGGATACACCATAACTGATGCTGTCCTTGGAAACAATGCGATGGCCTTGGACAACGACCTGCCGGAGGCCTTTGTGGAGAACAATGGCGCAGGTTTTTCCACGGGTTGCCGCTATGAAATGACCGGGAGCACCAGTGTGATCCGCGGAATTGGCGTTCGTTATGGAGTGGGAACCACGGTAGGCACCACCGTGGCGGCCTTCATCATGGACGAAGTGCTGAACGTGCTTTCCGTTTCAGCCGCCGATACGATCACGCAGGCCGACCTGGACCTGAGCTTTGCGGGGGGCACGGTATACATCCCGCTGGACAGTGCGGTGGAAGTGACCGGCCCACAGGATGTTGTGGCATTGGTCCGCTATGATGAAGGGTCCGGGGCAGCGGTGATCGCATCCGGCGGCCTGGCCCCTATCGGCGCGGCATGGAAAGTGGGGGCCGACGGGGTGAGCCTTGGTTTCTTGGACCGTGCACCGATCGTACGGATCTACCTGAGCGATCCGGTGACCGCAATCGGTGAGCCTACAAGGTTGGCGACCGATCTGGTGCTGTACCCGAATCCGGCTTTCGGGAGCACCTCCATCACGAGCATGGGCGTTGGCCAACTTGAAGTGACGGATCCGGCGGGAAGGCTTCAAATGAACACCCGAACGACCGCCAGCAACGAGCCCATACAGCTGGATATCAGCCATTTGGCTGCGGGCGAATACACCCTTCGCTGGATCGGAGCTGGGAGCGTCCGAACGGGGCGGCTGGTGGTGCTGGCCCGACCATGAGGAAGAACATTCTTGGAAGCAGAATTCAACGCCTGACGATCCGCTGACCTGCGCTTTGTCGGAGTGCTTTGCCAGATCATTACTTTCGCACCTGAACCCTAAGAAGAAAACCCAACAAGACACCATGAAGAAGCTTTACACTTCGGCATTGGCTATCATGTTCGTTTCTGGTGCCGTGGTGGCCCAGAGCGGCGGACATGCTGCAGCCCCAGCTAAAAAGAGCTGGATCCCAGAAGCGCGTCGCGGAACGCTCCCGACCGCAAACGCAGACCGCGCCATCCTGTGGTCCGATGATTTTTCAAATGCGGCCACTTGGGTTACCGGGCACGATGGCACCTTGGCCCTCGATTGGGTGATCGGCACCGGTGTTCCGAGTGGCGGAGCTCCCATCGCAGGGATCGAGAGCACCACGGCCGCCAACGGCTACGGCATGGTGGACTCGGATGCGTTCAACAACCAGACGACCACCTACGAGCAGAGCCACATGACGACGGCAGCGCCGATCGACCTGACCGGCTTCCCCAATGTGATCCTCGAGTTCCAGACCTTCTACCGCAAGTGGACGGATGAGGAGTGCTATGTGGTGGTACAGACCACCAACACCGGCTGGCCTGTGCTCGATCCGACCAGCGACATCAGCATGATGCCTAACGTGTACAGGGTATTCCCGGGTATGGCCACACAGGCTCCGGTGGACAATCCGACCACGATCCGCCTTAACATCTCCGCTTCCGCCGGTGGCCAGAGCCAGGTGTACGTGCGCTTCTACTGGAGCGGCATCTACGGCTACGCATGGATGGTCGATGACGTGAACATCTCAGAGCAATACCAGCATGATGCACGCATGTTCGACGGGTACATCACCCACGTCGGTGACGGTACGGAATATGGCCGTATCCCTTCCACGCAGATCGGCACGAGCATGACCGTTGGTGGATTTGTAGAGAACCTGGGCTCGGATGCGCTGTCGAACGTCCTGTTGACCTGCGAAATACGCAACGACCAGACGAGCGCTCTTGTGATCACAACATCGGCTTCAACTGCGACCCTCGCTCCCGGCGACACCCTGATCCTGGAAAGCATCGAGACGTTGCCCACTTTGGACCTTGGCACGTATACGGCCACGTACACCGCTACCAGTGACCAGCAGGCGAGCGAAGAGGACCTCACGAACAACACGTGGCTGCGTTTCTTCGAGATCACGGCGGATGAGTTCTCCTTGGACAACATCGACAACTACCCTCCTGGTGTAGAGTTGCTGGCCGCCACGGGCACCAATAGCTTCACGGGTGGTGAAGATGGCCTCATGCTCTTCACCCAGTATTCGATCAAGCAAGAACAGGTGGTGTATGGCATGCAATTCCTCCTGGCCAATGGCACGGTGGAAGGAGGTACCGTCACAGGTGCTGTACACGATACCACGGACGTGCTGGCTGATGTGGTTGATGCCCCGTTGGGTACCACCGCAGAATACACGATCTCCGCTGGGGACCTGGCCAGTGGTGTTGTTACGCTTGCCTTCAGCAGCCCCATCACCCTGCCTGTTGGTGCTTACTACGCGGGCATCGAGCTGTACAGCAATGCCAACACCAACGATACACGTGTATTGGATGACGTTACCGTGCCTCAGCCAGGCATGGCCAGCGCCATTTACCTCGCTGGTGATCAGGTGTACTCCAACGGTACTGCCTATGCGATCCGCTTGCTGTTCAACAACGATGTGGCCGTTGCGGAGGTGAACAGCCTCTCCGGTATCAGCATGTACCCGAACCCCAGCAATGGTGTGGTAACCATCAGCGCTTCCACCACGGACAAATACACCGTTGAAGTGATGAACCTGCTGGGCGAGGTGGTCCGCACGGACAACTTCAACCTGAACCTGAACATGGACCTCACAGGCTTGGCCAAGGGCGTTTACACCGTGCGTGTAAGCACTCCAACGCTGCCGCAGTACAGCGCGTTACGCTGAACTAAGCAGGTCCGTCGACCTCAATTGCGCCAGCGCGCTCCGGGCAACCGGGGCGCGCTGGTCGTTTTGGGGGCACCTGGTTTCCCCCCTCCTCCCCGAGGAGGGGATGTCGCCGCAGGCGACCGGGGTGGTGAAGTACACAATGAACCACCCCGCCCTACGGGCACCCCTCCTATCGCCTCCTATCGCCTCCTTCGTCGGCGCAGGAGTGGGAAACAACTTGGTTTCCCCCTACTTCCCGAGGAGGGGATGTCGCCGCAGGCGACCGGGGTGGTGAAGTACACAATGAACCACCCCGCCCTACGGGCACCCCTCCTATCGCCTCCTTCGTCGGCGCAGGAGGGGGAAACAACCTGGTTGGACATGTGGCGGACACCCCCCTCTTGGCTTCAACTCAGACATCAGAACGGAGCGCTCGCTTGTCAGGATGATGGCAGGCAGTTGACGGATGGTTCGATAAGGGCCTAAGGCATTTGCACACATCCGATCACCTCCTACCTTGCAGCACCCTGAAAAACGATCAACCGATCAACCCATGAACCACAAATACACCTGGCTATTCCTGGCCTGCATCACGGGCGTAGCGAACGCTCAGCAGATTCTCCCGCGCACAGCTGCCCAAGTGGGCGGCTCCTTCCAAGTTGGAAAAGCAACAACTGCCCATCAAGCCCGGCACCGAAGGCTTGGAGAAGGCAGCGAACGACATCGTGTTCTCCGATGACTTTGCCAACGGCCTGGCCGGCAACAACCAGTTGAGCGCGCCCTGGACGGTTAGCGGTCCTGATGGAGCGATCTGGCGGTATAGTACCACCGGTCCGCTCGGCGGTTACAGCACCAACGCCCAGAAGATCACCAGCACCTCGAACGCCAACGGCTTCATGATCTTCGATTGCGACCGCAGCAACTCGGACACCACGGTGACCCCACCTGCGCCGCTTCCCACCGCTCAGTTCCAATCCCGCGATGGTTACCTCGTATCACCGTTGATGGACCTCACCGCCACACCGTTCGTGCACCTGGAGTACCAGATCCGTGCGCGTTGGTGCTGCAGCACCTTCCCGGTGATCTTCGTGGATGTGAGCACGGATGGCGGAGCCACGTGGCCATCGCGTATCCAAGGGGTTCAGAACAACCTGTTCGCGAACGATGATCCCGGTACGTACACCATGTACGTCAACCTGCACAATGCCATCATCGCGAACCCCGCGAACGTGAAGTTCCGTTTTGCGTGGGAAGGCTCTTCGCAGACCAATGGCATGAGCCACTACTACCTTCAGGTGGACGATGTGAACGTGCTCGAGAGCGAGAACAACAACGTGACCATGTTGAACCCGGCGTTCAACGCGTACCTGCCCGGCACAGTGACCAACACGGCCGAGTTCGACATCTCCCCGCTGGGACAACAACATGAGCTGGTGATGGGCAGTCCGGTTACCAACGAGGGTTCCAATGTGGCCACCAGCGTGAACATGAACTATGTGGTGAAGCGCGACGGCAGCGAAGTGCTCAACACCGACGTGCTCAACCCCTCCATCGCGCAGGACGCGTTGGACAGTGGGTTCTTCGCGCCCTACACGCCGGATGCGGTGGGCAACTACACGCTGGACCTGAACCTCACCATGGATTCCGTTGACGCGCGCCCGGCTGCGAACGCCGCCAGCAAGGCATGGCGCGTGGATGACTTCGTATATGCACAGGACGAAGGCGCCCGCGACGGCGTGATCCAGAACCTCGATGCGGCCAATGATCCGCAGGAATACTTCTCCTGCAACTTCTTCTGGTTGGAGAACGATGCAACGGTCTATGCGATCCAGGTGGCCCTTGCCAGCGGCAGCGGCAACAGCCAGGTGGGTGGTGAGTTCGACTGCACCGTGCTTGACCCCGATCTCGCTGAGTTGGGTACTACGAACCTGTTCGGCATCACGGCAACGAATCAACTCAGCGGCAACGGCCAGGCCCGCATGCAGACCGTCATGTTCGAGCCACCCTTGGAGTTGACGGGGCAACAGGAGGTATGCGCCTGCCTGCACTACTACGGCGGCGGACAGCGCGTGACCACGGCCTCCAGCGGTGCCAGCCTGTTGGGCCAGTCGCTCTTCATGTCCGCCAACGCAACCGGTTCGCGTTTCATCGAACTGCAGTCGCCCATGGTGCGCATGAACTTCAACCCCAGCGTGGGCATTGAAGAGGGCGACCGCCAGAACGGTGTGGGCCTCGGCCAGAACTTCCCGAACCCCGCGAACAACATCACCTACATCCCTTACGATCTGACCGCATCCGCCAGCGTAACGATCGAGGTGTTCGACATGAGCGGCAAGCTGATCACCAGCCAGGTGGAAGGCAGGCGCGCTCCTGGCAGCTACCGCGCTGCCCTGAACACCAACGCGCTGAACGAGGGCGTGTACTTCTACACGCTCACCGCCGGTGGCGTGCGCATGAGCAAGCGTATGACGGTGCTGCGCTAAGTCCGAAGGAGCTCTGAACGAAAAAGCCCTCCGGAACGTCCGGAGGGCTTTTTCATTTCCGATGAAGTGATCAATGCCCCGAGGCCGCCTTCACCTTGCGCATCAGTCCGCTGGCGAAGATGAAGTCGTTCAGTTCCTGGTTATCGCTCTCCAGCATCTGGTCGCGCGTGCCCTTCCACCAGGCGCGTCCTTGATGGATGAAGAGGATGTTGTCACCGCCCTCCATCACCGAGTTCATGTCGTGCGTGATCATGATGGTGGTGGTCTGATACTCGGCCGTGATCTCACTGATGAGGCTGTCGATCACGATGCTCGTTTGTGGATCGAGGCCACTGTTGGGCTCGTCGACGAACAGGTACTTGGGGTTCATCGCGATGGCGCGGGCGATGCCCACGCGCTTCTGCATACCGCCACTGATCTCACTGGGGAACAGGTTGCCCTTGTCAACGATGTTCACGCGTTTCAGGCAGAGCTCCGCGCGGTCGTGCATCTCGCTCTCGGCCATGGTGGCGAACATGCGCAGGGGGAACAGCACGTTCTCCATCACGGTAAGTGAATCGAACAGGGCGCTGCTCTGGAACAGCATGCCGATCTCCTGGCGGAGTTCACGCTTCTGCTCCTTTTCCAGCTCGTGGAACGATCGGCCATCATAGAGCACCTTGCCTTCCTCCGGAATGAAGAGCCCCACGATGCACTTGCACAGCACGCTCTTGCCGCTGCCGCTCTTGCCGATGATCTGGTTCACCTTGCCCTTCTCGAACACCGCATTGATGTCCGTGAGCACCTGGGTCTTCCCGAAGCGTTTGCTGACCCCAACGACCTCGATCATATCAGCAGGAGTTGGGTGAGGGCATAATTGGCGATCAGGATCACCACATCGCTGTACACCACGGCCTGGGTGCTGCTGATGCCCACCTCACGCGTGCCGCCCTGGGTGTAGTATCCCTGATACGCGCTCACCGTGGTGATGATGATGGCGAAGACCACGGTCTTGATCAGCGCATAGGTGACGTGGTAGGGATTGAAGGAGGTCTGGATGCCCTGCAGATAATCGTCGCTGCTGATGATGCCCGTGCCGATGCCGGCCATCCATCCCCCGAAAATGCTGAGGAACATGCTGATGATCACCAGGAAGGGGTTGATCAGGATGGAGGCCACGATCTTGGGCAGGATGAGGTAGCCAGCGCTGTTCACCCCCATGATGTCGAGGGCATCGATCTGCTCCTTCACGCGCATGGAACCGATCTCGGCCGCGATGTTGCTGCCCACTTTGCCCGCCAGGATCAGGCTGATGATGGTGGGGCTGAACTCCAGGATGCTGCTCTGCCGGGCGGCGAAGCCCACCACCCAGGACTGGATCAGGGGGCTGTCGATGTTGCTCTTGGTCTGGATGGTGATAACGGCCCCCATGAAGACGGAGAGCAGGGCCACGATACCTAAGCTCTTGACACCCAGCAGGTCCATCTCCTCCACCGTACGCTTCCAGTAGATGCTGAAGCGCTCAGGTTTGGAGAACACCTCGCCCAGGAGCTGGAAATAATGACCGATATGGAAGAGGATGTTCACAGGCTACGGGGCGCCAAAATAGCCCCTTGGACAGGTGACTTCGCCAGATATTCCGGAGGTCTTCCACAGCAGGTTCTTGGCAACTACATTTGCACGTAAGCCGCGACCGGCGGCATAAAGATGCTCAGGAAACGCCCCTTTTTCAGCATGATCCTCCTCGGAGCGTTCCTGACGACATCGACCGTGATCACGGGTTGTGCGAGCGGTCCGCGCTACGGCGCGGCGCGCAAAAGCCGGAAAGGTTGTGATTGTCCGCACTGGAACGCTGTTCCGAAGCAGGCCGAAAAAGGAACGTGGAGCAAGATGAACACCCCTGCAGGGACCGCAACCAATGCCACCAGCAACTGATATCCTCCGTCTGCGCACCCTGCTCCCCTCCGCCGCCTACCCGGTGGTGGTGAACTGGCTGAGCCGCAATCCGGTGATGGTACGCGTGAGCCCCTCGCGCATCACCAAGCTCGGCGATTACCGCACCGCCAACCGCACGCTGCCGCACCGGATCACGGTGAACGGCGACCTGAACAAATACGCGTTCCTGGTGGTGTTGGTGCACGAGTTCGCGCATCACAGCACCTTCGAGAAGTACCGTCGGCACCAGCCGCACGGCAAGGAGTGGAAGGCGGAATACAAGCGCCTCATGCGCCCCTTCCTCAGTCGCGAGATCTTCCCCGCCGATGTGCTGCACGCCTTGGAGCATCACCTGGAGGATGCGCCCAGCAGCAGCTGCACGGACCATGAACTGATGCGCGTGTTGCGCGGGCACGATGCCGACCCACGTCCCTTCTTGGAGGAACTGGACGAGAACACGGTGTTCCGCTTCAACCAGCGGATCTTCGTGAAAGGGCCACGGCTGCGCAAACGGTACAAGTGCCGCTGCCTGAACGACCGCCGCCTTTACTTCATCGACCCCACCGCCGAGGTGCATCTTGACAGGCCACTGGCCTCGCGGCGCGCCTCCTGACCACATCCGCTTGCCATGTCCGCCGAAGTAGGGACCTTCGCGGCGCAGACCCTTGAAAAGCCACGGCCCTAGCATGAGCGAAAAGAACCATACGTACTGCGTGATCATGGCCGGCGGCATCGGCAGCCGTTTCTGGCCGATGAGCCGGTCGAGCTATCCCAAGCAATTCCTCGACTTCCTTGGTTTGGGCCGCACGTTGGTACAACAGACCTGGGACCGCTTCCTGCCGATCTGCCCACCGGAGAACATCTTGGTGGTGACCAACACACAGTATGCCCCCATTGTCAAGGCGCAACTGCCGGGCATCCGGGAGGAGAACATCCTTACCGAGCCGATGCGGAAGAACACAGCGCCGTGCGTGGCCTATGCCACCCATGTGATCTCCAAGCGCGATCCGCAGGCCAACATCATCGTAGCCGCAAGCGACCACCTGGTGATGAAGGAGGCGGAATTCCACGGGGTGATCCGCCAGGCGCTGAAGCAGGCGGAGGCCGCGGACTGCATCGTTACACTAGGCATTAAACCCAGTCGACCGGACACCGGTTACGGCTACATCCAATTCGCTGCCGATGCTGGCGCCGTTCGATCCGGAGGTGAAAAAAGTGGCCAGCTTCCGCGAGAAGCCCGACCATGCCACGGCCGTGAAGTTCATGGAGAGCGGCGAATTCCTGTGGAACAGCGGCCTGTTCATCGCCACGGCGAAGAGCCTGCAAAACGCCTATGCCCTGCACCTTCCTGCGATGGAGCAGCGCTTCTCCCTCGGCGCCGCCGCGTACGGCACGCCGGCCGAAGCGGGGTTCATTCAGGACACCTATGCCTCCTGCGAGAGCATCAGCATCGACTATGGGGTGATGGAGAAGGCGAAGAACGTGTTCGTTGTACCCGGCGACTTCGGCTGGAGCGACCTGGGCACATGGGGCAGCCTGTACACGCACATCGCCAAGGATGCCAACGGCAATGCCACGGTGGGCGCCCAGATGAAACTGTACGACTGTACCAACAACATGGTACACATGCACGATGGTCGCCTGGCCATGTTGCAGGGGCTCGAGGACTTCATTGTGGTGAGCACCCCCGATGCGCTGCTGATCTGCCGGAAGCACGATGAGCAGATGATCAAGCAGATGGTGGCCGATGCCGGGGAGAACTGGGGGCCGACGTACGTGTAGTGCGATCCGTACCGACCGGCCTACCACATTAACGCCACTGTTCTCAGCGTTACACGCTGGACGCCAGCAGGAAAGACGAACTTCCTATGGGTGACACACGCAGGCATCGGCATGGGCATTAAGAGCGTGTGCGTTTTTTTATTGGGTTGAACTTGTGGAAAGCCTTCGCGGTCACCTACGAAGGGGTGTGCTCCAACGCGGGATCTTCGCCGACATGGCCGCGCCGTTCTCCCTGATCAACACCTCCGCAGAACTGGCGCAGCTGATGGACCAACTGCGGAAGGAGCCTGTTCTGGCGCTCGACACCGAGGCCAGCAGCTTCCATCGGTACAAGGAGCGCATCTGCCTGATCCAGCTGAGCACGCGCAAGAACACGTGGCTGATCGATCCGCTCACCGTGGAGGACATGGCGCCGCTGGGGCGCATGCTCGAGGACCCGGCGATCGAGTGGGTGATCCACGACGCGGACTACGACCTGCGCATGTTGAAGAAGCAATATGGCTTCCGCGCGCAGAACGTGTTCGACACGATGGTCTCCGTGGAACTGCTGAACGAACCCGAGCTGGGACTGGCCGCCAATCTGAAAAAGCACTTCGGCGTGGTACTCGATAAGAAGTACCAGAAGGCGGACTGGAGCAAAAGGCCCTTGACCGAGCCCATGCTCGCCTATGCGGCCATGGACACCACGCACCTGATCGCCCTGCGCGACATTCTGCGGCGCGAACTCGAGGAGAAACAGCGCATGACCTGGGCACAGGAGGAGTTCGAGGCCCTGGTGAAGATCCCCTTCGAGCTGCCGGTGAACGAGGAACCCGCGTTCGTGCGCATGAAGGGCGCAAAGGCATTGAAGCCACGGCAGCTGGCCATCCTGCGCGAAGTGCATGCCTGGCGGGAGATCATGGCCGAGAAATTGGACCGTGCACCGTTCATGGTGCTGGGCAATGACGTGCTGCTGGAGATCAGCCGCAACCCGCCCGCCGACATGAAGGCGTTGGAAGCGCTGAAAGGCGTGGGCCAAAGCACCATTCAGCGCAGTGGAACGGCCATCATGAAGGCCATCGAACGCGGCCTCGCCGTGCCACGCGACGAGTGGCCTAAGCTCACGCGGCCCAAACGCTGGGATCGGGATGATGACTACGAGGACCGCTTGAAACGCTTGAAGCAGCGCCGCGACAAGATCGCGCAGGAACGCGGCCTGTTGCAGGGCATCGTTAGCCCGAACCACGTACTGATGGAGATCGCGCGCCTGTTGCCGGGTGACCTGGAGGCGCTCGGTGGGATCGAAGGCGTGCGCCAGTGGCAGATCCGCGAGTTCGGGGCCGAGCTCCTGTCCGCGCTCTGACCCGGCGCCTGTCCGTGTGATGAACGTCACACAATTACATAGTCATATATCTATACATTTGTGCCGTCAACAACGCACACATGTCCATCATCACCCTCGACGAACGCATTGGCACGGACAAACTGGTCCGCGCCAGTGAACTGCTCCGGGTCGCCGCCCATCCACAGCGCCTGGCCATTCTGGACCTGTTGGGCACCAAGCGGCGCCTGTGCGTTTCCGACCTCACCGACCTGCTCGGCATTGAACAGGCGATCCTGAGCCAGCATCTCACGCTGATGCGCGACAAGGGTCTTCTGGGCGTGGAGAAGGAAGGCAAGTACAGCTTCTACTTTTTGAAACAACCCGGCTTCCTGAAGATCATCAAGGACCTGGAGAACTGCTGCGAGCACCTGTGAACATGGAGATCCTGGGATATATCGGAGCCGTGCTCATGGGACTTTCCCTGGGCCTCATCGGCGGAGGTGGCTCCATCCTCACCGTACCTATCCTCGTGTACCTCTTCCAGCGTGGATGCGGTGCTGGCCACGGCCTATTCATTGTTCATCGTAGGGCTCACCAGCCTGATCGGGTCCTTCAGTCACATGCGGCTCGGTAATATCCACTGGCTGACGGCACTGGTATTCGGCATACCGAGCATCATCGCGGTGTTCCTCACACGGGCCTTTCTGGTGCCTGCCCTGCCCGACCCGTTGTTCTCCATCGGGGCAACGGCCATCAGCAAGTCACTGGGTATGCTCATCTTCTTCGCATTGCTGATGGTGGCTGCGGCCTACAGCATGATCGAAGAAGCAGAAGAACGCGGGGGAAGCGACCACTGGCGAGGTGAAGTTCAACTACCCGTTGATCCTGGGCGAAGGCGTGGTGGTGGGCACCATCACCGGACTGGTCGGAGCCGGTGGCGGCTTCCTCATCATTCCCGCGCTGGTACTCCTCGCCAAACTCCCGATGAAGCAAGCGGTAGGCACATCGCTGATCATCATCGCGGCGAAATCGCTCATCGGCTTCACGGGTGACCTGCGCGGCAATGAGGTCATCGACTGGAATTTCCTGATGATCTTCTCAGCGATCGCCATCGGCGGGATCCTTGTTGGCAGCATCCTGAGCAAACGCATTCCGAACGAAAAACTCAAACCCGCCTTCGGCTGGTTCGTGCTGGTGATGGGAATGTACATCATCGGCAAGGAACTATCCGCAATGACATAGCCCCTTGCAAGCGCGGGAAACTTCCAGTCGTCAAGATCCAGACCAACTAAACCAAGCCGACGAGATCGTCGCCCCGACAACCATGAAGATCGAACAGATCTACACCGGATGCCTGGCGCAAGGCGCCTATTACATCGAAAGCAATGGCGAGGCCGCGATCATCGATCCGCTGCGCGAAACGAGCCCCTATATCGAGCGGGCAAAAGCGCGCAACGCGAAGATCAAGTACGTGCTGGAAACGCACTTCCACGCCGACTTCGTCAGCGGCCACCTCGACCTGTGCGAAGAAGACCGGCGCACCGATCGTCTACGGCCCGAACGCGAATCCCTCGTTCGAGGCGCACATCGCCAAGGATGGCGAAGAGCTGAAGCTCGGTAACGTGACCATCAAGGTGCTGCACACCCCCGGCCACACCATGGAAAGCACCTGCTACCTGCTGATCGATGAGAACGGCAAGCCGCACAGCATCTTACACCGGCGACACGCTGTTCATCGGTGACGTTGGGCCGCCCCGACCTGGCGCAGAAGATGGGCACGATCACGCAGGAGGATCTGGCCGGCTTCCTCTACGAATAGCCTGCACAACAAGGTGATGACCCTGCCCGATGATGTCATCGTGTATCCTGCGCACGGCGCCGGCAGCGCCTGCGGCAAGAACATGAGCAAGGAGACCTTCGACACGCTGGGCACACCAGAAGGAGGTGAACTACGCGCTTGAGCGCCGCCACAAAGGAGCAGTTCATCAAGGAGGTGACCGATGGCCTGCTGCCTCCGCCCGCCTACTTCCCACAGAACGTCGCCCTGAACAAGGGCGTGATCGAAAGCGTGGATACGGTGAAGGCGCAAAGGCTATGCGCGCGCTTACCCCCGACCAGTTCGAACTCGTTGCGGAGACGGAAGGTGCCTTGGTGCTGGACACACGCGGTGCACAGACCTTCAAGGACGGTTTCGTTCCCCGCTCGATCAACATCGGCATCAAGGGCGACTTCGCTCCGTGGGTGGGCAGCATGATCCCCGACGTGAAGCAGCCCCTGCTGCTCGTCACCGACGAGGGCATGGAGGATGAAGTGGTGACCCGCCTGGCCCGCGTAGGCTACGACAACGTGTTCGGCTACCTGAAAGGCGGTATCGAAGCTTGGAAGACCTCGGGAAAGGAGGTGGACACCATCGAGAGCATCAGCGCGGAGGAGTTCGCCCGGCGCTTCAATGCGGGCAAGCTCCGCGTGGTCGACGTTCGCAAGGACGGCGAGTACGCTGCAGAGCACGTGGACGGCGCATGGCATGCATCATTGCAGTTCATCAACCAGAACCTGGCCGCCTTCAGCAAGGAGGAACCGAACTACATCCATTGCGCTGGCGGTTACCGCAGCATGGTGGCCGCAAGTCTCCTGAAGGCGCGTGGCTACCACAACGTGATCGACGTGGCCGGTGGATTCAGCGCCATCCTGAAGACCGACGTGAAGGCGACCGACTACGTCTGCCCTTCCACGCTCAAGAAATAACCAACCGGTTCCGAAAGCCCGGGCCAACATGGTCCGGGCTTTATCGGGCCTCAAGCAACCAACCTGACGGAAGTCATGCTCGACGTCGATCAAACAACCCTGGTCCTGGTATGTGGCCGGTGCGCTCATCGGCCTCACGGTACCCTACTTGTTGCTCGTGGGCAACAAGACCTTCGGCATCAGCAGTTCACTGCGCCACTTATGCGCGGCCTGCATCCCGGGCGACATCAAGTTCTTCAAGTACGATTGGAAGAAGGAGATCTGGAACCTCTTCTTCGTGGTCGGCATCGCGTTGGGGGCCTTCGTGGGTGCCCAGTGGCTGAGCGACCCTAACCCCATCGTGCTTGCCGAGCCCACACAACAATACCTTGCGACCAAGGGTATCACGGACACCACACAATTGCTGCCCTGCGGAGATCTTCAGCTGGGGCCAATTGTTCACGATCCGGGGCTTCATCTTCCTCGTGGTCGGTGGCTTCATGGTCGGCTTCGGCACGCGCTACGCCGGCGGCTGCACGAGCGGCCACGCCATCATGGGCCTCAGCAGCCTGCAATGGCCCAGCCTCGTGGCCACCGTGATGTTCATGATCGGCGGCATCGTCATGACCTGGTTCATCCTTCCTTACCTCCTTACGCTCTGACACCCATGGAACACACCTTCCAACATACGCCCACAGCACAGGAACTCGCCGATCTGAAGGCGCGGGAACTGGATGCCATCTGCGTCAACGAGAGCGAGCTGAAGCATCCTTGGTGGCACAACCTGAAATACAGCGCCTGGGGCATCCTCTTCGGCATCGTCTTCGTGAAAGCGGAGATCATCAGCTGGTTCCGCATCCAGGAGATGTTCCGCTTCGAGAGCTTCCACATGTACGGCGTCATCGGCACGGCGGTGGTGGTGGGCCTCATCAGCGTGCAACTCATCAAGCGCATCAAGGTGAAGACCATCCACGGCGAGACAGTTCACATCCCGACGAAGGAGTTCAACAAGGGCCAGATCTACGGTGGACTGATGTTCGGCCTGGGCTGGGCGATCACGGGTGCCTGTCCGGGTCCGCTCTTCGCACAGATGGGTGCGGGCTTCAGCGTCATCATCATCACCTTCCTCAGCGCAGTAGCGGGCACGTACGTATACGGCCGCTTCCGCGACAGCCTGCCCCATTGATGCATCGCTTACGGCCATGCTCGTTCCGTTCCTTCTTCTCGCCGTAGCCATCGTCATCCTGCTCTGGTTGGGAGCAACGGAGCAGGCCATCCGCGTGCTGAAGGAGCAGGCCGGTATGCCCTATGACGAGCGGCCTGCGCGCTGGACCAGGATCCTCACCTGGACCGCGATAGGGCTCATCATCGCGTACATCTCCCTTCCGGGGAAATGGTTCGAGCCACCGCCGCCGATGGTCGCGACCTATGGTGCGGACAGCTTGTGGATCGGTGTGGACACCAACTTGATCGATCATCTACCCGGCGATCGGGAAGATCTGGTGCGTTACGGTCGCGAACTCGTCCGCAACACGGCGTTCTACCTAGGCCCACAAGGCACCGTGGCACATCAGACCAACGGCATGAACTGCCAGAACTGCCACCTTGATGCTGGCGCGCGGCCATGGGGCAACAACTACGGCGCGGTATGGAGCACCTATCCGAAGTTCCGCGAGCGAAGTGGCTCGATCGAGACCGTGGAGAAGCGCATCAATGACTGCTTCGAGCGCAGCCTCAATGGCACGGGGCTGGACAGCAGCAGTCGGGAAATGCGCGCGATGGTCGCGTACATGGAATGGCTGGGATCGGGGCTGCCCAAGGGGAAGAAGCCGAACGGGTCAGGAATCGCGGAACTGAAGTTCCTTGATAGAGCAGCCGACCCGGCAACAGGAGAGGCGATCTACGCCACGAAATGTGCAAGCTGTCATCAACAGGATGGCGGCGGCCTGAAGATCGCGAACAGTCCCGCGTACATGTATCCACCGTTATGGGGCGAACGCAGCTACAACATCGGCGCTGGTCTCTTCCGCCTCAGCCGCTTCGCCGGCTACGTGAAGAACAACATGCCGCAGGGCGCAACGTGGGAGAACCCTATGCTCACCGATGAGGAAGCGTGGGATGTGGCCGCCTACGTGAACTCGCGCCAGCGCCCTTCGCGCGACCTGTCGAAGGACTGGCCCAAGGTGGCCGGCAAGCCCGTGGATCATCCGTTCGGTCCGTTCACGGATACCTTGCCGGAAACGCAGCACAAGTTCGGACCGTTCGGGCCGATCGCGGACGCGAAGAAGAAGATCAGTAAAGCAGACGATCAGACGACCAGAAAATGAGCGACATCCTACACCCTGACGGCTGCACATGCGGCGCGCATGATGAAATCGCCAACGGTCTTTCCCGGCGTCAGCTGCTGCGTTCTCTTGGCGCATTGGGCGCTGGTCTCACGCTGGGTCCCGCGTTGGCCATGGGTGCCTTGGCCGACCGGCGTGAAGAGCTGGTGAAAAGTCGCGCTGTCCTGCGCGGCAGTGCGCAGCGCTTCACGATCCTGCACACCAGCGACATCCACGCCCAACTGCACACGCACGACGAGTTCTTCCTGGAGAACGGGAAGCCCGTTTACAAGAAGCGCGGTGGCTACGCCGTGCTGAAGTCGATGATCGACTTCCTGCGCCGCGAGGATCCGGAGAACACGATCGTGATCGATGGCGGCGACTGCTTCCAGGGCGGAGGCGTGGCCGCGCTAAGCGAAGGGCGCAACATCATTCCCCTGATGGACAAGGTGGGTTACGACCTGGTGCTACCTGGTAACTGGGAGGTGGTATACGGCAAGGAAATGATGATGCACGACCTCGGTATCCTACAAGGCCGACAAGGTGTGCGCCAACATGTTCCACGCCCCGTTCCCCGAGGATCGCCCGCCGGCAGCGACCTGCATGCCGACATGAAAGGTGAACTCATCTTCCCGCCCTACTGGACAAAACGAGTGGCCGGCGTGAAGATCGGATTCATCGGATACAACGATCCGCTCACGCCCAAGCGCCAATCCCCCGCGTACAGCAACGGCATCACCTTCACCAAGCCCGAGGTGAACGTGGCCAAATACATCCGCTATCTGCGCGACTATGAACAGTGCGCCATGGTGTTCCTGCTCACCCACATGGGTCTGGCGCAGCAAGTGGACCTGGCCAACAAACCCGAGGTGGAAGGGGCGGACCTGATCCTCGGCGCGGACACGCACGAACGCGTGCGCAAACCGATCGAAGGCAAATACAGCAAGGTCACCGAACCCGGTGCCTTCGGCTCCTTCGTTGCCCGATTGGATGTGGTGATCGAGGATGGCAAGGTGAAGGACAGCCACTACGAACTGTTGGACGTGGACCCGGAGCTGTACAAGCCCGACCCCGACATGGCCGCACTGGTGGAGGAAATGCGCGCGCCATACAAGGCGCAGCTCGACACGGTGGTGGGCAGCACGAAGAACACGCTGGTGCGCTACTACGTGATCGAGAACCCGATGGACAACCTGATCACGGACGCCATCATGTGGAAGTTGAAGCCGGATATCGCGATCAGCAACGGCTTCCGCTTCTGTCCGCCGATCGTGGCCGACGGCAAGACACCCACGCCGATCACGAATGATCATCTGTGGAGCATGATCCCGGTGGACAGCGAGGCCAAGTTCGGCGACGCGACCGGTCAGCAGCTGTGGGACTGGCTGGAGCAGGAGCTGCACAACGTCTTTGCGAAAGATCCCGCAAAACGCTTTGGTGGTTGGGTGGTGCGGTTCAAAGGCATGACGGCCAACTTCACCATGCACAACGAGAAAGGCAAGCGCGTGAACTGGATCAAGGTGGGCAAGAAGCCCATCGACCTCAAGCGCAGCTACCTCATCGCCGCCTGCGAACGCGAAGGCGACCCCAACGACACCCTCTGCCGCCTGGAGAAGGTGAGCAACCCCCGCCGCGCCAACGCCACCATGCACAACATCCTGCGGGAGTACTTCGGCAAGTTCAGCCCCGTGGCGCCGAAAGTCGAAGGGCGCATCACGGCCACTGACGCACCGCAGGATATCCTGAGCCAGTTGGAGGGGTATGATTATGAGTTCAGGTGATGTTCCAGCAGGGGGTCCTACTCCAACACCTTGAACTCCGTGCGCCTGTTCTGTTGGCGTCCTTCATCCGTTTCGTTGGAAGCGACGGGCGCTGACTCGCCATAGCCTTTGGCGACCAGTCGATCTTGGGCAATGCCCTTGCCCGCAAGGTAGTCGACCACGGATGCCGCACGTGCGTCCGAGAGTTTCAGGTTGTAGTCGTCGGCGCCTTTGTCGTCGGTGTGGCTGCCGAGTTCGATGCGGAGCTTCCCATTGTCCTTCAACAACTGCACCAGTGCATCCAGCTCCGTGGAGCTCTCTGGCCTTAACGTGGCTTTGTCGAAGTCGTAGAACACGTTGTTGAGGACGATCGTCCTACCCACTTTCACCTTCTTCAGTTCGATGACCTTCACGACCTCCTTGTAACCTGCGGTATCCTTCAGGTCGAAGTTCTCTGAATGAAAGAGGTAGCCGGGAGCTGAAACGCTGATACCGTAGTTCCGCCCTGATGGCATCGACAGCAGGAAGTTGCCGGTGCTGCTGTTCGAACGCTGCTTGGATAGCGGAGCATTCTTCGCATTGTCCGTGATCTCGATATCGCCTTCCACGGGTTGCTTGGTCTCCTCATCGATCACCTGCCCTTTCAGCACGGTGAGCAAAGGGTCTTGTGCCTTGCGGCCGGGCAGTGGAGCGAACTTCACCTCGTACAGATCCTTTTCGCCCATTCCACCGCTGCGCTCGCTGCTCATGTAGGCGGTCTTGCCATCGGCCAGGAACACGATGTAGAGATCGTCCCCCGGGGTGTTCAAAGGCGCGTTCAGGTTCTGCGGTGCGCCCCAGCCTTGTTCATCGCGTTTGGATACGTAGATGTCATATCCACCACTGCCGCTATGACCTTTGGTGCTGAAGTAGAGCGTTCGACCATCGGCGTGCAAGAAGACACCTTGCTCATCCTCCTTGGTATTGACCAGAGGCCCCAGGTTCTTCAGGCCGCCCCACTGATCCGCCGTGTTACGGGTGACGTACCAAATGTCCTTGCCCCCCACACCACCGGTGCGGTCGCTCACGAAGTAGATCGTACGTCCGTCAGGTGAATAGCAGGCGGATGATTCGTGTTCTTCGCTGTTGATGGGTTCGGGGAACTCTACCAGCTCGGACCATTCCGTTCCGTTCAACACCGATTCGAAGATGTTGCCATTGCCGTCGTTGTTGTCGCGGTACACCAGCATGCGCTGTCCATCCGGCGAAAGTGCGATGGCGCTATTGTTCCTGCCGACAGCATTCACACTCGGACCTAGCAGCTTGGGTGCCCCCCATTTCTTCTTCTTGGGGTCCACGGTCACTTCGTAGATGTTCTCCCTGCCAGCCTTGCCCTTTGCCAATTCACGTTCCGTGGAAGGGCGGTTGCTCGTGAACATCATGGTGGCCCCATCGGCACTGAAATCACGGGTGCGAAATCATTGACATGGCGGTCGTTCACGGGGCGCGGGCATCAATTTCTAGAATGGACACCTTGGCCGTGTCGTTCTTCACCGCAGGCTGACTGGATGCTCGGGGCGAACAAGCATCCGATGCAACACCGCGGCAAACCAGAACCCCGGGCGTTCAACAACCCCGGAAAAAAGCCGATCGATCACGATCGCGACTTCGCCTGTAATGCGGGCTTGGCTCGAACGGATTCGGGTTCACGAAGCGGATCGTCGATCTCGAAGGCACCGCATGCCATTGCTGGCCTCTTTGAGGCCTGAAGTGTTCAGGTCGTAGCTCAATCCGAGCGCGAACCGGCCCTGCTCCAACATCGCAGCGATCGCGATGGCGTCCTTCGCGCGTATCACCGGTCCCAAGGAAAGAGCAGAACCCTTGTTGATGCCGGTGACCTTGGAGGTGGGGGTCAAGACATAACGGAACATGGCGCCCACCATGAGTTCCGAGGAGGGACCTTGTTTGGTGTATTGGAAACTGGGCACGATCCGCGGAGTTCCCTTCGCCCAATGAGAAGCGGGCATTGCCATGAAGCACGAGCTTGGCGTTGAGCTGCTCCTCCGCATTCAAGAACGTGTAGGTGGGCCGGGTCACGTGGAAGTACCCGAAACCGATGGTGGCCTGGGTGCTTTGGTTCGCCACCACATCGTTGGCCCCTTTGGCACTGTTGTAATGCCAGGTACCGCCCAAGCCCAGGTCCACGAAGGTGAAGGACTCAGCGGCCAAGGACTCACCAGTGGACAAGCTCGGGTCATACGCACTTCCGTTGTACTGCTCCCCCCACTGCAATCCACTGGGATCGATGCTGCGCTGCCCGAAGCCACCGAACAGACCGGCACCGATGGTGCTGTTCTGACCGGTTTTGATGTGGTAGGCCATGCTCAAGCCACCCTGCGACGACTTCAGTTTCGCGTCGCCCGCATTGTCGCTGAAGAAGTTGATGCCGAAGGCGAGGAAGCCCGGCTTTGCCCCGCTTCTGCTTCAGCTGCATGTCGTAGCTGAACGCCGTGGTCTTGAACGGGGTGGTCACACTGGCCCACTGGTTGCGGTGCTGCAATACGGCGCGCAGGTCGTGCCCGATCCCCGCCATGGCCGGGCTCTGGAGCAAGGGCTGCAGCTGGTACTGCGTGAAATGGATGTCCTGTGCGTGACTATCCAACGCAACGACCAAGCCGAAGCCTGCCAAAAGGAGTAGGGGAGCTTTCATGGGTTCAGGTATGCGGTGATCGGGTGGGCTGTGACCGTGGGGATGGGATCGGGCCGACTATCCTCATAACACCAGAAAGAAAGCGCTGGTTGGGTCGGCCGTTGAATGACGGTGTGTTCTTCATCGTGCAAAGTAGATGGTCCTTGTGCCGCTTGTGCTTACCGCACCAAGGTGATGTTCCCCTGCTTCTCCACTGTTTCTCCTTGGTGCGTTCGGCGGTGAGCAGGTACACGAACACGCCCGGGTTCAGCGTCTTGCCGTTGTAGGTACCATCCCAGCAGGTCTTCGGATCGGTGCTGGCGAAGACCTCCTTGCCCCAGCGGTCGAAGATGCGGAAGATCATGCTCGCGATGCAGCCGCCGTAGATGCATTGGCTGTCGTTCTTGCCGCTGGCATTGGGGCTGAAGGCGCTGGGCACATACACATCGCCGCAGGGCGGTTCCACCAGGAGGCGCACACAGGCCGTGTCGGTACACTGGTACACATCGGTCACCACTACGCAATACGTCGTAGTATCCGTGGGTGAAGCGGTCGGGCTCGCGCAGGTGTTGCAGCTGAGACCGGTGGTCGGTGACCAGAGGTAGGTGCCACCGCCCGAAGCGAAGAGGGTGGTACCCTCGCCGTCGGTGAGCAGCGTATCCAGCGCGATCAGCACTGGCTGTGGGCTGCGTGAGTTGTGCAACGGCAATGGTGTCCACGGCGATGCACCCATTGGCATCGGTGATGGTCAGGGTGTACTCGCCCGGTGGGATATTGGTGAGCGTGTCATCATCTGTGATCTCGTTGCTCCAAAGGAGATCGTAGCCGAAGGGCAGATCGAAGTTGGCCACACCCCCGGATGCCCCGGCGAAGATCAAGGTTCCGGTAGCCGCATCGCACGCGCTGGGTTGCGACTCCAGGACCATCTCCACGGGCAGCGGTGCCACCACCACCACGGCAACGGTCTCTGCGTTCCCATCCGCATCGGTCACGGTCACACTATGCTCACCCGCGCATAGACCGGTCGCAGTGGCCGTGGTCTGCCCGTTGTCCCAAAGGAAGGTGTAAGGTGCCGTGCCGTTGATGCCCGATGCGGTGGCCGTGGCCGAACAATCGCCTCCGCAGGCCAGTTGCGTATTCACGGCCGTGGCATAGAACGGAGCACAGTTGGAGGCTTCACAAGAGGTCGGTGCGTAGTGGATGATGTACGAATCATCCGAGGACACGGTCGCATCATCCCTGAACCACGCACCGTTGCCGGGGTCGAGCGTGGGGAAGCCACCACCTTGTGATTCACCCATTGCATACAGATCCCCTTGTGGAGTTACGGCCATCGCCGATCGAGTGTCATCCCAAGGGCCGCTATGGAAGCTGGCCCACGTGAGCGCGCCGTTCGGCGTGAAGCGGGTCAGCACCATATCACCGCCGTAGGAGTTGTTGGAATCGCCGTCGCCATAGACGCCATCGAACGTACCGCCACAGGCACCGCCCAGCAAGGACACATCAGGTGGTACACCGAAGCTCAGGGCTTCGTAGGTAGCGTAGATGTTCCCGCATGCGTCCATGGCCAACTGCTGTTCGGTGTTGCAGGCCTCGGTGGTCATTCCCCCGAGTTGGGTATGCCAGTGCAACACGCCTGCGGGATCGAAGCCAATCAAACAGACATCGCCTTGGCCCACCGCACTGTTCTGGAATGCACCTGCGAATAAGCCCGTGGCCAGCGGGGTGAACTCGGTAGGTGAATGCGTGGCGAGCACCACGAGGCGACCATCAGGTCCTGCGGCCAGGCCGTGTACGTTCGGCGAATCACCCAGGTCGAAATAGGTACCCCATTGTTGCACACCGGAATTGCTGAAGGCAGCGATGTAACCATCGTTGACCCCATTCATCGCATTCTGCGCCGCGCCAATGAAGGGCCCCGTAGCCACTAGAGGTGCCCCGCTGCCGGATCCTCCTGCCATGACGAATTGCCCGGCGGTTGTTGTGGCCACGCTCTTGTTGCGGGACATCATCGTAGGGAAACCCGATGCCCATTGCAGCGCGCCGTTGGCCGATAAGCCGAGCAGATAGGTCTGGCTATCGGCCGTAGGCAGATAGTATGACCCGGCGAACGATCCGGTTCCGGGCTGATCGAGCATCACCCCGTCGTCCGTGGATCCTGCCATGAAGATCCGTCCGGTGGCATCGGATGTAACGCCGGTGACGTGCGCGCCGCCTAGGTAGGTCGCCCATTCCCGTTGGCCATCTGCCGCGAATCCGACCACCATGGCATCGCCTTCGAAGACCCCACCGCCGAAGGTGGGGTTGTAGTAAGCACCCGTGAAGGAACCGGTACCGGGCACCGTAACGAAATCAGCCCTGGCAGTCCCAGCCAGCAGGATGCGGTCGTTGGCATCCACATGCAGTTGCATGGGCAAGTCGATGCCCGCATACAAGGTGGACCACAGCAGCACTCCGTTGTTGTTGAAGGCCTGCAGGAACCCACCGAACAGCACATTCGTGTAGGCACCGGCGAAGGTGAGCGTATCGAAGGGCACGGGGAAGCCGAAGCCACCGCCGCCATAACCGGCCACGATGACATCGCCGTTGCTGTTGGTCTGGACGGTCATCGGTCCATCCAGATTGTCCGTGTGGGTGAAGGTGGCCCAGGTGAGTTGCGGGTCGATCACCAAGGTGGCACCCGGTTCGCGCCTCTCGGGCAGCTCGAAGCGGATGCGCGCCCGATGCTCATCCAATGGGTTCGATGTGAACCGGCATGGAACATCGTTGGCATTTCCTTGCAACCAAGCAACCGGCGGCTGTTCGTTGATCGTGCCCATCGCGGTGCTGATGTTCAAGCCTCCATCGGCGCTCATCGCTACCGGGGATGCACTGTGGTACACCATACTGATCCGCGCAGGATCACCTTCCGGGCGCACCACGAAGTCGTACTTCATCCCCGCTTCATTGATGTAGAGCACCCAATCGATGCCGGGGTAGACCTCGCGGATGGTCACGCGGCCGTAGCGGTGCATGCCCGTTACGCCTTGCGGACAATGCTTCAGATAGTAGTCATACCGCCCGCTGCGTTCTTCCTCCAGCACGATGTTCTCCGCACGGATATCGGCACCCTCCAGTCGCATGTGCGCCCAGGCCATTTCGGCGGTCACCAGTTTCGGTTCCTTGCGGTAGAAGGATCGCTTCTTCGGCCCTTTGGCCTTCGCTTCCTCGCGCGACTCGGTGACGCGTTTGGTGAAGACGTAGCTCAGGCCGGTCTCGGTGATGTACGTGCTCAGCCCCTTGCCCTCGGCTTTCAGCAGAATGAACGGTGCCGCCTGTCCGTTCACCAAAGCGAACTGCCCCCGGTTGGGCTCGAACCCGGTGGGCGGCGCGGTCGGTGTGTGTTCCGCAGCCAGCATGGCAAGGTGAACGAGCAAGGCCGGAACGGCGAAGAAGTAGCGCATGGCGGGTCAGATCGAAGGGGGCTTCAACCGGATAACTCGGAAAACTGGGGAATGGTTGGGTGCCCCTCACCGGACAAGCACAACGTAGTTCAGAATTGCCTGCCGCACCAACGTGATGTTCCCCTGCTTCTCCAACGTTTCGCAGTTGGTGAGCGATGCGATCGAGCGATGGACGAAGACATCAGCATTCAACACTTCGCGGACCTTACCGTAGGCTCATGGGGCACTGCTATCGACACCCTATGATGCTCAAAGTGCCACTGCAAGGGATCTAAGCAGGCTCCGTATCCATTGACATCTCCGCCAGGAAAGATAACCTCATCCGGCCAACGCCTTGCCAATGATGTAGGACGTCCATTCCCCAGCCCCCCGGCCCTTGTCGAATGCCGCGTAGCCATCGGCCTTGAACCGATAGTTCACCACCCACCTTCCATCCTGCGTTCGGCGTTCCTTGAACTGATCGATCAAGTGCGGCGGCGGCTTCCGTACCCAAGAGGTCGGCGGTGCTCGCGAAGCGAAGGAGTTCGACGATGTTCAGGTGATAAGTCTCCGGAACGAGATATCCAGCATGTGCGCCGTGATCGGGCCATTCCCGCTCAGCCGCATGAAGAACCGATGGTCAAGCATGTATTGGATGCCCTGGCCCAACTTCGCCTTGTGCTGATCGCTCGCAGTGGCTCGCGCATACGCGTGCAACGCGAACACCGACTTTGCCACACCTATATAGCATGGCGTGCTCTTGAAGCAGCCTCCATAGCGCTTGAAGTTGAACCCCTTCAGCTCGAGTGCCTTTCCCCGCTCCATCGGCTGGTTCGCGCTGATCCACTCAACAGCCGCACCTACCTCGGGGTCATGCGCTCTGCCCAAGCGGCACAAAGCCGACACGATCATGGCATTGTAGCACGGCAGGAACATCTTCTCATCACCGCTCAACGAAAAGCCGAATGTGGTGGCCAGTCGCTCGTACACCTTAGCGATGAGTCGTTGCGTATACTCCAGCCGTTGGCCAATGGATCTTCACTAATGCACATCAAACGCCACACCAGTGCCATGGGGGTCTTTGGCATCTCGGCCGTGAGCTCCTTCACCAGAGCTGAACGCTGAAGCAGGTTCGTGATCCGTTCCTCGTGGATCGGCGTGCCGCTCTCAGAAGCGATCTTGAGTTCAAGGGCGGAGTCCATGATCCTCCATACTGCCGTTGGGAACGGTCCAGACGCAGCGAGTCAAAAATACGCACCGCATATCGGTTTGATCAAGCGGCACGCACCCATAACATGCTTGATCTTCCACCTCTCGGAAGTCCACTACCGCGCCAACGTGATGTTGCCCTGCCGCTCCACCGTTTCGCCGTTGGTCAGCGCGGCGCTGAGGTGGTAGACGAACACACCAGCGTTCAGCGGTTGGCCGTTGTGCAGGCCATCCCAACACTGCTTCTGGTCAAGCGTTTCGAAGACCTTATTCCCCCAGCGGTCGTAGATGCTGAAGACCATGGTCTTGATGCAATCGCCATAAACACATTGCGTATCGTTCTTACCGCTGGCGTTCGGGCTGAAGGCATTGGGCACGAACACGGTGCAGGGGCGATTCACATCCACACGCACACAGGCCGTGTCGCTGCAATTGTTCACATCGGTCACCACGACGCAATACGTGGTGGTGTCATTTGGCAAGGCGATCGGCGTGGCGCAGGTGGTGCAGCTCAGTCCAGCAGCCGGTGACCACACGTAGCTCACACCACCGAGGCCGATCAACTGGGTGCTCTCTCCAGCGGTGATGGGGTTGGGTGTAACCTGGGCAGTGGCCACAGGCGATGAAAGGCCGCTGACCGTAACCGTATCGGTAGCACTACAGCCTGTCGTGTCCGTGGTCTGCACGGTGTACGTGCCAACGGCCAAGCCTGTGGCGGTAGGTGAGGACTGCCCATTGGACCACAGCACGGAATAGAAGCTCATGTCTCCGCCTGTCACGCTCACGCTGGCGGTTCCTGTGGCACCGGTACAACTGGAACCAGTGGTGCTCGTGATCGTGGGTATAACCTCGGGTTCTTGGATGTCGAAGTTGATCGTGGCAGTGAGCCCGTTCGCATCCGTGACTTCCACAGTGTAAGCACCCGCGCAAAGACCGGTGGCGGTTGCCGTGGTGACACCATTGCTCCACGCGTAGGTGAATGGAGCTGCCCCTTGCGTGGCACTGATCGTGGCAGTGCCGTTGAAATCACCATGGCATTGCAGGATCTCCAGCAATACGCAACGGTCAGAAGTTAAAATA
>CAWFCK010000010.1:0-60983 GCA_963814325.1 uncultured Flavobacteriales bacterium
TGGTGATGACTTCGCTTACCGCGGGCGAAGTACCCGGATCGTCGGCACCGACGATGACCAGCGTCAACGCGATGACTTCGGCCAGGCGGTCCGTGATGTTGAGACGGCGTATCGCTTCGGCGCAGCCGACGTAGCCTGCAACCGGCGTCGCGGCGATCATCGCCGCGATGCGCTCATGAATTCGCGCAACGCCTGCGTCGCCACGGCTGTACTGGTCATGCCTTCGGATATGGCACCTGTGGAAGCCGGTACGGAAGTGAAGTGGACGCTTCATGGAGACATCCCCTTCATGGGACGTGCCATGATGATGGTGATGGGGATGGGGGCGCAGGTGGGTACGGACTTCGAAAAGGGCCTGGCCAATCTGAAGCGGATCTGCGAAGCCGAACAGGCCGAAATGAACGAGAATGCAGCAGGGTTGCTCGAGATCACGGTAACCGACCGCCCGGCCATGTTGTATGTGGGCAAGCGCGAGGTGGTGAAGTGGGCGGATATGAAGGAGTTCTTCGGTAAGAACTTCGGATCGGGCTTTGCTGCGATCGGCAAACTGGGGATCGCCCCTGCAGGAGCTCCCAGTGGCGTGTATTTCGAATGGAACGATAAGGACCAGACCGCGGACCTGATCGCTGCCGTGCCGGTATCGGTGGATGCCAAAGACAAACTGAAAGGCATGGATGTATTTGAAGCCCCGGCCAGCAAAGCTTATGTGATCGACTATGTGGGTGGCTACAATGGCATTGGCAAGGCCCATGAGGCCATGGATGCCCGCATCAAGGCCGATGGCGTGCAAATGAACCAGGTGGTGATCGAGGAATACATCACCGACCCGGGACAGGAACCCGACAGCACCAAGTGGCATACCAACGTGGTGTACTTGGTGAAATAATCCTCCGCATTCAACTCGAGAAGCCCGGTCCGCAAGGCCGGGCTTCTCGTTTCCAGATCCACCGGCAGGCTGTTGAAGGATGGGTGAAGGGCATGGTCATTCGCCCTTCCGGGCGCGGGATCTTCGTTCTCCATGCCGCTCAAACTCAGCTATTGCCCGTTCCGCCTGCGATTCAAGCATCCGTTCGGCACGGCGCATGGAATGCGCGATGGTACCGATGCGGTGTTCATCCGGGCCGAGCAACAGGGCCATACGGGCTATGGTGAGGTGACGCTGCCGCCATATCTAGCGGAGAAGATCCCGCAGGTCCTGGAATTGCTTCGTTCGTTCAAGCTTCCGCCGGGCTGCACGGCAGCGGACCTGATCGGGCGACTGGACGAGCTGGTGGACGTTCAACGCCACCCGGGTCTGCGGGCTGGGCTCCACAGCGCCCTGGTGGATCTGCTTGCCCGAATCGCCGGTCAACCTGCACGTTCGTTCCTGGGGATCACCGGGGAGCGGTCGCCGGTTACTTTGGTCACGTTGGGCATCGGTCCAGTGGAAACCCTACGGAAAAAGCTTGACGACCTACCTGGCAGCGGAGCCTTGAAGGTGAAGCTGGGTGACCCGGATTCAGTTCAACGGTTGCAGGCAATAACTACACTGGATAACAGGATGTTATTCATGGATGGCAACCAAGGGGCTTCAAGCCTGGATGAAGCCGTGGATTGGATCCGGGCCGTAGGACTTGGGCGGGTGCTCGGTGTGGAGCAGCCGTTCGGCGTGGACCATGACCCGTGGAGCCTGGCGTTGGGCGAACAAGCCCAGGTGACCGTTTATGCCGATGAGTCCATTCAGGATCTTGATGCGCTTCGGGCCAAGGGCCGGCAATTCGGCGGCGTGAACCTGAAGCTGATGAAATGCGGCGGGCTGGACCGGGCGCTGGCGATGGCCGACGAAGCGGATCGTGCCGGACTGAAGCTGATGCTCGGGAGCATGAGCGAAAGCTCGTTGGGATGCACGGCGATGGCGCAGCTTGCCGGAAGGGCGGATGTGGTGGATCTGGACGGTCCTTGGTTGCTGGCGAACGATCCGTTCACCGGGATCGACCATGGAAGATGGCCGGCTGGCGTTGCCCAGCGGGCCAGGCTTCGGAGCTACACTTCGTGGTCAGCTCAGCTTTACCCCGATTGGCGCATAATTTATATTATGTTAAGTTGTATTGGACTGAAAACCTGCCCTATAGGAACTCCGGTGCAATGACTCGGCTTCACCTACCTTTGGCCCGCCCCAAGCGCCAAGCTATTCGGCTCCCCGGTCCCACGACCGGTTCCGCAACTGTCCCAGGCGCCATCCCCAGCGGATCATTGTGCGCCGGACCGATCGAGGGGCTTTACCGAAACACCTTACGCGTGTTTCAGGCCCAATGAACCTGAACACGCACCTGAAGCATCACGATGCACCAGATCACCTTTGACAAGCTCGGCCTTATCGAGCCCATTCTTAAAGCCCTCCAGACCGAAGGCTACACCACCCCCACGCCCATCCAGGCACAATCCATTCCCTACCTGCTCGAAGGGCGCGACCTGCTGGGCTGCGCACAGACCGGCACCGGAAAGACCGCCGCGTTCGCCATCCCCATGATCCAGCGGATGATGAACAACCCCGTGGCCAATGATCGAGGCCGCCGCCCGATCCGGGCCTTGGTGCTCACGCCCACCCGCGAACTGGCCATCCAGATCGAGGAAAGCTTCCGTGCCTATGGCCGCAATACCCCGTTGAAGTACACGGTGGTCTTCGGCGGCGTTGGCCAGAAGCCCCAGACCGACGCATTGCGCGCCGGTGTGGACGTGCTGATCGCCACCCCGGGCCGGTTGCTCGACCTGATGAACCAGGGCTACGTACACCTGAACACCCTTGAATGCTTCGTGCTCGACGAGGCCGACCGCATGCTCGACATGGGCTTCATCCACGATGTGCGCAAGGTGATCACGGCCATTCCGCCCAAGCGCCAGACGCTCTTCTTCAGCGCCACCATGCCGCCGGAGATCGTGAAACTGTCCTCCTCCATCCTCACCAACCCGGTGAAAGTGGAGGTAACACCCGTTTCCAGCACGGCGGAAACGGTGCAACAGCAGGTGTACTTCGTTGACAAGGGCAACAAGGGCGCTCTGCTGATGCACCTGATCAAGACCATGGACATCCAGCAGGCGCTTGGTGTTCACCCGCACCAAGCACGGTGCCGACAAACTGGCGAAGTATCTTGAAAAGGGCGGCATCAAAGCCGATGCGATCCATGGCAACAAGGCCCAGAACGCCCGTCAACGCGCGCTCACCCACTTCAAGGAGAAGAAACTGCGCGTGCTCGTGGCCACTGACATCGCCGCCCGCGGCATCGACATCGACCTGCTGGGCCACGTGGTGAACCACGACATCCCCAACATTCCAGAAAGCTACGTGCACCGTATCGGCCGCACGGGCCGCGCTGGTGCCAGTGGCCTCGCCATTTCGCTGTGCGATCAGGAGGAAGTGGAATTCCTGCGCGACATCCAGAAGCTGATCAAGCGCGACGTACCTGTGGTGGAAGGACATCCCTTCCCCATGGTGGGCGGCACGCCCGAAGTGGATCCGGGACGCCGCAACCAACGCGGTGCGCGCAGCCCTGGACGTCCGCAGCAACAGCGCCAGCCCCAGCAACAGCGTCAGCATTCGCGTGATGGTGGCCCGCAGCAGCAACGCCCCGAACGTCGCGGTCCTGCCCCGGCATCCAACACGGAACGCAGGGAGCCTGCGCCGGCTAAGGCCGCAGGCGACAACCTGAGCCAGGATTACGCTTCGTTGACCCGCGAACTGCTCGCCGATGTGGATGCGTTCCTGAACAAAGGCAAGCCCGCACCCGAAAGCACGTCGCAACGCCCACCGGCCGCCAAGCAGAACAACCGCCGTTGGCGCGGTCCCCGCAGGTAGGACTGCAATACGACGAACAAAAAAGGCTCCGAGCGCATTGCCCGGAGCCTTTTTCATGGATCCTGGTCCGTCAGTACGAGCGGACGTGCTCGTGCTCCGGCACAGCCAGCCCGGCGGCCTTGGCTGCGGCCAGTTCACGCTGGAGCTGCTTGCTCGTCATGCTGCTGCCATCATGGCTCCAGCCCGGAGGACCGAAGATGTACATCAGTTTGTTCTTCAGGCCGGGGGCCTTCTTCACATCGCGCCAGATCTCCTGGAATTCGAAGAGGTTGTGCGTGATCGGGTTGTCAGTGCCTGGGTCGTGGCTTATGCCGAACTTGGGTTTCAGGCCCTTGATAGGCGCCTGCCAGGTGCCATAGATCCGGTCCCAGATGGTAAGGATGCCACCGTGGTTGCGGTCCAGGTATTCGGTGTTGCTGCTGTGGTGCACCACGTGCACGTAAGATGAGTTGAAGATCTTCTCCCACCAGCCGAACGACGGCAGCAGTTGTGAGTGCAGGGTGAACTGGTAGAACGCATTCACGATGAGGCAGGTGGCGATCATGATCGGCTCGAAGCCCAACAGGGGCATCCACAGCCAGTAGATCGGCTTGATGAACGTGATGAACCAGCCATTGCGGATGCTCACAGTGAGGTTGAAGGTCTTCGCGGAATGGTGCGGCAGGTGCGCGGCCCAGAGTACGCGCACATTGTGCGCCAAGCGATGGTGCCAGTAGAAGTTGTGGTCGTCAGCGATGGCGCAGATGATCCAGGTGTACCACGCGAAGCCAAGGCTGGTGTAGCCCAGGTATTGCTCGCGCAGGTCCGCGGCCTTCCAGAACAGGAAGAGGTACAGGGAGATCTCGAAGACGTTGGTGATCACCCGGATAACCGTGGCCCCTACCAGAATGATGAAGCTGGCGAAGGTCTCCTTCAGGTTGTAGAGGTGCCGGGCGTTGAAGTACTCCATCAGCAGGAGCACCAGGAAGATCGGGTACACGTATTTGATGCCGATGCCTTCGATGGCGAGCGCAGGGATCTGCGCTTTCATATCGAGCCAGGCTTGGATCAGGTTGAAGCTCATTCGGTTCTGGTGGAAATGGGGCGGCAAAGGTATCCGTTGCGGCCGGTCCTACACCCGGATGAACACGGAGTGGCCATTTACCTTCGCCACCACCGCAGTTGGAAAGCAAGCCCGGTCATATGAAGATCATTCGCCAAGCCCTGCGTGTCCTTAGCAGCCACATCCCCTTCAAAGGCCGGTATCGCATGGCGGACAAGCTAGGGGCATGGATCGGAGCAGGGCAGCGCGAGCTGGTGAACGTCAATGGTGTGCGCGTGGAATTGGACCACAGCCTTCTGCTCCACCGGATGATCTACTACGGGTTGTATGAGGAGAACGTGATGAACTACCTGAAGCGCACGATCAAGCCGGGGGCGGTGGTGATCGATCCGGGCGCCAACATCGGCTATTTCGCCGCGGTCTGCCTGGGCTTGGTGGGCCCAGAGGGGCATGTGTACTCATTCGAACCCAGCAACACGGCCTTCGGCTATCTCACGCGCAACAATCCCCTGCCCCGGCCAGCGAACTGGACGGTGGAGCACGCTGCACTAACGGATCACAGCGGGTCCATGGTCTTTTTTGATACCCCCCGGGTGATCACCCGTGGATTCGCCTGCCTCGAAGGGGTGTTCGAACCGAAGGACCGCTTGCCCCATCCCACCGTGGTCTTTGCGCTGGATGACTATTGCGCCGAGCTTGCCATCTCCCGGATCGCCTTCCTGAAGTTGGATATTGAAGGGAGTGAACTGAAGGCATTGCACGGTGCACGCCGGTTGCTTGAACAGCGCGCCATTGAAGCGGTCCTCGTGGAGACCAGCTTGGAAGCTCACCTGCGGCCCAATGCCGAGGCCATCGATGCGCTGCTGCGTTCAGCCGGCTTCCGATCCTTCAGGGTGCGGCGCAACGGTCGGTTGGAACCGATCGATGTCCTGAAACAACAGGAGCTGCGCGAGGACATCATCTGGACCCTTACACCGGCTGAATGACCGGCGTCAGCACAAGTCATTGTACTTGTGAGTAGGTTCGTACCAGATCATCACCGCATGGCCACGATCCTTCTGCCCACGGACTTCAGTGACGCTTCCTTCAAGGCGGCCGCCTTTGCCTTCGAACGGCTGGGAACAGCCGGGGACCACTTCATCCTACTGCACGCCTACCTGGCCCCGGGCCTGTCCGATCCTTTGATGCCGGACATGACAGTGGAACTCCATCAAGTAACGATGGAGGGGCTGCAGAACTTCGAGAAGCGATGCCGTGGCCTTGCTGGCGCTGCGAACGTTCGCATCGATTCCGTGGCCTGCTATGGCACCTTGGTCTCGGTGATCGACCAGATCGGTGAGGAACGCTCGGCGGATCTGGTGGTGATCGGTACACAAGGCGCAGGTGCGGCACACTTCATGGGCGGCAACACGGCGGATGTGGTACGCAATTGTGAACTACCCGTGCTGACCGTGCCGGTGAAATACAGGACCGGCCCCTTCTCACGCATCCTGTTGGCCGATGATCATCAGCCGTTCCACTCCGAGGCGATGAAGTGGCTGCTGACCATGGCCCGCAAGGACGGCTCGGAGATCGTGATCACGCATGTGCGCACGGACCTGGACAAGCCGTTGGACACAGGGAACCATGCGGCTTTTGAGGCGCTGTTCCATGGGTTGACGCATTCGTTCGTCACGGTCGCCGGGGATGATGTGGAAGAGACCCTGCGCATCATGGTGGATGATCACGCGGCCGATATGGTGGCCGTGCTGCATCGCCAGTTGGGCTTCTTCAACGACCTCTTCCACCGCAGCATGGCCAAGCAACTGGCGCTGCACGTGGATGTGCCCTTGCTCGTTCTTCGTGACCGGACCGTGGCCTAAGTCATGCCCTGCCCTTCCTCGATCATGCTGCGGAGCGTGGTCCACGCCCCTGCATCGTAGGCCCGATAGCCGTGCGCTTGCAAGATCTCCATGGCCACGGCGCTGTTCGCATCGGCGGCATTGCAAGTGACCACCGGCCGATCCTGGGGATCTTATGGAGGTGCTGTAACAATTCGCCTACTGGCACGTGCAGTGCGCCAGCGATGTGGCCTTCCTTGTATTCCTCATCGGGGCGCACATCCACGATGGTGGCCCCCTCGCGCACCAAGCGGCCCAGATCATCGGTGGGGTCGCCGAGGAAGAACTTGCGCAATCCGTTCATGGTCCGTTCAATTAGCCGGGCGCATCGCGCCTTTCATCAGCAGATATTCCGTGAGGTTCTCGTGCTCCACGATGCCGACCAGTCTGCCTTCCTCGATCACCGGAATCAGCGGCCAACCTCCAGCCAACATGTCCTGGAACGCTTTGGATGCTTGATCGGACGGACGAGCAGGCGGGACCTGCGACATGTTCAGCGATGCGAGTGCAGCATCCTGCCGCTGGTCCTTCAACGCCTCGAACAGGGCGTTGCGCTGCACGATGCCCACCACATGATCACCGTGCATGACCACGATATCCTTGTCAGCGCCGTTCAATAGGCCTTGCACAGCTTCGGAAACGGTGGCCGTTTCCTGCATGGTCCAGAATTGCCGGCGCATCACCTGGTCCACACGTACACCCTGCAACAGGTCCTGCACTTCCGTTGCGCGCACTTCCGCAGCTCCGCTGAAGTAGATGAACACGCCGATGAGCCCCAGCATCGGTTGCTGGTAGGAAAAGGCAACAAGGATGAATCCCAGCGCGAACAACCGTCCCACCTGAACGGCGATGCGGGTGGCCTTGGGGCGCGGCATCCATGAAGCCAGGATGGAGCGCAGGATGCGGCCGCCGTCCATCGGAAAGGCGGGCAGCATGTTGAAGAGAAATAGGCTGGCGTTGGCCATCAACAGGAACGCGCCCAGCCCTGTCCACCCGTCCAGTTCCGTATAGCCGGTCTGGAGGATCGAACGGAAATACGCGACGCCCATGACGGCGGCGGTGATCAGCATGATCACCAGGTTCACCAAGGGACCGGCGATGGTGATCAGGAATTCCTTGCGGGGTTCCTCGGGCATGCGCTCCAGGCTGGCCAGGCCACCGATGGGCAGCAACGTGATGTCGCGCGTCCGGATGCCCAACCGCAACGCCGTGAGCGCGTGGCCGAATTCGTGCAGCAGCACGCAGAGGAACAAAAGCAGCATACGGGCCACATCGTTGCGCACCACGGCCCATCCCTTTCCTTCGGCCCAACTGCTCATGGCCACCCAGGCGAGCAGCAGCAGAAAGGTCCAGTGGATGTAAACCCGGATCCCCTTGAAACTGAACAGTGGTGTACTGCCGGCGATGGTACGCTGTGCGGCTGGACTGGTGTCTGGCATGCTGCGCTAAAGGTAGATCGATGGTCACAGGCTCGCGCGCAACGCTCAGATGATCCGGGGACCGAAACGTTCCACCACGGAACGCTCCAGCATTTCGCGGTGATCCGGGTGCGCGATGACTGTGAGCGCTTCCGCCCGCTGCCGCAGGTTGCGTCCGTAGAGATAGGCCACGCCGAACTCGGTGACCACATAGTGAACATGTGCCCGCGTGGTCACCACGCCCGCACCGGCCTTCAGCAAGGGGACTATCTTGGAAACGCCGGAACGCGTGGTGGAGGCCATGGCGATGATCGGCTTTCCCCCTTCGGAAAGAGCCGCCCCGCGCATGAAATCCATCTGCCCTCCCACGCCTGAATATTGGTAGGTGCCGATGCTGTCCGAGCATACCTGCCCGGTGAGGTCCAGTTCGATCGCGCTGTTGATGGCCATTACCTTGGGATTCTGGCGGATCACATGGCCATCGTTCACATACCTGGCATCCAGAAAAGCGAACTCGGGATTGTCGTGCACGCGATCGTAAAGATGACGTGTGCCCAGGGCGAAGGTGGTGACCACCCTGCCCGGATGTTTCTTCTTCATGCGGTTGGTGATGGCACCGCGATCCATCAGGTCCACGAGACCATCGCTGCACATCTCCGTGTGCACACCCAGGTCCTTGTGCCCGCCCAATTCGTTGAGCACGGCGTTCGGGATCGCTCCGATGCCCAGTTGCAGCGTGGACCCATCCTCGATCAACCCGGCGATATGCCGGCCAATGCGGACCTCCACATCGCCTACATCCTGTCCGTAGTCCACCTCTGGCAAGGGTTCATTCACCCTGACATAGGCATGCAACCGATCCATGTGCACCTGGCCTTCGCCATGGGTGCGCGGCATCTGTTCGTTGATCTGGGCGATCACCACCGTGGCATTGCGCACGGCTGAACGCGCGATGTCAACCGACACGCCCAAGGAACAGAACCCGTGACGATCCGGTGGTGAAAGATGGACCAAGGCCACATCCAGCGGCAACACGCCGCGCTCGAACATGCGGGGGATTCTCGCTCAGGAACACCGGCACATACTCGCCGTAAGGCCCGTTCACCACATCGCGCACGTTCTCCGACACGAAAAGTGAATTCATGAAGAAGCTGCGCTGCACCTCGGGCCTGTCGAGCCCGATGTGGCCCAGTGTGCTGATGCTGACCAGTTCCACACGCGAAAGCTCCCCGGCGCGTTCGAACAGCGCCCTCAACAGGGCCAGCGGTGTGGCGGCGCTGCCGTGAACGAAGATGCGCTGGCCACTGCGGACGGAAGCCACCGCTTCCTGAAGCGTTCGGACCTCAGGCATGTGGAATGGTTAACATCATCAGCTACTCGCCTGCGGCATATTCCCGCAGCCAGGCCACCTTCTGCTTCTCCGTCATCTTATCGGCCGGCACAACTGTGAGTGCCGAGCGGCGCCAGCGGGCATTTGCTTTCATGCGCTTGGCCAGTTCCTTTTTCGTGGCGGCCGGTCCGAAGATCACCATCCGCGGGGCAACACCCAACACCTTCAGCACCTCGGCCAGGTAATGGTCCATCTCATGGTCCAACTTCTCCTGTTCGCTGCGTTCCTTGCTGATGAACTGCCTGCCCGCATGTGTTCCACCGTGCCGTGCGGTAAGAATGAGCTTGTGCTTTTCCAGATCGTTGGTCACTTTCTGAACGGTGGACCGAGCGCCGTCCAGCGAAATGATGTTCGCCTCCCCCATGTCGATCCACACACCGATCACGGGATCGCTGTTGGTCGACTTCCTGGCGTTGGCCGTGGTTCTGGTGCGTGGTGCTGTGGTCTTCATGTCATCGGGTTGATCTGTTCTTCATTAAAGGTGCACTCATCCATGCTGCACCATCATGAGTTCCGTCAGTTACATGGCGGAATACTTCATTTCGCCTCTTTCCGCTTCTTCTCGCGGAAGTATTTCCGCAGCAGGAAGTTCCGCTGGAGGGCCTTCAGGTCCTCGTTCAAGGTGGCGCTGCTGGTATCCATGTTGGCGATCACCCGGCGCAGGTCCATGGCCATGGCGGTATCGTGCAACAGGATGCCCACTGTGCCTGAGCGGTCGTTCAACCCTTGCGAGAACTGTCCGAACTGCTGTGTCACCACGTTCAGCGTATCGGATACCTGTTGCAGGTTGAGCATCAACTGGCGCACCTGTTGTTCGGCCAACGGGTCGTTCACCAGGGCACCCAGCGCACCCTTGCCCGAGCGCACATCGAGCACCACGGCATCGATCCGCTCCGTGATGCGGCGGGCATTGGAGGCCGTTGCGCGCAGGTCTTTCATAGCGCCTTGCACATTGTTGACCATGGCGCTGTCATTCAACACGGAGAGCACGCTATTGCTCGCGCTGAGCCTGCTGGTAAGGCCGCGCAGGTCCGTGGTGATCGCCTCGAGGTTGTCATTGGACCGCCCCAGGGTGCGCAACATCGCCTCTGTATCAAGAGCTTCCGCCGCACGAAGCACATCGCCGTCCGCGATCGGCTCTCCCGGTCCATCGGCCGGTTCGATGCTCAGCAACTTGTTCCCCATCAGTCCGTCGGAGCCGATCCGTGTGAGGGCATTTTTGCGGATGAACTTCGCCGCATCCAACCGCACCACGAA
Organism: uncultured Flavobacteriales bacterium; assembly: GCA_963814325.1. Taxonomy (GTDB): domain Bacteria; phylum Bacteroidota; class Bacteroidia; order Flavobacteriales_F; family PHOS-HE28; genus PHOS-HE28. Next base: position 10,820 of record CAWFCK010000010.1, read on the forward strand.
GTGCACCACCAGTTCGGTGTCGGTAAGGATCTCGATGGCCTTCACGGTGCCCACATCAATGCCGGCGTACCGCACGTTGTTGCCCTTGCGCAGTCCGTTCACCTCGCGGAAGACGGCGGTGATGTCCAAGCTCCGGCTGAACATGTCCTTTTTGCTGCCCATCATGTACAAGGCGATCACGAGGATGGTCGTACCAGCCAGCACGAACGCCCCGAGTTTCATGTTCGATCCCTTTTCGTCGCTCATTACATGAAGATAAAGAACGCCTTCACCCGCTCATCGGTGGAGGCGTGCAGTTGTTCGTAGTCGCCTTCGGCGTAGTTCTTTCCATCGATGAGCACCACGATGCGGTCGGCAGCCAGTTTGGCCACGTTCAGATCGTGGGAGATGATCACCGACGAGGTGCCGTATTTCTTCTGCAGGCGAAGGATGAGCTCCACGATCTCCTTGCCGGTGATGGGGTCCAATCCTGTGGTGGGCTCGTCATATAGCACGATCTCCGGCTTGAGGATCAAGGTGCGTGCCAGCCCGATGCGCCTTCGCATGCCACCCGAAAGCTCCGAGGGATAGAGATCGATCGCATTGAGGAGCCCCACGTTCTCCAATGCTTCGCGCACCAGCGTGTCACGCTCCCCTTCGTCCTGTGCCATCCAGTGGCGGCGCAGGGGGAATTCCAGGTTCTCCTTCACCGTCATCGAATCGTAGAGCGCACTGCTTTGGAAGAGGAAACCGATCTTCACCCGCAGTTGATCCAGCGCTTCCTGGTCAAGGCTCAGTACATCCTGTCCCAACACGCTCACAGAACCTTTTTCCGGCTTCAACAGGCCGACGATCAACTTGATGAGGACGGACTTACCGGAGCCAGACTTGCCCAGCACCATCATGTTCTCCCCGCGCTGCACGTCCATATCGAATCCGCGCAGTACGTGATTGCTGCCGAAGGATTTGTGCAGGTCGCGGACCGAGATCACCGGTCCTTGCACAGTTGTATCGGGGGCGCTGGTATCCATCAGTTCAATCCCATGATGTCGGTGACCTGCACTGCGACAAGGTCCATGATGAAGATGATCAACGAGGAAACGACCACGGCCGAATGCGCCGCACGCCCCACCCCTTCCGTTCCCTTCTCGGTGCTGTAACCCTTGAAGCAGCCGACAATGCCGATGGCCAGTCCGAAGAAGAAGGACTTTGATGAGCGCCGGGAGTACATCGCTGAACTCGAGCGATTCCATCACCTGCCGCTGGAACAGCTCCCAGCTCACCACATCCTTGATGTTCACGCCAAGGAAGCAGGCCCAGATGGCGATGACATCCGCCAGGATCACCAGCAGCGGCAGCATCAGGATGGTGCTCCAGACCCGCGTAACGACCAGGTAGCGGAACGGATTGGTGCCGGACACTTCCATGGCATCGATCTGTTCGGTCACCTTCATAGACCCCAGTTCCGCGCCCATGCTGGAGCCGATCTTTCCTGCGCAGATCAAGGCCGTGATCACGGGTGCGATCTCGCGCACCATGGAGATGGCCACCATGGAGGGCAGCAGGCTCTCGGCCCCGAAGCGCGCCAGCGTTGGCCGCGATTGCACCGTGAGGACAATGCCCATGATGAAGCCGGTGACCGCGACCAGGGGGAATGAACGATAGCCGTTGATGAAGCACTGGCGCAACAATTCGCGCCATTCGAAACGCTCCGACCAGGCATGCTGGAAGAATCGGCCGGTGAAGCGCGCGAGGTCACCTGCCTCATTCACCATCAACTGCCATCCGGTGCTTCCCTTGCTCATGCGTTGCTGTTGCCTGGGTGGATGGGGCCTCGCCTGTTAACCCTTGGCAAGCCGATCCAGCCCTGCCTTGTTGGTTATCCGGATATCGCGGCCGTGCGTTTCGATCAAGCCTTCGTCCTTCAGGTCCGTGAGGCAACGGATCAGCGATTCGGTCGCCGTGCCCACGATGCTGGCCAGGTCCTCGCGGCTGATCCGAACACCCAGTTCCGGAGTACCGGCTTGCGCGTACCGCGCATGCACACGCAAAAGGGCCTGTGCCACACGCTGGCGAACGCTGGCGTACGCCAGCTGCAGCAGGTGCTGCTCCTTCTCCTTCACATCCCGGGCCAGCATGCGGATGAAGCGGATGCTGACATCGCGATCGCGGTAAAGCAATGCCAGCAGGTCCTCCCGGGGGATCATGGACACCTCACAGTCCTCCAATGCCTCGGCCGTTTCGATGGCGTAGCCTCCTTCCAGCAGGCCCATGTAGCCCAGCATATCCCCGGCGGAGTGAAGGCCCGTCACGAATTCCTTCCCGTCGTTGTTGATCTTAAAGGTGCGGACCTTACCCGATATGAGGTATGGTAGCTGCCGGAGCTCATCCCCCTCGTGGAAGATCACCTCCTTCTTGGGCACCTGGCGGTGTTTCCGGTCCCGGCCGAGGTCCTTCAAGGCCTCCACGCCCCTGGCCTGATCCATGAACTTGTTGAGCCCTTCCAGGCCCCCATCGAATCCTTTGCGGAAGAGTTCGCTGCGCTTCAAGCGTCCCTCGATGGCATTCAACAACTCGCTTTCCTCGTAGGGCTTGGTCAGGTAGTCATCCGCCCCCAGTTCCATGCCCTTGCGTACTTCGCTTCGCTCGGTCTTCGCAGTGAGGAAGATGAACGGTACTTCCGCCGTCCGGGGCTCCCGCCCCAGTAAGTGCAGCACACCGTACCCGTCGAGCTCGGGCATCATGATGTCGCAGAGCACCAGATCCGGCACCTCCTGCCGGGCCATATCCACGCCGCGCTTGCCGTTCTCCGCTTTCAGCACACGGTAGTTGGCCAGTTCAAGCATCTCCGCGGTGTTGTCGCGCATGTCCGCATCGTCCTCGATCAACAGGATGGTCTTCATGGGTTCTGGTGGGCTCTCGATGGTATCATGGCGCACTTGGAAGACGCTGGGGCAGTTCCACGACGAATGTGGTATTGCCGGGGCGACTGGTGAAGGAGATGGTACCGGCCAGCAGTTCAAGGTAGCGCTTTACGATGTTGAGTCCAAGCCCGGTGCCCTGGATAGTGAGCGCATTGCTTCCGCGGAAGAAGCGGTCGAACAGATGATGCTGGTCCTCGGCCGGAATGCCGATGCCTTCATCGGTGACCGTGATGGTGAGTCGCTGGTCCTTCAACTGTGTTTGCAGGTGGATGACCTTATCCTCCGGAGAATACTTCACCGCGTTGGTGACCAGGTTGGTCATCACGTTGCTGAGCATCTGCCGGTCAAGGAGGACGACACGATCATCCCCAGTGTGATCGTAGGTGATCTCCTGCCCGGGCTTGGCCAGGGTACGCAGTTCCTCGAGGAGTTCGATGCTCAGGTCCACGAGGTCGAATTCGGTGGGATTGGGGTGCACCTGGCCTTCCTCGATGCGCTCCAGCGACAGGAATTCGTTGAGCATGGCGGTGAGCTCGCGCACCTTGGAGCGGATCCTGCCCACGTGTTTCTGCACTTTCTCATCGGCAGCTACTTCGGTATAGCGGCCGATCAGGTCGACGCTGCTCATGATGGTGCTCAGCGGCGTGCGGAACTCATGGCTGGCCATGGAAACGAAGCGGCTCTTCAGGGCATTTACATCCCGCTCCTTGGCCAGCGCCTCGCGAACACTGTTCTCGGCTTGTTTCAGTTCGATGGTCCGCTTTTCCACGCGATCCTCCAGCTCCTGATTCGTGCGGATCAGGGCGTCCTCGGCCGCCCTGCGCAAACTGATGTCCGTGACCAGTCCCATGACATAGTTCTTCTCATCCACCTTGAAGTGGTTGAGGCTCACCTCCACGGGGATCACCGTTCCATCCTTGCGTTGGGCCTTGAGGTCCATGCCGGAACCCATGGAGCGCTGCACCGGATGGGCGTTGTATCCGAGCCTATGCTGAACATGCCGGTGGCGCAGACTCGGCAGGCAGGAGGTCCTCGATGGGTCGGCCGATCAACTCCGCCGTCCGCATAACCGAAGAGCGATCCAAGCCGCGGGATTGTGCATCAGTATGACGCCCGAATCATCCACCACCACCAGGCCCTCTGCCGCCGTGCTGAAAAGCATTTCACACACGCGGGCCACATCCGCTTTGTCCAAGCCGCGACCGAGGTGTGTGATCATGTGGGAAAGATAGCCGAAGGGGCTTGTTGTTCACCTCGGCGGGCCCACCGGGGCAATGGTCGCCATACCGGTATGCTCGTCGAACACACGCCATTTGCTCATCGGTCGGGCGTAGAGGTTCAAGGTGACGGCGCGCCCTGCTCCGCGGTTCGTGAAACGATGGATCGTGTTGCCGTTCGACAGGGAATCATCGGTGCCCGGACGCAAGTGCTTTTCCTCAATTGGCTTAACACCATCTCCTGCCTGCAGTATGAATCGTTCCTCCACGACCTCGCCCATGACGGGATGGATCCATGCCGTCTGGCTGTCGTAGTCGTGTATACTGGTCCGTTGGCCCGGTTCGTAACAGATCACCAACAATTCAAATTCGCGGTTCCGCTGGATGCACGTGCGTGTGTAATGACGCGAATTCCAACGGTAATAAGGTTCCAGGTCGATGCTGGGTCCGCGGTAACGTGCCAATATGCTGGGATAGGCGACCACATCGCGATGACGAAGCAACTCCTGAACGAGTTCGCGAATGGTATGGATGACGTCAGCGGACATATGCACGTGCTGGTGGCAAACGTACCAGCGCCGTAACGCCTCTTTCCTGACCTACGTCAGCAATGGCCAAAAAAGGCGAGTATCCCAGCCATAACAGGAAAAGCGCGGGGGCGCCGCGCTTTTCCATGCATCGGATGGGACGTGCTCAGAGCCGCTCGGACAGCCAGCGCATCAGCTCGGCCTTCAGGTCCGCGTACAGCTTCTCGAAGGTGATCACCCTGTCGCGTAAGTCGGTGTGGTCGGGAAATAGACGGTGGTCCACAGCGGTGGCATTCTCCTTCACAGCATGCTCCAGCGAGTTCTCGTGCTGCTTGATGTCATGCCGCAGCTCATCGATCACCTCGCGCTGACGGATGTACTGGTTCTGGAAGTGCTCAAGGTGGGCCAACACCTCGCTCTCCGTATTGCGCTTGGCCACCTCCTCCAGCCTACGTTCCAGGATGTTGATCTCCTCCTTGAAGAAGCTGAGACTGTTCAGCCACAGTGAATGGTCACTGTGCAGGTCTGTGATGTGTACGCGTTTGGTCGCTGTGGTCATGGTCGGTTGATGGTTCGTTCATTGTTCAAGGTTGTTCGCAGTCGCTGGCCGCGAAAGGTAGCGAAGGGGCGCTGGGGCTGATGAACAGGAATACCCAGGTCGAGGCCCCGGAGGATGAGCAGTGCACCCATGACGGTCATGGCCACCGGTGCCAGCCGAAGAAGGGAACGTCGCGCGCGTGTGCCCAGCATACCACCGCTCAGCCTCACCGCGAAAAGCGCAGGCCACGTGCCCAGCCCGAACAGCACCATGAACAGCATGCCGCTCAGGGTGGAACCCAGCGCGAGTGATCCGATCAGCGCTGCGTAGACCAGGCCACATGGTAACATCCCGTTCAGCATTCCGGACAGAAAAATGGCCTCGGGAGCGGTGCGGCGCAGGTGGCGCGCCATGAACGATCGGATGCGCGAAATGCCCAAGGCGATGAGCCCCGCGCTTCCGATATGATCCAACAGGCGGGGCATCAGGACAGCAAGCAGCAGCATACATCCCGCAGCGATGGACACCGCCTGCTGAAGTCCCGCGAGCCGCAAGCCCATGCCGAACGTGCCGACCATGGCGCCCAGCAACGCATAGGTGACCAGTCGCCCGGAGTTAAGGAGCAAGGTGCTGCCAACGCGGGCGATCATGCCACGGCCCGGCACGGGCACGGCCAGGGCGATGGGGCCGCACATCACCACGCAGTGAGCGCTGCCCGCAGCGCCCAGCAACAGGGCCGGCAGCAGCAGCGCGTTCATGGCACGATCAAGCGTTGTTCCGTGTAGCAGGGCTGGCCGTTCACCGACCATTCCAATTGGGCGATGTACTGTCCGGTGACAACCTCCACGGCCATGTTCATCGGCGTGCCATCGGCCACATGGGCCACCGCGACTTCACGGTCCAGCTTGGGCTCATTGGTGCGGATCAGCTTCAATCGGCCCGTGACCTTCGGTGCATCGGCCAGGGCCGGGAACGTCAACATCACGCTTTGGCGATCGGCCTGCATGCGCATCGCCCCGAGCGCGGATGCATGTTCCGTGGCGTCGATGCGTGCCTGGTAAACGAGTTCCTGCTCGTAGTAGCCTTCCGTGATCAGCGGTTCCGGGTTCTGCGAAGCCCGCACCAGAAAGTAGGCCATCATGCCCGCGAAAGCGATCATGGCGAGCGCAAGTCCTTTTCCCCAGTTCATGTGTTGTCTGCGTTGATGGGTCCCACGAAAGAGGTGCTCACTTTCTCCAACAGGCGCTCACCGCTGTATACGCCGATGCGCAGCTTGGTCTTCATGCCGTGCAATTGGTCCGTGCCGAGCAGGATCATCACCTCCCCCTCCCCCAGTGTTCCGGCCTTCACGCTCATGGGTTTTCCGATCAGCTTGATCTCACCCGATGCGTTGAGCAGTTCGAAACGCAGCGGCAGGTCGTAATGTGATTTGTTCATCACCTTCAAAGCATAGATGTTGCTGATCCGCCCGTCCTCCGCACGCTGGAAGAGCATGCCCTGTGCGCGCAACACCGTGGTTTCCGTGTCGCTGCGCAGAAGGATCAACGCGACCAATACACCCACCAGGGCCACCAGGACCGCTGTATAAGCCTTCATGCGCAGGTTGAAGCGCCAAGGCTTCTTCTCCGCGATCTCCGATTCGCTGGCGTAACGCACCAGCCCTGTGGGCAGGCCCACGCTCGTCATCATGTGGTCGCAGGCATCGATGCAGGCCGTGCAGTTCACACATTCGAGCTGTGTGCCGTTGCGGATGTCGATGCCCGTGGGGCACACGTGCACGCAGGCTTTACAGTCGATGCAGTCGCCCTTGCCCGCCGCCGTGCGGTCCTCGCCCTTGCGGAACAGGCCCTTGCGGTTCGCCGCGCACATGGTCGTAGGCGATCACCACGCTCTTGCGGTCCAGGAGCACGCCTTGCAGGCGGCCGTATGGACATACGGTGGTGCAGGCCTGCTCGCGGAAGAAGGCGAAGTTGCCGTAGAACACACCGCTGAAGATGATGATCGCCATCAGACCGCCCGTGTGCTTGGAGGATGGATCGCGGATGATGTGCAGCAGTTCGTCGCTGCCGATGATGTAGGCAAGGAAGATGTTGCTGATCAGGAAGGAGATGCCGAAGAACAGTGTGTGCTTGAGGCTCTTCTTCCAGATGCGATCAGTGCTCATGGGTCCCTTGTTCAGGGCCTGTTGCTGCTTCCAATCGCCCTCGATGGCGTACTCGATCCGGCGGAACACCTGCTCCATGAACACCGTTTGCGGACAGGCCCACCCGCAGAACAGGCGGCCGAAGGCCACGGTGAACAGCGCGATGAAGATGATGAAGCTGATGAAGCCCAGCACGAAGATCAGGAAGTCCTGCGGCCAGAAGCTCTGACCGAAGAACACGAAGCGGCGGTCGATGATGTTGAACATCATCAAAGGCTCGCCTCCGATGCGGATGAACGGTCCCGCGAAGAGCAAGGCCAGCAAGGCGTAGCCGAACCACCGCCGCCAGTTCGTGAACTTGCCGTGCGCCTGCTTCGGATAGACCCACACCCGCTTCCCCTGCTTGTCCACCGTGGCGATGGAGTCGCGGAAGCTTTCGTCCCTTTTGACGTGTGCGGGTTGTTTCTGGTCCATCGCTAACGCTCGGCCACCTTGGCGCTGTCCGCTGGTGCTCCGGGGCTATTGGCCGGTGTTGCCGAGCTGTCTGGTGGAGCGACCGTGCCCTTGAACAGTTCGCCCTCGGGTGCCTTCGGGTTCGGCGGGTTGGTGCCTTGTAAGGTCAGTACGTAACTGGCCAGCGCCTGCATCTCCAACGGCTTGAAGTCCTCCTTCCATGATTTCATGGCCTTTCCGGCAACACCATACTTGATGACGGTGAAAATGCTCTTCACATCGCCGCCATGCAACCAGTAGGGATCCGTAAGGTTGGGTCCGGCAATGCCCTCGCCACCCTGTCCATGACAGGTCGCGCAGTACTGTTTGAAGTTGCCTTTTCCGGCTGCCAGTGTTCCTGCATCCGTGAGGAGTGTGACCGTATTCTCATCCACCTGCCCCATCTGCCGCGCGTTGAACGCATCCACGTCCGCTTGCGCCTGGGCTATTTCCTGGGCATACTCCTCGTCCTGGTGGGGCACCACGTTGATCACGTGCACGTTGATGAGGTAGATGACACCCCACGCTACGGTGATATAGAACAGCCACAGCCACCAGGGCGGTAACACGTTATCCAGTTCGCGGATGCCATCATACTCGTGGTGCATGAGCAGATCCTGCTCCTTTTCCACGGGCGCCCGACGCGTAAGGCTCTGCAGGACGCGCTCCTCCCAGCTCGGTCCGGTGGGCAGAGGATCCTCCTGCACCATTTCATCCTCGCCGGTGAGTGCGCGGGTGATACCCTTCATCAGGATCAATTGCACCAACAGCACCGCGAGCAGCAGCACGTTCGTCACCAGCAGCCACCAGAATAAGGTGGTGCTGCTGATGGTGCTGCCATCACCCTGATAGGCTTGCGCGTTGGCCTGCATTGCGGCCAGCGCGAACGGCAGAAGGACGAGTGCGCGTGTACCCCGGCGACGGATCCACCCGGCCCCCGGTGCACCCATCGTGCGCATGATGCTGGACATGCTCATGATGAAGATGGCCTGGATAACGGCCACCGCCAACAGAATGTAATTCACCGTCATCGACACCGGCTCGGCGGCCTGCACGGGTGCGGGTGATGTGGCCTGGGCCATCACAGGGAGCGCACCAAGCGCCACCAGGACGAGCAGGAATGTGCGGGCGGACATGGTCGGTTCAGTGCGCATGGTGTTCATGGGCTTGAGGTGCATCATCGCTCAACGGCAGTGCGGACATGTGATCCACGTGGTTCCTGCTCACCTTCACCAGCCACAGCAGCATGGTGATGAAGAACAGGAAGAAGACCACGAAGGAGAGCATCGGATAGAGCTCGATCCCGCCGATGGTGTCCAGATGGTGTTTGATGAACTTGAGCATGCGGATCAGGGTTGTGCGGCGGCCGCCGTGGTTGTGGTCTTCGCTTTGATGTCCGTACCGAGGCGTTGCAGGTAAGCGATCACGGCGATGATCTCGCGGTCATCCGGCGCGGTGATGCCGTCCTTCTTCAGGCTCTCCGCGATGCTGCGAGCTTGTGCGCGCAGGTCGTCGTTGGCCTTTGCCGGGAAGTCCTCGGCATAGGGTACGCCCATTGTGCGCATCGCCTCGATCTTTTTTTGGGTGGTGCTGATGTCCAGCACATCATTGTGCAGGTGGGGATACGCTGGCATCAACGATCCCGGACTGGTGCTCGTGGGGTCGAACATGTGGTAGTAGTGCCAGCTGTCCGGGTTCTTGCCGCCCTCGCGCAGCAGATCGGGACCCGTGCGCTTGCTGCCCCACTGGAACGGATGGTCATACACGAACTCACCCGCCTTTGCGTATTCGCCATAGCGAACGGTCTCGCTGCGGAATGGACGGATCATCTGCGAGTGACAGGTGTAACAGCCTTCGCGTATGTAGATGTCCCGACCCTGCAACTCCAGCGGCGTGTACGGTTTCACGCTGGCGATGGTGGGGATGTTCGACTTCACGAGGAAGGTGGGGACCAGTTCGAACAGGCCTCCGATGCCCACCACCACCAGGCTGAACACCAGCATTTGGATGGGCCGGCGCTCGATCCAGCGATGCCAGTGGCCGCTCTCGTTCACCACACCCACCTTGTCCAATGGCATGGCCTCGGCGTCCTCGTTGGCGATGAGCTTGCCAGCGCCCACGGTCTTCCACACGTTGTAGATCATGATGAACACACCCACCAGGTAGATGGTGCCGCCCAACACGCGCAGCCAGTACGCCATGCGGATCTCCAGCAGCGTATCGAGGAAGTTCTTGTACACCAGGTAGCCATCCGGTGTGAACTGCTTCCACATCAGGCTCTGGGTGAAGCCGGCGAAGTACAGCGGCACAGCGTAGAAAACGATGCCGAGCGTACCCAGCCAGAAGTGCGTATTGGCCAGGTTCGTGGAGTAGAGCTTCGTGCCGTACAAACGGGGAACCAGCCAGTACACCATGCCGAAGGTCATGAAGCCGTTCCACCCGATGCCGCCGATGTGCACGTGTGCAATGATCCAATCGGTGAAGTGCGCAATGGCGTTCAAGGACTTCAAACTGAGCAGCGGTCCTTCGAGCGTGGCCATGCCGTAGCAGGTAACGGCCACCACGAAGAACTTCAGCACGGGATCCTCGCGCACACGGTCCCACGCACCGCGCAGGGTGAGCAGGCCGTTCAACATGCCGCCCCAGCTCGGTGCGATCAGCATGATGCTGAAGACCACGCCCAAGCTCTGCGCCCATTCGGGCAGCGCGCTGTACAACAAGTGGTGCGGACCGGCCCAGATGTAGATGAAGATCAGCGCCCAGAAGTGGATGATGGAGAGCTTGTAGCTGTATACCGGACGGTTCGCTGCCTTGGGCAGGAAGTAGTACATCAGGCCCAGGTACGGCGTGGTGAGGAAGAAGGCCACCGCATTGTGACCGTACCACCACTGCACCAGCGCGTCCTGCACCCCGGCATACCAGCTATAGCTCTTCGTCAGGCTGATCGGCAGTTCGATGCTGTTGACGATGTGCAACATGGCCACCGTGACCCAGGTGGCGATGTAGAACCAGATGGCCACGTACAGGTGTCGCTCACGCCGCTTCAGGATGGTGCCGAACATGTTGATGCCGAAGACCACCCAGATCAGCGTGATACCGATGTCGATGGGCCATTCCAGCTCGGCGTACTCTTTGCCGGTGGTCATGCCCAGCGGCAAGGTGACCGCTGCAGCCACGATGATCAACTGCCATCCCCAGAAGTGGATCTGGCTCAATGCCGTCGCTGAACATGCGCGTCTTCAGCAGGCGCTGCAAGCTGTAGTAAACACCGGCGAATATGCCGTTGCCCACAAAGGCGAAGATCACCGCGTTGGTGTGCAGGGGACGCAGGCGCCCAAAGGAGAACCAGGCCGCCATGTTGAAGTCGGGCAGCACCAGTTGCAGCGCGATGATAAGCCCGACCAACATCCCCACGGTTCCCCACAGAATGGTGATGAACAGGAAGTTCTTGACGATGCGGTTGTCATATTGGAATCGTTCGATCATGGGGTCACATGGTTTCGTTCGGGTCCTTGCGGGATGAAGCGGTGGAAGCGGAAAGTGGTTCGATGGTGGAAGGAACAGGGTCGTGCAGCATACGTACCGCCGGCGACCGGTCATCATCGTACTGCCCCGTGCGCACCGCCCACAGGAAGGCCGCCAGGAAGAGCCCGGCGACCAGGGTACTGGCAGTGATCAGGAGAAAGATGACGCTCATCAATTCAGAGGCTGGTGGCGCGAATGTGACAGGCATGAGGCAGTGCGATGCTGACTTCCGTCAGTTTCCTGGCCAGGCCCGCGGCTGGCGGCCAACTGTAAGTTTTTCCAGTGGCTGTTGTTGATAGCGTGGTCATGGTTTTTCACGTGGTCCGTCGGTCCGCCACCCATACTGCCACCGTTACAAAGCCCACCACGGTCACAGAGCTCAGCGGCATCAGCACGGCGGCGACAAGCGGGGTGAGGTGGCCGCTCACGGCGAAGGACACGCCGACCACATTGTAACAGAGCGAAATGAACAGACTGCCGATCACAATGCGCCGCGCACGTCGTGCCATGAGCATGAAGCGCGGAAGGTCCTTCAGGGCATCGGCCTCCAGGATGGCATCGCTGGCCGGTGTCAGCGCCGCGCTGGTCTCCGTTACCGTGATGCTCACATCGCTCTGGCCGAGGGCCACGGCATCGTTCAGCCCGTCGCCCACCATCAACACGCGATGTCCCAGGTCCTGCTGCTCCCTCACATAGCCCGACTTGTCCGCAGGAGAGCAACGCGTGCGTAATTGGCCGCTCTTGAAGGCCTGTTGGAACGCGTGATCCACGGTGGCATCGCCGGTGAGCAGCGCCAATCGCATGCGTTCTTCCAATAATGCCACAGCGTGCAGGATGCCGTTGCGGGTCCGCTTATATATGGCGAACCAGCCCCGGTGCAGACCGTCGATGGTGATGTGCACGTGTGCTTCGCCCGCCGCGCGGTGCTGTTCTCCGGCACCACAGAAGGCCGAGGAACCGATCCGCACCGCATGCCCACTGATCATTCCGGCAACACCGGCACCCGCCTCCTCCTCCACTTGCGTTGCGGAAAGCGTGGGACCTTTCAACTCCTGCACGAGCACCGCGCTCAAGGGGTGTGTGCTGTTGCGCGCCAAGGATCGCACCCACAACTGCTCCGCGTCGCCCAGCGGTCGTCCCTGCCATCGCACCTCATAGGCTTCACGCGCGGTAAGTGTTCCGGTCTTGTCGAACACCACCGTGTCGATATGGGCCAGGCGCTCCACCACTTCGGCATCGCGCAGGAAGAGGCCGCGTTTGCCGAGCAACCTGATCGTGTGGCCGTAAGCGAAGGGCATGCTCAACGCGAGTGCGCAGGGGCAGGCCACGATGAGCACCGCCGTGACCACCGGCCACACCTGTTTCGGATCATGGCCCAGCCAATAGAGCGCTGCGCCTGCGGAGATCAGCAGCACCGCCATGGTGAAGCGCCGCGCCACGCCATCGATCATCTTCGGCATCAACGGCCGCGCGTGCGTGTTGGCCTGTTCGGACCACAACTGCTTCAGGCGGCTGTCGGCGAAGGTGCGCGTGACCTCCAGTTCGATGGCGGCGCCGCGTTGACGGCCACCCGCGCGGATCACATCGCCCACGTTACGACGCACCGGCATGGGCTCGCCGGTGATGAAGCTGTTGTCGATGTGCCCATCGCCATCCTTCAGGATCGCATCCACCGGCACCAGCTCCTGATCGCGCACCACGATGCGGTCGCCCGGTCGCAGGTCGGCCACTTTCACCGGCTCCTCCCCGCTCGCCGTCCTGCGCAGCACCACCAAGGGCAGGAAGTCCTCCAACGCCCGATCGAAGCGCAGCGCGCGGTAGGTGTAGGCCTGATACCATCGCCCGATGAGCAGGAAGAACAACAGTCCCGCCAGGGAATCGAAGTAGCCCGGACCGATGCCGGTGATCACATCCCACAGGCTGCGCGACCACAAGGCCACGATGCCTAACGCAATGGGTTGATCGATGTTCACCGTGCGGCTGCGAAGCCCGGCCCACGCACTGCGGAAGAAGTCGGTGCTGAGGAAGAACACCACGGGGAACGAGAACAAGACGGTGAGCCACTGGAACCCGGTACGCAACCCCGCTTCGTTGCCAGCGGCCCCGAGGTATTCGGGAAAGCTGAAGAGCATGGTGTTGCCGAAGATGAAGCCGGCCACACCCAGCCGCACGTAAACCATATGCGGTACCGGGGCCTTCACCTTGCGCCCGGCTGAAGGGCCCGTGAGCTGTGGGCCGTAACCGATGCGGCGCAGCAACTTCACCAGAGCACCAAGGCCCAACTGTTCCTCGCGGAAGTTCACCACCAGTTCCTTGTCGGTGAACGACACGCGCGAGCGGATGATGGCACGATCGATGCGATCGAGGTTCTCCAGCAGCCAGATGCACGAACTGCAATGCATCTGGGGTACATGGAACCGCACGCGTGTAATGCCGTCCTCGCTGAACTCCACCAGGTCCTTGCGTACCTCATCCAGGTCGAAGAGCTCCGTGCGCGGCTCGTCCAGCGTGCTGCGCTGTTTCACCCCCGGCGAGCGGTCAAGTGCGTAATACTCGCACATCCCGCTTTCGTTCAGCAGGTCGTACACCACCTCGCAGCCCTGGCAGCAGAAGTCATGACCATCGTGCTTGCGCTGCTCATCCACGCACGGATCGCCGCAGTGGTAGCAGGTGACGGAGGTCAGTTCCGCAGGCTTCACGGACGCGAAAATGCCGGATGCGGCGATGAGAGGAACTGACGATCGTCAGTCATCCCAGCTCTGCAATGTCCACCTTCGTGGTCATATGCGCCAGGGCGAATTCGTTCCCAAGGCATTCGACCTGTTATCCAAGGGCTACACGCGCGAGCAGTTCGGACGCGATGTGATGGCCGGCCTGGTGGTGGGGATCGTGGCCTTGCCGCTGGCCATCGCCTTTGCGATCGCTTCGGGCGTGTCGCCGGAGAAAGGCTTGATCACGGCGATCATCGGGGGCTTCATCATCAGTGCGTTCGGCGGAAGTCGCGTGCAGATCGGTGGCCCCACGGGCGCCTTCATCGTGATCGTGTACGGCATCGTTCAGAAGCACGGGGTGGACGGGCTGACGATCGCCACGTTCATGGCCGGCTTCATCATTCTGCTCATGGGGCTTCTGCGTTTCGGAGCGCTGTTGCGTTACTTCCCCCACACGCTGATCGTCGGCTTCACTTCGGGCATTGCCGTGATCATCTTCTCGGCGCAGATCAACGACCTGCTGGGCCTGCGGATGCAGCATGTGCCGGCCGGCTTCCTGGAGAAGTGGGCGGCCTACTTCAACGAGCGGAACGCGATCGATCTTGCGGCCCTGGGGATCGGCGTGGGAACGATCCTGATCACCCTGCTCCTGCCACGCTTGTGGCCCAAGGTCCCGGCCACGTTGGTGGCCATTGTTGCCGCAACGGCGCTGGTGCACTGGTCCGGCCTTTCCGTGGAGACCATCGGTTCCCGCTTCGGCGAGATCCCGCGCAGCCTGCCGCTGCCCCATATCCCCACCATCCAGTTGGAAACCATCCGGGACCTCCTGCAACCCGCCCTGGCGATCGCCTTGCTCGGCAGCATTGAATCCTTGCTTTCGGCCGTGGTGGCCGATGGTGCCATCGGTGGTCAACATCGCAGCAACATGGAACTGGTGGCACAGGGCGGGGCGAACATCGCATCGGCCCTGTTCGGTGGAATTCCCGCGACCGGGGCCATTGCGCGCACGGCCACCAATGTGAAGAACGGTGGTCGTACACCGGTGGCCGGCCTGGTGCACGCGATCACGCTACTGGTCATCATGCTGGCCGCAGCGCCGCTGGCCGGCCATATTCCCATGGCCTGTCTCGCTGGCATCCTGGTAGTAGTGGCGTGGAACATGAGCGAGTTGCATGCCTTCCGTACCGTGTTCCGCACCAATCGCTATGACCGCGCGGTGCTGCTGGTGACC
This sequence comes from uncultured Flavobacteriales bacterium, assembly GCA_963814325.1. Lineage (GTDB taxonomy): Bacteria > Bacteroidota > Bacteroidia > Flavobacteriales_F > PHOS-HE28 > PHOS-HE28. The sequence goes on from CAWFCK010000010.1 coordinate 26,107, forward strand.
TTCTTCCTCACGGTGGTGTTCGACCTCGTGATCGCCATCGAGATCGGGATGGTGCTCGCGGCCTTCCTCTTCATGAAACGCATGAGCGACACCGTGCAGCTGGACCAGTTGCTTTCGCCTGTGGAAAGCGCCACGAACGTCGATGATGAGCGGTCCAACATTCCAGGGGATGTGCTCGTGTACGAGATCAACGGCCCCCTGTTCTTCGGTGCCGCTCAGACCTTCGCGAACACGCTGAAGACCATCAGCGACGGGCACCGCGTGCTGGTATTGGTGATGCGCCATGTGCCCCTGATCGATGCCACCGGCCTGCATCGGCTCAAGGACATTGTGCAGACCATGGAGCGACGCCGGATCAAGGTGTACATCACCGGCGTGCAGCCCACCGTGGTGAAAGACCTCATGGAAGCCGGGATCACCGGACCGGATATGCTATATCACGACCTGCCCTCGGCCCTCGCACACATCGGTGCGGCCCGTCAGGCCCGCTGAAACGCAAAGCGCCCCGACCATGGCCGGGGCGCTTCATCGACAGCTGGAAAAGCCTACTCGCCGAGCAGCTTCTTCATCGCGTTGAACTTCTCGGTCTCACCCATTTTGGCGTAGAGTGTTTTCAGCTGCGCCATGGTCGGACGGTCATCGGGCTTCAGCTCGTGTGCCTTTTCGAAATAGGGTACGGCCTTGATGTACACGTCATCGGCCACCTTCTTCGCCTTCGTATAGGCTGCATCATCCTTGATGTTGCTGGCCTTGTCGTACTCGTAGGCCGCGCGGTTGTTGTAGAGAACGCCGATGTTGAAGTAGCTGTCGAAGAACTTCGGATCGAGCTCGATGCTCTTCTTGTACTCGGCCTCGGCCATGTCGTACCACTTGTACATCTCGGCCTCGGCGGGCTTGGTTCCGCCCTTGGGATCGGCCTTGCCTTCGTAGATGCTGGCCAACAGGCTGTGGAGGATGGTGTTGCCCGGATCCTTTTCCAAAGCCACTTTCACACTGCTCTCCACCTCGTTCGTGCGACCGGCCTCCTGGAGGTAGGCCACTTCATCCAGCATCAGATCCTTGTCGTTCGGGTGGCGCTTGCGGCCGGCCTGGGTGGTGGCGATGGCCCCGTCCAGGTCGTTATTGCGTTTCTGCAGGTTCGCCGTGTAGCGGAAGATCTCCGGCTTGTCGTAGCCGATGGACAGGCACTGCTGGTAACGCTGCAGGGCGTTGGCGAAGTCGCCCTTGCTCTCATAAGCCAGGGCGCTGTTGAACACCGCGTTGCTGTCGATCTCGCCGAAGACCTTCGCAATGCTCTCGCTCTGGCCGTAACGCATTACCGCTTGATCGTAATCCTTCGCGGTGAAGGCGTCATTACCAGCATTCAGCGCCATGCCTTGCAGGGCGCGCAGGGCCTTCTGGTTGTTCTCCTTCTCGGCGCCCTTCACGTCGAGTTCCATGGCCTTCTGGAAGCTGGCCACGGCCTTGTCCAAGGCATCCGGGAACTGTGCCTTCAGCGCAGCATCATCGCTGAAGAGGATGCGGCTGTAGATCTGGCCACGGTAGCGCCAGGTCTTCTCCTTCACCATCGTTCCCTCATTGAGTATGGCAGGCTCGATGTATCCAGCTGCCTCGGCGAGTTTGTTGTCCTCCATGGCCATGAATGCGCTCACCACGCTGCTGTTCTGCGCGGTGGCCGCCATGCTCACCAAAAGGCCCAGGGTAAAAAGTGTCTTCTTCATCCGTCGATCGCCGATGGTCGGCGTGGGTGTTGGTTCAACTTGTGGTTCGATCACGCTTCGGGTGCGTCCTCTGCAACATCAGTGCCATCCGCTTCCGCATCAGGCCCAGCGCCATCAACGCCACCTTCCGGGGTGTTGGGTTCACCCTCCGCTGCGGCCGCTTCCTCGTCGTCCTCGTGCAGCTCGCTGTCCACCTTCGCCACCGCCGCGATCTTGTCCTTATCGCGCAGTTCGATCAGGCGCACACCTTGTGTAGCACGACCCAGCACGCGCATTTCGGCAAGGCTCATGCGGATGGTGATGCCGTTGCGGGTGATGATCATGAGGTGGTCGTCATCGCGCACGTCCTTGATGGCGACGAGCTTGCCGGTCTTATCGGTCACTTGCAGCGTCTTCACGCCCTTGCCACCGCGGTTGATGATGCGGTAATCGTCCACTGGACTGCGTTTGCCATAGCCCTTGCTGCTCACAACGAGCACCTGGCGCGTGGCGGATTCGGCCGCGTCGATGGTGATCATGCCGACCACCTGATTCTTGCCGTCCGCGTCATCGAGGTTCATGCCGCGCACACCGCTGGCACCGCGGCCCATCGGGCGCACACGGCTTTCCTCGAAGTGGATGGCCTTGCCGTCCTTGCTGGCCATGATGATGTGGCAGTTGCCGTTGGTGAGGCGCGCCTCCAACAGTTCGTCGCCCTCGCGGATGCCCACGGCGATGATGCCATTGGCGCGCGGACGGCTGTACGCCTCCAGCGTGGTCTTCTTGATGATGCCCTTCTTGGTGCACAGCACTACGAAGTGGTTGTTCAGGTAGTCCTCGCTCTTGAGGTCCTTCACGTTCAGGTAAGCCACCACCTTGTCGTCGCTCTCGAGCTGCACCAGGTTGATGATCGCGCGTCCCTTGCTCTGGCGCGTGCCTTCGGGGATGTCGTACACACGCATCCAGAAGCAGCGGCCCTTCTGGGTGAAGATGAGCAGGTAGTTGTGGTTCGTGGCCACGAACAGGTGCTCCAGGAAGTCCTCGTCGCGCGTGGTGCTCCCACGGCTACCGATGCCTCCTCGCCCCTGCGTGCGGAATTCGCCCAGGTTGGTGCGCTTGATGTAGCCCAGGTGGCTGATGGTGACCACCACCGCGTCGTCCGCGATCAGGTCCTCCATGCTCATCATGCCACCGGCGGTCACGATCACGGTGCGGCGCTTGTCGCCATACTTCTCCTTGATCTCGAGCGTCTCCTTCTTGATGATGTCGTAACGCATGCCTTCATCGGCCAGCACGGCCTTCAGGTGGGCGATCAGCGTCATCAGTTCGTTGTACTCCGCCTTGATCTTGTCGCGCTCGAGTCCGGTGAGGCGCTGCAGGCGCATGTCCAGGATGGCACGGGCCTGGATCTCGCTGAGGCCGAACTGGCTCATTAGTCCGTCGCGTGCCTCGTCCGGCGTCTGGCTGGCGCGGATCAGCTTGATCACTTCGTCCAGATGGTCCAGAGCGATGAGCAGACCTTCCAGGATGTGTGCACGCTCCTCGGCCTTGCGCAGGTCGAACTTGGTGCGGCGCACCACCACATCATGGCGGTGCTCCACGAAGTTGCTGATGAGCTCCTTCAAGGTCGAGCATCATGGGGCGGCCCTTCACCAGCGCGATGCTGTTGATGCTGAAGCTGGTCTGCATCTCGCTGAACTTGTACAGCTGGTTCAGCACCACGCTCGCCATGGCGTCGCGCTTCACCTCGTACACGATGCGGATGCCGTTGCGATCGCTCTCGTCGCGCGCGTCGCTGATGCCTTCGATCTTCTTCTCGTTCACCAGGTCGCAGGTCTTCTTGAAGAGCCCGGCCTTGCCAACCATGTAGGGGATCTCGGTGACGATGATGGTCTCGCGACCGGTCTTGGGATCCTCCTCGATGTGCGCTTTTGCGCGTAGCACGACACGTCCACGGCCGGTCTCATACGCTTCGCGCACGCCTTCGATACCATGGATGGTGCCACCTGTCGGGAAGTCAGGTCCCTTGATGTGCTGCATCAGGCCCACCGTGTCGATCTCACGATCATCGATGTAGGCGATGGTGGCGTCGCACACTTCGCTCAGGTTGTGCGGGGCCATGTTGGTGGCCATGCCGACGGCGATACCGGCGGCGCCGTTCACCAGCAGGTTCGGGATGCGGGTGGGCATCACGCTGGGTTCCTGCAGCGTGTCGTCGAAGTTCGGACGCATGTCCACCGTCTCCTTGTCCAGATCGGCCATCACCTCTTCAGCGATGCGGCGCAGTCGCACCTCGGTGTATCGCATGGCCGCTGGGGGATCGGGGTCGATGCTGCCGAAGTTCCCCTGGCCATCGACCAGCGGATAGCGGAGGCTCCATTCCTGGGCCATGCGCACCATGGCGTCGTAAACGCTGCCATCACCGTGCGGGTGGTACTTACCGAGCACCTCACCCACGATACGAGCGCTCTTCTTGTGGGCCCGCGTGCTGCTCACGCCCAGGTCCTGCATGCCGAAGAGCACGCGGCGGTGCACGGGCTTCAATCCGTCGCGCACGTCCGGCAAGGCCCGGCTTACGATAACCGACATCGAATAATCGATGTAGGCGGTGCGCATTTCGTTCTCGATGTTGATCGGGATGATCTTTTCTCCTTCTGCCATTCTTGTCAGGTGCTTCGGTCTTGCACGGAAGTTGTTACTACCCCCCGTGAAAGGGAGCCCGAAAGTATCCCGATCGCACACGCTGCCGAACCCTAGTTTTCCACAGTCACACAGCCTAGTGTGGAAAAATGTCGGTCCTCTTCCGGGGTCGGCCTTTCCTCGCACGGATAGCTTGCCCCCGCTGGCTTGCCGCGTAACTTGGCAGCGAGGCCGGAGGTGGAGGGGAAATTCACGATCAACGACGCACCCATGAACATGGACGCCAAATTCAGCCCCCAGGTACGGGAGGTCATCAGCTACAGCCGCGAGGAAGCCCTACGGCTGGGCCACAATTACATCGGCATCGAGCACATCCTGCTCGGCCTCATCCGCGAGGGTGAAGGCAATGCCGTGAAGATCCTCCAGCGGCTGGAGGTGGACCTGGACGACCTGCGCCGCATGGTGGAGGGCGCCATGGAGCCGGCCAGTGCCATGCGCCCACCGGACAAGGACAAGATCACCCTGGTGCGCCAGGCCGAGAAAATGCTGAAGATCACCTTCCTCGAGGCCAAGCTCTTCAAGAGCCCCCAGATCGAAACGGAGCACCTGCTGCTCAGCATCCTGAAGGACAACGACAACCTGGCCACACGGGCCTTACACAAATTCAAAGTGGACTACGACAACGTGAAGAACGAGCTGGACGGCATCCTCGCCGGCAACGGCCCGGTACCGGCTCCCGGCAAGAACCGCCCCAAGGCAACGGGCCCCAGCGCAGAGGACGATGATGACGACAGCGGCAGCAGCCAGTACAGCGGCGGCCAGAAGAAGGGCGCCGGTGATAGCAAGAGCAAAACGCCCGTGCTCGACAACTTCGGCCGCGACCTGACGAAGCTCGCCGAGGACGGCAAGCTTGACCCCATCGTGGGTCGTGAGAAGGAGATCGAGCGTGTGAGCCAGATCCTGAGCCGCCGCAAGAAGAACAACCCCGTGCTCATCGGTGAGCCCGGCGTGGGCAAGAGCGCCATTGCCGAAGGCCTCGCCCTGCGCATCATCCAGCGCAAGGTGAGCCGCGTGCTCTTCAACAAGCGGATCGTGGCGCTGGACATCGCCAGCCTGGTGGCCGGCACCAAGTACCGCGGACAGTTCGAGGAGCGCATGAAGGCGGTGATGAACGAGCTGGAGAACAGCCCGGACGTCATCCTCTTCATCGACGAGATCCACACCATCGTGGGCGCGGGCGGTGCCAGCGGCAGCCTCGATGCGAGCAACATGTTCAAACCCGCCCTGGCGCGTGGCGAGATCCAATGCATCGGCGCCACCACGTTGGATGAATACCGCCAATACATCGAGAAGGACGGTGCCCTGGAGCGCCGCTTCCAAAAGGTGTTGGTGGAGCCCACGAACGTGGAGGAGACCATCCAGATCCTCAACAACATCAAGGAGAAGTACGAGGACCACCACAACGTGAACTACACGCCCGAGGCCGTAGTGGCCTGCGTGAAGCTCACCGCCCGCTACATCACCGATCGCCACCTGCCGGACAAGGCCATCGACGCGCTGGACGAGGCTGGTAGCCGCGTGCACATCAGCAACATCGTGGTGCCCAAGGCCATTCTCGACGTGGAGGCGAAGATCGAGGAGGTGAAGGAGGAGAAGAACAAAGTGGTGCGCAGCCAGCGCTACGAAGAAGCCGCCAAACTGCGTGACCGCGAGCGCACCCTGCTGGAGGAGCTTGAGAAGGCCAAGCGCCAGTGGGAGGAGGAGAGCAAGAACAACCGCACCACCGTTTCCGAGGAGAACGTGGCCGAAGTAGTGGCCATGATGAGCGGCATCCCTGTAACGCGCATCGCCGAGAAGGAAAGCGGCAAGCTGCGCCGCATGAAGGAGGAAATGGTGGGCAAAGTGGTCGGTCAGGACGAAGCCGTAGGCAAGGTGGTGAAGGCCATCCAGCGCAACCGCGCCGGCCTGAAGGACCCCAACCGCCCCATCGGCAGCTTCATCTTCCTAGGCCCTACCGGGGTGGGAAAAACACAGCTAGCCAAGGAACTGGCCAAGTACCTCTTCGACACCGAGGAGGCCTTGATCCGCATCGACATGAGCGAGTACATGGAGAAGTTCTCCGTGAGCCGCCTGATCGGCGCTCCTCCGGGCTACGTTGGTTACGAGGAAGGCGGACAGCTCACCGAAAAAGTGCGCCGCCGCCCCTACTCCATCATCCTGCTGGACGAGATCGAGAAGGCGCACCCGGATGTGTTCAACCTGCTGCTGCAGGCCCTGGACGATGGCAAGATGACCGACAGCCTCGGCCGCCACATCGACTTCAAGAACTCCATCATCATCATGACCTCCAACATCGGGGCGCGTGATCTGGCGGACTATGGCAAGGGCGTGGGCTTCGGCACCACCGCCCGCACGGACGCTGTGGACGAGACCAACCGCGGCATCGTGGAAAAGGCGCTGAAGAAGGCCTTCGCCCCCGAGTTCCTCAACCGCATCGATGACATCATCATGTTCAACTCGCTCAAGCGCGAGCACATCCACCTGATCATCGACATCGAGCTGGCCAATGTTTACAAGCGCGTTGCCGAGCTGGGCTATGACATGAAGCTCACCGACGAGGCCAAGGACTTCCTGGTGGAAAAGGGCTATGACGAGAAGTTCGGTGCCCGGCCGCTGAAGCGCGCCATCCAGAAGTTCATCGAGGACCCGATGGCCGAGGAGATCATCAACCAGGGCATCGAGGAAGGCGACAAGATCGTCGTGGGCCTCAACAAGGAAAAGACCGACGTGGCCATCAAGGTGACCAAGGGCAAGAAGAAGATCAGCAAAGGCGACGATACGAAGGAACTGCCGCCAGCAAGCGAGCCTACGGCCTAGCCGATCGCACACAGCACGCACAGAAGCCCTCCGGATATCGGGGGGCTTTTGCGTTCGGTGGATCGGTCATGCTCCCACATGCCCTCCCGGCCTTTGTCGTCTAACTCACATCACGGTTGGCACAAGTGGACCTGCCTACCGGCAGGCCGGCGGCCTACCTCCACACAGCCCAGCCCACGCCTAACAATTGCGCCAGAGTTTTGGGGAGATCCGCTTCAGAGAGGTGTTATTCAACTCTCCCCGAACTTCGCCCCACCTCGCGTCGTGTTCCGTTCGCGCCGCCAAAAAACGATCGATGTTGCGCACGTGTCTACTTGTGGCCCTCTTCAGTTGGTCGTCTTCTCTGCTGCTTGCGCAACGTGTGACCGACCGCAACAGCCACCTCTGGATCACCCATTTGGGCGACCACAAATTCACGGATCACTGGAGTTTCCACACGGAGGGGCACATCCGCCAAGCGGACATGGGAGCCATGCCCCAGCAGTTGCTCCTGCGCACGGCGATCAACTTCCACCTGGACCCGGATGTGATGTTCAGCGCCGGGTACAGCTATTACTTCAACTATCGCTACGGTGCCTGGCCGATCAAGACAGGCAGCTGGGAGCATCAGGCATACCAACAGATGCAGTTCACGGCCCGTGTGGGCAAGGTCGCGTTGCAGCACCGCTACCGCATGGAAGAGCGGTTCATCGCTCTGCAGAAAGCGGGTCCAGCGTCGGATTCCGGTTTTTCATTCGACGAGTACTTCTATCAATCGCGTTTCCGGGTGCGGCTGATGGCCACCATGCCACTGGGCAATCACGAAAAGGTAGAACCGAAGGCCTGGTTCCTCAGCGCCTATGATGAGCTGTTCCTGAACTTCGGGGACAACGCCCGGTCGGACTTCATGAACCAGAACCGGATCAGTGGCTTGATGGGGTATCAATTCAACAAGCAGGGAAACGTGCAGGTGGGCTATCTCCTGCAAACATTGCAGCGCCCCGGCGCGGCGGCAGGTGCGGATCTGGTGGAGATGAACAGTACCCTGCATGTGGTCCTGACCTACAACCTGGACCTCAGGAAGCCCAAGCAAGCGGCCTTGGAACAGGTGAAGTAGCGAGATACCGAGGTCAGCATTCCAACAAAGGTCTGCTGGGGTACGCATCCGTAGGTCTTCCGCAAACCCGCGCCGGTGGCTCATTCGTCGGGGCGAGGCCGATCCGTCGCAACTTTGAGCCACATGCTCACACTACCCGCGAACACGGATCCGGTCTACACCAAGCCCGCCCACTACACTGCCCTGGACCGCTTCTTCCTGAAACTGATCCGCGATCCGCGCGATCTGCCCTTCCCCTACCTCAGTCTCAAGGTCTTCTTTTCGCTGGTGCCCCTGGCCGTGCTGATGTACCTGCCCTTCGTAACGGGTTGGGTCTGGTGGGCAATTGCTGCGGTGTACTTCTACATCAACAACATCACCTACAAGGGTCCCTTCGGGCTGATGCTGCACTGCACTACGCACCGCCCCTTGTACAAGGCGCAGTATGGCTTCCTCAATGGCTTGATCCCGTATGTGATCGCGCCATTCTTCGGACAAACGCCCTTCACCTACCACGCCCACCACGTGGGCATGCACCACGCCGAGAACAACCTGGAGCCGGACGAGAGCAGCACGATGCCTTACCAACGCGATAGTGTGCGTGGCTTCTCCCACTACTTCCTCACCTTCTTCTTCACCGGCATCTACACGCTGGCGGCCTACTTCTTCATGCGCAAGCGCAAGCGACTGATGTACCGCACGGTGCAGGGCGAACTGATGTTCATCTTCATGTGCGCCGGCCTGTGCCTGGTGAACTGGCCCGCCACGTTGATGGTGTTCATCCTTCCGCTGATCGCGTTCCGCCTGGTGGCCATGGCCGGCAACTGGACGCAGCATGCTTTCGTGAGCGCCGAGGAGCCCGGAAACCCTTACCAGAACAGCATCACCTGCATCAATGTGAAGTTCAATCACAAGTGCTGGAACGATGGCTACCACATCAGTCACCACATCGATCCCACGATGCATTGGACCGAGCATCCGCAGTATTTCCGTGATCACCTTGCGGAGTTCGGTCGCAACAAGCCGGTGGTCTTCGTAGGCCTGAACTACCTCGATATCTTCCTGCTGTTGATGAAGGACCGCTACGCCGAATTGGCAGCACATTTCGTGGATGTGGGCGGGCACTATAAGAACGATGAGGAGGTGATCGCTTTCCTGCGCAGTCGCACGGCACCCGTTCCGTTCGAAACGGTCAGCACGGCGCTGGCCGCCTGAGGTTATGGACGTGAACGGGCCACCTGAGCGGCCTGAAATACCGAGTTCCTGTGATCCCGTGATGATGCCATGAGCAGCAGGTCCCCGTGGTTGGTGCGTTTCTGGCGGAAGCTGGGTCCCGGCCTCATCACCGGCGCCAGCGACGATGACCCCAGCGGTATCGCGACGTATTCACAGGCCGGCGCGCGTTTCGGCCCCAAGCTGTTGTGGACCGCGCTGTTCACGTATCCCTTGATGGTGGCCATGCAGGAGATGTGCGCCCGCATCGGCCTGGTAACCCGCAAGGGCCTGATGGGCACCATCAAACAGCATTACCCGCGCTGGGTGCTCATCCTGGTGCTCGTGCTCAGTTTCCCGGCGATCACCTTGAACATCGGTGCCGACCTGGCGAGCATGGGCGCTGTGGGGCACCTGATCTGGCCTGCTGTCCCTGCGTTCGTTTTCTCCCTGGCCACGTCGGTGTTGCTGGTGATCCTGCTGGTCTTTTGGAACTACCGCCGCATCGCCACGGTGCTCAAGTGGCTGTGCATCGTGCTCTTCAGCTATGTGATCATTCCCTTCATCACGGACACCAACGTGTGGGAGGCCTTGGTGCATACGGTGATCCCGCACATTGAGGCGAACAGCGACTATTTCATGGCCTTAGTGGCCATCCTGGGCACCACCATCTCGCCCTACCTCTTCTTCTGGCAGGCCAGCATGGAGGTGGAGGAAGTGCAGCAACGCGGCGTGTTCGTGGACAAACGCATGATCACGGCCATGGAAACGGATGTGCGCGGCGGCATGCTGCTGACCAATGTGGTGTTCTACTTCATCATTCTCACCACAGGCACCGTGCTCTTCGCGGGGGGAAAGCACAACATCACCACGGTGGAGGAAGCCGCGATGGCACTGCGTCCGCTGGCCGGTGACATGACGTACTGGTTGTTTGCACTGGGCATCTTCGGCACTGGCCTGCTGGCGATTCCGGTACTGGCCGGCGCCGTTAGCTACATGCTGGCCGAGACGTTCAACTGGGAGGAAGGGCTGAACAAGAAGTTCCACGAAGCAAAAGGATTCTACCTTACGTTGATCGTCGCCATTGGTCTGGGCACGGCCATGGACCAGTTCGGGATCAACCCGGTACAGGCGCTGATCTATACGGCCGTGCTCTACGGCCTCACGGCGCCCGTGGTCATCGGTTTGATCCTGCACATCTCGAACAACAAGGCGATCATGGGGAAGTACACCAACAACCGGTGGACGAACGTGATGGGGGGGCTCACGCTGTTGCTGATGACCGTTGCGGCGGTGCTGTTCCTGGTCCTTTAAGGGGTTGTTCGCCTTACTGCGCTTCCATTTCCTTCAATGGATGTATGCACATACATCTATCAGGAAAGGGCCATGGATGCTGGGCTGTATGAAAATTCGCTCATCAAAATGCTGCCACTCGATGATCGGGCTTTATGCCAGGTGAAGTCACCCTGCCGGTGGCCATGGCTGTAACCCGCGTTCATTCAGGGTTTCCGCGTTCCGGCACCCATGCACAGAACGTCGCTATCGGGTCCGGTCTCACCGGGAATTATCATGGATGTATGTACATACATATGAGCGGAGGTGCGCGATGGGCCTGGTTTTCCGCCTGATCATCGCATGGAACTTCGCCTTCCTCCTGCCCTGCCCCTCCGGATACCGCCCGCCTTCGTTCCTTTGCCACCACCCCACCTACCCTTCCATGAACGACGACGGCTACGTACGCAACGAGATCCACGAGGGCATCGCCACGGTCACCTTTCACCACCTGAAGAGCAACAGTCTGCCAGGTGCGATCCTTCGGCAGATGGCCCAGGCCATTGAAACGGCCGGTCAGAACAAAGATGTGCGGGTGATCGTGCTCCGCAGCGACGGCTATAAGGCCTTTTGCGCAGGCGCGAGCTTCGACGAACTGGTGGCCATCGATTCCGAGGCGAAGGGCCTGGAGTTCTTCAGCGGCTTTGCGCTGGTGATCAACGCAATCCGCAAGGCACCGGTGTTCGTGATCGGCCGCATACACAGCCATGCGGTGGGCGGTGGTGTCGGACTGGCTTGCGCCGTGGATATCGCCTACGCGCACGACAGCGCCACGGCCCGCTTGAGCGAGCTGGCCATCGGCATCGGTCCATTCGTCGTGGGCCCAGCCGTGGAGCGAAAGGTGGGCGCGGGCACCTTCGGGCTGCTGTCCGCCACGCCGGCGACCAAGCGCGATGCGGAATGGTGCGGGCAACATGGCATTTACGCGGCCATCTTCCCCACGGTGGAGGAGCTGGATGCGCATGTGGAGGCCCACGCCCACGAGCTGTCGAAATACAGCCCGGACGCCATGGCCGAGCTGAAGCGCGTGATGTGGCGCGGTTCCGAGGATTGGGACCGGTTGCTCGCCGAACGCGCCGCCATCAGCGGTCGCCTGGTGATGAGCGACTTCACGCGGAACGCCATTGCGGCCTTCAAGGCCGAGGCGGCCAAGCGATCGTAGCCGGAGGGCCCGACCAGGAAACGGGTACTCCGCGGCAAATTGAGGCATGCGCTCCAGACCATTAGATCCTGGATGAGGCCTCTGGCAAGGGCGCAGGACGCGCTTTCAGGCCCGTAAATGCGGCCAGAGCGGCCTGCGACTTTTCAACACAACGCCTTCCCCCTTGCGAATCTGCCCGATCTGCGCCAGTTTCACGCCGTAAACACTGGACCATGGCGATCACACCGGCGAAACTGGCTTCAACCTACAAGGAACTCCGCAGTGCGAACGGCGGCTTTCAGAGCGACTATTTCGGTCTGCTCTACCTCGAAGAAGAACTGCACGTGCCCCGGGATGAGGCCTTGGACCACATCGCTTTCGGTCCGCATGACCACGGCATCGACGCCTACCACATCGACCCCAAGAAGCGCACTCTGTCGCTTTTCGTATTCCGCCATACACGACAGCACGATGCCTTCCGCACGGGCTACGACCAATTGATCGCCCACGGCATCGACCAGCTCTTCGGCAAGGCAGCGAGCAACGACCCGTTCATGCGCCGCCTGCGTAAGCGGCTGCAAGACGATGGGCGCCATGTGGATCGCGTGGTGTTCCAGTTCGTCTTCCTCGGTGATCCCGCCGAGGCCGAGCGCAGCACCGTGCTGGACAAGCTGCGCGAGGATCTGGAGAACAAGCAATACCTGATCAACGACCACTTCGCTGGCCGCGCTGTAACGATGGTCGTCGTGTATCGCAGCAGCAGCACCGGTCGCACCAGCGAGGCGCACGAGCATCGCACCCGCCAGTTCACGCTGGACCTGGGCACCGTGCTCGATGCCGATGGGCCCGGAGGCGAGGCCATGCACGTGGGCTTCATGCGCCTGTGGGACCTGCACCAGATGCACAAGGCCATGGGCGACCGCTTCTTCGAGCGCAACATCCGCTACGGCATGCCGGACACCAGTCCCGCCAATCGCAGCATGGAGAAGAGCTTCAAGCAGATCCTGGTGGACGGCACGCTCGATCCGGCGCGCTTCCTCTTCGATCACAACGGCGTCACCTTCAGCTGCGAGAAGTTCACGCGGACAGGCCACGCATCTGCGGAGATCCTGGAGCCACGCCTGCTGAACGGTGCCCAGACCATCACCACCATCGGTCGCTTCCTGCTGAAGCATGAGGATCACCGCGACATCAACCGCATCAAGGACCGGTTGAAGAAGGTGCGTGTGCTGGCGAAGGTGGTGAGCGAGGCCAGCGACAGCTTCGTGGTGGGCGTTACCATCAACAACAACCGCCAGACACCGATACAACCGTGGAACCTGCGTGCGAACGACATGATCCAACTGCAGCTGCAGGACCGCTTTCGCGAGCTGGGCATCTTCTACGAGCGCCAGGAGCGCAGCTTCGAGGGCCACACCGCCGAGGAGCTGGAAGAGCTGGGTATTGTGGAGAACAAGGCCATCGGCTTGTTGAAGCTGGCCCAGACCTTCCTGGCGAGCGAGGGCGAGATCGACAAGATGCGGAGCATGCGCACGGCCTTCGAGGACGACAAGATCTACGAGCTGATGTTCAGCCCGAGCCGGTTGAACGCCGATGCGCGCAAGATCGTGCTGTGCTACAAGAGCCAGGAGCGCTTGGGCCGCATGACGCGTGAGATCGTGGAGAAAGGCACCACCAAGTACGCCTTCCTGCCCAAGGCCCGCCTCCTGCTCTTCGCCCTGATGTGCCAGGCACTGCTGAACGAGGACAACGTGGAGAAGCTCGCCGACGAGCACGGCAAGGACATGGTGATCAGCGCGGATTACGCCAAGCTGCTCTACAACCTGGCCAGCACCAAGTGCCGCCCGATCCTGAGCGAACTGATCGCACTGCCCACTTACGCCGACAAGGTGGCGCAGGACCGCTACGACTTCCTGCGCACCCACGCGGCCTTCAAGCACGCCATGAAGATCGCGGCCGATCGCTACGACTGGACCGTGAAGCGCCTGCGGTAAGTCCTGACGGATCTACGCCGAACATCCTGCGGACCGCTCGCGGAATGTGCCGGCCACCCATCCCACTTGCCGAAAGGTGAAGGTGCGGTGCCGCAGATTTGCGGGCATGAAACACCATTTACATACGCTTAGCGTGCTGCATTATGTGTACGGCGTGCTGGAACTGATCGGCAGTACGGCCGTGCTTGTACTCGTGGGCTTGGGCTCATTCCTCAGCAGCGACTGGCTGGCGGCGCAAGGCGGCGATCAGGTCCCGCCCTTCGTTGGTGGCTTTCTGCAGGTGCTGGGTTGGGTGCTCTTCGTGGCCTTGGCCACACACGGATTGTTGAACATCTGGAGCGGCTGGTCCATCAGCCGGGCGAAGAACCGCACGCTGACCATGGTCACAGCCGCGCTGAACTGCTTCAGCATTCCCTTCGGCCTGGCCTTGGGCATTTTCACCTTCATCACCCTCGGCGATCGCGAAGTGCGCGAAGTGTACGGTATGCCCGATTGACGCTTACGCCAGGATCGACCCCCTCGGACCGCTGGCCGTGGGCGCTCGCTACGCCTTGCTGGTGGCGGTGGCCGATGAGCCAGCACAACCAGGCATCGGCCTCATGCCGGTCTGCGGGATCCGGGGGCGGCACCATGCACATTCCGGCCATCAGGCGCAATTTGTGCGGTGGGATCGACGCGGCCGTGCGGGATCTTCAGGAAGTCCCACTCGCGCCGCACCAAAGCTGCTGGATACACCTCGTGCACGATGATCCCCATGGCCCGCCATTGTGCGGCGCAACGCATGGCGCGTGCCGTAAGGCCGCCGAGGAACATCGGGCTCATGCCCCCCACCACACGATCGGCCTGACGGAAGATGTAGTCCGTGCCCTTGCCGAAGTAGGCCGCTGGCAGGCTGAGCGGTGCGTCGATGTAGATGCCCCGCGGGGCGTGTTGCGCCACCCACGCATCCAGCCATTCGTCCGTGTCCTCTCCTTTTGCGCAGCGATCGAAATGGAACAGCCCACGTTCGCGGCGGCAGATCACTGTGCTGCCTGCTGTCTTTGCCCCAAAGTCGATCCCCACGAACATCGATAGCTCAACACCGCATCGGGCATGTGTGTTCACTGCATCCTTGTGGTGAACCGAACAGCTTGCGTGGGTGTTCACGTGACATGTCCACCGCTCCCTTTCTGATCATTGGTGCTTCGCGCGGCATTGGCCGCCGCTTGGCCGAACTGCTTTTGGCCGAAGGTCATGCCGTGATGACCGTTGCGCGATCATCCGATGATCCAGAAGCCGTGAACGCCCACATCATTGCGGACGTTGTGAAGGACGGGCTGCCGAGCGACCAACTTCCTTCCGCCTTGGCGGGCGTGGCCTACTGCCCGGGCAGCATCGACCTGAAACCGCTGCGATCGTTGAAGGCGGAGGACCTGCGCGCTGCATTCGAGGTGAACGCGGTAGGCGCCTTCAACGCGGCCCAGGCCTGTGCGGATCGGTTGAAACAGGTGCCGGGCTCCTCCTTGCTGTTCTTCAGCACCGTGGCCGTTGGGCGTGGTATGGCTTTTCACGCCTCCGTTGCAGCCGCGAAGGGCGCTGTGGAAGGTCTGACCCGCTCGCTGGCCGCGGAACTGGCACCCACCGTGCGCGTGAACTGCATTGCGCCCAGCCTTACGCGCACGCCGCTTTCCGAGAAGTTGCTCTCCTCGCCCGAGCGCGAGAAGGCCAGTGCCGAGCGGCATCCTCTGAAGCGTGTGGGTGAAATGGACGATATCGCGGCAATGGCCGCGTTCCTGCTCAGCAACAAGGCTTCGTGGGTCACCGGGCAGGTGATCGGTGTTGATGGGGGGATGAGCACGCTTTAGACCCGGGCTCCCCAGGCGACGTACCGTGGGATCATGGTACCAGTTCGATGGTATCGGGCGATGCGGTCGGCTGTCTGTGTGTGTTGCCATGGAGCACCGCGATGATGATCACCGAGGCGAGCATCATGGACAGGATCACAACAGCAATGGAGCGCGCGGCGGGCATATCATCGGGCGCGTCGTCGTCGATCGATCTCCGGTACCGACCCGTCGTGCAGGTGGAAATGCTTGTCGGCTGACATGGTGGATGGTGTTAGGTGAACCGTAGTTCTGAAGGTACTGTCGATCACAGGGCCGGATGTTGCCCGATACAAGCGCATTGATCGAAGGCTGATCGGCCAACTATCAACGATCGCGCAGCCATTGTTAAGAAACCCTGCGGCCCGCGTCAGTCTATGGGCCGATGTGTTGAAAACCCCCGCTGCAGGCCGATGGACACACGCCTGTGTTCACAATTCAAACTACCCTCCACGGGTCCTCCGCAAACCCGCGCCGCTACTTTCGCCGCCGTTGTTCACCCGTTGACCCAACGTTTCATAGCACAACGCAACTAACCACAGAGGACCATGGCCAAGATCATTGCCATCGTGAACCAGAAAGGCGGCGTCGGCAAGACGACCACCGCGATCAACCTGGCGGCCTGCCTGGGCGCTCTGGAGCGTCGCACCCTGCTGGTGGACGCCGATCCACAAGCCAACGCCACCAGCGGCACCGGGTACGACCCGCGCGAGGTGAAGGCCAGCATCTACGAAAGCATCATCAACGGCGCCCCGGCCACCGAGGTGATCCGCAACACCGACAACCCGAACCTCGACCTGCTGCCCGGCCACATCGACCTGGTGGGTGCCGAGATCGAGATGATCGACATGCCCGATCGCGAGAAGCAGATGAAGCGCGTACTGGAGCCGCTGCGTGAGTTGTACGACTTCATCATCATCGACTGCTCGCCTTCACTGGGGCTGGTGACGGTGAACGCGTTGACCTGCGCGGACAGCGTGATCGTGCCCGTGCAGTGCGAATACTTCGCCCTCGAAGGCCTGGGCAAACTGCTCAACACCATCAAGATCGTTCAGCAGCGCCTCAACCCAGAATTGCTGATCGAAGGCATGCTGCTCACCATGTACGACAGCCGCCTGCGCCTGGCCAATCAGGTGGTGGATGAGGTGAAGACGCACTTCCAGCAGCTCGTGTTCGACACCGTGATCCACCGCAACGTGGCATTGGGCGAGGCACCGAGCCACGGACAGACCATCATCATGCACGATGCCAGCAGCAAGGGCGCCACGAACTACCTGAACCTGGCGCGCGAGATCCTGCAGAAGAACGACATGACGCGCATCCGCGAGGCCGAGCGCATCATTGCCATCGCCGAGGAACAACCATGACGAAGAAGCGAGGACTGGGCCGCGGGCTCAGTGCACTGCTGGAGGACAGCAGCACGGACATCACCGAACGTATCGCCACCACCGAACCGGGCTCGCATCGCGTGGCCGGCGGCGTGGCGAACATCCTGATCTCCCAGATCGAGCCCAACCCGTTCCAGCCGCGTACGCACTTCAGCAAGGAGGCGCTGGTGGAACTGGCGCAGAGCATCAAGGAGCTCGGCATCATCCAGCCGGTGACGGTAAGGAAGATCGGCTACGACAAATTCCAGCTCATCAGCGGCGAGCGCCGTTTCCGCGCATCGCAGGTGGCCGGACTCACCGAGATCCCCGCGTACATCCGCATAGCCAACGACGAGGGCATGCTGGAGATGGCGCTCGTGGAGAACATCCAGCGCGAAGAGCTGGATGCCATTGAAGTGGCCATCAGCTTCCAGCGATTGGTGGACGAAGTGAACCTGACGCAGGAACAGCTCAGTGAAAAGGTGGGCAAGGACCGCGCGACGGTGGCCAACTACCTGCGCTTGCTGAAGCTGCCGCCCGAGATCCAACTGGGACTTCGCCAACGGCAGATCGGCATGGGCCACGCCCGGGCGCTGATCACCATGACCGATCCGCAGAAGCAGCTGGAACTTTACCAGCGCATCGTTGAGAGCCAGATGAGCGTGCGCCAGGTGGAGGAGATCGCCCGCGATAAGAGCCCGTTGGGCTTCGGTGCAGGCGGTGGTGGGGGCGAACGCATGAACGCCGCGCGCCAAAAGCACCTGAGCAAGTACCTCGCAGGCATCTTCGGCACCAAGGTGTCGGTGAAGCAAGGGCTTACAGGCAAAGGGAAGATCGAGATCGCTTTCAAGAACGACGAGGAGCTCGAGCGCATCAAACGCCTGCTCGAGAGCCGCTGATCGCGTCTTGGCCCGATCTTCGCGTCTGCCATGCGCATGACGGGTACTTTACGCATCCTCTTTTTCGGTTGCACGCTGCTGATCGCAGGATCTGCATGTGCGCAGGTCGATAGTGCGCAGGTGCAGCCGATCGCGGCCGACAGCACGGCGCCGAACAACTGGCGCGCCCGGCACAGCCCCAAGCGGGCCACCATTTATTCCGCTCTGCTTCCCGGCGCCGGTCAGATCTACAACCGCAAGTACTGGAAAGCGCCGATCGCCTGGGGCGGACTGGGCACGTGCGTCTATTTCATCCACCGCAACAACACCGAGTTCAAGCGCTACAAGACGGCCTATCTGGCCCAAGTTGATGGCGATCCCGCCACGGTGGATGAGTTCAATGGTCGCTTCTCGCCAGAGACGGTGCGCAGTGTGGCGGACCAATACCAGCGTTGGCGCGACATCAGTTACATCTGTATGGCCGGTGTGTACATCCTGAATGTGGTGGATGCCGCGGTGGACGGCTATTTCGTGCACTTCGATGTGGGCGATGACCTGTCGCTGGACCTGGGTCCTTCGCTACCATTGGCCGCGCAAGGCGCCACGGGACTTTCGCTGCGGCTGCGGCTCTAACTTCGGCGCCACATGAGGATCGCACTGTACGGCTACGGTAAAATGGGCAAGGCCATTGAACAGGTCTCCGTGGCCCGCGGGCATCAAGTGCCCCTGAAGGTGGATGCGGCCAATGCGGGTGCCTTGCCGACCGGTTGCGACGTGGCGATCGAGTTCAGCAGGCCGGACCAGGTGATGGCGAACATGAAGCTGTGTCTGGAGGCGGGCGTACCCGTCGTGGTGGGAACAACGGGCTGGTATGAACACCTCAACGAGGTAAAAGCGATGGTGCAGGCGAACAAGGGCACGCTTCTCTGGGCCAGCAACTTCAGCATCGGCGTGAACCTCTTTTTCAAGCTGAACCGCTACCTGGCTGGTATGATGGATCAACAACCTGGATATGCCGTGCACATCGATGAGGTGCACCACGTTCACAAGCTCGATGCACCGAGCGGAACGGCGATCACGCTGGCACGGGACATCGACCTGAAAACGCAACGGTACACAGGTTGGTCGCTCAAGACGCAGGGGCAGGCGCAGGCGCAGTCTCAGGCCGCAGGTCCCGGCGAAGTCGGCTGGCGGTGCCGATCAGCAGCGAGCGCACAGGCGAGGTACCCGGAAAGCACAGTGTGACCTGGAGCTAGCGCCGAGGACAAGATCACCATTACGCATGACGCCTTTGGCCGCACAGGCTTCGCCACGGGTGCCGTGGTGGCCGCGGAGTGGCTGCAAGGACGACAGGGCCTGTTCACCATGGACGATGTGCTCGACATGCCCCGATGACCGTTCATCACGTTCCGTGCACGTCTTCACGCATTTTCACGTTCCAACCCCGATCCGAATCCGCACTTTCGCGCTTCGCCGAACCCATGCGCCCTGTGCACATGGCCAAATGAGCAACTGACCATGATCCCCTGGATCCTTCTCCTCGCCTACCTCGTTATTCTCTCCATCGCCCTGCCGCGCGTCTTCGCCAAGGCCGGTGCTCCTGCCTGGGCCGGCTACATCCCCGGTTACAACCTCATCGTCTGGAACCGGATCCTCGGCAAGCCGTGGTACTGGACCATCCTGCTGTTGGTGCCCGGCATCAACCTGCTGATGCTGATCATCTATAACGTGAACACGAGCATCGCCTTCAACGAGCGCGACTTCAAGCAGCACGTGATCGCGGTGCTTACGCCGTGGATCACCCTGCCCCGCCTGGCCTTCAAGCCCGAGCACAAGTGGGTGGGCCCCATCCCCATCGGCGAACGCAAACGCACCGGCCTGGCCCAATGGGGCGATGCCATCCTCTTCGCCGTGATCGTGGCCACCACCTTCCGCGTATTCACCTTCGAGGCCTTCACCATCCCCACCGAGCTCGATGGAGAAGAGCCTGCTGGTGGGCGATTACCTGTTCGTGAGCAAGCTGAGCTACGGCGCACGCACGCCGATGACGCCGATCACCTTCCCCTTCACACACCACACCCTGCCGCTCACCGAGCACACGCCCAGCTTCACCAATTGGTTCTCCCTGCCCTATTTCCGCCTGCCCGGACTGGGCAAGCCCGAACGCGGGGATGCGGTGGTGTTCAACTTCCCGGAGGGCGATACCGTGGTGGCGAACTTCCAGAACATGAGCTATTACCAGCTTGTGCGTAGCGTGGGACGCAAGTCCCTGGAGCAAGGCTATTGGCTGGGCCGCGACCGCAATGGCCGTCCGGTGAAGTACGAGACCGGCGGCCTGCTGATCCGCCCGGTGGACAAGCAGGAGAACTACATCAAGCGCTGCGTTGCCATCGCGGGGGATACCATCGAGGTGCGCGATTGCCAGTTGTATGTGAACGGTGAAGCCCAGCCCCTGCCCACCAATGGCCAGCTGGGCTACGAGTTCAAGGTGCGTGGCGAGTTCGGTGCGAACATCCTGAAGGACCAATACGATGTGTCCTTCGCTGATGTGCAGCATGTGGACTTTCGCACGGACAGCATCACCATCCCGCTGCGGCCGGCCATTGCACCTGAGCTTGGCAAGCTGCGCAACGTTGTGGAGATGCATCACCAGAACAAACCACGCGGCTACTACAAGCCCGATGATGGTCGTGGCCTGCCCATCTTCCCCAGCGATCCGCGCTTCGATTGGACCGAGGACAACTTCGGTCCACTGTGGGTGCCGAAGGCCGGTTCCACGATCCAGCTGACCGCAGCCAACCTGCCGCTCTATCGCCGCGCGATCCAGGTGTACGAGCACAACACGGTGGAACTGCGCGGTACCGACATCTTCATCAACGGTGCCAAGGCCGACAGCTACACCTTCAAGCAGGACTACTACTGGCTGATGGGCGACAACCGCCACCGCTCGCAGGATGCGCGCTACTGGGGCTTTGTGCCCTTCGACCATGTGGTGGGCAAAGCCGTGCTGGTGTGGTTGAGCACCGACCCGGAAAAAGGCGGATTCCCCGGCGGGATCCGTTGGAAGCGCCTGTTCTCGCTGGTGCGGTGATCATCGGTGGAACGGATGATGCGCCCGCTGCACAAGGCTTGGGCCAGGCTGAATGATGGCGCGGGCGGAGGAGTCCGTCAGTGGTTGAAAGCAGGGGCACTGGCGATAGGTCTGTTGGTCTTCCTACACTTCTTCGTGATCCGCTGGGTCACCGTGCGCAGCGACAGCATGTATGCTACACTGATGTCCGGCGATCTGGTGGGCGTAACGCGCTGGCCGCTGTGGACGGGAGTTGAACGGGGCGACATCGTGGTGTTCCGCGATCCGATGCAAGATGAACGCGCGATGAGCCGAAGGCAGTTGCTGGTGAAGCGGATCGTTGGCTTGCCCGGAGACACCGTCGAATTGCGCGGGGGGCGAGTGTTCGTGAACGGGCAGTTGATCCCGGCGGCCATGACGGAGACGGAGCGGTGGACGGTGCGCTTGAAACCGGGGGTGTCCGCCGCCAAGTTCCTTACGCAGTTGGGCAGGCCGCCAGCCTATGTGCTGCCCGATGGCCGCGAAGTGGAGATCCCCCTGAATGAGGCCATGGCCGCGGATATGCGCGTGCGACCGGAGGTGGACCAGGTTGAACGCACCCGTCTGGCCGGCGATGGGTCGATGAACCTCTTTCCGTTCGGACCCGGCAACCGCTGGCGGGGCGCGGATTACGGACCGATCGAGGTGCCCGCAAAAGACCAGCGGGTGATCGTGGATGCACGGTCGTTGGCGATGTACGACCGCATCATCTCCATTTACGAGGATAATAAGGTCGAAATGGTGGGCGACCAGTTGCACATCAACGGCCAAAAGGACGGCGCATACACCCTGCAGCAGGACCACTACTTCGTGCTGGGCGACAATCGCGATAACAGCACGGACAGCCGCCACTGGGGCTTCGTGCCAGCAGATCACCTCGTGGGGTGCGCAGCCTTCGTGGTGCTCAGCAACGGCCCGGGCGGCGAACTGCGGCCGGGCCGTTGGTGCAAGCGGTTACCTTAGGGCCATGCGCCATTCCCTTCGTCCCTTTCATGCCATACGCGTGCTGGCCGTGACGCTGCCGTTCCTGTTGTCCATGGCCTGCGGCAAGAACGACGACACGCTGTGCAAACGCTACTATGTGCCCTACCCCGATCTGGTGGGCCAGCGCCAGCGCACGGCACAGAACGCCGCGTTCCTGGATGCGATGGCCTTCTACGACCGGGGTGAATACGCTGCGGCTGCGCAAGGGCTGAAGACGTACGTGGACAAGAACGAAAAGGATGTGACCGCGCGGATGTACCTGGCCAGTGCCCTGCTCGGCGCAGGCGAACCATCAAAGGCTGAAATGCACCTGGACTTCCTGGAGCGCTCTCCCAACATCGGGTTCAAGGACCAGGTGGAATGGTACAACGCGCTTTGCTGGTTGTGCAGCGGCCAGTACACCCGCTGCCTGCAGCAGTGCATGTGGATCACCCAGCGCCCTGCGCACACGTACAAGCAACAGGCGCAGGAGCTTGTCGATATGCTCACTGACCACTGAGCCCATGTCCATCGACCTTGCCGCCATTGCCCGGATGGAACAGCGGCCGTTGCCGGGCCATGGCGGCTTTCTGGAGCTCTCCGGATACCAGCGGCCTGACCTGACAGAGGTGCGCCTTCGCCTCCCAGCGCCGAAGGAAAGCGCAGTGCTCGTGCTCCTCTACCCGCAAGCAGGTATCATGCACACCCTGCTGATGCTTCGTCCTACGTACCAAGGCGTGCACAGCGGTCAGGTGGGCTTTCCCGGAGGTCATCGCGAAGCCTACGACGTGGATCTGCGCGCCACGGCCCTGCGTGAGTTCGGCGAGGAGATCGGCGCGGCCATTGGTGATGTGCGCGTGATCCGGGAGATGACCCCGGTGTACATACCGCCAAGCCATGCGGTGGTGACACCCGTGCTGGCGTACGCACCACAACTGGGCCCCACAGCACCCGATCCGCGGGAGGTCGCCGGGTTGATCCCCACAGCGGTGGCGCACCTGCTGCGCGACGATATCCTGAAGCGCACCCGCCTGTTCGTGAAGGCCGTTGGCCGCGAACTGGACGTGCCGTACTGGGATGTGGACGGCCACGTGGTGTGGGGCGCCACGGCGTTGATGATCGCCGAGCTACGCGCTTTGTTCCGCGAGGACCTGTAGGCCCACGGCCTGCCTGAAGCGATCGTTCGGGACGAGCCCCAATGCATCGGCGCTGTATTCGGGCTTGATCCGGCGCACGAAGTACATATCGATGTGGCCCTTGTTCTTGGCCTCGATCTGGCCGCGATGGTCGCACACGAACCAGTTCTTCACCAGATCGTACGTGGTCTCGCTGATGTTCACCTCCCCTGGTTCACCGCTGCTTTCCATGCGGCTGGCTGTGTTCACGGCATCGCCCCATATGTCGTAGGCGAACTTGCGCTTGCCCACCACGCCCGCCACCACAGGACCGCTGTGCAGGCCGATGCGCAGGATCCATGGATGCGCGGCGTCCGCTCTGTCGGCCCGGGCCGATCGGTGCATCTCCTCGCGGATATCCAGTGCGGCCATCACGGCCTTCGCGGCGTGGTGTGGATCCGCCGCAGGAACGCCACAGGCGCTCATGTAACTATCGCCGATGGTCTTGATCTTCTCGATGCCATACCTGCCCACGATATCGTCGAACCGTACGAAGCAGCCATCGAGTTCGTCCACCAGCTTCTCCGGGCTCATCTTCTCGGCCACCGTGGTGAAGCCCTTCATGTCGGTGAACATCACCGTGACATTGTCGTACCTGCGTGCGGTGGCCTTGCCCTTTTCGTTGAGCTCGTCGCTGATCATCTTCGGCAGGATGTTCAGCAATAGTCCTTCGATCCGCACCTTCTGACCGGCGATCTCCTCGCTCTGCTTCACCACTTCCGCGGTGCGCTCCTTCACCCGTTGCTCCAGCACCATGTTGCGCATCCGCAGCTGGCGCTCACGGAATTTGAGGTAGCTGAAACCGCCGGCCAGGATCAGCCCGGTGAGGGCCACATAGAACCACCACGTGCGATACCAGGGTGGAAGGATGTGCAGGTCGTAGCCGATCGCTTCGCTCCACAGCCCTGCCCGGTTCACGGCCTTTACCCGGAAGGAATAGCGCCCGGGAGGAAGAGCAGGATAGTAGGCCTCTCCGTTGGCCGTGATCGGCTGCCAGACATTGTCCAGCCCGCTGAGCATGTATTGGTAGCGGACCGCATCGGGGTCGCTGAGGCTCACACTGCCGAAGGTGATGCGGATGTTGCGCTCGCTGTGCTTCAACTCAACGCCTGCCGCCAATGGACGGTCCACCTGGTCGACACTGAGGCCGCGAATGGCCACCACCGGCGCAAGACTTTTGTCCGCACCTTTTTCCAGCGTGATGCGCGTGGCGCCGGCGTTCGTTCCGAGCCACAGATCGCCACTGCGTGTAACACAGATCGCATTGCCTTTGGCCTCCTTGCCTTTGATGCCGCTGCGTTGTGTGAAGGAGAGGAAGTTGTCCTTTTTCGGTCGCCATTTGTTCAGCCCTTCCGTGGTGCCGATCCAGATGTGGCCCTCCGGGTCCATTGCCAACGAGCGGATGGTGTTGCTCAACAGTCCTTGTTCCGTTGTGTAACGACCCACCTCCTTCCCGTCCTTGAACACCGTGAGCCCCGTACCGTCGGATCCAACCCATAACCGACCGTCGTTATCGGCGATGAAACACGTGGGATTGAACGAGCGCGAGAGGTCGACATGGTGCCCGGTTCCGTCCTTCACTTGCGTGATCCCCCGGCCCGTGCTGCCCACCCAAAGGACCCCTTGCTTGTCGCGATAGAGGGCGGTTACGGGCGTAGTGGGCACACCATCCTCTTCGGTGAACACGGTGGGCGGAACGCCCGGGTCGTAGCGTTTCAATCCGTTGACCGTGCCGATCCAGAGCGATCCCTTCGCCCCCAGTTCCAGCGCCGTAACATGGCCTTCCGGGATCACCGCGGACAGGTCGGGGTGCTCGATCGCGCGGTAGGCCTGGGCATCCCAGTCGATCAGACTTCCGGACTCGGTGCCGATCCATATGTGACCCTGCGGATCCTCGCGAAGGCACCGTACCCGATTGTTGGTAAGGGCGCCGCTCTGGGAGGTGAGGGTGCGGGTCACCGCATTCGCCGGGTCACGCGCATCAAGTATGGTGATGCCACCGTTGGTACCGAACCACATGCGCCCTTGCTGGTCCTCCAGCACGGCCCAGACCTGTGGTTCCAAAAGGCCGTCCTCTTCGATGAAGTTGAGGAAGCGTTCCCCTTTGAAGATGGAAAGTCCCGCATCATTGGTAGCGATGAGCATGTTACCCTCGCGATCGGTGACAAAGCGGCGGATCACGAGCCCGGGCATGCCGGTGGACGGGTTGAACGTTCGGCGCACACCGTTCATGCCGATCACGGCCACGCCACCATCCAACGTACCCACCCATACCTGGCCTGTGAGGTCTTCCCCGAAGGATGTCACGGTGTTGCTGGGCAGTCCGTTGAAGTGGCCATGGTTCACCACCTGCCCGCTGCGCGTGTCCAGAACGTAAGCGCCCTCGGTGCGCGTGCCCAACCAGATCCTTCCAAGGCCGTCTTCATGCACGGCCGTGATCAGTTGCACATCCTGCAGACCGGGCCACTCAAGCGCTGCAAAGCGGGATCTACCCGCATCCCATTTCTTCAGCGTACCGCCATCCTCAAGGAAGGCCAGTGTATCGCCACGCAGCGGCGTAATGCCGATGACATGGTCGATGATGCCCTGATCCGCTCCGAGGCGTTCCACGTTCAGGGTGGCGCCTGTGGTCGCATCGCGTGCGTGCAGCACGCCCTGACCCATCGTGCTGAGCCAAAGGCCCCCACTTCCGTCCGAGGCCATCCCGGTGATGTCGGAGTTCAAAGAGAGGCCTTCCACCTTGATCACTTCCGGGGTTCCGTCGGCGATACGGGCGAGTCCGCCACCACCATAGCCCACCCACAGCCGGGCCTGGCCATCGAGGTGCAATGCACGAACGGCACCACCGGGCAGACCTTCGTTCTGTCCGTACGGCGCGACCATTTTCCCGTCATACCGCACGAGGCCGGCGTCGGTGCCCAACCACACCATGCCGGTGCTGTCCTGAAGCAAGGTGTGCACCTTGGTGTTCGGCAGCCCCTCGGCCAGTCCCACGGTCTCGAAGTAGAAGCGCTGCGCCATGGTGGGCAGCGTGGCCATGAACAGCAGGATAATGGTCAGCCGGCGCATGGAAATAGCGTTCGCCATCATGGAAGGGTGGGCTCGTTCTTCAGCGCGTGAGGTCGTAGATGCTTGCTTCCGAGCCAGCGGCATCGCTCACCACGAGCGTGTTCCGCACGGTCTCGCTATAATTCTGCATCTGGCCTTTCAGCGCCCCGTAGTTGTAGAACGAGTAGATGTCGTCCTTCTTCCCGTCCACAGGCACCCAGAAGCTCTTGCCACCGACGGTGCGGCCGTGGCCGCAGTACCAGACCAGGATGGTCTCCACCTTGTTGGTACGCGCCAGGTCGCGCAGTTCGATGTTGAAGAAACGCTCCAATTGTTGCTTGGTGAGGTTCTTCTTGGTGATGGTCTTCTGCACGCTGTATTTCGAAAAGGCCTTCCGCATCTTCTCCATGTCGGCAGCGGAAGCGTTGAGCGCAGGGAAGTTGCGATAGTCGTTGTTCTCCACGTAGATCACCCACGTGGTGCCAGTGGCGCTCTCAACAGGTTTGGTCGCGATCGGTTTTTCCACAGCAGGCTTCACGGCCACGGGTTCGGGCGCCTGCCGCGCGATGGTGTATGACAGGTCGCGGCCGTTGCCGAACTGGTCCTCGGCCCGCATAGTGAACTGGTTGCGCCCTTTGATGTCGAGCTTGATGCTGAAGTCCGTGACCGTGGTGTCCGTGCGGTAACTGGCCATCACGCCGTCCACGGAGATGGACCGGATGCCGCTGGGGTCGCTGGCCAGGCCTTCGAGGAACAGGTCTTCGCGACCTTCGGCCACAGTGATGATGCGGTTGCCATTGCTGCGCGGCGAGGTGAGGGATAGCTCTGGCGGTGTGCTTTCACTGCGCTCCACCAAAAGGTCCACCCGTGCCGCATTATCATACAGATCGGTGGCCTCCACGGTAATGGTCTTTTCATCGGGCTTCAACGGAATGCTGATGAAGAACTCCGGATCCTTGTCCTCCTTGGTGAAGTCGGCGTCCTTGCCGTTCACACGGATGCTCTTGAGCAGGTTGCGATCGCGCACATGGCCGGTGACCTTCACCCGGAGCAGTTCCGCGCCCACCATCACCACCGGACTTTCCTGGCGTCGGTACGGTTCCACCACGGTGATCGAGGGCGGATCGCTCTCGCGGTTCTCCTCGAAGATCCGCTTGTCCAAGGCATCCCGTTGTTCGCCCACCTTTCGTCGGTCCTCTGCAGCATACGCGGTGTCCGAGGCCATGAAACGTTCGGCTGCATCCAGGTCCTTCTTCGCACCTTCCAGGTCCAGGTTCGCCTCGCGGTATTCGGCCCGTAACAGGAGCAAGGACACATTCGCAGGCTCGGCGCTCAATACCTTGTTCAGGTCGTTCACCGCGTTCTGGTGCTGCCCGAAACCGTGGTAGTGCGCTGCGCGAAGCCGGTAGACGGCGGCATCGACGCGGCCGAGCGCAATGCACTTGCTCACGTCGTCGATGGCCTTGGCATATTCCTTCTGCAGACCGAAGACTTTGCTGCGGGTAAAGAGCGCGTCGGTGCTGGCCGGATTCAGCTCCAACGCGCGGGTGCATTTCTCGATGGCCTTTTCCAGCGTACGCGCCTGCATCGTGCTGCCGCTGTATTGCTCGTGCAGCTTCAACTGCGTTTCCGCGAGGGCCACGTAGGCCGGTTCGTACAGGTAGTTCCACTCGATCACCTTGTCGAAGTCGAACTCCGCTGTCTTGTAATCGCGCGAGGCCATGCGCGCAAGGCCATGCAGATGGTAGGTGTCGGTGGTGGCCTTCAGGGCTAATGCAGCATCGGCGTTGGAGACCGCACCGTCCACATCGCCCTTCGCAAGCGCAATACGCACTCGGGCCTGCAAGGCGTCCATGCACTTGGGGTCCACCTTCAACGCACGCGTGCACAGTTCCTCCGCCGCGGCCATATCACCCAATTCCACGTAGGCTTTCGCAGCGGCTGCGGCGTACTTGGGTTCGGCGGGGTCCAGCTCGGCCACCTTACGCCGATCCGCCGCACTTTCCTGCTTGCGGCCCAGCAGTTCATACACATCGGCGCGGGACTCGTAGGCTTTCAGGTATTTCGGGTCCACCTGGATCGCCAGACCGTACTTCTCCAAGGCCTGATCCAACTGGTTCTCGGCGCGCAGGGCTTCTGCATCCTTGAAGAAGGCCTTGCCGCTTTGGGCGGTTGCACTGCCGACCAGCAACAACAGGCCGAAGGAGAGAAGGAGGGTCCGGAGGTGCATCATGGAGATGCGCTAAAATAGGGGCTACTGGCCTCCCACGTGACCATGCGGCTGTCCATCAGCTCCGGAAACTTGGAATGGTGGATGCTCCACCGCGGCGATCAGTCCCGCGTTCTGACCTCCGTGACCAGTGCCGATGTGCTGTCGATCACCACCGTGGTGAAGAAGAGCCATGTTCCCCCGAGCCCCCAGGGCCCTGTGCGCAGCCCCAGGTCCACCGCGTACTGGAGCGATCGACCAACGGTGTCCGAGGCGTCAGGCATACCGAGCAGGCCGATCGCTTGTCGTTTGCTTTTGCCGATCAGCAGCCGCGTTGCTTCAAGGTCCTGGACCATGGCACCGCGCACGCGCCGATCACCGGTCCTCCATGCTGAAGCATCAAAGGTCCGCTCAGGAACATCATCATGACGCCCTAGGCCGGTGCATCCCACGGAAAGCACGACCAGGAAAAAGAAGGCTGGGATCGTCCTGCGGACCATCAACAAGCCAGCCCTGCTTACTCCGTGATGAACTTGTCCATCACGGACTGCGTAACGCCGCTGCTGCTGAAACCTCCGTCGTGGAAGAGGTTCTGCATGGTGACGTAGCGCGTAAGGTCGCTGAAGAGAGTGATGCAGTAGTTGGCGCAGTCGACGGCAGGGGCATTGCCCAGCGGGCTCATCTCCTGGGCGAAGCCGTAGAAGCCACCGAAGCCCTTGATGCCGCTGCCGGCCGTGGTCATCGTGGGCGATTGGCTCACGGTGTTCACACGCACCTTGTTCTTCATGCCGTAGTGATAGCCCCACGAGCGCGAGATGCTTTCCAGCAGTGCCTTGGCATCGGCCATGTCGCCGTAGCCGGGGAATACGCGCTGGGCGGCGATGTAGCTAAGGGCCACCACACTGCCCCATTCGGCCATGGCATCCTGCTTGTACGCCGCTTGGATCATGCGGTGCAGGCTCATGGCGCTGATGTCCAGCGTTTGCTTGTACCACTCGTAGTTCAGATCGTCGTAGGCCTTGCCTTTGCGCACGTTGGGGCTCATGCCGATGCAGTGCAGCACGAAATCGACCTTGCCGCCGAGGTGTTGTTGCCCTTCAGTGAAGAGCTTCTCGAGGTCCTCGTCCTTGGTGGCATCGGCCCCCACGATGGGCGCCTTGATCGCGTCTGCGAGCTTGTTGATCTCGCCCATGCGCATGGCCACGGGCGCGTTCGTGAGCACAATGCTGGCGCCTTCGGCATGTGCCAGTTCGGCCACTTTCCAGGCGATGCTCTGATCGTTCAATGCGCCGCTGATGATGCCGCGCTTTCCCTTCAATAATCCGTGGGCCATGTGTGCACGCCGTTGCCCGGCGTTGGTGTTGATGTTCGCTTCCGGCGGTGAAGATAGAAGGCCGCTCCCACTCTACCGCCCGGACGGGTTCTTCAGGCCGCTCAACAGAGGGATATGGGTTCGAACAACTGCAATAAGAAAACGACAAAGGCCCGTTCCCCCGTTTGTTCCAGCAGTTCACCTGCAGTAATTTCGGGATAGGCTCGTGGGTCGTGCGCCAGTACATCTCAAATCGAATCACATGGAAACCTACAACGTAGATCGTGGCATTCATGGGAAGACCAAGCCCACAGGATCCGGGAAAAAGGACATGTTCAGCATTTTGGAGTTCGTCACCGAAAGCGTCGCGTGGCTACAGATAGCGGCTTCCCCCACCCTGCTCGGCTCGCTTATCGGCGCGGTCGTCTACTTCTCATCGCCCGGGGCCGCCACACTCATTGTCGGAATCACGATCGCCGTTTTGGGATCGGTCGTTGGTGCCATATGGGCAACACGTGTGTGGAAACGACAAGGCACCATGCGGTTCATGTCCAAGGTCAATGCGAGCCCTGATCTGGATGGGCCGGAGAAGAAGTAACGTGGGCGACCATGGACCAGATAGCGGTCAGCGTGTGAAGCGGCTCACTTGCCCTTCAACAACTCCCGCGCATTGTCCAGCGCGGCCTTCGTGGTCTTCTTGCCGCTGAGCATTTGGGCCAGCGCCTGCACGCGTTCCTCGTGCGCCAGTGGCCGGATGCTGGTGGTCACCTGTTCCGCTTCATGATCCTTTGAAACGAGAAGATGCATGTGGGCCTTGCTGGCGATCTGTGGCAGGTGCGTGATGGCGATGATCTGCCTGTCCGCTGCCATGCGCGCCATGAGGCTGCCTACGCGGTCGGCCACTTCGCCACTGACGCCCGTGTCGATCTCATCAAAGATCACCGTGGGCAGTCCGAGGTTCTCGGCGCTGAGGCTGATGAGCGCCAGCATCAAGCGGCTCAGTTCACCTCCGCTGGCCACCTTGTCCAGGGCTTCGGGAGCGCGGTCCTTGTTCGCACTGAACAGGGCACGCACCACATCGACGCCTTGCGGACCGGGCTCGGTGGTGTGATGGTCGAACACGAAGCGCGCGTGCGGCATGCCCAGCTGCTTCAACAGATCGGCCACCTCGGATGCCAGCGCCGGCATGGCCTTGCGGCGCGTGTCGCTGATCTGCTTCGCCTGTGTCATCACGTTCTGATGCATGGCGCGCTCCTCCCCTTCCAACTCCGCGATACGCGCGGACATGGAGCCGATGCGTTGTGTGCGTTCGCGCAGTTCTTCCGCAAGCGCGATCAGCGAGGCCGTATCCTTCACGCGATGCTTCTGCTCAAGGCGTAGCAAGGTGTCGAGTCGTTCACGAAGCCGCTGCTCCTCGCGCGGATCCAGACTTGTTCCAGCGGCCATGGTCTCGGCTTCGGCACTGATATCCTTCAGTTCGATGCCCACGCTGTTCAAGCGTTCCAGCAAGGTGTTCACTGCGGGATCATGACGTGCCGCCTTGGTCAACTGCACGCGGAGGGCTGCCAGCGTTGAGAGCAGGCCGCGCTCGGCAGTGATGGCGGATTCAGCGGCCTGAAGGCCTTGCAGGATCTCCCCCGCATGTTCAGCCCGCTGAAGATCCTGCTCCAATCCTTCCTGCTCGCCGTCCTTCAGCTGGGCTTGATCCAGTTCATCCAATTGGAACTGCAGATAGTCCAGTTCCGTGCGTGAACGCGCCTCGTCATCGCGGATCCGACCCAGCTCATCGGCCAGCGCCTTCCATGCCCGAAAGTCCGCCCGATAGGCGGAAACCACCCGTGTGTGGCCGGCGGCATGGTCCACCAGCCCAAGTTGGAAGCGCGGGTCGTTAAGCAGCAGGTTGTGATGCTGGCTGTGCACGTGCACGAGCCGTTCGCCCAGTTCACGCAACTGCTCCAAGCGCACCGGTGTGTCGTTGATGAAGGCACGCGACCGCCCGCCGGGATCCTGTCCGTGTTGCCGATTTCCGATGAGAGCGTGGCCGCCATGAACTCCGCGGGTAGTGGGCCTTCAAGTAGCCGGTTTGGTAGGCAATCACCGAATAGGCGACGCTGTGCGACTTGTTGAAGCCGTATGAGGCAAACTTTCTCGATAGGTCGAAAATCGTGAGCGGCAGCTTCCTCGGTCAATGTCAGGGCCGACGGCGCCGTCGACGAATTCCTTCTTCATCTTCGCCATGAGGTCCTTGTCCTTTTTTCCCATGGCCCGTCGCATGAGTCCGCTTTGGCCAGGTGAAAATCCCGCGACCTCGCTGGCAATCTTCATCACCTGTTCCTGGTACACGATAACCCCGTAGGTCTCCGAAGGATGGGCTCCAAGACAGGGTGGAGATAGGTAATGGGCTCGGTTCCGTGCTTTGCGGGCGATGAAATCGCCGATCATCTCCATCGGACCCGGGCGGTAGAGTGCATTCATCGCCACGAGATCGCTGATGTCGTCGGCTTCAGCTTCCGCAGCCAGTCCCGCATCCCCGAACTTTCAAACTGGAAGACCGCGACGGTGTCCCCTCGCGCAAAGAGATCGAAGGTGCTTGGCATCGTCCTCCGGGATGGTCTCGAGGTCGATCTCACACCGTGGTTCTCGCGGATCAGCCGCAGGCAGTTCTCCATCACGGAGAGCGTGCGGAGTCCGAGAAAATCCATTTTGAGAAGACCCGCCGTTCTCGAGGTCCTTCATGTTGTACTGGGTCATGACCTCGGTGTGCGGGGTTTTGTACAGCGGGACGTAATCGCTGATCTTCCCCGGGAGCGATCACGACACCTGCGGCATGCATTCCGGCATTCCTGTTCATCCCTTCAAGCACCAAGGAAGCACGACACAAGCGTCTTGATTTCTCGTCCTGGCACTTTCCTTGACCCATTTGAGGTCAGGAATCGTATCGAGGGCCTCGCTGAGCGGCGGACTTTCCCCTGCTCCACGGGAATGTCTGTTGACCTGGTGATCGAATCACGTGCCCAGGGGAATGCCGAGGACCCGGCCCACGTCCTTCAAGACGGCGCGGGCGGAAAGAGTGCCGAACGTAATGATCTGGAAACGGAATCCGCGCCATATTTCTGCGTCACGTATGGATCACTTTCTCCCGCTTGTCATCGGAGAAGTCCACGTCGATATCGGGCATGCTGATGCGGTCCGGATTGAGGAAGCGCTCGAAGAGCAGATCGTATTCGACGGGATCCACGTTGGTGATCCCCAGGCATAGGAAACCATGCTCCCGGCGGCGCTCCCGCGCCCGGACCGACGAGCACACCCATGTCCCGGGCGGCGCGAATGAAGTCCTGGACAATGAGAAAGTAGCCGGCGTATCCCATTTATCTTCTTGATGACGCGGAGCTCATGTTCGAGCCTTTGGTCCATCGAGGTCCGGTGGGCACCGCGATACCGTTCGGCTGAAGCCCTCGTGGCAACTTCTCAAGGAACTCATCCAGCGTCGCCACGCCCGCATCCGCAGGGATCGGAGAACTGCGGGCATCATGATTGTTGCCCTTGAGCGTGAGCTGCAGATCGCACTTTTCCGCGATCTCAAGTGTCGAGGAAATAGCCTCCGGATAATCTCTCGAAGAGCTCGAGCATCTCCTGAGACGACTTGAAGTAAGCCTGATCCGTCTGATAGCGTGAGTTTGGTATAGTCTTGCTGTCCGCATGTGCTCGAATCAGGAATCAGGAGAAGGATATTATGGGCCAGCGCGTGTTCGTGCTTGATGTAATGGACGTCATTGGTGCACACCAGCTTCAGCCCCCATATCCCGCGCAAGCTTCGGTGCCTTCCTGCGGATCATGGCCTCCCGGTCGATTCCGTGATCTGGATCTCAATGTAGAAATCATCGCCGAAAGATGTCTTTGTAGATTTCCGCGGCCTCGTATGCTGCATCGTCGTTGCCAGTTCGCGAGATGAGCCAAGGAATCACCCCACCCGCGCAGGCTGAGCGTTGCCAGGAGGCCCTCCCGGTGAAGGCGCAGTACTTCCATGTCGATTCGTGGTTTGTAGTAGAATCCTTCCGGGTGAGCGATGGAACAAAGCTTGAGGAGGTTCTTGTACCCCTTCTCATCCTTGGCAAGAAGGACGAGGTGATGATATGCTCCCGCGTTTTCCTCCCGACTCGGTCTGCTGGGTACTTTTCTCGCGACGGTCCCCTTTCGTCATGAATGTAGGCTCTTCCATGCCGATAATCGGCTTGATACCGGCATCCTTCGCTTTCTTGTAGAACTCAATCGCGCCGAAGAGCACACCGTGGTCAGTGAGGGCCAGAGCGCGGGCATTTTCTCCGCCACGGCGGCTGCAACGAGGTCCTCTATCCGGCACGCGGCATCGAGAAGACTGTAATGCGAATGATTGTGCAGATCGATAAACTGGTTCATTTCCTCTGTGCCATACCTGCAAGAATCGTGGTGAAAAACCCTGTGAGAAATTAGCCTCAATCGCGCGGTGAAGTCAAGAGGGGGAGGCGACAATTTGTGCACAACCTTTGCAGACCGTGTGGTGGACAACACGGGCAAGCCTTCGAATCTTGCCCCGATGAAACGCAGAACTTTCACGTTGACAATGGGTTCACGACCAGGAGCTTAAGTTCAGTCATCTCCTCAATTGCATACCTGACCCCTTCGCGCCCGAAGCCGGAGTTTCCTTGACTCCTCCGTAGGGCATGTGATGAAATCGGTACGTTGGAACATCGTTCATGATGAGACCACCAACCTCAAGACAATCGTACGCTTCGAAGCAATTCCGGGAAGGAGATTGCCGGTGAAGATACCCGCCTGAAGGCCGAAGCGGGGGGAACTCACGCGCTCCAGCGCCTGATTGAAATCGTCATACGGCTCAATCATCACGAGAGAATCCAAACCAAATGCTTCCATGCAGCTCACTTTCATTGCCGGGTCTACGTTCTCAGAGAATGGTTGGGACTGACCATCGCGCCGGTCCTGGTT
>CAWFCK010000011.1:0-53865 GCA_963814325.1 uncultured Flavobacteriales bacterium
GTGCAACAGTTTCCTCTTGTGCTCGCGTTCGACGTACCATGCATGCATCACAGCGAATGCTACCGAGCCCATAATGCCCACAATGAAGGACACGATAATCTCCATTGGCGTTATGCCAGGGTTAGAAGGGGCGGGACAGCACATGTGTGTGAAAGAGTGGTGCTGGCGAAAGTAAGCTCGCCTGGAAAGGCCATCGGTGGCGCAGAGAGATTCTAAATCATGGGCCCGGTGTCGAAAGTGACGCTGCCCCAAAATAGTGGCGAGCGGCATCTAGCTGGTCTTGATTGATCAGCCCGATTGCGAATGCCTCTTTCTGCAATTCGACCATCGCCAAGGCCCATGTGGCTTCGCCCTTGCCCTGTGCAGGGCATGCGTGCTTCTGCCATAGTTCCATGTACCGGACTTCGCAGTAGACCTCCATTGAGGTGGAGTTCACCATTTGAAGTCCAGTGCGCAACACCCACTGTGCCTTATCCAAAGGCACATGTTGCTCAGGTATCACCCATTGACCTCCTGATATGGCTTCACAATAGAGCGCTGCCTGTTTCCATTCCTCCAGAACAAACGGAAGGGTTTCCACGGCGCCATAAGCCTTGTCAAACGTTGCCCAGGTCCGAATGCCTTCAGACAGGAGTGAGGGAACTGCGGCAACTGAGGTCTTGCTGGTATGGGTCCGGAACTGTTTCCAAAATTTCTTTCTTTCTGCGTCATCCTTCGCACAAAGGATGTGGAGGATGACTTGGGTCTTACCTACTTCTTCAATGCCTAACACTGCTAGAACCATGGCACGACAGTGATGTCCATTGTTCATCAGTAGTACAGCCTCAGTAAGCAGTTGGGTTCCATTTGCCATCGCCGCCTGTACCCCTCTCGCAGCCATTGCTGGCGTGAGCTTTCCGGCATACTGGAACTCCTTGAGCGTGCTTCTTTTTTTCTTGTTCATCTTCTACTGCGCGTCGCAACAAAGGTCGGCACTGTATTCCGCGTAAGGGATAGGAGCAAGTAGCCCGCATCATGGGGCTTTGCGGGAGGAACGCCCAAAGAACTCCCTATCGTTTGCGCTTGCCGATCTTGAACCCCAGCGCCTGCCGCGGTTTCGTCTTGGCGACTTCAGCCAGCAGCACCTGGTCTTGCTCGCGCTTTTCCATCTGCTTCAGGTAGCGGAAGATCACCTGGATCTCCTCCGTGCTCTTTGGAGGTGTTGCGCAGCCTCTCCAGTTCCAACAGCAGGTCTTTGTGGGTGAGGAGCATTTCGCGCATGCGGGTGAAGACGCGGATGATCTGGATGTTCACAGCCACGGCGGTCTTGCTCTTGAGCACGCTGGAGAGCATGAGGACACCATGTTCGGTGAAAACACGCGGCTTCTTCCGCAGGCCCATCACCTCCCGATTGGATGTCGCAAAATGCGACTTCCAATCCGCGAGTTCGGTATCCGTCATCTCGAACATGAAGTCTGTGGGAAAGCGGTCGATATTCCGTCGGACCTGCTCATTCAGGCGTCGCGTGTCCACGCCATAGAGCGTCGCCAGGTCGCGGTCCATCATCACCTTCTGGCCACGGACCACATAGATCTTGCGCTCCACGACCTCATCCGGTATGCCCACCGAAGCCTTGCCCATTGAGCGAAAGTAGAATTGGAAGTCGCATTTTGCGACATCGAATGGGCTTGACCCTGCACGTCGTTACTTTGTTGACCTATCGCACTTCCCCGTGAGCACAGCAACCAAAACCAACCCCGCGGAGATCCTCAAGGACAACCTCGAGCACACCATTTTCAGCTGGAGCAAGCAGAGCGGCTTGGCCCGCCTGTAAGGGCGGGAAATTTCCCGCCCCAACGCCAATACACATGAGCACACTGACCAAGACCAACCCCGCCGAGATCCTCAAGGACAACCTCGAGCACACCATCTTCTCGTGGAGCAAGCAGTCAGGCCTGGCCCCACTGAACATCGAGCGCGCCAAGGGCATCTACCTCTACGAGCGCAGCGGCAAGCGCTACATCGATTTCAGCTCGCAGCTGATGAACGTGAACATCGGGCACGGGCATCCGAAAGTGGCGGAGGCGGTGGCGAAGCAGATGGCCGAGGTGAGCTACGTGCATCCGGGCATGATCACCGAGGCGCGCGGCAAACTGGGCAAGACGCTGGCGGAGATCACGCCGGGCTCGCTCAACCGCACCTTCTTCACCAACGGCGGCACCGAGGCGATGGAGCACGCGATGAAGCTCGCGCGCTTGTACACCGGTCGGCACAAGATCATCACGCTGTACCAGAGCTACCACGGCGCCACGTACGGTGCGCTCAGCGCCGGTGGCGATCCGCGCGGCTTGCCGCACGACAGCCAGGGCGTGCCGAACATCATCCACGTGGAGAACCCGTATTTCTATCGCTGCCCGTGGAACAGCAAGACGCCGGAGGAATGCACGGAGAACGCACTGGCGCACTTGGAGCGCATCGTGAAATACGAAGGCCCGCAGTACATCGCGGCCATCATGATGGAAGGGGAGAGCGGCAGCAGCGGCTGCATCAAATACCCGCCGGGCTACTGGAAAGGCGTGAAGGCCATCGCGGACAAGCTACGGCATCCTCACCATCTGCGATGAGGTGATGAGCGGCTTCGGGCGCACCGGCAAATGGTTCGGCATCGACCACCACGGCGTGGTGCCGGACATCCTGTGCATGGCGAAGGGCATCACCAGCGGCTACATCCCGCTCGGCGGCCTCATCGTGCGCGAGGAGATCATCAAGCATTTCGACGACAAGCCGCTGCCCATCGGCCTCACCTACAGCGCGCACGCCGTGGCCTGCGCCGCCGCCAACGCCGTCATCGACATCTACAAGGAAGAGGACCTCGTGACCAACGCCGCCAACATGGGCCAGCTACGTCGACGAGAGCGTGGCGAAGCTCGCGCAGAAGCACCCGAGCATCGGCGACTTCCGCAACACCGGCCTGCTGGGTTGCATCGAACTGGTGAAGAACCGCGACACCAAGGAGCCGATGGCGCCATGGAACGCGAAGCCCGAGGAGATGGCCGTGATGAACAAGGTGGCCGCCAAGATCAACGAGCTGGGCATGTTCACCTTCGTGCGCTGGAACTGGATCTTCGTCGCGCCGCCGCTGTGCATCGACAAGGCGGGGGTGGATGAGGGGATGGAGATCATGCAGCAAGGCGGTCGAGCATTGCGGATGAGGCGTGTGTGCTGAACTGATGTCATGTGGACTCTAGGTGACACGATATGGAAGGATGCAGAAGGGGGCTACCGCAGCCGATATGATGCTGCGGACGCACTTCGACGTTTCGAAGGCACGCAGTGATTTCGAAGTCGAGGACTGGCTCTTGGATGAGTTGTGGGAGAACCTCCATCATCAGGGCGATGTTGGGTTAGCCTCTTACTTGGTTGTTCCGCAGTTGGCGCGGTTGGCAGAGGCAAAGGGACTATTCTACTGGAAGCTTATCGGATTGTGCGCTGTGATCGAAGCGCAACGCCACTCAGGGACCAATCCTGAACTACCGGTGGAACTGAAGGACTACTACACAAGAGGATTGACGTCGCTGCG
Organism: uncultured Flavobacteriales bacterium; assembly: GCA_963814325.1. Lineage (GTDB taxonomy): Bacteria > Bacteroidota > Bacteroidia > Flavobacteriales_F > PHOS-HE28 > PHOS-HE28. The sequence goes on from CAWFCK010000011.1 coordinate 3,560, forward strand.
GGACCTCGTTCTGCGCCACCTGAAGAATGAACTTGATGCCGATTCGTTGCGAATGTCTTTTGCCATGTGGCCCTGTGCGATGGTAAAGTCAAACTGGGTAGAACTCTGATCCGCATGTGACAATGACGTGGCTGACGAGGTTCTAGAACAATACGGTTAGTCCCCGCCGCCGGGCCGCCGCCGGAGCGCTTTGGCGAAGTGCGCCACTATCTTAACCAAAACCCGGTCGACTTCAACATGAACATCCGCACCGCCTACAACACCTGGTCGGATAAATACGACACCAACGCCAATCGCACCCGCGACATGGAGGCGCAGGTCCTGCGCGAAGTATTGAATGACGTGAAGTTCTCTCGTGTATTGGAGATCGGGTGTGGCACGGGCAAGAACACCGAGTGGCTCGTTCAACGCGCGGAATACATCGCGGCCGTGGATCTTTCAGAAGGCATGCTGGCCAAGGCGCGGGAGAAGATCGATTCGCACAAGGTGCACTTCGTGCAAGCCGATATCCTTCAGGCATGGACCTTCCGCGAGGGGAGCTATGACCTTGTCACCTTCAGTCTGGTGCTGGAACATGTGGAGCACCTGCTACCGATGCTGAAAGAAGCCGCGGCAAGTCTTCCGCCAGGTGGTCACGTGTACATTGGTGAGTTGCATCCCTTCAAGCAATACGCCGGCACCAAGGCGCGCTTTGAGACCGAGCAGGGCACACACGTCATTACCTGCTATGGTCACCACCTGAGTGAATTCCTTCAAGCAGCAGGTGCGAACGATCTGGAACTCGTACACCTCGGTGAGCACTTCGATGCGGATGAGCGCACCGCTCCGCCGCGCATTCTGAGCCTGCTGCTGCGGAAGGGCTAGCGCTGTTCCCAGGCGGAATTATATTGGCACGGACGGGCGGGTTGCCCCCTTGTCACCAAGCGCCGATCGATGGACGACATCACCACCTCCCCGCTCTACAGCGAAGACCTCGCGCCCATCCCTCCGGAGAAGCGCACCTGGAACAAGTGGAACCTGGCCGCGCTGTGGGTGGGCATGGCGGTGTGCATCCCAACGTATCTGTTGGCCTCGTACATGATGCGTGCGGGGCTCAGCTGGCAGGCGGCGCTGGCGATCATCGGCCTCGCCAACCTGGTGATCACCATCCCCATGGTACTGAACGGCCATGCGGGTGTGAAGTATGGCATTCCGTTCCCGGTGCAAGGGCGCGCGGCCTTCGGCACACAGGGCATCCACATAGCGAGTTTGCTGCGTGCCATTGTGGCCTGCGGCTGGTTCGGTGTGCAGACGTGGATCGGTGGCTTGGCGATCTATTCCATCTGGAACGCAGCGACCGGTCACGAAGGAGAGGTGGCGCTCAGCATAGGCAAATTCATCTGCTTCGGCGTGTTCTGGCTGATCAACATCTGGTTCATCTGGAAGGGCACCGAGAGCATCCGCTGGCTGGAGGATTGGAGCGCGCCGATCCTGATCCTCATCGGCATCGTGCTGATCGTGTTGGGGCGCGAACAGTGCGGGTGGCTTCGCGAACGCATTGGAGCGGGGAAGCAGTTGCAGCGACGGTTAGGATACGCACGATGGCCGAGTGCCAAGGATGAGCTCAGGACGACCGTTGCGACGTTGTCAGGCCAGCTCTTCGAACGACAGATGGCAACGCCCAAAGGCCACCTTGGTACAGAATGGAGCTATCCGCATCAACGTGAGACATGCCGCACGAACGTTCAACGGACGAGCCTTTCCTCGAGACGACGCTTTCAGCGTCGAAATGCGACTTACCGGAATGGACAAGGGATGGTACAGTCCAGTTCAAGGATGCCGAAGGGCGTCGGGTCGACTGAAGTTGGAGTTCAAGGCCAGTGCGCTGGATTCAGGCGGCGTCGGCTTCTGGCAATACCTGATGTGGTTCACGGCCATGGTCGGTTTCTGGGCCACGATGTCCATCAGCATCTCCGACATCACGCGTCACGCGAAGAGCCAAAAGGACCAGCTTGCAGGCCAGTTCATCGGCTTGCCGGGTACCATGCTCTTCTACTCGTTCGTGGGCATCTTCGTCACCAGCGCGGCCGTGGTGGCCTTCGATGATGTGCTCATCGCCGAGGATGCGCCGTGGGATCCCGTCTCGCTCGTGGACAAGTTCAAGAGTCCGGGTGTGGTGATCTTCGCGCAGATCGCCATGCTCATCGCCACGCTCAGCACCAACATCGCGGCGAACGTGATCGCACCGGCCAACGCCTTCAGCAACCTCTTTCCGAAGAAGATCAGCTTCCGCGTGGGCGGCGTCATCGCGGGGCTTGTTGGCATCATCATCTGCCCGTGGTGGCTCATGAACGAGATCAGCGGCATCCTCATCTTCATCAGCGGCCTGCTCGGCCCGGTGCTGGGCATACTGCTCTGCGACTATTTCATCATCCGCAAGCGCACGCTGGTGATCGCCGACCTCTACAAGGTGGATGGACCGCATGCGGGCGTGAACAGCGCGGCCATCGTGGCTTTGGTGGCTGGTGTCTTCGTCGCCATCATCGGCTATTGGGTGAAGCCGCTGGAGTTCCTTTACACGCTCTCCTGGTTCAGCGGAACGGCCTTGGCGTTCGTGGTGTACTGGGCGTCGATGCGCGGTCGTTCGTAATTGTGCAGCAGGTTGCTGCACAATTACGATCGTTGGCGGCGAGCTACCGAGGCGATACCTTTTCTACATTGGCAGCATGCCGCGCAAACCCGTGAAGAGAACCGCTCGTACGGCCCTGCCAGCGGGCTACGTGCGGTTCCTGACGGGCCTGAAGGATCAGATCCGCAAGGCGCAGGTGAAGGCGGCCCTATCGGTGAACGGCGAACTGGTGAAGCTCTATTGGCATGTCGGTAGCGAGATCCTGATCGCCAGGAGCGTGAGGGGTGGGGCAGCAAAGTGGTGGAGCGTTTGGGTGCCGACCTGCTCGCCGAGTTCCCGGAGATGGGTGGCTTGTCGCCAAGGAACCTGCTCTATATGCGGGCCTTCGCCGAGGCATTTCCCGATCCCGCAATTGTGCAGCAGGTTGCTGCACAATTGCCCTGGGCGCACAACATGGTCCTCCTCGATAAGCTCAAGCGGACGGAGGAACGCCTCTGGTATGCGGCCGCGGCCGTTCGGCATGGATGGAGCCGTTCAGTGCTGGCCGCCCAGATCGCGGCCAAAGCGCACGTCGACATGGCAAGGCCATTACCAACTTCAAGCACACGTTGCCTCCGGACCGCTCTGACCTGGCCCACCAAACGCTCAAGGATCCATACACGTTCGACTTCCTTACGCTGGGCATGGATGTGCGCGAGCGTGAGCTCGAACAAGGTCTGGTGGAGCATATCCAGAAGTTCCTGGTGGAACTCGGGGTGGGCTTTGCCTTCCTCGGAAGGCAGTACCATATGGAAGTGGATGATGAGGACTTCTACATCGATCTCCTGTTCTACCATGTGCAGCTGCGCTGCTACGTGGTGGTGGAGCTGAAGATGGGCCCCTTCAAGCCCGAATACGTGGGCAAAATGGGGTTCTACCTTAGCGCGGTGGATGCGCAATTGCGCCACCCGGACGATCAGCCGACCATTGGCGTACTGCTTTGCCAGGACAGCAGGAAACTGAAAGTGGAGTATGCTTTACGCGCCACCAACAAGCCCATCGGCGTTTCGGACTGGCGTACGAAGTTCGTATCGGATCTGCCGAAGAAGTTGCAACGCCTTTTGCCATCGGTCTCGGACATCGAAAAGGAGTTGAAGGAACCCAAGCCACGCAAGAAGAATTGAAATTGTGCAGCAACCTGCTGCACAATTGATCGAACACACCACCTATGAGCATCCTCATCAAGAACGGAACCGTCGTCACCGCTGCCGACTTCCACCGCGCCGACGTCCTCATCGAAGGCGAACACGTCAAGGCCATCGGGCACGACCTGCACGCTCCGGATGCCGAAGTGATCGACGCAAAAGGCATGTTCGTGCTCCCAGGTGGCATCGATCCGCACGTGCACCTGGACATGCCCTTCATGGGCACCTTCAGCAGCGACAACTATGAAACCGGCACACTCGCCGCGCTGCACGGGGGCACCACCACCGTCATCGACTTCATCCTGCAAACACAGGGCAAGAGCCTGCGCCACGCGCTGGAAAGCTGGCAGGGCCGCATGAACGGCAACCTCTACGGCGACCTCAGCTTCGCACATGGCCGTCACCGATTTCAACGACGGCACCAAGGCCGAAGTGAAGGAGATGATCGAGCAGGAAGGCATCACGAGCTTCAAGACCTTCATGGCGTACAAGGGCGCGCTCATGATCGACGACCGCCAGATGGTGGGCCTGATGCAGGAGGTGAAGAAGCAGGGCGGACTGGTCACGGTGCACGCCACCAACGGCGACATGATCGACTTCCTCGTGCAGAAACACCGGGGCGAAGGCAAGCTTGAAGCCGCTGTACCACTACCTCAGTCAACCGGAGATCACCGAGGCCGAGGCCAGTCACCGCTTCGCCGATATGGCCAGCTACACGGGTGTTCCCGCGTACATCGTGCACATGACCTGCGAAGGTGCTTTGAACGCCGTGCGCGATGCGGCGAAACGCGGACAACGTGTGCTCGCGGAGACCTGCATTCAATACCTGCTGCTGGATGCATCGCTTTACGAGCGCGAGGATGGAGCGAAATGGGTGATGAGCCCACCGCTACGCGAGAAGAAGGACCAGGCAGCAATTATGGGCAGGCATTGAACAGGGTAGTATCCAGGTGGTGGCCACCGACCACTGCCCGTTCACATGGGAGAAGAAGCTGCTCGGCAAGGACGATTTCTCGAAGATCCCCAATGGCCATCCTGCGATCGAGCACCGCATGGAACTGCTCTTCAGCGAAGGCGTGAACAAGAAGAAGATCAGCGTGAACAAGTTCGTGGAGGTCACCGCCACCAACCCCGCGAAGCTCTTCGGCATGTTCCCGCGCAAAGGCACCATCGGCATCGGCAGTGATGCGGACATCATCCTGCTCGATCCCAACGAGCGGCATACCCTCAGCGCCAAGACGCACCACATGAACGTGGATTACAGCGCCTACGAAGGCATGGAACTCACCGGCAAGGTGAAGACCACCATCCTACGCGGACAGGTCGCGGTGCACAACGGCGAAGTGCGGATCAAGAAGGGCTACGGGAAGTTCGTGAAGCGGAACAAGGTGAGCGGGATGCTGTAGGGATCGAAAAGATCAGACAATTAGAAGATCAGAAAATGGCCCGACCGAAAGGTGTTCAATTTTCTGATCGTCTGATCAGCTCATTATCTGATCGGAATTTGGGCGTGCCGCCGCCAAAGGCGGGCCGTCGCGCTCTTCGTTCCAAGTCCTCGCCGAAGACGGCTCCGGGCTTTCCGCTGCGATCGCTCACGCGGTTACCTGTTAGGAAATGCGCGCGCTTCCTCTTAACATTGACTTCCAGCACCCCAAGAACCATCAGCGCTGATCAGCTAAATCAGCGTCATCAGCGTTCCAATCACTAAGCCATGTCGAGGAAGATCAAGAGCGGCCTCATCCAAATGAGCCTTCCGAAGACGGAGGGCGAAGGCACCATACCGGAGATCATCGATGCGATGGTGCAGAAGCACATTCCATACATCGAGAAGGCGGGCCAGCAGGGCGTGCAGATCCTGTGTCTGCAGGAGATCTTCAACACGCCCTACTTCTGTCCGGGCCAGGACCGGAAATGGTACGAGAGCGCGGAGAGCGTGCCCGGCCCCACCACGGAGCTGATGGCCAAGTACGCCAAGAAGTACAACATGGTGATCATCGTTCCGATCTACGAGAAGGAGCAGGCCGGCGTGCTGTACAACACGGCCGCGGTGATCGACGCGGACGGCACCTACCTGGGCAAGTACCGCAAGAACCACATCCCGCACACGAGCGGCTTCTGGGAGAAGTTCTTCTTCAAGCCCGGCAACCTCGGGTATCCGGTGTTCCAGACGAAGTACGCCAAGGTGGGCGTGTACATCTGCTACGACCGCCACTTCCCCGATGGCGCGCGCTGCCTTGGGTCTCAACGGGGCGGAGATCGTGTACAACCCCAGCGCCACCGTGGCCGGATTGAGCGAGTACCTCTGGAAGTTGGAACAACCCGCGCACGCTGCGGCCAACGGCTACTTCATGGGCTGCATCAACCGCGTAGGCGAGGAGAAGCCCTGGAACCTCGGCAAGTTCTATGGCCAGTCCTACTTCGTGGATCCGCGTGGGCAGATCTTCGCACAAGCATCGCGCGACAATGATGAACTGCTCGTCGCGGAGTTCGACCTGGACATGATCGAGGAGGTGCGCAGCACGTGGCAGTTCTTTCGCGACAGACGGCCGGAGACGTATGGGAAGATCGTAGAGCTTTAGCACCCGCAGTGCTGACGCGCCGCCACGAGCCATGAGCTTCGAGCCACGAGCTTGAGCCAACATGGTCAAGCTCGTGGCTCAAGGCTCGCGGCTCAAAGCCCACAAACAGATCGCATAAGATGGCAGAATACAAGAAACCCACCACCGAGCAGGAGTTCGCCAAGAACTTCCACCCGAAGAAACCGCTGATGACGGACACGGAGGCCTACTACGAAAGCTCCCGCTGCCTGTATTGCTACGATGCGCCGTGCATCAACGCGTGTCCCACAGGCATCGACATCCCCAACTTCATCCGCCAGATCAACGACGGCAACAAGGACGGCGCCGCGAAGACGATCTACGAGAGCAACTGGATGGGCCATGCCTGCGGGAACGTGTGCCCCACCGAGGAGCTGTGCGAGGGCGCCTGTGTGTACAACAACAGCGACGTGAAGCCGATCGAGATCGGACGCTTGCAGGCACACGCCACCGACAAGGTGATCCGCGCGAAGAAGAAGCTCTTCATCACGGGCAAGCCCACGGGAAGGAAAGTGGCGGTGGTCGGTGCGGGTCCTGCGGGCGATCTCGGCAGCCTGCGAGCTGCGCATGCTCGGTCACGCAGTGGACATCTACGAGGCGCGTGAGAAACCCAGCGGCCTTTGTGTGCACGGTGTTGCTCCCTACAAGCTCACGAACGAGGAAGCGGTGGATGAGATCGCTTACCTCCAGGACCAGTTCGGTTTCAATGTGCATTACAAGAAACCCGTGTCGGGTCGTGCCGACTTCGAGCGCTTGGAGAAGGACTACGACGCGATCTTCATCGGCATCGGCCTGGGCGCAACGGCACCACTTGGTGTGCCCGGCGAGGATAAGAAGGGCGTGATGGGTGCGCTGGAGTTCGTGGAAGAGCTACGCAACAAGCATCAAGCGACTTCGGTCGGAAACAAAGTGATCGTGCTGGGCGGTGGAAACACCGCCATGGACGCTGCGAGCGAGAGTTGCCGCATGGGCGCCGAAAGCGTGATCATTGCTTATCGTCGTGGGCCGGAGGAGATGAGCGGCTACTCGTTCGAGTTCGACTTGGCGAAGAGGAGCGGTGCGAAGGCCTTGTTCAATGTGACACCGGTGGAAGTCGTTGGCAATGGCACTGTGACCGGAGTGAAATTCGTTCGCAACAAAGCGGCCTACGGCAAGATCGAAGCGATCCCCGGCAGCGAATTCGTGGAACCTTGCGATATGGTGCTCCTCGGCACTGGGCAAGGAAAACAAGTGGAGCTACTGGAGCAGATCGCCGGCCTCGCGCTGGACAAGAAGGGTCGCATCCTCGACAACCGCGGTCGCATTGTGGTGAACGAGCACTACCAGACCAACAACCCGAAGTACTTCGCCGCCGGCGATGCGGTTAACGGCGGTGTGGAAGTGGTGAACGCCGCAGCGGAGGCGAAGAAAGCGGCGCATGGGATCGATCAATACTTGAAGAAATAGGCCATGGCAGATCTGAGAACCAACCTCGCGGGGATCAAGTCCCCAATCCATTCTGGCTTGCATCCGCTCCTCCCACCAACAGCGGCTACCAGATCATGAAGGCCTTCGACGCGGGCTGGGGCGGTGCCGTGTGGAAGACCCTCGGTGTGCCCGTGGTGAACGTGAGCAGCCGCTACGGCGCTGTGAACTACCGCGACAAGCGCATGGTGGGCTTCAACAACATCGAGCTCATCACCGATCGGCCGCTGAAGGACAATCTGCGCGAGATCAGCGAGGTGAAGAAGCGCTTCCCGGACAACGCGGTGATCGCCTCGTTGATGGTGGAAACGCGCGAAGAGTGGCACCAGATCGTGCGCGATGTGGAGAACGCCGGCGCTGATGGCATCGAACTGAACTTCGGCTGTCCGCACGGCATGTGCGAGCGCGGCATGGGTAGCGCGGTAGGCCAGGAGCCCAAGGTGTTGCAGATGATCGTGGAGTGGGTGAAGGAAGTGGCCAAGAGTCCCGGTGATCGTGAAGCTCACGCCGAACATCTCGGACATCACGCGTCCAGCGCGGGCTGCGCGGGCCGGTGGTGCTGATGCGATCTCGCTCATCAACACCATTCAGAGCATCGTGGGCGTGGACATTGACCAGTTCGTTCCATACCCCATCGTGGACGGCAAGAGCACCAACGGCGGCTACTGCGGCCCGGCCGTGAAGCCCATCGCGCTGAACATGGTGAAGAACTGCGCGCAGCACCCCGACGTGAACCTGCCCATCAGTGGCATCGGTGGCGTGGAGAACTGGCGCGATGCCGTGGAGTTCATCCTGCTCGGCGCGACCTCCGTGCAGGTGTGCACTGCTGTGATGCATTTCGGCTTCGGCATCATCCGCGAAATCCTGCCGGGCCTGGAGCGCTACATGGACGAAAAGGGCTTCAAGACCATCGAGGATTTCCGCGGCAAGGCGCTGCCGAACATCATGCACTGGGAAGACCTAACTTGAAGTACAAGGTCACGGCCAGCATCAACGAGAGCAAGTGCATCGGCTGCCAACTCTGCTACACCGCCTGCGAGGATGGCGCGCATCAAGCCATCGCCCTAAGCAGCGATCCCGGCGAACCGCATCCCCAGCATCATCGACGAGAACTGCGTGGGTTGCAACCTTTGCTCGCTGGTTTGCCCCGTGGAAGAGTGCATCACCATGGAGCGCCGGGACGATGGCAAGGAGCACCTCACATGGGGTGAGCGCACGGCCGCTGGGAACATCCCGAAGACCTTTGATGATCCGCTTGCCGGTGGGCTGCACCATTGGGTGCCAGAGCCGGCAGAGGCGTTGGTGAAGAAGAAGCCGAGGCATTACAAGGGCTGAGAAACGACCAAACAATGGAATACGTTGTTCTCGCGATCTTCTTGGTCCTGGTTCTTGGTATGGCATGGCAGGATGGAAGCAAGCGCACCTGTGGTTTCTTCGGTGCGTTGGCGATATGCCTTGTACTCACTCCATTGTTCGGGTACTTTGTCGTCCATCTGTTTCCGTTGAAGGATCCTCCTGGTTGCAAGTGGTGTGGCAATGAAAGCAACGAGTCGGAGTATTGTGGTGTCTGCGGGAAGAACCAAGACGGTGAGATGAAGTTCGTCGCCGATAACAGGGTCGATTGATCAATAGGATGCCAATGGACGAATTCATGCAAGCCGCCATCGCCGAAGCCCGTCTGGGCCGGTCACAGGGCGGCATCCCCATCGGCTCCGTACTGGTACGCGACGGCCAGATCATCGCTCGCGGGCACAACAAGCGAGTGCAGGAGAAGAACCCCATCCTCCATGGCGAGATGGATTGCCTGAACAACGCAGGCCGCATCGGCAGCTACAAAGGCACCACGATCTATTCCACGTTGATGCCTTGCTACATGTGCGCAGGGACCATTGTGCAGTTCAAGATAAAGAAGGTGATCGTGGGCGAGAGCCGCACGTTCCCAGGAGCCCGTGCGTTCATGGAAAGTCACGGCGTGGAGGTGATCGACCTGGATCTGCCGGAATGCGTGCAGATGATGGAGGAGTTCATTACGGCGGAGCCCGCGCTGTGGAACGAGGATATCGGGGAATAGAGCGCAGAGGGTGCGGATCGTTGTCATCCCCGTTGAACGAGCGATCCAAGGTCAGCGTGAACCCCATGCACCATAACGGTCCTGGAACTATTTTCACGCTCCTTATACCCCACCGATGAAGACCGTCTACCTGTCGGGCCTATTCGCAATTGCGGTCAACCTGTGCAATGCGCAGAATGATACCAGGATCTGGAATATCAAGGCCGTGCTGCCCACAGGGCATACGCTGGACGTGAAGGCATTCGGCCCTGACGGGAAACCACGGGACGTAAAGGCGCTCGAGAACGGTGAATCGCACATCATGGATGTGAAGGCGCTGGTTGATGGACAGCAGCTACCGATCAAGCTCATCATGAGTGATGACGCATTCATGCCGGTGAAGGCCATTGGCGCTGACGGACACCTGTGGGATGTAAAAGCCATCGACAAGGACGGCAACAAACTCGATGTGAAAGGCGTTTCGCGCCAGGGACGTATCATCAGTGTGAAAGCACTGGGACCCCAGCGAGAGTTATACGCGGTGAAGGCCATCAGCCCAACGGGCCAGATGCGTGATGTGAAGGGCGTGAAGATGTCGGACGAGGATTTGGAAGCGGTTGTGAACGGGGTGAAGGTCGCGGCACACGTCAAGGCGGTGGTGCATGCGGACGACGCTGATGGCGACCCCATCTGGAACGTAAAGTGCGTCCAGCCCGACGGACACGTCCTGGATATCAAGGCGCTGGACAAGGCGGGCCGCATTTTTGACGTGAAGGCATTCGAACAGAACGGTAACGCCTCGATCCTGGACATCAAGGCGCTGGTCGATGGCCGCGATCTGCCGGTGAAGATCCTGGTGAGCGATGCCGCTTATGCTCCCGTGAAGGCGATCGGTGCCGACGGTATGATCTACGACATCAAGGCGATCACGGCGGAGGGCGTGCGGCTGGATGTGAAGGGCGTGAGCCGATCGGGGAACGTTTACAACATCAAGGCCATAGCTCCGGACGGGTCCCTGATGGGCGTCAAGGCCATTTCACCGCACGGCTTGTTCTATGATGTGAAGGGGCTCAAGTTCAACGCGGACGAGCAGGAGCAGCTTTTGGATGGCGTGGCGGTACGCGCACATGTCAAGGCACTGCCGCAGGTGGACTGATATCACTGGATCACCCGTTGGGGATCGATCCCCAGGGCACATCTGAAATGTCCCTTCGGACAGGCCGTGTATCCATGAAGCCCGCAGGGTCGGCAATAAAGTTTTTCCGTTGTCTCCACCACACGCCCGTTCGTGCCCAGCGGTCCGAATCCGAAGGCCGGAACAGTGCTGCAGAAGACGGACGTTACAGGTGAGTTCATCGCGCTGGCGATGTGCAATGGCGCACTGTCATTTACGTAGTTCATCAAGGCGCCCTGCATCACGTGCGCGGTTCCGAGCAGCGACAGCTTGCCCGCCAGCACGTCGCCTCGTCCGGCTTGGTGCGCGATCCGCGAGCAGGCCTCTGCGTCACCAGGCGCGCCGAGCAGGAACACACGGACATCCTGCGGTAGCAGGCGGATCAGCTCGATCCACTTCGCCTCGGGCCATTGCTTGGTGAACCACACCGAGGTCGGCGCGATGCACACGTATTTCCCTGCGCCATCAACGACGTTGCGGTCCTGGCTTTTCGGGTAGAGCCTTGGGCGTGGGCGCGACGTGTCCGTAAGGTGTTCGATCAGGTCGTTGAGTCGATCAACCTCGTGCCGACCGTTGTTGACGTCCGCGTCGCGGCCCCACGGGATGTCGTGCTTCACCACCCGTGTGAAGAACGGCGCCATCGGGTTCTTGTCATACCCGATCTTCTCATCGCCCTTGGCCAGTACCGTCATCAACCCGGTGCTGAAGAAGCGCTGGCAGTTGATGATGTGGTCATAGCGCGTGTTCCGCAGCTCGCCGATCAGCTTGAAGAGGTTGCCCGTTTTATTGGAACGCTTGTCCCAGATGAACAGCCTGTTCAGGAACGGATGCCCGTCCAGCAGACCTTCGTTGCCCTTCCGCACCACCATATCGATCGTGGCGTCCGGAAAGAACGCGTGCAGTTTCTCCAGCAGGGCCGTGGCCAGCACAGCATCACCGAGAAAGGCGGTCTGTATGACGAGGAACTTCTTCACTGTTCAGGAAGCATCCGGACTCTTTGCGTTCTTGGCGCCCTTTGCGGTAGGTCTTCCTATACCGCCACGTTATGCTCGCGCAACGCCTCGTTCAGCGAGGTCTTCTTGTCGGTGCTCTCCTTGCGCTGGCCGATGATCAGTGCGCAGGGCACGCCGTACTCACCTGCGGGGAATCGCTTCTGTGTGGTGCCGGGGATCACCACGCTGCGGGGGGGAACGACCCCTTCATCTCCACAGGTTCCGGACCGGTCACATCGATGATGCGGGTGCTGGCGGTGAGCACCACGTTCGCGCCGAGCACGGCCTCCTTGCCCACATGCACGCCTTCCACCACAATGGCCCGCGAACCGATGAAGCAGCCATCCTCGATGATCACCGGTGACGCCTGCACGGGCTCCAGCACGCCGCCGATGCCCACGCCACCGCTCAAATGCACGCCCTTGCCGATCTGCGCGCAGCTGCCCACCGTGGCCCAGGTGTCCACCATCGTATCGCTGTCCACATAGGCGCCGATGTTCACATAGCTGGGCATCAGGATCACTCCCCGTGCGAGAAAGGCCCCGTAACGTGCCACCGCGTGCGGAACCACCCGCACACCGAGCTGCGCGTAACCGTGTTTCAGCTTCATCTTGTCGTGGAACTCCAGTGGCCCCAGCTCGATCGTGTGCATCTGGCGGATGGGGAAGTACATGATCACGGCCTTCTTCACCCAGTCGTTCACCTTCCATCCGCTGCCATTGGGCTCAGCTACGCGGATCTCGCCGCGATCCAGCTTCGCGATCACCGTCTCGATGTGGTTCACCATGTCCGCGTCGCGCAACAGGTTGCGGTCGTTCCAGGCGAGTTCGATCATTTCATGCATACCACAAAGGTGCTGAAAGGATCAGTAGAACGGGAGACCCTCACGTCATGGGATGTCTCATCTTGCAGCGGAGGTCGGTCAGGGTCTGCACGGCGATCGTGATGATCGTGCCGAACTTTGCATTCCATTTTCTGATCATCTGATCATCTGATTGTCTTACCGTCGTGCCCCGTATCATCGCCATCGACCACGGCCTCAAGCGCACAGGCCTCGCCGTCACCGACCCGCTGCAGATCATTGCCAGCGCACTGGACACGGTGCCTACGCCGCAGCTCATGGACTACCTGCGGAAGTACGTGGCACGGGAGCAGGTCGAGGGCTTCGTGGTAGGGCTGCCCACCAACCTGGATGGTAAAGCCACCGACGGTACACCCTTGGTACAGGCCTTTCTGGTGGAACTGAAAAAGGCGTTCCCGGACCAATGGGTGGAGACCTTGGACGAGCGCTTCACCAGTCGGATGGCGCAGCAGACCATGTTGCAGAGCGGCATTGGGCGCATGGCCCGCCGCGACAAGGGCACCTTGGACCGCATCAGTGCCACCATCCTGTTGCAGGGGTGGATGGAACGCCCGAAAGGCCCCCGGGAAAGCCGGCGCACTAGAGCGCGGCTGTGGCGTGTATTTTCGTGGCCCAATCATCCTCCCCATCCGCGCCTTTGGCGACCCGGTCCTGAAGAAAGTGGCCCAGGACATCACCCCCGACCATCCCGGGTTGAAGGAACTGATCGCCGACATGTTCGAGACCATGTACTCCGCCAGTGGCGTGGGGCTGGCCGCGCCGCAGATCGGCCACAGCATCCGCCTGTTCGTGGTGGACGCTTCGCCCTTCGCCGAGGAGGAGGATGGCAAGCCCAGCGAAGAGCCGCACCTGAAGGACTTCAAGCGCGTATTCATCAACGCCTACATCGTGGAGGAAGAAGGGGAGGAGTGGCCCTTCGAGGAAGGCTGCCTCAGCATTCCCGGCATCCGCGAGGAGGTGGAACGCCAGCCCCGCATCGTGCTGCAGTACCTCGACGAGAACTTCAAGGAACACGAGGAGACCTTCGAGGGATTCGCTGCGCGCGTGATCCAACACGAGCATGATCACCTCGATGGGATCCTCTTCACCGATCACCTCAGCCCCTTGCGTCGCCGCATGATCAAGGGACGCCTGCGCGACATCAGCGAAGGCCGTACCGACGCCAAATACAAGATGCGCTTCACGCCACAGAAATGAACCCCATGAACAAGTTCTTCCTGCTCGCTCCGCTGATGCTGCTGTTCGCCTGCGGACAAGGTGATAAGGCCGATACAAAGACCAGCGCCAGTGCCGACAGCACCAACACCATGGAAGCGGTGAAGCGGATACGCGCCATGGAGGACAGCCTCTTCGCGAAGCCCGTTTACGACCGCAAAGGGGCCATGGCGCTGCGCGATGTATACCTCGTCTTCGCCAAGACGAACCCATTGGACACCATGACGCCGGAATACCTCTTCCGCTGCGCTGGTGTTCATCGCACGTTGGGCGAACCACAGGAGACCATGAAGGTGTACGACCGCATCATCAGCAACTACCCGGGTTGGCGACGGTTGGCCGATACGTACTACCTCCGCGCATTCACGCTGGACAATGACCTCAACCAGAAAGGCGAGGCGAAGACCGCTTACGAGGAGGTGATCAACCGCTTCCCCGATCATCCGTTCGCCAAGGACGCGAAGCAGATGATCGAGAACCTGCAATACTCGGACGAGGAGCTGATCGAGAAGTTCAAGAAGATGAACGCCGAGGCGGAAGCCGCGAAGGGAAAGTGATCCGGGTGCGGTCCTGTCAGACCGCTTCCGCCAGAACAGCGGTGTTCAGCTTGACCTGTCCTTGGGCGATGATCCCCAGGGCCTTACCCGTAAAGTGGTAGCCCAGGAACGGGGTGTTCCGCGAACGGCTCACAATGTCCGCCTCTGTGAAGGTCCATTCATGTTCAGGGGCGAAGAGCGTGATCTCCGCTTCGTTGCCTTCCGCGATGTGCGGCACCTCCGAACCGAGGACCGCCCGCGGCCCATGGCAGAAACGGTCCACCAGTCGGCGCGTGCTCATGCGCCCCTTTAGCGCGGTGTTGGCCACGGCATAAGCTGTTTCCAAACCGATGATGCCGAAGGCGGCCTGCGGGAACTCCACCTTCTTATGCTCCACATCCTCGGGCCGGTGATCGCTGGTGATGGTGTCCAGCGTACCGTCCTTCACACCCTCGCGCAACGCTTCGATATGCTCCAGGTCGCGCAGTGGCGGCATTACCTTGTAGCTGGTATCGAACCCGCGCAGGCATCCGTCGTCGAGCAGCAGGTTGTGCGCGGCCACGCTGGCGGTAACACGGAGCTTTCGGCTCTTGGCCTGGCGGATCAGTTCCACGCCCTGTGCGGTGCTCACGGTGGCCACGTGGAGCTGCGAGCCTGTATACGCCAGCAGTGCCAGGTCGCGTTCGAGTTGGATCTCCTCAGCCAGTGCGGGAATGCCGCGCATGCCGAGGCGAACGTTCATATGTCCTTCGTGCATCAGGCCGTGCGCCAGCAGGTCGGTGTCCTGCGGGAAGCTGATCACGCGGCCGTTGAAGTTCAATGCGTACTGCAAGGCCAGCAGCATCAGGCGGCTGTTGTGCACGGGGTGCTGATCGTCGCAGAAGGCCACAGCACCGGCCTGCTTCATGTCGAAGTGCTCCGCGAGCTGTTCCCCTTTCAAGCCCTTGGTAAGAGCGCCCAGCGGCAACAAGCGAACGGCATGGCCTTGTGCCTTTTGCTTCAGGTACTCCACGCCGGAGCGTGAATCCACTGCGGGGGTGGTGGAGGGCAGCACGGCCACGGCGGTGAATCCACCGGCAGCCGCGGCATCCAGGCCATTCTCGATGCCTTGCTTGTATTCCTCACCGGGATCACGGAAGTGCGCGCGCGTCTCCACCCAGCCGGGTGAGGCGTGCAGGCCTTGGAAGCTGACCTCGTTCGCAGTTTTCGGCAGGCGCTTGCCCACCTTGGTGATCAGGCCGTTCGACACCAGCACATCCACCACTTCATCGTGATGTGGACCACCGGGATCGATCACATGTACTTGGCGGAGGAGCAGGTCTTTCATCGCATGCGTCGGATCAACAGGATCTCCAGGAACAGGAAGACGAGCGCTGCGATCACGAACCACTTCCACAGCTTCACGCCCTGGTCCAATTCCTTCAAACTTACCGAAAGGTCGTTCCCCTCGGCGCGCATGACGCGGAAGGAGGTCAGCCCTTTTTGCTCAAGGAGCTGTTCCATCTGGTCGGCCGAGAAGGTGCTCAGGTCGCTCTCGGTGCGCGGCAGGTTCAGTGCCAGCGTGGCCACGGTGTCCTTGTCCAGCGTGAGCGCGTAAACCCCCGGCGTCAGGTCCTCGTCGTGCAAGGCGATCGCCGTCGTGGTCAGCAGACGTCGCAGTTCAGGCACGCGATCGCTGCCATCCGGGCCTTTCAGGTGTGGCGCAGCTTCGCCCGTGATGTCCACGCCTTCGAGCGGGATGACCGCTTCATCGCCGATCGACGTGTTGCAAGGCACCCATGGGACGGCTCAGTTCCGCCATGCGCAGCAACGACGTTACGAAGAGCGCGTGTTGGGTGAAGTTGCCACCGGCGGCCGTGAGCGGCGAGGCACACAGATAGACCTGCCCGCGATCCAAGGGCGTGGACGCGAGGAAGGGACTGCCATCCTGCAGGCGCAGCAGCACATCGGCGCGTGGTGCACCCGGAGCGGAAAGCGCAGGTGTGACTAGGGCAGTTGCACATTACGAGGCATCGAGCTGAACACGTCGCCGAAGAACGGGCGCTGCAGGTCGATGCGCTCCACCTTGATCATGGCCGTGTCGCGCGCGCCGATGCCGGCGCCGAACGGCGCGAGAGCTGCCGTCCACGAGGCGGCGTTCGGTTCTGTTCCCGGGAACAATGCCAGGCTGCCACCACCTTTTACGAAGTCCACAAGCGCAGCCGCGGTGCCGCTGGGGATATCGGGTGGTGCGTTCAGCACGATCAGGTCCTGACGGGAGAAGGACGCCAGATCCACCTGCCGGTAGGGTTGTGCGCTGAAGATGTGTGAACTGTCGCCCTGGAACACGGCTGCGATGCTCTTGTCACTGGTGGCATCACCTCCGCTGATCAGCAGCACGCGAAGCTCGCCGGCCGTGCGATAGGCCATGTAGTAATGATCGTCGAAGGTCACCGGCCGGTCCGTTAGGCTCACCTCACCGCCATGCACTCCCGGGGCATCGTTGCTGAAATGCAGCACCGTATCGACACTGGCCTGCGCTTCCACGGCGAAGGTGGCCTGCGCGCGCTGGCGCCCGTCGATGGTGAGTTTCAGCGGTACGTTCTCCAGGGCCAGATCGCCGTAGTTGCGGATGCGTACGTGCAGGGCTTCCTGCTGTCCCAAGCGGCGCACGGGCGTTGCGAACCACACCGAATCGATCGCGAGGTTGTTGGCGTTGTTGGGCGTGAGCGGCACCAGCGTGGTGGTCACGGTGCTGTCGTTGATCCACTTCTCCACATCGCACACCGACCGTTGCAGATCGGTGAAGAGGAAGGCGTGCTTCACCGGGAGCTTCGCTGTGGGCGAGGGCTTCACGCTGGCGCTGCATCACCTGTCCGAGCGGTCGGCTGTAGGGACCCACATCGGCCTGTGCCGCGGCCTGCAGGGCCTCATCGCGACCGGTCGATCATCTGCTCGCGGCCCTCGAAGGTGTTGGTGAGCACTTGGAAGCGGTCGGTGGCTTTGTAGGCCATCACGGCATCCTGCGCATGGCGGCGGGCCTGGTCGAGCAGCCGGCCTTGGGCGTTGGTGCCGTCCATGCTCCAGCTGTTGTCCACGAAAAGGCTTACAGCGCGTTGGCCGGCCATCACGGCACCACTGGCGTTGGGCAGGTAGGGCTGAGCGAAGGCCAACACCAGGCAGGCCACGGTGAGCAGGCGTGCGAGCAGCACCAGCCAGTGCTTCACTTTTTGACGGCTGCGGGTCTGCTGGCTCACCTCCTGCAGCATGCGCACGTTGGGGAACTCGATCCGCTTGAAGCGGCGCAGCTGGAACAGATGGATGATGACGGGAATGGCCAGCGCGGCGAGCGCCCAGAGGAAGGAGGGGAAGAGGAAGGCCATTCAGGTGCGCGAAGATCGGTTGCGGAAGGGCATGTTCACGCGAAGGGTTGTTAATGGGGGCGGGGGACGGTCATTCACCGCCAAGGCGCCACGAACGCAATGGGAACACAACGCTTATACCGCACAGGACGCAAAGAACGCGAAGGGGGTGAGGGAGCCTCGCGCGGGGGCGCGGAGGGCGCGGGGGCAATGCGAGGCCCTCTCAAAGCCCACAAATGGCGCGAAGGGAATGCGAGGGCCTCACGCGGGGGCGCGGGGAAATGCGAGGGCCTCACACACAGTCACAGAGGCCACAGAGTTAATGCAGATGGATCTTGCATTCATCCGTGTCCATCCATGGTTCAAACGCATCCCGCATTCATCTGCGCTCATCAGCGTCCATCTGCGTCCATCTGCGGTAAAAAAGAAAAGGCGCCTTGGCGCCCCGCATTACCGCCTCACCAGCTTGCTATGCTGGTATCCATAGAGGAAGTAGCACACCAGCCCCACCACCAACCAGATCCCGAACCACGTCCAGTTGCTCACCGCCATACCTGTAAGCAGGTAGCAGCAGCTGATCAGCCCAGCACGGGGATCAACGACCACTCCCGCAGGAAGCTGTAAACACCGACCACGGCGCAGATCACATAGAACACGGCCAGCGGAATGTTCGGCGCGAAGCCCGTTCGCCCAAGGAGACGATGGAAGTGGTTCGGGTCGAACCAGACCAGCATGGCCAGCAGGATCAAGCCAAGGAGAGGCGCAATGAACTTGGCGTTGATGTAGGGCAGGTGGAAGCGTCCGGCCGTGCGATCGCGCCTCGGCAGCAGCAGCACACCGCCGCACACGAGCACGAACGCGAAGAGCGTCCCGATGCTGGTGAAGTCCAGGATGAAGCTCTCGTCGGTGAAGAAGATCGGGATGCCCACCACGAGTCCGGTGACGATGGTGCTGAAGCCGGGCGTGCGGTACTTGCGGTGCAGATGGCCGAATCGGGTCGGAAGCAGGCCATCGCGGCTCATGCTCATCCAGATGCGCGGCTGACCCAATTGGAACACCAGCATCACGCTGGTCATGGCCACCACGGCGGCGATGCTCACGATGAATAGCATCCACTTCACCCCGGTGAGCTGGAACACTTCCGCCAGCGGATCGCTGACGCCGAGCTTACTGAACGGCACCATGCCCGTGAGCACCAGTGCCAGCAGGATGTACAGCACGGTGCAGATACCCAGCGCGTAGGCCATGCTGCGTGGCAGGTCGCGTTGCGGGTCCTTGCTCTCCTCGGCCAGTGTGCTCACGGCATCGAAGCCGATGTAGGCGAAGAACACGGCGCTCACGCCCGCCATCACGCCACCGAAGCCGTTCGGCATGAAGGGCGTCCAGTTGGCGATGTCGATGTGCGACGCGCCCACGACGATCGACCAGCCCCACGATCAGCAGCTTCACCACCACCATGGCGTTGCTCGCGTTGCGGCTCTCCTTCACGCCAACGTACACCAGTGCGGTGATCAGCACGTTGATGAGCACTGCGGGCAGGTCGAAGATGATGCGCAGGCCACCGATGATGGGGGAGGTGTTCCACGCGTTCATGCCTTCACCCGGTGTACCGGCAAGGGCCATGGCATGTGCACTCGTGTAGTTCGTGGTGAGCCACTCCGGCAGATGCAGCCCGAAGGCATCGAGCAGGTTGGTGAAGTAGCCGCTCCAACTGAAGGCCACGTAGATGTTGCCGATGCTGTATTCCATCAGCAGTGCCCAGCCGATGATCCAGGCGAAGAGCTCGCCGAAGCTCACGTAGGCATAGGTGTACGCGCTGCCGCTCACCGGCACCCGCGCGGCGAACTCGGCATAGCACAGCGCCGTGAAGCCGCAGGCCACGCCGCACATGATGAACAGCAGCACCACCGCAGGCCCACCGCTCGCGCAGGCCTGGCCCATGCTGCTGAAGCTGCCCGCCCCAATGATCGCCGCGATGCCGAAGAAGGTGAGGTCGCGCACCCCCAGGGTGCGATGCAGGCCGCTGCCATGCCCTTCCGGGGGCAGATGGCCCACGCCCGGCTCATGTTCGTGCAGGGCCCGGTCGATGGGTTTGCGGCGGAAGAGGGAGCGGAGCATGCACAAGTGTAGCGTTCTGGGGGGAACCAGTTCGCGAGCCCGCTCTGGGGCGAAGCGATCTTTGATCTCGCTAGGATCGCCTCGGCCTGAAGCGATGGTTGATCCCGCCGAGTTCGCGAGCGGCCTCACGGATCTGCGAGCCATGTTCCCGCGAAGCGATCTTTGATTCTCCATCTCCTCAGGGGCCCAGAATTATGGCGCGGGAGTTAGGTCAGCGTGAGGTAGAGACCCGGCTGGCCGTCCTCCCGTGCCATGGCAAGGTGGTACTTGACCCAGTCGCATGGCTGGGTTTTACGGTCTCACACCGCGGACCGATCTGTACATACTGGAGGAGTTGTAGGTTGGCGGAGACGAAGTCTCCGCAGAACAATGGATCACGTACATTCGACCTAATGGCACTAGAGACCCGCTGGATTGAAAGCGTAGCTCCGGAGGCGGAACTCTCGCGCCAGTGATGGGCATGCATGTATATCAACTTATCATGACCTATTTTCGGGTTTGAGAGCCAGCGGGATTGAATGCATGAATCATCTGATGAGACCATGAAGCCGCAAGTGACCCCAGCCATCCGGCAGAGAGCGCAATGCCGCGCAGCGGCTGGGAACACTTGCGGTAGCGGGGGTGCTTCTTCTGCTATTCTCGTGTGCTCCTCGCTCTGTAAACAATCTCCTTGTAGAAAACAATATTGAATCTGAAGCGGTTAATATGCTTCTTGATTCGATTGAATCCAATTCGAAATTCAGGAAACCTCTAATTGTTAATAGCCTGAGTTCATCAATGAATAGTCGTATTCGTAAGAGTGATCAGTTTCTTCAATACACAGGCAGTTACTTCAATGTTGATTCTGTTAATTCAGAAATAGACAAACATACAGATACTAATAGAGTTCCCATTCATCTATACAAGAGGTATAGAAAATCAGTATTGAGTACCGTTGACATCATAGATAATCGAAGGAATCAAAACGTAATTTATGTAGACAGGTCTTCTCAATTGGGCGCGAATATTCGCTTCGTTCGTGTGCTAGTGAGCGATGGGCGATCTGGTTTCGAGTGCTTCATCTTGATATGGAATACTGGTCGCCGAGCGGTCGTTCTCGTGCCATTCATTTCCTGAAATCGGCCCCCCCGCTCCCGCAAGTGCTCCCGGCCAACCATGATGTGCGTTAGAGACCAAAGGCCTGGGTCACTTGTGGGAGCATGAATGTGGTTCAAGGGGTCATGCTCCGTGTATCAGGGCTTTGGGTTGCCCCCCACTTGGATCTTTTTAACGCCCCCATTACGCCCTCGCCAAGCCCGCCCCGGCGATCCGGTTACATTTGGCTCCCTTTTGCAACGGATACCCACCATGATGAAGAGTTGGTTGTTGTGCGCCACGCTGCTGGTCAGCGTTGCCGCGAACGCACAGAAAGAGGCCCCCAAAGCCCCCGCACCCACGGACGACCCCACGCTGATGACCGTGGACGGCCGCCCGGTGAGCCGCAGCGAGTTCGAGGCGATCTACAAGAAGAACAACAAGGACGCGCCCGTCACCAAGCAGGCCCTGGACGAGTACCTCGACCTCTTCATCAACTACAAGCTGAAGGTGCGCGCGGCCGAGGAGCTGGGCATGGACACCGTGGGCAAGTTCAAGACCGAACTGGACGGCTACCGCAAGCAGCTCGCGCGGCCCTACCTCATCGATCGCAACCTGAACGACGAGCTGATGAAGGAGGCTTACGACCGCAGCCAGTTGGAGGTGCGCGCGAGCCACATCCTGGCGCAGTTGCCCGCCGACCCAACGCCGGCCGATACCCTTGCGGCATGGAAGAAGATCACGGCTTTGCGCACGCGTGTGCTCGCTGGTGAGGACTGGGCCAGCGTGGCCAGTGGCAAAGGCGGCAGCGACGACCCCAGCGCGGCCAAGAACGGCGGCGATCTGGGCTGGTTCAGCGCCCTGCAGATGGTGTACCCCTTCGAGACCGCCGCCTTCAACACGGCCCCCGGCCAGGTGAGCAAGCCGGTGCGCACGCGGTTCGGTTACCACATCATCAAGGTGGTGGACAAGCGTCCGGCCCGCGGCCAGGTGAAGGTGGCCCACATCATGGTGCGCAGCACCGACCAGGACAGCCCCGAGAAGCAGACCACGGCCCAGCAGAAGATCAACGAGGCCATGACCCGCATCAACAGCGGTGAGCTAAACTTCAACGACGCAGCGCTCAAATACAGCGACGACGAGAGCACCAACACCAAGGGCGGCGAACTGCCCATGTTCGGTACCGGTAAGATGATCGAGGAGTTCGAGGACCAGTCCTTCGGCCTGAAGAAGGACGGTGACATGACGGCCCCCTTCAAGACCCGTTACGGCTGGCACATCGTGAAGCGCCTCGAGTACAAGGCGCCGCCCACCTTCGACGAGGCCAAGGCCGACCTGAAAGCGAAGATCAGCCGCGACAGCCGTGCGGAGATCACGCGCAAGAAGTTCCTGGCCGACCTGAAGGCCGAATACCACTACAAGGCCGACCCGAAGGCCCTCAAGGCACTGTACCCGCTGATCGACAGCACCATCTTCAAGAAGGGCCTGAGCGTTACCGACACCCTGGCCCGCAAGGACGTGGTGGAGGGCAGCATCACGCACAACGGCCTGCGCTACCGTCGGGAGATCAATGGCACGATGCAGAACGGCAAGCTGCTCAACGTGCGCAGCCGCAAGCACGATGAACTGAAGCAGACGCCCGAGGACACCGTGGTGGTGAAGGACCTGTGCGAAGGCTGGAGCTACGATCGCGCCAAGGCCACCAAGCTCACCAAGAGCGTGTTCAGCATCGATGGCCGCAGCTGGAGCCAGCAGCAGTTCCTCGACTACCTCGAGAGCAAGCAGAAACGCGAGAACAGCATGCCCGTTGCGCAGTACGTGCAGCAGCGCTTCGACCAGTTCGTGGACGAGGAAGTACTCGCTTTCGAGGATTCGAAACTGGAGACGAAATACCCCGAGTTCCGCATGCTGATGAAGGAATACCGCGATGGCATCCTCCTCTTCGAGCTCACCGACCAGAAGGTGTGGAGCAAGGCCGTAAAGGACAGCGCCGGCCTGCAGACCTATTACGATGCGCACAAGATGGATTATCTCCATCCCACGCGCTACGACATGGACATCTACTCCTGCGCCAACGCCGATGTGGCCAAGCAGGTACGTGCGCTCTACAAGAAGGGCAAGCGCGGTACGCAGATCACCGAGGTGGTGAACAAGACCAAGCCCGACGCGCTCGCCGTGGAAAGCGGCATCTTCAGCGAAGAGGAGAAGCCCATGGTGAAGGGTGTGGTGCAACCCGGCCTCACGGCCGATACCAACGCCGATGGACGTGTGGTGTTCCTGGACATGAAGAAGGTGGTGCCCCCGAGCCCCAAGCCGCTCGGCGAAGCGCGCGGACTCGTTACGGCCGCCTACCAGGATCAACTGGAGAAGGACTGGATCAAGGAACTGCGCGCGAAGTACCCGGTATCGGTGGTACAGGACGTGCTTTACAGCATCCACTGAGCATGAGGGGTCTTCCCACGAGCGTGGCAGGGGCGGCGGCGATCGCCGCCCTTGTCCTTTGCTCCTGCGGGAAAAGCGGTGGAGCGGATGGCGTGGTGGCCGAGGCCTATGGTGAGCAGCTCTTCCAGAGCGACCTGCGGTCCATGGTAACGCCCGGCACGTCCCCCGAGGACAGCGCCGCACTGGCCCAGCGCTTCATCGACAACTGGCTGCGCGAACGCGTGCTGTTGCACACCGCGGAGCTCAACCTCTCCGAAACGCAGAAGGACGTGGACCGGCAGCTGCGCGAATACCGCACCTCGCTCATCACCTATGCCTACGAGCAGGCCCTCGTGCAACAGAAGCTGGACACCGTCGATCACCGACCAGGACATCACGGAATTCTATGAGGCCAACACCAAGAACTTCGAGCTCAAGGACAATATCGTCCGCGTGCGATGGTTCAAGCTGCGGGAGGATGACAAGCGCGTACTGCGGAAAGTGGATGAACTTTGGCGCAGCGACAAACCGGAGGACCGCCACCAACTGGAGGTCTTCATCGTGCAGCGCGGGTCCACGATCAACGATACGCACGACGATTGGATACCGTTCAAGGAACTACAGCAACAAGTGCCCCTACGCCCCGACAACCCCACGGACTGGCTGGCGCGTCACGACCGCTCGGTGGTGAGCGACAGCGTGGGAACGTATTATGTGGAATTCATGGAGCACCGGCTGAAGAACAGCATTTCGCCACCGGACCTGGTGCGTGCGGACATCCGCGCCATCATCATCAACCAGCGCAAGCTTAAGCTCGTGGAGCGCATGCGCGAAGACCTGTTCAAGACCGCACTCGCCAACAAGGATGTCATCATATACTAAGTACTTCATACTGCTGGCGCTGCTGTGGCGGCTTCCGGTGGCGGCCCAGCCCCAAGGGCAGCTCATCGATCGCGTGATCGGCAATGTCGCGGGCCACATCGTACTGTACAGCGAACTGGCATCGCAGCTCCTGCAGGCGGAACGGGGCGGTGCGCTGCCGGCCGATGCGAGCTGCGCCATCCTCGAGGACCTGCTTTACCAGCGCTTGCTGAAGGAGCAGGCCCGCATCGACAGTGCCGTGGCCGATCCCCAGCAGGTGGAGGCGGAACTGGACCGTCGCATCCGCTACTTCGAACAGCAGATCGGCGGCCGTGAGGAGCTGGAGAAATTCTACGGCAAACCCATCGAGGCCATCAAGGCCGAATTCCGTGAGGCCGTATCGGAGCAACTGGTCACCCAGCAGATGCAGGAGAAGATCACGGCCGACGTGCGCGTCACGCCCAAGGAGGTGGAGCAGTTCTTCAAGAACATCCCCAAGGACAGCCTGCCCTTCATCAATGCCGGCGTGGAATTCTCGCGCATTGTGAAATATGCCCGACCGTCGGAAGCGGAGGACCGCCGCACCAAGAAGGCCTTGGAGGAGCTGCGTACGCGAATCACCACCGGCAAGATCGACTTCGCTACGGCGGCCATCCTCTACAGCAAGGACGAAGGCTCCGCGGCCAAGGGCGGCGAGCTGCCCATGGTCCCGCAAGGTGTGATGGTGAGCGAGTTCGATGCCGTGGCCTTGAGCCTGAAGGAAGGGGAGGTGAGCCAGGTGTTCCACACCGATTTCGGGTACCACATCATGTCGCTCATCGAGCGCCGGGGCGAACAATACAAGGCCCGCCACATCCTCCTGAAAGTGGAGGTGAAGCCGGAGGACCTCAGCGCGGCCAAGCGCTACGTTGACAGTGTGGCCACGCTCGTGCGCGAGGGGCGCATCTCCTTCGCCAAGGCGGCCACTGAACTGAACGACGACGAGGATACCAAGGGCTCCAACGGCATGGTGATCGAGCCCAACAGCAACAGCGCTCGGTGGGCCGTCGGCGACCTGGACCAGCAGACCTTCTTCGTGATCGACAAGTTGAAAGTGGGCGACATCAGCTCCAGCCAGGCCTTTGAAGCGCCGGGCGGGGAGAAGGGTTTCCGCATCTTCATGCTCGACCAAGCGCACCGAGCCGCACGTGATGGACCTGGTGCAGGACTATCCGTTGGTGAGCGAGGCCGCCGAGAACGAGACGAAACAACGGGCAGTGGACAAGTGGGTGAAGGAACGGCTCAAAGGCACCTATGTCCGGGTCGATCCCGGACTACGCCGCATGCCCCTTCGAACACCCGTGGATCGCACCCGCTGTCTGATTGATCCACACCACCCATTTCCACGTCCCCAACAAGCAACCACATGAGCGAGCGCACCAACGATACGCGTGCAGTAGAGGAGTTCGGCACCAAATACCGCCTGCTGAAGGCGGAGATCGGAAAAGCCATCATCGGTCAGGAGGAAGTGGTGGATGATGTGCTCATCGCCATCTTCAGCCGGGGCCATGGCCTGCTGGTGGGCGTACCCGGCCTTGCGAAAACACTGCTCGTGAACACCGTGGGTCGTGCGTTGGGCCTGGGCTTCAACCGCATCCAGTTCACGCCGGACCTCATGCCCAGCGACATCATCGGCTCGGAGATCCTCGATCAGGACCGCCAGTTCAAGTTCATCAAGGGCCCGCTGTTCGCGAACATCATCCTCGCCGACGAGATCAACCGCACGCCGCCTAAAACGCAGGCCGCACTGCTGGAGGCCATGCAGGAAAAGAGCGTTACGGCGGCCGGCCGCACCTGGCAGCTGCCCGAGCCCTTCTTCGTGCTCGCCACGCAGAACCCCATCGAACAGGAAGGGACCTACCCGCTGCCCGAAGCGCAGCTCGACCGTTTCATGTTCAACATCCAGTTGGACTATCCGTCGTACGCCGAGGAAGTGGCCGTGGTGAAAGCCACCACCAGCGATGTGATGCCCGATGTGAAGACCGTGCTCAGCGCCGAGGAGATCCAATTCTACCAAGGTCTGGTGCGCCGCATCCCCGTGGCCGATAATGTGGTGGAATACGCGGTGAAGCTGGCCAGCCGCACCCGGCCCGGTCGCGAGGGCGTACCGGCCATCATCAACGAACACATCAGTTGGGGAGCCGGTCCACGCGCCAGCCAGTTCCTGGTGATCGGCGCCAAGTGCCGCGCGCTCGCCCGGGGCAAGTTCAGCCCCGACATCGAGGATGTGCAGGCCGTGGCAAAGCCCATCCTGCGCCACCGCCTGGTGCGGAACTACAAGGCCGAAGCTGAAGGTATCACCGTGGATCGCATCGTGGAGTCGGTGCTTTGAACCGGTAGAAGTTTCCAACACGATCAACTCCGGTGTGGGGAGTGATCCTAACTTTGAGGTACGGATCGTTAAACCACCATTATGCGTACCGTTCTTCGTTCGTTGTTCATCAGTTCGCTGATGTTCGGGTCTTTCGGCCACATGCATGCTGCGGTCATGGACATCACCATGGTCCCAGGGCAGAACAATGATCTGGAGGTGCGTGTACGAACGGACCAGAACTTCAATGAGGTCTTCTCCAGCATCGTGTTCACGGTGCGCTGGAGCAATTCATCCGGTGCCAACCTCGGACCTGTACAGCAGGATGGACTGCAACAGGATGTGACGAACATCAACACCAGTGGGCCGGAACAGGTGGAAGCCAACTACCGTTATCAAGTGTATGCGGGATTCGGATTCTCGGTGCTCACCGACGTCGGATTCGCCTTTTCCAGTGGCCAGGAATTCGTGCTTTGCCGTATCCCGGTGCTCAATGCCGTGGACGTGTTCAGCATTGTGAACGATAGCTGGACCGCTGGCAATAATGGGGATTACTACGTGTCCTTGAACGGCAGTAATTCCACGGGGGTCATCTACGATACCTCCACGGGTGTTGAGCAAGGTCCAGCGCTTGCTGGTCTGCTCACTGTTTGGCCTAATCCTGCTGGTGAGCGGATCACGGTGACACTGGAGACCAAGGATGAAGAGGGACCTGTGGAGCTCGACCTGGTCGGGGCGAACGGACAATTGGTGTTGACCACGCGCTTTCAGTTGGTCGGCGGCAAGGGATCGCAGGTGCCTGATCTGCGCGCCATCGATCCAGGGCTTTACCTCCTTCGCGCCCGGTCCGAAAGGGGTGCACGCACGGTGCCCCTGCTCAAACGGTAGTCGCTTCCCACCCGGTCCCTGTCAGGGGCCAGGCGGTTCCAATGCCCTAGGATATCAAAGCTGGGACTTTTCGTGCCCGGCCGTTCCCTGTGGAGCCAGTTCAGGTTCCGTATTTTGCCACCCCTCATAACTCCGCTGTTCATGCTCCGTTCCTCCACCTTGGCCTTCGGCTTCCTATTGTCCGGCGCCCTCTCCGCCCAGTGTATCTCCACCTTTCCGGCCACGGAGAATTTCACCAGCGGTACGGTGGGCGTTCCTGGAACCCTGGTCACCGGTTGGAGCAACCTGACCGGCGATGACCTGGACTGGAATGTGGACAACAATGGCACGAACGGTGGGGTGATGACCGTGCTCACCGGACCGATCGGCGACCGCACCAGCAACAACACCGGAGGAAAGTACATGTACGTGGAAGCCGGTAACGCCGGAGCCTCGCCATCCAAGGTGGCCAACATGCAGAGCAACTGTTACAACATCGCAGCGCTCACCAGCCCTTACCTCACCTTCTGGTATCACATGCGCGGCAGCCAGATGGGCAGCCTGGTGGTGGACGTCAACAACAACGGTAGTGTGATCAGCAATGTGTGGTCCGTTAGCGGCGATCAGGGCCTTGAGTGGAAACAGGGCTGGTTGAACCTTGCGCCCTATCTCGGGCAGACGAACCTGCGCTTCCGCTTCCGGGCCACCACGGGGTCAGGTGCATTGAGCGACATCGCCATCGATGATGTGGTGGTGGGCAACCTCACCCCGGTCTTCGGATGCCCTGATCCACTGGCGAGCAACTACAGCAGTTCGGTGAACGTGAACAATGGCTCCTGCGCCTACACCTGCCCGTCAGGCCAGAAGCGCGTAACGATCGAGATCGTGGCGGACAATTACCCGCAGGAGACCACCTGGACCTTGAAGAACGCATCCACGGGTGTCACGCTGGCCAGCGGAACCTCCACGGGCACCTCATTGTGCGTACCGGAGACCACCTGCTTGCTGTTCCGCATCAACGACTCGGCCGGCGATGGCATCTGGCATAACACCTATGGCTACGGCCAGTACTGGCTCTTCCTCGATGGTGTGCAGGTTTTCCAAGGCGGCCAGTTCGGCCAGTTCCAGGAGACCAGCTTCAATTGCCCACCCGGCTACTCGTGCGGCACGGCCACCACAGTGGTCACAGGCCAGGTCTACACGGCACCACTGCTCGAATATTGGTACAACTGGACCCCGGCAGAAACTGGTCAGTACTCCATCACCACCTGTGGACTGAACACCTGCGACACGAAGATCTGGATGTACGATGCGGCGTGTGGTGCGATCACGTTGAGCAGCAGCGTGGAAGGGGCCACATTCGCGGACGACAGTTTGGGTGGGTGTGGGCAGCAGGCGCGCATCACGGCGAACATGCCAGCGGGGCAGCTCTACCATATCCGCTTGGGCACCAATAACGGCAGTTGTTCCACGGTCCAGTTCCGCATTGATTTCCTTGGGCCGGCAGAAGGTTGCATGAACACGGCCTCCTGCAATTACGATCCGCTCGCCACGGTGGCCTGCGACGGTTGCTGCCTCGCTGTGGGCGATCCCAACTGCCCGAACGGACCTGACCTCACGATCAACACGGCGTCGTTGCAAAGCTCCTTGTCCATCAGCACTGTCACCGTGGGCAATGATGCCTCCGGAACGTGTATGGTGGAGGAAGGCTGCGTGAAGGGCTTCGGCGTCAGGAACGTGATCCGGTTCAGCACGCGCATCGACAACATCGGCGAGTTGGACTACTACATCGGCAATGCCAGCACGCAACCCGAGATGTTCAACAACCAGAACTGCCACGGCCACAATCACTACGAAGGCTATGCGGACTATCTGCTGTTCAACCAGGCCAACCAGCCGATACCGGTGGGCTTCAAGAACGGTTACTGCGTGATCGACGTGGGTTGTTTCGGAGGCACTTCGCACTACGGTTGCAGCAACATGGGCATCAGCGCCCAGTGCTATGATCTTTATGGTAGCGGCACCACCTGCAACTGGATCGACATCACGGACGTTCCTGCCGGCCTGTACACGTTGGTGCTGCGGACCAACTGGGCGCAGCGACCCGATGCGCTCGGCCGCCACGAAACGAACTATGCGAACAACTACGGTGCGGTCTGCATCAACATCACCGGTAACCCGGGCCAGACGCGCGGATACAACGTGGCCACAGGATGCACACCGGTGACCGATTGTGCCGGACAGCCCTATGGCAGCGCCCGCACGGATTGCACCGGTGCTTGCAATGGCACCGTAAAGAGCGGAGACCGGAATGGCAATGGCATGCAGGACCAGCCCGATGCCCAGGCGTATGTGCAGGAGATCCTGGGAGGAGATGCCGTCGTGGCCTCCTGCACCGACCTCAACAATGATGGTGAGATCACTGTAACGGATGCGGCCCTCCTGGCCAATTGCTACAACCAGCAAAGTCAGCACAATGGACAGGCCCATCTGGTGCACTACCACCCGTGGTGCGACTTCCCGAGAGGCTATGTGAGCAGCCCCGATACTGTGGACCTGACCATCGGAGCCTTCAACCCGGCGGGTAACTATGTGGACATCTGGGTGCGCAACGGCACCTGTCGGGCGCTCGGATTCGAATTCACCATGAGCGGCATCACCATACAGAGCGTGGAGAATCTCAATGCCCAGGTACAAGGAGAGATGATCTGGAACACTTCGATGGGCGGCAACAAGGTGATCGGCATCAGCTACATCGATAGCTCCCTGGCGAAGAACACCGGGTTCGTTCCCCTCTGCCGTGTGCATTACCTGAGCATCACCTCCAGCCAGATCTGCATCAGTGCGCATCCAGGATATCGTGAACGAGGACGCGAACAACGTGACCACGCGCATCATCGGACCGTGCACCACCGTGAACAACGTGGTATCGCTCGGGCTGAAGGTATTCCTCGAGGGTCCGTTCGACGGCACTTCCCTGATGAGCGATGCATTGCGTTCCGCGAACCTGCTTCCGGCCACGGAGCCATACAGCGGTCTCGGCTTCACCATGGTCGGTGGAGCAGGGGAGGCGGTCCGGCCAGGGCGTTTTCACAATAACTGGAGCGAACGCCATCGTGGATTGGGTGCTTGTGGAATTGCGCAACCCCAGCACACCATCGCAGATCATCGCCACACGCTGCGGTCTGCTGCAACGCGATGGTGATGTCGTCGGGCTCGATGGCACCAGCGCGCTGGTCATCAGCGCATGCCCCGGCAACTATTACGTCGCGGTCCGCCACCGCAATCACCTCGGGGCGATGACCGCCACGGCACTTGCCCTCAGCGCAAGCACCACCAACATCGACCTGCGTTCACCGGCCACATCCTCCCACGGAACGGATGCGCGCAAGAACATCAATGGCAATATGGTGCTGTGGTGCGGCAACGTGTTCCACGATGGCGGCCGTCGCCCAGCTCAAATACACCGGAGCAGAACAATGATCGCGACCCGATCCTCACGGCCATCGGCGGCACCACACCCACCTCGGTGGTCAGTGGCTACATGCGCGAGGATGTGAACTTGAGCGGCTATGTGAAATACACCGGTGCGGCGAACGATCGTGATCCCATCCTGGTGAACATCGGCAGCACGGTGCCCACCAACGTGCGGTACGAGCAGATTCCTTGACAGGCGTGCTTGGCGAATGCGACTTTCGTCAGGTTCAGGTCCGGACACTTGTCCCATTTTGGTCGCATGGCGAAGAACATGACACAACACTCCATCATGCGCGCAGTTCCAATGGCTTTGTTGGTGAGCTTGGGCCTTGGACGGGCGACCGCCCAGAACTGGGAGGTCTTCGACATGAGCACGGCCGGGTTGCCAAGCAACGGTATCACCGATATGGCCGAGGACTCGCAGGGTATCGTTTGGGTGGGAACGAATTGGGGATTGGCCCGCTATGATGGAACAGTCTGGACGGTATACCAGGCGGGCTCTTCCGGTCTGCCATCCAATATGGTCAGGACCGTGGCGGTGGACAGCCTGGATCGCGTATGGGTCGGTACGTTGCAGAGCGGTGTCGTCATTTTCGATGGCCAGGATTGGAGCGGATATAACACGGTCAATTCCCCCCTGCCGAGCGACGAGATCAACTGCATCACCATCGATCACCGCGGATGGGCTTGGATCGGAGGATATTTGGGCGTGGCCTGTTTCACCGGTGCCGACTGGCGACTGTACAACACCTCTGATACCAGTTACGCGGGTCTCCAATTGCACGGGAACACCATAGAGGACGTGGCCGTGCGTTCGGATGGATTAGTGGCCATCGCCACGCAGAACGGAGGGTTCCACTACCTCACCGATACGTCGGTGCAGTTCCTCACCACCTACGACGACAACTTCCCGGACAATACGCAGAATGCGGTGATCTTCGATGAAGTGAACAACGAGCGTTGGCTGGCCACACCAGCACAAGGGCTGTTGAGACAAGGTGGTGATTGGACGAATGGTCCTTGGTTCGCGTACAATTCCAACAACTCGAACAATCCGTCCAATGCGGTCACCTGTGTCGATCAGGATGCCGCTGGTAACATCTGGTTCGGAACCCTGCTGGCCGGGGTGGGGGTCCGGAGAGGCGACGGAAGCTTCGTGAACTACCGCACCGACAATTCGGGCCTGCCCAACAACACGGTCGAGGCCGTCCTGGTGGCCAACGATGGCTCCATATGGGTGGGCACCGGATATGGAGGGGTCGCACATCTGACCTTCCCCGAAAGCGTGGATGGCCGCGCCTTACCCAAGTTCCAGGCCTACCCGCTACCCTGCTCCGACCGCTTATTCGTCCGTGGTTCGGGCATCACACCGGGGGACTTTTGGCTTCTGTTCGATGGGGCAGGTCGCAAGGTGGGCACAGGGGCCATGCCTATGGAGGGGACCGGTATTGACCTCAGCCTTATTCCGGGAGGCATCTATACCCTGTTCGTCAGCACGGCATCCGGCTCCGTCGCGTTCCAAGTGCCGATCGTCCATTAACTGACCAGTTGATTGACCCTGAAGGGGTCCAAGACTTACATTTGAAAACTACGCGGCATTTGCTCCCTGCCACTATTTTTCCCTCCATGAGAATTCCCTACGCTCAAGTGCTGGCTTTCGCCGTGGCCACATTCGGACCAGCTGCGCGCATGATGGCCCAGTGTGATGATATCCTGAACAACAGTCCCAATACCAGCGCGACCAGCTGCCAGTGTGCGACACAGGGGCAGACCGATTGCGATCTGCTGCCGGACATCATGATCAACTGGTACGGGCTCGCGAACACGTCATCGGGACCCAGTGAATATTCCCAGTCCGCCACAAGCAACGCAGGCCGGCTCCGCGTAAGCGGAGTTACGCCGAATGTTGGTTTTGGACCGTTGGAGGTGAGGGGTGTACGTGCCGATGGATACCGAAAGTATATCTGTGGTTCTTCCGTCGATTCGATCTATTCGCCGACCACGAACCCGGGCTTCACATGCCCTAACGGATTCAATCCCAAGCAGATCCTCTTTCAGCGCATCTATCATAAGAACGGCAATACCATGTCGTTCAATGAGTACGAGCGGGGAACAATGACCTACCATCCCACGCATGGGCATTACCATGTGAACGGATGGACGACCATGACCTTGCGCATTGCTCAGCCAGGTGAACCCGACCCGCGCAACTGGCCAGTGGTGGGTACGGGCGGCAAGCTGGGTTTCTGCCTTACCAACCTGTTCACCTGCGGAAGCAGCCCGAACTATTGCAAGGACTCGCCATGGTACAATCAGGGAAGCAACATTCCCACTTCCTATTGGGGTGCGAATTATGCGCTGGGACCCGAGCCGGGTTGTTCCGATGATGTGCAAAGCATCGTTGTGGGTAAGGGTGATATCTACGACGAGAGCTTGGATGGAATGTGGGTGAACATGTTGCCAGGCCTGTGCAACGGCCAGTATTATATCGTGGCGGAGGCTGATCCCGCCAATGACTTCATCGAAAGCAATGAGGCGAACAACTGGACCTATGTCCCCTTCACTCTCACCCAGCAGAGTCCCGCGAACAGCGGTGGCACGGCGAACATCATGTGCAGCGGCAGTACGGTGATCGGAACAGGTCAGACGCGCACCCTCACCGCATCGCCGGGTACCGCCTACAGTTGGTCCACCGGCGCTACATCGCGCAGCATCACGGTCAGTGCGGCGGGAACATATTCATGCACCGTGAACTGCCCTTGCGGCAGCCTGAGCACACCCAGCCTGACCCTCACAGCACTCGCCGCTCCGCCTGCTCCCATCGCCACCGGGGCCACCATCATGGGACCTGGCCAGGCCACGTTGAACGCGTCCGGTTCCGGCACAGAGCTCGCATGGTACAACGCCGCCACAGGTGGTACACAGTTGGGCACGGGGGCTTCCTATACAACTCCCGTGATCGCGAGCACCACGAACTACTGGGTCGAGGCACGGAACGTTTCCACTGGGCAGTCCCTGACCGTTGGCCGCACGGCGAATGCAACTCAAGGTGCCTACCTGTCGGACAAGCAGTGGTTGCTGTTCGATGTGAGCACCCCCTTCAAACTGCATGCCTTCAAGGCGAATGCGAGCGGGGTGGGACAACGCCATTTCGTGCTGGTGGATCGCTTGGGTAATATGATCGCCGAGAAGTACATCGAGTTACCCAGTGGCACGAGCACCGTGGTGGTTGATTGGAACGTACCTGCAGGCTTGCAGCATAAGATCAGCGCGTTCGACGACAATACGGAGGTGATCCGCAACCTGTGGTACAACAATGCCGGTGTGAGCTATCCTTACCCTATCGGTTCTTTCGGTACCATCACTGGTTCCACGGGCGGCAGTGCCAACTACTACTATCTATATGATTGGGAAGTGACTTCGGACGCAGTGACCTCGGCCAGTGTACGCACGCAGGTGACCGCCACGGTGATCAACCCGGTCGCCCTCAGTCTGAAGGTGAAGTTGGAGGGACCATACAACTCGGGCAGTGGACTGATGAGCGATGCCCTGCGGGTTGCTGCGTTGATTCCTGCGGCCGAGCCCTATACGGCCTTGGGTATGGCTCAAGTGGCCGGTGGCGGTGGCGAAACGTTGGCCGCTGGTGTGTTGAACGTCACGGGGAACAACGCGATCGTTGATTGGATGCGTGTGGAGTTGCGCGCGAGCGGCTCGCCAAGTACAGTGGTGGCCACTCGACAGGCCCTGCTTCAGCGCGATGGCGATGTGGTTGCATCCGACGGCGTTTCGCCCATATCACTGGGTGTTGGTGCAGGCAACTATTATGTGGTGGTGCGTCATAGGAACCATTTGGGCGCCATGACAGCAACGGCCGTTTCACTGAGCACCACTCCCTTGGTGCTTGACCTTTCCAGCGCGGCCACGAACACGTGGGGTACCAACGCGCGCAAGTCGTTGAGCGGCCAGATGCTGCTTTGGGCCGGTAATGCGCTCATGGATGGGCAGGTGAAGTACACCGGCTCCGCGAATGACCGCGATCCCATTCTGGTCGGAGTGGGAAGCACCGTTCCCACCAATACGGTTGCGGGTTACCAGCCCATCGATGTCAACCTCGATGGCTTGGTGAAATACACCGGCACGGCGAACGACCGCGATCCCATTCTCGTGAATGTGGGCGGTACGACCCCCAATAACGTCATCACTGAGCAAATTCCTTGATCCCAATGCATCCACGGATGCACTACCTTGCCCAACCTTGACCAACCCGAAAGACCCAAACCCGATCACGATGCTCAAATTGAACTCCTTGAATTGGAAAGGCCTGTTGCTCGGCCTTTGCGGTTCGCTCCTCGGCATTGGCACTGCCACGGCCCAGAATCCTACGTCGGTGGATATTGACCTGGCGTACAATGCCGGCCTGAACAGGTTAGAGGTCTTTGTGCGGCCGAACGGACAGGCATTCGGCGATGTGATGTCCGGTCTTACATACACGATCCAGGTGGCCGGAGACTTCTCCAGCCACGTTGGGTACCCGGACATTGACGTGTCCGGACGCGTTTCCCTCAAGCCCGACGGCTCAAGTGATCGCTGGCGGTTTCAAGTACAGGACCTTCAATGGATTCAGTGATCAGTTGCTGAGCGATTGGGGTTGTCAATGGCCCGCCAATACGTGGGTGTCCGTATGTACGATCCCGGTGGTGGGAAATACAGGCTGCACCCAGTTCCAGATCGTGAACAATGGGAATGGCCAACCCAACAATACCAACTTTTTCATCTCGCTCGGAGGAGTTGAGAAGACCGGTATCATCGAACCCACACCGGTGAACTTCGGAGCCTGCACGGCGGATTGCCTTGGTGTGATCGGCGGTACTGCGCTTCCTGGAACTCCCTGCAACGACAACAATGCATGCACGATCAATGATGTGTACACCGGCACCGCGCCGAACTGCGGATGTGCAGGTACACCCGTAGCCGGCCCCACCATGGGTGCCACGGGCAGCAACAGCCCGATTTGCGCTGGTTCCACATTGAATTTGAACGCAACGGCAACGGGTGGAACGGTCACTTACTCATGGGCTGGTCCGAATGGGTTCAACTCCACCGCCCAAAACCCTTCGATCGTACTCGCCACCGTAGCAGCTACGGGAACCTACACGGTGACCGCATCCAATGGTTGTGGCACCAATGCCACCGCGCAAGTGCCGGTCACGGTCAATGCACTTCCCACGCCCACGATCAGCGCCGGTGGCCCCACGACCTTCTGCGCAGGCGGAAGCGTAGTGCTCACCAGCAGCAGCGCCACGGGTAACGTATGGAGCCCCGGTGGAGCAACGACCCAGAGCATCACGGTGAGCAGTTCGGGTACCTATAGCGTAACGGTCACGAGCAACGGTTGCAGCGGTACAAGCACAGGTACCGCCGTAACGGTGAACCCTAACCCCGCCACGCCGACGATCACGGCGGGTGGCCCCACGACCTTCTGCGCCGGTGGCAGCGTTGTTCTCACCAGCAGCAGCGCCACAGGTAACGTGTGGAGCCCCGGTGGAGCGACCACCCAGAGCATTACGGTGAGCAGCAGCGGCACTTATAGCGTAACGGTCACCAGCAACGGATGCAGCGCCACGAGCGCAGGCACCACGGTCACGGTGAACCCGGTCCCGGCCACGCCCACGATCAGTGCGGGTGGCCCCACGACCTTCTGCGCCGGTGGCAGTGTGGTGCTCACCAGCAGCAGCGGTTCGGGTAACGTGTGGAGCCCAGGTGGCGCCACTACCCAGAGCATCACGGTGAGCAGCAGCGGTACCTACAGCGTAACGGTCACCAGCAATGGATGCAGCGCCACGAGCGCAGGCACCACGGTCACGGTGAACCCGCTCCCGGCCACGCCCACGATCAGTGCGGGTGGTCCCACGACCTTCTGCGCCGGTGGCAGTGTGGTGCTTACCAGCAGCAGCGCTACGGGTAACGTGTGGAGCCCAGGTGGCGCCACCACCCAGAGCATCACGGTGAGCAGCAGCGGTACTTACAGCGTAACGGTCACCAGCAATGGATGCAGCGCCACGAGCGCAGGCACCACGGTCACGGTGAACCCGGTCCCGGCCACGCCCACGATCAGTGCGGGTGGTCCCACGACCTTCTGCGCCGGTGGCAGCGTGGTTCTCACGAGCAGCAGCGTACGGGTAACGTGTGGAGCCCAGGTGGCGCCACCACCCAGAGCATCACGGTGAGCAGCAGCGGTACCTACAGCGTAACGGTCACCAGCAATGGATGCAGCGCCACGAGCGCAGGCACCACGGTCACGGTGAACCCGGTCCCGGCCACGCCCACGATCAGTGCGGGTGGTCCCACGACCTTCTGCGCCGGTGGCAGTGTGGTGCTTACGAGCAGCAGCGGTTCGGGTAACGTGTGGAGCCCAGGTGGCGCCACGACCCAGAGCATCACGGTGAGCAGCAGCGGTACCTACAGCGTAACGGTCACCAGCAATGGATGCAGCGCCACGAGCGCAGGCACCACGGTCACGGTGAACCCGGTCCCGGCCACGCCCACGATCACGTGCGGGTGGTCCCACGACCTTCTGCGCCGGTGGCAGTGTGGTGCTCACCAGCAGCAGCGGTTCGGGTAACGTGTGGAGCCCAGGTGGCGCCACGACCCAGAGCATCACGGTGAGCAGCAGCGGTACCTACAGCGTAACGGTCACCAGCAATGGATGCAGCGCCACGAGCGCAGGTACTACCGTAACGGTGAACCCGAACCCCACCACGCCCACGATCACGGCGGGTGGTCCCACGACCTTCTGCGCCGGTGGCAGTGTGGTGCTCACGAGCAGCAGCGCCACGGGTAACGTGTGGAGCCCAGGAGGCGCCACGACCCAGAGCATCACGGTGAGCAGCAGTGGTACATACAGGTAACGGTCACCAATGGCAATGGTTGCAGCGCGACAAGTGCGGCGTCACCGTACGGTGAATGCGAATCCAGTTGCCAACTGTGCGCATACGGATGTGCTCTGCAATGGCGGCACCACTGGTTCTGTTACTGTTGCAGCAACGGGCGGCACAACGCCAACACCGCCACGGGAACGTTCACCGGAGCTATCTGCGGGGAACTAGATCGTAAACCGTCACGGACGACAACGGATGCATTAGTTCATGCAGCTCGTTACTGTCACCAGCCAACAGTCCTTGCGGACGATCGGTGAGCACACACCTGTAAGTCAGTTCGGCCGACTGAACGGCACCGCAACGGTCAACGTAACTGGCGGAGCGCTGCCCTACAGCTACCTCTGGACCCCGGGCGGTCAGACGACCGCCAGCATCAGCGGCCACACGGCGGGTACTTACAGTGTGGTGGTCACGGATGATATGGTTGCACCGTGAGCGCTTCGGTACGGTCAACAGTCCGAACTGCAACCTGACGGTCACCACCCAGCACACGGATGTGCAGTGTTTCGGCGGACCTATGGACAGCCACGGTGACGTACCGGCGCTACCGGCAACGTATCCCGCGTGTGGACACCGGGTGGCCAAACCACCCAGACCGCTGTGGGACTTTCCTTCGGAACCTACACGGTGAACATTACCGATGGTGCAGGTTGCACTGGTTCTGCGAACGCGTTGATAGGCCAGCCGACGGAGTTGCTGGTGAGCAGTTCGGTAGGTACCTATGCTTGCGCTTCGAACACAGCACCGATAACGATCTCGGCCACAGGAGGTACACTTAACTATTCCGGCACCGGAACGTTCCCGCAGGGTGCAGGTGCGGTTTCGTACACGGTGACCGATGGTAATGGTTCGCCAGCTTGCGGATAACTCGTCACGATCGTCGCTCCGGATGCGGACGGCGATGGCACGCAACGATTGTGCTGGACGGATGCCCAATGAGCCCGAACAAGATCTCACCCGGTGTGTGCGGCTGCGGTATTGCGGATACGGATAGTGATAACGACGGTATCGCCAATTGCATCGACAATTGCCCGAACCTGGCCGGTGTTCAAGGCGATGCCTGCAACGACGGTAACGCGGGTACGATCAACGATGTGATCACAGCGAACTGCGTATGCGCTGGCACCCAGCCCAACGACTGCCTGGGTGTGCCTGGTGGAACGGCTCAGCCTGGCACGGCGTGCAACGATAACAACGCGGCTACGGGTAACGACACCTGGAGTGCGAGCTGTGTTTGCGTTGGTCAGTTGATCGATTGCCTTGGTGTTCCCGGCGGCAGCGCGCTTCCCGGAACGGCTTGCAGTGACAACAACGCCTGCACCATCAACGATGTGTACTCGGCCAGCTGCGTATGTGCTGGCACGGTGCTGGATACGGACGGCGACGGAACCTGCGACGCCCAGGATGGATGCCCCACGGATCCCAACAAGATCGCACCCGGAGTGTGCGGTTGCGGCGTGGCGGATACGGATAGCGACAACGACGGTCTCGCTGATTGCATCGACAACTGCCCGAACCTGACCGGTCAGGTCGGTTCGCCTTGCAACGACGGTAACGCCGCAACGATCAACGACGTGATCACGGCGAACTGCGTATGCCAGGGCAGCACGGTGGATTGCAACGACAACAATGCGTGCACAGCGGATAGCTATAACGGCACCGTGTGTGTGAACACGCCACTTCCTGATACGGATGGTGATGGCACCTGCGACCTGACCGATGGCTGCCCAAGCGACTCCAACAAGATCTCCGCCGGTGTCTGCGGATGCGGAAACCCCGAGCCTGGTGCCACCTGCAACGACAACAATTCAGCGACCATCAACGACGTGATCACGGCGAATTGTGTTTGCCAGGGCACCTTGCTCGGCAATGACTGCCTGGGCGTACCCGGCGGTAGCGCATTGCCCGGAACGGCATGCAACGACAACAACGCCAACACGGGCAACGATACTTGGAGCGCCAACTGTGTATGCGTTGGTCAGCCCCTGGACTGCCTTGGGTGTACCGGGCGGCACGGCCGTAATTGGCTCTGCTTGCAATGATGGCAACGCCAACACGGGTAACGATACCTACAACACGGATTGCGTTTGCCAGGGCATTCCGGTGGACTGCCTGGGTGTTCCTGGTGGAACTGCAACGCCAGGTACGGCGTGCAACGACAACAACGCCGGTACGATCAACGATACCTGGAGCGCCAACTGCCAGTGCGTGGGTATTCCGACCGGTTGCACGCAGAACCTGACATTCTCGATCACACTGGATGGTTTCGGAAGCGAGACCACCTGGATATTGTACGATGCCACCGAGACGTTGATCATCGACGAGGGTGGGCCATACGCGGATGGACAAGCTGGAACCGTGGTGGTTGAGCAGTTGTGCGTTGCTGAAGGTTGCTACCATCTGGAGGTCAGCGATGCGGGCGATAACGGCATGAGCGGCAATGGTTACATCCTGCGCGATGCGCAGAACCGCCGGATCATCGATGCCACGGGTGCCTTCGGCGCAACGAGCGAGATACTGGGTGGTGGGTCCAATCCGGACCAGTCCTTCTGTGTGCCGATGGGGAACAACCAGCTGCTTGCCAACTGGTGCGATCGTACGAACCTGCTGATCCAAAGCCCGATCTATTGCAATGGCCAGCCTGGTGCGAGCGGTTTCCAATTTTGGATCTTTGATCCTCATGGAACCTACAGCCGCCGAGTGCTGAAGCCTACGAATGTGCTCGTCCCGTCAAGTTTGGCCACCAATCCTGTGCCGGTCAATACGAACCTCAACATTCGCACGCGCTCGCTGGTGAACGGTGTTTACGGTGCATTCGGACCTGCATGTCGGGTTCGCTTCATCCCCAACAACCCTGGATTCACCAATGCAGGATCACGCGAAGTGACCTTCGACGAAGGCAGTGGTGTAACGCTCTCGCTCTTTCCGAACCCGACCCACGATGGTCGTGTGGCCTTGCGGATGGCGGGACTGGAAGTGGCTGATGGCAGCGCGGTCTCCATCGATGTGTACGACGCCGTTGGCAAACGTGTGCATGCCACACAGGCCATCGCAACGGATGGACTGTTGAACCACGATCTGGACCTCAGCAGCGACATGGGTAAGGGACTGTACATGGTGAACATCACTGTGAACGGCACGCTCTATACCCAGCGATTGATGATGCAATAGGTCATACCGACCGAACGGAAAAAGGCCCTGCCATTAGGCGGGGCCTTTTTCGTAGGGGTTATGCGGGATGAAAATACCCAGAGTTGGGTATTGTAGGAGGCTGGACCCACGCGGAGCTTTGGCACCGTGCAAGGCCCCATTACCTACTCTCCCATGTCACCCCTTCGGTCCCGCACGAATGAACGGCTCTGCTGGACGGCGTTGGCAATTGCCGTGCTAACCCTCTTCATAATGGTGTACTACTTCGACTAGCTCCCATCCCCCGGCTGAGCCTGACCTGCGGAGCAATAGGGTCTTGGGCTCGCCGACTAAGCCAAAGCCTCCCGATAGGGAGGCTTTGGTGCGTTCGGGGCGCGGGGTAGGGAAGAGGAATACGAACAACCAACGGGGCGCCTTGGGTGCGAGCCTGTGGCGAGACGGCATTGGCCGGCGACACGCGCTGTCCGGAGGAATTCGTTCAGCTCCCCGGCGGCCAGCAAAAAGCCCCGCACGAGGCGGGGCTTTCAAGCGGGTTGAGCCGTTGTCAGTAGTAGATCAGGCGACGCACCTTGGCCACATGTTTGGCCAGGCGGATCACCTGCTTGGTATACCCGAACTCATTATCATACCAAGCGTAGAGGATGGCGGTCTTGCCGTCAGGCCCCACGATGGTGGCATTGCTGTCGAACACACTACAGCAGCTGTCGCCGATGATGTCACTGCTCACCAGTTCGGGATCGATCTGGTAGTGGATCTGGTTCACGAGCTCACCGTTCAGGGCGGCATCGCGCATCATTTCGTTCACTTCATCGCGGGTCACTGTCCTACTGAGACTGAGGCTCATGATGGCCAGTGAACCGTTCGGGGTGGGCACACGCACGGCATTGGCCGTCAGTTTGTCCTTCAGGCTGGGGATCGCCTTGGTAACAGCGCTGCCGGCGCCGGTGCTGGTGATCACCATGTTGATGGCCGCACTACGGCCCCGACGCGACTTCTTGTGGTAGTTGTCCAGCAGGTTCTGGTCGTTCGTGTACGCGTGAACGGTCTCGATGTGCCCGCGCTCGATGCCCACCTTGTCCTCCATCACCTTCAGCACGGGGCAGATGGCGTTGGTGGTGCAGCTGGCCGCGCTGAACAACTGCTCGTTCTCGATGTCCAGGTCCTTGTGGTTGATGCCGTAAACGATGTTCGGCATCTCCTTTCCAGGAGCGGTGAGGATCACCTTGTTCACGCCCTTGGCCTTCAGGTGGCGGCCCAGATCGATCGCGCTTGGTGAAAGCTCCAGTGTTATCGATCACCAGCGCATTGCTGATGCCGTAGGCCGTGTAGTCGATGTCCTCGGGGTTGCTGGCCGCGATCAACTGCACCATCTGGCCGTTGATCCACAGGGCCTTTTTCTCAAGGTCCTCCACCACGCTGCCCTTGAAGGCGCCATGCACGCTGTCATTGCGCAGGAGCGCGGCGCGTTTCACGATCTCCTCATTGTTCACCGTGCGGATCACGATGGCCCGAAGGCGCAACTGTTGGCCCTTGCCGGCCTGTTTCACCAGTTCGCGGGCG
The DNA here is from genome assembly GCA_963814325.1 of uncultured Flavobacteriales bacterium. Classification (GTDB taxonomy): domain Bacteria; phylum Bacteroidota; class Bacteroidia; order Flavobacteriales_F; family PHOS-HE28; genus PHOS-HE28. The sequence continues at coordinate 46,399 of CAWFCK010000011.1, forward strand.
GCTATGCGTCCGATACGACCGAAGCCGTACAGCACCACATCGCGGGGATCGAACTTGTGCTTGTCCTGTCCGATGAATCCGCCCAATTTGGAGGAGAGGAATCCGTTCAGGTCCTTTTTGCCGCCTTGGATGAATTCCCAGGTGAGCTTGCCGATGTCGATCTTGCTGGGGGCGAGGTCCATTCCCAACAACGCCTTGGCCACTTGGGCCGAAGTGAAGACGTCGATGGGCTTCTGCACCACATCCTTCGCGTAATTGTAGAAGTTGAGCACCTCGCTGATGCTCACATCAAGCAGGATGTTGCGGTAGAACACGAGCTCCACGCCCTTGTCGTACATCAACTGACCTGCGGAATTCATCAGGTCAACCGCGGCTTTTTCGCGATCGACGTAATCCTTCAGCCCGGCCTCATAACCGGTCTTGGCTTGTAGTGTCTCCATGAATGAAAGTGGGAATGCGGAGGTTCTACGGAAAGACGATCAACCGAGATACGCTTTCAGCAGTTTACTGCGACTGGTATGGCGAAGGCGGCGGATGGCCTTCTCCTTGATCTGACGCACACGCTCGCGTGTCAGGTCGAACTTGGCGCCGATCTCCTCCAGCGTAAGTCCGTGGTTGATGTTGATGCCGAAGAACAGCTTCACCACGTCGCGCTCTCGCTCGGTGAGGGTGCTAAGGGCGCGCTCGATCTCCTTGGCCAGGCTCTCGTTGATGAGCATGCGGTCGGCCGGGGCGCTGTCGTTGTTGGGCAGCACGTCCAGCAGGCTGTTGCTCTCGCCCTCCACGAAGGGGGCGTCCATGCTGATGTGGCGACCGCTCACCTTCATGGTGTCGGCCACTTTCTCGGGGGGCAGTTCCAGCAAGGTGGCCAATTCGTCGGCGCTGGGCGGGCGTTCGAATTCCTGCTCCAGCTTGGCGAAGGCCTTGTTGATCTTGTTCAGCGAGCCCACCTGGTTCAGCGGCAGGCGCACGATGCGGCTCTGCTCGGCCAGGGCCTGCAGGATGCTCTGGCGGATCCACCACACGGCGTAAGAGATGAACTTGAAGCCGCGGGTCTCATCGAAACGCTGGGCGGCCTTGATCAGGCCGAGGTTGCCCTCGTTGATCAGGTCGGGCAGGCTGAGGCCTTGGTTCTGGTACTGTTTCGCTACCGACACCACGAAGCGCAGGTTGGCCTTCACGAGCTTCTCCAGCGCCGTGCCATCGCCCTGTTTGATGCGTCGGGCCAGTTCAACCTCCATCTCGGCGTTGATCAGGCCTTCCTTGCCGATCTCCTGCAGGTATTTGTCAAGCGATTGACTTTCCCGGTTGGTGATCGACTTGGTGATCTTCAGTTGACGCATCCTGCTGGTCACGGGCGAAGGGGTTTAGGTGTTGGCGTTGAGTAGGTTCCGAGTCCCGAAAGAGGGGTGATGAGTACGGTCATCCGCTCTAGTGGGCGCCGAAGGTACGGCCCTCATGTAATACAGAACAAGCCCCGGGACCGAGGCTTGTTCCACAATACGGGCCCTATCAAACACCGAGCCCATAATAAGCGCGCATGCCGTTCGGGTACACACCTTCAATAAGGACGCCACCTTGCTTGTCCTCCACCGCGCGGCTCACATCCTTGGGTTCATTCATCGGACGCTGGTCGATCCGGGTGATGATAAAGCCCTCACGGATACCGCTGGAGCGCAGTTTGCCCCCGTTGATGCTCATCACCTTCACGCCGTTCTCCAGTTTCAGGGCGCTCAATTCATCTTTTGAAGCGGCGATCAATTCCGCGCCCAACACGCTGCTGCTGGAACTTTCCGTGGACACCACCAATTTGGTTCCTCCCTCTCGACCCCGCAACACCATGTCCAACACCCGCTCATCACCCTCACGCAACACTGTCACCGACACGCGGTCGCCAGGCCGGAACTTGCCGACCTGTTCCTGCAGCTGTGGCACGCTGGCCACGTTGATGTTGCCCACCTTGGTGATCACATCCCCGCTCTTCATGCCAGCATCAGCAGCAGCACCGCCTGCCGTGATCCCTTTCACGTAAACGCCTTGTGGGCTGGGCAAGCTGAGGTCCTTGGCCAGGGCGGGATCAACGTCGGTGATGCTAACGCCGATGTACGCGCGCTGCACGCTGCCGAATTCCATGAGGTCGGCGGCCACTTTGCGCACGATGTTGGCGGGCACAGCGAATGAGTAGCCGGTATAAGCGCCGGTAGTGCTGGCAATGGCGCTGTTGATGCCGATCAGGTTGCCATTGGCATCAACCAGAGCTCCGCCGCTATTGCCGGGGTTCACGGCGGCATCGGTCTGGATGAAGCTCTCGATCGGGAAAACATCCCGATCCTGGTCGTACTGGAGGATATTGATGTTCCGGGCCTTGGCGCTCACGATGCCGGCTGTTACGGTGCTGGTCAGGTTCATCGGGTTGCCTACGGCCAGCACCCACTGCCCAACGCGTACATCATCGCTATTGCCGTAGGAAAGCGTCGGAAGCCCGGTGCCCTTCACCTTCAGCAAGGCGATGTCCGTGCTGGGGTCGCGGCCGATCACCGTGGCCTCGAACTGGCGTTTGTCGTTCATGTGCACCTGAATGCGATCGGCGCCCTGGACCACGTGGTTGTTGGTAACGATATAGCCATCATCACTGATGATCACACCACTACCAGCCCCGCGCTGCACCTGTGGCGCCTGCTGGCGGTAGCCCCAGAAATAGGCAAAGGGATCCTGAACCCGCATGTCGGCCTCGGTGGTCACATGCACCACGGCGTTCACGCTGTGTTCGGCGGCTTCCACGAGATCGGGCGCGGTGAACGTGCTGCCGCCCGGACCGGGCAGGTTAACAAAACGGGCGGGGGCTGTAGCGCTTGTGCTCGTGAGAACGGCGGCGGATCCGTTCGGGAGGGAAAGGCGGTCATGGGCCATCAATGCGAGCAGCCCGCCCGCCATGGCCATTGCGATGTAGCTGAGGGTGCGTTTCATGGGAGTGATGTTCGGGTTGAATGTGAAGTGTGATGTCCTTCGTTCATGGCAAAACAACGCTGGCGATGCAGCCTTGTTGGGCATTCCTGTGTTAAAGACTGTGATCCAACTTTCCAGTGCTGGCAACAGTTCGCCTACCGTTACAGCGAGGAGTGTGCCACCCCGATATTTGCTGTCAACATGGCAAGCATCGCATTCAGCAAATGGGAGGGTACAGGCAATGATTTTATCCTCATGGACGATCGGTCGGGCGCCTTTCCGAAGAACACGGAAAGCCTCATACAGCGTCTGTGCGATCGCCATTTCGGCATCGGCAGTGATGGCTTGATCCTGCTCCAAGCACCGCGTGTTGCGGGCACGGACTACCACATGGAGTTCTTCAACCCCGATGCGAGCCAGAGCTTCTGCGGAAACGGCAGCCGTTGTGCTTTTGCGTTCTGGAGCACGTCCCCTCAGGGTCTCCTCCCCACATCCCCTCAGGGTCTCTCGCAGGGGACCCTGAGGTCCTCAGAACCGCAGGGGAACCTGAGGCCAGCCATTTTTACCGCCATCGACGGCCAGCATCAAGCTTCCTGGTCCAACGGGCTGGTGCGCATCGGTATGCGCGATGTGGGCGGCGTGGAGCGGATCGATGATCGCACCGACTTCATCCACACGGGTTCACCGCATCTGTTGTGCTGGGTGGACGATCCTGAGCGGATCGACATCGTAGCCGAGGCCCACACGCACCGCTATGGTCCGCGATTCGCGCAGGACGGCGTGAACGTGAACTTCCTGCGCTTCGCCGATGGTCGTGTGGAAATGCGCACCTACGAGCGGGGCGTGGAGGCGGAGACGCTGAGCTGCGGTACGGGCGTCACGGCGGCGGCCTTGAGCGCCATGGCCCGTGGGTTGGTGAGCGGGGCCTGTGAAGTGCACACGCGTGGGGGGATCTCCGCGTAGAGGCCAATGCAACATCAACTGGCGGCTTCTCCGGAATATCGCTTTCCGGCCCAGTGCGGGAAGTGTACTGCGGAGTGGTGGAGATGTGAACATGGGAGTGCTTTGTCTCACACAGGGCTCACGGAGGCCACAGAGCTTGATCCATCCCATCCATCTGCGTTCATCGGCGTTCATCTGCGGTTCCTGTTCACCACCACGACGCAACGGTCTCAACAGGAACGCAACGCCGTTTCATTCCATCCCATCCATCTGCGTTCATCGTCGTTCATCTGCGTTCAATACAGGCGCCTTGGCGCCCACGCCGCCACGCCCGTCTGCCGACAGGTAGGTTTATCCGCGTCCATCCCGTTCATCCGCATTCATCCGCGGTCAATACCATGCGCCTTGGCGCCCCATCCGCCGCTGATCTTTCATTTGCTTTGCACACCTGATCATGAAACGCTTCCTGCTCATCCTGCTCATCGCGCTCCTGGCGATCGGCGCATACTTCGGCTTTCGCATGTGGAAGCAGGTCTTCGGCCCAGGACCGCGCTTTTCGCAGACCGAGCGGATCCTCCTCATTCCCACGGGAGCCACATTCGATCAGGTGATGGACAGCTTGAAGGCGAACGGCATCATCAAGGAAGAGGGCACTTTTCGCATGCTCGCGAAGCGCAAGAAATACGGCCCACGCGTGAAGCCTGGCCGATACGTGATCCCCAGCGGTACCAACCTGAACACGCTCGTGAACAAGCTGCGTAGTGGGGAGCAGGATCCCGTGCACATCACCTTCACCAACATCCGTAGGCTGCCCCAACTCGCCGGCCAAGTGGACAAATACCTGGAATGCGACAGTGCGGACTTGATCAAAGCGATGCATGATCCTGCGGTGGTCGACAAGCTGGGTTTCCGATCCGAAACGATCGATCAGCTTGTTCATCCCGAACACCTACGAACTCTGGTGGACCACCACACCCGAGGCCTTCCTGGAGCGCATGGCCAGGGAGTATAAACGCTTCTGGACCGACGAGCGCAAGGCCAAAGCCAAGGCGGCGAACCTTACACAGAGCGAGGTGAGCACGCTGGCCAGCATCGTGCAGGCCGAGACGGCCAAACCCGATGAGGCCCCGATCATTGCCGGTGTCTACTTGAACCGGATCCGCAAGGGCATGCCGCTGCAGGCGGACCCCACGCTCAAGTTCGCCCTGGGCATGGACAGCCTCTCGCGCATCCTGACGGCCGACCTCACAGTCGACTCCCCTTACAACACATACACCCACACCGGCCTGCCGCCCGGGCCCATCAACATGCCCGAGCCGAGGTACATCGATGCCGTGCTCAACGCCCAGAAGAACGACTACCTGTACTTCTGCGCCCGAGAGACCCTCGACGGCTATAGCAACTTCGCAAAGACCTACGAACAGCACCTGGTCAACGCCCGTCGATACCAACGCGCGTTGAACGAGCGGGGGATCTACCGATGAGGTGTTGAAAGCGACAGGTCTCCATTGACACGGGTAGGGCCTGCGATCCTACTTTCGCGCCCTGTCTCCCAGGAAACGGCCTTGGGCGGCAGTGCAAACAGACAACCAAATGACCAAGATCAAGTTCGGTACGGACGGATGGCGCGCCATCATCGCGGATGATTTCACGGTGGACAATGTGGCGCGCGTGAGCGTGGCCGTGGCGCAGTGGTTGAAGAAGAACTTCCCGACCAACCCCAGCATCGTGGTGGGCCACGATTGCCGGTTCGCCGGTGAACTTTTTGCAGATACCTGTACCAAGGTGTTCGTGAGCCATGGTATCAAGGTGCACCTGGCCAGGGGCTTCGTGAGCACGCCGATGGTCTCGCTCGGCGCCGTTGAACTGAAGGCCAGCATGGGCGTGATCCTCACGGCCAGCCACAATCCGCCGAGCTACAACGGATACAAGCTGAAAGGTCATTACGGCGGGCCCTTGATCCCCGAGCATGTGCAGGAGGTGGAGGACATCATTCCGGAGAAGCACGGCATGGACCTGGCGAACATCGACCTGAAGAAGGCCCAGGCCGATGGCCTGATCAGCATCGTGGACCTGGAGACGATGTACGTGAAGCACGTGGAGAAGAACTTCGACCTGGAGGCCATCCGCAATTGCGGGATGAAGCTGGGCTACGATGCCATGTACGGCGCCGGCCAGAACGTCATCCCCCGCATCCTGCCGAAGACCACGTTGCTGCATTGCAACTACGACCCGTCATTCCAAGGACAAGCGCCGGAGCCGATCCACAAGAACCTCATCGAGTTCAGCGAACTGATCAAGAAGGAGGGCATCCACTGCGGCCTGGCCACGGATGGCGACGCGGACCGCATCGGGCTGTACAACAGCAAGGGCGAGTTCGTGGATTCACACCACATCATCCTGTTGTTGATCCACTACCTGGTAAAGTACAAGAAGTTCACCGGCAAGGTGGTGGTGGCTGTGAGCACCACGCCGAAGGTGGAGAAGATGTGCAAGCACTACGGCCTGGAGTACCAAGTGACCAAGATCGGCTTCAAGTGGATCTGCGGCATCATGATCAAGGAGGACGTGTTGCTGGGCGGTGAGGAGAGCGGTGGCATCGCGATCAAGGGGCACATCCCAGAGCGTGATGGCATCTGGATGGGCCTCACCATCTGGGAATTCATGGCGAAGAGCGGCAAAACGCTGGAGGAGTTGATCCAGGAGGTGTATGCGATCGTGGGCGAGTTCAAGTACGAGCGGAGCGACCTGCACATCAGCGAAGCCTTGAAGCAGCAGGTGCTGAAGGCCTGCACCGATGAGAAGTACACGAAGTTCGGATCGCTGGAGGTGCGCCGGTTGGAAACGATCGACGGTTGGAAGTACCACTTCGACAACGACCAGTGGCTGATGATCCGCGCGAGCGGAACCGAGCCGGTGCTGCGCACCTACGCCGAGAGCAAGGACATGGACGGGGCGCGCAAGATCCTCGCGGCCTGTAAAGAGGCTATCGGCGCCTGAGCGTTATTGCTTGATCAGCGGCATCGCGCCGATCACAGCACCCTGATCGGTGCTGAGCACCACCATATAGGTGCCTGCGGCGAGCGTTTGAATATCCAGCGTGCGCTGGAGTTGATCGCCCATGGGTCCGGAGACCAACGTGCGGCCTTCGGTGTTCAACACCTTGATCATTGAACCGGGCGTCGGCTGATCAACGACCACCTGCAATTCACCCTGCGCGGGATTCGGGAAGATCGTGAGGACACCGTTCGTGCGGGCGATCGCGATCACCTCGCTGAGCTCATCCGATCCGTCCTGATCGATCATGCGCAGTTGGTAGTACGCGGTGCCGCGAGGAGGAAAGGCATCGATGAACCTGTAGTCCAGTTGCGCGGTGCTTTCACCAGCGGCGTTTACAGTGCCGATGGACCTGGACTGTTCACCATCCTCGCTGCGCAAAACCTCGAAACTCGCGCTGTTGTGTTCTGTGGCGGTGATCCAGTTCAATACGTTACTGGACCCCGATGCCTGTCCGTTGAAGTGGAGCAGTTCGATGGGCAGAATGCCGATATCGCCGATGCCGTTGGCGAAGGCGTAGAA
>CAWFCK010000012.1:0-15857 GCA_963814325.1 uncultured Flavobacteriales bacterium
CAACCCAACCGGCCCACCACTTCCTCGATCCCATCCTTCAACTTGTCGCAGGCGCGTAGTGTGTCGCTGAAGCGCTTGGCGCCCTTGCTGCGCGCATTCTCGCGCAGCACGTCAACGGCGGCCCCCAAGGCAGCACAACGTCCATCGGTGGATATACCACGCTCCATCTGCTGGTCCATCTGTCGATCAGCTGCTTGTCCATGTGGCCGTTGCGGATCTTGCTTTGAAGCACGTCAACCGTGCGGCGCAAACGGCGTAGGCTGTGCAAGGGTCCTGGCCGTCCATTGGGGCGAAGATCGCGCACGAAGCAGTGGCAATAACGACTGTGGCATGGACAAGTGCGCACAGCGACTTTCACCCGGACTAATTCTACCTTGTCCAACCTCCGAGTGCGCGCTGAACGCCGTTACCACATGCAAGGCTTCCCGCTATCCCTCGTTCTGGCCTTCGTGGCCACCACTGCGTTGACGTTGGTGCTCTTTCACCGAGCGACCAAGGATCGACCGCACCTCGCTCCTCGTTCTTTTCACGTGGATGTTGGTGCAAGGCGCTGTCGCCATCACCGGTTTCTACCTCAACGAGAAGGGCATGCCACCTCGCTTCGTACTGCTCATCGGCCCTGCTTTGCTCTGTATCCTCCTGCTCTTCCTGACCTCATCTGGCAGAAGCTTCATCGACTCGCTCGATGCCGGGCGCCTAACCCTGTTGCACGTGGTCCGCATTCCGGTGGAACTTGTGCTCCTTGGGCTGTTCCTCCACGGCGCCATTCCGGAGGTCATGACCTTTGAAGGACGCAACTTCGACATCATCAGCGGATTCTCGGCTCCGCTGGTGTACTATTTCGGCTATGTGCAAAAGCGGCTCGGAAAAGGGTTGCTCATCGCATGGAACCTCGTCTGCCTGTCACTGTTGGTGAACGTCGTGGCCCATGCCATTCTGGCCGCACCCACGGACTTTCAGCGGATCGGGTTCGACCAGCCCAATGTGGGCGTGTTGTACTTCCCCTTCGTGTGGCTGCCCGGCCTGGTGGTGCCGCTCGTATTGTTCGCGCACCTCGTGTCCATCCGTCGGTTGATGAAGTAGTTGAGGCCAACGGCGGTCATGGCGTGGACGCGGCCGATCGGAAGGGCACATGTTCACTGCACCCGAAGCACCTCGCCCTCGTCCACCAGGCTCATCAACCTCACCCACAGCTCGCCGCCCGGCGTGGTGTAGCCGATCTCGAAACAGCCGATCATGGGCCGGCCATACTGGGTGCCACGGAACGCGAAGTTCTCCGGAAGAAGTTCGCTTGCAGGAAGCCAGCCGAGCGGTTCGTCGGCAGTACGCAGGGACCCGTAACGCTGCATTAGGACTTCGATGAACTCTGGCCACCGCGGCGGCTCGGCCCAGCGGAAGCGATCGGTGCTCAGGCCCATGGCCAGTTCGGTGGGCCCCAGTTCCTGGCCCTCGCGCAGCATGAAGCGCTGATAGCTGCCGTCCGCTGTCCTCTCCATCAGCAGAGCGGCGCCAGGTAACATGCGCACACCGCGGTGGTACGTGCCGAGGGGAGGGGCCGACGCATGATAGGCCCCATTCTCTCCAGTGATCACCAGGTCGGGAATGTCATCCGAGGTGAGGTCGATCTCCTCATCAGGAGGAACCCCGGGCGGCACCATCACCTGCGGCTCGTTGTCCTCATGCCCGAAGTCGAATTCCTTAATGACCTTGAGCTTCGGTGGCACGGGGTCGCCTTCCTGGCCGAAGCCGTTCGGAACGCGGTGCGCTTCCTTCGTTCGGATCACCACGCGTCCGTATGGATAGGGAAGCTCGAAGGTGAATGCTGCGATGCTCGTGCCGCGCGCCGTCACGCTACGCAGCACCAGGGTGTGGCCATCGTGGTGGTCGCCGGTTCCGTACCAACCGTCCTGTTCCTTGGTGATCGCAGGACCATACGGGCGCTCCAGCAAGGGGAACTCCAAGGGCTTCGATGCGTCGGTCCAGCTCAGTTGCTTGAAGTGGATGCGCTTTGCGAGCGTGGCCGTATCGAGCCGTGCGGTGGAGTCGAGCGTGAACCAGCGCTGGGTGCTGGGTGTGCTCCATTGCAGCACGGACACGCCGTCCGTGGTGCGCACCACGAGCTTGTATCGGCCATGAAAGCCGGGTTGCTGCGGGTCGGAGACCTGTTCGGCATATCCGGTGATCAGCAGGTCCGCGCTGCCATCGCCGGTCACGTCCACGTATTCATCGGGTGGCATGCCGGGGATGATGCGGTCGTCTTGAGCGAAAGCAGGAACGGCGGTGATGATGCCGAACAGAAGCGCGATGCGGGATCCGGTGGTCATCGAACGATCAAGGCCTCATCGGCATGCACCAAGGTACCCAGGTTGATGCGAACGCTGAGCATGTCGGGCAACGGTTCCAGGGTGAACGTGCCCATGCGGTGCTCAAAGGGCGCGGTGGAAAGGAACACGAAGACCTCCTTCGCCAAGCCCGGAGCGGGCAGCGGGTTGCCGGCTTGATGTCCATAGCCCCAATGCAGCACGATGATGGCGCCTTCAGTGAAGATGAAACGCGGGATCTGCAGATCGTCCTGGGTTCGGTTGGGGAACGATGGGAGTGTGTCGCCGACAGCGAAGGCATGCGGTACGCGGTGCCCGGTACGGTCCAGGCCGCAGAGCAGGGTGGTGCCCGGCAGTGTTCCCACGAAGCGTGTACATGATCCGGAGCTGCTCGGTTCATCATCCGTGCCCATGCTCCATCCGCCGATCAACAGGTCCGGCACACCATCGCCGGTCACATCGAGGCTGTCGTTCGGGGGCATGCCGCAGGGGTTGGTGAAGCGCACCATCCGGTCATCGGGTTGGGTGTGACCAGTGATCGCCAGGGCGAGCAGCACCGCCAATAAGCAGGTCCTCATTGCAACTTCAGGGTGATGTCCACGGGTGCGAAGTTCGGACGATCGTGACTGACCGGGTAGACATCGTTGTCATACACGCCGCATAGCGAGTAGAGATCGAATTCGGTGAGCGGCACTACCCGCTGTGCGTAACGCTTCGGCCAGAGCCTGCGGCGAACATCGATGTGGCTCCTCGGCCGTTCGATCCTGCACCAGCACCTTCATCTTCGAGGTGTCATAGCCCGAGGGGATCACCAGCACGTAGTTGTCCTTTGCGAAGGGGAAGCACACTTGGCGACCTTGCATGAAGCCACCTTGCCAATGTGCGCAGGCCTCGTAGTCGCTGTTCGGGCGGAAGAGGTTCATCGGATAGCCATGATGCACCGCTGGCAGGTTGGTGCTGTCGAGCAGGGTGATGCGCAGGCCTTCGATCACCGAAGTATCTCCTTCCGCATGCGGCCGCACCACGATGATAGAGGCGAAGTCGTAACCGCAATGCTGGGCGGAAACACTGAGCGGAACAAGGGCGAAGAGCAGGTGGCGCATCATGCTATGCGGTACACGCCATTTCACCTTGGGTTCATCCGATCGAACTTCGCTGCCTCCAAGGGGTACTGCACGGACATGCGACCGATCTCCAGCTTCCTTCTTTCGAGTGCGCTGCTCATGGGCTGCACGCCGGGTAACACGTCCGCCCAGGACAAAGACCTCGACTGCCCCGAGCTGTCCGCGGCCTTTGTGACCGATCACAAGAGCGCATTAGCCGATACCACCGGCCGCTTCTTCCACGACTATCCAACGCCCACGCCGCTCACCTGCGAACTGCTCGGCATGCTTCAGGAGGAATTGAAGGACGACAGCGTGCACTACCACTTCGAGCATCTGCATCAACGCTACGGGATCCGAGGGCCGGTGCAGCCTTCATGTTCATCAAGCGGCATAACCACTTCACACTGGCCATGGCGCTCACCACGCACTGGAACCCCGATACGCGCATCGAAGCGGTGAAAGCGGTGAACAACTACCGTCGCATTCGCCCGATGGTCTGCGCCACCAAGGAGCACTACGCACGGCTGGAGGAACAGGACCGTGCCGCTGTGCGCTACTTCATCAAGGTGGTGGAGACCACGCCGCTTTACATCGACGGCAGCGAGAACTCCACCATTCACAGCATCTACATGCAGACGATCATCCAAACGCTGGATCGCTTCACCGGGCAGGTGCACAGCACAACAGGCGATATGGGAAGAAGGCTGGACATGACCGAGGTGCGGCTACAACAGGCGATCACCGATTGGCGGAAATGGCTGGAGCGATGAGGATCGCATTGTTCTTCTTGCTCCTGCTGCCGGCTTGTCTGTATGCGCAGGATGCCAAGAGCTTCCAACGCGCGCTGAACGCCCGGAGCGAGAAAGCCACGGACCGCTGGGTGAAGCGCGAGCTGCACCGCCATCGCCAGGGGCAGTTGATCAACACACCGAACGGTAGTTACAGATCCTACGTGCCGATCTATGACAGCCTCGTGGCCTTCCTGCGCCGGCAGCCGGGCGTGGAGGATGCCATGTGGGACCGCTGCATGGGCAAACTTTCCATTTGGCCCGGCCACAGCAATATCGGCTTGCGTTGGCATGCGCGTGGTCAGGTCTTCGAGCGCTGCTGGAACGTGCAGGAGGGCATACCCGGCACGATCAACGTGTTCGGTTGGCATCCGCGTGTGCGCAAGAACCGCGAGCAATTGAAATATAAGCGGGCGCTCGCGTGCCCCGGCTTCGTGGAACAGCAGCAGCGATATTGTCGCGAGCGGCAGTAGGGTGCCAGCTTCGGGCACGGTATTTTCGTTCGCCCATGTCCCCAACGATCTCCCGCATGCTGAAAACCCTGATCCCCACGCTCTGCACCTTCGTCATTGCGAACCTCAGCTTCGGCCAGGCCGGAACCCTCGACCCTTCCTTCGGCACGGGCGGCTTCGTGGAGACCATCGTCAGCACCACGGGATCGCGCAGCAACGCGGTGGCGGTCCAAACCGATGGCCGCATACTGCTGGCCGGACGCAAGACCGTGACCGGCGGTGCCGATGGCGCGATCGTCCGCTACTTGAACAATGGTACCGTGGACATCTCCTTTGCGCTCAACGGCTACTTGTTCACGCCGAACGGGGGAACGCTCACCTGGGTGGACCTGCTGCTGATGCCCGATGGCAGGATCGTCGCGGCCGGTGTGGCCGATGCCAACCACGACCCGCTGCTGGCGCAATGGAACAGCGATGGAACACCGGACCTCATCTTTGGGACGAACGGCCTCGCAACGCTCACCCACGCACCTGCAGCCATCGCCCTGGATGCTATCGGCAAGATCCTCGTCGTGGGCAACACGGCCACCGAACACGTGATCAGCCGCTACTTGGCCGATGGCTCACCGGACACCGGGTTCGGCACGAACGGCTCCACCGTGAACGGGCTCGGTGCCGACCTTGCCATCGGCACCTCGTTGGTGGTGCAGGACGATGATCACATCCTCGTTGCGGGATCCAGCACGCTGGCCGGTGAAGAGAATGTGACGGTGACGCGCTACACGCCGACCGGTGCGATCGATGCGGCCTGGGGTACCGGAGGCACGGTGACCACCGAATGCGGCAGCAGCACCGAAACGGGCGAAGGCATCGCACTACAGGCCGATGGCAAGATCGTGGTGGGCGTGGACTACGAGAACGGTTTCGTGGTGCTGCGCCACCTCAGCGACGGCACGCTCGATCCGGCCTTCGGCGTGGATGGGCAGGTGTACACCTTCGTGGGTGCGAACCAGAGCTACGTGAAGGACATCATCGTGCAGCCCGATGGCGCGCTGCTCGTTGGCGGTCGTGCTTTCCAGAACTCAGGCTGGGCCTTTGCGGCAGCGCGCTACCTCGACGATGGTTCGTTGGACCCGACCTTCGGCAATGCGGGCGTCGCCCTGAGCTCCACCTTCGGCCAGAGCTATTGGCCCGAGGACATGGCCCTGCAACCCGACGGTCGTGTGATCCTGGCCGGATGGCGGCAATTCCCCAGCGATCGCTTTTGCATGATCCGCTACTTCACGGACCTGACCACACCGGTGCCTGTGGCCCAAGTATCACCCGACGGAACGCGCCTCTGGCCGAACCCCGCGACCGATCACGTATCGCTCAGCGTTCCAGCGGAAGTCGCCGGGCCGATCACGGTGGACGTGTTCGACAAGCGCGGTGTGCTGGTCCAGCGCGCGCGAACGGCGGCCACGACCAATGGCGGATTCACGCGCGATCACGATCGACCTGAACGGTCTGGCTCCGGGGTGTTATACCGTCGCTTGGAGCGATGGGACGCATTCCGGAAGAGGCCACGCGATCCGGCGGTAAGCCGTTTCGGTCAGCCTATTGCCCGTTCCGTCCGCATTGTTTCCATGTCAGGTGTATGAGGTGACGCAAGTCACCTTTTATCGCGCGGGCGGTCGTCAATTTTGGTGAAAGAGGATCACCAACGACCAAAGCCATGCGCCTACGAACACTGAGCGTTACCGCCCTCATCAGCATCGGCCTCCAGGCCCAGGTCACCGTGGATTGGAACGCGGGCCAGGGAGGTTTGGCCATCGCCATCGACCAGCAGAACAACGTTTTCACCGTGAACTACGACGCCAACCTCGGTGGCGACATCACCCTTACGAAGCGCTACTCCACCGGCGCGCTGCTCTGGAACGCATCGTACAACCAGACCAGCACCACGCGCACCGACAGGGCCACATGGGTGGCCACGGATCAACAGGGCAACGCCATCGTCACCGGCACGATCACCAGCGGCTACTCCAACCCGGTGAACGCGAACAGCCTCGTGATGAAGTTCAGCCCCGGCGGTCAGTTGCTGTGGCGCGTGGTGTATGAGAACGACTTCGACGGGTCCTCCACGCGCAAATGCGTGGTCGATAAGGCCGGTTACATCTATGTGCTCGGGTTGAGCCCGTCCGTTACCAAGGTGAAGAAGATGGCACCCGATGGATCCACGGTCTGGAACTGGTTGGATGTCGGGATCGGCGGCCCCATCAATATCAAGTTCACACCGGACAGCGCGTTGGTGATCGCGCACAGAGGGACAACAGGTAGCATCAATGGATACACGAAACTCGACCGGAACAGCGGGGTCACCATCTGGAACTACTTCGCCAACAGCCTCACGGTGGGCGACCTGGCCGGCGATGCGTTTGGCAATACGTACATGGTGCACGGAGACTACCAAGGCGGGCAAGGCAGCGTGATCCGCAAGGTGGGTCCCACGGGTGCGTTGCTATGGCAGAACGTGTACCCGATCACCGCCTACCGCGTGGAGGTGGGGCCGGACCAGGCTCCGGTGATATCCGGCTTCCCTTTCAATGGCAATGGGGGAGCGGCCTTCCTGAAAGCCATGCCAGCGGCACGCAGCTTGTGGGTGAACAACAACGCCGATGGACCTGAGAACTACCTCCTTCATGCGCAGATGATGGTGGACCAATACAACAACGCCTACCTCTGTGCGGGTACGCTCTTCGCCATGGGTATTTGCAAGGTGAACAGCGATGGCAGCACAGGCTGGTTCATCACCACGCCCAGCAGCTACAGCAACGGTTTCGCCCTGGGCAGCGACTACGCCGTGTATGTGACCGGTGGTGGCACAGCGCGCCTCGCACAGCCGGTGCCGGGCATCCTGCTGTCGCCCCGCATATTCCTCGATGGCCCGTTCGTGAGCGGCACCGGCCTGATGAACGACGGGCTCCGCACAGCCGGGTTGATCCCGTTGACCGATCCCTATCCCGCGCTGGGCTACGTACATACCGGTGCACCATCACCGTCCACATCTGCGGGAGCATTGGCCGTCACGGGAAACAATGCCATCGTGGACCATGTGCTGTTGGAATTGCGTGCCGCGAACAACAATGCACAGATCGTGGCTTCGCGCACGGCACTGCTGCAGCGCGATGGCGATGTGGTGGACATGGATGGCATCAGCCCGGTGACCTTCGCCGCGCCGGCAGCCAGCTACTTCGTGGCCGTCGGTCACCGCAATCACTTGACCTGCATGACCGCGAGCCCTGTGGCGCTCAGCGGCACCAGTACCACCGTGGACTTCACAGCACCCACCACGGCCACATACGGCACAGATGCACGCAAGACGGTCGGCAACGTGCGTGTGTTGTGGGCAGGCGATGTCACTTTCAATGATCAGGTGAAATACACCGGCACCGGCAACGACCGCGATGCCATCCTGGTGCGCATCGGCGGAAACGTGCCCAACAACACGGTGAACGGCTACTACACAGAGGATGTGAACCTGGATGGTATCGTGAAGTATACGGGGGCAGGCAACGACCGCGATCCCGTGCTGGTGACCATCGGTAGCACAGTGCCCACCGCGGTGAGGAACGCGCAATTGCCGTAAGCAGGCATCCCGGTGCCTACCAACCTTTGACGGCGGTCACTTCCGATCTTCGCAACCACTCCAGCATGCGTGCGCTTGAGCGTCTTCTTGACCGGCGTTTGTCCCATCCGCATCGGCTTCGGATGGGCCTCCGCGACCTGTTGCTCACCGGCATCGGGTACAGCCTTGCTATTGTGCTGCTAGCCATCGGTGGCGTAGGTCCGGGCATGGCCTCGTGGCTGGCCATTCCCACGGCGGAGTACTTCCTGCTGGGAGCCGTACTTCACCCTTCCGGTCATCTTCCTTATGGCCTTGCTCGCCGCCGCGGTGATGCAGTTGCTCGCCCGTTGGCTCGGCGGAACAGGCTCCTTTGAGGATACGGTGGCGCTCATCGGCCCCGCTACAGCTTGGGCTACGCTCTGCACCCTCATCCCCGATGTGCTCATAGCCCTATTGCTCATCCTGGGCGTGCTCGACCCCGTGCAGTGGATGGCCGACATCGTTCGACCTAGCACCACGTTGGCTATCATCTGGGTCTATCTGCTCATGTATGTGGCGGCGTTCGGGGTGCTGTATCCACAAGTGGCCCAACTGGTGCATGGCCTTTCACCGGCAAGGGCGCGCGTCGCGGGCTGGCTCGCCTTCCTGGTGTACCAGGCCGTGCTGTTCGTCTTCATCCGTTAAGGCCCGAGCGACAATTAGATCAACCACCATTTCTCCTTGTGCGCGGCTTTGGGCCGGGAGCTACTTCTTGGTGGTGGGGCGGGGATAGTGTGATGCTGGTCTTTCCCGCCCTCCGCACCTTTACGCCATGCGCCTGATCCCCTTCCGCACTGCCGCCATCACCTTGCTGGTTCTCTTCGCCGCCGTCATCGTGTTCCACTTGGTGGTCCTCGCCGGCTTCATCCCTACGGAAATGGTGTGGGGTGGTCGCTTACAGAACGAGGAGGAGCGCACGGTGGGCGCACTGGTGAGCATCACGTTCCTGCTCGTCTTCATAGCGCTCTTGCTGGTTCGAATGGGCCACATCGCGCGTTCCATGCCTGCGGTGGGCAAGTGGGGCATGTGGGCCGTGTGCGCGTTGTTCGCCCTCAATACGGTGGGCAACCTCTTCGCTTTGGACCTGCGCGAGACGCTCATCTTCACGCCGATCACCTTGATCAGTGCGCTGCTGGCGGCGCGGGTGGCGATGGGGGAGTGAGGGGCTCGTTCAAGGACGAGCGCTTCAAGGCTGGCGTGATGCAAGCGGGGAAAGTCTCACGGGATCTCTGGATGGCGTCGATGAAGTGAACGGGCGCTTACTGAAAGGGCGCTCGCACTTTCCGCAGCTATAGGTTCACGGGCGGGTCAGTGAATGTTCACCACCCATCCGAGCCGAACGAGCCGTCGGCTTCGCGCCAGACCCGTAGGTGCAGCACCGTATGCGGTTCTGCAGAGCGGCACCGCTCGAACACCAGCACTTCCACAGGCAGCTTGTCCGGCATGGAAATGTACTCGGTGGAAATGCCGTGCTCGAAATCGTCTGCGATGGCGTGCGGTGACGTCTGTTCCGCTTGGAGGAACACGCTCGGCAGGAGTTCACGGATCTCCGATGTCCTTGCGGCGAGTTGCTTCTTCGGGATGAACAGGGTGATGCGCCCTTGGTTGTTCTCCGCGTAGATCTCCTCGCTGCAAGGGGGTTCCGTGGTCATCGCTCGCGTTCATTCGTTGCTTGGGCGGTGCGGTGGTATCGGGCACGGGATTGTGCAGGCTCGTATCCACAATGAGTGCAGGGCCAGGTGAGGTATCCGGCGCGTCGATCGTGGGTGAAGGCTGAACGTGCACAACCTCCTCCTGGACCGGCACCGTGCCGCACGCGGCTGCGAACAGGACGCATAAGAAGATCGCCAGTGCGTTGCGCATAGGAGCTGTGAAGATGGGTGATCCGGTGGTTGCAGACATCATGCCCGAGCATCCGCAACCGCGCTCGGTGGATAAATGACCATCTTCGTTGGTCGCTCGTTCATGGCCATGGCAGGAACGGGTTGCCCGTATTCATCGCAACGAACAAATGCTCCGAACAACGGGAATGAGAACCTTCTGCTGTTCGTTGGTCCTGAGCCTCATGTGCTCGCAAGGCCATGCTCAGGTCATCTATGGCGTCAACAACTATACGCAGTACCATCCCGGCACCCTGCCCATCGTCATTTCGGTTCCGCATGGTGGGTCCGTCTCGCCTGCAAGCATCCCCACCCGGACGTGCAACAGCCCGACCACCGTCACCGATAGCAGGACCATCGAACTGGGCCGCCAGATCGATACGGCGCTGTACACCCTTACAGGTTGTCACCCGCACCTGATCATCTGCAATTTGAGGCGCACGAAGGTCGATTGCAACCGGAACATAGCTGATGGTGCTTGCGGTAACGCACAAGCAGAAACGGCCTGGACCGAGTTCCAGCATTTCGTGGATACGGCACAGTGGCTGGCGCAAAGCCAGTTCTCGGGCAAGGCGTTCTACATCGACCTGCATGGCCACGGCAAACAGCCGTACCGGTTGGAATTGGGATATGGTCTTTCCGGAGCATCCTACGATAACACCGATGCTGTGCTGAATACAGCCGCGTACCTGGCCAACAGCTCCATCGAGGACCTCGTGAACACCAATGTGAGCGGCTCCACCCACGCACAACTGCTCAGAGGGGTGAACGCATTGGGGACGATGCTGGCTGACGCGGGATACCAGGCGGTTCCAAGCCGCAAACGCCGAACACGGGTGGCTTCCCCTATTACAATGGTGGATACAACACGTCCACGCATACGTGTATAGCACCGGGCAATACGGTGAACGGCTTGCAGATCGAATGTGACTCGATCTTCAACTCAGGTATCACGTTCCTGTCCCGTGCTCGGGTGTTTCCCGGTGCCCATGCGCTACGGCCCCTAGCCGTCAGGGCGGCACTACGGCTGGCATCTCTCTGCCGCCCGATCATGGATGCGGCTTTCGCATCAAGAAATTAGGGGAAGCTGATGCCCATCTCCGGCCAGACGCCGTTGCTTGGCATCCGACCAAGCACGGCCTTCTTGTACACCGGGATGGAACTACATTCGAGCACCATTCAACTCAAACGAACCACCCCATGATCATCGTAGCCGCTGTCGTCGCCCTGATCGTTCTCGTGGCACTCTATGCCATCGGGATCTACAACCGGTTGGTGAAGTTGAAGAACCTGGTGGCCGAGGCGTGGAGCGGCATCGATGTGCAGCTGAAGAAGCGCTACGACCTGATCCCCAATCTGGTGGAGACGGTGAAAGGCTATGCCGCCCATGAGAAGGAGACCTTCGAGAACGTGACCCGCGCCCGCGCCGCCGCGCAGCAGGCCACCACGGTGGAAGGCCACCAGGCCGCGGAGAAGAACCTGAACGGCGCGCTGATGAACCTGATCGCCGTGGCCGAACGCTATCCGGACCTGAAGGCGAACACGAACTTCCTGGAGCTGCAGAGCGCCTTGAGCGCGGTGGAGGGCGACCTCGAAAAGGCGCGGCGCTATTACAATGGCACGGTGCGCGATCAGAACACGTTGGTCGAGAGCTTCCCGAGCAACCTGATCGCCAATTCCTATGGCTTCACCAAGTCGGCGTTCTTCGAGTTGGAGAACCCGGCGGAGAAGCAGGCCCCATCGGTAAAATTCGCGTGATGCGGCGCTGGCTGCTGGGGGCTTCGCTGGTCGTTGTGGCGTACGCCTACGGCCAGAACGAGCGGATCAATTCCTTCCACACGGACCTCACCGTGGCGGCCGATGGCCAGCTGACAGTGACGGAGGAGATCAACATCCATGCGGAAGGCGAGGAGTTCAAACGCGGCATCGTGCGCAGGCTGCCACTGCGCTTCGCGGACCACAACGGCAGGGAGCACCGCGTGCAGTACGAGCTCACTGCGGTGGAGGTCTTCGGGGCCACCTCGCCGTACCACACCGCCACCGAGGGCGACGACTTCGTGCTGTACGTGGGGAGCGAGGGCAACTTCCTGCGAGCCCGGCGACTACCCCTACCGCATCACCTACACCACCAAGGGCCAGGTCGGCTTCTTCCCGGACTACGACGAGATCTATTGGAACGTGAACGGCAACGGCTGGGACTTCGCCGTCGACAGCATCTCGGCGGTGATCCATCTGCCGACCGACAGCCAAGGTGAAACAGACCGCCTGCTACACGGGGATCATACGGAAGCACGGAGACCGCCTGCACCTGATTCCATCATCAACGCGCACACAGTGAGCTTCCGCGGGCGCGCCATGGCAGAACTACGAAGGCCTCACGGTGGCCGTGGGCTTCCAGAAAGGCGTGGTGGCCGAACCACCCCCACCGACCTTCTTCGAGAAGTACGCCGTGCCGCTCGTCGGCGGGTGCATCACGCTGCTGCTCCTGCTGTACTACTTCCTCACCTGGTTCCGGCTTCGGCCGCGATCCGGACATGCCGACGGTGATCCCGCTCTTCGAGCCGCCCGATGCCCTTTCACCGGCATCCGTGGGCATGGTGATGGAAGGCGGTTTCGACAATGACCAGATCACGCCGGCCATGATCAGCCTGGCCGTGAAGGGACACATCCGGATCGACGAGAAGAAGGAGGACATGTTGCTGGGCCTGATCAGCAAGGAGACCTATACCATGGTGAAGTTGAAGGGTGGCTCCGGCCTGCCGATGGAGGAGCAGGAACTCCTGAACCGCATGTTCGGCTCGGGCCAAGCAGCGCTACGAGATCGACGGCACATATGACCCGAGCGTGCAGAGCATGGCCAGTGCGTTCCGGACCACCTTGAAGTCGCAATGGAACGCATTCCTGAACAAGGGCAACAACTTGCGGTTCTGGTGGATCCCCATCCTCACCGTGATCGTGTGCGTCATATCCCTTGTCGTGCTGCACAGTTCATACTGGGGCGATAACGACGCGGTGTACATCATCGCCTTCGTGGTGGCGAACCTGATCCTCTTCCTGCTCTACGTTTACCTCATCAAGCGGCCGAGCGAGGAGAAGCAGGCCCTGCGCTCGCGGCTGTTCGGCTTCAGGATGTACCTGGGCGCGGCGGAAGAGAAACAGCTCCAGCACTTCAATCCGCCGACGATGACGCCCGAGGTCTTTGAAAAATACCTGCCCTACGCCATCGCCTTCAAGGTGGAGAAGATCTGGGGCGACCGCTTCCAGAGCATGATCAGCCGGGCCTTGGTGGACAACAGGTATCACCCCAGGCTGGTACAGCGGTTCCATCATGAACTACGGCTCGTTCTCGTCGCACATGAACAGCTCGCTCAGCAGCAGCGTGCGGTCATCGAGCACGCCGCCTTCCAAGAGCGGTGGCTCCGGCGGGGGTGGTTTTTCCGGCGGTGGCGGTGGTGGAGGCGGGGGAGGTGGGTGGTAGAAGGTTCAGGTATCCTGCTTCACACGGCGATCTTGCCTTCCACGCTACCACTATAGTTCATGTTGCCGGTAATGGCCGCTGCTGCGATGCCTTTGACCATGGAGAGCATGCGCCCGTTCTTCGTGTCCCAGTAATAACTCTCGGTGGGCACCACTTTCAGGATGGTCAACTCGGGGTCTTCCTTGCCCTCGGGGAACCACGCTTTGGCGAGGTTGTTCCACAGTTCATCCTTCTTCGGCCTGGTCATCACGCACTTCGGCTTTGCCCTGCACCACCAAGAACTGTGAACGACCGGGAACGGCGATGGTCAGCATCACGCGATGGTCCTTTGCGATGTCCGCGTTCTTCTCACTGCTGCGCGCACTGAACAACCAGAAATTTCCCTGGTCACAGACCCTTTGTACGGCCATGGGGCGCACGTGCGGGCTGTCGGCGTTAAGGTCCGTATGGAACATGCACAAGGCTTCGTGGTCCACGATCTCCTGCAGTTGTTTGATGGCTTCTTCACCGTCCAGATTCTCGTAATGCTCGGGGTTGTATTTGGCTGCCATGATGGGTGTATTTGTCCTTGGGTGTTGCAACGACCATACCGCGCAACGAGGGCATGAGCGGCCGGGTCGATGCCGATCACCGGATGGCCGGGGTGGTTGCGAACAGGCGGGTGGAGATGCCTGTGCCGGCAGGGCAGGTCCACGGATTCAAGCCGGGTGAGGGTGCCTGTTCCAAGCACCAACGCACCAGTTCGGGTGGATAGGTGGGCCGCGCCTGCCCGTAGATGCTGGCCAGCGCCCGTGAAGCGTTCGGTGGATCGCATGGTGGAGCGCGGGCTGAGGCGAAGCTACGCGCGCGACTAGCGCACAGGCGGCTGCCTACCGAAGGCCGGATCGGGACACTCAACTCTCGAAGCTCTCGGAAGAACTCCGGCACCAGCTCGTGCACGGTCTTCGGCTTCAGCCCGAGCTCGTACTTCTCGAACAGGCTGACCAGGCGCTCGCCATCGATCAGCTCGATCGGTGGCACGCCGTCGCGGTTGGCTTCCTTCTGTGCTTCTGACCTCTGCTCGCGCTCGCGTTTTTCGCGAGTGCGGATAAGCTTCAGGGCCTCGCTGGCCGGTCTGCGTGGTAAGGCAGGGCGGAGACCGGCGCAGCAAGGGGATCTATCGGCGAGCTGTGCGCAGGACATACCTTCGTCGGAAAGCCCAACACGATGGAGTCTTCATCACCTTATTGCAGATCGCCGTCGCATGCTCCGTCGCTTACGTCTGGGTCTTCAGGTATCCCAACGTCGTCAGCAGAGTTCCAACAGTTCGGCTCGAGCGGTCTGGTTTCCGGAACGCGGTGGGAGCGGCCAAAATAGCGTTGGCCACCATGCTGGTTGTGGGCATATGGTATGCACCGGTGGTGCCGCTGGCGGCTGCAGGTATGGGCATATTCATGCTGGCTGCCCAGTATTTCCACTTCAAGGTCCGCAACCCGTTCATCAAGAAGCTGCCTTCCCTGATCCTTTTCGTCCTCTGCGCGTTAATTGTGTCGGCAACCATGCCGTCGCCGACTGATGACGTTGGTGGTGGATTGCCTGCTTCGAGCTTGTCCTTCTTCGCTTACGTGGCCGACTATTTCACGTCGCCCCACATGAAGAACGAGTTCAAACGGTTCGGGATGGAGGATCTTGAACAGGTGATCATCGCCCTGCAATTCCTGGGTGCTGTGGGCCTTTTGGTGGGCCTGTGGTTCCAACCGATACTGACGTGGGCTTCGTTGGGTCTTGCCCTGCTCATGCTAGCGGGCTTGAGTCGTGAGAAGGAGGTCAAAGGACAGCCTGTGGGTCTCAGCTAGCCCGCCTTGTTACCTCTTTCGGATCGAACGCCTACTTCTGCTATTCGATCCGATTTGTGCTGCTCGCGCTGATAGCTGCCGATGAGTCCATGCTTACGGCCGCGCGGCGATGCCCCAAGCAGTGCTTGGAGATGCGCCCCGAAGCGTGGCGTTACTTTCGCTAATGTGAACGTTCAATTTCCAAGCAACCGAGTCAATGATCACCCTCAGAAGAATACCGTAAGCTGTATACACAGGACGATGCTGTCGGTTGGCAATGCATTGATGCGCAGTTGGCCAAGGTGCACGGTTTGCGCGCGCCAAGGCACTACGCAGCACCGTTGCATTTCATTGCGGGTGGTACGGTTGCTG
>CAWFCK010000013.1:0-12797 GCA_963814325.1 uncultured Flavobacteriales bacterium
AAATGGGCTGGGGAGGGCCGGAAGTGCAGGAAGATCGTCGCTCACTCACCGAACCATCGCTTCGACGTCGGGCGCAGGATCAGCGGTTCGCCGAGCACCCGGATGGTCGGAACGCCCAATTCGGGCGCGGGATCATTCTTGCTGAACTCTGCGATCATCACGGCCTTTTCGGGCCCCGCAAGCGAACTCTGGATCAGGGACGAACAGGGCAATGCCCATCCATACGAAGTACCGGCAAGGGATATACGCGAGAGCAATTCCTTTCGCAAACCTCGCGACCGGACCTCCCCGAGCAAACGCTCCAATATCACGCGCTCCTGAATGAACGGCCGGGAAGCAAAGGAGATATCACGCAATTTGAAGAAGGATATCAGCACCAGTGCCAGGACCACCACGATGTTCCATGCGGGTGATGCGCTCGATGGAATGCTCCACGCCATGGAAAGGGCGATGATCGTGGCCACTGGTAGCACGCCCCTGTCCATCATGATGCCTGCATCCCCGCGATGAAAGGTGACCAGATACAACAAGAGATAGGCAGCAACGCCGACCACGGTCAGGATGGCTGGCCACCACGCCTTCCGCTGAAGCCAGAGCGCCGCGGTTGCCACGAGGACGAGCACGGCGGGCAGGTAGGTCGCACTGGCCCGGAACAGGTGCATGCGCAGAAAGTTCCACGAAGCCCATTGGAACAATTGATCGACATGTCGGAGACCTTCAGCAACGGCGGCATATTGCCCGAGTTCATATTCCGTGGGGGGAAAGAGCTGCCGTGAGAGGAGCGGCCACACCAGGCACAGACCGCATAGGAGCACCAAAGGGCGCTTGGGCAACAGGCCGACGGCGAATAAGAAAACGGTGGCGAACAACATGATGGTCCAGCCTGCGGGATGCACCACGAGTGTGATCAGCAGCAATGCCATGGCCTTCAGTATGTGTGGTGAGGTCCATTGATGCGCGGTCCGAAGTTCGATCTGTCCAATAAGCAGAAATGGGAACGAAAGCAGGTAGTTCGCCTCAAGCACCGGCGAGTAGAACGCAAGCCGCGAGCAAAGCACCGCTGCCACCGCACATCCCAAGGCAGCCCGCCAAGCCTTCCACATATGGGCACAGATCACGAAAACTGCATAGGCCACGCCCACATGGGCCAGAGATGCCACCAGCAACAAGGTATGCAGGTCCACCGGGAACCAAGCGCACATCGTCACAGCCAACTGCGGAAGGACGGCGGTGTATCGATGCGCCTCCACATTGACCCCATCCTGTGCCAGCCACTTCACGAACTGGCAGGCGCTATCGGCCTGAAGGAAACGCAGTTCAGCATGCTGAGCGGCGAGCGCTAACAAGGTGACGAACACACCATGCCCAAGGATCAACAAGGCCTTTCGCAACCCGCGCTCGCCCACTGTCAACGGGATTGTATCATCAACGGTGCGGCTTGGCGTGCCCCTTTGTCATCAATGATCATCACCGTGTACAGGCCGTCAGGCAGGCCTTGAAGCCCCAGTGATACTGGAATGGGGATGGACCACTGGCGTTGCAGTCGACCAAGCGGATCATACAATTGGACACGGCGGATGCGCTCACTGTCCGAAATGGAGCAGGTGGTGGATGCGGGATTGGGGTGGAGGGCAATTGAGCGCACGGATCCGGATACATCAATTCCAAGCGGATCAAATTCAGAAATAACTGAAATGGAAGAGGTCAGTCCGACCGAATCTGTCCTCACCAGATACATGTCGCGTCCTCCAAATCCAAAACTCTCCGTGTAGCCCGAAAACACGTATCCCCCATCGTCAAGCAGATCCAGGCCAAGGCCTACTTCATCTCCTGTACCATTATCACCCCCATTACTGACCCCCGATAAAAAATCACCGTTAGGAGTGGTAAAGAGAATGAACATGTCGCGTCCACCACTTCCAGCAGTTTTCACATAACCGATCGAGAGCAATCGACCATCATCCAATTCGCGTATCCCAAATGACTCTTGATCGTTGATCTGACCCCAATTCTTTCGCCACAAACCCACTCCTGCCATATCGACCTTGAATTGAAGTGCCTCTGTATACGCACTGTAACTCTTGGTACTTCCAACCGCAACGAATCCACCATCGGCAGTTTCGATCAGTGACACGGCATGATCCGTGCTGTCGCCTCCTTCGAATGCCTGCCAGACCATGTCTCCGGCACTGTCCAAGCGTGCTATCCATGCGTCCAGTTCCACACCTGTGGATCTTCCTCCACAGATAACCGCACCCCCGGTAGAAACCAAACGAATGCATCTTCCGTCATCCATCCCTTCACCTCCATAAGTACGCTCCCATATCAGCTCACCAGTATCGTTCAGTTTCAATACCCACGCATCGCTCCCACCCGACCCACTGCTGAACGTCTCACCAACTAGCATAAATCCCCCTGTCTGATCATCCACAACGGAATAGAGGAAATCCCATTCTGAACCGCCAAATGTCCTTTGCCATTCTAAAACACCGTCACCGTTGATCTTGACCAACAAACCGTCATACCCACCTGCTCCTGATGAATTTGTATAACCCGCAATGACGAATCCTCCATCAGCTGTCTCAGCAATGGCCTGACCTTGATCTATGCCAGCGCCACCGTATGTCGCTGACCACAATTTTGACCCATCCTGATCCACCTTGATGACATAAATATCTGACGAACCACTTCCAAAACTACCGGTAGCGCCTATCGTGATGATGCTTCCATCCACGGCAGCTAAAATGGCATTGGCTTGGTCCGGACCATATCCGCCATAGGAATACTGCCAAGTGACCTGTGCCGCCATACAAGAAGTGTGGAAAGCAAGCCAGACCCCGAAAATGTATCTAATCTTCATTGCCACGAAAGTACCCCAGCAGCGTCATCTTTGGAACACCGGACGTTCCATTGATCAAAGGCACGGCTTTCACGGCCGCGATGTCCGTCATCACCCGACCTTTGCCCCCATGATCTCCCGCGGCATGTTCGGCTTCTTCGTTTTCATCGCCATTCTGGTCCTCATCGATATCTACGCCTTCAAGGGCATCAGCACGGCCATTAGCGGTCTTGGCCCTACCAGTAAACGCTGGGTGCGACTGGTCTATTGGGCCATCTCCATCGGTATGCTGGCTCTGCTCGTGTGGGTGTCCGTCAGCATCCAGGAACTGCGCGGCACGCGGAACTACTCCTTCGTGTTCTCCCTCGCGGCCTTGTTCATGCTCTTTTTCCTGCCCAAGGTGGTGATCGTGATCTTCAGCCTGATCGAGGACATCCTGGAAGGTGTTCGGTGGCTGTTCGTGCGGCTGGCGCCGGGGGCACCGGATGTCGGGGGCGAACCCATCTCCCGGCTCCGCTTCATATCGCAGACCGGTCTCGCGCTGGCGGCCATCCCCTTCGCCGGTGTGCTGTACGGGATCACTCACGGCCGCAAGTACTTCAAGACCCGGCGCCTGACCGTAACGTCTGACAAGCTGCCCAAGGCATTTGATCGGTTGCGCATCATACAGATCAGCGATATGCACCTGGGCAGCTTCTCGCTGGACAGTGACATCGTGCAACGCGGAGTGGACCTGATCAACGCGGAACGCCCGGATATCATCCTGTTCACCGGCGACCTGGTGAACGACTATGCCGATGAGGCCCAACCCTGGCTCGAGGTCCTCAACAAGTTGCACGCCCCGCTCGGTAAATACTCCATACTCGGTAATCACGACTATTCGGACTACGTGCTTTGGGACAGCGCTTCGGCCAAGCGGGAGAACATGGACAAGCTGGCGAGGCATCACGCTGCCATGGGCTTCAACCTGATGCTCGACGAGCACACATCCATCTTGAAGGATGGCGAAGCGATCACGTTGCTGGGCGTGCAGAACTGGGGCAAGCGTTTCCAGCAATACGGGAACCTTGGCAAAGCCATGGCCGGCAGCGACCCGTCGACCTTCCGCATCCTCATGAGCCATGATCCCACCCACTGGGAGGAACAGGTCTGGGGCACGGGCATCGACCTCACGCTGAGCGGCCACACGCATGGTGCGCAGTTCGGCATCACCATCGCAGGCCAGACGTACAGCCCGGCGCAGTGGGTGTACAAGCAATGGGCCGGCCACTATACCGAAGGCGATCAACACCTGTACGTGAACCGGGGCTTCGGCTTCATCGGCTTCCCCGGTCGCGTGGGCATGCCGCCGGAGATCACCGTGATCGAACTGCTTGCTTCAAACCCTGTTGCATGACTTCTTGGCGTGAAATAGCGTGTACAACCGTGCTATTCGGCGTCCTCACCTTCTTAGGCATCAATTGGCATAGCCATTCGCCGAAGTTCACCTACCATAGCGAGATCTGGGCGGACAGGGCCGGTTATCATTCCTATCTACCAGCCTTCCTAGACTATCGGGCTGACCCGGCCCTTTTCCCAAAAGGAATTGACGATTTAACTGGCAATGGTTTCGAACTTGACAGCATTCCGCATCGAATGGTCACCAAGTATCCGGTGGGCGTAGCGATGCTTAGTGCCCCATTCTACCTGTTAGGAAAGGTCCTCCGTACAAAGCAGGATGCGGCCATGGCAGGTTTCAGTCCGATCGACCATATTATGGTCGATGTAGCTGCAGCTTTTTACTGCTCGGTTGGGTGTCTTTTTCTATTCCTATTACTCCGTCGAAATCACTCCGCGCTCACGGCAATAGGGACAGTGCTTGCACTGCTCACCGGCACAAATCTGCTGTTCTATACGATCGGCGACCCTGGAATGTCGCATGTATATGCCTTCTTTCTCCTTAGTTGCTTCGTACTGGCACATGCGCACATATTAGACTTCGGGCCGTCGCGCAGAAGATTGCTGCTCCTTGGTTTCATAGGGGGGTTAGTCGTGGTCACACGACCAACTGATATTCTCCTTCTACCCTTCTTGTTATTAATAACGGCCGCGACAAAAAAGGAAGCAAGGGATAGGTTTATTGCCATGGTCAATGTTAAAGCGATTGCACCTTTTCTTTTTGGTTTCTTACTCGCCTGCCTTCCTCAATTGATCTATTGGCAATTCACATTTGGAAACTTTATTCACTGGTCATACACTGGAGAAGGATTTACCCACTGGAAAGACCCGGCCATCGTGCCATTTTGGCTCTCTCCCTACAATGGCTTGTTCACCTATTCGCCGCTCGTCCTATTGACGCTCATGCTCAGTTGGATAGGAATGAAACCTCTTGGAATTCAATACCTAACAATTTGGTCATCGTTTCTTGTGTTTAGCTATATATGTGCATCCTGGTGGGCATGGACTTTCGGCTGTGGTTTTGGATCACGAAATTTTGTTGAATACGGACCAATACTTACTGTTCCTATCGCTTATATGATCTCAAGATCACACAGATACACCCACCTGATCTCTCTATTGATCATCTTATGTTGTTTCTACACGGTGAAACTGACTTTTTCCTATGATCAATGTTGGTTTGGCGGCATATGGGACTGGGAAATGTTCAGTAACACGCTGCTCGGTCCATTTAAATGATCCCAAGGTCCCGACATTGCTATCCGCAGCTTCGGCTTCATCGGCTTCCCCGGTCGCGTGGGCATGCCGCCGGAGATCACCGTGATCGAACTGAGAACGGCGTAGGGAACCGCAGAACCGCGGAACGTTGAATGTGGAGCCGAAGAAATTGACCGGTTCCGCAATTCTACATTCTACGGCTCATAGCCGGATCGTTCTCCCCTCCTGCGCGGCCCCCGGAAGTGCGCAGCACTATCCGGGGCCTGCCGCGCAGACAAGGAGGGGCTGGAGGCCGAAGGCCGGGTGGTTTCGACTTCTTCAGAAATTGCCAAATGGAAACCACCCCTAACCCCTCCTTATATAGCTGATCGCGTTCGCTCGCGGAGCCTCGCTGCGATCAGCAAGGAGGGGAAAACAGCTGTATAGTAATCCGGTTTCCGCATACCTGGTTCAACGTGCTAAATTCCTCGGTTCACCCGGGGAACACACTTCCCGAAAGCTCCACACATCGCTGAAGCTGCTCGCGATCCAGCCCGTGCTGAAAGTTGAACAGGTCGAGGCAGCGCACCACGGCTTCGGTATCGGCATTGCCCACTAGGTCGTCCTTCGCCATCGGGCAGCCGCCGTAGCCACGGATGGCCGTATCGAACCGGCGGCAGCCGCCTTCCAGCGCGGCGATGATCTTCTCGTTCAACCCGTCCGGACGAGCGTGCAGATGGGCGCCGAAGGTGATCTCCGGGAAGCTGGGCACGATCGTGCGGAACAGCGCGTCCATATGCACCGCATGCGCGTTGCCCACGGTATCCGCCAGCGCGATCGTGCGCACACCGAGCCCATCGGCCAGGCGCTCGGCCCACAAAAGCACCAGCTCCGGGCTCCACGGATCGCCGTACGGATTGCCGAAGGCCATGCTGATGTACACCACCAGTTCCTTTCCCGTGGCCGAGGCGATGTCCGCGATGTGTCGTAGGCGCTCGAACGAGCCTTCGATGCTGGTGTTGGTGTTGCGCTGTTGGAAGGTCTCGGAGATCGAGAACGGATAACCGACCTGGTCGATCGCTGAATGTGCACAGGCTGCTTCCGCTCCGCGCTCGTTCGCCACGATGGCCAGCAACTTGGAGCGCGTGCCGGACAGGTCGAGCCCGGCGAGCACTTCGGCCGTATCGCGCATCTGCGGAATGGCCTTGGGTGAAACGAAGCTGCCGAAGTCGATGGTATCGAAGCCCACCTTCAGCAAGGCGTTGATGTATTCGATCTTCAGCTCCGTGGGAATGAAGGGCACGATGCCTTGCATGGCATCGCGCGGGCACTCGATCAGTTTCACGTCCGGCTTTTCCATGCGACAAATGCCTTGTTGATGCGCTTCACCAGCGCGGGTCCTTCATAGATCAGTCCTGTGTACACCTGCACAAGATCTGCACCGGCCTCCATCTTCTCCATCGCCGCCTCACCAGAATCGATACCGCCTACACCGATGATCACGTAGGGCCTGGGAAGGCGTGCACGGAGATAACGCACCACCTCCGTGCTTCGTGCACGCACCGGCGCTCCGCTGAGCCCACCTGCACCGATCGCATCGAGCTCACCTTTCGGCACCTTCAAGCCCACGCGCGAAATGGTGGTGTTCGTGGCCACCACACCTTGAATACCGCTCTCCTTCACCACCGCCACAATGTCATCGAGCTGTCCATCCGTAAGGTCCGGCGCGATCTTGAGCAGGATGGGCTTGTGGCCTGCTTCGCCCGCCGTAGCCCCGCGGAGGCGGGAGGCCTGCAGCCTGTGGCCCTCTTCCCGCAACTGTGTCAACAGCAAAAGCAACGGACCCTTCTCCTGCAACTCACGCAATCCGGGGGTGTTCGGACTGCTAACATTCACAACGAAATAGTCCACCACGGGGTACAGCGCCGTGAAGCACTTCAGGTAATCCGCGGTGGCCTGTTCATTCGGTGTGGCCTTGTTCTTCCCGATGTTGCCGCCCACGATGATCCCGGGACCTCGCTTCCGCAAACGTTCCACCGCGGCCGCCACACCACCGTTGTTGAAGCCCATGCGGTTGATCAACGCGCGATCGGCCTTCAGCCGGAACAAGCGCGGCCGGTCGTTGCCGGGTTGTGCCACAGGCGTGAGCGTACCCACCTCGATATGCCCGAATCCCAGGGCAGCCAGGGCATCCACGTGCCGGGCGTCCTTGTCCATGCCCGCAGCCAAACCCACAGGCCCGGGAAAGCGGATGCCCATGACCTCCACGCCGGCGTTATCAGGAGCCCGTTCGCCGCCCACGAGCCTGAGGGCGCCAGGGATGTGACGCGCCCACTCGAGCAACGTGAAGGTGATGGCGTGTGCCCGCTCCGGTGAGAGGAGAAAGAGCAGCGGGCGGAGCAGGGCGTACATCGGGCGTTAAAAGTACCGGCTTACCTGAATGACGTGTTGCTCCCCTGCAGCACCTAGAGCTGCGAGGTCCCGCACCTAAGGGGCTACGGTGTAGCGCACACCGAAGTAGCCACGGGCTCCTTGGATCGGTGCGTACATGTACGACGTGTCGAATGTGTACCCGTATGGGTTGGTCGCGGGATCAACGGCCTGCTGGTCGAACGGATCGAAAGGCCGCATCAAGGGATCGCTGGGGACGAAATCGAGCAGGTTCTTCACGCCACCGTACACCTCGAAGCGCTGACCGATCGGCCGCTTCACCTGCAGGTTCACCAGCGCGTAGGTCGGCGAGCGCTGCGGTCGGAAATCGTTCGGCAGGATGGGCAGGCGTATCGGTCCGTACCACTGCCCGGTAAGGTCCAGGGTCCAACGCTTGGGCAGCAGTAGACCGACCGTGAAGGTGCCCGACCAGTCCGGGGCGAAATAGGCGTCCTGCCGTTGCGACAGACCGTTATCCTGTCCCTCCTGCGTGTACACGTCCATCCATGTGGCGCCGGCCATGATCCGCAGGTTCCTACCCAAGCGAGATCCCGCATTCAGGCTGATGCCTTGGGAGGTCCCGTGGCCGTCCAGGTTGTCGTACACAATGAGGTTGGAATCCACCTGATAGTCGGGCAGGATCCGGTTGCTGAAGCGCGTGTGGAACAGCGAGAGGTCCAGTTCGAAGAAGCGCTTCTCGCCAGGCCACTTCCGCACGATGTTCACTGTGGTGTTCACCGAGCGTTCGGGTAGCAGTTCCTCCGCGATCACCACGTCGCGCGCGCCGGTAAGCGCCGCATGATCCTCGGTGAACAGATTCACCACACGATAGCCTGTGCCGAAGCTGGCGCGAACGGCGAAGCGCCCACTGGGCGCCCATTTGTAGGCCAGGCGCGGCGAGTGCACCAGGCCATGTTCCCGATCATGGTCCACGCGGTAGCCCATCAGGAGCTTCTGATCATCGTTCAGCGCCCATTCATCCTGCACGAATGATCCGGGCAGCGGCGTGCGCGATCCGCTTTCGCGGGTGGCCACGGTATTATCGTCGTAATAGGTGGAACGATAGGCAATACCCGCGAGCAGGTCATGCCGCGGACCGAATTCATGCGCCCAGTGGACCTGCGAGAAGAAAACGCGCTGCTGTGCGCGGAATGACGCCCTGCCGTACCAGGAATCCTGCTCATGGCCATTGAAGGAGAACTGCGCGATCACCCGTTCGTGCGTAGGCAGTTGGTACTGGCCTATCAGCTCCCATCGTTCGGTGTTGATGCTTTCGCCGTAGACGCGGTCGCTACCCTTGTCGGCATCGGTCCAGTGCATCTGCCCACCCCAACGGTCCTCGTGCACATACCGCGCGGCCAGGCTCGCGCGGCGGTGTGCGGGCCTGAGCAGGTCGAACTTGTTGAAGATAGACACGCGCTCCTGCAGGGTGACATCCGTGAAACCGTCGTTGTTGATGTCGCGGGGGTCGTTGTATCGGAACAGGTTCACCCCGAGCAGATCGCGCACACGGCCCATACCCATGCGCATCCCGATGTCGGCGTTCCATTCATTCCACGTGGTACCGAACACATCTGCGCTGAAGCGCGGCGCGAGCGCGGGATCCTTGGTGATCACGTTGATGATGCCGCCCATCGCTTCGCTGCCGTAAAGCGCGGATCCAGGGCCTTTCACCACTTCCACGCGCTCCACCAGGCTGTTGGGGATGCCGCTGAGCCCATACACCGTGCTCAGGCCGCTCACGATCGGCATACCGTCGATCAGCACCATGGTGTACGGCCCTTCCATGCCGTTGATGTGGATGTCGCCCGTGTTGCACACACTGCAGTTGATCTGCGGGCGCACGCCGTTCACCATGCCCACCGCATCGAAGAGCGCGGGGCTGGGGTTCCTGCGGAAGAACGCCGCCGACAGCACTTCCACCGGTACCGGGCTCTCGCTGCGGCTCACCTCCCGCATGGTGCCCGTCACCACCACTTCATCCAGTTCATCGGATGCGGGGACAAGCATGATGCGGCCCAGATCCACCGGCACCGAGGGATGCATGTCGAACCGCCGCTCCAGGCGCATGTAGCCGATGGCCGAGATCACCAGGAGCTGTGACCCGGCCGGAACGTCGGTCAGTGCGAATCGGCCCGCCGCATCCGTGGAGGTGGTCAAGGGGGTGCCGCCAACGGCCACGCTCACGTAAGCCACAGGGCCCGAACTGTCGGCCACGAAGCCGCTGACCCGGCCTTCCTGTGCATGCACCAGCAAGGGCAACAGGAGAAGCAGAACGCAGGCCGACCGGAACATGACGAGGACGAATGTAGGTCATTATTTAGCCTCGTCTAATTTATCTTCTACCTTCGCCAAGATCATGATGCTCACCCGCAGCGAGGAGGACCACATCAAGGCCATCTACGGCCTGCAGCAGGCCGGCACCAGCGCCTTCAACAAGGACATCGCCGACCGGCTCAGTACAAAGGCCAGCAGCGTCACCGACATGCTGAAGAGACTGGCGGAAAAGGGCCTTGTGAAGCACGCCCCCTACTACGGCGCCTCCCTCACGTCGAAGGGCCGGCGGCATGCCTTGATGCTTGTGCGCAAACACCGGCTGTGGGAGACCTTCCTGGTGCAGCATTTGGGCTTCAGATGGGACGAAGTGCATTCCGTTGCCGAACAGCTCGAACACGTGAGCAGTGAAAAGCTCATCGAACGGCTGGACGAATACCTGGAACATCCGGCCTTCGACCCGCATGGCGATCCCATCCCCGACCGTCGCGGCCAACTGCCCCAGCGTGAAACGCGGCCACTGGCGGATTGTGCCGTGGGCGACAGGGTGCGACTGGCGGCGGTGAGCGATACGAACGATGCGTTGCTTCAGCTCCTGGATGCCAAGGGCCTCGCCATCGGTATGGAACTGGCCATCGTAGCGCGCGAGGCCTTCGATGGCAGCCTCGAACTGCGCGTGCGGCAGGGACCTTCCTGCTCCATATCAGCCGTGGTGGCGGGCCATCTCTTGATCGAACAGCCGAAACGCCCATGAACGACGAACGCCGGTCGCTCAGTGAAGTGCACAGCACCGTATCCGTGCATCAGGCGCGCGGCGGCTGGCGCAAGGTGCTGGCCTTCATGGGCCCGGCCTACCTCGTGAGCGTAGGCTACATGGATCCGGGCAATTGGGCCACCGACATCGCGGGCGGCAGCGCCTTCGGGTACACGCTTGCTCTGGGTGCTGCTGATGAGCAACCTGATGGCCCTGCTGCTGCAGAGCCTCAGCGCCCGCTTGGGCATCGTGCGCGGGCTCGATCTGGCGCAGGCCTCGCAGCACACCTATCCGCCGATGGTGAACATCCCGCTGTACATCCTGGCGGAGATCGCCATCGCGGCCTGCGACCTGGCGGAGGTGATCGGCATGGCCATCGGGCTGCACCTCCTGTTCGGGTTGCCGCTTACTGCACGGCGTGCTCATCACCGGCGCTGGACACGTTGCTGGTGCTGTTCCTCATGCAACAAGGGCATGCGCCAGCTGGAGGTCTTCATCCTCTCCATGGTGGCGATCATCGGGCTGTCCTTCCTGGCGGAGATGTTCATCGTGCAGCCCGAACTGGCACAGCGTGATCGGGGGACTGGTGCCATCCGCCCTGTCCGGCAAGGCGCTGTACATCGCCATCGGCATCATCGGCGCCACGGTGATGCCGCACAACCTGTACCTGCACTAGGCGCTGGTGCAGACCCGCGACGTATTCGAACGCGATGCCGAGGGAATAAAGGAGGCGCATCCGCTTCAACTTCTTCGACACTGTGATCGCGCTCAACGTGGCCTTCCTGGTGAACTGCCGCCATCCTCATCCTCGCTGCGGCCGCCTTCCACCGCTACGGTCACTATCGACGTGGCTGAGATCGACCAGCGCCCACACTGCTGCAGCGACCTGTTCGGGGACCTGGCGCCCGCCCTCTTCGCCATTGCGCTGATCGGCGTCGGGCCAGAGCAGCACCATCACCGGCACGCTCGCCGGGCCAGATCGTGATGGAAGGTTACCTGAATCTGCGCATGCGGCCCTGGCTGCGCCGGCTGATCACGCGGGTGATCGCCATTGCACCGGCCGTGGTGTGCATCCTGTGGTTCGGCGATGAGGCCCTGGGCGAATTGCTGGTACTCAGCCAGGTGGTGCTGAGCCTGCAGCTCGGCTTCGCTGTGATCCCACTGATCCACTTCTGTTCCGATCGCGAACGGATGGGCGAATTCGTGATCAAACTCTGGGTGCAGGTGCTGGCATGGCTCACGGCCCTTATCATCGTAACGCTCAATGTGCGGCTTGTGATGCAGGAAACACTTGCGTGGATCGATGCGGCCGGCGACAACGCCATCTGGATCGAACTGGGGGTGGTGCCCGTGATCCTCGGTGCGCTGGCCCTGTTGCTCTACATCACCTTCAAACCGTTCTTCCAGCGCACACGCACAGCCAAGGAGCATCTGGACGAAGTGGCGGATACGCTGCACCTCCCTGTAGCGAAGGATCTGCGCCGCATCTGCATCACGGTGGATTTCAGTGCGATGGACCAGAACACCGTGGCCACCGCCGTCGCGCGGGGCGGACACAGCGCGGAATACATACTGATCCACGTCACCGAATCGGCGGTTGCGCGGTATTTCGGTGCTTTGGCCAGCGACCGCGAGGCGCTGGACGATGCAGCGAACCTTCAACGGTATGCCGATCAACTCACGCAGCAAGGCTATACCGCCTCTGTGCGCCAGGGGCAGGGCAGTTCGATCAAGGCCATCGCCGACATCGTGAACAGCGCCGAGGCGGACCTGCTGGTGATGGGCGCCCACGGCCATAGGGGCCTCAAGGACATCCTGCTGGGCTCCACCGTGGATGCCGTGCGGCACCGCGTGAAGGTGCCCGTG
>CAWFCK010000014.1:0-186265 GCA_963814325.1 uncultured Flavobacteriales bacterium
CCCGCTAAATTCTCGCTCCAACTCGATCGGAGCAGGAGATACTCCGGATCCACCAGGACCAGGCCATGCTCATGCGGGTGGAACAGAAGTTTGCTCATGGGAAAGCCCCTGCGGATACTTAAAGTTACATCCGACCTCAGGCTTTTCACCGAAGAACCGGTTAATTCATTGAAAAATACCCGATCAGGCGGGTAGCGCAGAAGGCAGGCCGAAGCACGTCATTCATCCTTGGCCTTCACCGCCACATGGATACGGTCATTGTGCAGGAGCCAGAGCTGGGCCATCGATACATCCTCGAAGAATGCGATCGCATAATTCGCTTCAGGCGGGGTTGCGTTCACGATCGTGTCCACCGCGAGAAGGTTCAGCCCGTCCTTGCTGCTGACAATGGCCACACGCTCGATGCCGCTTTCCTCCATATGTGGTTTGAGCTCGGTCATGGACCACACCTGATCCTCGTATAGGATGGGTCCCATTTTGCGGCCATCGCTCAACCAGTATTTCAAGCCTTCACGTTTGGCGATATGCATGAGCTGCAGAAGGGTCTCCCGATAGACCGGGCCCGGAACAACTCCCTTCCATGTGAGGCGGATCAAGCGCTGCTCGGGATGCACTTCCAGGCAGGCATGCTCGTTATCGAGGGCGATGTGTATCTGCATGGCGTCAGGTATTTGTGTTGAAGATATCCAACACACACTGTAGTTGGCGCACCAACACCCGGAAATACCAATAAGTGGTTAGCAGGACGGTTGACATGCATGCGAGGTTGAACGCGATCAATGACCGTTCAGCGGCACACGACTTCGTCGATAACTGGCATCGATCTGACGGCGACGTTCGTCGTTTTTACCGTTCGTGGTCGCAGGAGGCAATAGGGAGTCGATCTGCCGGTCCATGATATCCTCCAGATGGCGCTGATGCCCCTTCAGATGGCCGAGGTATAGCTCAAGGTCCTCACGGGTGCTTTTCAGCTCAAGGGCGAGGCGCCGGTATTCGAGTTGCATGACCACCATGCGGGCCAGGGCTTTCAATGCTTCAAGCTGGGTTCGTCCAGTTCCCTTGGCTTTCGTGTCGATCACGCACAAGGTCCCCACAGCATAGCCCTCCGGGGTCACCAGCGGTGCACCGGCATAGAAGCGGATGTTGGGGTCACCAGTTACTAGCGGATTGTTCGCGAATCGCGGGTCTTCAGCGGCGTCCTTCACCACGAAGGTGACATCGGGTGTTTGGATGGCATGGGTGCAGAAGGAATCTTGTCGGGCTGTCTCCGGGGCGTCCAATCCCACGCGCGATTTGAACCATTGCCGTTTTTGGTCCACCAGACTGATCAGCGCTATTGGTGTCTGGGAGATGTAGGAAGCGATCTTCGTAATGTCGTCGTAGGAGGACTGTGCCTCTGTATCCAGGACCTTGTAATCGTTGAGGGTGGCGAGCCGTTCGCGCTCCACGTAATTCTTCACATCGGCTTCCGCATTGTCCAATAACCAGAGCATGGCCATGGACAAGTTGTCGAAGTGGGCGATGCTGATGGATGCTGCTGTGGCCACGGTGTTCGCCAGTTTGTCCGTGGCGATCATGTTGATCCCCTCGCGGCTGGAGATGTTCGCAAGGCGCACGATACCGGCACCCACGAGCAAAGGGATCGCCTCCGCATTCGTCCATACCTGGTCGCCGAAGTACACGGCGCCCATGCGGCGCGTATCGTTCAGCAGCAGATGCAGGCCATGGGCCTTTACCACCTCTATCACCTTCAGCACGGGTTCGCGATAAGCCGGACCGGAGGCATTGCCTTTCCATGTCAACCGCACAAGGAGCTGCTCCTGGAGGATCTCGATGGAGGCATTCTCATTCTCGAAGATCTTGTTGACCACCATGGCGAAGGGGGTATTTCATGTTGAATGTAACGCCTGCCAGGGGCCAAAATTCAAGTGACGGACGGCTCACGCTTGAAAATACCCATTAGTGGTTAGGATCGGGATGGGTGGGCCCGGCGACAGGGGCCCGTTCGTGTCAGCTGACCAATTCCCTTCCCGGATCCCAGAACCGCTGGGCAAAGTCCACCACCTGGTCACTCTTCACCTTCACACCCTCTTTGCGTAGCAGGGCCGCCATGCGCGTGGGCGTGGCGAAGTGGTGTTTGCCGGTGAGCAGCCCGCTGCTGTTCACCACACGGTGCGCCGGAACAGCAGGCAGCACCACATGGCTGTTGTTCATGCAGAAGCCTACAACGCGGGCCGATCGCGCGGCACCGAGGTACCTCGCGATCGCGCCATAGCTCGTTACCCGCCCCTTGGGTATCAGGCGCACCACGTCCATCACGTCCTGGAAGAAGTCGCGCTCCTGCAGAGCACCATCGCGGACCTGTTTCTTCGCCATCGATCGTGGTCGCTCGTCACGGTGTTGGCCTTTATGGCCTCATTCCACCACCACCGGCATATCCTTCGGGTGTTCCACCTCGTAGGCGAAGCCCAGTTTTTTTGTGCTCTTCGGTTCCACGCGGATATTCCACGTGAGCTGACCGGTCTGTTCGTTCACGGCGGCGTCACCCTTCTCCTTCAGTTCCACCTTGATCTCGCTGCGCGGGCTCAACGGATGCTGGTCGCGTACCTCGATGTCGATGGCGCTGCCTTTCGTGTTGCGTACGCTGATGTCGAAGCCCACCATGATCGTGCGCTTCCCGCTGATCACGGACTTGTCGTTGGTGCTCTTACGGCGGATGCGCTCCACCACCACGCCCTTGTCACGGCCCAGGGAGATGTCCAGCGTGTCGGCGGTGCTCTGGATGTTCAGGTAGCTCTGCCCCACGTAGGTGCCTTCGAAGAACACGTTGGCCTGTCCGGGCAGCAGGTTCAGGTCCTCCCAGCCCGTGGTGCGTGCATAGAGGAAGGCGTCCTTGTCCAGCTTCGGTGTGCAATAGTGCTTGTAGATCGCCGGTACGCTGTGGGTCTTCACGGCCACCGTATGCGCCATGCCGTCCGATGGTACGCTGAACGGCGCATCGATCGCGAATTCGATGGTGGTGGTGTTGTAGACAACCGTGTTGGACACCTCCAGCTGCGCAGGCATCTCGGCGTACTTCAACGCCTCGCTTGCGCCTTCGGCCATGCTCGGTGGGGCTGCTGCGGGCATATCGTCATATACGCCTTTGCGATTTCGCGATTCAACATTCACGGTCCGTAATGTGTAGGGTTGTTGCAGCACCCAGGCTTGCAATTGCGGCATGGTACCGCCGAGCGTGGGATTGCCGCTGCTCAGGGCGAGATCCACTTTGTTCCAGTCCTCGCCGGTGTTGTTCACCACCTGTGCTTTCATCAAGAGCTCGATCGGCGTGCTGGTGCTCTTCGCGCGCAGGTCGTAGGCAGGCGTCCAGCCCGCGTTGCCGACGAAATAGGTCAGCGTGAAGCTCGCGGCCACTTCCACGGGCGCATCGATCTCCACCACGATCTCGCTGGTGGGCTGCGGCGATTCCTGTTGATACTGGGCCAGCTGTGCACGCAGCTTGTCCGCTTCCTTGCCGATCTCGACCAGCTTTTCCTGTTGCGCCTGCCAGCCGACCTTCATGGCCTTCATGCGTTCCCGCACGTAGTCATTGATCGCCGTGAGCTGCGCAGCGGTGATGCCCGTGTTCTGCCCGCCGATGCTCGAATTCTTTTGAAGCAGTTGCTCTTCGTTCTCCCACACCTGCTGCAGGCCGCGCTCGATCGCCCAGTCGTGCTCCAACTTCTTGATCCTGTCCTGCAGGTCCTCGATCTCCTTCTTCTTCGGGCTTTCGCTGAGGTAGTTGATCCGATGGTTCACGCTGAGGATGCTGTAGCCGCCCTTTCCGGTCACCTGGATGCTCTGCGGATCGATGCTCTGGCTCAGGCCGGTGAAGATGAGCGTGGTGCTTCCCACGGGAATGCTGGCCGTGGCGCTGCGCGAGACCTGGGCTCCGCTCAGGAAGACCTTGGCGGCGGTGATGCGCGAACCGACTTCCTGTTCCTTGGCGTGAAGGATGGAGGCGGCAAGCAGGGCGAGGGGAAGGAAAATGGTTCGGATGCGGCTCATGGTGGTGGAAAGGAAGGGTTGAAAGTACGGATCGACCTCACGCGGACGGTGTTGCGCTGCCGTACACACATCGGGCCAGAAGGTTCACCCCGGTGACTTCCCAGCATGTTGACGCTGCGCGATCGCCAGGATGAAGAACATGAGCAACCAGGGATACATGGGAACGAGGTAACGTCCTTCACACAGGCGAAGCCCCCACGGAAATACCGCGACACCGATCAGGGTTAGAGCGGCCAGCCAGGCCCGCATGCGATCGCGCCGCCAGCATGCGATCCACCAAGAGGCCCCGAACAGGCCGCCGATGAGCACGAGCCAATGCATCAGGTTATCCAGGATCTCCAACGGGTACACCCACCAGCCGGGTGAACGCGCCGGATCGGCGAACAACCCGGCAAGTCCCGCACGATGGAAGTACAGCCCCGTCAACCGCAAACGGGCCGTTACGTGGTATTGCCAAGGGCGTTCAGCGCGGTAATAGCCGATGTATCGGTCGCAGCGCCTGGTGATCGTGCCGAGAAGTTGCGCGCGCAGTTCATCGCTCAGCGCCGGGCTGCTATAACGCGCCATTTCCCCGGCGAGCGCATGCAGGCTATCCGCCGTGATGGAAGCGGAAAGGGCGAATTCGGGCATATGCACGTTCCGGTCCACACGTTTGCCTTGTGCGCCCAGCGGCCCTTCGCGCATGTTGAACCAGCGGATCGAGGCGGTCGGATCCCAGTGGATATAGTTGGCGCCCACGGCCTGCATGAAACGCATCACCGGGTACATCTGCGAACCGGCCAGCTCCGGCATCACCGTGCCCCGGCTCAGCGGCGATATCTCGTGATGCATGATCAAGTTGCGCCGGATCCATAGGCCATCGGTCAGCAGGAACGGCAGCAGGAACAGGCCTGCCAGTACAGACGTGCGACGCGGGTTGTGGGAGAGCAGCAGCACCACGCCGATGGCAAGGAGCAGCAGCCATAGTGCTTGAACGGGACGTAGGAACACCGCCCATGCCATCCACCCACCGGACCAGATGAATGCGCTCCAATGCCCGCCCCGCACCCCCACCAGCCAGCCATGCACAGCGAAGATCATGGCGCTAACGCAAAAGCTCTCAGTGAACCAGTGCACATCGTACACCGCCACGCGACCGAGGACGGCGAACGCCACGCACGTGATGTCCTGAACGCGTTGCGAAGCGCCGAGCAGAGCTGCGCTCCGCGTCAACACCACCACGCTTGCAGCGCCGAGCAGGAACTGGAGGAAGAGGATCGCCGTGCCCGCACCCTGTGGCGTGGTGTACATGCGCAGGATCAGGTAGGGAAGCCCGTAGCCTGGCATACGGAAGTCGGGCCGGTAGCCGCGACCCTCCAGGAACGCATCAATGGGTTCGAAGTATCCGGGCGTATCGCCGTTCTCCGCGCCCCATCCGTACCAGGCGCTGTGCAGGCCGTGTTCGTGCAGGAACAGCCAGAAGTACGCACCGCGCACAAGGAGGGCGATCGCAAGCCACCACCACGTCCGGCGTTGAAGGAGCCATCGCCACCACATGCGTGCGAATATGGGGCTCCCCGGTCTATGAACGCCGTTGATCCAGCCAGAGCTGGAAGACCATCAGCGTCCACAACAGCTTGCGGTGGTTGGCGCGGCCGGTCATGTGCTCCCGTTTCAACCGTTCGATGTATTGGGGGTCGAAGAAGCCTTCGCGCCGGATCCGTTCGGGGGCCAGCAGGCTGTCGCAGAGCGGGCGAAGCTCGTTGCGCAACCAGGAGCTGAGCGGAATGCCGAAGCCCTTCTTGGGGCGGTCAATGATGGCATCGGGTAATTTACCACGCATCACTTGCTTCAACAGGTACTTGCCATTGAAGCCTTGCCGCTTGAAGCGATCGGGGAACGAGTTGATCAATTCCA
This sequence comes from uncultured Flavobacteriales bacterium, assembly GCA_963814325.1. GTDB lineage: Bacteria > Bacteroidota > Bacteroidia > Flavobacteriales_F > PHOS-HE28 > PHOS-HE28. The sequence goes on from CAWFCK010000014.1 coordinate 5,944, forward strand.
CCACTTCCACATCCATGAACGGTGCCCGCACTTCCAACGAGGTGTACATGCTGGCGCGATCCACCTTGAAAAGGATGTCATCCAGCAGGTAGGTGCGCAGGAACGCGAAGATCACCTCGTTCAACCCGCCATCGGCCCAGGGCGAACCGTTGAGCAGCTCGTCGATGGGCTCAAGGCCATGTGCTCCGTTCAGCGATGCGCGCACTTCGGCGCTCAACAGGGCTCGTTTTTCTGCGGGGGTGAAGCTGCCCAGCCACAGGGTGTTCACATGGCGCCTATCCAGCTCAAAGCCACGGAGGAATTGCTTCACCTTGAAGTCGAAGGAGATGTTCTTGTCGCTGGCAGGCAGCACGTGGGCCATGCGCTCGAGCAGGCCTATCGCCGCATGTGGTAAGGCACTGAACACCTTGCGGAACCGGTCGGCCCCGAAGGTGGGATAGCCGGCAAGGAGCTCGTCGCTTCCATCGCCACCGAGGCACACGGTAACGTGCTTGCGCGCGAATCGACTGAGCAGATGCGTGGGGATGAGGGATGCATCGGCAAAGGGTTCGTCCAGCTTCGCGTAAAGTTCAGGGATGAGGTCCAGGCTGTCCCGCTGGCGCAGGATCTCCACGTGGTGGTCGCTGCCGATGCGTTCAGCGACCAGTCGTGCATGGTCGCTTTCATCATAGCTGGCCTCTTCGAAGCCGATGCTGAAGGTGTTGATGCGCGTGCTCGAGCTCTTCTGCGCGTAATAGGCCACCGCGCTGCTGTCGATGCCGCCGCTCAGGAACACGCCGAGCGGCACGTCGCTCATCAGCCGTCGTGAGGTGGCCTGTTGCAAGGCACTGTCGAGCCGGGCCGTTGCTTCGCCCTCGCTGATCGGCTTCTTCGTCAGGTCGATCTTCCAGTAGGCCTCGTCGCAGACGATGCGGCCGTTCCGCACCAGCAGGTGATGACCGGGCTCGAGCTTTGCGCACACCCTGGACGATGCTGCGCGGCGTGGGCACATACTCGAAGGTGAGGTACTGGTTCAGCGAGACGAGGTCGATATCGTCCTTCACCAGCGGATGTGCGAGCACGGCCTTCAGTTCGCAGCCGAACACGAAGGTGCCGACCGACCTCGGCGTAGTGCAGCGGCTTCTTGCCCATGCGGTCGCGGGCGAGGAACAGCTCCCCGTCGCGTGCGTCATGGATGGCGAAAGCGAACATGCCGTTGAGCATGGGCAGCATGTCGGTCCCATATTCCAGGTACAGGTGGAGCAGCACCTCCGTGTCGCGATCCGGTTCGGAAGCGGCAGCCGTGCTGCAGCAGCGCCTCGCGCAGCGGCTTGTAGTTGTAGATCTCGCCGTTGAACACGATGGTGAGATCGCCGCTGGCGTCCTTCATCGGCTGATCGGCACCATGGCTCAGGTCGATGATGCTCAGCCGCGCGTGCGCGAGGCCGGTGTGCCGCGTAACATGACGGCATCCTGCAGGTCGGGTCCGCGATAGGCGATGCGCTCGATCATGCGGCGCGCATCGGCGATCGTGCCCTTGCCCTGGAAGCCCGCGATGCCGCAGATGCGTGGTTCCACGGATTGGGGAGGTGATCGCACCAAGGTGCCAACACATCGTAAGGAACGGGGCGCCCACGACGGCTCAATGCGGGGAGGATGGTCCCGAACGATCTCTTCGTGGTCGAATTCCGTAATGGACATGACGATCCTTCAACGCTTGATGCCGCCGAACTTCCACGAGTTGCCGTTGCGGAAGATCATGTACGTGGAGCCAGGGGTCGACCTCCTGGTCGGAGAGCCACTCCTCGATGGTGGCCCGGCGGAGGTACATGGTCTGGGGCGTCACCAGTTGGTCGAAGGCGACATGGCGGAAGAACGGGAAATCCCGCGCTGCGATCCAGAGCGAATAGTCGTAGAGCGGCAGGCCGCGAAGGATCTTCCATCGCAAGGCGCTGAGGATCTTCGCGTACAGGAAGTAGGGGACCACCAGCGGTGTCGCGAGCAGGTACTTCGTGAACCACCAAGGCAGTCGCGAGGCGAGCCGTGCGTATCGGGTCCACCATCCAGCGGATCACGCCATTGCCTTCATGTGCATAGACCCAGCAATGAAAACGACCGCCGGAGCGTGTGTTCCGCAGCACGGCATCGAATCCGATGCGGGGTTCCTTGAGATGGTGCAGGACGCCGATGCAGTACACCAGGTCGAACGGCGCATCGCCGGTGTAAGTGGTGAGGTCGTGGCGCACGATGCTGAAGTTGCGCGCGCCTGCCCGGGCCATGTTCTGTTCGGCCATCTTCACCGACGCACCGAGGTCGACACCCACCAGTTCGCTCGGAGCCCAGGTGCTTATGTGGGTCAGCAGGCTGCCACCTCCGCAGCCGAGCTCAACCACCCGTTTGCCCTCGACCTCGGCTCGGGTGAGCGGGGCGAACCACTCCTCGAACTGGGCTGTGCTGTAAACCGAACCTTCTGGCAGGTTGTTCCACGAGGTCGCGAACGCATCGGCGGTGCGCTGGTCGGGTGTGAGCTGTTCCATCAGCGTTTGATGAACCGGTATTCGATCTCCTCAAAACCGCCTACCCAGAAGCACCACAGCCTGCTGCATGCCAGCGGGCTCAGGTTCGCAAAGAAGTTCATGCCGGCATTCACCACCCGCATGATGGCGATCGTGGCCTTGCCAACGCCCATGTAGGGGAGCAGATGGAAAAAGGCGAAATAGTGCAGTTCCATCCGCTCCAGTTCGAAGTGCACGCCGAAATAACCGCTCTTCGTGAAGCCGGGATCGAAATACTTCGGGAACGTGACGTCGAAACCGGCCTTGTGCTCGGCGTGCGTGAAACCACGGCTGAAATGCGGAACCTTCACGGTGAGGGTTCCACCGGGCTTCAGCAGCCTGTGCAATTCCTTCATCACCACGAACGGCCTGTCGAGATGCTCCAATACATGCGAAGCCAGGACATGGTCGAAACTGGCGTCCTCGAACGGGTAGGGGAAGGCGTTCAGGTCATGCTGCACATCAATGCGGACATGACTGTGGAAGTCGACATTGACAAAGCCATCCTTGAAATCCTCGCCGCAGCCGAGGTTCAATTTGCGTGGCGCCGGCGAAGTGTTCATGCGTTCAGATTCAAGCGTTCCCGCACAGTGAACGTGGTCTTCCCCTGGCTTTCATAATAGGTGCGCACGATGAGTTCGGCCAGCACACCCATGAGGATCATCACCACACCCACGATGAAGAACACCGCTGTGAGGACAGGAAGCGGCGTGGCCACAAAGTCCTTCTGGCCCGTGACCTTGAAATACACAGCGCAGGTGGCCGTCAGAATGGCCAGAATGAAGCTCAGGAAGCCCGCCCCTCCGAAAAAGTGAATGGGCTTGGTCATGTACTTGTCCAGGAACTTGATGAGCAACAGATCCAGCAGCACCTTGTAGGTGCGGAAGAGCCCATAGTTGCTTTTTCCGAACTGGCGGGGCTGGTAATTGACGGGCAATTCACCGACCCGGCCACCTTGCCAGCTGCAATACACGGGAATGAAGCGGTGCATCTGCCCATAGAGCGAAACGCCCTCGATCACATCGCGCTTGTAGACCTTCAGCGTGCAACCATAATCATGCAGTTGCACACCGCTGATGGTACTGATGAGCTTGTTGGCCAGCAATGAAGGGAGCTTCCGGGTAAGGAACTGGCCCTGCCACCGGTCGCGCCGCCAACCGCTCACAACGTCAAAACCCTCGTCCAGCTTGGCCAGCAACTTGGGTATGTCCGCCGGATCGTTCTCCAGGTCACTGTCCATCAAGACCAGTACGTCGCCCTTTGCATGCTGGATGCCTGCATTGATGGCCGCCGTCTGCCCGAAGTTGCGCCGGAAGTCTATGGCCTTGTAGCGCACGTCCTTCGCACACTGGGATCGAAGTACGTCGAACGAGCCATCACGAGAACCATCATTCACGAGAAGGACCTCGTGGTCGATGTTCTCCAAGGCCTTGCTTAAGCGATCGAACAGCAGGGGAAGACTGCGTTCCTCATTGTAAACAGGGATAATGAGCGAGATCAAGGCGGATGGGGCGGATTCGGGAAGGCGAAGATGCAAGTATTTCACCAAGCACCTTCTCGCGGAGCAAGACGAGCGAAGGGTGCGATGGATGCCCCGAAAGGCACCCGAACTCCATCACTGCTTTACGACCCGACTGATGCCATGCTCACCACCAAGAGCGATGTCGAGCGTGTACACGCCATCGGGCAGCCCGCTCATGTCGATCATCAGTTCATTCAATGCTGGTCTGCTGCCACTTGTGCTATGGACCAATTTACCCGCAGCGTCATGCAATGTGCAGGTGAATGCCTGGACCGCACCAGGGACCGGAGGTATCGTAATAACGAGGATCCCCGTGGTGGGATTCGGGGCAACAGTGAACGCCAGGGCCGAAGGTTCTGCAATACTTGTGTTGATCGCCACGCAGTTGCAGTCCACCCCGTATGTTTCACCGAAGGTATCCGGGTTACCATCGTCGCAAGGGGTTCCGGGGACGGCGGAACCGCCCGGTACGCCAAGGCAGTCGGGTGCACAAGCCCCGATGCTCACCGCCGTGGGCTCGATAACGCCGGTTTTTTCTACTCCACCAAGGGATACGAAGAAATCCCGCGCATTGCCCGGCGAACTGGTGAAGACATCGTTCACGATCTGGAATTCCGTGCACCCTGGGTTGTTCTCCACCGGAATGGTGGTCACCAGAAGCCACGTATCCTGTGGCAAAGGACAGCCCTCATCGATGAGCAGACTGGTGCCGAATGCATTGAAGGAACGATAGTTGAAACCGGACGGGTTGCCGTTCACATCGGGGTTGGTGACCTGGGCGGTGGGGGAGATGGCGATGCCGGCCGGGCAGGCGTTCACGCGCGTTCCCAGCGTGGCCGGGGAGGTGGTCACCCAGCGGATCGTGAAGGTCAGGCCGCTGAACACCTCTTCGAAGAAGGCACCATTGGCACGCAGGTACACTTCCAACTTGGCCGGGTCCATAGTGCTCTGACGAAGATCAATGTCAACGGAGGATGGATCCTGTGCACGGGTCACCCCCATGCAAAGGACCAGGCTGGAGGCGGTGAGGAGAAGCTTGTTCAGAACGGTCATTGGTCGATGGTTGGCCAGGGTTTGCAGGAATGCGGATCCGTACTCAGGGTACGGCATGACCGTCCATGCACGGCCGGGCACCCCGAAGTTAACCCAGGATAACTCCATCACCTGCAACGCGTCGAATTTCACGCCTACACGCAGCTCATTCCGCACCACCAATCGTCCATTGATCGGGCGCAGGAAGTACAGCGATTCCACCTCGCTCACGGGTTCGGGAGCGGCCGTGATGGCCATGAAGCCCAGGTCGCGGCTCATGCGAAGCACCGCACCGCGGTTCGTCGCATCAAGCGAGTGGATCTCATCGAGGAAGAAGGGCACGCGCGAAAGCGGGGTGCGCAGCTTCGGATCCTCCTTCAGCATGCTGCGCAGAACGAGCAGGTTGAAGAGCACCTTGATCGTGATCGCCGTTCCGTGCGATTCCACCTGCAGGTTGTCGTAGCTGTGCGTGCGGCCGGCCTGTGTGCTCACGGTGAACCGGAGCGTGAAGAGGTCGCCGTAGTTCAGCGTGATGCGCTCGCTGAGCTTGTTTCGAAAGCTTTGATAGGCCGCATCCAGCTTGGTGCTACTATCGAAGAGCCCGGTGTGGTCGGTCTCGGCAAGTTCCTTCAACGGTGCCACCAGGTCGCTCTGGTCCATCACCTCCATCTTCAGGCTCTCGAGGTTCGACACACTGACGTTGCTGAACCGGCGGTTCAGTTGCTCGGCTGCGTTCTTGATGTCGGTGAGGCCATTGAGCACGTTGGCGAAGTTGGCGCGCAACAGGTGCAGGTAGTTGTCCCAATCCTTGCGCAAGGCCTCTTCGAACGTGGGCAATCCTTCGAGCTGCTCCTTGATCAAGCGGATCGTCTCCAACTCAGTGGCGCCGATGATGTCGCTCTTCAGCACGTTCTCGATCTTGGACCGCAGCTGGTCCATCTCGCGGCTCATGTCCTTGTGCTCGATGGTGAGCTTGTGGTAGAGCGCGATGGCATCTTCCGCATCGGCGGGCACGGCCATCAGTTCCTTGCTCTTCGCCTCGGGATCGGGCGGTGGCGTGCACTGTTCCAGCAGGCGCAGCAGGCGGTTGAAGCGTTCGTCCTCTTTGTTCAACGCAGTGCGCTGCTCGAAGAGCTTCACGGACAGCTCGTCCAGCTTCGTGCGGGCGGCCACACGTTTTCCTTCGGCATCGGCCTTGTCCTTCGATGCATCCGCCAGGCGTTTCTTCAGCCGTGGCTCTTCATGCTTCTCCTTTTCCAGGCGCTCCCAGAGTCCCAGGTTCGCCAGGTGCTTGTCGCACTCGGCCTGCACCTTGGCACGCTCCTTCGCGATCTGCTCGCGGTTCTCGATGGCCTCCATCAGCTCCTGCAGGCGCTGTTGCTCGGCCTTCAGGTCAGTAAGGGCCTTCTTCAACGCCTTCACGTCCACCAGCTCCTTCCATGCAGTGCTGTTGTCCGGCAGGGGCAATGACATCAATGCATCGCTGTAGCGGTCGTCGCTGATGTTCTCGGCGATGCTCTTCAGCAGCGTGTCGATCTGCTTGCGTTTCTTCAGCTCAACGCCGCCTTTCTCCACGGGCAGCTTGAAGATCTCCAGGTTGAAGAGCTTCGACAGGTCGCGCAGCTCATTGTCCTCGAGCGAATCGCGGAGGGTGGTGATCAGCGCCTTGTCGAAGTTGGCGATCGCCTTCTCGGTGTTGGCCACGCGACCGGTGACCTCGGCAAGGCTGCGCGCGGTGCGTTGGCGGTCGGCGAGCTGCGCGTTGCCCAGCTGGCGCTCCAGTTGCACCAGGCGTTCCTTGGCGTTGCTCAGGGCTTCGCGTTCCAGGCTCTCCACGAACTGCTCCAGCCCCTTGCCCAGGTCGGTGATGCGGGACAGGTCGCCCTCGGCACGCCCTTTCGCCGCAGCCAGATCGGCGATGCGATCGTCAAGGTCCTTCAGGTTGTCCGCCGTGATGCGCTTCTCGTGCTCCAGCGAATCCTGCTTCGCGAGGATCGCCTCCTTCACATGCTTGTTGTGGTCGTGGGCCTTGCGGCGCTTCTCCATGAGGTCGCCGTACACCAAGGCCAGGCGGGCCTCCAGCGCCATGCGCACATCGCTCATGTCGATGTACTTCACCAGGCGCTCCTTCTCGCTCTTCAGCGTGTTCAGCTTCACACGGCGATCGCGTATGCGCTCGAACTCCTCCGTCATCAGGCGGTTCGCCTCGAGTGCCGGCTTGTTCGGCGGAATGCCCGCGAGCATCAGCAGGCTGCGCTTCATCTCGTGCTGATCGATGGAACGCAGGCTCAGCAGGTTCTTCAGGATCTCCTTGAAGTGCGCGTAGCGCTCAACCTCCGTGAGATGCACGATGCCGAGTCCGTTGCTTTCGCCTTTCGTGGCCACGAGGATGGCTTCGCGGTGCGCCTGCGGCTCGCGCAGTTCGCGGTAGTTGCGCTTGTCCAGTTTCGCCAGCACGGTCTTCGGGTCGGCCACGTGATCGTCCACGGTCAGGAAGTCCGTCACATCATAATGCCCGTCGTACGTGAAGCGCACCGGGTCGCCCCCGCTCGTCTTGCTCTGCCCGCGCCAGCCGAGCACGTAGGACTCCTTCGGCCCGAGGCACTCGAACAGCAGGTAGCTGTAATGGTCGGGGAAGTAGTACTCGCGCGTGGCCTCCGGATCGTGATCGCCGAACACCATTTGGTTGCGGTTATCGAGGTAGAGGAACTGCAGGGTGTTGATCAACGTGGTCTTACCCGCGTTGTTCGGTCCCACCAGTTGAAGCGAGTTGCCCAGGTCGATCTCGGCATAGTCGTAGCTGCCGGAACGGATGGCGATGAGTTTGGTCGGTCCTAGTTGCATGTGATCAAAGACGGATACGTACCGCAAAGGGCGCAAAGGGCGCGAAGAATGCGGTCTATGGTGTCACGGGTTTTGATGGTTTTCAAGGCGCTTGGAGCGGTTGGGGTCAGTGAAGCCACTTTGCGCTCTTCGCGTCCTTTGCGGTATCAATTCAGCTCTGGGTCGATCTGCTTTTCCTCGGTCTTCAACACGCTGCGCGACTCCTGATCGGCGGCCATGCTCAGCTCCTGGCACTTGTCGAACACGCGGTGGAAAGGCCGCAGGAACCGGAAGGTGTCATCGGGGAAATATTCCACCCACCCCAGGCGCTGCATGCTCTTCACCACCTTGCGCAGGGACACTTCATCATCGATGCCCACGGCTTTCAAGTGAGCCTTGTAGCGATCGCTGGTGAGGTGCGGAAGGCCCGCCACGCTGAACCGCTCGGTGAGGAGGTATTCCTCCACGGGCAGTCCTTCGTTCGCGGTGGCCTCGATGAGGATGAAGCTGAACACCGCGATGGGTGGCAGCGACCCCGATGGTGGCGTGCTCTCGGCCGCTTCCGTGTGCAGGTAGAAGAAGTCGCGCGGATGGCGGACCAGGTTAAGCCCGAGCGGAGCGAAATAGTCCTTGTACGCATCGTAGTTCTCGGTGAGCGAGGCGTGCAGGGTGCCCTGCTCGTGCGTGATGTACGCGCCCTGGCGGAGCTTGTCGAAGATGTCCTTCAGTTGGGGAAGGGTGCTCATGGTCTATGCGCCGTGGCCTGGTGCCGGCGAGGCTTTGGTGATCGAGATGGTGGTGCATTCCAACACGCCGTCGCGCGTGCGGTATTGCTTCTGTTTGCCGGTCTTGAAGGCCACCTCCATGGTGGGGTCGAAGAGCAGGCGACTGAGGCCGAGCAGGGCGTCGGCGGTACCTTTTTCCGGGTAGGTGGAAACGATCCAGCCGGTGAGGTCCTTCACGGGGAGTTCCTCGCGCAGGCTGTCCGTAAGGGCATTGAGCCACAACAGGCGCACATAGTCCGGAGGCGTGTCGCCGCTTTCCTGCATGCTCAACACTGGTGGCGGCGTGGGCGGATGCGAGATCACATCGTTGAGGATGTGATTGATCACCGCATCGGTGGGCGGGCATTCCACGCCGGCCCGTCGCGGCTTGCGGCACGTAGTTAGCGATCCACTCCTCCAGGCGCATCTGGCGAAGCCGGCCCAAGGCGAGCGTGGCCCCGTGCGCAATGGCGCTGGAGCGGCGCAGCACGTCATACAGCGGCTGCAATTCCTTGCGGCTCTCGTTCAGCGTATGGATCGAGCGGCGGCGCAGCGCGCGCACCTGCCGTTCGTTGCGTTCGATCATGTTGACCTCCGTGTACACGCCGTTCTCGCGCGCGGCACGCAGGGCCAGGTCCGTTTCGTTCAAGGTGCCCACCAGCAGGCCGTCCACCCGGACGATCTCCACCAGCGGATGCACGTACTGGTCCATCAGCGACACGATCCGCAGGTAGCGCTCACGAACGCTCACGCTGGTGCGGTCGGCCTTGTAGCGCGCCACCTCGGCCATCACCGCGCGGTGCGTGGCGTCCAGGTCGTCCTGCATGCGGCGCAGCGTGTGGTCCACTTCGTTGGTGGCCATGTTCACGCTCAACGGGTCCATGGCCTCCACACCAAGCACCAGGCGCTTGCGGGCGCTCTCCAGTGCGGCGATGTATCCCTGGATGATCTCCGGCGACGTGGGCAGCGCATCGTTGTAGAGGAAGTTCAGCAGCTGCAGCAAGGGCTGCGACATCACGTAGTGCGAACTGCCTTCCTCCACGGGCACGATCACCTGCAGTTCCACGAGCCGCTGCCAGGTGGTCTCCGGCTGCTCGGCCACGGTGTCGCTGAAGGTGCGGATCAACTGGCGCACCTGCGCCTCGCTGATGTCGCCGGGTTTCATGGCGATGGCATGCAGCAACGGCACGTGCGCAGCACAGAAATCGAAGAAGCGTTTGGGGGTGATCTGCATGGCTCTTCCAGCAATACCCGCCCAGCCCGTGGACTGAACAGGTATGCGAGATTACAGAGGACCCGCCACGGAGCCGGGGCTGAGTTATCGACAGGTGTTAGTATCCCGGTGCTTGTGCACATTTTGCCAGCTGCAGCAGCTGATACAGCGCCATTCCCGCCCCGGGGAACGCAACAAGCCCCGGCTCCCCGGAGTTTCATCCGGGGGCCGGGGCTTGTCCTTTTAGTTCCAAGCGCTGCTTACATCCTGCCGCCCATGCTGGGGTGCGCTCGGGCATCCGGTGAGGTGCTTCCGCCGGACGGTCAAGGGCTGCTCACCGCGAGATCATCACCGGAGCCCTGCCATTGCCTTGCAACGCATCGTTCCATTCCACCACGTACATGCCCGGAGCCAGCGTGCTCACGTCAAGCGTCCCGCGGTCGGTGCTGAAATTCGAGGGCTGCAGGGCCACGCGGCCGCTGGCATCCAGCAAACGCACGCTGGTCATGATCTTGGCCGTCAGCGGCTTTCATATGCAGCACTTGGTCCGCAGGCTGCGGGAACAGCTGCGGCACAGTGGAATCGCGTGCGCCGGAGCCTTCCACCGAGGTGTTCAAGTTGAGCAGGTTGTCCATCACACTGAATTCGCGGAAGGCGTTCACGGCGGTAACGGTGCTGCTGAAGGGATCCGCGCCGGTGGCCGAGGCGAAGCTGCCCGTCACCCAAGCGGTGCCGTCGAAGCGGGACACCGCGCACAGGCTGCGGTTGAAAAGGGGCAGCTCATCGGATGCGCCCCATTGCACCCTTATATCGGCCGTATTGCCGCCGCTCACATCCTCCTCCACCACTCAGGTGCGGTCCACGGCGTGCTCGGTGACCGGTACGCCCGTGGCCACGCCCGGTGCGCCATAGGTCGTGCTCATGCCGTCGACCACACGCACGCTGTAGCCTTCCTGCGGCCCGTTAGTTAGCGTAATGGTCAGCGGCGTGTAGCTGCTCGTGCCCATGGGGAAGAGGTAATTGCTGCCGTTCACTAGACGGTGCAATCGATCCGCTGCCGTCGTTCACCACCCAGCTCGAAGCGCTACCACCCGCTACCGCGCCCGTCGTGTTGTTCTCCACGATGAGGTCGCTGCTACCCAAGCGCAATTGTCCGTTGGTCATCGTGAGCACGCTGGTCACGGTCTGGTCACCGCCCAGGTCCACGCCAGCCGCGTTGTCTACCGCCAGGTTGGTGATGCTCCCCGATCCGTTGAGCTGCTGCGCGTTCGTCCCCTGGTAGCGTAGCAACGGCGTGGTGATGCTGCCATTGTTCACGATTGCCGGCCCCGCAAAATTGAAGAGTTCCGTACCAGTGAGGATGGTGCCGCTGGCTATGTTGAAGGTGCCGTTCTGCAGGGGGAAGGGCAGGTTGAACGCCAAGGTGCCACTGTTCACGTTCACCACGCCACCGGCCAGGTTGGTGAAGACTTTTCCACCGAAGAAATTGCCGAAGGTGAAGGGCACAGTACCATTGTTCTTGTTGATCGTCCCTTGGTTGTTGGTGATCATGTGCCAGGGCTCAACAGTGGTCGTCCATCCGTTCAGGTCCACCACCGCGTTGGGCAGGTTGTTGATGGTGCCGGGTCCGTTGATCCCACCTCCGATCATGGTCACCGTGCCGGCATTGTTGATGGTGCCACTTGCCGCCAACAGGCCTGAGCCGTTGAACGTCGCAGAAGCACCAGCACTGATGTTGACCGCTGTGGTCGTACCCACAAAGCCATCCGTCCAATTGAATGAGCCGCCACTAGGGATGGTGATGGCCTCCGGACCATTGATCCCCCCGCCCGAGACGGTGAGCGTGTTGAGGGTGAGCGCACTGTTGAGGTTCAGGTCGCTGCTGACCAGCTGGAATGCCGTGCTCACCGTCCCACCAGGCTGATTCGTGAAGAAACCACCGACTGGCGCTGCCATCCAGCTTGATGAGGCTGTCCCCGCCACCGGTCATCGACCCTTCATTGGTCGTGGGCACGCTGAACACGCATGCGCCCGTGGCCACGTTTAGCACACCGCCAGCCAGGTTGTTGAAGGCTTTCCCACTGAAATCGTTCCCGAAGGTGAAGGGCACAGTGCCGTTGTTCTTGGTGATGGTCCCCTGGTTGTTGGTCACCATATGCCAAGGCTGACCATTGGTCGTCCATCCGTTCAGGTCCACTACCGCGTTGGGCAGGTTGTTGAAGGTGGCGGGCTGACTGTCCAATCCGCTAAGCCCACCTCCGATCAGGGTCACAGTGCCAGCGTTGTTGATGGTGCCCCTGGCCACCAACTGGCCTGCGCCGTTGAACGTCGCAGAAGCACCGGCTCCGATGTTGACCACAGCCGTTGTGCCAAGCACGCCCCCCGACCAGTTGAACGAGCCCACATTGCTTGCCTGCGCAGTGCCGGGTCCGGCCAGTGTGCCACCGCTCATGCTCCATGTTCCTTCCACCGACAGGTCCGTGCCAGTGCCATTCAGGAGCGTGAGCACACCACCGTTGTGGATGAGGCTGCCGCCGACCTGCACAACCACCTGGTCGACCGTGATATCGCCACTCTGTGTGACGATGTGGTTGGTACGAATGGTGATCACCCCGTCGCTGGACTCGGGCGCGCTCGGTGCTGCCACGAACGAGGAACCGTCGAAGATCTGCCAGGTGGGGGCCGCTGACCAGTCCCCTGATCCTGCGCTTCGGTAGTCTCCGGTATTCTGGGCGAATGAGTGCATGGCCAGCAGGCAGGCTGCAGCTGTGAACAGGTGGCGTGGGGGCAGGGTATGCGTGTGCTTCATGACGTTGGCTCGCTTAGCGCAGGCAAAGCTTTCCACTGCCACAGATCTGTACAATAGAACTTTCGTTAAGGGGGTATGCAACAAGCCCCAACCTTCCGGCCGGGGCTTGCCCATATTCAGTTGGATATCCACGCCTCCCGGTAACGAACAAGCCCCGACTCTCGCCGGGGCTTGTCCTTTTAGTTCCATCAGGGTCTCCCGCAGGGGACCCTGATGTCAGCGTTACATCATTCCACCCATGCCGCCCATGTCGGGGTGGCCATGGCCGCCTGCCGACTTCTCTTCCTTCTCCTCGCTGATCACGCACTCGGTGGTGAGCAGCATGCTGGCGATGGAAGCGGCGTTCTCCAGGGCAACACGTGTCACCTTGGTGGGGTCGATCACACCGGCGGCGAGCAGGTTCTCAAATACCTCGGTGCGGGCGTTGAAGCCGAAGTCGGCTTTGCCTTCGCGCACTTTCTGTACGATGATGCTGCCTTCCAATCCGGCGTTGGCCACGATCTGGCGCAGCGGCTCTTCGAGCGCGCGCTTCACGATGCCCATGCCGGTGGTCTCGTCGGCGTTGATACCTTCGGCCTTGTCCAGCACTTTCTGTGCGCGGATGTAAGCCACACCACCGCCTGGTACGATGCCTTCTTCCACAGCAGCGCGGGTGGCGTGCAGGGCGTCATCGACACGGTCCTTCTTCTCTTTCATCTCCACTTCCGTAGCGGCACCGATGTAGAGCACGGCAACACCGCCGGCCAGCTTGGCCAGACGCTCCTGCAGCTTCTCCTTGTCGTAGTCGCTGGTGGTGCTTTCGATCTGTGCTTTGATCTGGGCAACGCGACCGGTGATATCGGCCTTCTTGCCGGCACCGTTCACGATCGTGGTGTTGTCCTTGTCGATGTTGATCTTCTCAGCTTTACCGAGCATGGTGAGATCGGCGTTCTCCAGTTTGAAGCCGCGCTCCTCGCTGATCACCGTTCCACCCGTGAGGATGGCGATGTCTTCGAGCATCGCTTTGCGACGATCACCGAAACCAGGGGCTTTCACCGCTGCCACTTTCAGGGCGCCACGGATCTTGTTCACCACCAAGGTAGCGAGTGCTTCACCGTCCACATCCTCGCTGATGATCAGCAAGGGCTTGCCGGTCTGCGCGCTCTTCTCCAGGATGGGGAGGAGCTCCTTCATGCTGCTGATCTTTTTGTCGTAGATCAGGATGTAGGCGCCTTCCAGGTCCACCTCCATCTTCTCCGCGTTGGTCACGAAATAGGGGCTGAGGTAGCCGCGGTCGAACTGCATGCCTTCCACCACTTCCACGGTGGTGTCGGTGCCTTTCGCTTCTTCCACGGTGATCACACCTTCCTTCTTCACCTTGGCCATGGCCTCGGCGATCAGGGTGCCGATGGTGTCGTCGTTGTTCGCGCTGATCGAAGCCACCTGCTTGATCTTGGCGTTGTCGTCGCCAACGGACTTGCTCATCTTCTTGAGCTCCTCCACCACGGCGATCACGGCCTTGTCGATGCCGCGCTTCAGGTCCATGGGGTTTGCACCAGCGGCCACGTTCTTCAGGCCGGCGGTCACGATCGCCTGTGCGAGCACGGTGGCGGTGGTGGTGCCATCACCCGCGATGTCGGCGGTCTTGCTGGCCACCTCTTTCAGCATCTGGGCGCCCATGTTCTCCACGGCATCCTTCAGCTCGATCTCCTTGGCCACGGTAACGCCGTCCTTGGTCACCTGGGGCGCTCCGAATTTCTTGTCGATGATCACGTTGCGGCCCTTGGGACCGAGGGTCACCTTCACGGCGTTCGCGAGGTGGTCCACGCCACGCTTCAAGCGATCGCGGGCGTCAATGTCGAATTGGATGTTCTTGGCTGCCATTGTTCTTTGTTGTTGGGGCGCGAGGTGATCCCGCGCCCGAGCGGTTTCTTAGTTGAGTACAGCGTAGATGTCGCTTTCGCGCATGATCATGTAGTCCTTGCCTTCGAGGCTCAGCTCGGTGCCGCTGTACTTGCCGTACAGGATCTCGTCGCCGACCTTCACGGTGAGGGGCGTCACCTTGCCGTCATCGGCCACACGACCGGTGCCTACGGCGATGATCTTGCCGCGCTGGGGTTTTTCCTTGGCGGTGTCAGGGATGAACAAGCCACCCTTGGTGGTCTCTTCGGCTGGCGCTGCTTCTACGAGCACGCGGTCGGCCAGGGGCTTCACTTTTGCCATTGCGGGTTTGATGGGTTGAATGGTTGTCGTTTCGGAACTCCGAATTAGGTAACGCGCGTTCGTCAATGACAGTGCCAAGGCACCGGAACGGCGGGTGGCCTGTCAAGATCGCGGCAAAGGGTGACGATCGCGTCAGTCCCTGTCAGGCTGACGTTGGTCTGGGGGGCCGGAACCGACCGATCAGTTGATGCTGTCCCCGGCACCGGGAGGCAGTTCGCCCTCAGCTGGTGCGGCCTGCTCGGTCTCCACTTGGATCTTCTCGTCCAAGGGATCACCACCAGCGCTGGAACCGCGGTTGGCGGAGCTCACCAGGCACAGCACCATAAGGGTGGCCGCGAGGGTCCAAGTGCTCTTTTCGAGGAAGTCGGCCGTGCGCTGCACGCCACCGATCTGCTGGGCTCCGGTGAAGCCTGCCGCGAGGCCGCCACCTTTGGGGTTCTGGGCAAGAACAACAAGGGCCAGGAGGGCGGCCACGATGATGATGAGGATGGAGATGAACATGCGTGCTGCTGAAACGCCTTCGCAAAAGGCTCGGTCGGGCGATAGGGCTGCGAAGTAAGGGCTTTTTCAGGTTCCGTGCACCGAACGGGTCAACGACCGGCCAGGGCCGCGGCCAATCCGCGGAAATAGGCGCTCCGCTGAGGGTGCTTGATGGCCAACCGCTCATACGCGGCGATGGCCTTCTGGAAGTTGCCCTGCTTCTCGTGTATCCGGGCAAGCGTTTCGGTCACCATGTCCACATGGTCTTCCAAACTGCGTTTGCCGGCCAGTTGGGGCGTGTAGAATTCGGCCTTCTTCGGGCTGGGGGTGGTGCTGTTCTGCTGAATGAAGCGCTCGATCAAGGCCTTCGTGTCCAGGTCGTGGTCCACCGGCTTCACGGCGGGGGCCTTCGGGATCCTCCGGCTGATGGAGCCAGTCCTGTGCATCGGTGGCGGGGGCCAGCTGATCCAGGCGCTGACCCGCGGGAAGGGGGGCGGAAGGAGGCTCGGCCGCCATATTCAGCCAGTCGCTGAAGCGATGTGTGCCTGAGGTGACGGGCGGAACCGGTACGGGAGTCGCGACGGCCGGGGGCGAAATGCGCGGCGCACTTGAAGGCGAAGGGTCGCTCAAGGAGGGAGCCGAGGCGATGGCCGGATGCTCCATCAACAACTCGTAGCTGTTGGCCAGCGCCGCTTGTCTGTATAGCAGGTCGAGCGGGTCCGGCGCGGGTTCGGCCGTGTTCGCTTCCTCGGTGGGGGCAGGTTCTACCGCCGGTTCCTCGGGTTGAACAGGGACCTCAGGTGTGTTGCGGCCAGCAGCCTCCACGAGTTCAGGGACCTCTGCAACAACGGGTGTCGCAGGTGCGATCACCACGGGTTGCTCAACCGCTGCGGGAACCTCAACCACAGGTTCCGTTACCAGCTCCTCCTTGCGCTGAGCAAGCACTTCGGGCTTCGGCGCAGGTGTATCGCGACACCACCTCGAGGGTGGGGGAAAAGGCCGGAGCGGGCGAGGCCTCGCTGGCATGCACCAGGTCGAAGAGCACCGCGCGGGAAGGCAGGTGTGCAGCCGTGGTGCGCAGTTGCTCATCGAACAGCACATCACCCTGTCGATGACCACCGACGGCCAGCAACAAATGCGCTCCGCTGAACCACGGGTACCGCTCGGCCATCGCTCGCAGGTCTGCCAGGTCGTCCGTGCGAACCCGGGCAGGCTCGTCGATCAGGCGGGTGAGGTGGTCGCGTTCCATGTCAAACGGTCGGATACGAGCCACAAGGATACAGGAGCGAGGCCGAACCGCGTCACCAGTTGCCGAGCGTTTTGTCGTAGATGTCCTGCGCCAGCTGCTTGCCGATGTCGCGCACAAGCTGATCCTCCACCGCGCTCAGATCCTGCGAGCTACTGTAATCGGCGAAGCGCGAGGCCGTGATGTCCGAACTCGCCTTCGGGTCGAGCTTGTTGGTGTAGTGCACCGTGATGGCAATGGTCAACCGGTTCAACGCGGCGGTCTCATTGGCCTGGATGGACACCGGTTGCACGTCGTAGCCCACGATGGCCCCTTCGTATTGAATGTCACCCTCCGTGCGGGAGAGCGAGAGCGGGGTCTGCGCCAGCATCAGGTCGCGCACGCTCTCGGTGAAGGTCTGCGCCACCTGCGGCGTGCAAAGCGGTGCCCGCGCATCGAACAAGGCGATGCTCACGGTCTTCGCGCCTGGAGGTACAGCGCCGCCGCTGAACGAATAGTTCACGCCACAGGAGGCCAGGGCGAACAGCAGCAGCAGGGGGAAGGCGCGCATCAGGTGATGTTGTACTCGTTGATCTTGCGATACAACGTGCGCTCGCTGATGCCCAATTCCTGAGCCGCGCTCTTGCGGCGGCCGCGGTGCTTCACCAGGGCCTTGCGGATCATCTCCTTTTCCTTTTCCTCCAAGCTCAGCGTTTCCTCCACCACCTCGTGCGTCAACATCCTGTGAAGCGGCACCGGGTTCCCCGCCACGGCCCGGCATCTGGATGGTCATGGCGCCCTGTTGCACGGTGTGCGCGGGAATGATGATGTCCTCGCGATAGGCCGGTGCGATGGGCGGCACCACCACGGGATGTCCATGGGTGCGCGCGTCAAGCTCGGCCCGCAGGGCGTTCACCTGCTTCGTGAGCTCGGTGATCAGGTTGAGCACCGCGCCTTGATCGTCCATGCTGCGGGTGTTGCGGTTCACCAGGGCGGGCAGCACGGAGCTGTCCACATCGGGAAGGTACTCACGCAGCGTCGCGGTGTTGATCTCGCGGTCCTGTTCGATCACGTTCATCTGCTCCACCACGTTGCGCAGCTGGCGGATGTTGCCCGGCCAGCGGTAGCTCGTGATGAGCTGTTGCGCCTCGGGGCTCAAGCGGAGCGGATCCTTGATGCGGTAGCGCTCGGCGCTGTCCGCAGCGAACTTGCGGAAGAGCAACAGGACATCCTCGCGGCGTTCGCGCAGCGGTGGAAGCTTGATGGACATCATGGCCAGCCGGTAGTACAGGTCCTCGCGGAAGGTGCCGTTGGCCATGGCCTTCACCATCTCCACGTTGGTGGCCGCCACCACGCGCACGTTGGTCTTCTGCGCCTTGCTGCTGCCTACGCGGATGAACTCGCCGGTCTCCAGCACGCGCAACAGGCGCACCTGCGTGCTCAAGGGCAGTTCGCCCACCTCGTCGAGGAAGAGCGTGCCGCCGTTGCTCACTTCGAAGTAGCCCTTGCGGGCCTCGTGCGCACCGGTGAAGGAGCCCTTCTCGTGCCCGAAGAGCTCGCTGTCGATGGTGCCCTCGGGAATGGCGCCGCAGTTCAGCGCGTTGTAGGGGCCGTGCTTGCGGGGGCTCAGCTGGTGGATGATCTGCGGCAATACCTCTTTTCCGGTACCGCTCTCGCCCTGGATCAGCACGGAAAGCTCGGTGGGTGCGGCCAGCGCGGCCACCTCGATGGCGCGGTCCAGCGCCTTCGAACTGCCGATGATGCCGTATCGCTGCTTGACCGCCTGTACGTCGATGCTCTTCATGCTTCAGTTCACTTCTGCCAGCGTTCCTGGATGTGGTACCGTCCGGAGCACCTCGCCCTGCAATGAACTTGCCGTGGCCCCCAGCACCCGCACAATGACATAATCGCCCGGATGAACGGTGCTTCCATCGGATGAGCGGCGGGGCACGATCACCGTGGTGTAGCGGTCGCTGCGGCCGTACATGTTCTCTTCGCTGCGCTTGCTCACGCCTTCGATCAATACCAGCTGTTCGGTACCGATCAGCCGCTTGTTGCCATCGCTCGATGAACGCGTCACCGTGTCGATCACCTCCTGCAGGCGGCGTCCCTTCACCTCCTCGGGCACATCGTCCGGATACTTGCGCGCGGCCAGTGTCTTCGGGCGTTCGCTGTATTTGAACATGAAGGCCATGTCGTAGCGCACCTCCTCCAGCAGGCGCAAGCGTCTGTTGGTGGTCCTCCTCGGTCTCGCCACAGAACCCCGCGATGATATCCGTGCTGATGGCGCAATCGGGCATGTAGCGGCGGATGGCGGCGATGCGGTCCAGGTACCACTCCCGGGTGTATCCGCGGTTCATGCGCTGCAACACGGCGCTGCTGCCGCTCTGCACGGGCAGGTGGATGTACTTACCGATGTTCGGGTAACGCGCCATGGTGGCGAGCACCTTGTCCGTCATGTCCTTCGGATGGCTGGTGCTGAAGCGCACGCGCAGGGCGGGCGATACTTCGGCCACCAGGGCCAGCAGGTCGGCGAAGTCAGTCACTTCAGGGGTCGGGGTTCGAGGTTCGGGGTTCACAAGATCTTCATTGGAAGTCATGGAACTTCGAACCTCGAACCCCGAACGACGCGTCGGGCCTCGCGCGAGGACCACTTGTAACTATCCACATTCTGCCCCAGCAACGTCACTTCCTTGTATCCTTTGCTCACCAGGTCGCGGCATTCGGCCACGATGCTCTGCGGATCACGGCTGCGTTCACGCCCGCGGGTGAAAGGCACAACGCAGAAGGCGCACATGTTGTCGCAGCCGCGCATGATGGTCACGAACGCGGTGACGCCGTTGCTGTCCAGCCGCACGGGTTCGATCTCGCCGTAGGTCTCCTCGCGGCTCAGCAGCACGTTCACCGCTCGCTGGCCGCCGTTCACCTCGTCCAGAAGCGAGGGCAGGCTGCGGTAGGCATCGGGTCCCACCACCAGGTCCACGATCTTCTTCGTCTTCAGCAGGTCCTCACGCATGCGTTCGGCCATGCAGCCCAGCACGCCCACCTTCAGGTCCGGCTTGGCCTGTTTGTAGGCCTTCATCTCGTTGATGCGCTGAAGCACCGTGTACTCGGCCTTTTCGCGGATGCTGCAGGTGTTCAGCAGCACCAGGTCCGCGCCTTCCGGCGTAGTGGTGGTCTCATAGCCATCGTTGGCCAGAATGCTCGCGACGATCTCACTGTCGCTGTGGTTCATCTGGCAGCCGTAGCTTTCTATGTAGACCTTCTTGGCCAAGGTGTGGGTTGAGAGGGCCGCGAAGTTACGAGGCGAACGCGTGCATCTGACAGGTTGGCAGGCAGCGATCGGGTAAGTCCGTGTGTCTTAGCTTCACCAGCCCATGCGTTGCGATCATTTCCCCCCCAGGTCGCTTGCCCTGATGATGGTGTTCATGGGCACCATGGCCTGTGCTCAGTTCGATCTGGGGCTGTCGGCCGGTGCTTACGTTTTTACCATCCGGCCTCGAGGATCAACATCCGCTATCCAGAACAAGTACACGCCCACGGGGGATCCACTTCCCACCTTCTCGCTTTCCTACAACGAACGCACAACGGTCAAGGGCGCGGACCTCACCCTGGCACTGGACTACGTGTACAAGGAGTTCCATGCATTCGTATACAGCGGAGGTCACTACGGATCATCCACGGAACTGGACCTTCAACTCCATCTGCTGTACTTCACCGTTGCGCCGGATATCCACTTGGATCCTGGCGGCAACAGTGCGTTAAGGATCGGCCTGCAGTTCGGAACGCTATTGTCCGGACATGAAAGAGGAATGCGAAGGGACCAGGGCGTGGATGCCAACGGGGTGTACTACTCCACAGTGGAACAGATAAATGGGCGTACCAACCTGGTGGGCGGGGACCTCCGCGCGTTGTTCGGCCTGAGGGTCATGCCGCTGATCAGTGGCAAGCGATGGTTGATGGTGGACATGTACTCGTCCTTTGCCTTATCCGGCCTGGTGCGGGGCGAGGCAAGTTCGCGCGGGGTGGATGTGGGACTGCGTGCGGGGTACCTGCTTCGTTGCAAGGGCAGGGCGCTTACAAAACTGATGGATGCTCTGGCACCAATTGAATAAGCAAAGTCGTTCCGCATTATCCCGGTGTTCCATGAGGATGTGGACGTATTCGTTGCTGTTTCTAAATGCACTCGGACAGTCCGGGAATGTCCATGGCCAGTGGGATGTAGGCGTTGCAGGGGGTGCCGTGCGGACCACCGCTGAGCGGTATCGAAGCCAGGGCCATGCCTATCATCGCGTGGACCCGGCCCCCGTGCTGTTCACGACGGCCAGTATGTTTTATCGGGAGCGGGCCAGGCGTGGGATGAGCTTGGGATTCTCATTGGACTATGTGCGTCATGAGCATCACATCAAGTACGGAGATGGGGCGTTGGGCTTTGGGCGATCAGGCGACCTTCTCGTCAAGTCGGATATACTGTACTTCTCATTCCTGCCTGAAGTGAAGCTGGATCGTGGACACATGGTCGTGTTACGTTTCGGTTTCCAGATCGGGCAATGTCTCAGTGCTACAAAGACCGGCGTAGAGAGTGAATGGGGCTTTGGTAATGGAGGCTATTATTCCACACGGACCATCCATGAGCGCACCTCGTTCAGACATGGCGACCTGCGCGGGTTGCTGTCCATAAGGCTCTTGGCACCTTGTAAAAAGGGGAGATCCGTGGTGGTGGATACATTCTTTTCAACGGCCTTCAGTTCGCTGCTGCGCAAGGGGGTGCGACCAGGATCCGTGGACCTCGGCATACGATTGGGAATTGCCCTTCGATCCGATGGCAGATCACTTGGACGGATCATCGGTGACGCAATTCCCGAGGTCCCGGACACCTCATGGTAAGCCGTCGTGTGAAAAAATAACCTTCCCCGTAGGGGAATGCGCCGTGCACAGCCCGGGGGTGGACCGATGAGCCGGAATATCGCCTTTCATTTGCGCCCCGGATCCCCCCGAGCACCAATGCTTGGGAGGTCCTGAACGCATACCATGGCGAAGAAGAAGTCCGCAGGAACAGGTGACCTGGTGATCGTGGAGTCTCCAGCGAAGGCGAAGACCATCGAGAAATACCTCGGCGAAGGCTACACCGTGCTCAGCAGCTACGGCCATGTGCGCGACCTGCCGGAACGCGACCTCAGCGTGGATGTGGAGAACGGATTCGAGCCCACCTACATCATCCCCGACGACAAGAAGGACCGCCTCAACAACCTGAAGAAGGAAGCCGACAAGGCGGCCATGGTGTGGCTCGCAACTGATGAAGACCGCGAAGGGGAGGCCATCAGCTGGCACCTGAAGGAAGCGCTGAAGTTGCCCGATGACAAGGTGAAGCGCATCACCTTTAATGAGATCACCAAGACGGCCGTGCTCAAGGCCATCGAGAACCCGCGCGAGATCGACATCCACCTGGTGGATGCGCAGCAGGCCCGGCGGGTGCTGGACCGGTTGGTGGGCTATGAACTCAGCCCCATCCTCTGGCGCAAGGTGAAGCCGAGCCTCAGCGCGGGCCGCGTGCAGAGCGTGGCCGTGCGACTCATCGTGGAGCGCGAACGCGAGATCCTGGGCTTCGCTGAGAAGAGCACCTTCCGCGTGAGCGCTTTGTTCACCACCGGCACCAAGGCCACGGTGAAGGCGGAACTGCCCAAGCGCTTCAATACCGAGGCCGAGGCACTGGCCTTCCTTCAAGGCTGTGTGGCATCCACCTACACGGTGAACGCCGTGGAGAAGAAACCCGGCAAACGCACGCCGGCCGCGCCGTTCACCACCTCCACGTTGCAACAGGAGGCCAGCCGCAAACTGGGCTTCGGCGTTGATCGCACCATGCGCATCGCCCAGGGCCTGTACGAGCAGGGGCACATCACCTACATGCGTACCGACTCGGTGAACCTGAGCGAGCAGGCCATCGCCTCCGCCACCGCCGCCGTCACCGAACAGTACGGCGCGAAGTACAGCAAGAGCCGCAGGTACCAGAGCAAGAGCAAGGGCGCGCAGGAGGCGCACGAAGCCATCCGTCCTACCGACTTCATGGTACGCACCGCCGGCGCCGATCGCGATGCCGAGCGTCTTTACGACCTCATCAGCAAACGCACGCTGGCCAGCCAGATGGCCGATGCCGAACTGGAGAAGACCGTGGTGAACATCGGCATCAGCGGGCAGCCCGGCGACAACCTGGTGGCCTCCGGTGAAGTGATCCTCTTCGACGGTTTCCTGAAGGTGTACCTCGAAGGCAAGGATGACGAGGATGGCGAGGAGCAGGAGGGCCTGTTGCCCGACATGAAGCAGGGCGAAAAGCTCAACCTGCAGGAGATGACGGCCACCCAGCGCTACGACCGTGCGGCACCGCGCTACACGGAAGCCAGCTTGGTGAAGAAGCTGGAGGAACTCGGCATCGGCCGCCCGTCCACCTACGCACCCACGATCAGCACCGTGCAGAAGCGCGGCTACGTGGTGAAGGAGAACCGCGACGGCACGCCGCGTCCGTACCGCATCCTCACGCTGGTGAACGATAGCCATCAGCGACAAGACCGCGAGCGAGAACGTGGGAGCGGAGAAGCAGAAGCTCTTCCCCACGGACATCGGCATGGTGGTGAACGACTTCCTGGTGGAGCACTTCCCCACGATCGTGGACCTCCACTTCACGGCCTACGTCGAAGGCGAGTTCGACCAGATCGCGGAAGGCACCATGAACTGGCGCGACATGATCGCCGAGTTCTACAAGCCCTTCCACGCCACCATCGGCAGTGTGAAGGACACCGCGGAACGGGCCACCGGCGCGCGCATCCTGGGGCAGGACCCTGTGAGCGGCAAGGACGTGGTGGCGCGCATTGGCCGCTTCGGCCCGATGATCCAGATCGGCAGTGTGGACGATGAGGACAAACCCAAGTTCGCCAGCCTGCGCAAGGACCAGAGCATCCAGAGCATCACGTACCAGGAGGCCATGGACCTCTTCAAGCTACCACGCACGCTGGGCGAGCGCGATGGCGAAGTGGTATCCGTTGGTGTGGGCCGCTTCGGTCCCTTCGTGAAGTTGGGCAGCACCTACGCCAGCCTCACGGCCGAGGACGATCCCTTGAGCATCGACCTGCAACGCGCCGTGGAACTGATCGACCTGAAAAAGGTGGCGAGCGCCACGCGTGAACTGGGCGAGTACCAGGGCGAGATGATCGTCTCAGGTCGCGGCCGCTTCGGTCCTTTCGTGAAGTACAAGAGCACCTACGCGAACATCCCGAAGACCGAGGATCCCGCAGGTGTCACCCTGGAACGCGCGATCGAGCTGTTGCAAACCAAGCTGAACGCAGCTGCAGCGGCCATGCTCCGCACGTTCGACGGTTCCGCCGGTGCAGATCCTCAATGGTCGTTATGGGCCTTACATCACCGATGGCAAGAAGAACGCGAACCTGCCCAAGGAGACCACGGCCGAAGCCATCACGCTGGAGGAGTGTTTGAAACTGCTGGCGAAAGCCCCAGCGAAGAAGGCGGGCGCCCGCAAGACCGCGTTCCGCAAGAAGAAGGCCTGACCGCACGATAGGGCCGGTCATCGCCGGCTGCGAACAGCGCTATGTGAACAGGTCCTTGCTGCGGGCCGAGGATCGTTTGGCCGATGGTCGGACCTTCGGACCGCAGTGTGCGGGCGCCGTTCCGGTAAGCCATCAGCTGCGCATCCCGCAAGCTCCGTCGACCCATGGCCATGGACATCAGCCTGTACTTCCAGCCTTCGCAACGTTTCGGCCAGAACCGACCGGAATGGCTGGCCCACTCATTGGGCGACAACACGCTCTTCCATACGCGCAACGGCTTTCCTTCGCTGGAGGGCGCCAACGTGGCGATCCTGGGCATCTGCGATGATCCGGGCCACGCCAAGCCGCGCGGTTGCAGCGCTGCGCCGGACGCTGTGCGCGAGGAACTCTACAAGCTGTATCTGCCGGCGGGCAAGGTGAACGTGGTGGACCTGGGCGACATCCATCCGGGGCACACCGCGCAGGACACGCAGCACGCATTGGCCGAGAGCATCGCCGAGCTGATCCGCCGCAACATCATTCCGTTCATCATCGGAGGCGGGCAGGGCCACACGTTCACGCAGTACCTGGCGTATGAGAAGCTCGAGCGTACCGCGAACCTGGTATGCATCGACTCGCGCTTCGATCTTGGCGAACCCGGCCAGGCCTTGGCGGACGGCAGTTATCTGAGCCACATCGTGCTGCGGCAGCCGAACTACCTGTTCAACTACAGCAACCTGGGTTTCCAGACCTATCTGGTGGATCAACCCGGCATCGAGCTCATGGACCGCTTGTACTTCGACGTGCACCGGCTGGGCGAATTGCGGGCCGTGATGGCCGATGCGGAGCCCGTGCTGCGCAATGCGGACACCGTGAGCATCGACATGAGCAGCGTGCGCTGGAGCGATGCGCCCGGCACCACACGGCCCGGCCCCAACGGCTTCCATGGCGAGGAGATCTGCCAGTTGATGCGCTATGCCGGCGTAAGTGAGAAGATCACCTCCATGGGTCTGTACGAGCTGGATCCCGGCCGCGACAGCCAGGGAGTAACAGCGCAACTGGCCGCCCAGATGGTCTGGTGCTTCCTCGATGGCTTCCGCAGCCGCACCAACGACCTGCCCTGGCTGGACCGCAAGCGGTTCACGCGTTTCCGGGTGCCGATCAAGGACCACGCCCAGGAACTGGTCTTTTACAAGAGCACGGTGAGCGACCGGTGGTGGATGGACGTGCCTTACCGGGCCGAGCAGGAGGCCCGGTTCGAGCGGCACCACCTGGTGCCCTGCGCCTACAGCGACTACCAGATGGCCTGCAAAGAGGAGGTGCCCGACCGCTGGTGGCGCACCTTCCAGAAGTTGGCCTGACGGGGACGGTCCGTTGGGATCCCCAGACACGGGCAGGTGTTGAAAAGATCCACCGGATCTCCTTTTTGCTACTTTGGCGGCGGATTCTGGAATTCCTCCCATGGGGGGAGGTGTCTCCCGACCCGGCCAAAAAGAACGAACAACAGCATGAGGGGGATACTCACAGCAGCGGTCTGCGTGGTGATGGCGAGCGCTTCGTTCGCCCAGCAGGATCCGCAGTACACGCAGTACATGTTCGACCGGCTTTCGGTGAACCCGGGCGTTGCCGGCACCAACGGTAACATCTGTTTTGGCGCACTTCTCCGACAGCAGTGGTCGGGTTTTGATGGCGCTCCGAAGACGGGCCTTATCAATGTGCACGGGCCGATCAACAGCATCAACAGCGGAGTGGGCCTCTCGGTCTATTTCGATAAGCTTGGGCAGGAGAATACCACGGCCGCCCGGTTGCATTATGCCTACCACTTCAGGCCAGGTGGAGGCGTGGGTACGCTCGGTGTGGGTATTTACGCTGGAATGACCAGCCGCTCGTTGGGCAATGCGTGGGTATCCGTGGATCCCGTGACAGCCGACGACGCTATTCCGGATAACGGCACCAGCTCCTCCGGATTCGACCTGGGCGCGGGCATTTACTACACCACCCCCCGTTTCTGGGCGGGTATCAGCAGCACCCAGTTGCCCCAAACGGAGCTGAAGGAGGTGAGCATCCAGAACGTCCGTCACTATTACGTACAGGCGGGCTACGACTGGCAGATGAAGAACCCCAAGCTATCCCTGCTGCCCAGCACCATGATCAAGAGCGATGGCACTTCCACCCAGTTCGACCTTACCGTGCTGGCCATGTACAACAAGATGGTCTGGTTGGGCGTGGGCTACCGCACGGAGGATGCGATCGCCCCGATCATCGGCTACCAATACCAGTTCCCCAAAGGGAGCAGCATGCTGAAGATCGGATACAGCTACGACGTCACCACGTCCGAATTGAAGAATTACAGCAGCGGTAGCCACGAGATCATGCTCAACTACTGCTTCAAGATCGTCAAGCCGAAAGTGATCGAGATCTACGGTCACCCACGCTTCTTGTAGTCCGGAGGTAACAAAAGGAACCAAACGCCGTTCAATGTCTAGCCTGACGAGTTCGTTCGCTCGAACCCCTAAGGCCAGGACCCTGCAAGGACCTGAGACAGAACGGCCAAAAAGGAAGACCATGTATCTACGTCCGATAGGATACCTAATTGCCATTGGCTTGCTCGCGAGCTGTGGTCAAGGGGGACAGGGCCAACTTGTTGGCGCCCAGAACCGCCCGGGCTATTACCAAGTTGATCCGTACGGGATGAACTACATCCCCATGGGCTCCTATGTCATGGGCCCCAGCGATCAGGATGCCCCCTATGCCCAGGTCGCCAAGTCCAAGACCGTCTCGGTGCAGGCCTTCTACATGGACCAGACGGAGATCAGCAACAACGAGTACCGCCAGTTCGTGGAGTATGTGAAGGATTCGATCACCAAGCGATTGCTGGGCGACGCCGATATCGGCGAGCATGTGATCTCCGAGGACGAGTTCGGCGAGGAGATCGATCCCCCGGTGATCAACTGGCAGACGCGGATCGAGTTTGACGATGAGGAAGTGCGGGAGGCCTTGGCCGACATGTACTACCAGAGCAGCGAGCAGTTCTATCGCCGTCAGGAGATCGACACGCGCAAGCTGCTGTTCGAATACTATTGGATCGACCTGAAGGAGGCCGCCCGCAAACCCGGACGCGATCTGGACCTGAACAATGGTGGCTACACCAACAGCAAGGGCCAGAACTTCTCGATCATGGGCCACAGCGATCGCTCCAAGTTCATCATCAAGGAAGTGATCAACGTGTTCCCCGATACGTTGACCTGGGTGCATGATTTCACCTACGCCTACAACGAGCCGATGACCAAGAACTACTTCTGGCATCCGGCCTATGACGACTATCCGGTGGTGGGTATCTCCTGGCAGCAGGCGAACGCCTTCAACGTGTGGCGTTCCCAGAACATGATGAACGCCTATCTCCACAGCGATGGCGAGCCCTTCATCAACGATTTCCGTCTGCCTACGGAGGCTGAGTGGGAATATGCGGCTCGCGGTGGTCTCGACCTTTCCCCGTTCCCTTGGGGCGGTCCTTACATCCGTAACCGTCAGGGTTGCTTCCTGGGCAACTTCAAGCCGTTGCACGGCAATTACACGGATGATGGCGGATTCCATACCGTGCCCGTGGACAGCTACAGCGCGAATGACTACGGCCTGTACAACATGGCCGGTAACGTGGCCGAGTGGACCAGCACGGCGTTCGATGAGAGCGTCTATGACTTCGACCACGATATGAACCCGGAGTTCAGCTACGACGCATTGGCCAACGATGCACCGTCGCTGAAGCGCAAGGTGATCCGCGGCGGATCGTTCAAGGATGTGGGTCTGTACCTGCAGACCGGAACGCGTTGCTTTGAGTATCAGGACACGGCCAAGTGCTACATCGGCTTCCGGTCGGTGCTCACGTACCTTGGCCGCGGCAAGGCCGTCAACGCCGAGGATCTTTAGTCGTAAACGAACATTCGCCCGTTACCTGAACGGTAGGTGGGCATTGCAGTAATAGATCACTCTTCACAGTCACCCCCAAACGAACGGAGAACAGATGAAACCTGGCAGCAAAGCGTGGAAGAACTTCATGGCCAAACTCTACGGACTCGGCGCAGCCGTCGTGATCGTGGGTGCTCTTTTCAAGATCCAGCACTGGCCCCTGGCCGGTTTCTTCCTGGTCGTTGGTCTTAGCACGGAAGCCATCATCTTCATTTTCTCAGCGTTCGAACCTCCCCATGAGGAACCCGATTGGAGCCTTGTTTACCCCGAGCTGGCCACGGGCGAGCGCGCCGAGGGTGATGATTTCAAGAAGGACGATCAGCGTTCGATCACCGAGCAGCTCGATGATATGCTCGAAGGCGCCAAGATCGAGCCCGAGCTCATCGCAAGCTTGGGTGACGGCATGCGCAGCTTGAGCGATCAGGCAAAGAAAATGGGCGAGATCACCGGTGCCGCCTCGGCAACGAACGAGTACGCCAACAGCCTGAAGGGTGCTTCTGAGAAGGTGACCGCCTTGAGCGATAGTTACGAGAAGGCCAGCGAAAGCCTTGTGGGCCTCACGGCCAATGTGGATGCCGGGCGCAGTGCTGGCGAGAGCCTCAGCAAGATGAGCCAGAACCTCACCGCGCTCAACGAGATGTACGAGATGCAACTGCGCAGCAGCCGCGAGAAGCTCGAGGCCGCGAACCAGATGTTCGAAGGCATGGGCGAAATGCTCACGCACTTGCGGAACAGTGTGGACGACACCAAGCGCTACAAGGAGAACATCTCCGTGCTCAGCGACAACCTCGGCAAGCTCAACACGGTGTACGGCAATATGCTGGCCGCTATGACCGTGCGCTCCTGATCACTCCGGTCCATCCGAACCACAACCCATACCTAACCACATAGAACCCCATGGCCGGTGGTAATCTGTCCCCGAGGCAGAAGATGATCAACATGATGTACTTGGTACTGACAGCGCTGCTCGCGCTGAACGTATCCAAGGAGATCCTGGACAGTTTCGTCACCGTGAACAACGGTCTTGAGACCACAAAAGGCACGCTGAAAGAGAAGGTGGACGGCACCTACAAGCAGTTCGCCCAGTATGCCAGCGAGAACAAGGAGAAGTACGGTGCCGGCTATGCGCAGGCAGCGGAGCTCCAGAAAATGGCCTCGGAGGTGATCAAGGAGATCGACGGCATCAAGGCCGAGATCATGATCCAGACGGATAACCTCAAGATGGAGAAGGTCTATGCCGGTGGCGATACCGTGTTGAACCTCAAGAACATCTCGGCGAAGGATAACCAGGAGGCCATCACGCACGTGATGATCGGCTCGGATGAGACGAAGCCGAAGGACGGCGAACACTCCGCGGTGGACCTGCGCAAGAAGCTGGAGGCGTTCCGCGACAAGATCAAGGCGATCGCCAACAAGGAGCCGAAGAATCCCACCCTCGCAGCGAACATGGACAGGATGTTCAATTTCGAGGATGAGAAGGAGGCGGGCACCACGGGTGCCACGGTCTCGTGGGAAGTGAAGAACTTCTTCCACGTGCCCATGGCGGCGGGCATCACCATCCTCAGCAAGCTCCAGACGGATGTGCGCAACGCGGAGAACGAAGTGGCGAACCACCTGCTCGGCAGCGTGGAGCAGAAGAGCTTCAAGTTCAATACGCTGGCCGCGATCGTGAAGCCGCAGAGCAGCTACGTAACGGTCGGCAGTAAGTACAGTGCGGAGATCTTCCTCGGTGCTTACGACAACCAGAACATTCCGGAGGTGTACATCTGCGGGCCCGGTGCCAAAGTGGACACCGTTTCGAAGCCGGCGAAGATCATCGGCGAGGCCATCAAGCTGCCCATGAACGGAGCGAAGGCCATACTGGAGCAGACGGCCGGTGGTGCTGGTCTTCGCACCGTGACCGGTATCATCAAGTTCAAACCGGTAGGTGGTGAGGAGCAGGTGCAGCCCTTCGAAACCGAATACGAAGTGGCCGCCCCCAACTTGGTGGTGAGCCCCACCAAGATGAACGTGTTCTACCGCGGTGTGGACAATCCGGTGGAGATCAGTGTTGCAGGCTACAGCGCCAAGGACATCTCGCCGAGCATGTCGAACGGTTCGCTGTCCAAGGCTGCGCAGGGTTATGTCATCAAACCAGGCAAGGACCCGAAGGCCACGGTGAGCGTCTCCGTGACCAACCCCGATGGATCCAAGAAGAGTCTGCCCGGTGTGGAATTCCGCGTGAAGAACGTGCCCGATCCCAAGCCGTATTTCGGTGGCAAGAGCCTCGCCGACCAGACCATCAAGAAGACCGAATTGACCGCCGCCGCCGGTGTGATCGCCAAGATGGTCGACTTCGAGTTCGACCTGAAGTTCGAGGTGATCGAATACCAGGTATCGGCCAACCTCTCGGGTAACTTCATTACCGAGACCGTGAAAGGTGCGGCTGTGAATGGTACCGTTCAACAGATGTTCGCCAAGGTGAAGACCGGACAAAAGGTCTTCATTGAGAACATCAAAGCCCGCGGTCCCGACGGCAGCACACGCGCCATCGGTACACTGTCGCTCAAAGTGATCTGATCACGCACCAACAACCAACCAACATGGGTGTTCGTCGTTCCCTCCTCCTGCTCCCAGTGCTGGCCATCGGCATGACCGTTGCATTATCTGCTCAGTCACAGACCGTGCTGGATGGTGCCTACATCAAGGAGCACACCAAGACCCAGCGCGTGGTGCCCTATCCCTACATCCGCGAAGCGGACGTGATGTGGTACAAGCGTGTGTGGCGCGACATCGATCTGACGGAGAAGATCGAACCATCCGCTGTATTACCCCACCGACCCGATCAACGATCGCAAGAGCTTGTTCGATGTGATCAAGCAGGGCCTGCTGGTCGATGGTTCGATCACAGCGTACGATGCCGGTGTGGATGGTTGGGAGGATGAGTTCCTGAAAATGCTGCTGACCTCCGACATCAAGGACAAGCTCATCAAGAAGGACACCACGTTCACCGAGGACCTGGACGACCGGGTGAATTGGTGGCGAAATACCAGGAGGTGGAGACCAAGAGCGAGGATATCCGTCGCTACCGCTTGAAGGAGGACTGGATCTTCGACAAGCAACGCTCCACCATGGACATCCGCATCATCGGCATGGCGCCGCTGAAGGCGAACCGTGGCGACGATGGCGAGATCCGCGGATATCAGCCGCTGTTCTGGTTGTACTTCCCCGAGCTGCGCTATGTGCTGGTGAACTGGGAGGTGTTCAACCGCGAGAACGATGCCGAGCGCCGTTCCTTCGATCACCTGTTCTGGACGCGCCAGTTCAACAGCACCATCATCAAGAGCAGCAACGTGTACAACCGCAACCTGCCCGAGTTCAAGACGGGCATCAACGGTGTGCTCGAGAGCGAGGCCATCAAGCAGGAGCTCTTCGAGTTCGAGCACGACCTCTGGAACTTCTGATCCGAACGGATCGCCAACGACCTTGAAGCCCTCCGATCCGTTCGGGGGGCTTCTTCGTTCCGGCGTGTTGAGGAGGTTACGAGGCGGCATTACGCGACTTCCGTAGCGGGGGCGGCGTCCAGCCCTCGGTTCCACTACCTTCGCGGCCCGAAAATGATCAACGTCAGCAACCTCACCCTGCATTTCGGCGAACGGCCCATGTTCGACGAGATCTCCTTCTTCATCGGGAAGGACGAGCGCATCGGCCTGGTGGGTCGCAACGGCGCCGGAAAGAGCACGCTGTTGAAGATGCTCGCCGGCGAGGACAAGCCGGACAGTGGCAGCATCGACAAGCCTCGTGACCTCACGGTGGGCTATCTGCCTCAGACGATGAAGCACGACCTGGCCCTATCGCCCAGGCAGGTGGCGGGCAGTGCCTTCGCCGAGGCGGAGCGCCTGAACGAGCGCCTCGTGGTGATCGAGCAGGAACTGAACGCCTCGCTGGATGATGAGGCGAAGATGATGGCCCTGGCCGAGGAGCTGGCCCATGCGCACGAGCGCTTGAACCACATCGGTGCCGGCGATCACGACAAGCAGGTGGAAGAGACCCTGCGCGGCATCGGATTCGTGTCGGAGGACATGGACCGCCCGCATGGGTGAGCTGAGCGGAGGTTGGCGCATGCGCGCTGAGCTTTCACGGATACTCCTGATGAGCCCGGACCTGCTGTTGTTGGATGAGCCCACGAACCACCTGGATCTTCCGGCCATCCAGTGGTTGGAAGATCTGCTGATGACCTATCCGGCCGCACTGGTGCTCATCAGCCACGACAAGACCTTTCTGGACCGCCTGACCAAACGCACGATCGAAGTAGGCGGTGGTCGATTGATCGATCGAAAGGTTCCGTGGACGCAGTTCGTTGAGTTGCGCAAGGAGGAGATCGCCCGTCAGCAGAAGGCTGCCGAGGAGCAACAGCGTTACATCGAACACACGCAGGAGCTGATCAACAAGTTCCGCGCGAAGAAGGACAAAGCCGCGTTCGCGCAGAGCCTGATCACCAAGCTCGAGAAGCTCGAACGCATCGTGGTGGAGGACGATGCCGCGCGTTCGATGATCGTGAAGT
Source organism: uncultured Flavobacteriales bacterium (assembly GCA_963814325.1). GTDB lineage: Bacteria > Bacteroidota > Bacteroidia > Flavobacteriales_F > PHOS-HE28 > PHOS-HE28. The sequence goes on from CAWFCK010000014.1 coordinate 38,592, forward strand.
TCCCGCCGGCACCGCACAGCGGCAAGCTCGTGCTGGAGATGCACGGGGCGAAGAAGAACTATGGTGACCGCACGATCCTGCGCGATGGCGAGCTCACCCTGGCACGGGGCGAGGCGGTTGCACTCGTTGGCGCCAATGGCACCGGCAAGAGCACGGTGATGCGCATGCTGGTGGGCGAGGAGACCTATGAGGGCGAGATCAAGCTGGGGCATCAGGTCACCATCGGGTACTACGCGCAGGACATGCCTGATCGGCTGGACCCGACGCTCACCATCAAGGAGACGGCCGACGCCGCGGCCAGCGAGGAGAACCGCCCCAAAGTGCGCGGCATGCTCGGCGCCTTCCTGTTCAGCGGTGATGATATCGACAAGAAGGTCAAGGTGCTGAGCGGTGGCGAACGCGCACGCGTGGCGCTGTGCTGCATGCTGCTTCGCCCGCTCAACTTCATCCTGCTCGATGAGCCCACGCACCACCTGGACATCCAGAGCAAGGAGGTGATGAAGCAGGCCTTGAAGGATTACGATGGCACCTTCCTGATCGTGAGCCACGATCGCGACTTCCTCCACGGCCTCACGAACCGCCTGCTCGAAGTGAAGGACGGACGCCTGCGCGACCACCACATGGACATCCTCGAGCTGATCGAGCGCAACAAGGAGGAGGTCACCATGAACGCTACCTTGAAGCAGGTAGCCAACAAGGCGGCCGCCACCGCCGCGAAGACGGCCGCCGCCGCTGCTCCTGCCGAAATGCGCCAGTCGCGCAAGGAGCAGGAAAAGGAATTGAAGAAGCTCAAGAACCAGGTGCAGCGGTGTGAGCAGGAGCTCACCAGGCTCGAGACCGAGCAGAAGGAGTTGCAGGATCGCCTCAACAGTGGCGCACTGGACAAGGCCGCCATGGAAAAAGGCTACACGCGGCTCGGTGAGCTCGCCGGCCTCATCGATGCGTGCATGCGCCAGTGGGAGGAGGCCGGAAGCGGGCTGGAAGCGCTCGAGAACGAGGTCGCCTAGATCATCGGGAGTGGATCGCTGACCCTGCGTTACATCGCGGTGCGGGTGCGCATTGTTGTTCGTGAACCAACACACGCAACACCATGGCCTCTGTCAGCATGCCCCCGCGCCAGCGGATGATCAACATGATGTACCTCGTGCTCACCGCCATGCTCGCCATGAACGTGAGCAAGGAGGTGCTCGATGCGTTCGCCGTGCTCGATGCCGACCTGGTGCGCAGCGAGCGGGCACATGAGCAACGTTCCATGCAGGACTACGCCGCGTTCGATGATGCGGCCGCCAAGTTCCCCGATCGCTATGGCGACCTCCGCGACAAGGCGCGCAACGTGCATCTGCGGGCGGATAGCCTGGTGGCCCACATCGAAGGTATCAAGGCACGCGTGATCGCCGAGGTGGAAGGGGGCGATGTTGAGCATGTGCTGGGCAGCGCTCCCGCACAACGCGATTCGCTCCTGTCCTTGTTGCGCGTAGAGGCCAAGGACGACCGGCAGGTGCTTACACGCATGTTGGTGGGGAGCGAACCTTCGACCCCCCGGAAGGGTGACGGGTCGGCGTCGGAACTGAAGGAACGCATCAGTTCGTTCCGCGAACAGCTCAAGGGCATGGTCGGTGCGGATGAGCCGCACCTGCAGGCATCGCTCGATCTGCTGTTCAAGCTTGACGATCGCCCGGACGCATCCGGAACGCAGAACAATTGGGAGAGCATCAACTTCTACGATGTGCCGCTGGCCGCAGGCATCGCTGCGTTGAGCAAGCTGCAGGCCGATGTGCGCAGCGCGGAGAACGACATGGTGAAGTGGCTGTTCCGATCCGCCACGCAGGATGCGCGGATCATGAGCAGCCTGGCCAGCGCCGTGGTGCCGCGCAGCACCGTGGTGATGGTGGGCGACAGCTTCGTGGCCGATGTGTTCCTGGCCGCGTACGATGAGAAGAACAAGGCGCGGATCAGCCTGAACGGCGAAGGCGACCTTCCGCTCGGCAGCGATGGCAAAGGCAAGTTGCAGTTGAGGACAACGCAGGTGGGCGAGCACACGGCAGGCGGTGTGATCCACTACCAGGGATCGAAGGGCATGGAGGAGTACCCGTACAGCATCCGTTACCAGGTAATGGCGCCCTTGCTGGTGGCCTCGCCCACGAAGATGAACGTGTTCTACATCGGTGTGGACAATCCGCTGTCGTTCTCCGTGCCCGGCGTGACACCGGAGAATGTCAGGCCGGTGATCGACAATGGCAGCATCATCCGCCAGGGAGGGGGATGGTTCGTTCGGACCAGCACACCGGGCAAAGCGAAAGTGAGCGCGGTGGCCACATTGCCCGATGGAAGCACCCGCACGATCGGTCCGGTGGAGTTCCGTGTGAAGCACCTGCCCGCCCCGGTGGCCACCGTGAACGGGATCACCGCCGCCGATGGAAAGGCGCGTGTGGGGAAGCTGAGCGAAGCTGAAGGGATAGCGGTGAAGCGCAGTGAGGGATGCGAGTTCGATGAGCCTTACCGGTGCACCCGGTTCACGATGGTCTTCGAGCGGAACGGCACCGTGAATGAGCACACGGTGCAGGGGAACCGGTTCGATGCGGATACGCAGAAGATGCTGAAGGCCTTGCGCCCGGGGGATCGCGTTTGGTTCGAGGGGATCAAGGGCCAACTGGCCAACGGTGCAGGCCCCGAATACCCCTTGGCTTCCATTGCGGTGAAGGTGATCCGCTGAGGGTTAGGCAATTAGCGAATAAAGGAGCGGATACGTGAACGGCGACCTATATTTGCCGCCCAAACTGCGGGGTGGAGCAGATGGTAGCTCGTCGGGCTCATAACCCGAAGGCCGTAGGTTCGAGTCCTACCCCCGCTACAACGAAAGCCCGGTCGAAAGGCCGGGCTTTCAGCTTGTTATATCCGACTGTCCGCATGTACGATGCGCTCCGATCGGCGATCTTCGCGGAGCTTTCACCATGACCCACAAGGCAGGATACGTCAACATCATCGGCCACCCCAACGTAGGCAAGAGCACACTGCTCAACGCGCTTCTGGGGGAGAAGCTCGTGATCGTGAACCCGAAGGCGCAGACCACCCGCCATCGCATCCTGGGCATCCTCAACGGGCCGGAGCATCAGCTCATCCTGTCCGACACACCGGGCATCCTCGACCCGCAGTATCCGCTGCAGAAGACGATGATGCGGGCCGTGGATGAGGCGCTCAGCGATGCGGATGTGCTCCTCGTGCTGGTGGAGCTGGGTGAGCAACCGGATAAGGCGGAGGCGGTGATCCGGCGTGCGGAGCGGTTCAGTGGCCCCATGATCGTACTGGTGAACAAGATGGACCTGGGCAATGAGGCATCGTTGAACGCGGCCTTGGAGAACTGGCAGACGGTCTTCCCCCGCGCCAAGGTGGTGCCGGTCTCAGCGCTCCACGGCTTCAACGTGGATGCGCTGCGCGAACGCTTGCTGGAATTGCTGCCCGAGCATCCGCCCTACTTCCCCAAGGACGACATGAGCGACCGCGACCTGCGGTTCTTCACCAGCGAGATGATCCGCGAAAAGGTGCTCTCGCTCTACAAGCAGGAGATCCCGTACAGCACGCAGGTGGTCGTGAACAGCTATGAGGAAAGCCCCGAGATCCTGAAGATCCAGGCCGATGTGATCGTGATGCGCGAAAGCCAGAAAGGCATCATCATCGGCCGCGGCGGTGGTGCCTTGCGCCAGCTGGGCACGGAAGCGCGCAAGGCCATCGAGAAGTTCTGCGGCACCAAGGTGTTCCTCGATCTGAAAGTGAAGGTGGACCCGGACTGGCGTGACGACGAGAAGAAACTGAAGCGATATGGCTACTGATCAAGAACGCTCTGCGCCTCAGTGTCTCTGCGGCCGATACAGCCATGAGATGAGCAACATCGTCGCCATCGTAGGTCGCCCCAACGTGGGGAAAAGCACGCTCTTCAATCGCCTCGTGGAAAGTCGCGATGCCATTGTGGACCCCACATCCGGCACCACGCGCGATCGCCACTACGGCAAGGCCGAGTGGAACGGACACCACTTCAGCATCATCGACACCGGTGGATATGTCACCGGCAGCGATGACATCTTCGAAGATGAGATCGGCAAACAGGTGAAGCTGGCCATCGAAGAGGCGGACAGCATCCTCTTCCTGGTGGATACCCAGCACGGCATCACCGGCATGGACCAGGCCGTGGCGAACATGCTGCGCAAGGCGAAGAAGCCCGTGATGCTCGTGGCCAACAAGGTGGATACCGGCGACAAGGCCGTGTATGCGGCGGAGTTCTATCAGTTCGGCCTGGGCGAGGTGTACTGCATCAGCTCGGCCAGCGGTGCTGGAACGGGCGAGCTGCTCGATGACCTGGTGAAGACCTTCACCAAGCCCACGGAAGAGGTGCCGGACGACCTGCCGAAGATCGCCATCGTGGGCAAGCCCAACGTGGGTAAGAGTTCGTTGGTGAACACGCTATTGGGCAAGGAGCGGAACATCGTTACGCCCATCGCAGGCACCACGCGTGATCCCGTGAACACGAAGTTCAATGCCTTCGGATTCGACGTGATGCTGCTCGACACGGCCGGCATCCGCAAGAAGAGCAAGGTCGATGAGGACATTGAGTTCTTCAGCGTGCTGCGCAGCGTGCGCTCCATCGAGGACAGCGACGTGTGCCTGATGCTGATCGATGCACGCGAAGGGATCCAGCACCAGGACATGCACATCTTCTCCATGATCGAGAAGAACGGCAAGGGCGTGGTGATCGTGGTGAACAAGTGGGACCTCATGGAGAAGGACACCATGACCTCGAAGAACTACGAGGAAGAGGTTCGCCGCAAGCTGGCGCCGTTCAAGGACCTGCCCATCGTCTTCACCTCGGTAACGGAGAAGCAACGCATCCACAAGGCGATGGAGCTCGCCATCGAGGTGTACAAGAACCGCGCGCAGCGCATCTCCACCAGCAAGCTGAATGATGTGATGTTGCCGGAGATCGAGCGCCAGCCACCGCCCATGGAGAAGAACCGGGCCATCCGCATCAAGTACGTGACGCAGTTGCCCGGAACGGTCCCCGCCTTTGCCTTCTTCTGCAACTATCCGCAGTACATCAAGGAGAGCTACACGCGCTACCTGGAGAACAAGCTGCGCGAGCACTTTAACTTCACCGGCGTACCCATCCGGGTGTTCTACCGAAAGAAATAGACCGACGCAGCATGGCCAGGGTGGATAGCCTCACAACACATCGGACAGGTGCCACGGTGGTCCTTGGTGCGGTGCTGTTGTTGCTGTCCATGTGCCTCCAGTGGAGCTTCGGGCCTGCCTATCTGGTTCGGCTGCACCACGTGCGGCACGAAATGAAGGCGCGGATCCTGGGCGGACTGCCCGACGAACAGCTCGACCATGCTGCACTTCCCCGTTTCGGAGGTGGACGATATCGCCTGGAAGGATGGCGGGCGTGAGGTGCGTGCCGAAGGGCACCTGTACGACATTGTCAGGGTGGAACGGCTTGCCGACGGAAGCGTGTTGATCGCAGCGTTGCGTGATGACCAGGAAGGTCAACTGTTGGCCGAACTGGAACGGAACGTACGCCTTCGCCTGGGTCAGGATGCGAAGGGAAAAGACCTCTGATTACGGATCATTTCGGGATGGGCGGCCTACTGCGGCGCATTCATGCCGGTGAGCATTCCGTTGCCGCCGGTGCAGGACAGGGAATACGGCAATGGTTCGCATCGGGCACAGCTTGTCCCGGCGGCGGTGGATCCCGGGCCGCCAAGGATGGCCTGAGCCCTCAGGCGTTCCCTTCGATCAGGAGCAGGGAGGTCCGTTCCATCTTTCGCGGTCGCGGAAGGTGGCTCGTTGTCGCTTCTGGCATATTTCAACCTATTCATCATGTTCAACAGAACTCTTGCCCTGATGGCAGGCGCAGTAGGCGTAGCATTCGGCCTTCAAGCGCAAACGATCACTGTACGCGATAATGTGACGCGTGAACCCATCGCCGATGCCGTGCTCACCTGCACCACCACGAATTCATCCGTCAGGACCGATGCCAACGGCACGGTCGACGCAGCCCCGTTGAAGGAGTGTGGTGCGATCCGTGTCGAGCATCTCACCTTCCAGGAACGAACGCTCTCCTGGTCCGATCTTGCAGCAAGCACCGAGCTCACCCTGTCCTATCGTAGTGACGCATTGCGCGAGGTGGTGGTGAGCGCCAGCCGCTTCGAAGAGATGCGTAAGGATGTGCCCGAACGCATCGATGTGATCAAGGCGCGCGACATCCGCTTTATGGACCAGCCAACAACGGCGGAGCTTCTGCAGAACACCGGAGCTGTCTTCGTGCAGAAAAGCCAGCTCGGTGGTGGAAGTCCCATCATCCGGGGCTTCGAGGCGAACCGCATCCTGCTCGTCGTGGATGGTGTGCGGATGAACAACGCGATCTACCGCGCAGGGCATTTGCAGGACATCATCACCGTGGACCAGAGCACGCTGGAGCGTGTGGAGGTCGTGAGCGGTCCGAACTCGGTGGCCTATGGCAGCGATGCACTGGGCGGTACCATCCACATGATCACGCGCATGCCGAAGTTCAGGACGGTGGGCGGAAAGGGCGTCGCGGCGGATGCCTTCGTGCGGTATGGCACGGCCGCCATGGAGCGGACGGCCCACGCGGGCTTCGAATTACGCGGAATCGAAGGTCGCGAGCTTTACAAGCATCACCGCGAGCGACTTCGGCGACCTGCGACAGGGCAGCACCCGGTCCTCCGAATGGGGAGATGTTGGCGCTGTGCAGTACCGGATAGACCGGATCAATGATGTGGACACCGTGCTCCCTCCCGAGGACCGCAACGAACAGTACGGCACGGCCTATTCGCAGTTCGACCTGATGGAGAAGCTGCGGGTCAGGACCGGAGAGAACACGGTTCACCAATTGAACCTGCAGTACAGCACCTCGTCCGATGTGCCACGCTACGATCGCACATCGCTGTTCAGCCGTGATACGGGCGGGAACATCATCCCCGGGAACAGCGAATGGTACTACGGTCCGCAGACCCGCTTGCTCGCGGCCTACACGCTGGAGCTCTCGCGCACCGCAGGCATCTTCGACAAGGCCCGCTTCACCCCGAGCTACCAGTCCATCGACCAGAGCCGCAACACTCGCGGATGGAATTCGAGCAACCGGGGTGTGAACGAAGAGCAGGTCGGCGTGGTCGCCTTCAATGCCGATCTGGAAAAGAGGCTTGGAGGGAATGAATTCCGATACGGTGTGGAGTACACGACCAACGATGTACGGAGCGAAGCGCACCGCGAGAACATCCGGACCGGTGATGTCACCTACCGCACCTCGCGGTACCCAGGCGGCGGCAGCACCATGTCCACCATCGCGGCCTACGTGAGCCGCACGAAGGAGCTCAGTGAGAAGGTCGTGCTCAGCCAGGGCCTGCGCTTCACGAACGTGGACCTGAAGAGCACCTTCGCCGATGACGACGCGTTCCAGTACTTGAACGGCACGTACAAGCAGAACAGTTCCGCGCTCACGTGGCGTGCAGGCCTGATGTACATGCCCGGCCATGATTGGCGTTTCAGCCTGCTGGGCAGCTCAGGCTTCCGTGCCCCGAACGTGGATGACATGGGCAAGGTGTTCGAGGTGAGCCCGCAGCGTGGTGCGTGGTGCCCAACACCGACCTGCGGCCGGAGACCACCACGAACATGGAGATCGCGATCAGCAAGACGGTGGAGAAGAACACCACGTTCGACCTGAACGCGTTCTACACCTTTTACAACAATGCGCTCAGCGTTGATGCTCTTCGAGGTGGACGGGTCGAGCACCATCACCATCGACTCCACGGTCTACCAAGTGACGGCCCAGACGAACAAGCGACAGGCCTACCTGTATGGGGTGAGCGGCCAGCTGACCGACCACATCACCGATCGGCTGACGTTGCGAGGAGGCGTCACGTACACGTACGCGCGCATCCGCACGGACAGCGTGGCCCAACCCTTGGACCACATCCCGCCTGTATATGGCCGTGCAGGCCTGGAGTACCAGGCGAAGAAGTTCCGCACGGAGGCCTACGTAGTGTTCAACGGATGGAAGCGCCTCCGCGATATGAACACCGCGCCGGGCAGCGAGGACAACCTGCAATACGCCACGCCCGAAGGGGTGCCGGGCTGGTACACCATGAACGTGCGCGCTTCGTATTCGTTCTCGAAGAGCATCGCGTTGCAAGTGGGTCTGGAGAACATCGCGGATGACTTCTACCGTTCGTTCGCCAGCGGCACCAGCGCACCCGGCAGGAACTTCACGGCCAGCCTACGCGCGAACTTCTAAGGCCACAGGTCCATGAGCAGCCCATTGGTCACACGGCCGGTGGGCTGCATCATGTTCACACCTTGTCCAGCGCCTGCGACAGGTCGGCGATCAACAGGTCCGCATCCTCGATCCCCACGTAGAGTCGGATCATGGTGAAGGGCAGGTCCGTGTAGTACCCGCTCGGACCTTTCAGTGCACATACGGGCCATTGCAGGCTCTCGTAGCCACCCCAGCTCACGGCGATCAGGAAGCGTTCGCTGGCATCGCAGAAGCGCTCAACGGCCGCTTCATCCGGTGCGTTCAATTCGATGGTGACGAGTCCTCCACAGCGTTTCATTTGCTTTCTCGCCAGCTCGTGTTGCGGATGACTTTCCAGGAAAGGCCAGTGGACGCGGGCCACCTTCGGGTGCGCCTCCAGGAAGTGCGCGACCTTCTCGGCATTGTCGGCGCTGCGGTTCACGCGCAGTTCAAGGGTGCGAAGCCCGCGCATCAGCAACCACGCGTCGTGCGCTGACGGAGCAGCACCGAGCGTCATGAACTCCTTGCTCATCACCTGTCGCATATGCGCTTTGCTTCCTGCGAGCACACCGCAGACCACGTCGCTGTGGCCGTTGAGGTACTTCGTGCCGCTATGCGCCACCATGTCGATGCCGAAGTCGATGGGATTCTGGAACAGCGGACTGTTGTAGCTGTTGTCGCAGAGGGTGATGATGCCGCGTTCCTTCGCGATGGCGGCAACGGCCTCCAGGTCCTGCAGTTCGAACGTGAGCGAATTCGGGCTTTCGGTGATGAAGAAGGTGGTGTTCGGCTTGCACGCACGGCGGTAGTTCTCCGCATCGGTGCCATCAACGTACGTGGTCTCCACCCCGAAGCGCACCAACAGTTCGCTCAGAAGCTTCTTCGTCCAGCTGTAGGGCTTGTGCACACATACGACGTGATCACCGGCCTTCACGAACGACATCACCGCCGCCGCTATCGCTGCGCTGCCGCTGCTGAAGAGGAGTGCATCCTCGGCATGTTCCAGCGCAGCGAGCTTTTGACGGGCCATCGCCACGGTGGGGTTGAAGCCACGCGAATACAGGGGCTTCTCGAATTCATGCTGCACCACATTGCGCATGGCGGCCACCGTGGGATAGCAGAAGTTGCCGCTCTGCACGATGGGGGGCACCACCGCATCGTAGCCGCGTTCGCGTTCTTCACCCAGGTGTGTGAGGATGTGGGAGAGGTCGGGGTGTTCCATTGATCGTGTTCGGGTACGGCGTGAATGTGCGGCAAAGAAAAGGGCGCCACGCGGGCGCCCTCTTCCGGAATGCGGTTGCGACAGGTCAGTGCAGCAGGCTGATGTTGGCGCTGCGCATGCCCGAGGCGGTGATGATGCGAACGGTGTATTGCCCGTCCGCAAGCTGAGTCAGGTCGAGAGGGAGCACCTGGCCGTGCACCAGGTTGAAGCGCTGAGCATGCTTCACAACACGACCGGTGACGTCCAGCACCTCGAGGCCGGCACTGGTTGCGGAAGTTTCGTTCCAACGCAGTTGGAAGTTGCCATTCCCGGGGCTCGGATAGACCAACAAGCCGCTTGTGGAGGCCGTGGCCGTGATGCCGCTGGAGGTGACCACTTCGGTCTCCACCGTGTTGGTGATCACCGGTTCATTGTAGTCAAAGAAGATGGCAGCGGTATTGAGCAACAGGGTGCCGGGCAGTACGCTTGCCTTTGGGCGCAGGCGGAAGTGCACGCCGCCCTGGCTCGCCTCCAGGTCCGTGCCGCTGTCCGGAAGCATGATGTTCGAGAAGGTCCACGCGATCTCGTTGCCGTTGATACTGATCTGGTTGTTGTGCGTGGCACCGATCATCTCGAAGGAGCTCAGGTCGAGGTCGTTGTCGATCATATCGCGCAGCACGATGTTCACCGCAGGTTGCGTACCGGTGTTCTGGAAATGGATGGTGTATTCCAGCGCCTTTCCGGCCGCCACTTCATCCGGAGTGATCGCGGTGACATCAACCAGTTTCTCGTTCGGGTCGAAGGAGGTGGTGGGGTTGTCGCTGATCTCGTCCGTGTTGTCGTTGGGCGTTAGCTCGGTCTGTGTCAGGTCGAACACGACCATGGCGGTCACCGTGTCCGTGGTCAATGCGGTGCTGTCGGTGAGATAGGTCACGTGGATGACCTCCATATCCCCCGGTGCCAGCGTGGCCGCGGTCCAGGTCACGGTCTGGCCGCTGACGTTTGTGGGTGAGGGCGTGCTGCTTACAAAGGTGGTCAATGCGTCCAGCGTCAGGATGATGCTGCCGTCGATGTCCTCTGTACCTACATTCCGGTAGTTGATGTGGTAGGACGTGTTGTTCCCGATCCACGGCGCCCAACCCCAGATGTCGGCGCGTCCATCATAAATGCCCGGGATGCTCTGGAACCCGAAGTCCTTGTCCGTCACCAACTGGCCCTGAGCGGTGACACTGTAGCTGCGTGAGGCAGGCACGGCGGTGTGGTACAGGGGTGGGTTGGGAACGGTGATCGTGTACGAGCCGGAGTCGGTGCAGAAGGAATAGGTCTCCGTGCCCGAATAGTGCATGCTGCCTCCGGGATCCACCTCGAGCATAGCGCTCATGTGCTGTTCGCCGGCATCGCGCACACCGTTGTTGTTCGCATCATGATACGTTGCACCGGACACCGTGCCATAGCATTCGGTGAGCGTCCACCAGAAGTCATCACTGTTGAACATGCTGGTCCAGACGAAGTAGTAAGACTGGCCAGCGGTAACAGGTATGTCAAGGTACGTGGCGAAGGGATAGCCCGGGCAGCTGTTCGAACCCATATCATCATTGTAGGCCACGCAGGTAAGCGAACTGCACGAGCCGGTCAATACCTTTATATAGGTATCGTCGGTCGGTTCGTTCAGGTCGTTGCAGGAGGTGATGTTGATGGTGCCGGTAAAGGTGGCGGTGTATACGTACCAGTCGCCGTTCTGGCCGCTGCCACCGCAGCCGAACGATCCTCCTCCATCTCCTGTGGTCGGTCCATCGGCGTGATGGAAACCGGAAAGCACCGGAAGCGCGTTCGTGCAAGTGTCGCCTTGCGCGAAGAGCCCGGAGCTCGCAACGAAGAATGCAACCGCACAAGCGTACTGTCTGGCCATGGGATGAAGGGTTTGTTCAGGCAAGATAGCCGCCTTGCCGGACCAGCCTACGGATCGCGCCGGAAAAACACGAACCCATTGGCGCGACCGGTCTCGGTGAAGGTGCCGATGGCCTTCACGTCATCAGCGGAGGTGAGTTTGCAGGCGAGGAACACCGGCCGGTCGATGGGGCCACGAAGCAGCACATCCTCCGGCGGCTGGGCCACCTGCATCCGCCCGTAAAACTCGGGGACATAGCTCTTGTATCCTTTGGTGAGAAGCCAACACCGTTCTGGTGCATAGCTGCCATTCCAGCAGCTATATGGGGCTTTCTGTTTGAAGAAGTCCACCGCCGCGCGTTGCGAATAGCCTTCGATGCGGTTGATGAACAAGGCAAGGGCCAGCGTGATGAAGATCGCCGTTCCGCCGAACGAGGCCAGCAGGCTTGCGCGAATACGACCACCTGCATGCAGGAAGTGTGCGGCGAGCAGGATGCCGAACAACCAAACGCCGGCCAGTACTTCCAGCCCTGACCAGTGCACCGGAGCGTCCAGGTTCGCCTGCGCGAACGGGTCGTTCGCGAGCAATGGCTTCAGCAGTTCCGGGTGCATGCCGAAATACGGCGCCACGATGAACACAAGGGCGATCGCGCTGCCCACGATGCCGAGGGCGAAGCGCGTCCAACCGAAGCGTTCGCGCTGCTGCCAAATGCGCTCCAACTGCAACGCGGCCAGGTAGGTGAGCGGGAAGTAGCATAGGCTGCTGTAGTGGACGATCTTGGTGTTCACGATGCTGAAGAGGATGAGCACCACCCAGAACAGGATCAGTATCCATCGACGCAGGTCGTTCTGCATGTCCGTGCCCCGCGTCGGTTTCATCATTTCCTGCACGGCAAAGAGCGACGATGGAAAGCAGCCGAGCAGCAGCACCACGAAATGGTAGCCGAAGAAGCCCCCATGCCCGGCATCCTCCTCGGTGAACAAGGCGACCTGTCGCTCGAAGAACGCGATGCCGAACGCAGGTCCGTTGCGCAGGTAGTCCAGGCCGAACCAGAGGGAGACGATCAACAGCAGCGAGAGGAGCAGCAGCGCCAGATGCGACACGCGGAAGAACAGCTGGAAGCGCCGGCTGGCCCAATACACAACGCCGGTGATGCCCAGGATGACGACGGCCGCCGGGCCTTTCGTCATCACCGCCAGACCGATGAGCGCGCCACCGATCACCGACCATCTCCAGGAGCTTTCGCGCACGGAGCGGATGAACGTGTAGAGCCCAAGGAAGATGAACAGGTTGAACCAGGGGTCGATGATGCCGCTGCGGAAGTACAGGTTCGGCAGGATGGAGCCCACATAGGCCAGCCCCCAGAGCAGACCGAAGGTGTTCCCTCGCTCCCGCACGCCGATGCGGAACAACAGGAGCAGCGTGATCGCCCCACAGATCGCATTGGGCAGTCGCGCGGCGAATTCGCCCACGCCGAACACGCTCATGCTGATGGCCTGCATCCACATGAACAGCGGCGGCTTTTCGTGGAACGGCTCGAACTCGATCTGCGGGCGGCTCCAGTCACCGCTCACCAGCATCTCGCGCGCGATCTCGGCGAAGTTGATCTCGTCCCAATCGAACAGATGGACAGCGCCAAGGCCGGGGACGAACAACAGCAGTGCGCCGAGTGCGATCAGGACCTGGATGCGAACTGTGGAGAACGGCCGCATGGTGATGGCTCAGTTGCGCTGGCCGAGCAGCCCCCACTTCACCAGCCCTGTGCGCGCCAGGAAGTAGCGGAGGCTGACGCCCACAACGCCCAGCCCGTAGGTCATGCTGCGGCTGAAGTTGATGGAACTGGCCTCTTCGAAATATTTGGTGGGGCAGGTGATCTCGGCGATCTCGAACCGGTGCCAGAAGATCTGCGCGATCATCTGGTTGTCGAACACGAAATCATCAGAGCAGTTGTGGTACGGGCAGGCCTCGAGCACCTTGCGATGGAAGGCGCGGTAGCCGGTGTGGTACTCGCTGAGCTTCTCGCCCATCAGCAGGTTCTGCCCCAGGGTGAGCATCCGGTTGAAGATGTACTTGTACAAGGGCATGCCACCCTTGAGCGCACCACCGCCCAGGATGCGTGAGCCGAACACTACGGGATAGACGTCGTTGCCGATCAACATGATCATGCTGGCGAGCAACTTCGGCGTGTACTGGTAATCGGGGTGAAGCATCACCACGATGTCGGCGCCCAGCTCGCGGGCCTTGTCGTAGCAGCTCTTCTGGTTGCCGCCGTAGCCCTTGTTCACATCGTGGATCACAATGTGGCGGATGCCGAGCTGGCGGGCCACCTCCACGGTGTTGTCCGGGCTTTTGTCGTCCACGAGCACCACCTCGTCCACCAGATCGAAGGGGATCTCCTCGTAGGTTTTTTGCAGCGTGAGCGCCGCGCGATAGGCGGGCAGGACCACCGCCACCTTTTGACCGTTGTACATGGATCAGGGATCGGTTTTGCGCTCAGCGAGGCTCACAAGGTAAACGCCGCACAGGATGAGGGCGATCATACCACCCTGCAGCACGGTCATGTGCTCACCATCGGCGAAGCCCCAAGCCAGGGCCACCACGGGCATCAAGTAGGTGACACTGCTGGCCCACACGGCGCTGGTGCGTTTCAGCAAGGCGTTCCACAGCACCATCGACAGCGCGGAGCTGAACACGGCCAGGATGGCCACGTGGCCAAGCGATGACCAGGCATGTGGCACGGTGTTCAACGCGTGCGGCAGGCCGGAAGCGAATACGCCGATGATGCCCAACGGTCCAACGAAGGAGAGGGCGAGCGCGGCCGTGGCCACCGCCGGCAGGCCATACAGGTAATGCTTCACGATGTTGGCGCTGGCGCCGTAGCACACCGTCCCCAGGATCGGCAGGAAGGCATAGATGGACCATGTGGGCAACCCGTCCGCCTGTTTCCATAGGATGAGACCCAGCGCACCGAACAGGCCGATCATGGTGCCCACCATGTGGAAGCCGCGCAGGCGACGGGCGAAGAAAAGTACGCCGACCAGCAAGGTGAACAGGGGTGTAAGGCTATTGAGCGCCCCGCTCAGCGAACTGTCGATGCGCGATTGGGCCACGGCGAAGAGGACAGCCGGGATGCCGTTGCCCAGTACGCCGGTGGCCAGCAAGGGCACCCAGTATTTCCGAAAAAGCGGAAAATGCACGATCAGCACGGGTGAGAGCGCCAGCCAGGCGATGGCCAGCCGGGCCGATGCCAGTTGCCAGGGGGTGAGCACCGGAACGCCTTCGTGATAAAGGCCCCGTTTCATGAGGATGAAGGAACTGCCCCAGATCAGCGCCAACACGAGCAGCAGCAACCACTTGAACCACTCATCCCGACGATATACCATGTAGGCTCGCGCTACGTTTTTTTAACGGCCCGCGAAGATATCCGACGCGGCCCGCATATAGCTTTGTAACAAATAAGGAATGGCGGGCGTCCTATGTTCACCATCCGAAGAAGGACCACCATGAAGAACCCGCTCGCACTTTCCCTGCTTGTGTTCGCTATGGCCTGCAGTGAGGCCCCCGCGCCCACCACGGCCGATGCGGCCCCCGCGGTCGCACGTACCGAAAAGGAGGTGGCCATCACCTCCGGTGAGCCCATGGCCACCGCCGACCTGAGCGTGAGCGGGATGACCTGCGCCATGATGTGCGGCGGTGCCATCAAGGATGCCATGGCCAAGTTGCCTGGCGTGAACAACACCGAGATCCAGTTCACCGATGCCGATCAACAGAATCACGCTGTGGTCACGTATGATCCGGCCAAAGTGAGCGACGCCGATATGGTGAAGGCGATACACGCCCTGCACGACGGCCAGTACAAAGTGTCCAGCGTGAATGTGACCAAGCAGGTGTTGCACACCGGCAAGGCCGATGCACCTGCGGATGCCAGCTCGGAAGGCGACGTGAGCGCGACCGCACTGCCCGATGTGGTGCTGCCCAGCATCATCGCCCTGCTTTCGCGGCTCGTGCGCATCTGATCGCCCACCACGCGATATGATGAAGGGGCTGCGGCCCCTTTTTCGTGTTCGGTGACATCGCCGGAGAGCCGCGTCACAACCTCGGTTCGACCGGTGTGTCGATCGCTCGGCACACCATTTCTGGTCGGTTAGTGGGAGAGAAGCCCCTGGTCACGTTGATCCGGGGGCTTCTCATTTTCCGGGCGCCATGGCGCGAACACAACGCGCTCCGGAGCGTTCACTCGGATACATTCGCGCGGCCATGAACGCTCCGTCCTCACTTCGTCCTGTGATCATTTGGTTGCTCACAGGTTGTGTGCTGATCGCGTGCATGGTGGCCATCGGCGGCATCACGCGCCTCACGGAGAGCGGACTGAGCATTACGGAATGGAAGCCGATCAAAGGCGCGCTACCGCCCCTGAACGAGGCTGATTGGCAGGAGGAGTTCGCGAAGTACCAGCAGATCCCCGAGTACAAGTTGATCAACCAGCAGATGGACCTTGCGGGTTTCAAGCGGATCTTCTTCTGGGAATGGCTCCATCGCAACTGGGGACGGCTCATGGGGCTGGTGTTCATCGTGCCCTTCGTGATGTTCTGGCGGCGCGGACTGTTGAAGGGGTGGTTGATGCAACGCTCGTTGGCGATCCTCGTCGGCGGTGGGGTGGTAGGGGCGCTCGGCTGGTTCATGGTGGCCAGCGGCCTGGACAAGAACGTGGATGTAAGCCACTATCGATTGGCGATCCACCTGTGCGCGGCGTTCAGCGTGTTCTCATTGGTACTGTGGACGGTGTTCGACATCCGGCGTGGACGGCATGCGTTCGCCGGCGATGGATCCTCCCCGGCGAAATGGGCGCGTGCCTTATTGGTGCTGCTGGTGGCGCAGGTGATCTACGGCGCGTTCACGGCGGGGCTGGATGCGGGCCATGTGGCGAACACCTGGCCGCTGATGAACGGATCCTTCCTCAGCGATCAGGCCACGCAGTACACCGGCACTGTCATGGACTTCATTGCGCACAAGGAAGGTGTGCAGTTCGTCCACCGGAACCTGGCGTGGTTGGTGGCGGCAGCGTTCGTGGGCTTCGCGGTGCACTTCCGGCGCGAAGCCTCTTTGCGCGGCGTTTGGCCATGGCTGCTGGTGGCCGTGTTGGTGCAGTTCGCATTGGGCGTGCTCACCTTGATCACGCAGGTGAACATCGTGCTCGGCGTGTTGCATCAGTTCGGTGCGTTGCTGCTGCTCAGCACGCTGCTGGCGGTGGTTCACCGCACCGGGCGGATCAGCGCCAGGTGAGCGTTCGCACGAAGTGCCGCAGATCTTCGCGGATGCGGTCCGTCACCGGCGAAAGTGAATCGGCGTTCGGTCGCGCATCGAAGTACAGCGAGGCGTACAGGAAGTGCGTGGTGCTGTCGGTCAGGTAGAACACCACGGGGCTGGCCACATCACCTTCCACGTCGAAATAGGTTCCGAACACACGGTCCTTGGTGCGCATGATGCGTTCCGATCGGATGCGCGCGGCCTTCGCCTCGTGCTTGTCCTTGAACGTGTGCGCATCATCGATCAACTGCGCCAGGTCGCCATCGATGCGGCGGTAGGTCATGAACACGTCAGCGTGTTGTCCACCGAACCGCATGGTGGTCCAGCATGCCGTGTCAGTAGTGGTCGATGCGCTTCGCGGCTTGTCCACCATCATCGCATAGCCGGCCACCTCGGCGTTGAACGGACATCCGCCATGCCAGACGGTGTAGCTGGTGTCCGGCATGTCCAACCGGAGATAGCCGCGCGGCTTGGGAACGGCATCATCGCCGCAGGAAGCGAGCAGGACGGTGATACCCAGGATGCCCATGCTCCTGGCCCTGCTTCCCGACTTCGTCGGGACCTGCGGCCTGCCAACTGCCTCCCGACTTCGTCGGGACCTGTGGCCTGCCAACTGCCCTCTGACCCCCATCATCCTTTAGGTCGCTCTTCGCGCACCAGTACCTTCACCCGGCGCACGCGCTTGTTATCCGCACTCTCGATGGTGAAGAGGTAGTTGTGCAGCGCGACCTGTTCGCCCTTCTGGGGGATGCGGCCCGTGAGTTCCAGGATGAAACCGCCCACCGTTCCACTATCGCCCTTGTTCTCTTCGAAGAGCTTGCCGTCGATACCCATTACCCGGTAAAGGTCGTTGAGCGAGGTCTTTCCTTCGAACACCCAGGTGCGGTCGTCCAGCTTGCTGTACACCAGATCCTCCTCGTCGAACTCATCGGTGATGTCGCCCACGATCTCCTCGATGACATCCTCCAGGGTCACGATGCCGCTTGTGCCGCCGTATTCATCCACCACCACGGCCAGGTGCACCTTCTTGCTCTGGAACTCCTTCAGCAGGTCGCCGAGCTTTTTGTTCTCCGGGATGAAGTAGGGTTCGCGCAGCAGCGTCAGCCAGTCCAGTTCGGTCTTGTCCAGATGGGGAAGCACGTCCTTGATGTTGAGCACGCCCACCACGCGGTCCATGGTGTCCTCGTAGACCGGTACGCGCGAGAATCCGCTTTCCACGATGGCGATGAGCAACTGGGGGAACGTGAGCTCGCGCTTGAAGGCCACCACCTCGGTGCGTGGGCGCATCACCTGGCGCACTTCGATGCCGCCGAACTTCACGATGCCGCGCAGGATGCGCTGTTCCTCGGCGGTGGTGCTGGCATCCTTGGTGAGCTCGAGCGCATGGCCGAGCGCATCCACGCCGATGCTCTGGGGTCCGCGTTTGCGGTACCGTTTCTCGATGAACGAGGTGCTGCGGATCAAGGCCTCGTTGATGGGTGAGGCCAGGGTGCGCAAGGTCACGAGTGGCCGGCTCATGATCTGGGCCACGCTCATGGCGTGGGTGGTGGCGTACACCTTCGGGATCACTTCACCGAAGAGCAGCATGATGAAGGTGACGGCAAGCACCTGCACGATGAACACGAGGTAATCGGGCATGGCCTTGAAGTCGAACAGTCCGACCATGGCCACGGTGGAGAGCACGGTGATGCCCACGTTGGCGAAGTTGTTCAGCACCAGGATGGTCGCCAGCAGGCGCCTGGGTTTGGACAGCAGCTCCAACACGCGCGTACCGCTGGCGCCACCGCGTTCCTTCAGGTCGCGCAGTTGGGTGGGTGTTAGCGAGAACAGGGCCACTTCGCTGGCGCTCATGCAGGCGCTGATCACAATGAGGAGCACGATCACCACAATGGCACCGATGGCGATCGGGTCCGGAGAGGTGAAAGCGAGCAGTGGGGTGTAAAGCATCAGTGCGCGAACGCGTGATCGTGTGGTGCGATGAAGTAGGGAGGATGGATGGTCAGAAGGGCAGGTCGTCCAAGTCCTCGCCTGCACTGGCGGATGCCGCTGTAGACGCCGGTGCGCTGGCGGGTCGTGCTTGCGCCTGCCCCTGTCCCTGCGCCTGCCCCTGGTCCTGCCTCCCGACTTCGCCGGGACCTGCGACCTGCCGATCACCACTGGGTCGGTCAAGAAGCGTCATCTCATCGGCCATGATCTCGGTGGTGTAGCGGTCGATGCCGTCCTTCTCCCACTTGCGGGTGCGAAGCTTGCCTTCCACGTACACCTTGCTTCCTTTCTTCAGGTACTTCTCGGTGATCTCCGCCAAGCCGCGCCAGGCCACGATGCTGTGCCACTCGGTCTGTTCGCGCTTCTCGCCGGTGTTCTTGTCCTTGTAGGTCTCGCTGGTGGCAATGCGGAAGTTGGCCACGCTGACACCGTTCTGCAGGTGCCGGATCTCAGGGTCGGCCCCGAGGTTGCCGATCAATATCACTTTGTTGACGCCGCTCATGCTTCGAACGCCGTAGCCCGGCGCAGGTGTTTGGTTCGTAATGGAGAACGAAGATAGTTCGGTAATGATCAGGAGCCCGTTGAAGCCACCCACCGCTCGATCAGCCGCGGCACCGCCAGCGTCTTCAGCTCCTTGGTCTTCACGCGTTTCCACTCGCGCGGTGCACGGAAGTTCCCGGGCGCTTCCACCTCCCAGAACACCGCCCGGATGATCTGGTGGCTGAGTACATGTTTCACCTCTTCGCTGTTCGAAAGCACCTTCCAGCCCGGACCATGGGCGCCCTCCAATTCCGCCAGTAGCTGACGCTTGTTCACAGGCTTTTCGCTTTCGATCAGGGGCAGTTCGAAAAGCCCCTGCCAGATGTCTTTGGGTCCGCGCTGGCGCATGTAGGTTCCGCTCGGATGGCGCACGTGCAAGTAGTTAAAGAAGCGGTCGCGGGTCTTTGTTACACCTTGCTTCACCGGCAGTATATCGATGCGACTGCTGGTGAACGCGATGCATTTGGGCTGCAGTGGGCAGAGCATGCAGGTGTAATTCCTGGGGGTGCACACCGTGGCACCGAGCTCCATCACGGCCTGGTTGTGGTCGCCGGGGTGCTTTGGGTCGATCAGCTGCTTGGGCCAATGCGCGGAACTGTTGCGGCCTGCCGTGGAATCGATCGGGGTGTCGATGTCGAAGACCCGGGCCAGCACGCGGTACACATTGCCATCCAGCACCGCGTCAGGCCGGTCGAAGCAGATGGAGGCGATGGCTGAAGCGGTGTAGTCCCCTACGCCTTTGAGGGTCAGTAGGTCAGCGTGGGTGGTGGGGAAGGAGCCGCCATGGTCGTTGACCACCTGCCGGGCGGCGGTGAGCAGGTTGCGGGCGCGGCTGTAGTAGCCGAGGCCTTGCCAGAGCTTCAGCACATCATCTTCATGAGCGGCGGCCAGGTCCTGCACGGTGGGGTACCGCTCAACAAAGCGCCGCCAGTAGGCCAGACCTTGGTCCACGCGGGTCTGTTGCAGGATCACTTCGCTGAGCCAGATCCGGTACGGGTCGCGGGATTTCCGCCAGGGCAGGGGACGCCGGTGCGCCCGGTACCAAGGCAGCAAGGCCCCGGAGAACCAGGTCAGCTTGCCACCCGATCCCTTATGTTCTTTCAGCGGTCATCCTGTTCATCCCTTTCATCCGCGGTCAATCAACGACGCCCCAGCGCCGCGCACCCTGTCCACGCGTCTATCTGGGTTCATCCGCGTCCATCTGCGGCCATCTGCGGTAAATAACGGCACCCCGGCGCCCCGCACACCCACTGATCTGCGTCCATCTGCGTTCATCTGTTCCATCTGTGGTCAAAAAATGCGCCCTG
This sequence comes from uncultured Flavobacteriales bacterium, assembly GCA_963814325.1. Classification (GTDB taxonomy): domain Bacteria; phylum Bacteroidota; class Bacteroidia; order Flavobacteriales_F; family PHOS-HE28; genus PHOS-HE28. Next base: position 59,123 of record CAWFCK010000014.1, read on the forward strand.
GCGCCCAGTAATCAATGCCCCGTATTCATCCATGGTCCCTCCGAACGAACTTCTTGACATACAGGCCCAAAGATGGGTTGCGCGGATCGATCGGAAGGCTATCTTCGCAGCCCCAAAAAAGAAAGAGAGTCCATGACGAAGGCGGAACTGGTCGGCAATATCAGCAAGCGTACGGGCATCGAACGCGGCATCGTCCTGGTGGCGATCGAGGCGTTCATGGATGAGGTGAAGAACAACCTGGAGGCGGGCGAGGACGTGCACCTGCGCGGTTTCGGCAGTTTCCTCCGCAAGCACAGGGCCCAGAAGACGGGTCGTCTCCTCGCACAGAACACCACCATCATCATTCCAGCGCACGACGTGCCGTCCTTCAAGCCGGCCGATGTGTTCGTGGACAAGGTGAAGAACAGCACGGTGAAGAAATAATGGCATTGCAAGGCAGGCATTGGGCGATGATCGGTGGAGCAGTGGCGGTGACGCTGCTGCTGGCACTGGCCCCGCGCACGCCTGCGGCCAAGGCCGGAGCGGAGACGCCTGAGGCGGGTGGTCGCGTGAGCGAGGACCCCAACAGCGGCAGCACGCCCCACGCGGAGGACGCGTCAGCCACGCCCGAAGGTCCCATGAGCAGCGATCCGAACGTGAACGCCATCCTCGTGGAACTGAACAGCGGCGCGCCGCCCATGCAGACCATCCTGAAGCTGCGCGAACTGGCCGAGAAGGAGCCGAAGAACATCGAGGCGCAATACCACCTGGGCCTGTTCAGCTGGCAGACCGGGCAGTACGACAAGGCGATGGAGCGCTTCAAGAAGGTGATCGCGCTGGACGGCAAGGGCTATCCCGATGCCTATGCGTTCCTGGGACAGGCCTACGCCACATTGGACAGCAACGACAAGGCCATTGCGGCCCTGGAGACCTATAAGACACTGGTGACGGACACGGCCCGCCTGAACGGGGCCGATCGGCTAATCACGGACATTCGAACGAAAATCAAGTAAGCACATGCCCTGCGGTAAGAAGCGGAAGCGCCACAAGATGGCCACCCACAAGCGCAAGAAGCGCCTTCGTAAGAACCGTCACAAGAAGCGCGTCCGCTAAGCGGAGCCCTTTGAGCGGCTTGGCCCTGCACTCCTGACCGGGGTGGGGCCGCAATGCCGCACACCCACATGGACCGTTCCGTACGTTCCCACATCACGCTGCCGTGAGCGTAGACCTCATCATCCGCTCCCAAGGGGGCGAGGTGGCCATCGCCGTCATGCGCGACAGGCTCCTCATGGAGCTGCACCGCGAAAAGACGGACAAAGGCTTCGCTGTGGGCGACATCCACCTAGCGAAGATCCGCAAGGTGGCCCCGGGCCTCAATGCTGCGTTCGTGGACGTGGGCCACGAGCGCGATGCCTTCCTGCACTACTTCGACCTCGGTCCGCAGTACCGCAACGCCTTCAAGTTCACCAAGGCCGCGGTACAGGGCAACATCACTACGTCCTTGCTCGATGAGTGGAAGCTGGAGCCGGACATCGAGAAGGAAGGCAAGCTGGCCGACGTGCTCAGCGCCAGCCAGACCGTTCTGGTGCAGATCGCCAAGGAGCCCATCAGCACCAAGGGCCCACGCCTCACCGCTGAGGTCACCCTGGCCGGCCGATACATGGTGCTGGTGCCCTTCATCAACAAGGTCAGCATCAGCAGCCGCATCACCGACGAAGCGGAGCGCAAGCGGCTGAAGGAGCTCATGCATTCGATCCGCCCGAAGAACTTCGGCATGATCATGCGCACCAACGCCGAAGGCAAGAAGGCGGAGGACCTCGAGACCGACCTGAAGACACTGCTCGGCCGCTGGGACGTGATGTTCCGCAACATGAAGAGCGGCATTCCGCCCAAGAAACTGCTCGGCGAGATCGACCGCACCAATGCCGTGCTGCGCGATGTGCTGAACAAGGACTTCACCAACATCCACGTGGACAACCAGGTGGTGTATGAGGAAGTGCGCGAGACGCTGGAGAAGATCGCGCCGGAGAAGAAGAACATCGTGAAGCTCTACACGGGGAAGGTCGACATCTTCGACAACTTCTTCGTGAACAAGCAGATCAAGCAGGCCTTCGGCAAGCAGGTGATGCTGCCCAGTGGCGCCTACCTGATCATCGAGAAGACCGAGGCCATGCACGTGATCGACGTGAACAGCGGCGGTCGCAAGGGCGGCAACCACGACCAGGAAAAGAACGCCTTCGACACCAACATCGAAGCGGCCAAGGAGATCGCCCGCCTGCTGCGGCTGCGCGACATGGGCGGCATCATCTGCGTGGACTTCATCGACCTGTACGAGCCGGAGAACCGCCGGCAGCTACACAAGGTCCTGAAGGACGCCATGGAGGACGACAAGGCCAAGCACAACGTGCTGCCGCCTTCACGTTTCGGGGTGATCGAGATGACGCGCCAGCGCGTGCGTCCCGAAACCGAGATCGACACCAGCGAGAGCTGCCCCACCTGCGGCGGCACTGGCGAAGTGAGCGCCCCTGTGCTCATCATCGACGAGATCGAGAACGCGCTGAACTACCTGCTCGGCGAAAAGAACATGAGCGGCATCACGCTGAAGGTGCATCCCTTCCTGGCCGCCTACTTCACCAAGGGCTTCCCCAGCATCCGCATGCAGTGGTGGTGGCGCTGGAAGAAGAGCGTGAAGGTCCTCGGCGAAGGCAGCCACCAATACCTGGACTACACGATCCAGGACAGCGACGGCAAGGAAGTGCCCCTCTGAGTTCGCGAGGAGGCTCGGCGACGAAGCGATCGTTGATCAACCGCCTTCGCGAGGAGGCTTTGCGACGAAGCGATCTTTAATTTCTGTGGTTGAGGAGGCTTTGCGACGAAGCGATCTTTAATTCCACCCGTTTCGCGAGCCCTTTCCCGGAGGCCAGGCCTCGATATGTCGGGGCGGGACCCGGCCATCCGGGATCTGGCGAAGCGATCTTTGATCCCCGCCGCTTACCTCCGCATCTCCCGGTTCGCCAACATCGTTCGGCGCCCTGTTCCACCACTCGGCTTTCGCTCGCCACCTTTCCGATCAGCCATATCATCACCACCATAACCTGTGGTGCGTTGGCGCTTGCTGGTCTTGTCGTACATCCGCTGGCGCTTGGCGAGTTCAATTCGGGCCTTGAGGGCTGCATCATCCTGCTCTTTCGCGCTGAATGAAGCGACGCTGGTCACGCACGGTGCAGCTGGGTTGATCAAGGGCGTATCATCCAGCCGCGTGTGACGGATCTCCCTGATCACACGTTTGGCACTGGCGATCCGTCCACATGCATCCATTACGGTGACGCTTACAATGCCCATGCCTTCGCAGTGCTGATCGACCAGGGTGTATGGAGCCTTGCCGCCCACCACGTGCCAGTTGATCCGTGCCTCCACTTGCACCTCACTGCGGAACAATATGCGGTTGTCGGTATTCGCATCCACCCGACGCATATGATCCACCACGACCCGATCGGTGGTGTAAAGGACCACGACCATCTGGGAAGCGTGCATCGCACCAGCCATGGCCAACATGGATGGAAGTAAGACCGTTCGCATGGGTTCGCGGGTGTTTGTTCACACCAATATAGCGGTAAGCTCGGAAATCAGTTGCGAACCGCGGTGAATGCGATGGCCGATCCGTACCGTCGGGTATTCAGGTCAGATGTGCTCCGCACAGCCGCATCTTCGCGCCATGCCAGGGTCGTCGTCCGCCGCCAACCCCCTCGAAAAAGCCCGCCGCTACTGCGCCATGCAGGAGCGCTGCCACCAGGAACTGCGCGATAAGCTTTACGACTGGGGCCTGCACCGCGAGGAGGTGGAACAGGTGATCGGCCAGATGATCGTGGACGGGTACCTGAACGAGCAGCGCTTCGCGGAGCACTACGCCGTGAGCAAATTCCGGCAGAAGGGCTGGGGCTGGGTGAAGATCCGCCAGGCCTTGACCTTCAAGAAAGTATCGGCGCCGTGCATCACCAAGGCGCACGCGGCCATCGACGACGATGAGTACATCGCCTTCCTGCAGGCCGCCGTGGAAAAGCAACGCGCCAAGGTCAAGGGCCGCAACGAGTGGGAGCGGGAGCAGCGCGTGAAGCACTACCTGATGGGCCGCGGTTTTGAGGGGGAGCTGATCGAAGCCGCCATGAAGGCCGACTGACCTGTACTTTCGCAGCCGCTTTGGAATTTCTCCGTGCCCTCTGTGCCTCTGTGGTAAGGTTTTCCGCATGATCACCATCGACAAGATCCTCGACCTCCAGACCCGCCTCGAAGCCCTGAAAGGCTACCTGGATGTGGAGGAGAAGCGCGGGCAGATCCTGGAGGAGGAGAAGTACACCCACGACCCCGACTTCTGGAACGACCAGAAGGAGGCCCAGGTGGTGATGAAGAAGATCCGCGAGCTGAAGCGTTGGGTGGGCCTCTACGAAAGCGTGAAGCGCGAAGTGGACGACACCGAGGTGACCTTCGACTTCTTCAAGGCCAAGGACGTGAGTGAGGAGGAGATGGACGCGCAGTTCAAGAAGGCCAGCGATGCGCTGGAGGAGCTCGAGTTCAAGAACATGCTCAGCGCCGAGGAGGATCCGTTGAGCGCCGTTGTGCAGATCAGCAGCGGGGCGGGTGGCACCGAAAGCTGCGACTGGGCCCTGATGCTCCTGCGCATGTACCGCATGTGGGCCAGCAAGAACGGCTATGAAGTGAAAGTGCTCGACTACCAGGACGGTGAAGGCGCGGGCATCAAGCAGGCCACCATGGAGGTCAACGGCGACTTCGCGTACGGCATGCTCAAGAGCGAGAACGGCGTGCACCGCCTGGTGCGCATCAGCCCCTTCGACAGCAATGCGCGCCGCCACACCAGCTTCGTAAGCGTGTACGTGTATCCGCTGGTGGACGAGACCATCGAGATCGACATCAACCCGGCGGACATCACGTGGGACACCTTCCGCAGCGGTGGCGCCGGTGGCCAGAACGTGAACAAGGTGGAGACCGGTGTGCGCTTGCGCCACGGGCCGAGCGGCATCATCATCGAGAACACCGAAACCAGGAGCCAGCTGGACAACAAGACCAAGGCGCTGCAACTGCTGAAGAGCCAGCTATACGAGGCGGAACTGGAAAAGCGCCGCAGCAAACGCACGGAGATCGAGGCGGGCAAGAAGAAGATCGAGTGGGGCAGCCAGATCCGCAACTACGTGCTGCAACCGTACAAGCTGGTGAAGGACGTGCGCACCGGCCACGAGACCAGCAGCACCGACGATGTGCTGAACGGCGAGATCGACGGCTTCCTGAAAGCCTTCCTGATGCAGCAGGGACAATCCCAAAAAGTATAGGCCACTGTACCGTCGACCCACCGGGTCGACTCTTCCAGAACGAACCATGGACTACCGGATCGAAAAGGACACGATGGGCGAGGTGAAGGTGCCCGCCGACAAGTATTGGGGCGCGCAGACGGAGCGCAGCCGCAACAACTTCAGGATCGGCCCGCCGGGCAGCATGCCACGCGAGATCGTGCATGCCTTCGCCTACCTGAAGAAGGCCGCCGCGCTCACCAACCTGGAACTCGGCAAGCTTTCGCAGGCGAAGTGCGACCTCATCGGCAAGGTCTGCGACGAGATCCTCACGGGCATGCTCGATGACCAGTTCCCGCTGGTGATCTGGCAGACGGGCAGCGGCACGCAGAGCAACATGAACGTGAACGAGGTGGTGGCTTACCGCGCGCACGTGCTCAGCGGTGGTAAGCTCACGGACGAGCAGAAGGTGCTCAACCCGAACGACGACGTGAACAAGAGCCAGAGCAGCAACGACACCTATCCCACGGCCATGCACATCGCGGCCTACAAGCTCACCGTGGAGGTGACGCTGCCGGGCGTGAAGAAGCTGCGCGACACGCTGGCCGCGAAGAGCAAGGCCTTCGACAGCATCGTGAAGACCGGCCGCACGCACTTCATGGACGCCACGCCGCTCACGCTGGGCCAGGAGTTCAGCGGGTACGTGCAGCAGCTGGACAACGGCATGCGCGCCGTGAACAACGCGTTGGAGATGGTGCGCGAGCTCGCGCTCGGCGGAACGGCGGTGGGCACGGGGCTCAATGCGCCCAAGGGATACAGCGTGCTGGTGGCGAAGAAGATCGCGGAGCTCACGAAGCTGCCGTTCATCACGGCGCCGAACAAGTTCGAGGCACTGGCCGCGCACGATGCGATGGTGGAACTGAGCGGAGCCTTGAAGCGCCAGGCCGTGTCGCTGATGAAGATCGGCAACGACATCCGCGTGCTCAGCAGCGGTCCGCGCAGCGGCATCGGCGAACTGATCATCCCGGACAATGAACCCGGCTCATCCATCATGCCCGGCAAAGTGAATCCCACACAGCCTGAAGCGCTGACGATGGTGTGCGCACAGGTCATCGGCAACGACATGGCGGTGAGCATAGGCGGCATGCAAGGCCACTTCGAGTTGAACGTGTTCAAGCCCCTGATCGCGGCGAACGTGCTGCAGAGCGCGCGCCTGCTGGGCGATGCGTGCGTGAGCTTCAACGATAAGTGCGCCGAAGGCATCGAGCCCAACAAGCCCACGATCCAGCGCCACCTGGAGAATTCGCTGATGCTCGTGACCAGCCTCAACACCCACATCGGCTACTACAAGAGCGCGGAGATCGCGAAGAAGGCGCATAAGGAAGGCACCACGCTGAAGGCTGCGGCGCTGTCCCTGGGCTACGTGAGCGCCGAGGACTTCGACAAATGGGTGGATCCGGCGAAGATGTGTTCGGAGGGGTGATCGGGCATTCAGATCTGCCAAAAAGGTTGTCACTCCGCCCCGACCCGAAGTCGCGGAAGTGGTGGTAGCTCCTCCTTTTCGCGATTCCGGGTCAAGCCCGGCATGACAACAAGTAATTAATCGGGTTACACAAAATTTGGTCGTCATTCCGGCCCTGAGCCGGAGTTGCGGAAATGTTCCTTGAATATCAATGCGCCACGACGATGCGCTGGCGGAACAGCACGTGACCATCGCGGCCTGAAAGCACCAGCACATGGCTTCCGGCAGGAATGCCGGCGGTGGAGATCATGGCACTGTTGCCCGCAACCGGTTGATCTGCGCCAACGGTTCCGATCACATCAATGAGTTGAAGGCTGGTCACGCCGATGGATGATGGCCAGTTCACGGAGAGCTGATCATTCGCCGGCACGGGCCCCGCATGGATCAGATCGCGAGGCACACCACCGGCCGCCGTGGAAATGAAGGTGATGGTGTTCGACGCCAGGGCGCAGGAAGAGTCCAGCAGCACCACAGCGTGATAGTCACCATTGAGCGGCGGCTCGAAGGATTGAGCGTTCGCTCCTGTGATGACGATATCATTCATGTACCACTGCCATGCAAGGCCATCGGGTGCATCAAGGGATCCTCCGTTCTCTGCGATCACTGGCGCGTCGTAAGGGCATGCGTCCTCGATGCGGTACAGTTTTCCGAGGACCCTGTCGGCAGTGAACAGCGTGCCGGCGCTGTCCTCCGCGATGAACGTGAGGCCCGCGATGCCCGATGTCAGCAATGAATCGTGGACCCATCCTCCTTGGCCATCCGGTTCCAGCGTATGCAATTGTCCTAGGCAGTAGTCGGTGTACACGTAGCGACCGAAAAGCCACGGGATCGCATCGCCGCGATAAACGCGTCCGCCGATGACGGCGCACCACGGCGTGTTGGGATGGACCTTGATCGGCGGATCATAGAATGAAGTCGGTTGACATCCGGTGGTGTTGTATGGCGCTATCCCTTCGCGGCAGCGCCAGCCGAAGTTCTGGCCACCGGGACTTCCAGCGGGAATGAAGTCCACTTCCTCCCACGTGCCTTGCCCCACGTCGCCGATCCAGACATCACCGGTGAGGCGGTCGAAGCCGAAGCGGAACGGATTGCGAAAGCCGCTTGCGTAGATCTCCGGCAGCGTATCGTTGTTCGCGTTCACGTAAGGATTATCCGCGGGTATCGAATACGTGCTGTCGCTCTCGGGATGGATGCGCACCAGGTCTCCCAACGGATCGCGGAGGTCCTGTGCGTGGTTCTGCGGATCGCCGGAGCCACCGCCATCACCCAAGGGGAACCACAGGTTGCCATCCGGGCCGAAGTCAAGGTCGCCACCGTTGTGGCTGTTGTACGGTTGGGGCCAGCTATAGATGATGTGGCCACTGGAGGCTTGGGCGATGTTCGGATCTGCGCTCACCGAATACCGGGCGATGCGGGTGATGCCCGGGCCCGGAAGGCCGGTGTAGTTCACGTAGAAGAAGCCATTGTTCGCAAAATCCGGATCGAAGGTCATGCCCAGTAAGCCCGATTCACCAGACGTGGAATAGACAAGGTTGTTGATGCTGAGGAAGGGAGTGGTGAGCACCGTGCCACTGTCCGTGACGATACGGATCGATCCATGGCGTTCCACGATGAACAGCCGGCCATCATGGCAATGGGCCATATCCACCGCGTTCACCATCATCGTGTCCGCCCACAGGTTCAGGCGCAGGCGATGCGGGGAAGTGGTGCCATCCCATTGCGCCAGTGAGGCTGCGGCCTGCAGTGCAACGAAGGCGGTGATGAACCTCATGAGCGTGTGAAAGCGGAAGGGGGGCGGTCTGGATCCGAAGGTAGCGGTACGGCCTCCGTTGTACGTAGCTTTGTCCCGTCTTGCAACGGGGTGCTCCGACGTGTCGGAGCTGAGATCATACCCAATGAACCTGGGCGGGTAATGCCGCCAAGGGACCATGGATCACATCGGTGATCGCCTCCGCGCGGACCTTGAACACGGAGGACATGCGGACAAGAACATATGTCGGAGCGATCACTTGGTTGATCTGTAGCAGCGCATGGGCGCAAGCAAAGATCAGTGGAACGATAACAGGCGATGATGGCCTGGGCGTACCCTTCGCCTCCGTGACCATCGGCGACTTCGGCTTCGGCACACGCGCGGATGAACAGGGGGGGTTCGAATTAAAAGGTGTGGGCCCAGGACAGCAGCATCTACGCGTGGCTTGCGTCGGATACACAACGCTCGATACGTCCATCAACGTGATCGCGGACAACACCCCGCTCGCCCTGCGCCTGCGCACGGACGCCCGTCAGCTGCGCGAGGTGCAGGTGACCGCCTTGCGCGCTGGGGACCGCTCTCCGTTCGTGCAGAGCACCATCACGTCCAAGGAGCTGCAAAAGATCAACACGGGTGTGGACATGCCGTTGCTGCTCGATCAACTGCCGAGCGTGGTCACCACCACCGATGCAGGTACGGGCTTCGGCTACACGGGCATCCGCATCCGCGGAAGCGATGCGACGCGCATCAACGTCACCATCAACGGCGTCCCGCTGAATGACGCCGAAAGTCAGGCCGTGTATTGGGTGAACCTGCCGGACCTTGTGACGAGCACTGAGGACATCGAGGTTCAGCGTGGCGTGGGCAGCAGCACCAACGGACCTGGCGCGTTCGGTGGTAGCATCAACATCCGCACCACGGCGGTGAAGAAGGCGCCCAATGCCAGTGTGAGCATCTTCGGCGGATCGTATGGAACCCAGCGCTACACCGCCAGCCTGGGCACCGGCTTGATCAAGGACCGCTTCTCCTTCGACGGCCGCATCTCATCCATTTCGAGCGACGGATACATCGATCGGGCGAGCGCGAATCTGAAGAGCTACTTCCTGCAGGGCGCGTGGATCGGCCGGACGAGTTCGCTGCGCTTCATCACCTTCAGCGGGCACGAGGTCACCTACCAGGCGTGGAACGGCGTGCCCAAGGAAGTGCTCGATACCAACCGCACATGGAACGAGTTCACCTACGCGAACCAGGTGGACGACTACACGCAGACGCATTACCAGGTGCTGTTCGATCAACAGCTCGGCAAGAGGACGGATCTGAACATTACGCTCTTCCGCGTGGATGGCAGCGGCTTCTACGAGGAATACAGGCCGGGCGAGGCCATCACGGATTATGGCATCACGCCGCCCATGCCGGACAGCGGTACCGGCGAGCTCGCGCTCACGGACGTGATCCGCCGCCGCTGGCTGGACAACACGCTGAACGGCCTCAACCTCGCGATCCGCCGCAAGCAGGGGAGGACCGAGCTCACGCTCGGGGGCAGCGCGATGCGATACGATGGCCGGCATTTCGGACAGGTGTTGTGGGCGGGGAGCTACACGATACCTGTACCTCCTTTCGAGTATTACGCCGATGATGCGCGGAAGGACGAGGCCAACGTCTTCGTCAAGGGCCTGCATCGCGTCCATGAGAAATTCGAGCTCTTCGCCGAAGCGCAGGTACGCGGTGTGCGGTATGACTACGATGGGTTCAACCAGCAGTTGACGCTGGAACGGCAGCGTGCGAGCCTGACCTTCTTCAACCCGAAGGTGGGCGCGCAATGGCGACCCGGCCAGGGCCAGCGCACCTACGCATCCTTCGCCGTGGGCAACAAAGAGCCCGGCCGCGATGACTTCGTAAGCGCCGCACCCGGCAAGCGACCGAAGGCGGAAACGCTGTTCGATACCGAGGTGGGCTGGGAGCGCCGCACCGCGCGCACGATGATCTCGGTCGGACTGTACAACATGGTGTACGCCGATCAGCTGGTGAACACGGGCGAGTTGAACGATGTGGGTCTGTATGCGCGTACCAACGTGCCCAACAGCTATCGGCAAGGGGTGGAGCTCCAAGGCCGCGCGATGATCACTTCACGTTTCACGCTGGGTGGCAACGCCACCTTCAGCCGCAACAGGATCCGCAACTTCACGGACTATGCGGATGACTATGACAATGGCGGACAGCGGCCCACGGTGCTGGGGGAGACCGACATCGCCTTCTCGCCGAACATCATCGCCGCAGGCGAGGTCAGCCATCGCCTGTGGAACAGCCCGGCCCGTGGTTACGCGGAACTCACCTGGGTCGCCAAGTACGTGGGTCCGCAGTTCCTCGACAACACGAGCAGTGATGAGCGGTCACTCGATGCGTACGTCGTGAACGACCTGCGCGCGAACGTTTCGCTTACCGGCGTGAAAGGCACGAAGAGCATCGACCTCAACCTGACGGTGCGCAACATCTTCAGCGAGCTGTACGAGAGCAACGGCTGGAGCTACAGCTATTGGAGCGGAGGTGAGCGCGTCTCCGGAGTGGGGTACTACCCGCAGGCGCCGATCAACGTGCTGGGAGGATGTACGCTGCGATTCTGATCGGAGGACCATAACCAAGGTTACCCTCTGTGGGTATTGCGGTCATGGTCCGGATGGAGTTCCTTTGTTCAACTCCCCAGCACCATGAAGACGATCCTGACATCCTTGACACCCCTGCTATGTGCAGGCACGCTCAAAGCACAGATCATTCAGTACGATTCCCGCATCGAATCGTATGTGGGTCTGAGCTATTCATGTGATGGAGTGGTGCAGCCTGTGCTGCGCATCCAGAACGTGGGCGGTGAGACGATGACGAGCTGTGATATTGACATCCTGAAGAACGGGCTCACGAACAGCACCTTCAACTGGGTGTCGGCTCAGGAAGGTTGGTAGTCCTGCGTTGACTGGGCGCAGATATGAAGCATTGGACCCAAGGTGTTCGTGGCTGGCTCTTGCTCGCCCTGAGCATCTTTTCTTTCAAGCAGGTCATTGCCCAGCAGGGCTTGAACAATCTGTGGATGGGGGGCTACGATAGCCAGGCAGGCCTGCCTTGGGGTGGGACCAACATAGATTTCATGGGGGGTGGTGCGAATATCTACTATGTGAACCGGGAGATGGGCTTCGGGCGTACCAGTGCGAACATCACGGACTCTGCTGGTAACCTGCTTTTCTACACGAACGGGTATTATATCGCCAATGCGAACGGTGATACCATGGTCAATGGTACGGGGATTAACCCAAGCGCTTATACCGATATTACGCCGACCTCCGGCCTGCATCTCTCTCAAAATGCTTTGGTCATACCTGTGCCTGGCTCAGATCACTTGTACTACCTGTTCCATGGAACTATCGATGATCAAATAGGTTCAAATGCAGAGTACTTGTATTTGTCGGTCGTTGACATGGACCTGCAGGGTGGCTTAGGAGAAGTGGTTCTGAAAAATCAAATCCTGATCCAAGACGAATTGAATCCAGGTCGCATAACAGGAGTTAAGCATGCCAACGGTAGGGATTGGTGGGTGTTCTGTCACAAGCTGAACTCGAACACGTATTATAAATTGCTGGTGACTCCTGCGGGTGTTGGTATGCCATCGATGCAGGATATTGGGGTTTATCGGCCAGCTGATGGTGGGCAGATGTGCTTCTCTCCGGATGGAAGTATGTTCGCGTATTACTGGGGAGTGGAAGATTTGGACATATTTAGCTTTGATCGTTGCTCAGGGCTCTTTTATGATCCAGTACATGTGGAAATCGATGATGGAAATGCTACTGGGGGTGTCGCATTTTCACCAAGTTCAGGTTTGCTTTACGTCTCTTCGTATTTAGATGTTTACCAATTTGATGTGACCGCTGCTGATATTCCAAGCTCTATGGTCCAAATTGCGGAATGGGACACTTTCTACTCACCTGCTCCCCCACTGGCAACGATATTTGACATCGCGCAGCTTGCGCCAGATGGTAAGATATACATAGGTACTGGGAATGCCACATTGCATTTGCATGTGATCCATGACCCTGATGTGACTGGGCTTGGGTGTAATATCGAACAACATGGAATAGAGTTACCGGCCTACTACCAGAGTACACTTCCCAACCATCCCAACTATCATTTAGGGCCATTGGCAGGCAGTCCATGCGATACCTTGGGGCTGAGTGTCGCGGAGATCGCGCTTACACGCCAGTTAGCGGTCTTCCCCAACCCCGCTAGTACGCAAGCGACCTTGAACTATCGGCTACCGGCCGGGTCGGACGGTATGCTCGTTCTGTATGACGTGATGTGCCGGGCGGTGAAGCAGGTGAGGGTCAACTCTGATGCGAGCCAAAAGCAGATCGACGTGAGGGACCTGCCCATGGCCACCTATCACTACACCTTGTACGCAGGTGGCGCGGGTGTCGGCTCAGGTAGGTTGGTCGTCCTGCGTTGATTGCGCAACATCTTCAGCGAGTTGTACGAGAGCAACGGCTGGAGCTACAGCTATTGGTACGGTGGCGAGCGCGTCTCCGGTGTGGGTTACTACCCGCAGGCGCCCATCAACGTGCTGGGCGGATGTACACTGCGATTCTGATCGGGAGACCATAACAAAAGTTACCCTATGTGGGTATTGCGGTCATGGTCCGGATGGAGTTCCTTTGTTCGACTCCCCCGAGCCATGAAGACCAACCTCTGCTTCCTCACCCTGCCACTGTTGCTCTGCGCCACCGTGGCCCAAGCCCAACAGAATCAGTACGACTCCCGCATCGAATCGTACGTGGGCTTGCGCTACGTATGTGACGGCGTGGTCCAGCCGGTCCTGCGGATCCAGAATGTGGGCGGGGAAACGATGACGAGCTGCGATATCGACATCCTGAAGAACGGATTCACGAACAGCACCTTCAATTGGGTGCTGGCGAACCCGGCCGCCACCGGCCAGACACGGCAGCCGGTATTGCCCGTGGTGAACGGGCTGGTGGATGGTGACGTGCTGGAGTTCCGGATCCTGACCGTGAATGGTCAACCGGACCAGGGCCCGCTGGAGAACATCCTACAAGTGCCGATGACCGATGAGAAAGGAACGGCGGACAGTTACCAGGTGCAGGTGAAGGTGCTCACGGACGAGAACCCGGAGGAGACCAGCTGGAGGATCAAGGACGCATTGGGCAATACGATCGCGCAAAGTCCAGCTTATACCGAAGCGGGCACCTTGATGGAGACCAGTACTCGCGATCGCTGCGGACCAGTGCTTCAACTTCGAGGTGGTCGACAGCGGCGGTGATGGGTTCGGCGTGGCGCGTGAACTGGGCTATGCGAAGCTGCTCAGCCTCGGTTCGGAAGTAGCGGCGGTGAGCGGGGATTTCGCTTCGCTCTACCGCAAAGGGGTACAGACAGGGACGGAGAACGGATGTATTGCCCACGGCCTTGACCAGCACCCCCGATCCAGGCGGTATCGTGCGGCGCGAATGGGCTTGTGTTGGGAAGCAGTGTGATCAATGCCACGGAGGTTCCCGGTGCCAACAAGTATCGCTTTCGCTTTACGAACATCGCCGGGCAGCCGGCCTATGCGCGCAACATCGCTTCGACATCTCGCTCGCTCATGTTGGGCAATTGGGCCACCTTGCCGTTGAAGCGTGGCCGCACGTACAACGTGCAGGTGCAGGGAAGTTTTGATAACGGAAGCTCGTGGTGTGCGTTCGGTCCTTCGTGTACCATTCGCATCGGCTATGGTTTTGCCAGGTGATCAGCAACGTGTGGCCGAAGGTGGAAGGTGGTTCGGAGCCGATTCACTGTTCAACATCTTCCCGAACCCATCTTCCGACGGAAGTTTGAACATCCTGGCCGATGCGGCTTCGATGAGGAAGCGCCGGTTACCGTGGAGGTCCATGACCTATTGGGAGCCGCGTGGCCAGCGTGGTCCTGGAGCCGCGTTTCGGATGGATCCGTGATGCCCGTCATGCTGCCGCAGCCCTTGGCCAGTGGCCTGTACATCGTGCATATTGACCGCCGGTGATCGACACCGCCACCCAGCGCCTGGTGGTGCAGTGATCAGCTGCGGTGCACGAAGTACATCTCCAGTGTGCCCTTGTTCTTCGCCTCCACCTGGCCACGCGCTTCGAAGCGCAGTCCTGGCACGTCCTTGACCAGCGCGTAGGTGGCGCCGCTGATGTTCACCTGTCCAGGCTCGCCGCTGCTTTCCATGCGTGAGGCCACGTTCACCGTGTCGCCCCAGATGTCGTAAGCGAACTTCTTCACGCCCACGATCCCGGCGATCACCGGACCGGAGTGAAGTCCTACGCGCATCTCGAAGGCGGGCTGGCCTTCTGCGAGGCGTTCGGTCCTGCGGCGCGGCGATGAAGTCCACCATCTCCAACGCCGCCATCACAGCCTCGCGTGCGCCGGAATGCGTTGGGATCGGGGAGTCCGGCCACGGCCATGTACGCATCGCCGATGGTCTTGATCTTTTCCACGCGGTATTTCTCCACAATGCCGTCGAGCCCCTTGAAGCAGTGGTCGATCTCCGCCACCAGCTCGGCAGCGCTGAGCCGCTCGGCCATCATGGTGAAGCCCTTGAAATCGGTGAAGAGCACGGTGACGTTCTCGAAGCTGCGCGCATCTGCACGGCCTTTGGCCTTCAGTTCGGTGGCCACTTCCTCGGGCAGGATGTTGTGCAGCAGTTCGTCGCTGCGGTCCTTCTCCCGCTCGATCGCGGCCTTGGCGCGGCGTGTGAAGCGTAGGCGGTTCAGCACACCACCGGCGAAGAGCAAGGCGCCGACGCCACCGAGCAACAGCAGGTTGCGCCGGTTCTTTTCCTGCGTGAGGTTGGTCTGGTAGGTGAGCTCCCGTTCGAAGCGCGCCCGCACCTGTTCCAAGCTGTCGGCGATCTGCCGCTGCTGGAAGGCATGGGTGAGCTCGATACGCGTGACCTCCTTGCTGTCCTGCAACTGGTCCATTGAATCCTGCAAGGTGATGTACACGTCCTGCGACTGAAAGCCTTTGCGGTAGTCGCCGGTCATGGCATACGCACGCCGCAGGCAGTCGCTGCATTCCAGTCGCTGGGCCAGCAGGTCAAGCCTGTCGGCGATCTCCAGGCCCTTGCTGCAGGCCAGCACGGCGGCCTGTCCGTTCCCTTCATCCAGGAGCACAATGCCGCGGTAGTAATGCGTACGGCACAAGGAAGCTTCATTGCCAAGGGACGTGAAGATCTCCTGCGCTTTATCCAGGGCGGCGAAGGCCTCGGTATGCCGCTTCATCTGCCCCAGTATCTGCCCGAGGTTGTTGTAGGCCTTGCCCAGGTCCAGACGGCTTCCGAGCTTCTCGTAGATGGATATCGCCAGCAGCAGTTCCTCCAGCGCCTTGGTGCGATCGCCCAGCTCGTTGTGCATGGTGCCGATGCTCACGAGCGCATCGGCGCGTCCTTTCGGTCGGTCGAGTTCGGTGAAGAGGGCGGCGCTCTTTTCGTAGTTCATCAGGGCCTTTGGATGGTCGCCGATGCGCTTGTAGATGTTGCCAATGTTGTTGTACGTACCCGCCAATCCCTCCTTGTTGCCCAGTTCCGTGTCGATGGCCAGGCTTTGCTGGAGCAGGTCCAGGGCCTTGGGTTGATCGCCGAGCTCCTTGTACACGGTGCTCATGTTGCTGAAGGTGTTGGCCATGCGGCCGCGGTCCTTCATCTCACGAGCCACTTCCAGGCATCGCTCGAAGTAGGCGATGGCGGCGGGCAGGTCGCTGCGCAGTTTGTTGCCAACGGCCAGCGTGTTGTACGCCATGAACCGCGCCTTCAGGTCGCTACTGCTCATGGCCAGCACCAGCTGTTGTTCGGCAAGCGCGATCCCGCTGTCCGGCTTTTCGAACACGGCCTTCCACGATAGGGCGCTGATGGCCTTCAGGCGTGCGCTGTCGGGAAGGGCCTTGTTGTTCCAGACGTTCCACAGCGAATCCGCTTGCCCAAGGGCGGGGGATATGTGCAGCAGAACGCAGCACACGAACAGCAGGGTGACCTGGAGGAAGCCGAAGGAGCGACGCATACCGAACGGGTGAAGATAGGAGGGGGCTTCGACAGCCTCACCCATGCACCGCCTCGCTCATGGCGAAGATCAGCTCGGGATCCTGCTCGAAGGCCGTGCCCACCACCAGCACATCGGCGCCGGCCTCGCATAATGCACGCGCTGTCTGCCGCATCACGGATCCCACCACCCACGATGATCGGGCATTGCACGGCTTGGCGCACAGCGGCGACCATCTCCGCGCTCACGGTACGCTTGGCGCCGCTCCCGGTATCCATGTAGATGGTGCGTAGCCCCAGCAGCTCACCGGCAAGCGCGGTGGCGGCGGCGATGCCGGGCTTGTCGTGCGGAATGGGCAGCGTCTGGCTCACGTAGCTCACGGTGGTGGGCGCGCCGCCGTCCACCAGCATGTATCCGGTGGGAATGGCCTCCAGTCCCATGGCCTTGATGGTGGGAGCGGCGGTAACGTGGTGGCCGATGAGCAGTTCGGGATTGCGGCCGCTGATCAGGCTGAGGAACAGGACGGCATCGGCATGGCGGCTTAATTGGGCCGGACTTCCGGGGAAGAGCACCACGGGCCTATCGCTCAGTTGCTTCACCCGTTCAACACAGGCATCGAAGGCATCGGTCACCAGCAGGCTGCCGCCCACGAAGATCAGGTCGGCCTTGGCCATGCAGGCGTTCTGCACCGTGCGTTCCAGCCGGGCGTCATCCTGCCCGAAGTCGGGGTCGATGAGCACGGCCAGGAGCTTCTGGCCCGAACTTTTTGCCTTCCCCAGATGTTCGAGCACCGCAGCCATTCTGCGAACATAACCAAAGCCCCAGCAGCCGGAGGGGCAGACCCCCATCAGTTCCACCCGCACCACTTACCTTTGCGCCCCCATGAACACAACGATGTCACAGACCAAAGAGCAGCTCAAGTACAAGGTAAAGGACATGTCCCTGGCCGACTGGGGCCGCAAGGAGATCGAACTGGCCGAGGCCGAAATGCCCGGACTGATGGCCCTGCGCCAGAAGCATGGGAAAGAGCAAGCCACTTGAAAGGTGCCCGCATCGCCGGATGCCTGCACATGACCATCCAGACCGCGGTGCTGATCGAGACCCTGAAGGAGCTCGGCGCGGAGGTGACGCTGGAGCAGCTGCAACATCTTCAGCACGCAGGACCACGCGGCTGCGGCGATCGCCAAGGCGGGCATTCCGGTGTACGCATGGAAGGGCATGAACAACGAGGAGTTCGACTGGTGCATCGAGCAGACGATCTTCGCCTTCGAGGGTGGCAAGCCCTTGAACATGATCCTGGACGATGGCGGTGACCTCACCAACATGGTGTTGGACAAGTTCCCCGAGCTGGTGAACGGCATCAAGGGCCTCAGCGAGGAAACCACCACCGGCGTGCTTCGCCTGATGGATCGCATGAAGAACGGCACGCTGCCCATGCCCGCCATCAACATCAACGACAGCGTTACCAAGAGCAAGTTCGACAACAAGTACGGTTGCAAGGAGAGCGCGGTGGACGCCATCCGCCGGGCCACCGACATCATGATGGCCGGCAAGGTGGCCATTGTGTGCGGTTATGGCGATGTGGGCAAGGGGACCGCCGCTTCGCTGAAAGGCGCTGGCGCTCGCGTGATCGTTACCGAGATCGATCCCATCTGCGCGCTGCAGGCGGCCATGGACGGCTTCGAAGTGAAGAAGCTCGTGCCGAACGTGCATCGTGCGGACATCATCATCACCACCACCGGCAACTTCAACATCGTTACCGAGGCCGCCTTCCGCAAGATGAAGGACAAGGCCATCGTTTGCAACATCGGCCACTTCGACAACGAGATCGACATGGCGTGGTTGAACAAGGCGTACGGCAACACCAAGGTGGAGATCAAGCCACAGGTGGACAAGTACACCATCGAAGGCAAGGATGTCATCATCCTGGCGGAAGGCCGCTTGGTGAACCTGGGCTGCGCCACCGGCCACCCCAGCTTCGTGATGAGCAACAGCTTCACCAACCAGACGCTGGCCCAGTTGGAGCTCTGGCAGAACCACGGCAACTACGAGAACAAGGTGTATGTGCTGCCCAAGCACCTCGATGAGATGGTGGCCATGCTGCACCTGGAGAAGATCGGCGTGGAGCTGGAGGAGCTCACCGACGCGCAGGCCAAGTACATCGGCGTACCCAAGCAGGGTCCGTTCAAGAGCGACGCGTACCGTTACTGATCACATCGGCCCGGCGAAATGCCGGAGGCCAAAAGCATCAGGCCCCGTGCTCGCAAGAGCAGGGGGCCTGTTCTTTACATGGTAGAGCTTGTGGCCTGCGGCCTGCGGCCAAAACCGTGACTCCGTCACCTAAGCCAGCAGCCAAAGGCCAGCAGCCAAAACCGTGACTCCGTCACCTAAGTCTGAAGCCAAAACGCAACCTGCGGTCAATTGTATACCCGTAACGTGGTACCGTTGAACGAGGTGTTATAGGTCCTCAGGCCGAAGGAGGAAGGTCCGTTCACCACACCACCACCATCCAGCAGATAGGCGGAGCCACAGCAGGCGGTATCGCGTGCGAGCACCTGGGTGTCGTCCACCGTAACGCGACAGAGGTTCTCCGGCTGGTAGGGGCAATGGCGGTCCAAGGCCACGAACTGGTCCTGGTTCTTGCGGTAGAGGATGATCCCGCGCGAGCCACCGTTCACATACACCCAGCCGCCGGGCACCTGCAGGTTGGCGTATTCGGGGAAGTTGATGTTCACGGTGAAATCCACCACGGTGGGGGGCACGCCGGTGGTCTGCTCCTTGCGGCAGGCGGCCAGCAGCAGCAGCAGGGCGAGGAAGGGGAGCAGGCGTTTCATCCGGGGCAAAGGTAGCGGGGTGGGTGGGTGTCGGCGAACTCGTGGGATAACGCGATCTTTAGGCCCATGCGTACACTACTTCGTTGGGTGCTTCTGGTAAGCCTGCTGGCCGGTGCTTCCACTTATGCCCACGCCCAGGATGCCGACGGCAAGGGCGGCAATAGCGCTGGTATCACGCGCAAACAGGCGGAGAAGGCCAAGGCCAAGAAGGAAAAGAAGAACAAGAAGGAAGTGGCCAAGGAGGAAAAGCGCCTGAACAAACAGCATTTGAAGAACCAGGACCCCGCCGCGCGCAAGCGCATGAAGGCCAACAAACGCCGCGCCGACCGCGGTGGACAAGGGCCGCACCGCGACTCCTTCTTCCGGCGGCTGTTCTCGCGCTAGCAATGAGCGGCTTGGACCTGTAGTATGGCGCTGTGCCTTGGCAGGGCATTTCTCCGGACCAAGGGAATGTGTCCGATATATTTCGCCGAGTGAAGGACCAACCGATGACCCAATTGGATCACAAAAGCGGCGGCGGCGAAAGTCGATTCTTCGGAAACCCTTGCTGGACGCGGATTTCCGGATATTTGGCCGATCCGGGACTTTTCTATCTTTACGCCCCCTCGTTGTATCGTAGTCCAGAACTCAACCCCTACCGTTCATGCTGAGTCGATATCTGTCGGCCGTCGCCTTCGTCCTGCTAAGTGTGTTCTCCGCGAACGCCCAAGTGGGTTCCGGTACGCTTCAAGGCACAGTAAAGGATAAGAAGACCGGGGAAGCGCTCCCCTTTGTGAGCGTGATCGTGGAGAATCGAGGCACGCGTGTGGCCAGCGGCTCCTCCGACTTCGACGGCAACTTCCGCATCACGCCCATTGAACCGGGCACCTATGATGTGACGGTGAGCTTCGTCGGCTACCAGCCGCAGAAGCTTTCCGGCGTGTTGGTGAACAGCAACAAGATCACCTTCATCAACCCGGAGCTCACGAGCGGCGTGGAACTGAAGGAAGTGGAAGTGGTGCGCTACAAAGTGCCCTTGATCGACAAGGACGGTGGTGCCAGCGGAAGCACGGTATCGCGCGAGCAGATCGCCAAGATGCCGGCCCGTTCGGTGAACGGCGTGGCCACCACGGTGGCGGGCGCGAGCGATGCAGGCACGGGCGGTGGCGTTAGCATCCGCGGTGCACGTACGGAGAACACCTATTACTATATCGATGGCGTGAAAGTGCCTGCGGGTGCAGGCATCGGTCTGCCCAAGGCGGCCATCGAGGAAGTGCAGGTGATCACCGGCGGTGTGCCCGCCAACTACGGTGACGTTACGGGCGGTCTGGTGAACATCACCACCCGCGGCCCAAGCCGCAGCTTCTTCGGTGGTATTGAGTACTGTTGTCCTCCGGCTTCAAAGTGGGCGAGGATGTCACGGACATGGTGGGCTTGGACAAGTACGCGTTCAACCAGGTGGAGGCCAGCTTGAGCGGTCCCATCTTCTTCAAGAAGGACAGCGTGGGCAACAAGGTGAAGCCGCTTTTGGGCTTCTTCCTCAGCGGTCAGTTGACCGATGTGTCGGACAACGGCCCCCTTCTACGGCGGCGATCGCGTGTGAAGAATGAAGTGCGCGATGCGCCTGCTGCAGAACCCGCTGAGCCTCCAGCTGACCGGTGGCGGACGTCTCCGCCGTGTACAATTCCGACCTGCTGCGCGCGGAAGACATGGAGCGATCTCGATACGCGCCAGAACGCCGGCAGCCGCAGCCTACCTGGGTTCAGTGAAGTTCGATATCGCCACCACGCCCACCATCAACCTGACCGTGGGCGGATCGCTCGATTACAGACGCAGACCAATCGGACTATCAGATCGGAACAACTCCCTGTTGAACGCCGAGAACAACCGCAGATCCGAATCTCAGCTACCGCGGTTTCGTGCGCTTCACCCAGCGCTTCTCCTCGCGTGAAGAGGACAACACCACGGCGGCGGACGGCACCAAGAAGAAGGCGGGCATCAAGAACGCATACTACAGTGTACAGCTGGACTATTCGCGCAGCGAACCAGAACGTGGAGGACCCGACGCACAAGGACAACCTGTTCGACTACGGGTACATCGGTCGTTACCAGACCTTCCGTGCCCCACCTACGCATTGGCGGGTCGGCCGCTTCGAGCAGACCGGATTCCGCGACACGCTGGTGACCTTCTCGCCCGGCGATGCGAACCCGACGATCGCCACGATGACGGACCAGTTCTTCAACCTGTTCCCCGACGAGACCTTCTCGATCCCCTTGCTGTACGGCGCGGGTGGCGGATTCAACATGTGGGCTTCTACGAGAACTTCGACGAGATCCAGGCACGTCACGGCCTGCTGAACGGCCAGACGACCGCCCAGCGTCTACAGCCTCTGGAACAACTTCGGTGTGCTGAGCAACAACTACAGCACCTTCCAACAGGAGCAGATCCGCGTGAGCGCTACCGGTTCGGCCGATATCGGCAAGCATGCCGTGAGCGTCGGGTGTGGAATACGAGCAGTTGAGCAACCGCAACTACGACCTCGATCCCGTAGGTCTCTGGGGCCGTGCGCGTGCGCTGGCGAACTTCCACCTGCGCAACCTGGACCTCAACAACCCCACGATCACCTATCCGCTCGGAACCTTGCCCTTCTACAGCTATGATCGCTTGGTGGGTCTGGACCAGACGAACTTCGACCGCAACCTGCGCGAGTCGCTTGGCCTGAACCCGGGCGGAACGGATTTCATCGACGTGGACGGCTTGGATCCTTCCAGCCTTCAACCTGAGCTATGTTCAGTGCGGATGAACTGATCAACGAGGGCAACGGCCTGAGCAGCGAACCCGGCGGCTTGATCAGCTACTACGGCTACGACCACCTGGGCAACAAGCTGACCGCCAAGCCCAGCTTCGAGAAGTTCTTCACGGACAACAAGGTCGTTGGCGAGGACACGCTCTACAGCCGCCTTCAGGCCCCGTTCCAGCCGATCTACGTGGCCGGCTACGTGATGGACAAGTTCTCCTTCGATGACATCATCTTCAACGTGGGTGTCCGCGTGGACCGCTACGATGCGAACCAGTACCAGTTGAAGGACAAGTACCTCTGGCGCAATGCCTGGACCGCAGGCGAGGCGGCCGGATTCCGATCAGGTGGGTCAGGGCATCCGCAACCAGTTGGAGAACCGCCCCAGCAACATCGGCGATGACTATGTGGTGTACGTGGACAATGCGAAGGCACCGACTTCTGTGATCGGCTACCGCAATGAGAACACGTGGTACAATGCCGCACGGTGAAGTGCTTGCCGATCCCAGCGTGCTGCGTGCGGCCGATGGCATCCAGCCCTTCCTGATCGGGTACGACACCGATCAGCGCGGCGACATGCCGGGATCGCGACATCCGCAAGGACGCCTTCAAGGTGTACGAGCCTGTGGTGAACGTGATGCCGCGCGTGGCGTTCAGCTTCCCGATCAGCGACCAGGCCGTGTTCTTCGCGCACTACGACATCCTCACGCAGCGCCCCACGAGCAACTCGCGTTTGGACCTGCTCGAGTACGCGTACATCGAGAACACGGTGAACACCCTGAACAACCCCGCGCTGAAGCCCACCAAGACGATCGACTACGAACTGGGCTTCCAGCAGGTGTTGAGCAAATCATCCTCGGTGAAGATCAGCGCCTTCTACCGCGAACTGCGCGACCAGATCCAGATCCGCAACGTGGCCGAGGCCTGGCCGATCACCTACAAGACGTACGACAACATCGACTTCGGCACGGTGAAGGGCTTCTCCCTCGCCTACGACCTGCGCCGCACAGGCAACATCCGCCTGACGGCCAGCTACACGCTGCAGTTCGCCGATGGTACGGGTTCGGACCCCGGCACCAGCCTCTCGCTGATCAACGCCGGCCAGCCGAACCTGCGCACGATCTCGCCGCTGAACTTCGATCAGCGTCACCGCTTCACGGTGAACACCGACTTCAGCTACGGCTAGGGTACGGATTACAACGGTCCGGTGCTCTTCGGCAAGCAGTTCTTCCAGAACACGGGCGTGAACTTCACCACGATCCTGGGCAGCGGTACGCCGTACAGCATCTCCAGCCTGATCGTGCAGGAGGGCAACGTGAACGGCGGTGGCAATGGCCGCCTGGTGGGTTCCATCAACGGTGCGCGTCTGCCGTGGCAGTTCAACACCGACATGCAGATGTACCGCGACATCCCCCTGACCTTCGGCAAGGATGAGGGCGAGAACAAGGCGCAAGCAAGGCGAACATGAACGTGTACCTGCTGGTCACCAACCTCTTCAACACCGCAACATCACCGGTGTGTACCGCGCCACGGGTTCGCCGGATGACGATGGCTACCTGGCCGCCCCCAATACCAGACGAACATCCAGAACCAGGTGATCGAGCAGAGCTTCCGCGACCTGTACGCGACGAAAGTGGACAACCCTTACAATCTCGGTGCACCCCGGACGATCCGCCTGGGTGTGCGCTTCGATTTCTGATAACGCAACATGAGAGCCGATGTCCTTCAACCCTCGTTCCCGCACAGCCGCGATCCTTCCAGTGTTCCTGGTGGCCACATGGCCTTCAGGCGCGCGACTGGAATTCCGCGCATGGTCGCAGCCCTGCACCCAAGCCGGCCGCTACGGCAGGCACGGCGAAGGCCGCAGCCTGTTCTCCGGCCACCTACACCACGGAGATCGACCTGAACAACGTGCGTGCCCTGCTGACCACGGGCGGCCTGCTGTGGTACGACAAGGCCCAGGGCAACCCGGCCTATGAAGTGCCCAAGACAGATGACCGCTCCGGCGCCAACGCCATTTTCGCCGGTGGTCTGTGGATGGGCGGCCTTTCGCCGGACAACCAGTTGAAGTTGGCCGCGGTGCGTTACCGCGACAGGCAACGACTTCTGGCCCGGTCCACTGACCACCACGGGTGATGCTTCCGTGACGAGCGACGTATGCGTGCGCTACGATGGCACCTACTTCAACAAGCGCTGCACGGAGCGAAACGCACTGAAGCCTATTACCGTTGCCTGCAACGATCCCGATTGCGACCTGGCGACGGAATTCCCCGATCCGATACGTGATCCCAACATCCTTTTACGAATGGCCGGCGATCAACTCCGACCAAGGGTATGACACCTACCTGGCTCCGTTCACGGACTTCAACAACGACGGTGATTACGTGCCGAGCGATGGCGACTATCCCGGCTTCGATCTGGCGCAGGTGATCGATTGCAAGAACAAGTTCCGCGAGGATCCCGTGCCCTTGTTCGGTGACGAGCAACAACTGGTGGGTGTTCAACGACAAGGGCAACCAGCACACCGAGACCGGTGGCCAGCCCATCGGCATGGAGATCCGCGCGCAGGGCTTCGCGTTCAGCACGAACGACGAGGTGAACAACATGACCTTTTACAACTACGTGCTGATCAACCGTGGCACGCAGACGTTGACCAACACCTATTTCGGCCAGTATGCCGATCCCGACCTGGGCTGCTCGGACGATGACTTCACCGGTTGCGATGTGCAGCGCGGCCTGGGTTACGTGTATAACTGGGACGACGATGACGAGGAGTTGCCAAGGTAACCCCGGATACGGGCCCCAGCCCCCTGCCATCGGCATCGACTTCTTCGAAGGACCTTTCCAGGATTATGACGGGGTGGACAACCCCGGTCCGCTGACCAGCGAACCTTACCCGGACTGCAATTTTGCCGTGGAGAACAACGGTATCGGCTACAAGGGCATCGGTATCGGTTATGGTGATGGTGTTGCGGACAACGAACGTTTCGGCATGCAGGCGTTCATCTACTTCAATCGCCAGGGAGATAGTGCCATGACTGATCCCGGGTTGGCCATTCACTATTACAACTACCTGCGCAGCATCTGGAAGGATGGAACACCGCAGACCTACGGAGGCACAGGCTACGCTCCGAACGATCCGAATGCGATCCCTGCCCGCTACATGTTCCCTGGGGATAGCGATCCCATTGGATGGGGAACCGGTTGCTCCGAGCAGCCATTTGGCAGGAGGATGCCCAAGCGAACGTCGATCGCCGCTTCGTTGAAAGTGCAGGGCCCTTCACCTTGGAACCCGGTGCCTTCAACAACATCACCGTAGGAGTGGTGTGGGCCCGTGCCACAGGTGGCGGCGCGTTCGAGAGCGTGAACGCCATGCGCGCGGCCGACGACAAAGCGCAGGCGCTGTTCGACAACTGCTTCCGGATCCTCGATGGTCCCGACGCACCGAACATCGACATCCAGGAACTGGACCAGGAGTTGATCCTGTACTTCAGCAACCCGGTTGGCAGCAACAACGAGAATGAGGAATACGAGGAGTTGGATCCGACCATTCCGGAGTCAGCCACCGATCGCTACTATCGCTTCCAAGGCTACCAGATCTACCAGGTGAAGGATGCGGAGACGAGCGTGATCGGACCTGGGCGATGTGGCCAAGGCCCGGCTGCTGGCCGTGTGCGACCTGCCGGACTCGGTCAGCCAGTTGGTGAACTGGATCCAGAATGAGGACATCAACCTGTCGGTTCCCACCGAAATGGTGAATGCTCCCGACACGGGAGTGTTCCATTCCTTGAAAGTGACCAAGGATCTCTTCGCTTCAGGCGATCCGCGATTGGTGAACTACAAGACCTACTACTACATCGCCCTGGCATACGGGTACAATAACTATGAGGATTATCAACCTGTGAACCTCACGGGTCAGGCCTTTCCGTACAAGGCAGGTCGTAAGGGCGCCTCCGGCAGCATCCGCAGCTACTCCGGCATTCCCCACCCGCCGTGCATCCGAGGCCGGTGGAACCGGTTCAGAACTCGCAATACGGTGATGAGTTCAGCATCACCCGCATCGAAGGTCAGGGCAATGGTGGCCTGGTGATCGAAATGAGCCAGGAAAGCGTGGACGCCATCACCACCAGTGCCACGCAGCGCATCGACCAGATCACCTATGTAAAGGGCAAGGCGCCGGTGAGGGTGAAGGTCATCGATCCCTTGAACGTGCCGCTGGGCAACTTCGAACTGTGGTTCCAGGACAGCACCGCGCTGCCCAATCCGAACAACGTTAACAGCTACGATGAATTGAACGACGCGTATTGGATGCTGGTGCGCCGTTCGGACAACCCGACCTCGGCGGACACCGTGCGAGCGGACAAGGCCATTGAAGTGGGCTATGAGCAGATCATAACGCAATGGGGCATTTCCGTTGCGTTGGACCAGACGCTTTATTCGAACGGCGACGACTACACGCAGCCGCTTACGGACTTCATTGAGTATCGCACGAACGGCACCGATCCCATCCTGCCGTGGTACACGCCGATCCCCGACCAGGATGGCGAAACCGCGTTCAACTGGATCAGGGCCGGTACCGCCGTTGATGATGCCATCACCTACAAGGATTACGCGGGCGTGGATGATGGTGAGACCTACGAGCGCTTCGCAGGAGGCGGATGGAGCCCTTGGGCACTGGTGGGTGACACGGCGTTCCAGCCCGGAGCGCTCAGTGTGCGCAGCACCATCCTGGGTGGCAAGATCAGTGAGAGCCCCAGCGTGCAGGTCGTCTTCACATCGGACAAGTCGAAGTGGACGCGTTGCGTGGTGTTCGAGGAGACCGAGATCCCCAGCCTGGCCACACCGGCAGGAACGGGCAAGCTGAAGCTCCGTCCCGTACCAAGCGTGGACAAGAACGGACGACGCAACGGCGATGCTGGTTACAACAGCGCGGAAGGCGATCTGGTGAGCGGCACCAGCATGAGCTGGTTCCCGGGCTACGTCATCGAACTGGAGACCGGCGAGCGACTGAACATGGGCTTCGGCGAGGATAGCTTCTGGGGTGGCTCAAACGGTCGTGACATGATCTGGAACCCCACGGATCAGATCGCCACCAACCTGGGCGACCCGCTGATGGCCGGTGGTCACTGGATCTACGTATTCAAAAACCTGCGCCGCATGCGTGCGGATATCCAGCAGATGCCGCACTACGACCAGGGTGATTACCTGTACAACCGGTTGGTGAACGACCAGGCGGCGGATCGTACCCGTGTGTGGCGTGCATGCGCCTGGGTGGGCTCGGCGGCCTTGTTCCCCGGCGGCGCTCCCTTGCGCAGCATGGAGGACGGTTTGATCCCACGGAGGTGCGTATCCGGTTGAACGTGAACAAGCCCTACCTCACCTACGTGCCCTATCCGGGCGAGCCCACACCGGGAGTGGACATCACGCGGAACGGTGGCCTGCCTTTGTACACCTTCAGCACCGAAGGTTCGCAGACGCTGGTTGGTGTGAACGACGTGCAGGTCAACGGCCTGGAGAGCATCGGCATCGTACCCAACCCGTACTACGCGTTCAGCGGATACGAGGCCAGCCGATTGGACAACCGCGTGAAGTTCACCAACCTGCCGCGCACCTGCACGATCAGCATCTACAGCGTAAGTGGGGCGCTGATCCGCAAGTACCGCAAGGACAACGACCTCACGTACCTGGATTGGGACCTGAAGAACCAGTACAACGTACCGATCGCCGGAGGCACCTACATCTGCCACATCGATGTGCCCGGAGCGGGCGAAACGGTGTTGAAATGGTTCGGCGTGATCGCGCCTGTTGATCTCCAGAACTTCTGAGCAAGCATTAGACGGACATGAAGAAGATGATCGTACGACGCAACCTGATCGCCGGAGTCCTCGGACTGCTGAGCGCGTCCACTGTGCTCGCCGGGAACCCCGATCGTTCGGGCTCCGCGGGTGCCACCCAGCTCTTGATCAACCCCTTTGCGCGCAGCGCAGGTTGGAGCCTTGCCAACACCGCCTCGCTACGTGGCGTGGAGGCCATGTTCGGCAACGTGGCCGGCCTGGCCCGGGTGAAGAAGACCGAAGTGTACTTCAGCAGCACGCGCTGGCTGGAGGGCAGCGGCGTGCAGGTGAACTCCGGCGGCCTGGGCCAGAAGCTCGGTGAGAGCGGTGTGCTCGGCTTCTGCTTCACCAGCATCTCCTACGGCGAATTGAACGTGACCTCGGTGGATCAGCCGGCGGGTGGCATCGGCACCTTCCGTCCAAGCTCCGGCAACGTGGGCATTGGCCTACTCCAAGGAGTTCTCCAACAGCATCTACGGCGGCATCATGGTGCGCGTGGCGAGCGAGAGCATCGCCAACGTGCGCACCACGGGCTTTTGCTTCGATGCAGGATCCACTACGTCACCGGTCCCACGGATAACATCCACTTCGGCATCGCGCTGAAGAACGTAGGACCTCCCATGCGCTTCAGCGGGTGATGGTCTGGCGGTGCAGGGCCTGCTGTCCTCGGGCAGCGACCAGCTCACCATCCAGCAGCGCAGCGAGCGCTTCGAGCTGCCTTCGCTGATGAACATCGGCGCGGCGTACGACTTCAACATCAGCGAAATGCACAAGCTGACAGTGGCCGGCAACTTCGTGAGCAACTCCTTCACCAAGGACCAGTTCGTGCTGGGTGTGGAATACGCCTTCAAGAAGATGATCCACCTGCGTGGTGGTTACCTGTACGAGAAGGACATCACCGACGACAAGCTGCGCGAAACGGTGTTCACCGGGCCCAGCGCTGGCCTCAGCATCGACTTCCCCTTCGGACCGGAGAAGGCGAACACCCTGGCGCTGGATTACGGCTACCGCGCTACGAATCCGTTCAGCGGGGTGCACCAGATCGGCATCCGCGTTGAGCATCTGACCGCATCCTGAACTAACTTTGGGACGAGGGCCTCCGAACGGGGTCCTCGTTCGTTTGAATGCCTGCGCCAGGCCAAAGGCGATGGACCATGAGCAACCCGGCCTACTACACCGAAGAAGGTCTCAAGAAGCTGCAGGACGAACTGCACCACATGCGCACGGTGGAACGTCCGCACATCAGCCAGCAGATCGCCGACGCCCGCGACAAGGGTGACCTGAGCGAGAACGCCGAATACCATGCCGCCAAGGAGGATCAGGGCCTGTTGGAGGCGCGCATCGCCAAGCTGGAGGAAGTGCTCGCCAATGCGCGCATCATCGACTCGTCGCAGCTGGACACCAGCAAGGTGTACATCCACTGCACCGTGAAGGTGCGGCACGTGACCACGGATGCGCAGAAGAACTTCACGCTCGTGGCCGAAAGCGAATCGGACATCAAGACGGGCAAGATCAGCGTGAGCTCGCCCATCGGCAAAGGCCTGCTGGGCAAGGCCGTGGGCGAGGTGGCCGAAGTGTTGACCCCCGCGGGCAGCACCCAGTTCGAGATCATCGAGATCACGCGCTGACATGCCGAGCATCTTCACCCGGATCATCCAGGGCGAGATCCCCTGCCACAAGGTGGCCGAGGACGACCGCTTCCTGGCCTTCCTGGACATCGCTCCGTTGAAGGCCGGGCACACGTTGGTGATCCCGAAGGTGGAGGTGGACAAGTTCTTCGAGCTGCCATCCGATGTACTGGCCGGCATCATGCCCTTCGCACAGGGCGTGGCGCGGAAGATCGCCGCCGTGGTGTCCTGCGATCGCATCGGCGTAACGGTGATCGGCCTTGAAGTGCCGCACGCGCACGTTCACCTCATTCCCATCGACAGCGCCACGGACATGGAGTTCAGCCGGCCCAAGCTGAAGATGAGCATGGAGGAACTGGCAGCGCTGGCAGCGCGCATCCGCCAGGCCTGAAGATCACTTCACACGGTCCGGATTGTTCCGCAGGAAGCTGCCCCAATCACCGGAGCCGCGCGAGGCGCCGCCTTTGGCAACGGGACGCGTAATGCTGTTGCGGCTGAAATGATGGCACACGGCCACGGCCACGGCATCGGTGGCATCGGTACTGCGCGGAAGTTCCTTGATGCCCAGGATGCTCAGCAACATCGCCGCGACCTGTTCCTTGGTGGCGTTCCCGTTGCCCGTGATGCTCTGCTTGATCCGCTTCGGCGCATATTCGGTGACGGCGAGTTCGCGGTGCAGCGCGGCGGCGATGGCCACACCCTGTGCCCGTCCCAGCTTCAGCATGCTCTGCACGTTCTTGCCGAAGAACTGCGCCTCGATCGAGAGCTCATCCGGCTTGTGCTTCTCGATGACGTAGAGCGTTCCGTTGAAGATGGCGCGCAGCTTCAGCGTGTGGTCGTGATCGGGGTCGAAGCGGATGGCATCGGCCTCCAACAGCCGGATGCGCGGGCCTTCCTCCAACAGCACGGCATAGCCCATCACCGTGGTGCCGGGGTCGATGCCGAGGATGATCCGCTCAGAGGTAATATCATTTCGCAGTACATAGCCGACTAGAGATGCGCTGCTATTTTTTCGCAGGGCGATCAAAGGAAGGTCGTGGCGTAGCCGAAGCTACGGTGCGATCGCCTTGGAGAAGTCATGCGGGAAAAGAGCAAGCAGATCGTTGATATGTACCGCGAGATGGTATAGGCTACTCGGGTACTTTTGTCGTCTTTCTGTCGATCCTGCCGTGAACCGCCGCTCGTTGCTTTTGGTCCGTTGGGGCGTATTCATCGCCGCATGCGGATTCCTGTATCTGCGCCTGGCCCGGCACCAAAGTACGCACGACCTGTGGGGCGAGTGGACGCTGGCCTTGCAGCGCGCGCCGATGCTGCCGCTGGCCTGGGTGGCGGTGCTGATGGTGGTGAACTGGGGCATCGAGGCCTGGAAGTGGCGGGGCTTGATGGACCATGTGGAGGACCTCTCCTTCGGGCGCGCCTTCACGGCGACCATCGCCGGCACCAGCCTGGGCCTGATCACGCCGAACCGGGTGGGCGAGTTCGCGGGACGCGTGCTTTTCCTCGCCCCCGAGCATCGGTGGCAGGGCGGCTTTGCCACGGCCTTGGGCAGCATCGCGCAGTTCGTGGTGACGCTGGTGATGGGCGGCCTGGCCTTGGGGGCGCAGCAGGCGTTCGCGCTAAGAGCTTCGCGCTTCGGCGACCTGGCCACCTACGGCTGGCTGGCCTTGATCGCCCTGGTGGCGGGTGGTGCCATTGTGCTCTTCTTCACGCCGCGTTTGTTGCGCCAGTTGTTGTTGAAGTTGCCCGTGTTGTCCCGTTGGGAGCGTGCATCGGCCGTGCTGGAAGGCTATTCCATGGTTGAACTGGCGCGTGTGTTGGGCCTTAGCGCACTTCGGTATGTGGTGTTCGCCCTGCAGTTCATGATCGTGCTCGCAACGCTCGCCGGTGTTCCCTACACGACCAGCCTCTTCGCCGTACCGATCATCTACCTGATGACCACCCTGGTGCCCACGGTGATGCTCACGGAGCTGGGCGTTCGCGGTTCGGTGGCCGTGGCGGTGCTCGATCAGCACGAGGTGATGCCCGGTGCGATCCTCCTGGCGTCCATGCTCGTATGGTTGGTGAACCTGGCACTGCCCGCGATCATCGGCAGCGTGATCCTGTTGGTGGCACGCATCCGAACGAGCGAATAGATCGCATGAACACGCTGCTCTTGCTTCAGTCTACTGGCCTTCGCCGCATCGCTGGTGCATGCCGTGGTGATCAATGGGTGGCGTCAGCGGTTCACGGAGGCGCTGAAGGAGGAGATTGGCCTTGCCACTGGCGGAAGAATGCCCTGTGGTGAGCATGATCGTGCCAGTGCGCGATGGCGCGGCGACGATCGCCGGGCTTCTGCAGGACCTGCACGCGCAGCGCTATCCGAAGGAATGCATGGAAGTGGTCGTGGTGGATGATCACAGCGCGGATACCACAGTTGCAGTCGTACGCGGGATGATGCAGCAGTGGCCGCAACTACGCCTGCTGACCAATGATGGCGATGGCAAGAAGGCGGCGATCACGTTGGGTGTAAGCGAAGCCAAGGGTGCACTGATCGATCCTCACGGATGCTGATGCGCGATGCGAACGGGACCGCGTCCCAGCGATCGTTGCGCACTGGCTGGCGACGAAGGCCGACATGATGCTGATGCCGGTGCGCACCGATGCGGACAGTTCCTTCCTCGGCCGTGTGCAGCAGGACGAGCAGGCGGCGTTGTTGGTGGCAGGGGCCGCGACCGCGTTGGAAGGAGCGCCGATCCTGGCGAACGGCGCCAACATGGCCTTCACCCGCGCCGCTTTCATGGCCGTTCGCGGTTATGTCGGTGATCGCCACGCCAGCGGCGATGACATCTTCCTGCTTGAACGCATGAAGCAAGCGGGCAGGCCGGTGAGCTATCTGCTGGACGCCAAGGCCAGCGTTACCGTTCAAGCGGAAGCCAGCTTCCGCGACTTCTGGCAGCAACGTATGCGGTGGGCGGGGAAGATGCGCGATGTTCGGGGCGCAGGCAAGTGGGCGGGAGCGCTGGCGCTGATGCTTCCGATCATGTTGGTGGTGATCACGGTTTCGCTCAGACTTCCTTCCGCTGTGAACCAAGGCCTGTTCCGGAGTGCCTTGCTCTTGGGTTCGGCCTGGCTGATGTGGTTCATGCCCGTGCTCGGCATGGTGCGCGATGCCAAAGACTTTCTCGGCCAGCGCCAATCAACCCTGGGTACGGTGATCTCCTTACTGGCTTTTGTGATCTACGCGCCTGCCGTGGCGCTCACGTCGCTATTCGTGCGGCCGGTGTGGAAGGGGCGGAGGATCTGAGGTCAGGGGGAGGCCTTGATCTCAACCAACACCTGAAGGACAGGGCGGCGAACAAAAGCAACCATCCTGTGAGGCGCATGCACTGTGCGAAGAAACGATAGTGCCGTGCGTTATTCCTGCGGTCATAGTGGTCCACCACCAGCGAAAGCAAGTTCAACGCGCCGCAAACGAAGGCGCCGGCCATGAGCCACACTTGTGGACCGTGTAACGAGATCTCGGCCATGCCTTGCCGGTACCCACAGGTATCCATGTACACGCCTACGGCGCCGTAAACCAGCAGGAATGCAGCAAGGGCCGTGTTCCACAGGCGAACGGATCAATGAAAGAAATTAGGGCGAAAGCCCATGTTCCGCAGGAACGTGCTCAGAACGGCAGATCGTCGTCGTCCGCGCTACCTGCGGCGGGCATGTCGGCGATGGAGGGCGGGGAGCGGCCTGGTAACCACCGCCGCTTGGTGCAGGTGCTGCAGCGCCCACGCGCTCGATGCGGTTACCGCTCGAGCGAGAGGAAATACTTCATCACGCCATCCTTGCCCTGCCATTCGCGGCCGTTCACGAAGCACGTCACCGTCACTTCGTCGCCGGGTTTGAAGCTGTCCAGCATGCTGGTGCGGTCCTGCGTGAACTCAACGGGGATGTGCTGCGGGCGCTGGCCGCTGGGCTCGGTGATCACCAGTTCGCGCTTGCTGAACTTGTCGCTTACCTGCTGGGTCTTGCCGACCACTTTGATGCTTCCGGAGATGGTTACTTGTGCCATGTGATTATCGCCGCGTACCGGCGAGGGTGTTGGGGTTATCGATCGTTGAAGGCGAGCAGTGTCATGAAGGCCTCGTCCACGCGGCCCTGCGCAAGCAGGTCGTGTGCACGTTGGTGCAATGCGGTACGAAGATCGTCCTTCCGCTCATTGTATTTTATGAACAGGTCGCTGAGCTCGGTGAGCTTGTACTCGTTCACCTGGGTCTCATCGGGCATGAACTCCTTGATTAGCGAGCATGCCCAGGTCGTTGCCGGTGAGCACAGGGCTCGTGCGGATGTCCGCAGGCAGCGCGTCCACACCGATGCCGAGGTGCGTATTGGGCTGCGCCAGTTCGAAGAGCGCGTCGCCATGGGCGCGGCAGTAGAAGTTGCCGCCCATGCGGCCCACCAGGTCGATCTTCCGCTGGTCGATGGTGCCCTGCGCATTGAGCACGCGTTCATCCACGTGCATCACCAGCACTTCGCAGATCACCAGGTTGCCGGCGGCGCCTTCGGTGCCTGTGGCGATCACCTGCTTCACCACGCACTCGAATTGCACCGGGCTCTCCTTCACGCGGAAGGGCTTCACGCGTTCCGAAGGCATGGGCGTGAAACCCGCTTTTTCGAACTCGTTCACGCCTTCGGGATATTCACCGCTGGCCACGTTGGCCTGTTGCGCCATGGCGTAGGTCACCACGTTGATCACCACCTCGGGCACGGCCTGCACGTTGTGCAACGAGTGCTTCGTGGTGTTGTCCCGGCCACGGCGGGCGGGGGAGAAGATCAGGATCGGCGGGTTGCTCCCGAAGCAATTGAAGAAGCTGAACGGGCTGAGGTTGGACCGGCCTGCGGCGTCGATGGTGCTGGCAAAGGCCACCGGACGAGGGCCTACACCGCCCAGCAGAATGCCATGGCGCTGCGGGATAGAAAGCTCGCTCAGGACAAAGGTCTTCATCGGGGCGCCGAAGATAGGATCCCGGCCAGCGCCTCCGTGGGCGCGACCGGTCGCACCATGATCGTATGTCCCCATGTCCCCATGCCCCCATGGTCACATGGGCACATGACCGCATGGGCACATGAACCACCGGGCTATCTTCGCGGCCCAGAATTTACGGACGTGGCGGAATTGGTAGACGCGCTGGACTTAGGATCCAGTGCCGCAAGGCGTGGGGGTTCGAGTCCCCCCGTCCGTACAGATCATGGTTGTTGGATCCTCGCCGGTTCGGGAATAGCCGAACGGCTCCATCAACCACCGACCGGCAACGAACAACGGTAATGCAATGAACATCGAACGCGAGAACACGGGGGCATTGACCGCCACCCTGAAGTTGAAGCTCACGCCGGAGGACTACAACCCCGGCGTGGAGAAGGCCTTGAAGGAGCAACGCAGAACGGCCACGTTCCCCGGCTTCCGTCCCGGGCAGGTGCCCATGTCCATCATCCGCAAGCGCGTTGGACGTGCCTTGCTGGTGAACGAGGTGGAACGCATCATCGGCGAGAGCCTCAACAGCTACATCCAGGAGAACAAGTTGCGTCCGTTGGGTCAGCCCCTGCCCAAGCCCGATAGCATGGAGAGCAACAACTGGGAACAACCCGGCGAGTTCCACTTCCAGTACGAGATGGCGCTGCAGCCACAGGTGGAGGTGGAACTGAACGAAAAGCTCGGTGTGGACTATCCCGTGGTGGCGGTGGATGATGAATTGGTGAGCAAGGAGATCGCCGACATGCAACGCCGCTTCGGCAGCATGTCCGACGCGGACACGGCGGAGGAGAAGGACATGGTGATCGGTGACCTCATCGAGCTGGATGAGGACGGCAGCATAAAGCCGGGCGGGTTGATGAACCGCACCACCATCAGCCTGGAATACCTGCGCAGCGAGGAAACGCGCAAGCAGTTCCTCGGACAGGGCAGCGGCGCCGAGTTGAAGGTGGATCCGCGCGCGATCAGCGACGGCCACGACGATCTGGCACGCATGCTGAACGCTGATGCGGACGCCGTGCGACACTTAAGCGGACCGATGCTGTTCCGCATCGCCGAAGTGAAGCGTATGATGCCGGTGCCGGTTGATCAGCAGCTCTTCGACCGGGTGTTCGGCAAGGATGCCGTGGCGGACGAAGCTGCGTTCCGCGCCAAGGTGAAGGAAGGGCTGGAGAACGCCTTCCGCCGCGACAGCGATCGTGTGTTCAAGCGTTTGGTGATGAAGACGCTGTTGGACAAGGCGAACATCGAACTGCCCGAGAGCTTCCTGAAGCGCTGGATACAGACCACGAGCCAGAAGCCGGTGACGCCGGAGGAACTGGAAGAGGGCTTCGCAGGCTATGCCACGGGGCTGAAGCGCGAGCTGGTGGAGCAGCGTGTGGTGGAGAAATACGGCCTGGAGGCCAAGGGCGAGGAGCTGGATGCCTTCGCCAAGCGCTACGTCACCGACCAGTTCGGCCAATACGGCATGCCAGCACCCGAAGGCGAGGAGCTGCAGCGCATGGCAGGTCGTTTGCTGGGCGATCGGGACCAGATCAAGCGAATGCGCGACACCATTGTTGAACAAAAGCTGATGGTGCACTTCAAGAACATGCTCAGCCCGAAGGAAAAAGCCCTCACCTTCGACGAGTTCGTAAACTTGGCCCGCACGGCTTGATCATCACTCATTAGAAAACGCATTCATGATCCACCACGACGAGTTCCGGAAGTATGCGGTAAAGCACCGCGGCATCAACAGCATGGTCCTGCACGATTACCAGGCCAGCATGACCCCTTACATCATCGAGGAACGCCAGCTGAACGTGGCCCAGATGGACGTGTTCAGCCGGTTGATGATGGACCGCATCATCTTCCTGGGCACCGCCATCAACGACCAGGTGGCCAACATCATCCAGGCGCAGCTGCTGTTCCTGGAGAGCGTGGACGCCAAGAAGGACATCCAGATCTACCTGAACAGCCCCGGTGGTGGCGTGTACGCAGGCCTGGGCATCTACGACACCATGCAGTACATCAATCCCGATGTGGCCACCATCTGCACCGGCATGGCCGCCAGCATGGGCGCCGTACTGTTGTGCGCAGGGGCGAAGGGCAAGCGCAGTGCGCTGAAGCACGCCCGCGTGATGATCCACCAGCCGATGGGCGGAGCCGAAGGGCAGGCCAGCGACATGGAGAT
Organism: uncultured Flavobacteriales bacterium; assembly: GCA_963814325.1. GTDB lineage: Bacteria > Bacteroidota > Bacteroidia > Flavobacteriales_F > PHOS-HE28 > PHOS-HE28. The sequence goes on from CAWFCK010000014.1 coordinate 95,955, forward strand.
CACCGTGCGCGAAGTGCTCAAGCTGAAGAAGGAGCTGTATGAGATCATTGCCAACCATAGTGGCCAGACCTTCGAGCGCGTGGAGAAGGACGGCGACCGCGACTACTGGATGGTGGCGGAGGAGGCGAAGGCCTACGGCATGATCGACGAGCTGCTCGTGCGCAACAATAAATAAGCCCTCATCCGCCTCGCATTCGTCAGGTGCGAGTCGTTGAGCCAACGGCCCTAGCCGTTCAATATCAAGCTGAAGGTTGAAGGCCGGGTGGACGTCCACCCGGCCTTCACCGTATCTTGCGGTGCTTTCGTGGGAATACCATTCCCGGAAGGCTTCCCTCCATGGAGAAGAAAGAGATCAAGTGCTCCTTCTGCGGCCGCGACAAACAGGACACCAATGTGCTCATTGCCGGCATCACCGGGCACATCTGCGACAACTGCATCAGCCAGGCGCAGAACATCATCTCCGAGGAGCTCAGCCAGCGCGACAAGGGAGAGCTGGAGGGCAACGTGATCCTGCAGAAGCCGAGCGACATCAAGCGACATCTTGATGAATACATCATCGGGCAGGACGAAGCGAAGAAGGTGCTGAGCGTGGCGGTGTACAACCACTACAAGCGTCTTGTGCAGAAGAACATCACGCATGATGATGTGGAGATCGAGAAGAGCAACATCATCCTGGTGGGTGAAACGGGCACGGGCAAAACCCTGCTGGCCCGCACCATCGCCCGGATGCTGAACGTGCCCTTCGCCATCGCCGATGCCACCGTGCTCACAGAGGCGGGTTACGTGGGCGAGGACGTGGAGAGCATTCTGAGCCGCCTGTTGCAAGCAGCGGATTACGATGTGAGCAAGGCGGAGCGCGGCATCGTGTTCATCGACGAGATCGATAAGATCAGCCGGAAGAGCGACACGCCGAGCATCACGCGCGATGTCAGCGGTGAAGGCGTGCAACAAGCGCTGTTGAAGCTGTTGGAAGGCAGCACGGTGAACGTGCCCCCCCAGGGCGGCCGGAAGCACCCCGAGCAGAAGCTCATCCAGGTGGACACCAAGAAGATCCTCTTCATCTGCGGCGGCGCCTTCGATGGCATCAACAAGATCATCGCCCGCAGGGTGAAGAGCAGCGCCGTTGGATACAGCGCCAGCCGCGAGGCGCGCATCATGGAGGAGAACCTGCTGCAATACGTGAGCCCCACGGATCTGCGCGCGTATGGCCTGATCCCCGAACTGATCGGCCGCTTCCCGGTGCTCACCTACCTGGATCCATTGGACCGCGACACCTTGCGCCGCATCCTCACCGAGCCGAAGAACGCGCTGATCAAGCAGTACGTGAAGCTCTTCGAGATGGACAAGGTGAAGGTCACCTTCGACAAGAAGGTGCTGGACTTCATCGTGGAGAAGGCGATCGACTACCGGCTGGGCGCACGTGGTCTACGCAGCATCTGCGAGGCCATCATGACCGATGCGATGTACGAGATCCCGGGGTCCATCGAGAAGCAGTCCGAACTGCGCGTAACGCTCAGCTATGCCCGCGAGAAGTTCGATCGCAGCCGTGTAGGCCAGTTGAAGGTGGCCTGATCCACGTTCGTTCAGGTCCCTGATCCACGACCGATCCGGATGGACGGCCGGGCAGTATCGTTATGCGATGTGCCTTGTTCCCTGGTGTATCTTCGTGACCCTTTCAAACGCCCTGCAACATGAAACATCTCTTCGCACCATTGGTGCTCGCTGCCCTTCCGCTGATCACGTCAGCCCAGGAACTTCCTGCGCCAAGCCCTGAGTCCACGGTGACCCAGCGCATTGGCCTCGCGGATGTCTCCATCACCTATTCCCGTCCCTCGGCCAAAGGCCGCCCGGTCTTCGGCGATCTGGTGCCTTACGGCGAAGTATGGCGTACGGGTGCCAACAAGGCCACCTCGCTCTCCACTACAGGCACGCTCATGCTGAACGGCCAGAAACTGGCGGAAGGAAAGTATTCCGTGTTCACCATCCCCGGCGAAGGCGCATGGCAGGTGATCTTCAACAAGAACACCGAACTGTGGGGGGCCTATGACCGCAAGCCTGAAGAGGACGTACTTACGGTGAAGGTACCCGCCCAGCCAGTCGCATTCACCGAGACCTTCACCATCGAGTTCGCCAACCTGGGTCAGGATAAGGCGGACATCGTTTTCCGTTGGGAAAAGCAGGAGGCCGTTCTAAGCGTTTTAGCCGATGCGACGGAAAAGGCCATGGCGAACATCAAGGAGGCGCTGGCCAAGCCGGATGCCGACTTCCGTGCATATGCGCGGGCCGCGTCCTTCTGCCTGGATCGGCGGATTGGAGCAGAAGCAGGCATTGGCCTGGGCCACCAAGAGCGTGAGCATGGAGAAGAAATACTGGAACACGTTCACCCTCGCCAAGGCGCAAGCGGAGGCAGGGATGTACAAGGAGGCCTCGGAGACCGGCAAGGAGGCCGTCGCCCTGGCGATCGCAGAAAAGGATGCAGGTGCACAGAAGAGCTATCAGGCCAAAGTGGATGAATGGTCGGCCAAGGCCGCAGGGAAGTAGTCCGCTCAACGCATTGATCAAAGCCCCATCGCTTGCGGTGGGGCTTTGTATTTACATGCCGAGCGCGAGGAAGCCGCCGTCCGCCACGATGCACTGGCCGGTGATGAAACTGCTCTTGTCCATGGCCAGGAAGGCGATGGCCGCCGCGATCTTCCTCGGGTGTTCCCACGCGTTGCATCGGCGTGCGCGACAGGATCTTCTGCATGCGTTCCGGTTGTGAAAGCACAGGTTCGGTGAGCGGGGTGCGGATGTACCAAGGCGCCACGGCGTTCACGCGGATGTGCATCGGTGCCCACTCCACGGCCAGGCTGCGCGTGAATTGCAGCAGGGCCGCCTTGCTGAGCGCGTAGGTGGCGCCGGAGCCCACATCCACCAGGCCAGCCACACTGGCCACGTTCACCACGCAGGCGTTCACGCCTTTGCGCAGCAGCGGCAGCAAGTGCTTGGTGAGGTCCATCGGTCCCAGAGCGTTCGTGTTCATCACCAGGTCGCGTTCGGCATCGGTGATCTCCGCCCACGGTTTGCGGATGTTCATGCCGGCGTTGTTCACCAGCACATCGAGACGGTCCCACTGCGTCGCCAGTTCCTGCGCAACGCGCACACGGTCGGCAGTGATGCTGAGGTCGGCGTTGATCGTGAGCACACCTTCGCGCTGCTGTGCTTTGCGCGACACGATCGCCACCTCGGCACCCAGCGCGAGGAACTCTTCAACGGTGGCCGCGCCGATCCCGCGTGTACCACCGGTGATCAACGCCCGCTTGCCCTGCAGATCCCATCCTGTCCTCATGCTGGCGAAGTTCGTTGATGCGGCAGCATGCTTTGGAACAGGAGCGCCAGTACCACCACGATGGCCGGGGCGATCAGGTTGTACCAGAGGAAGGCGATCTCGATGCCGGCGAAGTGGATGAAGAGGATGGCTGCCTGGGAGATCAATGCGGCAATGAACACGGCCGTGCCCTGCACACGTTTGAGGAAGAAGGCCACGAGGAAGATGCCGAGGATGGTGCCGTAGAATAAGGAGCCGAGGATGTTCACGGCCTGGATCAGGTTCTCGAAGAGCGAGAACACGGCCGCGAAGGTCAAGGCGATCAGGCCGAAGACCACCGTGGCCCACTTGGTGGCGACCACCTGTTGTTCACCGGTGCCTGCGAAGCGGAACACGTCCACCACGCTGGTGGTGGCCAGCGCACTGAGCTGCGAACTGGTGCTGCCCATGCCGGCGCAGAAGATCATGGCCAGCAGCAACCCCACGATGCCCACGGGCATGTGGTCCATGATGAAGCTGATGAAGATGTAGTCCTTGTCATTGGGCTCTGCGGCAGGCAGCGCATGTTGCACCAGCGCCGTATAGTCCGCCCGGAGTGTTCCATCACGCGCCAAGGCCAGTTTCAACGCCGCTGCCTCCTGGGCCGCATCGACCTCGCTCCCATTCGCGTTCAGCGGCCACCCACGCGGTTGCGGCCGACGCGATCGCCGCCGCGTTCTGCGCATGCATGGCTTCAAGCGCCTCGGCGGAGATGTGGACGTCCGCTGATGCTCTCCGCGCACTCCGCGTCTCCGCGTGAGGCCCGTCCCTCATTTCCTCTGCGCTCCTCTGCGTGCTCTGCGACTCTGCGGTGACGGATCCAGCAGTTCCACGTTCGCCGCGTTCCAATGCACCGGCGCCGGGATGGAAGAGGTAGAACACGAACACCATCACGCCGATGAGCAGGATGAAGAATTGCATGGGGATCTTCACCAGGCCGTTCATGAGCAAGCCGCTGCGGGCCTGCTGCGCGCGTCTGTCCGCCCAGGTAGCGCTGCACCTGGCTCTGGTCCGTGCCGAAGTAGGAGAGCTGCAGGAAGAAGCCGCCGATCAGTCCGCTCCACAGCGTGTACTTGGCCTTCGGGTCCCACGACGTATCGATCACGTTCAACTTGCCCAGCGCTCCGGCCAGGCTCAGACCTTCACCGAAGCTCACGGCGTCCTGCAGGTAGTAGAGGATGAAGCCGAACACCACGAAGAGCCCGCCGAACATCACGGCCATCTGCTGCTTGTGCGTCACGCCCACGGCCTTCGCACCGCCGGTGGTGGTGTACAGGATCACGAGCGCACCGATGAACACGCAGGTCCAGCCCAGCGGCCAGTGCAGCACCTTGCTCAACACGATGCTCGGCGCGTAGATCGTGATGCCGGTGCTGAGCCCGCGCTGGATCAGGAAGAGGATCGCGGTGAGCAGGCGCGTGCGGTGGTCGAAGCGTTTGCCGATGAACTCGTAGGCCGTGTACACGTTCCACTTGTAGAAGAGCGGGATGAACACGAAGGCGATCACCACCATGGCCAGCGGCAGGCCGAAGTAGAACTGCACGAAGCCCATGCCGTCCAGGAAGCCCTGGCCCGGCGTGCTCAGGAAGGTGATCGCGCTGGCCTGCGTGGCCATCACGCTGAGCATCACGGCCCACCAACGATCCTGGTTGTCGCCGCGCAGATACCCATCCAGCGTGCTGGTATGCCGCGTCCTCCAGACACCGTAGCCGACGATGAAGCCGAGCGTGCCGAGGAGGATGGTCCAGTCGAGCCAGTGCATCGATCAGGCGATCGGAAGATCAGCCGGTGGAACGCGACCAGTCAATGGATCGAAGCGCATCATGCGAGCGCATCGATCGCCTTGCGGATACCTGCGATCACCCCATCGATATCGTCCATGCGCGTGGTGCCCACGGAAACGCGGAACCATTCGCTTTCGTCGGATGACCCGAAGGCCAGGAAGGGAACGAGCCCCACGCCGGCGTGTTGGATCAGGTAGTAGGTGACATCCGACGCGTTGCGCAAAACATGACCTTCGGCGGTGGTGCGGCCAACGATGCCGATGCGCACGGTGAGATACATGGCCCCCTGCGCAGGAATGGCATCGACCGGGTAGCCCGCTGTCTTCAGTTGCATAAAGCCGTTGTAGTAGCCTTTCACGCGCTCGGAGATCATGTGGCGGTGCTGTTGCACGGCCGCCTCAAACGCCGGAGCGTCATCGAGGAAGCGAGCGGTTGCGACTTGTTCGGGCTTCGGAGCCCATGCCCCCACGTGGCCCAGGATGGACCGCATTTTGTTCAGCACCACGGACGGTCCGAAGGCCCAGCCCACGCGCACGCCTGTTGCTGCGAGGGACTTGGAGATGCCGTCGATGAAGATGGTGTACGGCCGCATCTCCGGACGGATGGAAACGGGATCCACGTGCACGGTGCCGTCCAGTGTGAGTTCCTGATAGACCTGGTCGTACATCACGTACAGCGGCTTGTCGCCGTTGCGTCGCATATTCTCCTCCAGCACCAGTTCACAGATCGCTTCCAACTGATCGCGGGTGAAGGAGGTGCCGGTGGGGTTCAGCGGTGAGCACAGGGCCAGCAGTGCTGCTCCGGCGAGGTGCGGACGAAGATCATCGGCGGTGGGGAGGAAACGGTTCTCCTGCGTGGCGGATACCTCCACCTTTTCCGCGCTGTGCAGGTACGCGTAGTGGTTGTTGTTCCATGAAGGCACGGGGTACACCACCTTCTCACCGGGGTTCACGATGGCCTTGAACGTGGCATAGATCAAGGGCCGCGCGCCACCGGCCACCAGCACATCCTCGGCGCTGTAGTCGAGGCCCTGACCACGTTTGATGTAGCTGCTCACGGCCTTGCGCAATTCCACGACACCGTTGGCCGGTGGGTAGTTGCTGTGGCCCTCGGTATAGGCTTGGCGGATCAGCTCACGCAGCCTTTCCGGCAGCGGGAAGATGGCCGGACTGAAGTCGCCGATGGTGAGGTTGTGGATCTTCTCGCCTTGCGCGATGCGCGCGTTGATCTCGCCGCCGATGCGGATGATCTCCGAGCCGATCAGGTGTTCTGCGAGGTCGGAAACAAGGGGAGCCTGGGCCGTGGTCGTTGAGGTCGTCATATAGCGTGGGGATGCTGGGACCTAAGGTACCGATAGGAGGATCACAGGATCAGAAGATCAGAAAATGAGATGATCAGAAAATGGAATGCCAACAGTTCCGGTTCACTGGCGCCTGCCGATCAGATTCGCGAACAACCGGTACGCCCCAGGAACACCGGCCGGCAACTCCCGGAAGAAGCTGATGCCCGTGTACACATACCGGCCTTTGCCATAGTCGCAGGTGATGAGGCCGCCATTGAGCGGTTGCTCGCCCGGATCATTCCAAGCGATCAGCGGTGTGTAATGCGGGTCGAGACTTCCACAGAAGTACAGGCCGCGCTCCTGCACCCAGCCATCGAAGTCGGCGGTGGTGATCTTGTTCGGCGTGTTCAGTAGCGGATGCTCCGGCGCGAGGAAGGTCGGCGGCGCTTCCTCCACGGTCACGCGATCGCGGGTCAGCTTGAAGGGGTAGGGGCCGAAGAGCGAATCGGGCAGCATCATGTCGCTGCTCTTCGTGTTGTATTGGCATACCAATGTGCCGCCGTTCTCCACGTACTTCATCAGCACGGCGTTGAAGGTCTTCATCGCCTCCACCGTGTTGTAGGCGCGGATGCCGGTGACGATCGCGTCGTAACGTGACAGGTCTTCCAAGGCCTTCGCTGGTTGCCGGGTCGATCATCTCCACGGTCACGCCCAATTGCTCCAGCGCCGCGGGCACGTCATCACCGGCACCTTTGATGTAGCCAACGAGTCTTGGCGTTCACCTTGACGTCCAGCGGCACCAGCTTCACCCGGAAGAAAGCCGGCGTGTAGTACAGTTGCGGCATGATATGTCGGATAGTGATCGTGCGCTGAACGTGCGGTCGATCATTCCCTTTCGGTGCCGGTGTATACATCAACGTACGGCTCACGCTGGCTGCCCTCGCCGGCGATTAACTGGAAGATGAGGCCGCCGCTACGTTACCCTTGGATTTTACCGGCGAAGGCCTTGATGCATGGGCTCCAATATCCGGTTCTCGGGTCAGAGCACACGATACCGCCGTTGAGTGAATCGGAGAGCGACATCCACCTCGAGCGGAACATCAACACTGTCAGCGGATCATGCACGAATGAGCGTTTTTCCAGGCATGACGGAGGCCGACGGGACTGACATGCACCGGGCTGGATCCATTCGCCCTTCACACGATCGACCCATTTGTGCCGGACAGGGATGACCTTCCGCAGGACCGTGCTCTTGTTGAAACGAACATGGACTGCGGTAACGAGCTGTTCCGATATATCCGGTTGACCGAGTCAATGTTGGATCACCGATGGTATAGAGTGTATTGTGCGGAAGTCGAAGCCAGAAGGGAACATCAGTTTCCATCGGGGCTTGCTGAATGCATCTCTTGGATAATGGGCAAATTCGATGCGAGTTCCTTCTCTTTTCCATCGGCCAGGATCAATGCAAGGGCGTTATTGCCCCTGTTGGTCGCGGTGAGCTTGAAGGTGTATGTTGATTCCCTCGATAGCTACATCGGCATCGCACAAGGCCTCGATAACTAGCCCGTTGCACGCCATCAGCAGGTCCTCGACTTGCCGTGTCTTCACACGCAACCACCCTTGCGGGTCGATGTTCTTATCCCTGCTGGTGAGGTCCTGGTGTAATACGCAAAGCAACGAGTCACTTTTGTCGGGCTCCAGTGCCGAATAGCGAGCGAGCAGGGCATCAACTTCCCTAGCAATGGATGACGACGGCGAGACTCTCCCCCACGTCATATCGATCCCTTCAAAAATGTCGCTGGTCTTGGGCTTGTCGCCTTTCACCAGTTTCAGGTACTCGATCATTTCGCCCCGCGTTTCCGCCGCACCAAAGCCCTGGCTCTTATGCATGCTACGGCTGCGCCCGGCGATCTCCGTGTAACTGAGGCCGAGCAGTGGGTCATAGCCGCCCACGTCCACGGTGTACCATCCGGAATCGGGCTTCGCGATCTCGGCGAGGTTCTTTTTCCACCAGGTGCTGCCGTTGAAGAAGAGCCGTCGTGGCTGCCAGACTTCGAGGCCTTGCCGCAACTGTTCAGGGAAAGCCTTCGGGTCTCCGGCCATATCGAAGGCCTCCGCTGCCAGGATCGCACTGGCCTCGTGATGTCCGTGACCAGCCTCGCGCGTGGGCGGGAAGCGGGTGATGATGATGTCCGGCCGGAACATCCGGATCACGCGCACCACATCGCTGAGCACTTCGTCATGTCCCCATTTCTCAAAGCTCTCCTTCGCACTCTTGCTGTACCCGAAGTCCACCGCGCGGGTGAAGAACTGCTCGCCGCCGTCGATGCGACGCGCCTCCAACAATTCCTGTGTGCGAATGATGCCGAGCGCATCGCCGAGTTCAGGACCGATCAGGTTCTGACCACCATCGCCGCGCGTGAGGCTGAGGTTGCCGGTGCGCACCTTCTTGCCGTTGGCGAGCCAGGCGATCAGTCGCGTGTTCTCATCATCCGGATGCGCCACGATGTACAGCACACTGCCCAGCACGTTCAGCTTCTGCATCTCGTGCAGGATCTTGGATGCGTCGGGTTGTTCAGGCGGGCGTTGTGCGGAGATGCGAGGTGTGAAGAAGGAGGTGAGAAGTGTAAGGGCTACGATCAATACGCGAAGAGCCCTGGAATACAGTACGTGCATGGGGCTAAGGTAGAGTGCTGGCTGCTGGCCTTTGGCTGCTGGCTACTGGCTGGTGGCTGCTGGCTCCTGGCTGCTGGCCTCTGGCCTCTGGCTGCTGGCTACTGGCTACTGGCTACTGGCTACAGGCTACAGGCTGCTTGTCAATGAGGAGTGAGCTGAATTCAGCATATTCGAAATACAAAACTGACATCATGAGGGACTTCACCAAATTGGAGATGTGGCAGATCGGGATGGAGATAGCAGATCAGGTCTTCGAGATCTTTGATGGCATTCCGTTGCAACACGCGGGGTTCAAGATCCGTGATCAGGCTATGGATGCGGCGTGTTCAATTCCATCGAACATTGCCGAGGGCAGTTCGCGCCGGAGCGAGAAGGAGAAGTTCCGCTATTTCGAATTCGCACTTGGATCCGCGTTTGAGCTTCAAACACGCATGCTGATCGTGAAACGCAGAAAGTGGGCCGATGACGCAGTGCTGGACGCGTTGTTGGAGAGGATCGTACTGGTACAAAAGAAGATCGGTGCCTTCATGGGCGTATTGAACGGATAGCGGACGTCACTCGGAAGAGGAGGCGACCTACCCGGGTAGCGGTGCCATGCCAGAAGCCAATGGCTAAAGGCTAGGGGCTGCTGGCTACTGGCTGCCGGCTACTGGCTGCTGGCCTCTGGCTACTGGCTCACACCACCTGCTCCTGCAAGGTCTTCGCGATCTGCTCCTTGTAACTGCGGCCGCTCACGATGCGCTCACCGTTGGCCATGGTGAAGATGAACTCATTGTTGCCGCTGTAGCGCTGGCTGCGCACGTGGTTGATGTGCACCAAGTAGCTGCGGTGGATGCCGCAGGAAGCGGGAAGGGTCCAGCTCCGTCTCCACGGCGTTCATGGTCATCCGGTACAGGTGATGGCGCTCCTTCAACTGGAGATGCAGGTAGTTCCCCTCCGCACGCAGGTAGATGATGTCATCCACGGGCACCTTGTATTCACGCCCTTTTTCCTTGATGACGAACTGCTCGGTGTGCTCGCTCTTCGCCTGCATATGCTCCCGCATCAGGTCGAGCAACTTGCCGGTGAGCTTCGTGTTCACTTGCATGTCGATGTGCTGTTTCGCCTTGGCGAGCGAGGCGTGGAAGCGGTCGTCGTCGTACGGCTTCAACAAATAATCCACAGCGTTCACATCGAACGCCTTCAAGGCATAGTGGTCGTGTGCTGTGACGAAGACCACGAAGGGCATGTGCTGTTTGCCTACACGGGTGACCACCTCGAAGCCATTGACCTGTGGCATCTCCACGTCCAGGAACACCAGATCAGGCTTGTGCTTGCCGATGGCCTCCACGGCCTCGACACCATTGCGGCATTCCCCGATCGAGCTCGATCTCGGGGTCCTGCGCCAGCAAGCGCGACAGCCGGGCGCGCGCTGCGGGTTCATCATCTACTAGGAGAGTGCGGATGTGTTTCATACGATCATGTGTTGGCGCGCAGCGATCGGTTGTTCGGCATCACTGCGCAGTGGAATGGAGAGTTGGACGATTGAAGCCCCTGGCCTCGGGGGAGGAGATGGAGAACGTGGCCTCGTCGCCATACAGCAACTGCAACCGATCGCGCACGTTGCGCAGTCCGATGCCACCGCGTTCCATTGCGTTGGAGACATCGGAACAGCCCTTTCCGTTGTCCGAGACCATGAGAATTAACGTTCCGTCCCGCTGCTGGGCCCTGACGAGGATGTCCACACGCTCACTGGTGGCATCGGGACCGTGCTTGATGGCGTTCTCCACCAAGGGTTGCAGCACCATGCTGGGAACTTCGGCGGCGAGCAGGGCGGGCGGGATGTCATAGTCCACGTGCAGGCGGTCCTGAAAGCGCACCATCTCGATGCCGAGGTAGTTGCCGATCAGCTCCATCTCCCGGCTCAAGGGCACCAGGTCGCGCTGGTCCTTGTCCAGGCTGGCGCGCAGCAATTGTCCCAGGCGGCTGAGCACTTTGCGCGCACCGTTCACATCGGTGTCCATCAGGGCGCTCACCGTATTGAGGGTGTTGAAGAGGAAGTGCGGCTGCAGTTGCTTCTTCAGTGCGTTCAGCTGGCTGATCTGCAGTTCGTTTCGCAGCTTGAGCAGCTGGGTCTGTTTCTCGCGGGTCTGTTTGGCGAACTCCACGGCGATCAGCACGGCCAGCAGGATCCAGTATTCCATGAAGCGCTGCAGGATCGCCGGGGGCAGGGCGTTGACCGCGAAACGCAGGTATTCCTCGTTGAACTGGAAGTCCCCGATGCGGTAGAGGATGTAGTAGTAGGCTGAGCTGGTGACCACCTCATGCACGGAGCCGATCACCAGCCCGAGGGCGAAGTGGGCCCCCACATGGCGCCAGACCGGACGAACGTTAAGGGGCCAACGCTGGTAGAGGATGTAGACCAGCGGGCAGAGCAGGGCCCAGAAGAGGAAGTTGAGGTAGGGCACCGGGGCCTCGCGCCACCAGTTGAACTCGCCCATGTCCTTCAGCTCGGCGTACACGTAGTGGTGCATGTAGGCCTGCAGCAGGAAGAGCGTGGCCATCACCACAGCGGTGCCGAGCACCACGCGGTAGGGAATGGGGGAGCGTTGGAAGTAGTTCATGTGCGGCGGGCCGTGCAGGGCTTGCCCCTCCTACGAAGTACGCCCGAATGGACCACCTGGGCCAAACGGTTCGTGATGAACGGCGTATCGGGGGATGGAACGGCAGGTGGGGCATGTGCCCATGTGCCCATGTGCACATGTGGACATGAGGCCATGCATGAAAAAAGGCCCTCCGTTACCGAAGAGCCTTTTTCATATCCGATGATCCCTGTTACCCGATGGTGATCGTGAAGGTGTTGCCGTTCACGGTGATGGTGATGATGCCGTCGCAGGAACCGTTGCCGTAGTCGATCGTGCGGGTGGGTCGGTCCTGCGGGGTGATCTGCACGGTGCCCGAAGTGATGAATGGGCAACCCACCACCACGCGAAGTGCGTTGGTGATGTTCACCGTGTAGGCCACGCCGTTGCGGTTGACGCCGCTGCCGCTGCCGGTGATCTCATAGATGTCGTCCAGCAGGGTGGGGGTATCGCTGCCCTGGATCCAGGTGCGGACACGGTTGGCCTGGTGCGTGGCCGTCCAACTGCCATCGGCCGCCGTGACCGAGCCGTTCACGGACACAGTGTAATACAGGTGCCCGTTCTGGTCGAGCCCCATGTTGGTCACCGTCTTGGTGCCCTGCACATGGTTGTTGTTCACGTAGTAGTTCTGCGGGGTGATGGTGATGACGGTACCGGGATCCCGGTAGCGGCCGGTGTAGGTCGCCAGGATCTGCGCCGCGGCGCATGCGACCGTTGGCGGCGGTGCAGTTCACCGCGCCGAAGTCGATGGTGATGGTGCGCGGGCTGGCGAGCGTGTCGAAGGTGACCGTGGGGTCGCAGGCATCGTCGGCGCTCGCGCAGGCCATTATCCTCCACCGCCTTGTCCACCTGGGTGAGCATGTCGCTGAAGGCATCCTCGGCGCGGGCGTTGTCGCTGGCGCTGGTGTAGTCCAGGTCGAGAGGTTCAGCTTCGTCCTTGTTGCAGGCGGCCAATGCGAGCAAGGCGATGGCGGCGAGGGAGAGCAGTTGTTTGTTCAGCATGGCGTTGGGTGTTTCGTGCAGCTATGACCGTTCAACGGGTAAAGGGTTTGATCGGGTGCTGGATCCGCTGCATCACCGCACGCACCGTGTGCCAACTGATCAGCGTTGCAACACCCTGTAGGTGAAGGCATAGGCGTGGCGCGCATCCTTTTCATGCTTTTCGGTCCACACCTCCTTCCAGCCCTTGCCGATCTCGGGGAAGAACACATCGCCCTTGGGCTTCGCATGCACCGTGGTGATGTAGAGCCGTTTCACCAGTCCTTTTTCAAAGGCTTCGGCATAGAGCTGTCCACCGCCGATGATGAAGACCTCCTTCTGCTCGGCCACGCGGGCGATGTCGATGGCCGCTTCGAGCGAGGCGCAGACCCACGCTCCCGGTGCTTCGTACCCTTGCGTGCGTGTCACCACCAGGTTCACGCGGTCGCTCAACGGGCGGAATCGCGCCGGGATGCTTTCGTAGTTCTTGCGGCCGGTGATGATGTGGTGGTTCAGCGTGGTGCGCTGGAAGAACTTCATGTCATCGGGCAGGTTCCAGGGCAGCTCGCCCTTGTTCCCGATCACTCCGTTCTCCGCCACGGCGGCAATGGCGCTGATGATCATACGCTGACAGCGGCTTTGATGTGCGGATGGGGATCGTAATTCTCCAGCGTGAAATGCTCGAAGCGGAAGGCGAAGAGGTCCTTCACCGTGGGATCGATGCGCAACGTGGGCAGGGCACGCGGTTCACGCGTGAGCTGAAGCTTCGCCTGTTCGAGGTGGTCGGTGTACAGGTGCACATCGCCGAAGGTGTGGATGAACTCACCGGGCTTCAGGTCGCACACTTGCGCGATCATCAAGGTGAGCAGCGCGTAGCTCGCGATGTTGAAGGGGACACCGAGGAAGGTGTCGGCGCTGCGCTGGTACAGCTGGCACGAGAGCTTCCCATCGGCCACGTAGAACTGGAAGAGGCAGTGGCAAGGCGGCAGCGCCATGTTCGGCACGTCGGCCGGGTTCCACGCGCTCACGATCAGGCGGCGGCTGTCGGGGTTCTTCTTGATCATGGCCACCAGGTCGCTGATCTGGTCGATGGTGCGGCCATCGGGAGCGGCCCAACTGCGCCATTGCTTTCCGTAGACAGGCCCGAGGTTGCCCTCGGCATCGGCCCATTCGTCCCAGATGCGCACACCGTTCTCCTTCAGGTAGGCGATGTTGGTGTCGCCCTGCAGGAACCACAGCAGTTCGTGGATGATGCTTTTCGTGTGGAGCTTCTTGGTGGTGACCAGCGGGAATCCGTCGGCCAGGTCGAACCGCATCTGGTAGCCGAAACAGCTGATGGTGCCGGTGCCGGTGCGGTCGCTCTTGCGCGTGCCGTGGTCCAGGATGTGCTGGAGGAGGTCGTGGTATTGCTTCATGGTCGCTCGGTGCAAAGATCGGCACAGAACGTCCGATCGCTCATGTGCAACGGACCGACTTATCCAAGGCCGAACCCCGCCATCTTGTCGTCCTCGGGGCTCTTCTTGGTCACCCCCACGCCGATGGCCTTCAGCAGCCGCTCCTTCATGCGTTCGTAGTAAGGCTTGCGATCGATGCCGTTGGCGATGAGGTTGGCCACCATGGCGGCGTACATCAGCTGGAAGATCACGCTGTGGCGGTCGGTCATCTCCAGCACAAGGATGGCGCTGGTGAAGGGCGAGCGCGACACGCCGGTGAGGAAGGCCACCATGCCGGTGAGCATCAGCAGCCGCAGTTGTCCCGGAGTGGGGTCGAAGAACTGGCCCACCCATCCACCGATGATGGCACCGCTGCTGAGCGAGGGGCCGAAGATGCCGCCCGCACCGCCGGCGCTGAAGGAGGTGAGCGGCGCCAGCAGGCGAGCCGCGATGTCGCGCCAGGAGGGATCCACACCATCGTCGAAGAGATAGGTCTGCAGGATGCCGCGACCGCTGCCCAGCACATGTTCGCCGAGCACCTTGTAACAGGCGAAAAAGGCGACAGAGCACGCCAGGCACCATGCGGCCTGCACGGGCAGGGTCTTCAGGCCGCGGCGCCATTTGTCCAGAAAGAGCACCACTTTGCAGAACAGCGCACCCGCCGCTCCGGCGCACCAGCCCGATCACCAGCACCTTGTACATGAATGAGCCGCCCACGGTCTCCGTCTTCGGATAGCCGAGGAAGGGACCTAGGTAGTTGCCCATGAGCTGTTGGGCGGTCATGCCGGCGATGATCACGCTGGTGAACACGGCGGTGCGGAAGTTGGCCAGGTGTGTCTTCGTGAGCTCTTCCACGGCGAACACGATACCGCCCAAGGGTGTGTTGAACGCAGCGCTCAGCCCTGCGGCACCGCCGGTGATCATCATCACGCGGCGGCTCACGGCGGGCCAGAACGGTGGAAGGAGCTTGTGCACCACACGGTACACGCTGCCCGCGATCTGCAACGTGGGACCTTCGCGCCCCACGGCACCGCCGCCCAGCACCATCGCCAGGCTGCTCAGGATCTTCACGCCGATGATGCGTGCGTTCAGGAACTTCCAGCTGCGGTCGTTCTCGCTCTTGTCGTCGGCCACCTCGATGGCGGCCATCAACTGCGGTATGCCGCTGCCGCCGGCGAAGGGCGAGAACTTCTTCACCAGGAACCAGCTCGTGAGGAAGCCCATGGGCACCGTGATCGATCACCCAATTCGGGTGGTTGTGCAGCACCCACAGATGCTGCACTTCCATCCAGTCGAACAGCTTGGCGTAGCCCACGGCGATCAGCGCGGTGATCACAGCGGCCACTTGATAGGGGAGTGTGAGCAGGGTGAGCTCCTTCAGGCGACTGGTCATCACCTTGTGGCCCAGCCAGGCGAATGCGGCGGTGATGCGCAGTTGCACGCGCTGTTGCCAGCGGGTGGGGGGCGGAGGGGCAGAGCGAGGGCTCACGGCCGCAAAAGTGAGCGGCGGCGGGCCGCCGCGTGCGGTGGTGGATCCGCGCAGTACCAACAGATCAGGCCTCACAACGGGCCATGTACCAGGCGATGCTCAGCGCAGCGGCAGCTCCACGAACTGATGCTGCGTGCCCTTGTCGTAGGCCTTGATCCAGGCCTTGTCGTTGGCGCGGCCGATCACCATGGTCATCGGGCAGATGGTGAAGCCGCTGGTTGGACGGCCCATGGTGCGCTCCTTGGGTGCCGTGCCATCTGCAGGGATGAAGGCCATGTGCAGTTCGCTGGCCTCCACTACGGACGACATGTCCTTCTTTTTCTTGTCGTCCACCATGCTGTCATAGCTCGCATTGATCGCGTTCAAGCCACCTGGCGTGTGGTTGTACACAAGCAGCAACCCATCGGGCGAAAGCTTGAACGCTGCGGAACCATAGGCCTCGCCAGCGGTGGTCATGAAGGCGCCTCTCCACGGTCTGCTGCCACCGGATCGAATCGCGATCATCGAAATAAGTGACGCGCAATGCACCATGCAAGGTGCGCAGCGCAATGGCATCGCCCACGGTTATTTGCAGGTCCTTGTCGCGGAACCCTTCGAGCAGGAGGTGGCCGCCGTTCCATGCGGGCATCAGCTCGATCACCTCATCGGGCACCTTCGTGGCGCGGTTGCCCGTGACCTTCTTGCCCGCTTCCACTTCCGGCACGCCGAAGGTGGTCAGCTTGGTCTTGCGGATCGCCGCCACGCGCTGATCAACGAGCGGCGTGTTCTTCAATTTGCTGATCGCGGAATCGATGGTGAGCACCAGCTCCGGGAATGCCGGTGAGCGATCCGTAGCGCATGGCCACGATCAGCTGCCCGTTGTCCTTCGGCATCAGTCGCACGCTGGAAACGAAGTCCTTGTCGAGCAGCAGGTCCTTCACGCTCTTGCCTTGGGAGCGGAGGAAGGTGATGTGCGTTTCGTGGCACATCTTATCCCCTGCAAGTGATTGGTCCGCGCATTTGAACACATAAGTAAGGAGCACGATACGGCCGTCATTGGTCAGCACGATCTGGTGCACATCGCTCTGCACATCCTCATACGGCAGTTCGGCCATGCCGCTCCATTCCGCGTTCATGTCCTGGTCCAGGCAGGCGAACCAGAACTTCTTCGGTCCTTTTTCCTGGTGTGTGTAGTGGTTCACCAGGAAGTGCTTTCCGTCCGACGAAGCCACGAGCCTATCCGTCTGGTCATAGGCCGCGCCGCTGTCGAAGAGGATCAGGTCCGGCAGGGTCTTGCGACAGGTGGTGGTGCTGGGGTCGAAGGGAGCGGGATGATCAAAGCTGGCCACCTTGTGGAAGCCGGAGATCGATAGTGCGCCATCAACGTTGAGCACACCGATGCCATAGTCAGCCGTTTTCTTCCCATTCGAAACGAAGAGGATGTGCAGGCCCTTGTCGGTGAGCAGGCTGGTCACGGCGTCCCACTTCACGCCATCGAAGGTCTGCTGTCGCAACGACAGTTCCTCACTGGGCTTCAGGTCCGCACCCAGTCGCACGGCCTTATAGCCCGCGCCCTCCATCACCATCAGCACCGGACTTCCCGAAGCGTCGGAAATGCCGTTGGTCACCAGTTGCAGATCGCCTTCAAGGCCCTTTACCACTTTGGGATAAGTGGTGCCCATGCGCAAGGTCGCGTCCTGCGCGTTGGTGGTGAGCACGAAGAACGTGGTGCAGGCAAGAAGAAGGGAGCGGGTCATCATGGGTGGTGCAATGGCCCGTGAAAGGTAACAGCCCCTTCGGATCACGCACGCAACCCACAGAGAAGGTGAATAGATTTGCGGCCGAACAAGCACCAGATGAAACTTCGCCTACTCCCCTTGGCCGCCCTGTTGGTCGGCACCAGCACCTTCGCCACCGACCGCGTTGTGGAGGAATTCGGCATCCTGCCCACTTACCCGAACATCACCGCCGCAGTGAACGCCGCCGTGGAAGGCGATCGGATCGTGGTGAAGAACCGCGCGGGCGACATTCCGTGGATCGAGAACATCACCATCAGCAAGAGCCTGCAGTTCGTGAGCTTCGCGAACAACAGCCTGTTCGTGGTGCAGGGCACGTACACCATCCAACCTGCGGCCGGTCGCCAGGTGGCGATCATCGGCATGCGCAACACGGGCGGCAGCATTGTGGGCAGCGGCAGCTCCACGCTCCGTTCCACGCGCGTTCGCATCGTGGACTGCGAGCTGGTGGTCGGCTCGGCGAGCTTCGACAATGATGCGTTCGATGTGGACGTGGTCTCCACCAACCTGCAGAGCGGCAACGTGGCGATCAGCTACGGCAACATCATCGGCTGCGACATCACCAGCACCGCCAGCAATGGCAATGCGGTGGATATCACCCCGGCCGCCGGCACCTTCCAAGCCGACACGTGCTGGATCGCTGGCAACAAGATCACCGGACCGGGTACGAGCTTCTACGATGGCATCTTCGTGAACAGCATCATGCAGGTATACCACATCCGGAACAACTTCGTGCGCCATGGCTATGTGGGCATTCGGTTCTACGGTGGCAATACGTCCAGTGTGCAGAACACCATCTGGAACAACACGGTGGTGGCCTACGCAGGGCAGTTCTCCAACTACGGCATCCTTCCAGCGAACACATCAGCAGGGGCCATCTGGGAGATCATGAACAACGTGGTCACCTTCACCGGTGGTGGCGATCAGCGCGGCATTTACAAGGACAGCGGGAACCAGGCGCAGATCAATGTGTACTTCAACCACATCGTGCCCGGCATGAGCACCGCGGTGAGCCCTGACTTCACTTTCGTGAGCAACAACACCAGCAACCAGCCGCTCACGCTAAATGCCGATGGCAGCCTGCTGAACGCGCCCGGTGCGGTGAATGGCGCGAACCCATCACCGGTGTTCAGCGACATTGACCTCTCCGCCGGCGATGCCGGTGCGTACGGTGGCAGTTACACGCTCACCAACTACTTCCCCTTGCACACGGGTGCAGCACGCGTGGCCCATGTGGTCTATCCCTTCAACGTGCGACAGGGCAGCACCCTGCGCGTGAAGGCCACCTCATTCGACCGCTGATCCAGGACCGATGAGCGCGGTACGCAACCTATTGCTCGCCTGCGGCCTGTTCCTGGCCAGCATGGCGAACGCACAACTCGGCGTGGTGCAGGCCGAGTACTTCTGGGACACGGATCCCGGTGCCGGCAACGGTACCGCGATGACGGCGAGCGACGGTGCCTTCGGCAACACGCTGGAGGCGATCATGGCGCAAACGAGCACGCTTCCCGCACTTGGAGCGCACACGTTCAGCGTGCGGGTGAAGGATGAGGACGGCGCATGGGGAGGGGTGTTCAGCACGGTGGTCGAGATCTTCCCGGCCAGCGTTCCATCGCAGGCGATCAACGTGCAGGCCGCAGAGTATTTCTGGGACACGGATCCGGGCGCCGGGAATGGTTTAACGGTGGTGGCCTTCGACGGTGACTTCTCCGATGCCATCGAGGTCATCGCGCTCAACACCACCACACTGCCGGTCGTCGGTACCCACACGCTCGGCATGCGCGTGCAGGATGTGCAAGGCGATTGGGGGCCGGTGTTCAACATTGTGATGGAGGTGTGGAGCGATGTCACCTCATTCCCCGACATCAGGGTGCAACAGGCGGAGTACTTCTTCGACAACGATCCCGGCGAAGGGGCGGCCACGGCGATGCTTGCCGTCGATGGGTCCTACAACTCCGTGATCGAGTCGATCAAGGGCGGGGCCATTCCGCCGGTGGAGGAAGGCATTCGCGTGTTGCGCTTACGGGCACAGGATGCGCAAGGCGATTGGGGCCCGGTGTTCAGCGTGGTGGTGAACATGGACACCACGATCGTGGACAATGTGGAGGTGCCCACGATCACCCAGGCCACGGGGCTTCAGGTATTCCCGAACCCGGCCAGCAACGGTCGCAGCATCACGGTGGACCTTGGTGGTCCGGAACAGGACATCGTGCTGACCCTCATGAACAGCGAGGGCCGGCTGGTGCAGGAAGAGCGCATCGCTGCAGGCACCCGGATCAACGTGCCATTGAACGGCCTCGCCGCGGGCATCTACGCCTTGCGGGTTCAATGCGCGGGACGTGTCGAGCAGCGAAAACTGATCGTGCGCTGAGCACACCATCGTCCTTCTACCTTTGACCCATCAGCCCATCAGCTGATCACCCCATCAGCTAATCGCTCCCCATGCGCACCATCCAATTCCGCGAAGCACTGAACGAGGCGATGTCCGAAGAGATGCGCCGCGACCCCAACGTCTTCCTCATGGGCGAGGAAGTGGCCGAGTACGACGGTGCGTACAAGGTGAGCAAGGGCATGCTGGCGGAATTCGGCGCCAAGCGCATCATCGACACGCCGATCAGCGAGCTGGGCTTTACCGGCATTGCGGTAGGAGCCGCCATGAACGGACTGCGCCCCATCGTGGAGTTCATGACCTGGAACTTCGCGGTGCTCGCGAGCGATCAGATCATCAACCACGCGGCCAAGATGCTGCAGATGAGCGGCGGACAGTTCCACGTGCCTATCGTGTTCCGCGGCGGCAACGGCAGCGCAGGTCAGCTGGCCGCCACGCACAGCCAGAGCTACGAGGCCTTCTACGCCAACATCCCCGGACTGAAGGTGATCACGGTGAGCACACCTTATGATGCGAAGGGCCTGTTGAAGGCCGCCATCCGCGATGATGATCCGGTGCTGTTCCTCGAGAGCGAACGCATGTACGGCGACAAGGGTGAAGTACCCGATGGCGAGTACCTGCTGCCCATCGGCGTGGCCGACGTGAAACGCGCGGGCACCGATGTCACCATCGTGAGCTTCGGGAAGATGATGAAGGTGGCCTTGGGCGCTGCGGAGGAACTGCAGAAGGAAGGCATCAGCGCCGAGGTGATCGACCTGCGCACCATCCGTCCGTTCGATGTGCCCACCATCGTGAACAGCGTGAAGAAGACCAATCGCCTGGTGGTGGTGGACGAGTGCTGGCCCATGGCGAGCATCGCCAGCGAACTGGCCTACCGCGTACAGAAGGACGCCTTCGACTTCCTCGATGCCCCCGTGGTGCGCATCAACCAGGCCGATACGCCGTTGCCCTTCTCACCGCCCGCTCATCGACGCCAGCCTGCCCAACGTGGAGCGCGTGGTGCGCGCAGTGAAGGAGGTGATGTATGTGGTGAAGTAGGCCGGTGCCTGCCAACTGGCCTTCCTCCGGCGAACTTTCCTATTTTCGCGCCCCTCTTTCCTCCAATGGGGATGAAAGACGCTGAAAGACAACGAGATATCAAACCAACGTAGACGACATGGGAAGTGAACTGATGTACTTCATCCCCGCGCTGGGCGTGGTGGGATTGGTGGTGATGGTATTCAAGGCCATGTGGGTCACCAAAGCAGAACGCTGGTGAGGCCAACATGCAGGAACTGGCGGGCTACATCGCACGTGGCGCCAGTGCATTCCTGAAAGCCGAATGGAAGGTGCTGGGCGTGTTCGCCGCGATCACCGCCGTGCTGCTCGCGTGGAGCGGCACAGCTCGCCGCTGTGAAGGAGCACACCGATTGGGTGGTGGCCGTCGCCTTCCTCATCGGTGCCTTCTTCAGTGCCTTCGCCGGTTGGATCGGCATGAGCATCGCCACCAAGGCGAACGTGCGCACCACGCACGCGGCCCGCACAAGCCTCGCTCAGGCGCTGAAGGTGAGCTTCACCGGAGGAACCGTTATGGGTCTCGGTGTGGCCGGTCTTGCCGTCGCTCGGCCTGAGCACGCTCTTCATTCTGTTCTACCTGAAATACGCTGCGCCCGGCGTGGACGGGCGACTTCAGATGGAGAAGTGCCTCGAGGTGCTTGCGGGCTTCTCGCTGGGTGCTGAATCCATCGCGCTGTTCGCACGCGTGGGCGGTGGCATCTACACCAAGGCCGCCGACGTGGGCGCTGACCTGGTGGGCAAAGTGGAAGCCGGCATCCCCGAGGATGACGCGCGCAACCCCGCGACCATCGCCGACAACGTGGGCGACAACGTGGGCGACGTGGCCGGCATGGGCGCCGACCTTTTCGGCAGCTACGTGGCCACCATGCTCGCCACCATGGTGCTGGGCCGCGAAGTGATCAGCCACCGACAACTTCGACGGCCTTGCACCGATCCTGCTGCCGATGGTGATCGCCGGCCTCGGCGTGCTGTTCTCGCATCGTGGGCACCTTCTTCGTGCGCATCAACAAGGACAGCGACAGCGTGATGAACGCGCTGAACATGGGCAACTGGAGCGCCATGGTGCTCACGGCCATCGCCAGCTACTTCGTGATCCAATGGATGATGCCTGCGGAAATGGAATTCGTGCGCGGTGATGTGCACCTGGTGATCACCAGCATGAACGTGTTCTACGCCATCATCCTGGGACTGGTCGTGGGCACGTTGATGAGCATGGTCACCGAGTACTACACCAGCATGGGCCGTCGTCCGGTGGACAGCATCGTGCAGAAGAGCGGCACGGGCCACGGCACCAACGTGATCGGTGGCTTGGCCATGGGCATGGAGAGCACGGTGCTCCCCATCATCATCCTCGCTGCCGGTATCTACGGTTCGTTCTACCTCGCTGGCATTTACGGTGTGGCGATCGCTGCAGCGGGCATGATGGCCACCACGGCCATGCAGCTCGCCATCGACGCCTTCGGTCCCATCGCCGACAACGCCGGCGGTATCGCTGAGATGAGCCACCTGCCGAAGGAAGTGCGCGAGCGCACCGACAACCTGGACGCGGTGGGCAACACCACTGCGGCCACGGGCAAAGGCTTCGCCATCGCTTCCGCAGCGCTTACTGCGCTCGCGCTCTTCGCAGCGTACGTGGGTCTGGCGGGCATCACCGGCATCGACATCTACAAGGCCGATGTGCTGGCCATGTTGTTCGTCGGCGCGCATGATCCCCTTCTTCTTCAGCTCGCTGGCGATCAGCGCCGTGGGCAAGGCCGCCATGGACATGGTGAAGGAAGTGCGCCGCCAGTTCCGCGAGATCGCCGGGATCATGGAAGGCACGGGCAAGCCCGAGTACGAGAAGTGCGTGGCCATCAGCACCAAGGCCTCCATCCGCGAGATGATCGCGCCGGGCGCATTGGCGCTGCTGTCGCCGGTGATCGTGGGCTTCGCCTTCGGTCCCGAGGCGCTGGGCGGATTGCTCGCCGGCATCACGGTGAGCGGTGTGCTCATGGGCATGTTCCAGAACAACGCCGGTGGCGCGTGGGACAATGCCAAGAAGAGCTTCGAGAAGGGCGTGATGATCGATGGCAAGGAGTTCAAGAAGGGCAGCGAACCGCACAAGGCCGCTGTGACCGGTGACACCGTGGGCGATCCGTTCAAGGACACCAGCGGCCCGAGCATGAACATCCTGATCAAGCTCACCTCCATCGTTGCGCTCATCATCGCTCCGCACATCGCCATCAACAAAGCCGACCACTCTGTGGTGCCCGCCAAAACCATGGAGAACATGCCCGTAGGCAGCAGCGATGCCAGCCTGCCAGTGAAGCCGACCGACAACACGGTTCAAGTGAACACCGTTGATCTGAGCGATCGTTTCTGATCCGCTGAACCCAACAAAAGAAGCGCGCCCACGGGCGCGCTTCTTCGTTTTTATCCGCCGATGTCGCCGATGACGATGATGATGATCGTGCTGTGCATCTGCATCCATCTGTGGTTGACATTAACCGCAACGACCCCACGGCGCAACGGTAACGCAACTAAAGGCCATCCCATCCATCTGCGTTCATCAGCGTCCATCTGCGGTTAGAAAGGCGCCCCGGCGCCCCACAGCGCATTTATCCGTGTCCATTCGTGTTCATCCGTGGGTATTCATCCCCTCCGCGTCCATCTGCGGTTGCATTTCACCGCAACGACGCCACGGCGCAACGGTAGCGCAACGAAAGGCCATCCCATCCCGTCCATCTGCGTCCATCTGCGTTCATCAGCGTCCATCTGCGGTTAGAGCATGCGCCTTGGCGCGCCTGATCGAGCCTCCATCGGCACCATCCATCCGCGGTGGTAACTTTGCCACCCCATGGCCATCCTCATCTTCTTCGTTGTCCACTGGTACCTCTCGCTCTTCGTCCAGACCTTTTACCTGCACCGGTACAGTGCGCACCGCATGTTCACCATGAGCCCCTTTTGGGAGAGGTTCTTCCATGTGTTCACGTGGATCTGCCAGGGTAGCAGCTACCTCAACCCGGCCGTGTATGGCATGATGCACCGCGCGCACCACGTGTACGCCGACACCGAGAACGACCCGCACTCGCCGAAGTACGATGAGAACCCGTTCAAGATGATGTGGAAGACGGCGGGTCATTACAATGGGCTACTGTACGGCACCGAAAAGCCGGAGGACCGCTTCACGCGCGACCTGCCCCACTGGAAGGCCATGGAGCGCATCGGTGAAAGCTGGATCAGTCGCATTGCTTGGGGCCTGCTCTATGCTTCCTTCTACTTCTTCTTCGCCACGGCCTGGTGGCAGTGGCTCTTCCTGCCCTTGCAGTTCGTCATGGGCCCGCTACACGGCATGATCATCAACTGGTACGCACATAAGTATGGGTACGTGAGCTACCCCACGGACAATACCAGCAAGAACATGATGCCGTGGGATGTGATCATGATGGGCGAGGGACTGCACAACAACCACCACACGCATGCCGCAGATGCCAACTTCGGACAGAAGTGGTGGGAGTTCGATCCCAGCTGGCCGGTGATCTGGTTCCTGAATGCCACGGGGGTGATCAAGTTGCGGTTGGCGGAGAATTGAAGCGATGGCCGGTCCGTTCCGTCAGCTCAAGCGCGTACCCAACAAAAAGGTCGAAGCGGCCCTTCAGCGGCAGCGCGATGGGAATTCCGCCGTGCTCGGCGTGCTCTCGGCGATGGGCGCGGACCTGAGCAAGCCGCTCTGTGTGGAATTCTTCTTCTATGCCAAAGCGGAGGACCGTGCGCATGGATTACGGGCGGCCCTGGAGGCCCTGGGCTATAAGGTCTGGGTGCGCCCGCCTGGATACCGAGGCGAGATCTGCATCAACGGATGGACACCCCCGATGCCCGGCGATGACGTGGCTTTTGGCGCTTGGTCCGATGCGATGGTGCGGCTTACTGAGCGCTTCGAAGCACAGTTCGATGGCTGGGGCACCTTCGATGATCAGGATGATGACTTCTTTGATCAGATCGATGCGGAAGATCCGGAGGAAGAGCCCAAGGCGGGTTCGGATGAGTAGTGGTGGATGAGGCTCGTCTTTCGCGCTTGTGCGAGCGCTTGTCCGCCCTCGCCCCGGAGCCTCATCCGGGGCTGCGCGGGTGGGTGAGGTTCGCGCCTTTGGCGCAGCGAACATCTGGGCGCTAGTAGCGCCAACCTCGCGGACCGACACGCTTGCAGACAAAGCTGGTCCGCCCGCGCCCCGGAGCCTAATACGGGTTGCGCGGGTGTGTGAGGCTGGCGCCTTCGGCGCACGAGCTACCTTGGCCGCATGTCCTCGTTCCTCCTCAAGGCCAACCTCGTTGACATACATGCGCGCCGCATTTTTCCTGCGGAGATCGTGGTGACGGATGGCTGCATTTCTTCCATTGCGGAGATCCCCGGCCCGGTCGAAGGCTTCCTATTGCCCGGCTTCGTGGATGCGCATGTGCACGTGGAGAGCAGCATGCTCATTCCCTCGGAGTTCGCGCGGCTTGCGGTGACGCACGGCACGGTGGCCACGGTGAGCGACCCGCACGAGATCGCCAACGTGCTCGGTGTGGAAGGGGTGGAGTTCATGATCGCCAACGGCAAGCAGGTGCCGTTCCACTTCTGCTTCGGTGCTCCTTCGTGCGTGCCGGCCACCAGCTTCGAAACCGCCGGGGCACACATTGATGCCGAAGCCACGGGCCGTCTGCTTTCCAACCCCGACATCGGCTACCTCGCCGAGATGATGAACTTCCCGGGAGTGCTCAACGCCGATCCGGAGGTGATGGGCAAGATCGCCCACGCCCAGCGCTTGGGAAAGCCCGTGGATGGTCACGCACCGGGCCTGCGTGGTGAACTGGCGAAGCAGTACATCGCGGCCGGCATCAGCACGGACCATGAATGCTTCACGCGCGATGAGGCATTGGACAAGCTGGCGCACGGCATGAAGATCCTCATCCGCGAAGGCAGCGCCGCCAGGAACTTCGACGCGCTCATCGGCCTGATGCACGACCATGCCGAGCACTTGATGTTCTGCAGCGACGACAAACATCCGGACAGCCTCGTACTGGGCCACATCAACGACCTCTGTGCGCGTGCCGTGGCGCTTGGACATGATGTATTCAATGTATTGCGTGTGGCCTGCCTCAACCCCGTGGCGCATTATCGGCTGCAGGTCGGTCAATTGTGCATGGGCGATCCCGCTGACTTCGTGCTCGTGAAGGATCTGAAAGAGTTCAAAGCGCAACGCACCTGGATCAAGGGACAGCTGGTGGCCGAAGAGGGCAGGAGCCTCATCGCCAGCGTACCCTCGCTGCGCCCGAATCAGTTCAACTGCCTGCCGAAACAGGTCGTGGACTTCCACGTGCCTGCGCGCACGGACTCTCTCCTGGTGATCGAGGCGCTGGACGGCCAGCTGATCACCCCGAAGAAATGGATGCCGCCGACCGTGGCCGGTGGAGCATGTGTTGCCGACACTGAAAAGGACCTGCTGAAGATCGCCGTGGTGAACCGTTACCACGATGCGCCGCCAGCGGTGGGTTGGATCACGAACATCGGGTTGAAGCGCGGCGCCATTGCCGGCAGCGTAGCGCACGACAGTCACAACATCGTGGCTGTGGGCACCAACGACCAGGACCTGTGCGCGGCCATCAACCTGGTGATCCGTGAACGCGGGGGCATCAGCCTGGCCGATGGTGACAAGCACCGCGTGCTCCCCCTACCCATCGCCGGGATCATGAGCGATGCCGATGCCTACCTGGTCTCCGACGCCTATGCCGAAATGGATCGCGAGGCGAAGGAACTCGGCAGCACCTTGGGAGCGCCCTACATGACCTTGAGCTTCATGGCCCTGCTGGTGATCCCCCACCTGAAGATGAGCGACAAAGGGCTTTTCGACGGGGATATTTTCCAGCTGCTCACCTGATCCTCCTGACCGCATTCGCGAGGAGGTTCTGGGACGAAGCGATCTTTGATCGTCCCGATTCGCGAGGAGGCTTTGCGACGAAGCGATCTTTGATCGTCCCGCATTCGCGAGGCGGTTCTGGGACGAAGCGATCTTTGATCCCCTACCGCCAAGTCTGGCCCACCCACCCCCCATGCGCCCGCTCTACCCGCTCCTTCTGCTTCTGCTGCTTTCGTCCTGCGGGAACCAGCGAGTGTTCACAGGCGATGCCCGCTTCGCGAAGCGCCACAACCTGAAGGGTTGGCACCTCGATCTGGCCGGAAGGGAGAAGGCAACGCGGCCTTCCCCTGAGCATCGCATTGCTATACCACGAACCGTTGTGACGACCGACGCAGGCCCGGATCCTGAGCCATATTCGTTCGCCGGACCGGTTGACCGTCAGGCATTCAGCTATCAAGCCGATCCTGATGCCCAACAGAATGGACCCGTACAAACCCGCCATGGTCCGCTTATTTCCGTCCGAACGTCCATCGCCCCACAAATAGCCGCCCCACAGCCCGTTCAGGATGCGCCCGAGCCCCCCAGGAAATGGAACTGGTTCGCCCTTGCCTCACCCATGGTATTGATCGTCGCGCTCGTGGTAGCCATCCCGGCCGAGAGCACCGCGCTTCTGCTCCTGGGCTGTCTCGCGGCCCTGGCTGTCGCCTTCGTCGGTGCCAAACAATGTCGCGATCGGGACGAACGAGGAGCGGGCTTCGCGATGATCACCATGGGCTTGGCCGCAGCCGGTGTGTTCATCGCGCTGCTGGCCCTGCTTCTGCGGCTCTAGCGCGGCCATTGGCCGGGCATGTTGCGGACATCAGGCCATCTCTAACTCCGTTAAGTTCGGCCGACAATGCCCCGCTACGTCGGATGGTGCACGGATATGGACATCCGGCTGTTCATCATGTGTATATCCATCAGTTCCTCAATGGCTTCAGTGGACATCACCTTTGGACAGCCATGCGGACATACGAGCAGACACATCCTTGGATCAGCTTCCGCTGGGAGCCTCGTCGCGTACCCTATCCCACGTGGCTGTTGTTGGGTCAGGCCGCAACCACCGGTCACCACCTTGCGCAGGCGCCATTGCCTCCGGACACAGCGCTCGCCTTGCACCTTTCCCACCTCGCCCAAGGGGTCCATGCTATGGCCGGAATGGAGGGCAACACCCTGTCCTTGCTACAGGTCGAAAAGCACCTCCAGGGCCAGCTCGTCCTGCCGAACGGCCAACTCTATCTCGCCCAAGAGATCGACAACCTGCTCAAGGCCGTGGCATGGACGGACGATCGCCTTCAGGCCGGAGATCGGCAACTCAGCCCATGGAGCATACAGCTGCTCAATACCCAGGTGCTGAAGGGCCTGCCCTGGGAAGAGGACACTCCACCGGGCGACTATCGGACGGTGCGCCAGGCGGCCACCGCCACGGGTGGTGCACCCGCCGAGGACATCGTCCACTTGATGGAGCGCCTCTGCGAATGGCTCAACGCCGACCGTTTCCTGCCCGAACACGAAGAGGAACGTATGGCCTTTGGCTTGGTCCGGGCGTTCCTGGCCCACCTCTACCTGCTGTGGATCCGTCCGTTCGCCGAAGGCAATGTGCGTACAGCCTGGTTGGTGGGCTATCAGTTGCTCCGCGAAACCGGGGTGCCGCCCATGGTGGCCCTCCAGTGGGTGGAACAGGCATCCATCGGCCGGGCCGGGCACTTCCGCGAAGTGTCACACGCGGCCAAGGGCAATGGCGACCCGATCCCGTTCGTGGCCCATCAGGCCCGTCAGCTCTGCGAGGGCTTAGCCGCCTTGCTGAAGGAGGTGCAGCATGTGCAGCAGGACATCATGCTCGACGCACATCTCCGCCAGATGCTTGACCCCGATCATTCACCCAGTGGCGCTCGCCGGATGCAGCTGCTTCAAGCCTTGCGCCAGCAGCCTGAACCCGTTCCGGTGAACAAGGTCATCCTTCTTACTCCGGAACTGGCAGGCACCTATGCCCGCCTGAATCCCAAGACCCTGCTGCGCGATGTAGAGCTCCTGCGGGAACAGGGCCTGCTACAACGCAGCGAGGAAGGCCTGGTTCCGGGGATCAGCGTTGCGCATGGCACAGTGACCTCATTTTCAAGGAACTCCTATCATTGCCGGATCCTAACCACTGCCATGAGCCTTCCCGTTTCCATCCTTCTGGCCGCCACGCTGGCTGCTCCATTCGAACAGTCTGAAACGCAGGATACCACCGCGGTGGAGCTGGACAGCGCCCAAGTGCGTGCGCTGATCGAGCAGTACCAGGACTCCTCCACGGCCGGGTTCACCTTCCAGCACGGTACCGTGTACCTGGAGAATGGCGTGGCCACGCTGACGCTGCCCGAAGGCTTCAAGTTCCTCGACAAGACCCAGAGCGAGCGTGTGATCGTGGAGCTCTGGGGCAACCCGGACGCCAACGGTGTGCTGGGCATGATCTTCCCCGAGGCCGATGATGTGCTGGCCGACAGCTCCTACGCCTTTGTGGTCCAGTACGACGAGATCGGTTACGTGAAGGACGATGACGCCGACGACATCGATTATGATGACATGCTGAAGGAGTTGCAAAAGGGCGAAAAGGAGGAGAACGAACAGCGTGTGCAGGCCGGTTACGATCCCGCATACCTGGTAGGTTGGGCGGCCAAGCCGTTCTATGATGCGGACCGCAAGATCCTCCACTGGGCCAAGGAGATCAAGTTCGGCGACAGCGCTGAGGTTAACACCTTGAACTACAACGTGCGTGTGCTTGGCCGCAAGGGCGTGCTCGATCCTGAACGCAGTGGCCAACATGAGCGAGCTGCCCCTGGTGCAGCAGCATGTACCGGATGTGCTCAACATCGTGCAGTTCAACGACGGCTACAAATACGAGCAGTTCGACAGCAAGGTGGACGACGTGGCGGCCTGGACCGATCGGCGGCCTGGTGGCCGGCAAGGTGCTGGCCAAAGTGGGCATCCTGGCCGTCCTCGCCAAGTTCGGCAAGTTCATCATCATCGGACTCATCGCAGCTGGTGGTGCCATCTGGCGCTTTGTTTCAGGGAGGAAGAAGGACGAGCAGCCGCCCGCTCCTCCCTCCACCATCGCCTAAGCCAGCGCCCGCTACCCGAGCAGTTCTTCGACCAGTGCTTCGGCACGGGTCCTTAGTTCGCGTGCATCCTTCCCGTGGCTGCGCAGAGTGACCAGCGCTTCATCCCCCGCAGATTTGGAGAGTTTCCGACCCTGGGGATCGGTGATCAGCGCGTGGTGAACGAATCGCGCCGAACGGAACTTCCGCAGTCCCAACAACGAAGCCAGGTGCAGTTGCAAGGCCGTTGAGGCCAGCAGGTCCTCCCCGCGCACGATCAGGTTGATCGCAAAGTCCTCATCGTCCGCGAGCGAGGCGATGTGGTACGCGGGCCGGCCGTTGCGCTGTCTCAGAACGGGGTCCGGCATCGCTTGTCGCAACTCGACCTGGTGCGTTCGGCCGTTCAATTCAGGCACGGCGATGATCGCTTCGGGAAGTTGCGAACCGCCAGGTAACGTTTTCCTTATCGAAGGGCAGTCCGCGCGAAACGCACTTGCAGTGCTCCACGGTCTGGCGGGTACAATCGCAGGCATACAACGCGCCCAGTTCGCGGAGCTGGCCGAGCAAGGTGTGATAGCGGGCCAGCCGTAGGTGCTGCGACCATCGATCCGCCAGTTCGGCCGGGTTGCGAGGCCCTTCCTGCCAGCTGATGTCCAGCCAGTGGAGCGAGTCGAAGATGTCCTGCACATACTCCGGTCGCACGCGTTCAGCGTCGAGGTCGTCGATGCGCAACAGGATGGTGCCGCCTGCCCGTTTGGCCAGGGCTTCGGTCAGCAGGAAGTTCAGGGCGTTGCCCACATGCAGGAAACCGCTGGGGGTAGGGGCAAGGCGGGTGCGAAGCCCGCGGGGCAGCTCAATGGCCACGGAAGAGGAGTGGGTGCCCGGGGCGGGACTTGAACCCGCAAGGCCCTTGCGGACCAAGGGATTTTAAGTCCCTCGTGTATACCATTTCACCACCCGGGCTGGTCCGTTGTTGCAGGGCAACGGCGAACCGGTTCGCCGAAAATAACGATGCCTCCCGTGTGGGGAGGCATCGTTCGGAGCGAGAAACGGGACTCGAACCCGCGACCCCGACCTTGGCAAGGTCGTGCTCTACCAACTGAGCTACTCTCGCTTGGATCACCGCTGCGGACCCCGCTTTGGCGATTAAGAGGCTGCAAATATAGAATGTGCGCCCGGACTGACAAGCCGAAAAAAGATGCGCGCGGGGATCAGACCTTGCGCAAGCGGCTCTTCCCGGCCCCGCTCATGCGCTTGATCTCGTTGAGCTTCAGCAGGGCTTCCACCGGCGTCAGCGTGTCGATGTCGAGGGCCTCCAACTGGTCGCGGATGCCTTCCAACGCGGGGTCATCCAGTTGAAAGATGCTCAGCTGCGGCGTGCGGTCCAGTCCGCCGGTATCCGGTCTGGATGCCTTGCTGGGGCCCGACAGCAGGGGAGCCAGACCTGTTTCGGGCACGCTGTCATCGCCCAGATCACCGGCGTGGCTGCGTTCCAGGTGGTGCAGCACCTTCTGTGCGCGTTCGATCACACTGGGCGGCATGCCGGCCATGCGGGCCACGTGTATGCCGAAGCTGCGGTCCGTTCCGCCGGGTACCAGTTTGCGCAGGAAGAGAATGCGACCATCGACCTCACGCACGGCCACGTTGGCATTGCGGATGCGCGGGTAGCTCTCGGACATTTCATTCAGCTCGTGGTAGTGCGTGGCGAAGAGCGTCTTCGGCCGGCCCGGATGCTCGTGCAGGAACTCGGCGATGGACCACGCGATGCTGATGCCATCGTAGGTGCTGGTGCCGCGCCCGATCTCATCCAACAGCACCAGGCTGCGGTCCGTGAGGTTGTGCAGGATGCTGGCCGTTTCGTTCATCTCCACCATGAAGGTGCTCTCGCCCGTGGAGATGTCGTCCGAAGCCCCCACACGCGTGAACAGCCGGTCCACGATGCCGATGGTGGCCGAGCGCGCCGGCACGAAGCTGCCGCATTGCGCCATCAGCACATGCAGGGCGGTTTGCCGCAGCAGTGCGCTCTTGCCGCTCATGTTGGGTCCGGTGATCACCACCATCTGGCGGTCGTCCGGATCGAGCACCAGGTCGTTGGCCACGTAGGGCTCGCCGGGTGGCAGTTGCTGTTCGATCACCGGATGGCGGCCATCGCGGATCTCCAGCCGCGCGTCATCGGTGAGCTTGGGCCGTACGTACTTCCAGGTAATGGCGGTCTCCGCGAAGCTCGATCAGCACATCCAGCTGGCTCAGCGCAGCGGCCATCACCTGCAAGGCCTGTGTATGGGCGATCACCGCCTCCACCACGCGCCCGAACAACTGCAGCTCCAAGGTCTGTATGCGTTCTTCAGCGCTGAGGATGCGCTCTTCCAGCGACTTCAGCTCCTCGGTGATGTAGCGTTCGGCTCCGGTAAGCGTTTGTTTGCGCGTCCACTCGGCCGGCACTTTGTCCTTGTGCGTGTTACGCACTTCCAGGTAGTAGCCGAAGACGTTGTTGTAGCCCACCTTCAGCGAGGTGATGCCGGTGCGTTCCGTTTCGCGCAGCTGCACTTCCATCAGCAGTTCCTTGGCATGCGTGGTCACATGCCGCAGCTCATCCAGGTCCTTGTCCACACCGGGGCGCAGCACGCTGCCCTTGGCCACGTTCACCGGCGCTTCGGGTTCGATCGAGGCGATGATCGCGCTGCGCCAGGTCCATCGGCGGCGCCCAGCCGTGTGCGGCATGGGATAACGGCTCACCGGCCGACGACAATGATCGGTGGATGCGTTCGGCCTCGCCGATCGAGCGCCCCAATTGCAGCACTTCGCGCGGATTGATGCGGCCAACGGCGGCCTTACCCACCAAGCGTTCCAGATCACCGATGCCTTGCAAGGCCTCGCGCAGGCCGGTGCGCAGGTCGTTCGCTTTCAGCAACGCATCCACCCGCGCATGGCGCTCCTCGATATCGGCCCGATCCAGCAGGGGGAAGAGCAACCACCGCTTCAGCATCCGTGCGCCCATGGGCGTCACGGTGCGGTCCATGCAATGCAGCAAGGTGCGCGCGCCATCGTGCAGCGGTGCAACGAGTTCGAGGTTGCGCACGGTGAAGCGGTCGAGCCCCAGATAGGTACCTGCGTGCAAACGGCCGATGCGGTTGATGTGGCCGAGGCGCTCATGGCGCGTTTCGCCGAGGTAATGCAGGATCGGCGCCGGCGGCCTGCTGGGCCAGTGGCATGTCCTCGATGCCGAAGCCCTTCAGGCTGTTGGTGCCGAACATCGCCAGCAGCCGTTCGCGGGCCAGGTCGCTGTTGAAGGCCCAATCCTCCAGTGCGAAAGCGTATTGGCGGCTGATGGACTGGGTAACGAACGGATCCTTCTCACCGCGGGCGTAGAGCAGTTCGGTGGGCGCATGGCCGTCGATGAACTTGCTCACGGTGGCCTGGTCGCCTTCGCCCACGGCGAACTCGCCGGTGGTCACATCCACGAAGGCCACGCCATAGCGCTGCTTGTCATGGCAAACGGCGGCCAGCCAGTTGTGGTGGTTGTTGTCCACCACGCGGTCGCTGAAGGAGACCCCGGGGGTCACCACCTCCGTTACGCCGCGCTCCACCACGGTCTTGGCCAGTTTCGGGTCCTCGAGCTGATCGCACACCGCCACGCGATGTCCGGCACGCACCAGGCGAGGCAGGTAGGTCTCCAGCGAATGGTACGGGAAGCCCGCCAGATCCATGTCCGCCGAGCCGCCATTGTTGCGCTTGGTCAGCGTGATGCCCAGGATGCGGCTGGTGGTTCGGGC
This sequence comes from uncultured Flavobacteriales bacterium, assembly GCA_963814325.1. Taxonomy (GTDB): domain Bacteria; phylum Bacteroidota; class Bacteroidia; order Flavobacteriales_F; family PHOS-HE28; genus PHOS-HE28. The sequence continues at coordinate 129,549 of CAWFCK010000014.1, forward strand.
ATCGGCATCGAAGGTCTCGTAGAAATCGCCCACCCGGAAGAGCAGGATGGCATCGGGGTACTGGGCCTTGATGCGGTTGTACTGGAGCATCAAGGGCGTGGTGGCCCCGGTGCCGGGTTTGCCTGTGGTGGGTTTCATCGCCGCTACTTTCGCCTCGCCCTTTGCGGCGTTCAGCCCGGAAAAATAGCCCTCTCCAAGGGCGTTCACCCGCTCAGTTTTCAACACATCCCTCCATGCCCACCAACGACCGCAAGCTTTCCATGGAGGAACTGGGCCGCGCCGGCCTGCACCAGTTCAAGCTCATGGCGAAAGTGCCCGTGCGGGTGGTGTTGGATGACGTGCGCAGTCGGCATAACGTGGGCAGCATCTTCCGCACGGCGGATGCCTTCGCCCTGGAAGGCCTTCTACTTTGCGGCTTCACGCCCTGTCCCCCGCATCGCGAGATCGAGAAAACGGCCCTCGGGGCCACGCTATCCGTGCCTTGGGAACATCGCGAAAGCACGGTGGAGGCCATAATGGAGTTGAAGAAGGCGGGCTATCAGGTGTGGTGTGTGGAGCAGACGGTGCAAGCCGTTGACCTGAGGGACTGGAAGTGGAACAGGGACCGCCCGGAAGGGGGCAGGGTACCCTTGGCCATCGTGCTGGGCAATGAGTTGAGCGGGGTGTCTGAACCCGTGGTGGAGGCCAGCGACGGCTGCGTGGTGCATCCCCCAATCCGGCACCAAGCACTCCCTGAACGTATCGGTATGCGCTGGGATCGTGCTGCATCATGTCGCTGGGAGTAGTGGGCCGGGTTAGGGGCCAAGCGTCACGGGTCCACGTCCGATCGTGTAAAAAGAAGTGGCCGGGTGCCAAGCAACCCAGGGGCAAAAGGCCTGTCTTTGAGGAAACAGGCGGGGCACTTGCTCCGTACTGGTCCTGTCCTCCTATATTTGGCGACCATAGCCCGGCTTTGCTCTTGAAGGTACGTCTACCCCAATTACTGGTATTGCTCTTCGGACTGCTCTCCCTGCAGTCCTCGGGTCAGTATTTCCGGAACTCGGGCTACTGGAAGACGCACCGCAGCGAGTACATCATCGGCTTGGGCATTTCCAACTTCCTGGGAGAGCTTGGTGGCCGTGATCAGATCGGTTCGCCGTTCGTGTGGGATTTGGAGTTCAGCCAGACGAAGCCCGCAGCAAGCCTGGGTTATCGCTATCACATCGCCGAGCGGCAGTCCCTGCGGTTGAACTTCACCTACGGCATCCTCGCGGGCAACGACAACCTGACGCAGGAGACCTTCCGGAACAACCGGAACCTGAACTTCAAGACGGACCTTTACGAATTGCAGCTCTGCTACGAAATTCACCTCTACAAGGAGGAGCTCGGTCACATCTATGACCTGCGTGGGGTAAAGGGCACCAAGTCGTCACGCGTAGGCCTGTACCTGTTCGCCGGTGTGGGAGGCTTCTACTTCGACCCAAAGGCGCTGGTCAACAATGCCTATGTGCCGCTTCGCCCGCTGGGCACCGAGGGGCAGGGGCTGCCTAACGGAGCGGAAGAATACAACCAGCTGCAGGTATGCATCCCGATGGGGATCGGTCTTCGCAAGGCGATAACAAAGCAGTGGAGCATTGGCTTGGAGATGCAGTACACCAAGACCTTTACGGACTACATCGACGATGTGAGCACCAGTTATTACGACCCTGCAGCATTGGCCGATGCGCATGGTGATCTGGGGGCCTACCTCGCGAATCCTGCATTGGACCTTCCGGAAGCTGGTGGCGCATACGCCACATCCACCGGGGCTCAGCGCGGCGACCCCACCGATCTTGATGCCTACCTGTTCCTGAAGTTCCAGGCCACCTACAAGGTCTTTAAGTACAAGACACAGGGCGGACACAAGTACCGCACCCGCATACGTCGTCAGAAGATCGTGTTCTAGGCGACGCATCCGTTCATACTCATAGCAGGGCTTTTCGGCAACGGAGGCCCTGCTTCGTTTGATGCCGAGAACCGTGGCTAGGCTTGTCCTACCGCCGCTCGGCTTGCAGTGTTCGCGACGATGCCGAGTGGCGTGCGGTGTTCCGGCCTCTGGCCGTCGGTCAATATATCGCCTCCGCGAGATCCTCGGCGCGGCTTGGGAGCCCATCCAGAGCAACGCGGAGTAAGGGAGCAACGACGCGGTCTGCCGGATGGCAGAGCCGCGCAACACAAGGCATTTCAGCGTTTCTTCTTCCTGGCGAGGCGGAACCCGATGGGCGCTTGCTTCGTCTTCTCCTTGGAATCTGCGCGAGGAGCAAGCGGTTGCGCTCTTGTTCCTGCATTCGGTTCAGCAGCTTGAAGATCACCTTGATGTCCCGTGTGTTGTGGGACACCGTGCCGCGCAGCTTCTCGAATTGTAGCAGGATCTCCCTTATGTGTGGACAACGACTCCGCGCATGCGCGTGAAGACGCGGATCACTTGGATGTTGACAGCGATGGCCACCGAGCTGTTCAGTACACTGGAGAGCATCAGCACGCCGTGTTCGGTGAAGCAGAACGGCGAATAGCGCAAACCCACGCGCCCTGTTGAGGTCACATTTTGTGACATCCATTGTTCGAACTCTTCCTTGCTCATCTCGAACATGAAGTCTTCGGGGAAACGGTCAGCGTTACGTCTTACAGCTTGCTTGAGCGCCTTGGTAGGTACACCATAGAGTTCGGCCAGATCGCGGTCCAGCATGACCTTGTGGCCGCGCACCGTGTGGTATCCTGACGGATGACCAGCTCATCAGCGATGACCGGTAGGTTCGACTTGCTCATGGGAGCGAACTTAATTCAAGGTCACATGCTGTTACCTCGAACGTCATCACGCCGGTGTGACTACGCCAAGGCTTCGTCAACCAATAGGATGGAACCGATCGATGTCGCTGTGCAGGTCGGCGAACTGGCTCACACTGGCGCGCGAGTTCCTGCGACCAAATGAGTTGTTCACGATGGCCAAGAAGCTGCGCGCAGGTAGTGGGAGGTGAAGGCCCCGGCCCTGGATTCGTTCGGCAAGCGCCTGAAGGCCGCACGCGAAGCGGCGGGCCTAACGCAACAAGCCCTGGGCGATGCCGTGGATACCAACAAGCGCGTGATCGCGCGCTACGAGGCCGATGACGCCGCGCCCTCGGTACACGCCGCCGCCCGCATGGCCAAGGCCGCCGGTGCCTCGCTCGATGCGCTCGCCGGCCTATCCGCTGCAGGCTCCGATCCCGAGCTCGCCCGCCTGCTGGCTCAGCTGGCTGAGCTGCCCGAAGCGGATCGCGCGGCGATCAAGCGGGTGATCGCCGGGCTGGTAAGGTTGAACCAGAAGTAGGGATGGGTCCGAGTGGAGCACATGCATGCTCCCACAAGTCGCCCCGGCCTATTTGCTCTTGAGCTCACCGTGGGGCTGGGCCGGGAAGACTTGCGGGAGCGGGGGACGCCCTAAAAGCCGAAGATGACTCGGCACACACGGCCCTTCGCGCTGGCTCGGCCGAGCGATAACCCGCTATGGCCGCGCAACACTGAAGCCGAGCGAGAACGGGGGAAGGTGCTCGAATTCAGGGCTTTTCAGCGCACTCTTCTTCTATGAGGTCACGGTAAGAGGCTATTGTTTCGTCGGATACAATTCTATGAGCTAGCTGCGCAGTACACAGTGCCAATGAATCAATATACTGCCTCATTCGCAAGCAGTTATTCTTTTTTGCTGTGCGTGAAATAAGCAGCATATTGAATATCAGCAAACTTCATACTATCATCACTACAGCATTGGAATAAATAATCTGCATATCGAATCAAAGTGTCAGTTTTATTTGTCTTGAAGCACAGGTTTAAGTATTCGCCGATGAACATTTTTCTTGTGTTTATGTCTGAATATGTGTTAATATAATGCCTGAATAATGAATCTGCCACATTCAAACTATCCAATTTTGAGAGGTTCCGACAGAGAACAAGTTGAATGTATGAATCTTGGATTAAATTTCGTGTATGAGAGGCCATAATATGCTGACTACACTATCGCTTTTTTCTTGCAAGTTAGTTGCTCAGCGGCTGCGTACGCTTCACGCAATCGGTTTTTGTCGTATTCAATATCAGTAGAAGTACATCCCCATAGGAAAAGGAGATTGACTGTAGAGAAACCAAGAACAAAAAGTTTCATCAGAAGCGCTCTTCTTCAGTAATAGTGTCTGGTCGGGTTGTTCGGATGGTACGGAAGCCTTCCATCGCTGATTTCCCTGTCGTTCCACGTGACGGATATCAATGGATATTGTATCCGTCGTCTTTAGCTCCGTTGGACTTTCTTTCAGGCTTGGTGAACCTTGGTCTTCATCGGGTTTGGCGAACTCCTCAAATCGTCCGCCTTTGTCGCTCAGCTGATCGGATGTCACCGATCTGCCACCGGGTTTGCACTTGAAGAATTTGAACTTATCCGGAGCGCCTTTTTTGAACTTATCCACAATGAGCATGAACGCCTCCGCATCCCAAGCGCAGCCGCCGCAACCCTTATCCGTAACCCGGACCGAAGCCCTAGCCGGCTTGCGTCGAAGGGCTTCTAAGGTCAATGTTGAATGATGACCCATCCTCCCGAACCTCTCCATACGTACTAGCTCTTAAATTCAGGTTGCCATGAATGAGCTGTGTGTTGACCACCACTCCGGGTCCAAGCGGACCGTGCGCACCCTCAGCGCCTGGTAGTTGATCCCTATCTGATCTTCTGGATTCTGACTTCTCCCGTATTGTCGTTGCGATACTCATTGATCACCAGGGATTCGGCACCTTCAAGCTCGATAGCATCGATCACCCTGTTTTCACTGAACGCATACGGTGAGTTGTGCGGGTACTTCGCCGCTAACGGATCCATGAACAGAAAGCGCCCAACGCGCGGGTCATGCATGCGATACTCAAACGCATAGCTCGTTCCCGTTGCCCCGTACATCTCATCATCCTTTTCCTGTCCTTGGAATCCGAACCGATAGCACCCTTCACCTGCAAAGGCGAAAACGCAGCCTGGAAGCGTTGTTCAAGGGAGCTTGACTCCGTGCGGCATTGGGTGAAAATAGAAAAACCCCTCGCGGTGTGCGAAGGGTTTTTCAGAAAGGTGGTGGAGGCTTATAGACCCAGGTTGTCCTTGAAGGCGCGGAACTCGAGGTCCTTCATGGCCTTGTCCTTCAGGCTGGCATCACCGCGGACGGCGGCACCGAGCTCATTGCGCACCAGGTCGCCGTTGTTCTGGCGGGCACCGATGATGGCCATGAGGTAGTGGCCCTTGGCGGCTGTCCTTGTCGGCGCTCTGCTGCAGGATGGCCTGTGCACCGGCGGCGTCACCACCGAGCACTTTGGCCAGTGCGGCGTTGAAGTCGTTGGTGCCGCTCATGCTGCTGCTGGCGGTGCTGTAGTCACCGTTCTGGATGTGGATGAGGCCCATGTTGTAGCTTCACCTCAGGACCGGCGCTGGTGCTCTTCTTCAGCATCTCCATGGCCTTCTTGCGATCGCCCTTCTGGCGGGTGATGGCGGCGAGGTTGTTGGTGCTGATGGGGTTGTCCATGATGCTGTTCGCCTTCTGGAACTGGGCTTCGGCCTCGGCCATCTTGTTCTGGCTGTAGTAGATGCAGCCCACGTTGTTCGCAGCGCGGTAGTCGGTGGGGTGCACACGCTCGCACTCCTTGTAGATGCGCAGCTGCTCGTTCATGTCGGTGCTGTTGGCGGCGGCCTTCAGCAGTTCCTCCACGTTCAGGCTGTCGGGCGAGGTCTTGCTCATCTGGCTGAGCTCCTCATCGCTGTAGCCCACCTTGTTGTAGTTCAGCTTGATCTCCGAGCGGCGCAGGGCGGGCAGGATGTCCTCGGCCACTTCCTTGTAGGTGGCGGCCATGTTCTTGATCTCGCTCTCGCGCTTCTCCACGTCGGGGTACATCTCCAGCACGCGCAGCACCAGGTCCTTGTCCTTGAAGCTGCTGGCCTGCATGGCGGTGCGGAAGCCTTCCCAGTCCTCACCTCGGGCGTTCAGCGTGAAGAGCGAATCGATGAAGCTCTTGCGGAACTTGTTGCGGCTGAGCTCGCCGGCCAGCCAGGCCTTGGCGGTCTTGGCGCGCTTCTCGGCGAGGCCGTCGTTCATGTGGATCTCGCCTTCGGGCGAAGCATAGGCGTCCACCGTTACACCCGTGAGGGCGATGCGCTCGTTCCTGGCATTGGCTTTCACGAAAGCGGACATGTCCTTCAGGTCGGCGTCCTTCAGTTCGGTGGGGCGCACGGTCTCTGAAGCCACGAGGTAGTTGATGGTCGACGCCATCATCTGGCTGGTGATGCGCTGGAAGTTGTCCTTCGCCATGATCACCTTGTCGCTGTTCATCATCAGGTAGGGCGTGGTGATCACACCGTCGGCCAGTTTGATGGGGGTGAAGGGCTTTTCCTTCTTGCCCTGCTTGCCGAGCATCTTCAGCATCAGCTGGCTCTGCTCCATGGCGGGGTTGTAGGCCACGCGGTCGCTGTACGAGAAGCTCTTGCCGGTCTCGTAAGGCACCACGGTGTAATTGCCTGCGGCCTTTTCGCCTTGGAAGCCGGCCATCTTCAGCGGGGTCTCGGTGCCGTTCTTGGGCGCCCAAACACCGTTGGTCTCCACCATGCCCTCAGTACCGGTCACGATCGTGGGCGTAAGCTCCACCTGGGCCTTCTTGTAGAAATACTTTCCGGGGAAGTTGCCGTTGACGTTCACATGCACAGTATCCCCCTTCACGATCAGCGGATTGGGATCCACGGTATACGTGATGGTGGATGCATACTTGTTCATTTTGCCGAGGCCGCCGCAGCTGGTCATCACCAGTGCCGCCCCGAGCACCAGGCCGAGGCCGTTCAGGTGCTTTTTTTCCATGTGTTCGATCGTTAGGTCCGTGTAACTGGCCGCGAAAGTAACACGCGCATGTCCGGTGGCTGCGGTTATTACGACGAACACTTGTTCACAGTCGACGTGTGGACTACAGTTGGACCACCTTATAGCCCGGAGCATGCCGGGTTCCGAGTAGCCGCTGTACCTCTTCATAGGCCTCTTTGTCCTGGAGCAGGTCATGCTGGCCAAGGTCGACCACCAAGGCGCTTTCGCTGGCCGATTTCTGCAAATGGTCCAAATAGCCTTCCTGCAGCCGTTCGAGGTATTCCAGCAGGAATGGACTGTTCATAACTCCGGCCTCGGGACCGGATGCGTTCGCGCACGCGGTCCATGGGCAGGTGCAGGTACACCAGCAGGTCCGGCCGCGGCAACCCGCCGTACATGATCGTGTACAGGTCCAGGAATAAGGCATACTCGTCCGGCGGTAACGTCACCTTGGCGAACACGAGCGATTTTCCGATGGAATAATCAGCCACGGTGACTGGCTTTCGAACAGACTGCGTTCGCCCACACGCTTCAATTGGTGATAGCGCTGCGCAAGGAAGGAGAGCTCCACACTGAAGGCATACCGCTGCTGGTCCTCATAAAAGCGGGGGAGGAAGGGATTGTCCTCGAACTCCTCCAGCACGATGCGGCCGCCCCAACTGCTCGGCCAGCCGCTTGGTGAGGGTGGTCTTGCCCGCTCCGATGAGCCCCTCGATGGCCACATAGCCAGGGGCGGTGAGGCTGTCGGAGGCGTCTGCTTCCATGAGCAGGGGTTCAGGCGTGTTGGACAACATCGTTCAGCAGGTCGAGCACGGTGCGGTGCAGGGTGGGGTGAAGCAGGCCAGGAGCGATATCGGCAACGGGGCCCAGGGCGAAGGCGCGTTCGTGTATACGCGGATGCGGGATGCGCAGTCCGGGCTCGGCCACCACGCGATCGCCGCAGAACAGCAGGTCGATGTCGATGTTGCGCGCCGCGTATCCGGGTTCTGTGGTGCGTGTGCGCCCCATTGAGCGTTCAATGTCCAGGCAGGCGCTCAGCACCACGCGCGGACCGTGTTCCGTGGAGATGAGCAAGGCGCGGTTCAGGAACAGCCGGTCATCCGCAAAGCCCCAGGGTTCCGTCCAGTGATCGCGGCTCCGGGCCAGCACCTTTCCGATGCGCTCGCCGATCAATTCCTCCGCGCGGCCCAGCGTGGCGACCGGCTCACCCACGTTACCGCCCAGAAGAAGGACCACTTCCATGTCTTGTTCGCCGGATCGCTTTACAGCGCTGGCATGCTGGCGAAGCTATTGGCTGCGCCGTGACCATTTTTTACACAACACGTGTTCTCCCGCCCCCTGTTACTACGGACATGGGCCGGAGTTGCGCAAGGTTCCGGCGGACCATGGATGTTGAAATGTTCTTCCGTGGTGCTTCAGGCCAAGGGGCGAAGCAAGTGCCGATCCTTCCGCCCACCATGCCCCTCACGCCGTTCATGTAGTCCGCTCCGCAAGCCCTGCCCCGCCCTTCTACTTTCGCATCGTCGCGATCGGGCATACTTCGGCTTCGCGACATCAACACCACACACTTCATGGGACAGTTCTTCAAATTCATGTTCGCCTCCATGCTCGGGTTCATCCTGGGCTCGGTGATCATCGGCCTCATCTTCGGCATCATGATCGTGGGCGGCATCGCCGCTGCAAGCAGTCAGTTCTCTTTCGAGGGGAAGCCCACACGTGTGAAGGACAACTCCGTGCTGCACATGGACCTCAGCCAGCCCATCGTGGATCGCGGCCGAAAGGACAACTTCAACCTCGACTTCGGCCCCTTCAAGAATGCGGGTGGGTTGGGCCTCAACGACATTCTCGCCGACCTCGAAAAAGCAAAGACCGACGACCGCGTGAAGGGCATCTTCATGGACCTCGGCTTCAGCGTGGATGCGCGCATGGCCACTATGAAGGAGATCCGCGACAAGATCATCGAGTTCAAGAAGGAGAGCGGCAAACCCGTGATCGCGTACGGCGAAATGTTCACGCAGGGCACCTACTACCTCGCCAGTGCGGCCGATCAGGTGTACCTCGTTCCCGAAGGCGACCTGGACTTCCGCGGCCTACGCACGGAGATGATGTTCTTTAAGGGCATGTTCGACAAGCTGGGCATCGACATCCAGTTCATCCGCGGCAGCAACAACCAGTTCAAGAGCTACGGCGAAACGTTCATCTACGACCACATGAGCGATGCCAACCGGAAGCAGATGACCGAGCTGATCACCGGCCTGTGGGACCAATACCTGATCGCCATCGGTGACTCGCGCAAGCTGGACAAGGCGAAGTTGAACGATGTGGCCGAGAACATGCTGATCCGCCACGCACCCGATGCCGTTACGCAAGGCTTTGTGGATGGCGTGAAGTACCGCGATGAGGTGCTGGCCATCGTGAAGGAAAAGATGGGCCTGCCTGCCGACAAGGACATCAACACCGTTAGCCTGACGAGCTACACGCGATCCTACGTGTCGAAGTCAGCGAGCGGAAAGTCGGATGAGAAGCACGGTCGCGGTTCTTCCAAAGCAAAAGTGGCCGTGGTGTATGCGCAAGGCGACATCATGAGCGGTGAGAGCGAGGACGGCAGCATCGGCAGTACCACCCTTGCCGCGGCCATCCGCGAAGCGCGGGAGGACAGCACCGTGAAAGCGATCGTGCTGCGTGTGAACAGCCCCGGTGGCAGCGGCCTGGCCAGCGATGTGATCTGGCGCGAAGTGGCGCTGGCCAAGAAAAGCAAGCCCGTGGTGGTGAGCATGGGCGACCTTGCTGCGAGCGGCGGGTACTACATCAGCTGCGCGGCGGATAGGATCTACGCGCAACCCAATACCATCACCGGCAGCATCGGGGTCTTCGGCATCATCCCCAACATGCAGGGCTTCTTCAACGACAAGCTCGGCATCACCTTCGATGGCGTGCAAACGAACAAATACGCGGGTATGATGACCACCAGCCGTCCGCTCACGGCGGAGGAGAAGAGCATCATCCAGGGCTACGTGGACCGGTTCTACGACACCTTCAAGAGCCGCGTGGCCGAGGGCCGACATCTGACCGTGGCCCAGGTGGACAGCATCGGCCAGGGGCGCGTGTGGACGGGCACGGCGGCGAAGAGCATCGGCCTGGTGGATGAGATCGGTGGGCTGGAGGTAGCGATCAAGGGCGCCGCTGAACTCGCGCACCTTGAAGAAGGCGAATACCGCACCCGCGACTATCCCGAGCAGGAGGACCTGCTGAAGGAACTGATGAAAAGCCTCAACGGCGGAGCCAAAGCCTGGGTACGCGAAGAAGCCTTCGGTGCCGATGTCGAGCTCGTTCAGCAGTTCGAAGCCGTACGCAAAGCCCGCGGCATGATGGGCGTTCAGGCCCGGATGCCCTTCGATCTGCGGGTGTATTGAGCTGGAACGGTTGGAATCACAAAGGGCCTCCGATCACTCGGAGGCCCTTTGCTTTAACCCTAACGAACCCTGTTCGTCGACCAAAACCTGAGTAGTCTAACGGGGGTGGTTTGAAAAGGTTTCAAATAGGTTGACGGAGTTTCGGAAAATAGCAGCCAGTAGCCAGTGGGCAGCGGCCAGTAGCCAGTAGCCAGTGCCAGTAGCCAGTAGCCAGCAGCCAATAGCCAGCAGCTAAAGGCCAGCAGCCCAAAACAGGGACTGCGTCACCCAAGCCTGTAGCCTGGCGCCTGCGGCTTGTAGCCAAACAGCGACTCCGTCACCTAAGCCTGAAGCCTGAAGCCTGCAGCCTGTGGCCTGTGGCCAAGCCATTTACTCCGTCACCTTCACCCCACCTCCACATGATACCCCGAATGGTTCCGCACGTTGAACACGCGGCCATCCTTGAAGAGGAGGTACTGTCCCTTGATCCCAAGCAGCGTTCCGGTCGATCTCCGGCAACTTCTCGAAGGACACACTGGTGATCTTCGGCAGCGTTTCGCGCAGCGGATAGATCAAGGTTTCGTGGCGCTTCCGCGGTGAGCATGTACTCCTTCAGTTCCGGAGCCACCGCGTTCACCGCCGCATCGCGCGCAGCGATCAACGCAGCGGGATCAGGCACCACCTGCTGCAGCATCTTGCGCCAGTCCGTCTTGTCGGCCAGCGAGCGCTTAAGGTCCACCTCGATGGCCCCGGCGAGTTGACGATACGGCGTGCGTGCGATCAGCACAGCCAGCACTGCACCCTGGTCCACCCACCGCACGGGGATCTGCGTGGCGCGCGTGACGCCCACCTTGATGCCGCCCGTCTGCGAGAGGTAAACGAAATGCTCGGTTAAGTGGTGCTCCTTCTCCCAATCCGGATCACGTCCTTCGCCCAGATGCGCGCGGCACAATTCGGGCCGCACGATGCACTCACTGGCTTCGGGTGCGTTCTTCAGGCATGGATAGCAGAGGCCTTGTCCGTAGAACTTCTTCACGCGCTTGCCGCAGCTCATGCAGGTGCGCGCCCCCGTGAAGCGGAGGGTGAAGGGCTGCCCGATGCGCTCGGCCAGTGGGAGGGTGGAAACGCCCAGGTGTAGCGCGTAGCTCACCTCGCCGGCCTCCACGCCAACGAGCATTTTCTTCAGGGGTTCTCCGTCCATGTTCGACCTGATTGCATGTGGATAATTGACCTTCGTTGGGCCGAGTGCGCTAACTTGGCGAAGGTAGACGCGATATTCGCCGAGCACTTCCTCCCCCGATGCCCGTCAACGCCCTCTTCTCCTTCCTCATCAAGAAGCGGTTGCAGCAGATCGATCTGTTCCGCGAGCATCCGCATGAAGCACAGCTGGAGGTGTTCCACCGGTTGATCAACGACGCGCGCTACACCGAATGGGGACGCGAGCATGGCTACGCCGACATCACCACGCCGGATCAATTCCGCGAGCGGGTGCCCTTGCAGGACTACACCAGCCTGAAGCCGTACGTGGACCGTTTGCGCGCGGGCGAACAGAACCTGCTCTGGCCCACGGACATCAAGTGGTTCGCCAAGAGCAGCGGCACCACCAACGCCACCAGCAAGTTCATCCCCGTTAGCCGCGAGGCCCTGGAGGACTGCCACTACAAGGGCGGCAAGGACCTCATCGCGCTGCACTATGCGCATCGTCCGGACAGTCGCTTGTACCAGGGCATGAACATGGTGATCGGCGGCAGCAGCACCATCGAGACCTTCCGTGGCGATGCATATAGCGGCGACCTCAGCGCCATCATCATCCGCAACCTGCCGATCTGGGTGGAGGTGCGCCGCACGCCCGTGATCGAGACGGCGTTGATGGAGAACTGGGAGGAGAAGACCGAACGCATGGCGCGCGAGACCATGCGCGAGGATGTGCGCAGCATCGCCGGTGTTCCGTCGTGGACGCTGATCATCCTGCGGCGCATCCTGGAGCTCACGGGCAAGAAGCACATGCATGAGGTGTGGCCGAACCTCGAGCTCTTCATGCACGGCGGCGTGAGCTTCCGACCTTACCGCGAGCAGTTCGCCGCAGCTGTTCCCGGCGCCGGGCATGAACTACCTCGAGAGCTACAATGCCAGTGAAGGCTTCTTCGGCATCACCGACGAACGTGGCTCCAACGACCTGCTGCTGATGCTCGACTACGGCGTCTACTTCGAATTCATTCCGGTGGAAGAGTTGGAGAACGAGCAACCACGCACGAAGCTGTTGCACGAAGTGGAGGTGGGGAAGCAGTACGCCGTCGTCATCAGCACCAACGCGGGGTTATGGCGTTACGTGCCGGGCGACACGGTGCGTTTCAGCAGTGTGAAGCCATACCGGATACAGGTGAGCGGACGAACGAAGAGCTTCATCAATGCCTTCGGTGAAGAACTCATCGTGGAGAACGCGGACCGGGGGATCGAAGCGGCCTGCGCGGCCACGGGCGCCATTGTGCGCGAATACACCGCCGGCCCGATCTACATGGACATGCATGCGCGCGGCGGGCACGAGTGGGTGATCGAGTTCGAACGCCCACCTGGCGACCAGAACACCTTCAACGAAGTATTGGACATGCGCATGCGCGAGCTGAACAGCGACTACGATGCGAAGCGGCGCGGCAACATGGCCCTGCAACCGCCGCGGGTGCACCCCGTGGCCGATGGCACCTTCTACCAATGGATGAAGGAGCGCGGCAAGCTGGGCGGACAGAACAAAGTGCCGCGCCTGTGCAACGATCGCACGTGGTTGGACCAGTTGTTGCAGCCGGTGCACGCATGAAGCGCTTCCTCGCCTTCGTCCTGTGCATTCAGACCCTGGCCTTGTGCGCGCAGGAGCCGCCAGCGCACGTGGTGATCAAGGGCGTGTACGACCTCTTCACCACCGATGAGCTCGGCAACGTCTATGCGCTGCAAGGGCGATGAGCTCCGGCTTTACAACCCCGAGGGGAAGTTGCTCTTGCGCAACAGCCTGAAGAACTTCGGCGCCATCACCACCATCGATGCGTTCTCATCGCTGAAACCGATGATCTTCTCGGCACCACAGGGCATGCTGGCCCTGCTGGACAACACGCTGGCCATACAGGGCACGCCGGTGGACCTCAACCGCGCCGGATTCCCGCAGGTGACCCTGGCGTGCATGAGCGTGCAGAACGCCTTCTGGTTCTTCGATGAACGGTTGATGCAGCTCACTCGTGTGGATGCGCAGCTGCGTCCGCTCGCCACCACCGGGCGGCTCGATCAACTGCTCGGCTTCATGCCGCACCCGGCGTCCATGCAGGAGTTCGACAGCTGGTTGTACGTGTGCGATCCAGAGGAAGGAGTGCTGGTGTTCGATCTGTTCGGCGGCTACGCCAAGACCATTCCCATCATCGGTGCCCGCACGATACAGGTGCGCGATGGCTTCATCCTGTACTTGAAGGACGGTGTGCTGCACAGCTACAACATGTTGAAGCAGGAGATCGAACTTCCTGTCACCTGGTTGATCGCCGGGAAGGACGCGCGACCGATCGACGCGCGCATCGATGCAGGCCGGCTCTTCGTGCACTACCCCGAGCGCATCGAGAGCGGTGCGCCCATAATGCCGCGTTAGACGCGACCGGTCCCGGCACGTCACCGCACATTCTACTTATCCACATCGCGTACTTCGTTGGCCGAGGCGAATAATTTCGCGACCCTTCAACGGGCACCTATCACATCATGCACATCTCGATCGCAGGCAACATCGGAGCAGGGAAGACCACCCTTACCCAGCTTCTCGCCAAGCACTACAAGTGGGACCAACTACAGGAGGCGGTTGACAACAACCCCTACCTGTTCGACTTCTACAAGGACATGCAGCGCTGGAGCTTCAACCTCCAGATCTTCTTTTTGAACAGCCGCTTCGAGCAGCTGTTGGAGATCCGCCGCAGCGGCCGCAACGTGATCCAGGACCGCACGATCTATGAGGATGCGTACATCTTCGCGCCCAACCTGCACGCCATGGGCCTGATGACCACGCGTGATTTCGAGAACTACTTCCGCCTGTTCCAGAACATGGACAGCGCCATCACGCCGCCCGATCTGATGATCTACCTGCGCGCCAGCACCGAGAACCTGGTGAGCCAGATCGCCGAGCGCGGCCGCGATTACGAAACGAGCATCAGCATCGATTACCTCAAGCGCCTCAACGAACGCTACGAGGCCTGGATCAGCACCTACGACAAGGGCAAGCTGCTCATCGTGGATGTGGATGACAACCGCTTCCACAAGAGCGCCGAGGACCTGGGCATCATCATCAACGCGATCGATGCGGAGGTGCACGGCCTGTTCCCTGCGGAAAGCAATGGCAAGCCCGGCAAGCCGGCCATCGTGCGCAAGAAGAAGTAAGCGAACGTTCCGCACGCTGCACCCGGCGATGCGGACCTTACTTCGGCAACTCGCTGCGCAAACGATCACGTAACACGCGAAGCTCCTTGATGCTCGCGGTCAGCGGTGCATCGGACGGCATTGCCGTGGACTGATAGGCTTCCATCGTGCGCAGCGTGCGGTCCAGCATCACCACCTTGCGCAGGTGACCAGCTTCCCGTTCCAGTGCATGGAACGTGGTGAGATGATCGCGAATGGGCTGCACCCGCAGGTTCAACCGCGTGCGGCTGTCCGCCACACGTTGCATCCATGCACGTCGATCGGTGCTGTCGGTCAGGCTGGCCGCACGTCCATCGGCTGATGCATAGAAGGCACCGTTGTTCCCGTCGAAGCGCATGAAGGCTTCGCTGCTATCGGGGAACACCGAGCTGATGCGGTCGATGCGTTCGAGGAGGTGCGCGAGGGCGGTGTCGCGTTCCAACTCTTCAGCGAACATGGACGCGACCACATCGCTGTCGTACTTGCCGCGCGAGGACTTCACCAGTTCCACCACCTCACCTTTCTCCTCGAAGACGGCCGGTGTTTGCGGTGCCGGAGCGGGTTCAGCGGCGGGCCGGTTGTTGCAGGCGAGCAGCAGAAGCAGGGTGGGGAGGAGGATGCGCATGCCCCGAAGCTACCCGAGGGCGCTTGAATGCGCGAAGCGCGATCAATGAACGGCGCAGGTGCATGACACGCGGCGCGAAGTATGGTCGGGCCGGAAGACGGGAGGAGTTCCGAGGACGATACTTTGTTCCGGGTACTACCCGAACATCTCCTTCACGCGCTCGAAGAAGCCGCGGTCCTTGGCGGTGGGGTTGGGCTGCAAGCCGGGGCTGTTGCGGAGCTTTTCCAGGGCCTCGCGTTCGGCCTTGCTGAGGTCCGTGGGCGTCCACACCATCACATGCACGAAGCACGTCGCCGATGGCCGTGGCTGGTTCACGCTGGGCAGTCCTTTGCCGCGCAGGCGCAGGGTGTGGTTGCTCTGGGTGCCGGGCTCGACTCTTCACCTTGGCCTTGCTGTTCACCAGCGGCACTTCCATGCTGGTGCCCAAGCGCGGCATCCACCACGCTGATGAAGGCCTCGTAGTGCAGGTCCTGGCCGTCGCGCTTCAGTTCCGGCGTGCTTTTCCTCCTCGATCACCACCAGCAGGTCGCCGGGGACACCACCCGCAGGTGCATCATTGCCCATGCCGCTGATGTTGAGCTGCATGCCTTCCTCCACACCGGCCGGGATGCGCACGGTGACCACCTGTTCTTCGCGCACCAGGCCGTGCTCGTCGCTGCCGGGCGCGCGTTTGCTCACGGTCTGGCCCATGCCGCCGCAGGTGGGGCAGGTGCTCACGGTTTGCATGTGGCCGATGAAGGTGCTCTGCACGCGCGTCACCTGGCCCTGGCCTTTGCAGGTGCGGCATTGCCGTATTCGCTGCCCTTGGCGCGCACCAGCTTCGTCAGCTTCAGCTGCTTCTCCACACCCTCGGCGATCTTCCTTCAGGCTCAGCTTCAGGCGCACGCGCAGGTTGCTGCCCTTCACCACGCGCTGTCCACGTCCGCGACCGCCGAAGCCGCCGCCGAATCCACCGCCACCGAAGGCCTCACCGAAGATGTCGCCGAACTGGGAGAAGATGTCCTCCATGTTCATGCCACCACCTTGGAATCCGCCACCACCGCCCATGCCCTGTCCGGCGTGGCCGAAGCGGTCGTAACTGGCCTTCTTCTCCGGGTCGCTCAGGATCTCATACGCTGAAGCGGCTTCTTTGAAGCGCTCCTCGGCGGCCTTGTCGCCCGGGTTCTTGTCCGGGTGGAACTTGATGGCCATCTGGCGGTAGGCCTTCTTGATCTCGTCGGCGGTGGCGTTGCGGCCCACGCCCAGCACATCGTATGGATCGCGTTTGCTCATCGGGTCTGTCGCCCTGGGTCGAAGCTCGTTATTCGCCCACTACCACCTTGGCGTAGCGGATCACTTTATCGTTCAGTGTGTAGCCGTTCTCCAGCACATCGATCACCTTGCCCTTCAGATCGGGCGTGGGCGCGGCGGCCTTCGTGATGGCCTCGTGCCGGTCCACGTCCAGCGGCTGGCCCACCAGGTCGGCCATGGGCTTCACGCCCTGCGAGCCGAAGATGTGCAACAGCTTCTGGTGGATCAACGCGAAGCCCTGTTTCACGGTGGCCAGGTCGTCCACCTGTTCGTTGTTGCGGATGGCGCGCTCCATATCGTCGAGCACGGGCAGCATGTTCTTCAGTGCGTTCTCGCTGGCGAACTGCAGCAGCTCCACGCGCTCCTTGGCGTTGCGCTTGCGGAAGTTGTCGAACTCCGCGAGCAGGCGGAGGTGCTTGTCGTTCAGGCTGAAGTTCTCCTGCTTCAACTTCTCCAGCTCCTGCACCAGCGCATTGTCAGGGTCCGCCGTGGAATGCTCGGCCGCAGCCTCATTCGCACGGAGCATCTCCTCACTTTCCGCCGCATTGGCAGATGCAGGCCAGCCGGCGGTGGCGCCAGTTGCGTTCTCAGGCATATCGGGCATGGGTTTTTTCTTCTTTCCGAACACGGCCGCAAAGGTCAATGAAAATGCCACGCCGCGTTGCGGGACAGAATGGCAGAAAAAAGTGCCCGTGTTCAGTGCCCCGGCGGAAGCGCGCCCAGGCGCGTCAGCAGTTCCATGGCCATGCCTTTTCGCGCTGCCGCGAAGTGCGGGTTCGTGGTATCCCGGCTGATCACACGGTTGGCGAAGAACCAGGGGCCTGTGCTGTCCGCTCGCTCCACCCAGCCCACATACCAGCCGATGTCCCACGCATCGCCCTGCGCCCAGCCCGTTTTGCCGCGCAGCACGTAACCCAAGGTATCCTCCTGCACCATGATGTCCTTCACGATGCCCACAGTGCGCTGCGCTGAGCGGAAGTTCGTTCCGATACAACCGTTCAAGAAATTGGACCTGTTGGCGCGGCGTTATGCGCAGTCCCCCAGCAACCCAGAACCGATCGAAGCCCCCGCTGGTATCCGCATTGCCGTAGCCTATCGTGTCCAGCCAGTGTTTCAAGGTGGCGGCCCCCATGCGGCGGGCCATTTCGCTGTGGTACCAGAAGGCGCTGTAGGTGTAGGCATCACGCAGACGGAGGTCGCGGTCGATCTCCGGCCGGCGTTGCACGCTGTCCCATGGCAGGGTGAAGTCCGCGTCGGTGGCTGCTCCGGTCTCCAGCTCGATCAGGCTGCCAAGGATCTTGTAGGTGCTCGCGGGCAGCGTGGCGGAATCGGCCTGCGTACTGTCCACGAATACCCAGTGGTCGCTGCCCAGATCATGCAGGATGAAGGAGCCGTGGAGTCCAAGCGAGTCGTACAGCGTACGGAGATCATCGCGGACCTCGGCGCTTGACGATGGAACCACGGTCGGCACGGTTGCCTCCTGGCAACTGGCGAGGCTCGCGCCGAACAGGCATGATGATGAGTAAGCGCATATGTCAAAGAAAAGGCCCCCGGTTGAACGGAGGCCTTTTCCAGCGGGCATGTGCTTGATCGCACATGCGTAACGATGTTCAGAAGCTCTTCACATACTTGTCCAGCTCCATGTCCAATGCAGGACCGCGGAGGTTCTTGGCCACGATGATGCCATCGGGGTTCACCAGGAAGCTGGCGGGGATGGAGTGGATGCCGTAGAGGCCCGCGGCCTTCGAATCCCAGCCACCGAGGTCGCTCACATGGTATGGCCAAGCGAGTTTGTCCTTGGCAATGGCGGCCTTCCACGGTTCGGCGATCTTGTCCAGGCTCACGCTGAAGATGTCGAAGCCTTTGCCCGTCTTGAACTTGGCCTTGGTGTATTTCTCATAGGCCTTCACCACGTTCGGGTTCTCCATGCGGCAGGGGCCGCACCAGCTGGCCCAGAAGTCGATGAGCACGTATTTGCCGCGCAGGTCGGCCAGCTTCACCACTTTGCCGTCCGCGTTCGGGAAGGCCAGGTCCGGTGCACGGTCACCGATGTTGGTGCCCACCTTCGGAGCTGCGGGTTTCTGTGCGTGGGCCGGGCTGGCCATGAGGCCGAGGACGCTGAGGGCGAGGATGCTGGCGAAGGCTTTCATGCGATGGGTTGCTCGGGTTGCGAATGTAGCGGGAAGCTGTGTGCGCCGCCCAATTCAATCATCGTGCCGGAAGGGATCCGGTTCCCAAGGAGCTACTTCCCGGCGTCCTTCTCCGCGCGTTTCCGGGCCTTGGCCTCAGCCTTTTCGCGGGCTTTCTCGGCCTTGGTCTTCGCTGTTTTCCGGTGCCTTGGCCTTCAGCTTGGCCGGGTCCTTCTCCAGCAGGCTTTCCAGAAGCTGGTCCAGCGCCGGACCATGCAGGTCCATGGCGATGATCTTTCCGCCGCCATCGATCACCACGTTGGTGGGAATGAACTTCACGCCGTATTCCTGAGCAGCGGAATTATCACCATCGACCACGGCGCCCACATGCCATTTCCAATCCAGGCTGTCCTTCGCAATCGCGCCCTTCCACGCATCACCTCCACCTTGACGATCGAGGCTCACGCTGAAAACGGCGAAGCCATCGCCGTTCGTGAAGACCTTGTCCTTGAACGTGTGATAGACATGGCGCACATGCGGATTGTCCAAGCGGCAGGGACGGCACCAGCTGGCCCAGAAATCCAGCAGGATCACCTTGCCCTTCAATTGCGAAAGACGGAGCACTTCACCATCCGGGAGCTGCATCACGATCTCCGGCGCTATGTCGCCGACCTTCACATTGGTCACACGGTCCTGTGCGGATGGAGATCGAACGGGAAGCGCCGCAAAAGCGATGGGGAGCAGAAAGCGGTGGAGGTGAGATCGCATAGGGTGCGAAGAGTAACGAGCTCGGGCTGCAGTTGCGTATGACCAATTCAATCGACCGCTTCAATGCGCGCGCCGATGGCGTTGAGGCGCGTGTCGATGTTCTGGTAGCCGCGGTGGATCTGCTCGATGTTGTCGATGGTGCTCGTGCCGTCCGCGCCCAGCGCGGCGATGAGCAGCGACACGCCCGCGCGGATGTCCGGGCTGGTCATGCGGATCGCGCGCAGCGAGCTCTGGAAATCGTTGCCGATCACCAACGCGCGGTGCGGATCGCAGAGCGTGATCTGCGCGCCCATCTCGATCAGCTTGTCCACGAAGAACAGGCGGCTCTCGAACATCTTCTGGTGGATCAGCAGGCTGCCCTTCGCCTGGATCGCGGTCACCAGCACGATGCTCAACAGGTCGGGCGTGAAGCCGGGCCAGGGCGCATCGGCCACCACCATGTTGCTGCCGTCGATGAACTTGGTGATGGTGTAGTGTTCCTGCGCGGGGATGTGGATGTCGTCTCCGTTGCGCACCACGGCGATGCCCAGCTTGCGGAACACGTCCGGGATCACGCCCAGGTGGTCATAGCCCGTGTCCTTGATGGTGATCTCGCTGCGCGTCATGGCGGCGAGTCCGATGAACGAACCGATCTCGATCATGTCCGGCAGCATGCGGTGCTCGGTGCCGCCGAGCTCCTTCACGCCGTCGATGTGCAGCAGGTTGCTGCCGATGCCGCTGATCTTCGCTCCCATGCGCACCAGCATGTTGCACAGCTGCTGGATGTAGGGCTCGCACGCGGCGTTGAAGATGGTGGTGCGCCCTTCGGCCAGCACCGCGGCCATGATGATGTTGGCCGTACCCGTGACGGAGGCCTCGTCCAACAGCATGTACGCGCCTTTCAGCTGTTTCGCCTCGGCGCGGTAGAAGCCTTCCTTCACGTCGTACTTGAACTCGGCTCCGAGCTTTTCGAATCCGATGAAGTGCGTGTCCAACCGGCGGCGTCCGATCTTGTCGCCACCGGGATTGGGGATGTAGCCGCGGCCGAAGCGCGCGAGGGACGGGCCGACGACCATCACGCTGCCGCGCAGGCCACCACCGAGCTTCTTGTATTCGGGGTCCAGGAAGAACTCGAGGTTCACGGTCTTCGCCGTGAAACGGAACGAACCCGTGTCGAGCTTCTCCACCTGCACGCCCATCGAAGCGCAACAGATCGATCAGCTTGTTCACATCCACGATATCCGGTACGTTGTGGATCGTCATCGGTTCGGCGGTGAGCAGCACGGCGCAGAGGATCTGCAGCGCCTCGTTCTTGGCCCCTTGCGGGATCAGTTCGCCCTTCAGCCGGCGGCCTCCTTCAATCCTGAAACTTCCCATGACGCGAAGCAATAGCCGGTACACGCCCTTCCATCACGCAGGGCAAAGAGGCTGTCAACAATGCGATGTCACTGAATGCGATAGCACGCGGATGACGCGAGATCGGCGGATCTACGCTGATGAATGCAGAATGCACTTGAACCACTGATGAACACTGATGGACACGGATGAATACAGCAGCACATTGCCTCCGCCTCTGCCTCCATGCATTTGTGTGAGGCCCTCTGCGCTCTTTGCGCCCCCGTGTGAGGCCACGTCAATCCCTTCATGCCCTCTGCGTTCTCTGCGCACTCTGCATCTTCGAGCCCTCATCGGTGAACACCATCCCGCGTCCATCTGCGTTCATCCGCGTGAGGCCACGATTCCTTCGCGCCTCTGCGGTCAATACGCAGCCGTGAGCGCAGCGAACAGCCTAGTACCGCTTCTTCTTCCGGTTACGGTGCCGCTTCTTGCCACCACCACCGCCGCCACTGTTGCCACCGCCTTGGTCGCCATAGCGTTGTTTGCGCAGATCGACCTCGTTCCGCGGGCCCTGACGTTGGGTGTTCAACAGCGCATCCGTATGGGCCAGCTGTTGTTCAGGCTTCAGGCGCAGGCGCCCCTTGCTCAGTTCGAGCATGTCCTTGATGATCACACCGTCCCCAACACTGTCGCGGTTCCACGCGAGGAACTGGCGCTTCATCAGGTTGGCCACCTGCACCGTTGCCGCTTCACGCTCGGGACCTTCGGCCAGTGCGGCGCAGGCTTCGATCGTGCGTTCCACCAGCTTGCCGTAGTGGCCATAGCGGACATTCTGCTTCGGGTAGGCCACTGGCTGTGGCTTGGTGTCGAGCTCCTCGGGCGTGGGCTTGGGGAAGGGGCCGTCCACATCGAGCTTGAACTCGCTCATGATGTACAGGTGGTCCCACAACATGCGGTCCATGTTCTCACTTCCGCGTAGTTGCGGGTTCAAGCGGCCGATCACCTGGATGATGGCGTGGGCGCTGCGGGTGCGGGCCTCGCGGTCCTCGATGCCCATGCAGTGCTCCACCATGCGCTGCACATGGCGGCCGTACTCCGGAATGATCAGCCGGGGGCGTTGGGTGTTGTAATCGTAGGCGACTTCAGGGGCCGTGCTCATGACATCTTAATGGTATCGTTGACCGTGGGTCCGGTCGCGCTGGCCACGAAGGGCCTGCGGCAGATGTGCCAAATGTAGCAGGATGGCAACAAATGGCCCGGGATCGTCACTTATCGTCCCAACACCTCGAATCGCTCCACATGCAACCGGTCGCCATCGCGGGTGTGCAAGAGGAACACACCCGCCGCCTCAGGCAGGTCCTTTCGCCACAGGATCAGGTTGTGCGGCCCTTGCCGTTGAGCCTCATCGACGAGCGTACGCACCACACGGCCCTGCAGGTCCACCACATCCATCTTGACGGGCGTAAGGGCATCCTGTGTGTCATAACTGATGAAGAGCCGGTCCTCCATGGGGTTCGGCGCGATCACCAGATACTTCTCCTTTTTCAGGTATTCGCTGATCGGGTGGGCGATGTACACCTGGTACTCGAAGTCATCCAGCATCCAGCCATCGGTGGGTGCGGCCAACGAGTCGGTGTAGAAGGTGTAACGCAGGCGCACCGTGTCGGGCAGTTCGATGCCGGTCTGTACCCAACAGAAGGACGACCAGATCCACGCAGGTCCGGCGATATCGCTGCCACTGCGCCCGGTGAATCCCTGCTGTCCATTGCTCAGGACCTGGGGTTGCACCGTGTTGCCCACCTCGTCATACAGTTGGATCACGGGAGGGTTCACCCAGTCGTCGAACACGTTCATCCACGTAGCGCCGGTGTCATAGCTGATCTCCATGTACCCACCGGCATGCGCCGTGTCCATGTCGTACTTCTGTTGGAAGTGGATGAAGAACTCGGGCCACCAACCCCAGCCGTAGGTGGGCATCAGCACGGTGAATTGCGAGGTGTTGCTCGGAGGACACGGGGCCAGTGTATCCGTCACGATCGCGTGCACTGGACTGTGCGCCTCGGTGAACACGGTCTTTTGCGGAACCCCGATCTGCCAGAGGTTGCCAGAGGCGGTATCGATCGCAATGGGCAGTTCCTCCCAGCCACCGTTGCCGTCAAAGTCATTCACCAGGTATTGGGCGTGGGCCTGTATCGCGAAGCAGGAGCACGCAAGGAGTAGGGTTCTCATCATACAGGAGGGTTTGGTGGGTTGTGCAGGATGGACGCGTTGGGGTGGGAATTCGCTGCCCACGCATCGATATCATGCTCACCCCTCCACCACCGTCAACTTCGCGAAGCCAAGCGCGAAGGTCAGCGTGGATCACAAGTCGGGACCCGGTGGAGGTGCCAGTTGCTGAACGAAGGGTGAGGTGATAGATCCCGGGGACAAGGCCGATGCGGCCGATCAGGATCCGGAGCACTTCCATTCATTCCGTCCAAATGCATCACGGAAGCACCCAGTGCGTCGACAAGCTCGACACTGAATGATCCATTGAATTCGGGAGGAGCTTGGATCCAGAACCCTTCAGTTGCAGGGTTGGGCCATAAACGTGGAGCTGGCACGGTGGTGTGATCCGGGATACCAGCCCACACATTCACGTCCAATTTGAACAAGCCATCGATGTTCCCCGCATAAATGTGTTGGCCGACAACTTCCGTTACAGCGAGGTCGTTCTGTGTCTGATCGCACTGCGCTCCGTTCCACACTCCTCCATTGTCCTGTGAGAAAAAGATGCGTCCCATGGAACCGGTCGCGGCAACGATGTTGCCATCAGAACCGAAGTCCAGGACCTGCCCTGTTTCTTGTGTACCTGCCGGGCTCCACGAGATGCCATTCGATCTGAACAGGCCGGGCTCGGCCCCAGCATAGATGCCATCCTGCGCGTACAGCGAGAAGATCTGCGTTGAGCCCAACCCGAGTGTGTCCAATTGCCATGATGCACCAAGATCAGAGGATCGGCGGACCTCAGCGCCGAACACCGAGAAGTGTATGACATCATTGTAGATCGCCACAGATGTGGCATACCTGTTAACCAGACCTGTTGAGATGTCCGCCCACGTTGCACCGTTATCCAATGACGCCCAAAGACCACCATTGAATTCAGTACCGCATAGGACCGTATCGCTTACTGTGGTCAAGCATGTGATCCCATTGGTGAACGAGTGTGCAAGAGTCCAATTTCCCCAATCATCCGTGAAGTACAACTGAGCGTAGGCACCACAGAACAAGCGGCCACCGTCGCCAACCTTAAGTTCAGTGATGTACGTATCAGGTAAGCCCGAGGAGATGTCATCCCAATCCCCTCCTGCGTTCGTCGTTACGAGCACCGATCCACTGAGTGTTCCTACTACGATCGTGTCACCACTGGCCCACAAGGCAGTGATCGCGCTATCGGCAAGAAGTGTGGTCCATTGGGCGTGGGCGACCATGCTCAAGAGCAGGAACGCGAGGGTGTGGCCGGGTTTGGAAAGCATATGCAGGGGTGTTGGAGATGTGTGTTGACTACAGATGACGATTGCCTTTATTGTGGGAAGATAGGTACCCCTTCCGCTTGACCAAGTCGCGGGCTACCCTTCGAACTGAGCCGATCACCCCTCCACCACCGTCAGCTTCGCGAAGCGCAGGAGCAACTGTTTCTGCCCGCTGCTGGGGAAGAAGATCGTGGCCTTTGATGTCCGGCGGTGTTCCTTCCACCTTGATCACCCAACCGCACGCGAGGGGTAAGGCTTTGATACGAATTACAGATATTACAAGAAATACATAATATAGATAATAATGATATATTTGCCGTATGGACCCCATCCGTAATCCTTACGCTCCTGGCGCCGGTACGCCCCCGGCAGAACTGGCTGGACGTGACGACCTTCTGGAAACGGTTCGTGTGGCCATGCAACGCGTGCGACTTGGCCGCCCTACCAAAAGCGTTCTGATGGTGGGGCTGCGAGGTGTTGGTAAGACCGTACTGCTGGACAGAATGCGTGAACAAGCTGAGGCCCAGGGCATACAAACATTGCGCATCGAAGCACCGGAGGACCGGTCGCTCCCGGCGATCCTTGCTCCACAACTCAGACAGGCGCTGCTCCGCTTATCGCGGAACGAAAAGGCGAAGGACCTGGCCCATCGCGCACTGAAAGGACTTGCCGGATTTGCCAAGGCGTTGAAAGTGAAATACAATGACATTGAAGTAGGCTTTGATCAGGAGCCTGAGCCGGGGTTGGCAGATAATGGTGATCTGGAACATGATCTCCAGGCGCTATTGGAGGCGGCAGGACGGGCAGCACAGGTCGCCGGCACTGCCATCGCGATATTCGTGGATGAGCTTCAATATGTAAAGGAGGAGGAGTTGGCCGCTTTGATCACAGCCCTTCACCGATGTGCACAACAACGACTGCCGGTGGTATTGGTAGGGGCGGGTCTTCCTCAACTGCGGGGCAAAATGGGCAGCGCCAAGTCATATGCTGAACGCTTGTTCGATTTTCCGGAGAATTGGCCCATTGTCCAATGAGGCCGCAACACAAGCCATTGTCATACCGGCCCAGCAGGAAGGCGTTGAGGTGTTGCCGGACGCCGTAGCGCGGATAATTGAATACACGAAAGGGTACCCGTATTTCGTGCAGGAATGGGGCAAGCATGCATGGGACATGGCTGACGCATCGCCGATAGATCGGGAGGATATTGAGCAAGCCTCAACAACGGCTGTTGCTGCGCTGGACGAGAGCTTCTTTCGTGTGCGGTTCGATCGTTGTACGCCTGCAGAGAAACGCTATTTGCGCGCCATGGCCGAACTTGGGCCGGGTCCGCATCGATCAGGTGACATCGCCCAACTATTGAAGGAAAAGGTGACTGCTTTGGGTCCGCGCCGTGGACAGCTCATCGCGAAAGGCATGATCTGGAGCCCGGATCATGGCGATACCGCATTCACGGTACCGTTGTTCGATCAGTTCATGAAACGGATCATGCCGGGGAAAGAGTGGATAAGGGATACGAACTGAAAGCTACCCCTCCACCACCGTCAACTTCGCGAAGCGCAGCAGCAATTGCTTCTGCCCGCTGCTGGGGAAGAAGATCGTGGCCTTGATGTCCGGCGGTGTGCCTTCCACCTTGATCACCTTGCCTTTGCCGAAGCGCTCGTGCTCAACGGTAACGCCCTCGGCGATGTCCGCAGGCGCGGCGTGCCCCAGGCTGCTCGTGGCTTCCAGCGGTGCGCCCGTGCTGGTCACCCGCTTCAACTTCTTCAACTTCTCCGGATCGATGCCCGGTGTTGCCGGCGAGGCGGGTGCCCCGCCGCGTTGCATCGGCGAATGCGAAGGTTTGGGCAGTGGGGGCGGCGCTACGCGGCTCGCGGCTGAATACGGTGCCGGGCTTCGTTGGTCGTGTCGATGTGTTCCCCGGCTTGCTCCAGCCCGATGAAAGCGAGCCGCGATCGCCGAACTGCGGCGCCTCGTAACGTTTTGGCAGTTGCACGTACTGCGGATCGATCTCGTCGATGAAGCGGCTGGGTTCGCCACTGGTGAGGTTGCCCCACTTGTAGCGGCTCATCGCATAGCTCAACGTGCAGCGCTTCTCGGCGCGCGTGATGGCCACGTAGAACAAGCGGCGTTCCTCTTCCAGGTCGGCGCGACTTTGCACGGCCATCAGGTTCGGGAAGAGGTCTTCCTCCATACCCACCACATACACGTAGGGGAACTCCAGGCCCTTCGCGCTGTGCACCGTCATCAGGCTCACGCGATCGTTGTCGTTCGGGTCGTCATTGTCGGCATCGGTCAGGAGCGCCACATCGATCAGGAAGTCGGGCAGGGTGCGCGGCGCATCGGTCCCTTCCACCTGGTCGCTGAACTCCTTCATGCCGTTCAGCAGTTCCTGGATGTTCTCGTAGCGGCTTACGCCCTCGGGCGTTTTGTCGGTGAACAGGTCCTGCAACAGGCCGGTGGTGCGGGCGATGTATTCGCCCACGTTGTAGGCGCTCTGGTCGCTCAGCATCGTCTGGAAGCTGCGGATCATCAGCACGAAATCGGCCAGACGCTTGCGCGTGCCTTCCTGCAGGCCGATCTCCCCGAGGTGCTTGTTCAGCAGGTCCCACACGCTCATCTCACGTTCGCTCGCGGCCACCATCAACTTGTCGATCGTGGTCTGACCGATACCGCGTACCGGGTAGTTGATCACGCGCTTCAGCGCCTCCTCGTCGTTCGGGTTGCACGTAAGGCGGAAGTAGGCGATGAGGTCCTTGATCTCCTTGCGCTGGTAGAAGCTCAGGCCGCCGTAGATGCGGTAGGGGATGTTCAATTTGCGCAGCGCTTCCTCCATGCTGCGGCTCTGTGCGTTGGTGCGGTACAGGATCGCGAAGCCCTTGTTGGGCACCTGGTTCTGCATCTTCGTGGCGAAGATGTCGTGCGCCACGAAGCCGCCTTCCTCGTTGTCGCTCAGTGTGCGATGTACGATGATCGGATCGCCCTGTGCGTTGTCCGTCCACACGGTCTTCTCGATGCGTTCGCGGTTCTTGTCGATGAGGCTGTTGGCCGCGCCCACGATGGTCTTCGTGCTGCGGTAGTTCTGCTCCAGCTTGAAGAGCGCGTAGTCCGGGTAGTCCTTCCGGAAGTTGAGGATGTTCTGGATGTTCGCTCCGCGGAAGCCGTAGATGCTCTGGCTGTCGTCGCCCACCACGGTGATGTTCTCGCGGCGTTTGGCCAGCGTGCGTACGATGTTGTACTGCGCCAGGTTGGTGTCCTGGTACTCGTCAACGAGTATGTAGTGGAAGCGCTCTTGGTACTTCAGCATCGTTTCCGGGAAGTCGCGGAAGAGGATGTTGGTGTTGAAGAGCAGGTCGTCGAAGTCCATGGCACCCGCGCGGAAGCAGCGGTCCGCATAGGCCTTGTACAGCTCGCCCATCTTCGGCCGCAGGGCTGAGGCATCGCTGGCCATCAGCTCGGTATTGGCCAGGTATTCAGCCGGACCGATCAGGTTGTTCTTGCTGATGCTGATGCGGCCATGCACCTGATTGGGCTTGTAGATCTTGTCGTCCAGCTGCCACTCCTTTACGATGCTCCGGATCAGCGAGCGGCTGTCGTCGGTGTCGTAGATGGTGAAGTCCTTCGGGTAGCCCAACTTATCGGCCTCGGCTCGGAGGATGCGGGCGAACACGCTGTGGAAGGTGCCCATCCACAGGTTGCGCGATTCAGTGTTCAAACCGGGCACATCGCTCAACAATTTAGCGATGCGCTCCTTCATTTCCTTGGCCGCCTTGTTGGTGAAGGTGAGCGAGAGGATCCGGAAGGGATCGACGCCCTTGGCCATCAGGTGGGCGATGCGCACGGTGAGCACCTTGGTTTTACCGCTGCCAGCACCGGCGATCACCATGGTGGGGCCGTCGGTATGCTCCACGGCGGCGAGCTGGGCGGGGTTCAGGCCCTTCAGGTAGTCGGTCTGCACAGGTAGGTCGCCGCAACTTTGGCCGCAGGTGGGGCCGAAGGTAGCTTGAGGCTTAACGGCGTTTTTTCAACAGACCGCTCTTGTGGTGAGGGCGGGTGGAACGGAGGAGTATTTCCAAGAAGACATACAAATGGTGAATACATGCACAGAATGTCGATATAACACATGAACTGCTGAATATCATCAAAACAAAATAAGATTTCTGGGCGGTTTATTGGGTGGCCTATGAACCGGACTGCTGGGGCTAACCCTGGCGCATTCCAAGGTCAACATTCCGCTTTTCACACCGCACGATACCAAGCCGTACGACCGACCCCGGTCCGCTCGAGTGTCCGGTTCTCCGTTGCCTCCGCCAGGTCCCTGCTCGCCGTCGCGTGCTGCAGCTCCGGGAACATGGCGCGATATTCCTTGCGTGTGAAGTGTGCCCCTTGCTTCTCCTTCAGGAACAGGGCCACACGTTCTGTAGCGCTCAGCACCGGACGTTGCGCCGAGAGCAGTTCGCTCAGGGCCTCATCGATCTGTTCCATCATGTAGGTGATGAAGTTGCCGCAATCGCCTTGCATATCAGCGTAGCCCAGCGAGGCCTGGTAGGCCGGTAGCGTGCGCAGGATGAAGGCCTCGACGGGCAAAAAAGCGAACACGGGCCACTGGCGCATCAGTACGCGCTTCTGCCATAGCCGCCCCATGCGACCGTTGCCGGCGGAGAACGGACGCAGGTAGATCAGGCCGTAGTGGAGCACGCAGCTGGTGATGAGCAGGGGCGCATCGTCCGTCTCCACGAAGTTCAGCAGCTCTTCCACCTGGCTGGCCAGGTTGTCGGCCGGGGCCGTGCGTGGGGCGTAGTGATCATCATAGAACACATCCACGGACCCTTTGCGGTAGCTGCCCGCGTCCAAGGCAAGCCCGTGCATCAGTTCACCATGGGCGCGACGGAAGTCGGTGGCCAGGAAAGGGTCGAGCCCCGGAAGCAGCTCGTGCACCCGCTGGGTATTTGT
Source organism: uncultured Flavobacteriales bacterium (assembly GCA_963814325.1). Classification (GTDB taxonomy): domain Bacteria; phylum Bacteroidota; class Bacteroidia; order Flavobacteriales_F; family PHOS-HE28; genus PHOS-HE28. Next base: position 158,802 of record CAWFCK010000014.1, read on the forward strand.
CACCTCCAGTGCGGCAGAGGTCGGCGCTGCGGCGGAGCGGCCGGCCAAAAGCTCAGCTATGGGTCTCTTGTCAAGCGGGTTGCCTTCCAGCGCGAGGGTGGCGTGCAGGGTGCTCACGCGGTAGGCGCGCTCTAACATGGGCGAGGGGCGTTGGAGGTGTCCGGCCTTCACCTCGCCCAGTTTGTGGCTGACGGAGGCCAGCAGCATGAGGATCCGGGAGTGAAGTGTGTAGGAAGTTGGAAGCATTAATAGTATCAAATGATGCCATCAAAGGTAGTGATCGTTGGATCAACGGCTCTGCTGAAGCAGCTGAAAAGGCCCATGCCAAAGCCTGGTCAATCCATTTGTTGAAATGCTCCAGACCCCTGATCCGTAGTGGGTTGAGGGTGGATAACGTGGGTATGGAATGGGGTCTGTGGTCCGCAATGCCGCATGGTTACTGAAAATTTTCCTTGAACAGGGGTTGGTTGGTAAGTGGAAAAACCTACATTTGCAGCCCGTTTTTACCCGGGAAATGGGCCAAAACGTCTGACAGACAAGAGAAAACGAGCTTCATGCCAACCATTCAACAGCTCATCCGCAAAGGCCGTACGGTGCCGACTTACAAGAGCAAGTCGATCGCGCTGACGGAATGCCCCCAACGTCGAGGTGTGTGCACCAAGGTGTACACCACCACGCCGAAGAAGCCGAACTCGGCCCTCCGCAAGGTGGCCAAGGTGCGCCTCACCAACAAGTACGAGGTGATCGCCTACATCGGTGGCGAAGGTCACAACCTGCAGGAGCACAGCATCGTGCTGGTGCGTGGCGGCAGGGTGAAGGACCTGCCCGGTGTGAAGTACCACATCGTTCGCGGTGTGTTGGATACCGCCGGCGTCGAAGGCCGCGGCCAGCGCCGCAGCAAGTACGGCACCAAGCGCAAGAAAGCAGCAGCTAAGAAGTAAGCACGACACTGAGCCATGCGTAAGAAAGCAGTCAAACACACCGTTCTGCCCGACCCCCGGTTCGGCGACGCGGAAGTGACCAAGTTCGTGAACAACCTGATGTACGACGGCAAGAAGAGCAAGTCGTTCGACATCTTCTACAGCGCCATCGACATGGTCGCCGAGAAGACCGGTGAAGATGGTCTGGAGATCTTCCGCAAGGCCGTGACGAACGTTACGCCCCAGGTGGAAGTACGCAGCCGCCGCGTGGGTGGTGCCAACTTCCAGATCCCCCAGCCTGTGCGCGATGAGCGCAAGAAGAGCCTCGCGATGAAGTGGCTCATCGGCTACAGCCGCCAGCGCAACGAGCGCAGCATGGCGCAGAAGCTCGCCAACGAGATCATGGCCGCTGCCAAAGAGGAAGGTGCGGCCTTCAAGAAGAAAGAAGAAGTCCACAAGATGGCCGAAGCGAACAAGGCCTTTAGCCACTTCCGCTTCTAAGTCCCCAGAGAACACATGGCCCGCGATCTAAGATATACGCGCAACATCGGCATCATGGCGCACATCGATGCCGGTAAGACGACCACGTCCGAACGCATCCTGTACTACACCGGTATTGTGCACAAGATCGGTGAGGTGCACGACGGTGCGGCCACGATGGACTGGATGGAGCAGGAGCAGGAGCGCGGTATCACCATCACCTCCGCCGCTACCACCACCAGCTGGAAGTATCGCGACGAGATGTACAAGATCAACCTGATCGACACGCCCGGCCACGTGGACTTCACCGTAGAGGTGGAGCGCAGCCTGCGCGTGCTCGACGGTGCGGTCGCCCTGTTCTGCGCTGTGGGTGGTGTTGAGCCCCAGAGCGAAACGGTTTGGCGCCAGGCGAACAAGTACAAGGTTCCGCGCATCGGCTTCGTGAACAAGATGGACCGTTCCGGTGCCGACTTCTTCAACGTGGTCGCCCAGATCCGTGAGCGCCTCGGTGCAAACCCCGTCCCCTTGCAAGTCCCCATCGGTGCCGAGGCCGGCTTCGAAGGTGTTATCGACCTGGTGAACAACCGCGGCATGGTGTGGAACGAGGCTGACCAGGGCATGACCTGGAAGGAGGTTCCCATCCCGGCCGACCTGGTGGAAACTGTAAAGGAGTGGCGCGACAAGCTCATCGAGGCCGTTGCAGAAAGCAGCGATACCTTGATGGAGAAGTACTTCTCCGATCCCGACAGCCTCACCGAGGCCGAGGTGATGGAGGCCATCCGCAAGAGCACCATCAACATGAGCATTACGCCTATCCTCTGTGGTAGCGCGTTCAAGAACAAGGGTGTGCAGACGATGTTGGACGCGGTGATGGCCTACCTGCCGAGCCCGATGGACATCGAAGCCGTGACCGGTATTGATCCGGACAGCGGGGAGGAGCTGCTGCGCAAGCCCAGCGTTACCGAGCCAATGGCGAGCCTCGCCTTCAAGATCGCGACCGATCCCTTCGTGGGCCGTCTGGCATTCTTCCGCTGCTACAGCGGCAGCGTGCCTGCGGGCAGCTACGTGCAGAACATGCGCACGGGCAAGAAGGAGCGCATCAGCCGCATCTTCCAGATGCACGCGAACAAGCAGAACTCCGTGGATGTCATCGAGGCCGGTGATATTGGCGCAGCTGTTGGTTTCAAGGACATCCGCACGGGCGACACGCTCTGCGACGAGAACAAGCAGATCATCCTGGAGAGCATGAGCTTCCCCGAGCCTGTTATCGGCATCGCGGTGGAGCCCAAGACCCAGGCGGACATGGACAAGATGGGTCAGGCCCTGTTCAAACTGGCCGAAGAGGATCCCACCTTCCGTGTACACACGGATGATGAGACCGGCCAGACCGTGATCAGCGGCATGGGCGAACTGCACCTGGAGATCATCGTGGACCGTATGCGTCGCGAGTTCAAGGTGGAGTGCAATCAGGGCGCCCCCCAGGTGAAGTACAAGGAGGCCATCACCGGCAGCATCCAGCACCGCGAGGTGTACAAGAAGCAGACGGGTGGTCGCGGTAAGTTCGCCGACATCCACATCCTGATCGAGCCACAGACCGACATGGCCAAGGAAGGCCTGGAGTTCGTGGACGCGATCAAGGGCGGTTCGATCCCCAAGGAATTCATCCCTGCTGTGGAGAAAGGCTTCAAGGCCTGCCTGCAGAACGGTGTGCTCGCCGGCTTCCCGCTCGAGCGCCTGAAAGTGACCCTGAACGACGGAAGCTTCCACAACGTGGACTCCGACGCACTGAGCTTCGAGATCTGCGCGAAGAGCGCGTTCCGTGAGGCTGTTCCCAAGTGCAAGCCGGTGCTGATGGAGCCGATCATGAAGATCGAGGTCATCACGCCCGAGGAGAACATGGGCGACATCGTGGGCGACCTCAACCGTCGTCGCGGACAGATCCAGGGCATGGAGGACCGCAGCGGCGCGAAGGCGATCAAGGGTACTGTTCCCTTGAGCGAGATGTTCGGCTACGTCACCTCCCTGCGCACCATGAGCTCTGGCCGCGCCAGCAGCACCATGGAGTTCAGCCACTACGAGCAAGCACCCAATAACGTCACCGAAGCCGTTCTGGCCAAGGTGCGCGGTAAAGTTTCAGCATAAGTCAGCCCCCGAAAATGACCCAGAAGATCAGGATCAAGCTGCGGTCTTACGATCACAACCTCGTCGACAAGAGCGCCGAGAAGATCGTGAAGACGGTGAAGAGCACAGGCGCTGTGGTCAGCGGACCCATTCCCCTGCCCACGCACAAGCGCATTTTCACCGTGCTCCGCTCCCCGCACGTGAACAAGAAGGCCCGCGAGCAATTCCAGCTGTGCAGCTACAAGCGCCTGATGGACATCTACAGCTCGAGCAGCAAAACGATCGATGCGCTGATGAAACTGGAACTCCCCAGCGGCGTGGATGTGGAGATCAAGGTCTGACCGATATCAGTAAGGGAAGCGCTTGCGTCGCCCTAACAAAAGAAGAACACAGCCATGAGCGGATTGATCGGAAAAAAGGTCGGAATGACCAGCTTGTTCGACACGGACGGTAACCTGGTGGGTTGCACTGTGATCGAGGCGGGTCCCTGCGTTGTAACGCACGTGAAGACCAAGGACACGGATGGCTACGAGGCCATTCAGCTCGCCTACGGTGAGCGCCGTGAGAAGAGCACGACCTCGGCCTTGATGGGCCACTACAAGAAGGCATCGACCACGCCCAAGGTGAAGGCCCACGAGTTCAAGGAATTCGAGGACGGCCTGAAGCTGGGAGATACGGTGGACGCCAGCATCTTCGAGGAAGGCAGCTTCGTTACCGTCACCAGCAACAGCAAGGGAAAAGGTTTCCAGGGCGTTGTGAAGCGTCACGGCTTCAGCGGTGTGGGCGAAGCAACGCACGGTCAGCACGATCGTTCGCGCGCTCCGGGTTCACTGGGTGGAGCATCGTATCCCGCCCGCGTGTTCAAGGGCATGCGCATGGCCGGCCGCACGGGTGGCAACAAGATCACCACGGAGAACCTCAAGGTGGTGAAGATCGACAAGGAGAAGAACCTCATGCTCGTGCGCGGGTCGGTACCCGGCCCCAAGGGCACTTACGTTATCATCTGGAAGTAAGATGGAACTCGATATCCACAGCACGGACGGCAAGTCCACCGGCAAGAAGGCCAAGCTCAGCGACGCGATCTTCGCGATCGAGCCGAACGACCACGCCATCTGGCTGGACGTGAAGCAGCACCTGGCCAACCGCCGCCAAGGCACGTCCAAGACGCTCGAGAAGAGCGAAGTGAGCGGCAGCACCAAGAAGCTTCACCGCCAGAAGGGCACCGGCGGAGCCCGCAAAGGCTCCATCAAGAGCCCGCTCTTCAAGGGTGGCGCCCGCGTATTCGGCCCCAAGCCCCGCGACTACCACTTCAAGTTGAACAAGAAGGTGAAGGACCTGGCCCGCCGCAGCGCCCTCACCTACAAGGCCAAGAGCGGTGCCATCGCCGTGCTGGACGTGCTCAGCATGGGCAAGCCCCAGCACCAAGGAGTTCGCCAGCATGCTGAAGGCCTTTGAACTCACCGACCGCAAGTCGCTGTTGGTGCTGCCCGCCAAGGACGAGAACATCCTGATGAGCTCGCGCAACATCCAGGGCGCCCGCGTGGTGAGCGCCGCTGATGTGAACACGTACGATATCATGAACGCCAACCGTGTGTTGATCGTGAAGGACGCGATCGCAACGCTGGAGGCCACCCTTACCAAGTAAGCCATGAGCATCCTGATCAGACCCATCGTCACCGAAAAGATGACGGCCCAGAGCGAAAAGGAAGGGCGTTACGGCTTCGTGGTGGACCGCAAGAGCAACAAGGTGCAGATCAAGACCGCTGTTGAGAAGGAGTACGGTGTTACCGTAACCGGCGTTCGCACCATGATCGTTCGCGGCAAGGACAAGACGCGCTACACCAAGCGCAACATCCTGCGCGGCGCCACAAGCAGCTGGAAAAAGGCCATCGTTACGCTGAAGACCGGCGAAGCCATCGATCTATACAGCGCCATCTAATCCTCGAAGAGCAGCCCCATGGCCATTCGCAAACTCAACCCCGTCACCCCTGGCCAGCGCCACAAGGTGATCACCGATTTCGAGGGCATCACCACCAATGTGCCCGAGCCGAGCCTGACGTCCGGTCGCGTAAAGAGCGGCGGTCGTAACAACCAGGGCAAGATGACCATGCGCTACATCGGCGGTGGTCACAAGCAGCGCTATCGCATGATCGATACGAAGCGCGACAAGCTGGGCATCCCCGGCTTGGTGAAGACGATCGAATACGATCCCAACCGCAGCGCCCGCATCGCGCTGGTGTTCTACCCCGATGGCGAGAAGCGCTACATCCTGGCTCCGACCGGCCTGAAGGTGGGGCAGACCATCGTGAGCGGCACGGGCAGCGCCCCCGAAGTGGGCAACGCCCTTCCGCTCGGCGAGATCCCCTTGGGCACCTTGGTGCACAACGTGGAGCTCCAGCCAGGCAAGGGCGGCAGTTTCGTGCGCAGCGCGGGTACGTTCGCCCAGCTGAGCGCCCGCGAAGGCCGTTATGTAACGTTGAAGATGCCGAGCGGCGAACTGCGCCTCATTCTGTGCGCCTGCATGGCCACGGTGGGCACGGTGGGCAACGCCGAGCACATGCTCCAGAAGAGCGGCAAGGCCGGCCGTAGCCGCTGGCAGGGCCGTCGTCCCCGCACACGTCCTGTGGTGATGAACCCGGTGGATCACCCGATGGGTGGTGGTGAAGGCCGCGCCTCCGGTGGTCACCCACGCAGCCGCAAGGGTCTCCTGGCCAAGGGTAAGAAGACGCGCCACCCAAAGCAGCGCAGCAGCAAGTTCATCATCCAGCGCGCCAACGATAAGAAGGCATCCTGATCCGCATAGCACATGAGCCGTTCCCTTAAAAAACCACCGTTCATCCACTACAAGCTCGCGAAGCGGGTGGAGGACATGCAGAAGTCGGGCAAGAAGTCCGTCCTCAAAACGTGGTCGCGCAGCAGCACCATCAGTCCCGAGTTCGTGGGTCTCACGTTCGCGGTGCATAATGGCAACAAATTCATTCCCGTGTACGTGACGGAGAACATGGTGGGCCACAAGCTGGGCGAGTTCGCCCCCACGCGCACCTTCCGCAGCCACTCGGGTAACAACAAAGCCGCCTAACCGATGGGATCCCGCAAAAAGATCGCAGCTGACAAGCGCAAGGAGGCCATGAAGACCGTGGCCGTCGCAAAGCTGGTGAGCGTACCGACGAGCCCCCGCAAAATGCGCCAGAGCGCCGACACCATCCGTGGTCTCGACGTGGAGAAGGCGTTGGGCATCCTCCAGTACAGCACCCGCCACGCCAGCCAGCCCCTGTTCAAGCTGCTGCGCAGTGCCATCGCCAACTGGGAAGCCAAGAACGAAGGCGAGAAGGCCGGCGACACCAAGCTGGTGGTGAAGACCATCCAGGTGGACGAAAGCACCAGCCTCAAGCGCATGTTGCCCGCACCTCAGGGCCGTGCCTATCGCATGCGCAAGCGCAGCAACCACGTCACCCTGATCGTGGACCGCGCACCTAACGAAGTAGCCGAGACCAAAGCATAATGGGACAGAAAGCACATCCTATCGGACAACGCCTCGGCTTCATCAAGGGCTGGGACAGCAACTGGTATGGCGGGAACGACTACGGCGATAAGCTGGTCGAGGACGAAAAGATCCGCCAATACCTCATGGCCCGCCTGAAGAAGGCGAGCGTGGCCAAGATCGTGATCGAGCGCACCCTGAAACTGGTGACCGTGACGATCAACACGGCGCGCCCCGGTGTCATCATCGGCAAGGGCGGAGCAGAGGTGGACAAGCTGCGCGAGGAACTGAAGAAGTTCACGGGCAAGGACTGCCAGATCAACATCTTCGAGATCAAGCGCCCAGAGCTGGACGCACGCCTGGTGGCCGACAGCATCGCTCGTCAGCTCGAGGGGCGCATCAGCTTCCGTCGCGCCATGAAGATGAGCGTGGCGAGCACCATGCGCATGGGTGCCGAAGGCATCAAGGTGCGCGTGAGCGGCCGACTGAACGGTGCGGAGATCGCACGTACGGAGAACTATCGCGAGGGCCGCGTGCCCTTGCACACACTGCGTGCTGACATCGACTTCGCGATCAGCGAGGCGCACACCAAGATGGGTCGCATCGGGGTGAAGTGCTGGATCTGCCGCGGTGAAGTGTTCGGCAAGCGTGACCTGAGCCCCAACCAGGGTCAGGCCAAGGGAGGCCCAGCCGGCCCGCGCATGGGCGGCAGTGATCGTCCGGAGCGTCGTGGCGGTGATCGTCGCGGACCAGGTGGCGGTGATCGTCGCGGACCAGGTGGCGGAGATCGTCGTGGTCCAGGAGGTGGAGGAGAACGTCGTGGCCCGGCCGCTGGTGGTCGTGGCGGAAACAATCGTAACAGCTAAGAGCCATGTTGCAACCGAAGCGCAGCAAGCGCCGCAATATGCACAAGGGCCGCATGAAGGGCGTAGCCCAACGCGGCCACCGTGTAGCACTGGGTTCCTTCGGCCTGAAGGCCATGGAAAGCGTATGGCTCACCGGTCGCCAGATCGAAGCCGCCCGTGTAGCGCTCACGCGCCACATGAAACGCGAGGGTCAGGTGTGGATCAAAGTGTTCCCGGACAAGCCGGTGACCAGCAAGCCTGCAGAGGTGCGCATGGGTAAGGGTAAGGGAGCCCTGGACCACTGGGTGGCCGTGTGCCACGCCGGGCGCATCATCTTCGAAGCCGATGGAGTGCCCATGGCCACCGCCAAGGAGGCTCTGCGTCTGGCGGCCCAGAAGCTCCCGATCAAGACCAAGTTCGTTGTACGCGAGGACTACGACGGTCAATAAGCATAGCGCGCCATGAAGAAGAAAGGAACCGAACTGAAGGACCTCACCCAGGTGGAATTGCAGGATAAGCTGCAGGATGAGCGCAGCACGCTCACCAAGCTCCGCTTCAACCACACCGTGAGCCCGATCGACAGCCCGATGCAGCTGCGCCACAAGAAGAAGGAAGTGGCCCGCATCCTTACCGAAATGCGCAAGCGTGAGCTGGCCGCCAATACCGCGAAGAAATGAGCACTGAAACGACCGAACTGGAACGCAACCTGCGCAAAGAGCGTGTGGGCATCGTTACCAGCGACAAGATGAACAAGAGCATCACCGTGGTGGTCGAACGTCAGGTGAAGCACCCCAAGTACGGCAAGTTCGTGAAGCGCTCGAGCAAGTTCATGGCGCATGACGAGAAGAGCGAGGCACACATCGGCGACACCGTTCGCATCGCCGAAACCCGCCCCATGAGCAAGCTGAAGCGCTGGCGCCTGGTGGAGGTCGTGGAACGCGCCAAGTAACCTGAGACACCGAGAGAAGCCATGATCCAACAGGAATCACGACTGAACGTAGCTGACAACAGCGGAGCCCGCGAAGTGCTGGTGATCCGTGTGCTGGGCGGCACCAAGCGCCGGTATGCGCGCATCGGCGATACGGTGGTGGTGACCATCAAGGACGCACTGCCCCAGGGCGGCGCCAAGAAGGGCACCGTAAGCAAGGCAGTGGTGGTGCGCACCCGCAAGGAGACGCGTCGCAAGGACGGCAGCTACATCCGCTTCGACGATAACGCCGTGGTGCTGCTCGATGCGGCCGGTGAAATGCGCGGCACGCGCATCTTCGGTCCGGTGGCCAAGGAGCTCCGCGAAAAGAAGTTCATGAAGATCGATCTCCCTCGCCCCCGAGGTACTCTGACACGTCATGCAGAAGAAGCTACATATCAAGAAAGGCGACATGGTAAAGGTGCTTGCCGGCGAGAACCGCGGCGATACCGGTCGTGTGCTCGAGGTGGACCGCAAGCGCACGCGTGCCCTTGTCGAAGGCCTCAACATCAACAAGAAGCACAGCAAGCCCACCACGGCCACGCCCCAGGGCGGTATCGTGGAGAAGGAGGGCCCCATCCACATCAGCAACCTGATGTTGATCGACGCGAAGACGGGCGAGCCGGGTCGCGTTGGCCGCAAGGTCAACAAGGACGGCACCATCGAGCGCGTGGTGAAAGTGAAGGCTACCAAGAAAACGGCCAAGAAGTGATGAGCACGTACAAACCCCGCTTGAAGGCGGCCTACCATGAGTCGGTGGTGCCCACGCTCCAGAAGGAGTTCAAGTACAAGAGTTCCATGCAGGTGCCCCGCATCCTGAAGATCGCGGTGAACCAGGGCCTCGGCCATGCAGTGGGCGACAAGAAGATCGTGGAGAACGCCGTGGGCGAAATGACCCTGATCACCGGCCAGAAAGCCGTGCCGACGGTCTCCAAGAAGGACATCAGCAACTTCAAACTGCGCAAGGGCATGCCCATCGGCGCGCGGGTGACGTTGCGTGGCGATCGGATGTATGAATTCCTCGACCGCCTCATCGCGGTGGCCCTGCCCCGTACCCGCGACTTCCGCGGCGTGCAGGCCAAAGGCTTCGATGGTCGTGGCAACTTCACCTTTGGTGTGAAGGAGCAGATCATCTTTCCGGAGATCGACATCGACAAGGCACCCCGTATCCAAGGCATGGACATCACGTTCGTGACCACGGCGAAGACCGATGAGGAGGCGAAGGCCCTCTTGACGGCATTCGGATTCCCCTTCACCAAGTAACAAGAAGACCAAGCGACCATGGCCAAGGAAAGCATGAAGGCACGCGAACGCAAGCGGGCCAAGATGGTGGAGAAATTCGCCGCCAAACGCGCCAAGTTGAAGGCAGCTGGCGATTGGGAGGGCTTGCAGAAGCTTCCCGCCAACAGCAGCTACGTGCGCATGCACAACCGTTGCGGCATCAGCGGCCGTCCGAAGGGCTACATCCGCCTCTTCGGCATCAGCCGGAACATGTTCCGCAACATGGCGCTCGAAGGCAAGATCCCGGGGGTAACCAAGTGCAGCTGGTAATAACGCAAGGGCGATGCATGCATCGCCCCAACAGACAACGACCATGACAACCGATCCCATCGCCGACTACCTCACCCGCCTGCGCAACGCCATCATGGCGCGCAAGAAGGTGGTTGAGGTCCCCGCCAGCGGCCTCAAGAAGGACATCACGCGCATCCTCTACGACAAGGGCTACATCCTGTCGTGGAAAGTGGAGGAGGACGACAAGCAGGGCATGATCAAGATCGCCTTGAAGTACGACCGCACCAGCCGCCAGAGCGCCATCCGCGAACTCACCCGTGTGAGCAGCCCCGGCCTGCGCAAATACGCCCACAGCGGAGAGCTTCCCCGCGTGCTCAACGGCCTCGGCGTGGCCATCATCAGCACCAGCAAGGGTGTGATCACCGACAAGGAGGCCCGCACGTTGGGCGTCGGCGGTGAGGTGCTCTGCTACGTAAGCTAACCCCGAACGACCATGAGCCGCATCGGAAAAGCCCCCATCACCGTACCCAAAGGCGTACAGGTGACCGTAAGTGACAAGAACGTGGTGACCGTGAAGGGACCGAAAGGTACCCTCATGCAGACCATGGACCCCGCCATCAAGATGAAGGAGGAGGATGGAACGCTCGTGTTCGAGCGCCCCACGGACCTCAAGCACCACAAGGCCATGCACGGCCTCTACCGCTCGCTCGTTGCGAACATGGTAAAGGGCGTGTCCGAAGGCTTCACCGTGCAGCAGGAACTGGTGGGTGTGGGTTATCGCGCCACGGCCAAGGGCCAGCGACTGGACCTCAGCCTCGGTTTCTCGCACAACGTGGCCATCGAACTGCCCACGCAGATCAAGGTGACCGCCGTGCAGGAAAAAGGAAAGAACCCCATCATCAGCATGGAGAGCGCCGACAAGCAGCTTCTCGGTGCGGTGGCCGCCAAGTTGCGCGGACTGCGCAAGCCTGAGCCGTACAAAGGCAAGGGTGTGCGCTTCGTGGGTGAGAACGTACGTCGCAAAGCTGGTAAGGCAGCTGGTAAATAAGTGTAAGGGCGACGTTCACGTCGCCCACTAAAAGAGGACAGATGAACAACAGCAAACTGCAACGACGCGCGAGGATCAAGACCGCCATCCGTCTCCGGGTGCGTGGCAATGCCGAGCGTCCGCGCCTCACGGTGTACCGGAGCAATGCCGACATCTACGCGCAAGTGATCGATGACGAACAGGGCCACACGCTGGTGAGCGTGGGCAGCCTGAAGGACGCCAAGGCCCACAAGGCCAGCGGCGTTGAGCAGGCCAAGCTGGTCGGCCGTGCCATCGCCGAGAAGGCGAAGGCCGCAGGCATCGACAAGGTCGTGTTCGACCGCAACGGATATCTCTATCATGGACGCGTGAAGGCCTTGGCCGATGCAGCGCGCGAAGCCGGACTTACTTTCTGATCAACCCAGCAACATGGCTGAAACAAGAGCGAACAAGGTCAAGAGCAGTGAGCTCGAGCTGAAGGACAAGCTCGTGGCACTGAACCGCGTGACCAAAGTGACGAAAGGTGGTCGCACCTTCACCTTTGCCGCCATCGTGGTGGTGGGCAACGGCAACGGCGTGGTCGGTCACGGACTGGGCAAGTCGAAGGAAGTGCAGGAGGCGATCGCCAAAGGCATCGACGATGCGAAGAAGAACCTGGTGAAAGTGCCGGTGCGCAAAGGGACCATCCCTCACACGCAGGAAGGCAAGTTCGCCGGCGCCTTCGTGCTGCTGCGCCCTGCAGCGCACGGAACCGGTGTTATCGCCGGCGGCGCCATGCGCGCTGTTCTGGAGAGCGCCGGTGTAACGGACGTGCTGGCCAAGAGCAAGGGAAGCAGCAACCCGCACAACGTGGTGAAGGCCACGATCGAAGCGCTGACCCAGATGCGCGATGCATCGGCTGTGGCCATGCAGCGCGGCGTGAAGCTGGAAAAAGTGTTCAACGGATAACCAAGCCTGCGCAAAGGCAACGAGCATGAGCAAGATCATCATCACACAAACGGGCAGCTGGATCAAGTGCCCCAAGCGCCAGAAGGACACCCTGCGTGCCCTCGGCCTCGGCCGCATCGGTCGCCAGGCTGAAGTGGAAGGCACACCCCAAGTGCGCGGCATGGTGGCCAAGGTGGCCCACCTGGTGAACGTGAAGGAGGCTTGATATGTGACCAGGGCGGGGTTCACCCCGTCCATCAAACGAAAAGACCATGGACCTCAGTCAGATCAAGCCCGCCAAAGGGGCGACCAAGAAGAACAAACGCCTCGGCCGCGGTCAGGGCAGTGGCAAAGGTGGAACCGCCGGCAAGGGCCACAAGGGCCAGAAGGCCGATACGGGCTACAACCGCCGTCGTGGATTCGAGGGTGGCCAGACCCCCTTGGTGCGTCGTGTGCCGAAGTTCGGCTTCACGAACCCCACCCGCGTGGAATACAAGGGCATCAACCTCGATGCGATCCAGGCGCTCGTGGAGAAGAACAAGGTGAGCGTCATCGATATCGAAGCATTGCGCGTCGGCGGTCTGATCGGCAAGAACGACCTGGTGAAGATCCTGGGACGTGGTGTGCTGAAAGGGGCCATCGAAGTGAAGGCGAACGCCTTCAGCGCAACGGCAAAGGCGGCCATCGAGGCCAAGGGAGGTAAAGTGGAGATCGTCAACCGCTAAGGATGAAGAACCTGATCGATACCATCAAGAACATCTGGCGCATCGAGGAGCTGCGCAAGCGTATCCTCATTACGCTCGGACTGTTGCTGGTCTATCGCATCGGCAGCTTCATCGTGCTGCCGGGTGTGGATAGTGCCGCACTTGCGAGCAGCAGCACTGGTGGCGGCGGAGGCCTCATCGATCTGTTGAGCATCTTCACGGGCGGTGCATTCACCCGCGCGAGCATCTTCGCCTTGGGTGTGATGCCGTACATCAGCGCAAGCATCATCATTCAGCTGGCCGGCATCGCTGTGCCTGCCGTGCAGAAGATGCAGCGCGAGGAGAGCGGACGTCGAAAGCTGAACCAGTACACCCGCTACATCACCATCATCATCTGCCTGTTCCAGGCCCCGGGCTACATCCTCACCTATGTGGACCCCTCCGCTCGCCCGGTGAATGATGCGATGTGGTTGCCTGTGAGCACCATCATCCTGACGTGCAGCACGCTGTTCGTCATGTGGTTGGGTGAGCGTATCACCGAACGCGGTCTTGGCAATGGTATTTCGCTGATCATCATGGTGGGCATCCTGGCCCGTCTCCCGTCGTCCTTCCTGCAGGAGTTCGTAAGCCGTCTGGGCCCCGGAGGTGGCGGACTGGTGGTGATCCTTGTGGAGGTCGTGATCTGGTTGCTGATCATCGCGGGCAACATCCTGCTGGTGCAGGGTACCCGGCGGATACCGGTTCAATTCGCTAAGCGTGTGCAGGGAAACAAACAGTATGGTGGTGTGCGCAACTACGTTCCCTTGAAGGTGAACGCGGCCGGTGTCATGCCGATCATCTTCGCCCAGGCGATCGTACTGATCCCCTTGTACCTGAGCCAGGCCTTCGAAAATCCGCCCCAGTGGATGACGCAGTTCAGCCGTTACGAGAGCGTTGGCTACAACGTCACCTTGTTCCTGTTGGTGGTGGCCTTCACCTACTTCTACACCGCCATCACGGTGAACCCGAACCAATTGGCGGATGACATGAAGCGCAACGGTGGCTTCATCCCCGGCGTAAAGCCAGGCAAGGCCACGGCGGGTCATATCGACGATCTGTTGAGCCGCATCACCTTGCCGGGCGCGGTGTTCCTGGGATTGGTGGCCATTCTGCCCGCATTCGCGATCGCCTTCGGCATCAAACAGGGCTTTGCGCAGTTCTTCGGTGGTACATCCTTGTTGATCATGGTGGGCGTGTTGTTGGACACGCTGCAGCAGATCGAAAGTCATTTGTTGATGCGGCATTATGACGGCCTGATGAAGACGGGCCGCATCAAGGGAAGGCAGAGTGCGACCTACAGTATGGCAGCCGGATAGTTCATGGTGAAGACCGTGAGCTGTTTGAGCGCCGACGAGATCGCGCTGGTGAGGGAGAGTTCTTTGCTTGTTGGTAAGACTTTGGCCGAAGTGGCGAGGCACATCCGTCCGGGTGTGACCACCGCCGAATTGGACCGCCTGGCGGAACAGTTCATCCGCGACCATGGTGCGCTCCCGGGGTTCAAGGGATTGTACGACTGCCCGAGCACGCTGTTGATCAGCGTGAACGAGGAGGTGGTGCATGGCCTTCCCGGCAAACGCGAACTACGCGAAGGCGATGTCGCCAGCGTGGATTGCGGCGTGCTGATGAACGAGTTCTATGGAGACAGCGCCTACACGTTCTGTGTGGGTGAGGTGAAGGAGGAGGTGAGGAAGTTGCTCCGCGTAACGGTGGAATGCCTGAATCTGGGCATTGAGCAGGCCGTGGCGAACAACCGCACCGGCGACATCGGATACGCGATCCAGTCGCATGCCGAGAAGAACGGCTACGGCGTTGTGCGCGAGCTCACAGGTCACGGCCTGGGGCGCAAGCTGCACGAGGGTCCGGAGGTGCCGAACTTCGGAAGGCGTGGGCACGGCACACGATTGGCGGAGGGGATGGCCCTGGCGATCGAACCGATGATCAACATGGGCACCAAGGAGGTGCGGCAGTTGGAGGATGGGTGGACGGTGTCCACGCGTGACGGAAAGCCCAGTGCACACTTCGAACACACCATAGCGGTGCGGCCAGGCAAAGCCGAAGTCTTATCGACCTTCAGTTACATCGAGGATGTGCTGAGGCAGAAAGGGGAATTGATCGTGGCGTGAGGTTTCACGTTACGTTGAACGAAAGAAAAAGAGAACGGAAGGGAATGAGCAAAACGGGGAACATTGAGCAGGACGGCGTCATCAAGGAGGCGCTGAGCAATGCGATGTTCCGCGTTGAATTGGAGAACGGACACATCATCGTCGCTCACATCAGCGGAAAGATGCGGATGCACTACATCCGTATCCTGCCCGGGGACAAAGTGAAGGTGGAGATGAGCCCATACGATCTGAGCAAGGGACGCATTACTTTCCGATACAAGACATAAACCGAACACAACGGACCCCATGAAGATCAGGGCCTCAATCAAGAAACGTTCCGTGGACTGCAAGCTGGTCCGCCGCAAGGGACGTCTGTACATCATCAACAAGAAGAACCCCAAGTTCAAGCAGCGTCAAGGCTGATAAACGCACGATCATGGCACGTATCGCAGGTATCGACCTACCCAAGACCAAGCGGGGCTGCATCGGCCTCACTTACATCTACGGCATCGGCCGGAGCACAGCCCTCTCCATCCTGGAGAAAGCGGAGGTGGACCCCGACAAGAAGGTGGAGGAGTGGGATGATGATGAGCAATCGCGCATCCGCACGGTGATCAACGAGAACATCAAGGTGGAAGGCGCCTTGCGTAGCGAGGTGCAGTTGAGCATCAAGCGTCTGGTTGACATCAACTCCTACCGCGGCATGCGTCATCGCAGCGGATTGCCCGTGCGCGGCCAGCGTACACGAACCAACAGCCGCACCCGCAAGGGCAAGCGCAAAACGGTGGCCAACAAGAAGAAGGCAACGAAATAAGATCGTAAGGGTGGTGCGTGCACCGCCCCAACAGATAGACCAATGGCAAAACAGCAAGAAGGCAAAGGCGGCGCAGCCGCTGGCAAGAAGAAGAAGAAGAACGTGGTGGTGGAGGCCCATGGACAGGCCCACATCCGCGCGAGCTTCAACAACCTGATCGTGAGCCTCACCAACAACAAGGGCGAGGTGATCAGCTGGGCCAGCGGTGGCAAAATGGGCTTCCGCGGCAGCAAGAAGAACACCCCGTACGCAGGTCAGGTGAGCGCCGAAGAGGCTGCTCGCGAGGCCTTCGAACTTGGTCTGCGCAAGGTGCGCGTGTATGTGAAAGGTCCCGGAAGCGGTCGCGAAAGCTGCATCCGTGCCCTGCACAACAGCGGCATCGAGGTGATGGAGATCATCGACATCACGCCCATGCCCCACAACGGCTGCCGTCCACCGAAAAAGCGCCGCGTATAAACACAAACCCGTAGGAGCGCGTGGACGCGCGCTCCGTTGTTGGTGCTGAACGCACCCAAAACCAAAGAAGAATGGCACGATACACAGGACCCAAGACCCGCATCGCCCGCAAATTCAAGGAGGCGATCTTCGGGCCGGACAAATGGATGGAGCGCAAGCCGCACAGCCCCGGCCAGCATGGACTCACCAAGCGCCGCGGCAAGCAGAGCGAATACAGCGTGCAGCTCGCCGAGAAGCAGAAGGCCAAATACACGTACGGCATCCTGGAGCGCCAGTTCCAGAAGATGTTCGAAACGGCCGCCAGCAAGAAGGGCATCACCGGTGAAGTGCTGCTGAGCCTGTGCGAGGCCCGTGTGGACAACACCGTGTACCGTCTCGGTTTCGCCCCCACCCGCCGCGCTGCACGCCAGTTGGTGAGCCACGGCCACATCACGGTGAACAACCAGGTGGTCACCATCCCCAGCTACACACTGCGCCCCGGCGATTCCGTGGCCGTTCGTGAGAAGAGCCGCAGCCTGGAGACCATCACCAACAGCATCAGCGTGAACGCCAAGCGTTTCGACTGGCTGGAGGTGAACGCCGCCACGATGACGGGCCGCATGATCGCCATGCCGGAGCGTGCGCAGATCCCGGAGAACATCCGTGAGCAGCTCATCGTGGAATTGTACTCGAAGTAAGCAACCGTATAAACCGAACGAGCAGAACATGCCCATCCTAGACTTCCAACGGCCGGACAAGGTCGTGATGATCGAATCCGATGATCAGCGTGGCACCTTTGAGTTCCGTCCGCTTGAGCCCGGCTACGGGATCACCATCGGCAACGCACTGCGCCGCATCCTGCTCAGCAGCCTCGAAGGCTTTGCCATCACGAGCATCCGCATCGACGGTGTTGAGCACGAGTTCAGCACCATCAAGGGGGTGATCGAGGACGTTACCGAGATCGTCCTGAACCTCAAGCAGGTGCGCTTCCGCCGCCAACTGGAGGACGTGAGCACCGAGAAGATCTCCTTCACCGTGAGCGGCAAGGATTCCGTTACCGCCGGCGATATCGGCAAGCACACCACCGGCTTCCAGGTATTGAACCCGGACCTGGTGATCTGCCACATGGACAGCAGCGTAAAGCTGCATGTCGAACTCACCGTGGGCAAGGGCCGCGGATACGTTCCAGCCGACGAGAACAAGGTGGAAGGCAGCCCGATCGGCACCATCTTCATCGACTCCATCTTCACGCCGATCAAGAACGTGAAGTACAGCGTGGACAACACCCGCGTGGAGCAGAA
This sequence comes from uncultured Flavobacteriales bacterium, assembly GCA_963814325.1. GTDB lineage: Bacteria > Bacteroidota > Bacteroidia > Flavobacteriales_F > PHOS-HE28 > PHOS-HE28. The sequence continues at coordinate 176,477 of CAWFCK010000014.1, forward strand.
GACCGACTACGAGAAGCTCACCCTTGAGGTGATGACCGACGGCAGCATCAGCCCGAAGAACGCCTTGCAGGAAGCGGCCAAGATCCTCATCCACCACTTCATGCTGTTCAGCGACGAGCGTATCTCCTTGGAACTGGAGGACCGCCCGGTGGGTGGCAGCAGCCGCAGCGGTGATGGTGAGGACCTCGACGAGACGAGCCTGCACATGCGCCAGCTCCTGAAGACCAAGCTGGTCGACATGGACCTCAGCGTGCGCGCGCTGAACTGCCTGAAGGCCGCAGACATCGAGACGCTCGGTGACCTGGTGAGCTACAACAAGAACGACCTCTTGAAGTTCCGCAACTTCGGCAAGAAGAGCCTGACCGAGTTGGAGGACCTCGTGGAGAACAAGGGCCTGAGCTTCGGGATGAACGTGGGTAAATACAAACTGGACAAGGAGTGAAATAGGGGCGTGATACCCCGGAGTTCCATCCGGGGCACGCCCGCTATGGCACGACGCCAACGACGACAAAGTCATGAGACACGGAAACAAGAACAACGCGCTGAGCCGCACCAAGGCGCACCGCGAGGCACTGCTGAGCAACATGGCCTGCTCGCTCATCGAGCACAAGCGTATCAACACTACGCTGGCCAAGGCCCGTGCGCTTCGCCGCTATGTGGAGCCCCTGCTCACCAAGGGCAAGGCGGACAACACCAACAGCCGTCGCGTGGTCTTCAGCTACCTGCAGAACAAAGAGGCCGTGGCCGCCTTGTTCCGCGATGTGGCACCGAAGATCGCCGATCGCCCAGGTGGGTACACGCGCATCATCAAACTGGCCCCCCGCCTGGGTGATGCCAGCGAAATGGCCATGATCGAACTGGTGGACTTCAACACACTTTACTCTGCGAAGGAAAAAGCAGGTGCCGAGGTGAAGAAGACCCGCCGCAGCCGCCGCAGCGGTGGTGCGAAGAAAGCCGAAGGTGCAGCGGATGCTGGCGCCGAGGCCAAGAGCGAATAACGGACCCACGGTCTGATGGAAAGGAGCGCCGAAAGGCGCTTCTTTCGTTCCGGGCCAATGGCACGGACGGGGCAGGTATCTTCGGCACCAAAGGCGCTATTCACATGGGATTGGGTTCGTTCATCATCGATCGCTTCGGTATGCGCAAGAGCTACATGGGTTTCTTTGAGCGGCTGATCGACATAGGGGCCAGTGGTCTTGGGCACGGTCAGCCCTTCGGCTCCAAGGCCGTGGAGGAACATGCCCTGCAGGCTGTGCTTTCAACGATCCCTTCGCGCCCGGTGACGGTGTTCGATGTGGGCGCCAATCGCGGGGACTACACCGAATTGGTGTTGCGCAACACGCGCGAGGGTCAACGCCGCGTGTTCGCTTTTGAGCCGGACAAGGATGTAGCGAACGAGCTCCGATCGAGATTTCCGGGAGCCGATGGCCTGACGGTCGTTACAAATGCCCTGAGCGACGCACCCGGAACGGCACGGTTCTTCCGACAGCAGCGGGACCGGATCTCTTCCCTGCATGATGCCTCCCAGAAACCCCAGACCCACGGCCCGCAGGTGGTGAAGGACGTTGTGGAGGTGGAGCTGGATAGCATCGATCATTTCTGCAGTACCAATGGTATCGATCGGATCGACCTGCTGAAGGTGGACACCGAAGGTCATGACCACCTCGTGCTGAAAGGTGCTGTGCGGATGATCACCGAAGGCAGGATAGGTGCCATACAGTTCGAATTCAGCGAGATGAACATCACTTCGGGGGCCACCTTCATGATGTTCTGGGAACAACTGTCGCCGGGTTTTGACCTGTACCGGATGTGCAAGGATGGGTTGTATCCAATTCCGAGGTACAATGCCCTTCGGCTGGAACTGTATTATGTGGTGAACTTCTTCGCCATCGCCAAGGGCGGTCGCTAAGGCGTTGGGTTCTCCACAGCTGTGGATGATCAGTTGGCGCTGTTACGCGCGGGCCCGATACCTTCGCGGCGCTCTTCAACAGAAAGAGTTCAACGGATGCTCGTAAGCCACCGCCCGAAGGCCCTGCTGCTGTTAGCGGATGGGACCATTTTCGAAGGTCGCTCCATTGGAGCCACAGGCATCACCGTCGGCGAGATCTGCTTCAATACCGGCATGACCGGGTACCAGGAGATCTTCACGGACCCCAGCTACACGGGCCAGATCATGACCCTGGCCACCGCACACGTAGGCAATTATGGTGTGAAAGAGGAGGAGGTGGAGAGCACGCACATCCGCATTGCCGGGCTGGTGGTGAAGAAGTTCAGCGAGGTCTGGAGCCGCCCGGGAGGAGATGGCTCACTCGAGGACCTGTTGAAGGCCCAGGGCATTGTAGGCATCAGCGACATCGACACGCGGAAGCTGGTTCGGCACATCCGGGACCATGGCGCGCAGAACGCGTTGATCAGCAGCACGGAGATGGACATCACGTTGCTGGGCACACGTTTGCGGGCAGCTCCGAGCATGGAAGGCCTGGAGCTGAGCAGTGCAGTGAGCACCAAGGAGGCATATACGGTCGGCCGCCCCGATTCACCTCATCGCGTAGCCTTGGTCGACTTCGGCGTAAAGACCAACATCGTTAGTTGTCTTACCGACCGTGACTGTCTGGTGAAGGTGTTCCCGATGGATACGCCGGTGGAACGGATGCTGGAGTTCGAGCCGCATGGCTTCCTGCTGAGCAACGGACCCGGTGATCCCGGTGCCATGCCCGGCAGTGTGGCGTTGGTGAACGATATCCTGGGCACCGGCCTGCCGGTGTTCGGTATCTGTCTCGGACACCAGTTGCTGGCAGAAAGCCAGGGCATCGGTACCGAGAAAATGCATCACGGCCATCGTGGCATCAACCATCCTGTGAAGAACCTCATCAGCGGGCATGATGAAGTGACCAGTCAGAACCACGGTTTCGTTGCCAACCGGGCGGCCACCGAACAGAACCCGAACGTGGAGATCACGCATGTGCACCTCAACGACAACAGCATCGCAGGCATCCGGTTGAAGGGTCGGCCGGTGTTCAGTGTGCAGTATCATCCAGAGGCCGGTCCTGGCCCGTACGATGCCCGGTATCTCTTCGATCAATTCGTCGAGAACTTGCGCGGCCCATTGCTCGTACCACGGGACCGTTCCAACAACACCAAGAAGAACGTCAACGCATGAGCCTTATCGCCAAGATCCAAGCCCGCGAGATCCTCGATTCACGCGGCAATCCGACCATCGAAGTGGATGTGTACTCGGATTCGGGTCACATGGGCCGTGCGGCTGTGCCGAGCGGTGCTTCCACGGGAGCGCATGAAGCTGCCGAACTGCGCGATGGCGACAAGAAGCGCTACCTGGGCAAGGGTGTGCTGAAGGCCGTGGAGCACGTCAATGAAACGTTGAACAACGAACTGCATGGTGCGCTGATCACGGATCAGGCCATGATCGACCGGGCCATGATCGGGCTGGACGGCACCGGCAACAAAGCGAACCTCGGCGCCAACGCCATACTCGGCGTTTCCCTCGCCGTGGCGAAGGCCGCAGCCAGTGAGGCGGGCCTGCCGCTCTACCGCTACGTGGGCGGCGCGAACGCCAGCACCTTGCCCGTGCCCATGATGAACATCCTCAACGGAGGAGCGCATGCGGACAACAAGGTGGATGTGCAGGAGTTCATGATCATGCCGGTGGGCGCGGAGACCTTCGGCCAGGGCTTGCGCATGGGTGCCGAGGTGTTCCATCACCTGAAGGCCGTGCTGAAGGCGAAAGGCCTGAGCACGAACGTGGGCGACGAAGGTGGCTTCGCACCGGACCTGGCCAGCAACGAAGATGCGTTGAAGCTGGTGATGCAGGCGATCGAGAAGGCCGGTTACAAACCCGGCGATGACATCGTGATCGCCCTGGATTGCGCCAGCACCGAGTTCTATGACGCCAAGAAGAAACGATACGTGCTGGAGAGCACGGGCGACAGCATGACCAGTTCCGACATGGTGGACCTGTGGAAGAGCTGGTGCAAGAAGTACCCGATCATGAGCATCGAGGATGGCATGAGCGAGGATGATTGGGATGGTTGGCAGAAGCTCACCGAAGCGTTGGGTGACAAGGTGCAGCTCGTGGGCGATGACCTGTTCGTAACGAATACGCGCCGCCTGGCCGAGGGCATCAACAAGGGCATTGCGAACTCCATCCTCGTAAAAGTGAACCAGATCGGTACGCTCACCGAAACACTGGAGGCCGTGGACATGGCGCATCGCAACCGGTACACGGCGGTGATGAGCCATCGCAGCGGCGAGACGGAGGACAGCACCATTGCCGACCTGGCCGTGGCGACGAACTGCGGCATGATCAAGACCGGTAGTGCCTCGCGCAGCGACCGCATCGCGAAGTACAACCAGTTGCTCCGGATCGAGGAGCAGCTTGGACCCAGCGGCCGGTATCCCGGTCGTGGGCTGCGCTTCGTGGGCTGATCAGCGCAGGCTCACTCTGCCCAGGCCTATGACCGTTGCTGATGTGGCTCGAAAGGCCACGATATAGACCCCACGGTCCATTGTATTCGTTGCGATCCCGGCCTCGCCGTTGACATACGCCGTGTTGCTCACTTCCCTCCCGGAAAGGTCAAGCAGGACAATACGGCCCTGCATGAACGCAGGACCCGTCACGCGGACGCGGTCGGTCGCAGGATTGGGCGAAATGGAGAACTGGCCTCGCTCGAAAGGCATGGTGGTCAGCAGCGTGTTGATCGTTACCGGGGAATCAGCGGGATCGATGATGTTCGTGGCCGTGAACCGGGCCAACACTGCGCTTTCCCCATTGAACGCGTTGGTCCCCCAAGCGGGCACATTCGCCGTGGGCATGGCATTCCCGCTGCCTGTATGCTTGCCGACCACGAGTAAGCTGTTCGCGTTCTTGAACACGCCGTAGAGCTTCACATTGTCACCGCCTTGCTGGGTGAGCGTATCCCACTGGCCCACGAGCAGTGAACTGTAGAGCGGCAGGCTCAGATCGTTCTCGTACTCGCGCACGAAGTTGTTCCAGCAGGAGAGTCCACCGTTCAAGGGCAGCACCATTTTCTGGAAGGCGTTGGCCGTAGTGATCGTCCGCCGTCCTTGACCGAGCACCACCACGCGGCCGCTGCTGGTGACCTTCAACATGTTCTTGCCCAGGTAGGTGGTGTTCACGTTGGGCCAGCCCCCGTTGGGGTCCGGCCAACCAGCAAGGTTCGGGTCGGGATGGGGAGCGCCCAGACCTCCAGTGCCCTCGGCATACTCGGCTACATAGGTGCTGTGCATCAATGTGCCGTCAGTCAACTTCAACTTGCCCAGCCAGCTGATGTGGATGTTGCCCTGGTTCCCCGTGAACTGGTTCTGGAATCCGTTCGCGCCGGGGTTCGCGGCAATGTTGTTCCCTTCCCAGAGGTTCTCAACGTTGTTGCCATGGCACCGTGCGTTCACCACGAGCATCCCTGAAGAAGGTGGTTGCGAATAGTCGACCGCGAGCGCATCGATGTACTGGTCAGGCGATGAATTCACTGTATCGCCCTGGGGCGTAACCTCATGGTACAAGCGGCTCCACCATTGCAGGGCACCATCGGCATCCATGGCCATCACGGCGGGTTCGAAGTCAGGTTCCCCGCCCGGCAGTACGCTCTTGGTGTTGAAGCCGATGTACATGGCATTGGTGCGCCGATCGATGCACACGCTTTGCGGCCCGTGCGTGAACGTGGCCGGGCCGCTGTATCCCGTGTATCCGGGTCCGTCCGTCGTGTTGCCAGTGCCGCCGGGCAGGCATGCCGAATTGTACAGGATGTCCAAGGGCCAGGTGCCTTTCCTGGTTCCGCCGTTCCCATCGGGTGACCATGCATTGTAGGCCGTGGCGGTGGGTGAACGCAATTCACACCGCGACGCGTCGCGCTTCAATACGATGGCACTGTAGGCCAGTCCGTTCAAGCCTCCGGGATACGTGGTGCCATCGCCGCGGAACTCGCTCCCTCCACCGACCGGCCAATGGATGCGCCAATGGGGAACCACTTCATCAACACCGGCCGCATCCATGCGGTAGAACGCGCTCCAGTTGTAGCTGTGCGAGTCGCCATAAGCGTATACCACATGGCCATCGCTGCCCACGTCCCAAGGCTGATGGATCTTCGGGTACTCACCCGCAGCGCATTTCACATTGTTCACCCATAAAAAACCGGTGGGTGCGCCATTCACGAAGTTGTTGTCGAGCTTTCCGATGAAGTAGCCGCCCGTGTTGCTATCCTCGGTGGTGCCGCTGATGTACAGGTCACCGGTGACCGTTCCCGGCACATTCGTGGACTTGATGAAGCGAAAGTCCTCTGCCGCTCCGGGCGCCAGCGCATGGACGCCAAGGATGTTCTGCAGCTCACTGCCCAGCCGCAGGATGAAGGGTGTACGGCCCGTGCCCAGGTCGTTGGTGATGCCCGGGTTCGTGAGGGTGATGACGGGCGTACCGTTCGGCAGCCAATCGAGATCGTCCGCTACGCCGATCACCAGCACATCGCCGTTGCTGATCTGCACCACATCGTTAAAGACCTCGTTGCCAGAACCACCCGCGTAGGTGACCAGGTTCGTCTGTGCTTGCACAAGCGATGCAAGGGCGGACATCATGAACGCCATGGAGAAGCGGAAAATGTCCGCACCAGGGATCAGCCCAAGGGTCATTTGGTCATTGATTAAAACGAATGTACTGGTCCAAAAGCACCTGGACGCCTGCTTTGCCCTGCACCAATAGACGGTCGGCATCCGTTGTACGCGCACTGTCGCGCAGTTCGATCGACGCGATCCGCGGTCTCATCGAACACCAGGGTCTGTAAGCTGTCGGCGATGCCGAAGCCTTCATTGAATGACCAGCGGGCCATGTGTGGCACATGCGGGTCGAACAGGTCGTTGCTCCATTCGAACCGGTCATGCGGCAGGCCGAGTTGTGCGAGCAACGTGGCGGCAAGGTCAACGTGGCTGCCTGGGGTGTGGTCCACGGTTCCCCGTAGTTCCTCCCGCAGAGCACCACCCGTGAGCAGGAAGGGAATGCGATGGCGTGCTGCGCTGTACATGTTGGTGTTGTGCGGCAGGTAATGTCCATGGTCCGCCACCACGATCACCAGCGTGCTGTCATACCATTCCTGTTCTCGAGCGTCCTGCAGGAACGCCCCCAGGCAACTGTCCGTGTAGTGCACGGTATTTCGGTACAGCTGCGGCTCGGAGCGGCCGGCGAACACCCTGGCCACGGGTGCATCGAACGGTTCATGACTGGTCGATGTCATGATAACATGAAGGAAGGGCTTCGGTGACGTATGGACGTTCTGCAGGTGGAACGCGAACAGCTCTTCATCGAACGCGCCCCAGTCGGTGCGCTTCGTCGCTTCGAACGATCGCTCGCTGTGGATCACATCGAAGCCCATGCTGGTGAGATAGGCGCGCGTGTTCGCGAACTCCACATTGCCGGCGTACCAATAGGTGGAAGAGTAGCCGGCGGTATCCAGCACGCGCACGATGCTGGGCAGTCGGTCGAACTTCCCGAAGTTGCGGATGATGGTCGTGGTGGGCTGCGAGGGGAACGCGCTCATCAACGCGCAGAGTCCTTGTTCCGTGCGGAATCCGGTGGAGTAGAAGTGGTCGAATAATACGCCGTCCATGGCCAGTTTCGTGAAGGCCGGAGTTACACCACTGTCACCTCCGAGCGGCTCGATCACATCCGCTGTCCAGCTTTCGAGCATGATCACCACGATGTTGGGACGGCGTGTCTTCAGGATGCTCGGGCTGGACGAAGGGCCTTTCGGGTGCGCCGCCTTGAAGATCCGCTCGGCCTCAGCGCCGTCCATGCTTACGTATGGATTGGTCAGCACCTGTGCGGGTTGCACGGCGATCTCCATCACGTTCCAAAAGCCGTTCAACGCGGCGAGGTTGAGCACGGGATGTCGGGAGAAGTAGGCCCAGCTCTTGTTGATCGGATCATCCTGAGGACCACCGCGCGCGGCGATGAGCGCAAGCACCGGCAGCGCAACAGCCGCTGCTATACGGGCGCTGCGACCACCCGTGTTGAACTCGCGCCGATGATCGATGCGCAGGAACAACCAGCCCAGCGCGACCACCTGCGCCACAACAACGCCTATCAGCAATGCCAGCCAACGGAATGAAATGGACGCGGCCGCTTCCTCGGGAAAGGCCAGGTAGCCCAGTGCCTTGCGGTCGAGCTTCGCTCCCCACGCATTGAACAGGCCGATGTCCGCCGCGGTGATGATCGCGGTGAAGGTCAACAGCAACATTGTCAGTGGAACGAGCAAGCGCCGGAGCCGGGCCACTTCGTGAAAGAGCAGAGGCAGCGTGAACAGGCGCCGTGATCAGCATCATGTAGCCAAGGCTGCTGATGTCCATGAACAAGGCCTGCGCGTGACACCTTAGGATCTCAGTCCACGCGATGCCTTCCAGTTTCCGCCCGGCGAAGCCGAGGAAAAGGCAGCGCTGCACCAGGAACACCAGCATCCACCACAAGGCCAGGAGCGCGTGCCAACGCCACCACTTCTTCATGCGGCGTAGCGGACGATGGTGATCATCAACATGCGTCGGCGCTCATCGCGCGATGAGCAGGGTTCCCAAGGATACAGCACCATGGCCGGGAATGATCGCGGTGAGGTGAACGGATTGCACCGGCAGGTCCTGAACATCCACCGACAAACGCGTGCTGTTCACGGGTACCTGTTTCAAGGTTTTGCCCTGCGCATCCTGCATGATCAGTTTGGTGCCGTGGCCCACGGCGCTGGAAGGAGCCACCACGTTCACCTTGTCCTTCGCCGGATTCGGGTGGAAGCTCCAGCCTCGGAATGCGTCAACGGACTCCTGCACCCCAACCGCGCTTTTGCGCCAGGCCACACAATAGTCGCCGGTGGTGATGCCGTTGGCCGTGATGCGGGCGTACCCATCGGCGGTGCTGCCCCCGAGGAAGTTGATGTCGATGTCGGGGTGCACCGCCCAGGCGAAGCGGGGATCCGGACGGTACAGGATCACCAGACTATCCTCGGCGAACAAGGTGTTGCCAGCGTTCTGCACCAGTTCCGGATCGAAGAGCGAGACGCTGGAGGGCCGGCCATCGATGGTGATGCGCGCGTTCAGTACCGTGCCGGGCTGCAACTGCCCCGTGATCCTCCACCAGCGGTCGGGCGAAACGACGAAGGCGTAAGGTTCCACGGTATTGGGATCGGCGGCGGTCCAGAACTCCTCCACGCGCAAGGGGCTGGGTGCTGGCGCCGAAGTGGCCAGGATGGTGAGGTCGGCAAGGCCAAAGCCGTAGGTCGTGGGCGAGGTAATGGTGTCCTCCTCAAAACCGGTGGCCAGGGCCAGCAGGCCATCGGCGTTCAGGAAGGCGTACGCGGGTTGGAAGGGCACCTGGCTGTTCGCCTGGCAGAATTCGCCACCGAGCAGGGCTTTTTGGGGGTCGCTCCAACGTTCGCCCGTTGCGCTCTCGAAGGTGAGCGTTACAGGCACCTGCTCATACAGGTGATCAGCGTGACGAAGTTTCTGCTGAATGTGGAGCGTGGTGTTCCAATACCCATTATCCGGTACGCTCGTTATCGAATCGACCTCGAAGGCCGCCCATCCCGGCTGGAAGATCCAGTCGTCGAAGAAGAGGGTGAGGTCCGTTCCGGTGGCGGCGCCCAAGCTGTCGCGCAGTTCGGCACTGCTCATGTCGCTGAACGCGTTGTTGGCGAACACGCGCGTAAAGCCTGTTCTGAAGAGCGAGTCGCCGAGGTAACCGCGCAGGGTATGGGCAATATCCGCGCCTTTGCGATAGGAGTGTTC
>CAWFCK010000015.1:0-13771 GCA_963814325.1 uncultured Flavobacteriales bacterium
GCCAAATCGCTTTCGTGCGCTCCACGCCGTTCATGTCCGTGGCGACCCAGCTCGAATTCTGAGCACTGGCGATCACGCTGACGGACAGGGCGGCTCCAAAGAGTAGAGACTTCATTGTCATGTGTAGGGATTTAGGTGGTTGGTTCGTACGTTGGTCCGAGCAGGAAGGCGAACAGCCTGGCTTTTTCGGAAGCACGAATGTAACGGGCGACCCGAGGGAAGTGACCACTGATCGGTCATCCTGTTGGAAGCCTATGCGCAGTGCAGATCTTCGGGCTTGGCCTGGTCATCCTTGTACTGACCAACCGGGTGGCTACATTTGGGGTGCTGGACGGTAACCGTTGGCCAAAGACACGAACTGAACGATGATAAAACATGCTACGCTGGCCATCACTGGCCTATTTATCAGCCAATTAGCCCAGGCTCAGCTCTTGAACATCAAGAACGCTGGCGGCGAGGTGGTGAATGGCCAATCCTTGCTGGTGATCGGCGAGCCGAGCACTGCCACCTTGGACCTGCCCCTCGTCACCAACTTGAACGGCCTGGATGCCAAGACGGTGAACATGGTGCGGTACGAGCTCGATGACTGTGCTGGCACCCAGAATTACTTCTGCTGGGGCGAATGCTGGCTTCCGGTGAACGCCGGAGATAATCCCGCATGGGATGCGATCTCCGCTGTTGAAATGGCTCCCGGAGTGGACAATCCGGGCTTCCATGCCTACTGGAAACCCATGACCACGGTCTCTACGTGCTGCTTCCGTTTTGTATGGTATGACGTGGCGGATGTGAACGACAGCGTCTTTGTGGACATTTGCTTCAGCACCGAGCCTGATGCGTCGGTGAATGAACTGGCAGCCGGCGTGAGCCGGTTCGACGTTGCGCCAAACCCCTCGACGGGTGGAACGCTGCAGTTCTCCTTCGACCTGGCCGATCAGGCGTCGGATGTGCAACTCGTTTTCACCAATGCCTTGGGCCAGCGCGGTCTGGTAGTGCCCGTGGCTTCGCAGTCCTCACGCGCTTCCGTCGACAGCGAGCTGCTGCGGTCCGGCGTGTGGTATGCTTCCTTGGAGAGCGCGGGTCGTCGCTTGGCCACCCGCCGTGTGGTTGTGGCCGGTCACTGACCGTATTCCTCGATCAATTGAAGGGCCAGCTTGGGGACACCCAGGCTGGCCTTTTCCTTCCAATGAGTGACGCGCGGCGACCGCACCGCCACATCGTTCGGGTCCACCACGTGCAGGTCGGCAGTGTCTCGGGGCCACGTGCACCAGGCCTGCGGCCGGATAGACCTGCAGCGAGGAGCCCACCACCACGAGCACATCGGCCTTGGCCACCACGGCGGCGGCTTCGCCCAGCATGGGCACCTCCTCGCCGAACCACACGATGTGCGGTCGTAGTTGGGATCCCAGCGCGCAGCGGTCGCCCCAGGAAAGGTGCGGACCGTTGATGGGCGTGACGAGCCGTGGATCGCGTGTGCTGCGGGCCTTGCGGATCTCGCCGTGCAGGTGCAGCACCCGGGAGCTACCGGCGCGCTCGTGCAGGTCGTCGATGTTCTGGGTCACCACCTCCACGTGGAAGTGGCGTTCCAACTCGGCGATGGCACGGTGTGCGGGGTTGGGCTCGGCCTGCAGCACCTGTTCACGCCGCAGGTTGTAAAAATGCAGCACCAGCGCGGGGTCCCGGGCGAATGCCTCGGGCGTGGCCACGTCCTCGATGCGGTATTCCTCCCACAGCCCATCGCTGTCGCGGAAGGTGCGCAGCCCACTTTCGGCGCTGATGCCGGCGCCGGTGAAGAAGACGATGTTCATGCGTGCGCTCAGCGCCCGAAAAGGCACTGGCCGAAGCTAAGGCCGGGATGGACCGGACCCGATGTTGATGCCCGCCTGTGCAAATGGTGGAAAGAAGCTCGCGTGCGCGAGCGTTCAGTCACTTATTTTGCGGCCCCTTTCAAACGGGCATTCCAGGGAGCCCCGACCTAAACGCGTGACCATCGATAAGACTCTACACCCCCTCTTTTTTGTATTGGAACTGACAGAGGGTCAGGAATGATCGACACGTTACGCGGGGAGCTCGCGGAGAAGTCACCGGGTCATGCTGTGGTGGATTGCCACGGCGTGGGCTACCTCGTGCACATCACCTCGAACACGTATGGCGACCTGCCGGAGCGGGGCGTATGCCGCCTGTTCATCCATTATTCGGTGAGCGTGGATGTGCGCAGTGGGCAGAGCGAGCACAAGCTTTATCGGATTCCAGAACACGGAAGAGCGGCATTTGTTCAGGCAGCTCATCAGTGTGCAGGGCGTCAGCTCCACCATCGGCATGGCCATCCTGGGCGCGCGCCGTGCGGATGAGCTGCGTGTGGCCATCCTCAACGGCGACGAGAGCACGCTGAAGAGCGTGAAGGGCATCGGTCCGAAGCTGGCGCAGCGCATCGTAACCGAGCTGCGCAGCAAGCTGGCGGGCGAGCCGATGGAGCACGTATTGGCCGCTGCGGGCTCGGGCGGAGGCAATACGCTCCGGGCCGAGGCGTTATCGGCACTGGTCTCGTTGGGGCTCGACCGGGCCAAGGCCGAACGCTCGTTGCAACGGGTGCTCACCGAAAAAGGCGATGACACACCTCCGCTGGAAGAATTGATCCGCCTTTCGCTGAAGAACCTCTGACGACCTGCGCCCCGTGACCTTTTCGATCCGCCCCACTGTACTGTCGCGCCTGCTGGGCGTGTTGGCGGCCGTGCTCCTCATGGGCGCGAGGTTGCTGGCCTTTGCGCCGCTGGACATCGTGCAGCAGGTGGACAGTCCGGAGATCCAGCTGCAGTACCCGATCATCGATCCACCTGCGCCGGGCGACAACAACACGGGCACCATTGACCTGGGCACACCGGGCAACGTGACCAATGATGTGATCTACGACCCGGCCACGGGGCAGTACATCCTGCAGAGCAACATGGGCGAGAACATCCAGTACCGCCCGCCGATGAGCATGTCGCTGGATGAGTACTTGAACTACGACATGCAGAAGTCGATGAAGACTTACTGGCTGGACAAGAACAAGTCGGAAACACAGCGCGATGCCGACAAGCCCTGGCAGAAGTCCATCAACGTGCGCAGCGAAGCCTTCTGCCGCATCTTCCGCGGCTGCAACATCGACATCCGCCCTCAGGGCAGCGCCGAGGTCACCTTCGGGCTGAACGTGAGCAAGACGGAGAACCCGCGCATACCAGTGGAGCAGCGGAAGATCACCACGTTCAACTTCGACCAGCGCATCCAGTTGAACTTGGTGGGCAACATCGGCGAGGCGCTGAAGATCAACACGGCGTACAACACCGAGGCCACGTTCGACTTCGAGAACCAGGTGAAGTTGAATTACGTGGGCGACGAGGACCAGATCGTGCAGAAGCTGGAGGCGGGCAACGTGAGCCTGCCGCTGAGCGGATCACTGATACAGGGTAGTCAGAGCCTCTTCGGCCTCAAGACCGAACTGCGCTTCGGGCGCCTCACGGCCACGGCGATGTTCAGCCAGGAGAAGGGGCAGCGGCGCAATGTGGCCGTGGCGGGCGGTGCGCAGACCACCAACTTCGACATCAAGGCGGACGAGTACGAGGCGAACAAGTACTACTTCCTGAGCCACTTTTTCCGCGACAATTACGAGAACGCGTTGCGCACACTGCCCGTGGTGAACAGCGGCATCAACATCACGCGGATCGAGGTGTGGGTGACCAACACGCGGTTCGACTTCGAGCAGAACCGCAACGCCGTGGGCTTCACGGACCTTGGCGAGGACGCCAGCGCTGCGGCCATCGCCGCAGGCCATTTCAGCGTGGACGGTCCGGCCATCACGGACAACACAACGGTGCCCGACGGCCAGGTGGCGAACAACGCAGCGAACAGCCTGTACGGCCTGGTGGGCGACCTCAACGGGCCGGTGGCGAACTTCACCAACGCCACAGCGTGGCTGCAAGGTCAGGGCTTCGTGGCCTCGCGCCATTACGAGAAGCTGGAGAGCGCACGCTTGCTGCTGCCGAGCGAATACTCCGTGAACCTGCGGTTGGGCTTCATCGGCCTGAACCAGAACCTCAACAACGACGAGGTGCTGATGGTGGCCTACCAGTATACCCTGGACGGTCGCACCTACCAGGTGGGCCAGTTCAGCCAGGATGTGCCGGCACCCAAGGCGCTGGTGTTGCGCCTGCTGAAGACCACCATCACCAACCCGCGCCTTCCCTTGTGGGACCTGATGATGAAGAACGTGTACTCATTGGGCGCCTTCCAGGTGAACCGCGAGGACTTCCGGCTGGACCTGTTGTACAACAACCCGGCGACGGGTGTGGACATCAACTACATCCCGCGTCCGCCGTTGGATCAGATCCCGGTGTTGCAGACGCTCGCGCTTGACCGGTTGGATCCCCAGGGTGCGCCCAACCCCGATGGCTGGTTCGACTTCGTGGATGGCGCGGCCACGGCGGGCGGCACCATCAACACGCAGAACGGCCGGGTCTTCTTCCCGGTGCTGGAACCCTTCGGCAGTTACCTTGATCGGAAGCTGCTGTTGGATCCGTCGAACTCGGATGTCATCCGCCGGAACATCGTGTTCCAGTCGCTGTACGACAGCACGAAGACCGCGGCGCAGAACCAGCCCGAACTGAACCGGTTCCACATGAAGGGCAGTTACAAGAGCGCGAGCAGCGATGTGATCAGCCTGAACTCGGTGAACATTCCTCAGGGATCCGTGAGCGTAACGGCGGGCGGTGTGCGCCTGATCGAGAACCAGGACTACACCGTGGACTACAACCTGGGCCGGGTGAAGATCCTGAACCAGGGCATTCTGGAAAGCGGCACGGCGATCAACATCTCCCTGGAGAGCAATTCGCTCTTCAGCATACAGACGCGAACGCTGGCCGGTGCCCGCTTCGATTACAAGGTGAGCAAGGACCTCACGTTGGGTGGCACCGTGATGAACCTGTACGAGCGGCCGCTCACGCAGAAGGTGAACGCGGGTGATGAGCCGATCAGCAACACCATCGTCGGACTGGATGCGAACTGGAAGACCGAGAGCAACTTCATCACGCGCATGGTGGACCAGTTGCCGTTGTTCGCCACCAAGGAAGTGAGCCAGGTGACGGCGAGCGCCGAAGGTGCGTACTTGATCCCGGGTCATAGCCGCGCGATCGGCAATGCGGGCACCAGTTACATCGACGATTTCGAAGGCAGCGTGAGCGTGATCGATATGCGGCAGCAGTCGCAGTGGTTCCACTCGGCCACCCCGCAAGGCCAGCCGGACCTGTGGCCGGAAGGTGATCTCTTCAGCCGTCCGAACGGGTTCAAACGCGCGCACCTGGCCTGGTACGTGGTGGACCCGATCTTCTTCAACGACAACAACCTGAAGCCGCCGGTGCCCAGCGGATCGGACAAGGCCAACACCATGCGCCAGGTATTGGAACAGGAAGTGTTCCCCAACCGCGTGCTGGCCACGGGCACGCCGCCCAACATACCCGTGTTCGATCTGGCCTACTACCCGGCGCAGCGCGGCCCGTACAACTACACCACGGACCTCAACCCCGATGGCTCGCTGGTGGATCCGGCTGAAAGCTGGGCGGGCATCACGCGTCGCGTGACCACCACGGACTTTGAGCAGAGCAACATTGAGACGATCCAGTTCTGGATGATGGATCCCTTCAGCGAGAGCGCCCCGAACGGCAGCAACGAGGACTCGCAGAACATCACGGGCGGTGAGCTGTACATCGACCTGGGCAACATCAGCGAGGACATCCTGAAGGACAGCCGCAAGTCCTTCGAGAACGGCATGCCCGAGAGCGCCACGGATGCAAGCGCCACCACGGTGGAAACGGCGTGGGGTGTGGTGCCCGCCACCCAGAGCGTGGTGAATGCCTTCGCGATCAACGACCAGAACAGTTATTCAGCGCAGGATGTGGGGCTGGACGGTCTGCGCGACAATGTGGCGAGCGGCGACATCCCCACCGAACAGGAATTCCAACCCAACGCGGACTTTCTTGCGGCGGTGCAGGCGTTGATCACCAACCCGGCCGCATTGGATTCCATTGAGCAGGACCCCAGTGGCGACCGTTATCACTTCTTCCGCGGCAGCGATCTGGATGCGGCGCCGTACGACATCCTGCGCCGGTACAAGTACTTCAACGGTCCCGAGGGCAACAGCATCAGCGACGAGGAAAGTCCGGAGGACTATCCCACGCAGCAGACCACGCTGCCGAGCACGGAGGACATCAACCAGGACCAGAACCTGAGCGAGAGCGAGAGCTACTTCCAATACAGGGTGAAGCTGCGCCCGAGCGAGATGGTGGTGGGCCAGAACTTCATCACCGATCGTCTCGAGGGCGTTGCGCCCGATGGGCGTCGCGTGTACTGGTACCAGTTCAAGGTACCGATCCGCCAGCCCGAGCGTGTGGTGAACGGCATCCAGGACTTCCGCAGCATCCGCTTCATGCGATTGTTGTTGAAGGGCTGGCAGCAGACCGCGGTGCTGCGTTTCGCGCGGCTCGGAGTTCGTGCGCGGCGAATGGCGCAAATACACGCAGAGCCTGGAGACGCCGGGCGAGGGCGAAGGCGGAGACCCGAACGCCACGCAGTTCAACGTGGCCGCGGTGAACATCGAGGAGAACGGTCGCCGCGTGCCGATCAACTACGTGCTGCCCCCGGGCATCAACCAGGAGACCGATGTGGCCAGTGCCAACCTGCGCAACCTGAATGAGCAGTCGCTGCAACTGCAGCTCTGCAACCTGCGCGACGGCGACTCGCGCGGTGCGTTCCGCAACGTGCAGTTCGACATCCGCAGCTACAAGAAGCTGCGCATGTACGTGCACGCTGAAACGCGGGATGAGAACGATCCGCTGCAATACGGCGATGTGAGCGTGTTCATCCGCCTGGGCAACGACTTCGACCAGAACTACTACGAGTATGAGGTGCCGGTGGAACCTTCGGCCTTCGGCAACAGCGACCCGTTCAGCGTGTGGCCGGAGAAGAACAACATGGAGATCGAGTTCGCGAAGCTGAACGACGTGAAGATCCAACGGAACCAGGCGGGCGTGGCGGTGAACCTGCGCTATACGCAGATGGAGGGCGACCGGCGCATCACGGTGCGGGGCAATCCGAACCTGAGCCAGATGCGCACCATCATGATCGGCGTGCGGAACCCGAAGAAGGACGGGGCCGAGGCGAATCCCTGGGTGATCGATGATGGCAAGGCACAGTGCGCGGAGGTGTGGGTGAACGAATTGCGACTTACCGACTTCGACCAGCGCGGAGGATGGGCGGCGCTGGCGCGCGTGAACACCACGCTTGCCGACCTTGGTACGCTCAGCGTTGCGGGCAACTACAGCACGCCGTTCTGGGGCAGCATCGACAAGCGCGTAAGCGAGCGCCAGCGCGACACGCGCTATGGTGTGGACGTGAGCGCGAACCTGGAGATGGGCAAGTTCCTGCCGGAGAGCTCAGGCGTGAAGGTGCCGATGTACGTGGGCTACTCCGAGCAGATCATCAATCCGCAGTTCGATCCGTTGAACCCGGACATTGAGTGGGTCGACGCCACGCGCTCGCTCACCCGCGATGAGCGCAAGGCGCGCTTGAAGGAGCTGCGCACCTATACGCGTCGCCGCAGCATGAACTTCACGAACGTACACAAGGAACGCGGCAAGGCCGCGGCCGGCAAGGAGCACTTCTGTGACGTGGAGAACCTGAGCCTTTCCTACGCGTACGGCGATCAGGAATACCACGACGTGAACACCGCCTATGAGAACACACGGACCTACCGCGGTTCGCTGGCCTGGCAGCACACGCCGAAACCACGGCCCATCAAGCCCTTCGAGAAGGTCGGCTTCATCAGCAAGAGCAAGTGGACCAAGCTGATCAAGGACTTCAACCTGAACCTGGGCTTCAAGCAGCTCACCGCGCGCACGGCCATCGACCGCACGTACCTCGAGCGGCTGGTGCGCCCGAACCCGGACATCGTGTCCCTGCCGCCCAGGCCCACGTATAACAAGAGCCTTCACCTGGCAGACGCAATACGGCTTCCGCTACGAGATCACCAAGAACCTGAAGCTCGACTTCAATGCGAACCGGAACGCCATCGTCGGCGAACCTCCGGGCCGTGTGAACACACAGGACCGCGACAGCTATGAAGTGTGGAAGGACAGCGTGTTGCAGAGCGTGCGCGAGTTCGGCCTGCCCACGGGCTACGACCACACGGTGAACGTCACCTACACGCTTCCGCTGGACAAGCTGCCCATCACGGACTGGGTGACGGTGAACACCACGTACGGAGCGGGCTACAAATGGGACCGTGCGCCGCTGCAGCAGGACAGCATCGGCAACACGATCCAGAACTCGCGCACGATCAGTGTGAACGGGCAGTTGAACTTCGTGAACCTGTACAACAAGATCAAGTACCTCAAGAAGATCAACGACAAGGCGAAGGGCAACAAAGGCAGCAAATCGCCACCGAAGGGCAAGGGCACGGGATCCAAGGCCGATTCCACGAACACCAAGGAGCGCACCCCCTCGAAGATCAACCCTGCTGAGGGCTTCGCACGTGTGCTGATGATGGTCCGCACGGGCACGATCACCTACACCCAGAACAGCGGCATGTTATTGCCGGGCTGGGGCCGCGCACCGAACGTATTGGGCATGGACCAGGGCTTCGGCGCTCCAGGCTTCGGCTTCGTGCTGGGCGAGCAGAACACCAACTTCAACGGGGACATCATCCGCGACTTTGCGACGGAGGCCGCATCGAAGGGCTGGCTGGTGAAGAGCGAGAGCATCTTCAATCCCTACGCGAACAACCGCACGGAGAACATCAACGCGAAGCTGGCGGTGGAGCCGTTCAAGGGCATGCGCGTCGACCTGAGCGCCATGCGCACCATCAGCAGCAACCGCACCTCCTTCTTCCGCTGGAACGAGACGCAGGGGCGTTATGTGAACGACAGCCCACGCGAAACGGGCAACTTCAGCGTGAGCATGTTGAACTGGCCGACCACCTTCGTTGCGGACAACAGCGACTTCGTGAACCAGGTGTTCGAGAACATGCTGGCGTACCGTGAGACCATCAGTGAACGGTTGGGTCGCGAGCGCGGCCAGACCAGTGTGCCTGTCGGCCTGCCGAGCGACAGCACGTATTGGACGGGCTTCGGATCCACCAACCAGGACGTGATCGTGCCCGCTTTCATCGCCGCATACACCGGCAAGGATCCGGGCAAGGTGAGGCTGAACCCCTTCAAGCAGCTACCGGCACCGAACTGGGACATCACGTACGATGGCCTGACGAAGCTGGAGTTCTTCAAAAAGCTCTTCCGCACATTCACTGTAAGTCACAGTTACCGCAGCACCTTCAACGTGGGTGGTTACCAGACGAACATGCTGTATGTGCCCGGGGCGGACAGCACCGATGCGCTGGGCAACTTCATCCCCGAGAAGCAGATCAACGTGGTCACCATCGCCGAGGTGATGCGTCCGTTCATCAACTTCGACGCCACGTTGCAGAACAGCCTGATCGCCAAGTTCGAGTACAACCGGGACCGCAATCTGAGCCTCAGCCTCACGAACAACCAGGTGACCGAAGTGCGCGGGCGTGAGTTCGTGATCGGCAGTGGTTACCGCTTCAAGAACGTGAAGTTCCCGATCGCCATCGGCGAAAGACGCCCCAAGAGCGACCTGAACCTGCGGGTGGACCTGAGCTGGCGCCAGAACAACACGGTGATCCGCCAGGTGGAGCAGGAGCAGAACAACGTAACGGCCGGACAGGACATCATTTCCTTGAAGACCAGCGCGGACTACATCATCAACCAGCGCCTCAACCTCAGGGCCTTCTACGAGCGCGTGATCAACCGCCCGGTGATCAGCACCACCTTCCCCAGCTCCAACACGAACCTGGGCGTCAGCCTGCGGTTCACACTGGCGCAGTAGGTCGTATGCAGGCAGCCGTTATTTTCGGCACCGCTTCCACGACCTAGAGGTCGCCGTGAGCGAGAACAAGAACCATCCCCAACGCCACCAACATGAACATCCCTGCTGAGCTCAAGTACACCAAAGACCACGAATGGATCCGCATTGAGGGCGATGAGGCCGTGATCGGCATCACTGATTTTGCGCAGGGCGAACTGGGCGACATCGTGTTCGTGGACATCAGCAGCGAAGGCCAGGAGGTGGACCAGCACGCCGTGTTCGGCACGGTGGAAGCGGTGAAGACGGTGAGCGACCTGTTCATGCCGGTGAAGGGCACCGTGCTCAGCGTGAACCCCGGGCTGGCCGACGATCCCGCTGCGGTGAACAAGGATCCGTATGGCAACGGCTGGATGGTGCGCATCCGTTTCAGCGACAAGGCCCAGCTGGCCGAGTTGTTGAGCGCAGAGCAGTATCAGTCGTTGGTCGGCTGATCCCGCGGCCATGCTTCGTCATCTACGTTGGGCGCTCCTCTGGGCCGGGGTGATCCTCTGGCTGTGCCTGATCCCCGGCAAGTCGTTGCCCGAGTGGCATTGGTTCGCCCTCCTTGACCTGGACAAGCTGGTGCACGCAGGCATGTTCTTCGTGCTGGCGCTCTGCTGGCGCAGGCCTTCCGTAACGGCGGCGCGCCTGCGCGCTATGTGCTGTGGGCCATCCTTTTCAGCGTGGCCTATGGCATCGGCACGGAGTTCATGCAGGGCCTCGAGGCCATGGGACGCCGCACGGACATCAATGACATGATCGCGAACAGCCTTGGTGCACTGGCCGCCGGGGTCTTTGCGAACTGGCGGGAGAGAAATGGCCGGGAGATCGTGCCGTTCGGGTTCTTGCGTTGAGTTCTTACCGCAAAGGACGCAAAGCGCGCAAAGAGGCCGCAACGACCAGAAGGTATCCGAACTATAGGTGCATGATGAGCTCCGCGCTTGCGCTGAGGCTCATTCATGGCCACATGCTCGCATGTGCACATGGCCACATGCTCACACGATCATCCCCGCCGCCACTGTTTCGTTGGTGCCTTCATCGATGAGGATGATGCTGCCGGTGTAGCGGTTGCGCTGGTATTTGTCGAAATGCAGGGGCACGGTGGTGCGCAGCTGCACGCGACCGATGTCGTTCATGCGGATCGTCGCATCACCCTCGGCCTTGCGCAGCGTGCTGATGTCCATACGGTACTTCACTTCTTTGATCATGCATCGCGCATCGCGGCTGGTGTGCTTGATGGCGTACTTGCCGCCGGGCTGCAAGGGACGCTCATTGAACCAGCACAGCATCACATCGATGTCCTGTGAGCTTTCCGGCATGTTGTTCGTGCCCACGATCATATCGCCGCGGCTGATGTCGATCTCGTCTGCCAGGGTCATACCACGCTTTGCGGCGCAAAAGCTTCGTCCTGTTCGCGGTCACCGAGATGGATGCTTTTGATGGTGCTCTGGAAGCCGCTCGGCAACACGATGACTGCATCGCCCTTACGGAAACACCGCCTGGCACACGGCCCGCGAAACCACGGAAGTCATGGTACTCCTCGGTCATCGGGCGGATGACGTATTGCACCGGGAAGCGGCGATCGATGTGGTTGAGGTCGCCGGCGATGTGCACGTTCTCCGGAGGTGCATCAGCGTGGGGCCTTGGTACCAGGGCATGGTGCTACGATCCACCACATTGTCGCCCTTCAGCGCGCTCATGGGGACGTAGCGGATGTCGCGCACTTCCAGCTTGCTGCTGAAGTCTCGAGTTCCTGCTGGATGCGGGTGAAGACGGCCTCGTCAAAGTCCACGAGGTCCATCTTGTTCATGCCGAACACGACATGCGGATGCCCAGCAGGGTGGCGATGAAGGAGTGGCGGTTGGTCTGCTCCAGCATGCCTTTGCGCGCATCGACCAGGATGATGGCCAGGTTCGCGGTGCTGGCGCCCGTGACCATGTTGCGCGTGTACTGGAATGGCCCGGGCGTGTCGGCGATGATGAATTTGCGCTTCGGCGTGGCGAAGTAGCGATAGGCGACATCGATGGTGATGCCTTGTTCGCGCTCGGCGCGCAGTCCGTCGGTGAGCAGCGACAGATCGACCTCGCCCATGCCGCGCTTCGAGCTGGCATTCTCCATCGCCTGCAGCTGGTCCTCGAAGATCGACTTGCGAGTCATACAGCAGGCGGCCGATGAGCGTGCTTTTGCCATCGTCCACGCTGCCTGCGGTGGTGAAGCGAAGCAGGTCCATGTCGAGGTATCCGGTACTGTATCATCTGATCAACTGCTTGTCTGATCCTCTCGATCAGAAGTATCCTTCCTTCTTCCGGTCCTCCATTGCGGTCTCGCTGCGCTTGTCGTCGGTGCGTGTGCCGCGCTCGGTGTCTCGCGATGCGGCGACTTCGGCGATGATCTCGTCGAAGGTGCTGGCGGTGCAATCCACGGCGCCGGTGCAGGTCATGTCGCCGATGGTGCGGAAGCGACGCGCATCTCTTTGACCTTCTCCTCCGGCTTCAGAGCTGCATGAAATGCGAATCGGCGTCGAGAAGCGCCGTCGCGCATGAACATTTCGCGCTGATGGCTGAAGTAGATGCTGGGGAGCGGGATGTTCTCCTGCAGGATGTACTGCCACACGTCCATCTCCGTCCAGTTGCTGATGCGGGAAGACGCGGAAGTGCTCGCCCGGAGTGTTTGCGGCCGTTGAAGATGTTCCAAAGCTCGGGGCGCTGATTCTTCGGGTCCCACTGGCCGAACTCATCGCGGTGGCTGAACAAGCGCTCCTTCGCGCGGGCCTTTTCTTCATCGCGGCGGCCACCGCCGATGGCGCAATCGAACTTGTGTCTCTCGATGGTGTCGAGCAGTGTGACGGTCTGCAGCTTGTTGCGGCTTGCGTAGTACCGTTCTCCTCCTGCACACGACCATTGTCGATGCTCTCCTGCACACTGCCGACGAGGAGATGCGCCATGTTTCCTTCACCAAACCGTCGCGGAAGGTCATCGTCTCCTCGAAGTTGTGCCCGGTGTCGACGTGCAGCAGGGGGAAGGGCACCTTGCTCGGATGAAACGCCTTGCGCGCGAGGTGGAAGCACACGATGCTGTCCTTGCCGCCGCTGAAAAGCAGCGCGGGGTTCTCGAACTGCGCAGCTACTTCACGCAGGATGTGCATGCTCTCGCTCTCCAGTTCCTTCAGGTGTGTAAGTCGGTATGAATGCATGATGCTCAGTTCTGCGATGTGCGCGGGGCAATGAAGTTGAACAGTTCTTGCGTGTCCGCTTCTGCGGTGCGCTTCGAGGCGGATGGCGGGCGCAGGTGGATTCGAACGGCGCACTGATGCCGGTGAAGTCTTTCACCTCACCTTTACGCGCTTTGGCGTACAGCCCCTTCACATCGCGGGCTTCGCAAACCTCCAACGGGGTATCAACGAACACCTCGATGAAGTCCTCTTCGCCGATGATGTCCTTGGCCAGCTCGCGTATGGCGATGGTCGGGCTTACGAAGCAGCAGATGGTGATGATGCCCTGCTGGGCGAACAACTTCGATACCTCCGCTATGCGGCGGATGTTCTCCGTTCTATCTGCCTCACTGAAGCCAAGGTTGTTGTTGATGCCGGTGCGCACGTTGTCGCCATCGAGCACGCTGGTGAAGCGGCCCGCCGCGAAGAGTTGCTTCTCCAGTGCCAAGGCAATGGTGCTCTTGCCGCTGCCGCTCAGGCCGGTCATCCACACCACGCAACCGCGCTGTTGCAGCAGACCCTCCTTGTCGGATCGCTGCAGCAGACGGTCCTGCACGGGGTGGATATGGCGGTCGGAGCGGGACATTGGAATGGCCCGCGAAGGTAGCTTTTCAGG
>CAWFCK010000016.1:0-165996 GCA_963814325.1 uncultured Flavobacteriales bacterium
GATAATAACGAGGAATATTCCATGGGCCATCCGAGCCTTTCGGCCGATGGAAATAAACTGTTCCTCACGAGCAACATGCCCGGTGGTTTTGGGGGGACGGACATCTACTTCAGCGAAAAGCAGGCCGATGGCAGTTGGGGACCGTTGAAGAACATGGGGCGGTCGGTCAACACCGAGGGCGATGAGATGTTCCCGCGTGCCTATGGCAAACGCACGCTCTTCTTTGCCTCCGATGGGCAGCAGGGCATGGGTGGGCTGGATATATTCATGACCGACCTCAAGACCGACTCAGCGCACCAGATCATCAATCTGGGCTCACCGATCAATTCCAAGTTCGACGACTTCGCTGTGGCCCTTGCAGCGGATGGCGCGGACGGCTATTTCGTTTCCGCTCGTCCCGGTGGTGCGGGCCGCGACGACCTGTATGCGTTCGAGCTCGATCATCCGTTCAAGGAGCAGGTCACCTTGCATGGCCGGGTGATCGACAAAGTGGGCCGCCTTGCCGTGAAAGGTGTGGTGGTCTCGGTGCTCGATGCCAGCGGGCGTGAACTGCGCCGTGCGGTCACCAACGAGAAAGGCGAGTACGAGATCACCATGGTGCCGCAGAAGGCCACCTTGCGGTCGCACTTCGCCGATGGCCCGATGGTCCTTGCGCCCATCGACCAGCGGTTATTTGAAATGGATCATCCGGAACTGCCGGAAATGGCCGTGGAGATCGTCAAGAAATGGGAGTTCATCGGCGACGGTTCCTTTTTGAAGGAAGTCGGCGAGAACGGTCCCGAGGACCTTTCATCGAAGCCGATGGTCACCGTGCGCGGTGACGTGATCGATAAAATGGACGGCAAACCATTGAAAGGCATCGCGGTGAACGTACTGGACGTGCAGGGGCGTGTGTTCGCTCCGCCGTTACGGACAAATACGGTCAGTATCAGTTGACCTTGACGCCGGGCCTTAATAGCCTGCAAGCACGATTCGCGGACGGTGACGCGTTGTTGTTCCTGTTGATCCGGCCTTGTTCCGCGCTGCGGCGCCCTCGCTGCCCACCATCGCCTTGGAAGTGGGCCTGAAGGATGGCAGCTGGGCGCACATTGCGGATGCCACCACCGGTGAGCCGATGCAGGGCGTGGATGTCGATCATCACCAACCTGCGGTCGGGAGGAACGGAAATGCTCCAGGGCCGCACGGACGAGAACGGATATCTCCAGGCACTCACACCGAACGGTTCCATCGCCGACCTGGCCGGGCATCGAGGTGTTCATCACCAAGGATGGTTTCTTCCCCGCGTGGATTCCGGGTGAGCGATGCGAAAGGGGACGATGCCGAGGTCGTACACACCATCAGCCGCGAGATGCAGGTGAAGCTGGAGCCCATCCGCGAGGGTGCGGACATCCGCAAGGCGCTGGACATGGATCCGATCTACTTCGATTACAAGAAGGCGGAGATCCGGACGGAGGCCGAGGACGTATTGGAAATGGTGGCCTTCATCCTGAACAACTCCGACGGCATGGAGATCGAACTGGCCGCCCACACCGACAGCCGTGCCAGTGACGAGTACAACAACAACCTCAGCCAGGAAACGCGCCAATGCTGCCCGTGAGTTCCTCATCGACCGCGGTGTGGCGCCTGAGCGCATCAAGGCGGTCGGTTACGGTGAATCGCGCCTGATGAACGGCTGCGCCGATGGTGTGGAATGCGATGAGGATGAGCACCAGATGAACCGCCGTACCGAGTTCATCGTCACCAAGGTCCTTTAGGATATCCAACATGCACGGCCGCGAAGCGTGGCCTTGTGATGTTCCTGGCTTCTTGCGCCCAACCACGCCAGTGGTCGGCCAAGGTCAATGATCACGGCCTGAGCCGTTGACGGATCGAAAACTCTCCTAACTTTTCCGCTTCGGGAAGGGGAAGGTGAGCCGGTTCATCCCAAGATCTAGGATACATGAGAACATTTTTCCGCAAACACGCGGGCATCGTCCTGTTCGCGTTGGCCCTGTCCGGCATGCTCCTTTCCGCATTCCAGGTGTACGAGTTGCCCAATGCCGGGTTCCGCCGTGCCCGACCAGCACCTTCGCCAACTTCGAGAGCGCGCACGTGCATCCGTTGGACATGACGCCCGATGGCACGAAGCTGCTGGCGGTGAACACGGCGAACAACACGCTGGAGGTCTTCCAGCTCGGTGGTCCCATGTTGCTCAACATCGCCAGTATCCCCGTGGGCCTCGATCCGGTGACGGTGCGCGTCCGTAGTAATACGGAAGCATGGGTAGTGGACCAGGTGAGCGACGAGATCAGCATTGTGGACCTTACCACGAACCGGGTAGTGCGCAGCCTGGCCACGGAGGATGAACCGGCGGACGTGGTCTTCGCTGGCAGTCCGCGCGAAGGCCTTCGTATCCTGCGCTGGCCGCGAGAGCGTCCAAGTGTTCGATCCGGCCAACCTCGCCACCGCTCCAACAGAGGTCCTGTTGAAAGGTGAGCAACCGCGGGCGCTCGCTGTGAGTCCTGACGGTAACACGGTGTATTGCGCCTTCTTCGAGAGCGGCAACGCCACCACGGTGTTGAACGGGAACAACTTCTTCAACTTCCAGCACGGCACCTTCGGCAATGGTACGCCACGTAAAGGGGTCTGTTCACCGCAGGGTGGTTGCACGGTCATTCCCAATGATGTCACAAATCCGGCGGGTCCTTATGGTGGCGCGGTGAATGCTGCTGCGGGCATCGTACCCAATGCCGGCACAGGATTCAACCCGCCCTTGAACCTGAACAATCCGCCTACGCCGGAGACCAAGAGCCTCATCGTGCGCAAGAACGCCGCCGGCCAGTGGATGGACGACAACGGAGGCAATTGGACGACCATGGTGAGCGGCAAGTCGCCGACAAGGCCGCATGGTGGGTTGGGATATGCCGGACCGCGATGTGGCGGTTATCAATGCGAACAGCCCGAGCACGGCTGGCGTCACCTACCAGGCGCGCTTGGGCAACATCCTCATGGCCATGGCCGTGAGGCCCAGTGGTGAAGTAACCGTCGTGGGCACCGATGCCACGAACGAGATCCGCTTCGAGCCGGTGCTCAATGGCAAGTTCCTGCGCGTGAACCTCTCGCGCTTCAGCATCGGTGGGCGGCGCGAACACCATCACCGACCTCAACGGGCACATCAACTATGCGAACGCGTCGCTTCCACAAGCGCAGCGGCAGCTGAGCATCGGCGATCCGCGGGCCATCGTGTGGAAGGCGGACGGATCAAAGGCCTACATCACGGGCATGGGTTCGAACAATGTGGTGATGATCAACTGCCACCGGGGCGCGGATCGGATCGACCGATCCAGGTCGGTGAAGGCCCGACCGGTCTCGTTCTCCATGAGGGAGCAGGACGCGCCTATGTGCTGAACAAGTTCGAGGGCACCGTGAGCACGGTGGACCTGACCACAGAGAAGGAGATCGCGCGCGCGAACTTCTTCGACCCTACGCCGCAAGTGATCAAGGCCGGGCCGCAAGCACCTGTACAACACGCACCTCGGCAGCGGCAACGGGCACATCTCCTGCGGCAGCTGCCACGTGGACGGCCGTTGGGACAGACTGGGTTGGGACCTTGGCAACCCGGCCGGTGCCGTGGAGGTGGTCGATGGCAAGAGCTTCCACCCGTTGAAGGGTGTGAAGACCACGCAGTTCCTCATCGACATCATCGACCGTGGCCGGGGCAACCTGCACTGGCGCGGCGACAAGGGTGGCTTCGCGGATTTTGCCGGGGCCTTTGAGCATCTGCAAGGTCTGGCTGCACCTAAGCCACTGAGCGAAATGCAGGAATTCGAGGACTTCCTGGCGGCCACCTGGTACGTGCCGAATCCTTATCGGACCTACAAACCCGCTACGGAATCCTCCACGGCGCGGATCAATCCGAGCCGGGTGCGGGGCACGGGCACCACCTTCCAAAGCGTTCCGCCCGCGGTACCGCTTTTCGTTTCGGTGCAGGTGAACTGTGCACACTGCCACAATGCCCAGACCGGTCGTGGTGAGTTGATGGGTAATGGTAACGTGGCTGGAACGGGAGATGGCACCCTTGTGGATTTCGGGCCGAACCGCAACATGAGCGCTGACCTGCGAAGTACCTACCGCAAGAACGGATTCTTCTATAACACCACCGAATGCACGAGCGGTTTCGGAATGATGAGCGAAGGCGTGATGGAAACCTGGTTCAACGGGGCCGGCGTCGCCAACTATCTCGGTGATTACGAGCCGGAGCTCCTCTCTTGGTCGGGCGGGATCGATCCGGCGAATTGTTCCGCCTGCTTCACCAACTTCCCCTTGGCCAGTAGTGTTGTGCAGGACGCACTGCCCGGTGTCGGCCTGCGCCAGACGTTCAATGGTGCCTCCATCGGCAGCACCACCGCGCTGGCCACGATGAAGGACCTGGCCGACACGCGCAGCAACGAATACGGCATGATCGTCAAAGGCGTGTATGGCGGAGAGCAACGTGGCTTCTACTATCTGGGCAGCGACAACTACCAGAGCGATATCAGCCGGTCAGACGGTCACGCACACCCAACTGCTCACCTCGGCACAGGGCAGTGGCGGTCCGTTGAGCTGGACCCTCGTGGTGCCGCAGACGCGCATCCGCATGGGCGTGGATGCGGATGCCGATGGCATCTTCGACAAGGACGACCTGAACGCGCGTGTGAACGTGCGGGCCATCCTCGAAGGTCCCTTCGATGGCACGGCCATGAGGAGTGACCTGAACACGAACAACCTGTTGCCATCCACCGATCCGTTCGGTCTGGGCGAAACGATGAATCCGGCCGTGAAGTCCTTCGTGGGACTTTCCGCTCCGGTTGATTGGGCGAAGGTGGAATTGCGCAGCAATGTGAACCCGGCCACCGTGGTGGCCTCACGCGCAGTACTGATCCAGCGCTCCGGCAACCTGATGCAGCCCACGGGTGAGCAGACCATCGTATTCCCGGGAGTTCCTGCGGGCAATTACCACGTTGTGGTGAAGCACCGCAACCACTTCGGCATCATGAGCTTCTCGCCTTACTTGTTGCGCGACCCCGGTACGTTGGTGGACTTCACCACCTCCGCCACGGCGACCTACGGAACTGGTGCACGCAAAACCGTAGGGGCATCCCAGGTGATGTGGATGGGTAACGTTACCGGCGATGGCCTCATCAAGTACACCGGTAGTGGTAACGATCGCGGATCCAGTGCTGGTCCGAGTGGGCAGCACCACCCCGAACAACACGATCCTTGGGTACTACTTGGAGGACACCAATCTGGACGGCACGGTGAAGTATACCGGTGGCGCGAACGATCGCGATCCGATCCTGGTGAACGTGGGCAGCACGGTGCCGACGAACACCAAGGAGCAGCAACTGCCGTAGGATTGATCGCGTGCTGAGGGCGTGAGGGATCGGTGTCTTGACCCGGAATGGCGGTGAAGTGCCGGAAGCGGCAGATCCTCACGACCTGTGCGACCTGCGCCTGTACTCCGAAGCGCCTTTGAAGCGTTTCATGCGCAGGCCCAAGGTCAGTTGCACGGCCCGGTTGGCGGGGTAATACACAAGATCCTCGGCAAGAACGGAGCTCATGCCGTAAACATACCTGAACGATATGTCCGTGCGCGTCGGAAGCGCGCACGCTCAAGCCGCAGATCAAGGCCATGTCGAAGGAGTTTGACCTCTTCCTTGGCGGACACAGTGATGTACTCTTGCTTCCGCCAAGCACCCAGCAGATAACCAGGTTGCAGGCCCACAGCCAGCTGGAGCTTTGGAGCCACCTTCCAGCGAAGGGTCATGGGTGCGCGCAGGTAAGCCGTCCTCAGCACATCCACCTGTTCCCCCTTCAATGCGTTGCGATGCACCCATCGTGGCGATCTCCAATTCGGGTTGGAAGATCAAGCGCGGGTTGATCGGGATCGGGGCGTACACACCTGCCACCATCGAGAGGATGGACCTGCTCTCCATGGCCGATGAAGCCAGGTCGGTGAACGCAGGACCGCCTTTCACGCCCACTTCCGCGACCTGTGCATTCAGGGGTCCAGCCATCAGAACGAATGACTGCGACCAGTGCGTGTTCGTAACAGGACATGGGAACGGTAGGTGGCGTGATGAGTATAGTGGGGTTGTACGAAAGGCTTGTCCGGAATGTTGCGGCAGATCAGACATGGTTTCCGGACATCACCGGGTGTTCGATCCGGAACTTTATCGGATCTGCAGTATCGGCCATGCGTCGTTATCACCGGATACCCCATGAACACAGGCAGGCGGAAAGGGTGGAGGAATTCACCGAAGAGCTGCTGATGTTCTGTGCCTTTCCACATCGGGATGTTGGCGATGCGGCAGACCCGTCCGTCAACGAAGGACATACGCCGAGTTGTTTCGCGCCGTACCCCGGGGTGTATCCCTCCCGACCCCGTTCTCGGACAAATCCCAGCGACCCGAACAATACGGCTTTGCATCCACAATGGCTTCTTTCATGCAGTCCCTGCAAATGAAGTTCCTGCCGAGCACCAACGCAGCCGCCCACCCGATGATCAAGGACCTCCGGAACCGCATGAAACGATCTGTTTCCTTCATTCAAATGGTCACGTTGTTGACCGTACTCTTCGGTGCGACCAGCAGTGCATCAGCAGCGAACGAGACGATCACTGCGGGTTCCTTCATCATCAACATGGGCGTAGTGCCCCAAACGGTGGCGAACGGTCTGAAACCTTACGGTCTGATCTATGAGCTGATCAACAACCACAATGTGCCCATCAAGTGGGCCATCAACCCGAACAAATCGACAGGGGGTGTGGACTTCACGTATAATGGTACCGACTATAAGGGAGGTCCGTTCATTGTGCCGGCGGAATACCGGAATGCTGCGGTGAACGCAACGATCGCCAACTGGCAGGTGCAAGGGGTGGTGGGGATCACCACAACTGCGGCGTTCACCGCGCCCGATCGAGCTGACGCTCACCATCTTCCCGCGTTGGACGCTGGACGCTGCCAATGGTGCCATTGCCGGCGCCTACCTGGCGAACGCCGGCATTCCGGTAAGCCGATACCAGTTCAAGGGGCCTGCGCAGCTCAGTTCCTGCGATGACGTGTATGCCATGCCGCACGCCGATCCGGCCTGGTCCACGCACAGCAACCTGCTCAACTGGAACCTCACCTACAAAGGGGCGATCTGGAGCGCGTGCCACGCGGTGAGCGTATTGGAGAATGCGTACAACCCCGGAAACCCGGCGCAGCGCCTCAACTTCCTGATGCAGGACCCGGTGCTCCCGGGGGGGCAGGCAGCGCTGCCCCATGGTGGCCACGCCGCAGGGACCATCCCGCCCGCCTACACCCATCAGAACGGTGCTCAACCCGTGATGCAGTTCATGGGCGTGATCGACGCGGCCACGCAGAACGGGTCCGAACAGATCTACCTGCCCAAGGTGGGCTGGCGCGCCAGTACCATCATCGGGGTATTCGAAGCCGACAATCCGCAGGTGCCCAGCCTGTCCCCCGGACCCGCAGCGAAGATCGCTTTCGGCCCCGGCAAAGGCGATCCAGCACGCGGCAAGGTGATGTATGAGGGTGGCCACTCACACGCCAAGGCCACGTTACCGGAGAACATCGCGGCACAGCGCGCATTCCTCAACTTCAGCCTGTGGGCCGCGCTGGACAAAGCGCCGTCCGTCACCGTTTCGGGAATCGTGCCATCGATGAACGGAGGACAGGCCTATCCCTTTCGGCATCGGTGAGCTCGCCGATCCCGTCGGGACCGTACACCTATCAGTGGTCGGCTGCATGCAGCGGTACGTTCTCCAACCCCACTGGAGCCACCACCACCTTCACGCCGAGCGTGGTGGGCTCGAATACCAATTGTGTGGTGCGTGTGAAGGTGATCGACCAATGCGGTCGACAGAGCTTCCTAGTCCTCCGCCGTGGTGGTGCTTCCCGGCCCACAGCCGCCGGTGGCTTTGAGCGATGCTGCCTCCGTGGATACCCACCTGTCCCGGCGCTTCCGTTACATTGAACGTATTATCGAACGACAGCGAACCCGATGGCCAACCCATCTCGCTAACGGCCGTCAGCGGTGCCACGAACGGTACGGTCGTCTTTACGTCGGGCGGCAACGTGACCTTCACGCCGAACGAAGGGTACTACGGTGTGCAGGTGCTTACCTACACCGTATGCGACAACACGACACCGACGCCTTGTGTTCCAATGGCACATTCACGCGTGAACGTTGGCAACCTGGCGAACGTGCCGGCAGTGGCCAATGACAGCTACACCATGGCCGAGGATGCCATCGGCAGCTTCAATGTACTGGCGAACGATGGTGCCGGGCTCACGGTGGTCGAGATCACCAGTGAACCCGCGAACGGCCGCATTTCCATCAACACGGACAACACGATCACGTTCATTCCCAATGCCGACTTCGCGGGCACGAACACCTTCGCCTATAAAGTGAGGAACTCACTGGGCTACACGAACACGGCCGTGGTGAACCTGACCATCACCGATGATGCGTGCAATGCCAATACCTACCAGACGGCACCCGGAACGTCGGGTTCGGTCGCGCTGCTCGCCATCAAGGATACCTACTTGAACCAGGACAAGCCGACCGAGAACTATGGTGGCAGTATGGACATCAATGTTAACCGGAGGAACGGCAACAAAACCCAACGTGCCATCCTGAAGTTCGATGTGTCCAGTATCCCTGCAGGGGCAACGATCAACTCGGCCTCGTTGCGGCTCTTTGCGAATCGCAATGGTGGCGCGTCGTACGCGGTGGATGCGCACATCGTGACGAATGATTGGACGGAAGGCATATCTAATGGTGCAATCTGCAGCCTCGCCGCGAACTGGACCAATCGCATTGAGGCGGGAACGAGCGACACGCCATGGGGAGCTGCTGGCGGCGATTACAACCCACGTGCTGTTGGCACAACCACGCTCACGGACAATGTCACCGGGTGGTATAGCTGGACGATCACTCCGGCAACGGTGGCGAACTGGCGTAGCGGTAGTGTGTTGAACCATGGTTTCCTGATGAAGGCGACCGTGGAGAACGTGGCGGACGATCGCTGGGAGTTCGACAGTCGTGAAGCCACGAACGTTCCTGGAGCTGATCGTGACGTATTCCAGTCCCGGGACCTGCGCGGCCATTCCGCCCCGTGCACCGCTGGGTCGCACGGATGTCTCCAGCACTTTGTCCACATCACCAGTCACGTTCGGCGTGCTGGGCAACGACCACCTCTTCTCCCTTCCGGCCACGGCGCTGGCGATCAGCACACAACCGGTGGCCGCACAAGGAACAGCTACGGCGAACCTGGGCGCCGGTACGGTGACCTTCACCCCGAACGCCACGTTCTCGGGCAGGGCCACCTTCCAGTACACCGTGACCACGGCCAACGGCAGCGATGTGGTGGCGGTCTTCGTGGATGTCACGCGCTCCAACACACCGGTGCAGGCCTTCAACGACGCACCGCCAGCCGCCAACAGCGGCGTGGTGCAGACCATCAACGTGAAGGCCAATGACGTGGATCCGGAGAACGTCCGCCTTACCGTCACCATCGCCCGACTGCCCACCAACGGCGATGCGGTGGTGGATGGCAGCGGGAATGTGGTGTACACCCCGGACGGTGGCTTCTACGGTACCGACACCCTGTTCTATTCCGTGTGTGAACCTGTGCCCACTTGTGGCCCGACAGTGTGCAGCACGGCGCGGGTGGTGTTAACGATCTTGAACCAAGCCCCGTGCTGGCGCGTACCAACGCTGGAGCACACCGGCCTGCGTGGCCCGCACCATCAATGTGCTCGGCAACGACAGCGATCCGGAAAATGCCGGCGCTGACCCTTACATCGGTGTCCAGCCCCGCGAACGGCACGGCCAGCATCGTTGGTGGCAGCGTGCTGTACACACCCACCACCGGCTATACCGGACCGGACAGTTTCACCTACCAGGCCTGCGACAATGCGACGCCAGCGCTCTGTTCGACCGGCACGGTGAACATCACCGTTACGCCGATACCGCCGGCGAACAGCTGCGCCGGATGGCGGTGAATGATGTCGACTCCACGAACATCAACCAGCTGCTCTACATCGATGCGGCCG
Source organism: uncultured Flavobacteriales bacterium (assembly GCA_963814325.1). Classification (GTDB taxonomy): domain Bacteria; phylum Bacteroidota; class Bacteroidia; order Flavobacteriales_F; family PHOS-HE28; genus PHOS-HE28. The sequence goes on from CAWFCK010000016.1 coordinate 10,083, forward strand.
GCAACGACTCCGATCCTGAATGGCGATGCGCTTAGCGTGGACACCAGCTCGCGCCGGTCTGCAGGCACCCGACCTTGGGAACGCTCTCCTTCCTGCCGAACGGGCTGGTCGTGTATACCCCGTATCCGGGAGCATCGGGCCCCGATCAGTTCCAATACCGGATCTGTGATGTGCATCCGGTGAACCCGGCCCCTGGCTGCGTGAACGTACCCGTGTTGTGCAGCATCGCCACGGTGTCCGTGAACATCCAGAACCGGGCGCCGGTGCCGAACGATGATGTGTTCACCACCATTCCCGAACGCATCATTCACCAATACGGTGGCCTCCAACGATCAGGAGCCTGATGGGCAGCGATGAGCTTCTCCTTGAGCTCGTTCCCATCCGCAGGCACACTGACGATGAACGCCAACGGTTCGTTCACTCTACAACACCACCGGCGTTGCGGATGGGATCTATACGGCCACCTATGTCGTGTGCGATGGGCAGACGCCGAACCGCTGTGCGAGCGCCAATATCACCTTCGAGGTGATCACGGGGAACGTGTCTCCGAACCCCCAATCCGACAATGCCACCACGCCCGCCGGCAGCCCCGTGAGCGGCACAGTTGCCACCAACGACACGGACCCCAACAACAACATCGATCCGAACAGTTTCGCTTTGCAGGGTGGTGCGTCCAACGGCACCATCGTGCTCAACGCGAATGGCACCTACACCTACACGCCCGCCCCCGGCTTCAGCGGGACGGATGTGATCAACTACCAGGTATGCGACCTGGGGGCACCTTCCTTGTGCAGTTCATCCAGCCTGACCATCACCGTGACGCCCCCGAACGCTGCGCCCGATGCAGGTGCCGATGATGGCGGCACCGTCACGGAGGATGGCGCGGACGGCGTTGTGAACGTCCTGGCCAATGACTGCGATCCGAATGGTGGTCCCAACCCGCCCACCAATGGACTCCGGTCAGTTCTCTGTCGACCTGGACCCCGCCACCAGCGGTCTCCAGACCTCGTTCACCGACGCAGGCGGTAATGTGGACGTACAGCACGTCCTCTGGTGCGGTGACGTATTGATGCGGCGAACAATTACAATGGCGACTTCCTCGATCACCTACGAGCTCTGCGATCCTGCCGGCCTGTGCGATCAGGCCACGGTCTCCTTCACCGTGACGGCCGTGAATGATGTGCCTGTGGCAAACGATGACAATGGCGCGGACCTCACGGAGGACGGGGCCAACGGCTCCGTGAACATCCTTACAATGATACCGATCTGGACGGTGATCCCAACGCTCCGACGAACGGTCCCGGGCTCTTCTCGGTGGATATCGATGCCGGAACAGCAGGGTGTGCAAACCTCGCTGACGAACTTGGCGGGCAACTTGGACCTATGACGTGAATACGGGACTGGTCAGCTTCAACCCGGCCGACAATTTCAGTGGGGCCGCCTTGCTGCCCTATGAACTATGTGATGCCGAGGGAGCATGCGCCCAGGCCAACATCACCTTCAATGTGACCGCCGTGAACGATCCGCCGGTGGCCGATGATGATGCCACCACCATGAGCGAGGGCGGCACATTGACGAGCAACGTAACGGGGAACGACAGCGACGTGGAGACGCCGAACAGCGGCCTGATCTGGTCGTTGCTGGATGGTAGCAATGCAGACGCGAACGGAACGCTCACCTTCAACGCGAACGGCAGCTACACCTATGTGCCCGATCCCGGCTTCAACGGATCGGCCACCTTCACCTACCAGGTATGCGACCCCGGTCCGCTGTGCGAGCCGGCCACGGTGGTCATCACCATCACAGGTGTTGATGATACGCCTGCCGCGAACAACGATGCCGGCCCGGCGATCGCTGAGGACGGCTCGAACGGCACGGTGAACATCCTGATCAACGATACGGACCTGGACGGCAACCCAACGGCGCCCACCAACGGTGTTGGCCAGTTCGTGGCGGACCTGGATCCGGCGACCGTTGGTGTGCAGACCAGCATCACTACGGCAGAGGGCGTGTGGACCTATGCGCCCTCCTCGGGTGAGGTCGTGTTCGATCCGATCGACAACTACTTCGGCAACGCCACCATCTCCTATGAATTGTGCGATCCCACAGCGTTGTGCGACCAGGCGACCATTTCCTTCCTCGTCAACTCGGTGAACGATGCGCCCGTGGCCAATGACGACAATGGTGGAACCCTCGCCGAGGATGGTGGCAATGGCACGGTGGCCATCCTGACCAATGACACGGACGCGGATGGGGCGCCAAGCGCACCTACCAACGGTCCGGGCCAGTTCAGCGTTGACCTCGACCCCGGTGCCCGGGGTTGCAGGCGAGCGTAACGAACGCTCGGGCGTATGGTCGTACAGCAACGCCACCGGCGAGGTGACGTTCAATCCGGCCAACGATTTCAACGGAACCGCTACGCTCGCATACGAGTTGTGCGACCCGGCGAACAGTTGCGCCACCGCCACCATCACCTTCGACGTGAGCCCGGTGAATGACCCGCCGGATGCGGCCCTGGACGAGGGCGGCTTCATTACCGAGGATGGCCCCAATGGCACGGTTGATATTCTCGCCAATGACGTTGACGCGGATGGCAACCCGGTGCCGCCCACCAATGCGCCTGGCCTGTTCATCGTGGACCTGGACCAAGGCACGGCGGGCGTGCAGACAAGCATCTGCGAACAGCACCGGGGTATGGAACTATGACCCATAGCAACGGCGTGGTGACCTTCGATCCTGCGCTCGACTTCCAATGGGATCATCGTCGATCACATACAGCCTATGCGACCCTGCTGGAAGTTGCGACTTGTCGGATATCAGCTTTGAAGTGACCCCATCGAACGATGCGCCCGTTGCCGGGGACGATGGATTCAGCATGGATGAGAGGCACCACGCTGAACGGAACAGTTACCGGTGCGGATAACGATGTGGACAACACCAACGCAGAACTCGTGTGGAGCCTTGTGAACGGCGGTTCCGCCGCAGCGAACGGTGCGCTCACACTTGGACCCGAGCGGAGCCTTCAGCTACGTGGCGAACCCGGGGTATAATGGTGTGGTCAGCTTCATCTATCAGGTCTGCGATCCCGGACCGTTGTGCGACCCGGCGACGGTGACCATCACGATCGATCCGGTGAACGAGCCACCTGTGGGAGCGGACGACAACTTCACCGTGAACGAGGACGCGGTGCTCACTGCATCCGTCACCGGCAATGACAGTGACCCTGAAACGCCCAACAGTGGCCTGTCCTGGGGCTTGACTAGTGGTGGTACTGCAGCGGCCAACGGCGTGCTCACGTTCAACGCGAACGGCACATTCTCCTATGCCCCAACAGCCCAGTTCAACGGCCCCGTTTCGTTCACCTACGACGTCTGCGATCCACAAGGGGCATGCGATCCGGCGAACGTTAGTATCGAAGTTCTGCCGGTCAACGACCCGCCGGTGGCCGGGGATGATGGCTTCACCATGAACGAAGGCACTGTGCTCGCGGATGTTTTGGGTGGCGGCGATAGTGATCTGGAAACGGCGAACGCGGACCTCATCTGGAGCCTTGTGAATGGCGGCACGGCGGCGCTCCATGGCGTTATCGTCATCAACGCCGATGGCACGTTCGCCTACACGCCCAATGCGAACTACAATGGCGGTGTGAGCTTCACCTATCAGGTGTGCGATGCTGGCGGTCTGTGCGATCCGGCCACTGTCACCATCACCATCGACCCGGTGAATGGGCCGCCCATCGCGCTGAACGACAACTTCAGCATGGCCGAGGATGGCGCGCTTTACAGCAGTGTCGCCGGCAACGACAGCGACCTGGACAATACGAACGCCCAGCTCACCTGGAGCCTGGTGGATGGCGCCACGGCCGCGGCGAACGGTGCGCTGATACTGAACGCGGATGGGACCTTCAGCTACGTGCCGGACCCGGGCTTCAGTAGTCTGGTGAGCTTCACATACGAGGTGTGCGACCAGGGCCCGCTCTGCGTACAGGCAGTGGCCACGATCGATGTGGGCAGCCTGAACGATGCGCCGGTGGCCAACAATGACGCGGCTGCTGTGGATGAGGATAATACGCTCAATGCGACCGTGATCGCCAACGATAGCGATGCCGATGGCGATGTGCTCACCTATGGCTTGGTGAGCGGTGGCACCGCTGCAGTGAACGGCAGCCTCACGCTTTTGCCGAACGGATCCTACACATACACGCCGAACGCGAACTTCAATGGGCTTGTGCAGTTCACCTACCAGGCCTGCGACCCGAGCAATGTGTGCGATGCGGCCACGGTTTCCATCACCGTGAATTCGGTGAACGACCCGCCCGTGGCGGGTGATGATGGCTATACGATGGACGAGGATGGTGCACTGGCGGGAACGGTGACCAACAACGACAGCGATGTTGAAGGCCTGCTGACCTGGACCTTGGTGAACCCGGGCACGGCAGGTGCCAATGGTGCCCTGTCATTGAACTCGGACGGCACATTCACCTACAGCCCGAATGCCAACTTCAACGGATCGGTAAGCTTCACCTACCAGGTCTGTGACGTTTCGGCCGTGTGCGATGTGGCGATCGTGACCATCACGATCGCTCCCGTGAATGACCCACCTGTGGCCGACGACGACACATTCTCCGTGAATGAGGAAGCCACCCTCAGCGCATCGGTCATTGGTAATGACAGCGACGTGGAAAGCGCGCTCACCTGGACACTGACCAGTGGCGGATCGGCGGATGCCAACGGCGCGCTGGTGTTCAACGCGGATGGCACATTCCTCTTTACGCCGAACGCGGACTTGAACGGGCCGGTGAGCTTCGGTTACCAGGCCTGTGATGCAGAGGGTCTGTGCGACGTTGCAACCGTGACCATCACCGTGGTCCCTGTGAACGACCCACCTGTTGCCGAGGATGACGTCTTCAGCATGAATGAGGATGGAAGCCTTGGCACGGCGGTAGCAGGTAACGACAGCGACACCGAAACAACGAGCACGGGACTCCTGTGGAGCCTGGTCAGCGGTGGAAGTGCCGCAGTGAATGGAACGCTCACGTTCAACCCTGACGGCGACTTCACGTTCGCGCCCAACTCGAATTTCAATGGTCAGGTAAGTTTCACCTACTCGGTGTGCGATCCCGCGAACGCTTGCGATCCCGCACTTGTAGTGATCGATGTGTTGCCGGTGAACGACCCACCCGTTGCGAGCAATGATAACTATGACATGCTCGAAGATGCCTCATTGAATGCGAGTGTGGCCGGGAACGATGCGGATGTGGACAACATTCAATCGGAGCTTGTTTATAGTCTGATCAGCGGTGGCACGGCGGACGCGAACGGAACATTGGTGTTCAACGCCGATGGTTCGTTCACCTACACACCCGCGCAGGACGTTACCGGCGACGTCAGTTTCACCTATACGGTCTGCGACCCCGGAGCGTTGTGCAGTCCGGCCACGGTCACCATCACGATCAACGCGGTCAATGATCCGCCGATCGCCGGGGACAATGCGTACACCATGAGCGAGGATGGTACGCTCTCCGACGCCGTTGGCGCTAATGACAGCGATGCGGAGACGCCTGAATGCTGCGTTGGTCTGGAGCCTGGTGAGCGGTGGTTCCGCTGCATTGAACGGGGCGTTGACCTTCAACGCCGATGGCACATTCACCTACGTTCCGAACGTGAACGCGAACGGGAACGTGGCGTTCATCTACGAGGTCTGCGACGCTGGTGGTTCCTGCGATCAGGCTACCGCCACCATCGATGTTGCTCCCGTGAACGACCCCCCGGTCGCGCTCAACGAGTACATTCCCATGCCGGAGGATGTGACCCTGAGCAGTGCGGTCAGTGGCAATGAAAGCGACGAGGACCACCTGAACAGCGAGCTCACCTGGTCGTTGATCGATGCGGGTTCAGCTGGCCTGAACGGAACCCTCGTGCTCAACCCTGACGGCGGTTTCACCTATACTCCAATACTGGGCTTCAATGGCATAGTGACCTTCACATACGAGGTCTGCGATCCCTTGACGGCCTGTGACCAGGCGATAGCCACGATCGATGTCGGAAGTACGAACGACATTCCTGTGGCCGGGGATGATGCGGAAAGCATGGATGAGGACACCGTGCTCAATGCCAGTGTCACGGCGAACGACAGTGATGTCGACGGCGATGTCCTCAGTTATTCACTGATCACCGGCGGCACAGCTGCGACCTATGGCACCCTGGTGCTGAATGATGACGGCACGTATACCTATACACCCATCCCCGACCACTCTGGTACGGTGTCCTTCACCTACGCGGCGTGCGATCCGCTCGGTGCTTGCGACAATGCGCTCGTGACCATCACGATCGTTCCGGTGAATGACCCGCCAGTAGCGAATGATGATGGCTTCGTTGGGGTGGAGGACAGCCCGGTCAGCGGGGTGCTTGGGGCGAATGACAGTGATGTTGATCATGCCAATGCACTGCTCAGCTGGACCCTGGTGGATGGAGGCAGTGCGGCCGCGAACGGCTCCTTGACGGTGGACCCGGACGGCAGTTTCAACTTCGTGCCAGGAGCGGACTTCAATGGTACGGTCAGCTTCACCTACCAGGTATGTGACCCCGGCACGCTATGCGATACCGCCTTGGTGACCATCAACCTCGTCGAAGGCAACGATCCGCCGGTCCCCGTGGATGATGCGTTCTCCACGGTTGAGGATGTGACCCTGTATGCATCGGTGGCCGCAAATGACGCCGATCCCGACAACACCCCCGGCCAGTTGACCTATGCGGTCCTCAGCGGGGGATCCGCCGAGGCCAATGGAACGCTGACCATGAACGCGAACGGCAGCTTCACCTATGTGCCGAACAGCAACTTCAACGGACAGGTCAGCTTCACTTACCAGGTCTGTGATCCTCTTGGCGCTTGTGAGGTGGCCACGGTGACCATCGACATCGTACCGGGGAATGACCCGCCGGTCGCGAATGACAACGCATACACCATTGCCGAAGGCAGTTCGTTGTTCACGAGCCTTGGCGTTGATGACAGCGACCTTGACGGTGATGCGCTGGTGTGGAGCCTGGTGGATGGCCAGAGCGCAGGAGCGAACGGTACGCTCACGGTGAACCCTGACGGCACGTTCACCTATGTGCCGGACAACGACTTCAATGGCATCGTGTCCTTCATCTATCAAGCCTGCGACCCTGCTGGCCTATGCGACGAAGCGCAGGTGATCATCAACATCGATGCGGTGAACGATGCGCCCTCCGTGCAACCGGACGTCGACATCACTAACGAGGACACGCCGATCACGGTGGACGTGCTGGCCAATGACAGCGACAGCGATGGTGATCTGGATGAAGGAAGCGTGACCATCATCCAACAGCCGAACAATGGCACGGTGACGGTGAACGTGGACGGGACGATCACCTACACCCCGGCTAACAGTTACACCGGTGTCGATGCGTTCGAATACCAGGTCTGCGACAATGGCACACCGCTGCCCGCACAGTGTGCCACGGCCTTCGTTGACATCACGGTGCTCCCGGTGAACGATCCGCCCACGGCCTTCGACGAAGGGTATGCGATGCTGGAGGATGATGGCGCGCTCAACGCGGATGTCACAGGGAACGACTACGATATCGACAACCTGAACGGCGAGCTGGTGTGGAGCCTGCTGAACGGCGGTACGGCCGGCCAGAACGGTGTCATCGTCTTCAACCCCGACGGCACCTTCTCCTACACGCCGAACGTGAACTTCAACGGGTATGTGAGCTTCACCTACCGCGTCTGCGATCCTGCTGGTCTGTGCGATCCGGCCACGGTGTTCATCAATGTGCAGCCGGTGAACGACCCGCCGGTGGCCGAGGGCGACATCGACAACACGCTGCCCGATCTGGTGCTCATCACCAACGTGAGCGCGAACGACAACGACACGGCCGACGTGTCCACGATCGACCTGGGCAGCATCACGATCATCACACCCCCGGACAGTGGCAGTGTCTTCGTGAACGGTAACGGTACCATCACCTATACGCCTAACCCGGGCTTCATCGGCAACGACACGCTGGTCTATCAGATCTGTGACGTGGGTGTGCCGCTGCCGGCCTTGTGCGATACAGCGGTCCTGGTGATCCTGGTATCTGATGCTTACCCGCTGGCCTATGACGATGATTACAGCCTGAACGAGGACAGCACCGCCGTGTTCAATGTGCTGGAGAATGACACCACGATCACCGGCGTGATCGTGCCCAGTAGCGTAGGCGTGGTGAGCGGTCCATACCACGGCACGGCCACTGCGAACGTTGATGGTACGGTGACCTATGTACCCGATGCGAACTACTACGGTCCCGATGCCTTCAACTACACGCTGTGCACGGACCTGGGCTTCTGCTCGATCGGTACGGTGCTCATCAACGTGGATCCGGTGAACGATCCACCGATCGCGGTGAACGACACTACATCCACGGATGAGGAAGTGCCCGTGACCTTCGCCGTGCTGTTCAACGATAACGACCTGGCCGATGGCTTCTTCGGTGGCATCGACAGCACGACCGTCACGATCATCACGCTTGCAGCGAACGGTGTGGGCAGCGTGAACGTGGACGGCACGATCACGTACCAACCGAACGCGGACTTCAACGGCATCGACTCGCTGCAGTACGCGGTGTGCGATGTCGGGTTCCCGCTGCCGCCTGCGTGCGACACGGCCTGGGCCTTCATCGTGGTGGATGCGGTGAACGATGCGCCGGTGATCACCGACGGCAGTGGAACGGCGATCGATACTTTGAACGTGACCACGCCCGAGGATGTGCCCCTGCAGCTCTGCTTCACGGCCACGGATGTGGAAGGCGACACCCTGGACGCCACGAACAGCTTCCTGGGCCCGGACTTCGGCGTGATCACCGGTGAAGCCGATGGCGACACCTGCATCACCTACACAGCGGACCCCAACTACAACGGCGGCGACACGGTGACGGTGGTGGTGTGCGACAACGGCGGCCTGTGCGATACGGTGGTGGTGGTGATCACGGTGACACCGGTGAACGATCCGCCGCAGGTGGTGGATGTGATCGGTGATCCCACCGACACGCTCACCACGAGCACCCCGGAGGACACGCCGATCACGATCTGTTTGGATGCCATCGACGTCGATGGCGACAGCCTGCAGGTGACCAGCGTGGCGGGCGGCCTGAATAACGGCACAGCCAGCGGCCTATCCGATGGCGACACCTGCTGGACCTACACGCCGGACCCGGACTTCAACGGCACGGACAGCGTGCAGGTGGTGGTGTGCGACAACAACGGCGGTTGTGACACGGTGCTGGTGATCATCGACGTAACGCCGGTGAACGACCCGCCGGTGATCACCGATGGCACGGGCACATCGATCGACACGCTGAACGTGTTCACGCTGGAGGACACGCCGCTGGAGGTGTGCTTCACGGTGAACGATGTGGACGGCGACAGCCTGGATGTGATCAGCGTGCCGTTCGGTCCGTTCACGGGCGTGGCCACAGGTGTGCAGGATGGCGACACGTGCATCACCTACACGCCGGACGCCGGCTACAACGGCGGCGACACGCTGATCGCGGTGGTGGGCGATGGCAACGGCGGCACGGACACGGTGGTGGTGATCATCAACGTGTTCCCGGAGAACGATCCGCCGGTGATCACAGATGGAACCGGCACGCCGATCGATACGCTTAACACGACCACGCCGGAGGACACGCCGCTGCAGATCTGCCTGGACGCGATCGATCCGGAGGGCCTGCCGCTGGATGCCACGAGCTTTACGGTGGTGGCGCTGAACGGAACGATCACGGGCCTTGCTGATGGCGACACGTGCATCACGTACACGCCGTTGCCGAACTACACCGGCAGCGACACGGTGTATGTGTTCGTGTGCGACGTGTTCAACGCATGCGACAGCGTGCTGGTGATCATCGATGTAACGCCGGTGAACGACCCGCCGATGATCGTGGACGGCGGCTTCATGTCGATCGACACACTGAACGTCACCACGGGCATCAACACGGCGGCGACGATCTGCCTGAACGCGTGGGATGTGGACGGCGACACGCTGGATGTGACGTTGGTGCTGAACGGTCCGCTGAACGGCGTGGCGGACTCGTACAACGACGGTGACACGTGCTTCACGTACACACCGAACACGGATTACCTGGGCACGGACACGCTGACGGCGGTGGTGTGCGACAACAACGGCGGCTGCGACACGGTGCTGGTGATCATCACGGTGATCGACACGAACAACCCGCCGGTGATCACCGATAGCAACGGCACGCCGATCGACACCTTGAACACGACCACACCGGAGGACACGCCGATCACGATCTGCCTCACGGCGGTCGACATCGATGGCGACACGCTGGATGTGACGGGTGCGTTCAACGGTCCGCTGAACGGTGCGATCACGGGCATCGCCGATGGCGACACCTGCTTCACCTACACACCAACGCCGGACTTCAATGGCACCGATACAGTAAGCGTGGTGGTCTGCGACAACAACGGCGGCTGCGACACGGTGCTGGTGATCATCGACGTCACGCCGGTGAACGATGCGCCGGTGATCACGGACGGTAGTGGCACACCGATCGACACCGTGAACACGACCACACCAGAGGACGCACCGATAACGATCTGCCTCACAGCGATCGACCTGGACGGCGACACGCTGGATGTGACGGGCGCGTTCAACGGTCCGCTGAACGGTACGATCACGGGCCTGTCCGATGGCGACACCTGCTTCACCTACACGCCCTTGCCGGACTTCAACGGCACGGATACGGTGAGCGTGGTGGTATGCGACAACAACGGCGGCTGCGACACGGTGCTGGTGATCATCGACGTAACGCCGGTGAACGATCCGCCGATCGCGGTGGACGACGTTGCCAGCACGGATGTTAACACGGACATCACCGTGCCCGTCCTGAACAACGATAGCGATCCGGACAGCGATCCGATCACGGTGACAAGTGCGGCGGCGAGCAACGGCACCGTCGTGATCAACGGCGATGGAACGATCACCTACACGCCGGCGAACAACTTCTGCGGCACGGACACGATCACCTATACCATCTGCGATCCGGGCCCACTGTGTGATCAGGCGATCGTGGTGGTCACCGTCGCCTGTCCGCCGGTGAACGACCCGCCGATCGCGGTGGATGATGCGGCTGTGACCGACCTGAATACGGAGGTCATCATCAATGTCCTCGGGAACGACAGCGATCCGAACGGTGATCCGATCATCGTGACCAGCGCCACAGCAGGCAACGGCACAGTGGTGATCAATGGTTTCGGAAGTCTGACCTACACACCGGCCACTGGCTTCTGCGGAACGGACACGATCTTCTACACCATCTGCGATCCGGGCCCGCTGTGCGACCAGGCGATCGTGGTGGTCACGGTGGAATGCCCGCCGGTGAACGATCCGCCGATCGCTGTTGACGACAGCACGGGTACCGACCCGGGTGCTTCCGTTGACATCGATATCCTGGCGAACGACAGCGACCCCAACGGAGATCCGCTGACCGTCACCTCGGCTGATGCGGCGAACGGATCGGTGGTGATCAACAACGACGGATCCTGACCTACACACCCACATCGGGCTTCTGTGGAACGGACACCATCAACTACACGCGTATGCGATCCGCAGCCGCTGTGCGACCAGGCCATCGTGCTGGTCACCGTGATCTGCCCGGATACGAGCGAACTGGCCATCCCACAAGGGTTCTCGCCCAACAACGACAACATCGGCGACAAGTGGGTCATCCGCGGACTGGAGCGCTATCCCGATGCGAGCATCCGCATCTACAATCGCTGGGGCAATGAGGTGTTCAGCGCCGCGCCCTATGCCAATGATTGGGACGGACGATCCACCAATGAGATCACGTGGGATGGTATGCTGCCCGTGGGCACGTACTGGTACCTGCTGGACCTCGGGGTGGAAGGAGAGGAAGTACGCACTGGATTCATCTATCTCAACCGCTGATGATGGGCCGAACATCGAAGCAACACGGAAACGCGATGAGAACGAGCTACTTGAAAACGATCGCCGCCGCACTGGTCCTCTCTGGTACGGCGCAGGCGCAGCAGGATCCCATGTACACCATGTACATGTGGAACACCCTCTCGGTGAATCCGGGGTATGCCGGTAGTGCGGACCTGCTGACCATCACCGGACTGGCGCGACAGCAATGGGTGGGATTGGATGGAGCCCCCAGCACGCAAACGCTCACGGCACACACGCCATTGCCGAATGAAAAGCTCGGACTGGGCCTGAGCGTCGTGCATGACCAGGTGGGCCCTGTGAACAACACCGTGGCGTTCGCCGACTTTGCCTATCGCATCAAGGTGAACGAAAAGGCGCGATTGGCCTTCGGCCTGAAGGCCGGTGTGGATATCATGCAGTTGCGCCTGGCCAACCTGCAGAACGTGGACGGCAACGATCCCATGTTCGGCCAGGACGTTACGGCCAAGGCCCGCCCCAACTTCGGCTTTGGCATGTACTACTGGACCAGGAAGGGATACATCGGCCTCAGCGCGCCCAAGTTGTTGGAACAGGACCGGCTCGATGTCCAGAGCAGCGGCGATGTCGTGGGCGCGCTTCGTCAACGACGTCACTATTTCCTCATCGCGGGCTATGTGTTCAAGCTGGGGGAGGATGTAAAATTCCGCCCGTCCGTGCTGGCCAAAGCGGTGGAAGGCGCCCCGCTCGAAGGCGACATCAGTGCCATGTTCCTGCTGCGCGAAAAGCTGTGGCTGGGGGCGGCGTATCGCACCGGCGACAGTATGAACGCCATTCTGGCCTATCAGGTCACCGACCAGTTCAAGATCGGATATGCGCACGATTTCACGCTCACCGAACTGCGCAGCTATCACAGCGGCACGCACGAGCTGATGCTGAGCTATGATCTGCGCTTCAACAAGGACCGCACCCTTTCACCGCGTTATTTCTGACCGATGGGATCATTGTACATGCCCGTTTCCCTGAAGGCCGCCACAGGCGCTATGCGCGCGCATGCCGGACTGCACGTGTTCCGTCGGTGCGCGGTGCTGATGCTGGCGCTGCTCCCATTGCTCGTCTGTGCCCAGAGCCGTTTCATAAAGGCAGGCGACAAGGCTTATGACCGCCTTGCCTACGCCGAGGCCATCAACAGCTATGAGCGGGCTGCTGAGAATAACATTTCGGACACCGTGTATGCACGGAGGCTGGCGGAAAGCTACATGCATGTGCGCAACTTCAAACAGGCCGAGGTGTGGTACGCACGCGCCATGCAGATGCGCAACGTCAAGCCTGTGGATGTCTACAATTACGCACAGGTGTTGCGCGCGAATGCCAAGTATGACTCATCCGATCAGCAATTGGCGAAGTACCAAGGGATGAAAGCGTCCGACAGCCGTTCCCGCCGTCAAATGGGCTCAGCCGCGTACACAGCACGCTTGCGCGAGAACCGCATTCCGGGTTGTGTGGTGAAGGACCTTGCCTTGAACACCGCCGGTGCGGACATGGGCCCCACGTTGAAAAGCGGAGGCATCGTCTTTGCCAGTGACCGCGGAAAGGAGGTGCTCGCATCACGGCGGCATACCTGGAACGGGCGCCCATTCCTCGATCTGTTCTATGCCAGCAACGGGTCCACCTTCCAGTGGGAGGTGATGGATGAGTTCAGTTCATTGAACACCAAGTTCCACGAGAGCAACGCCACGTTCGCGCCGGATGGAAAGACCATCTGGTTCACGCGCAACAACTATTACCACGGTCATAAGGGACAGGATGTGCAGAAGCACATCAACCTGAAGATCTACGGGCGCTCGCTTCAGGCGGATGGCTGGGGCAATGAACGCTCGTTCATCCACAACAGCGAACAATGGTCCGTGGGGCATCCGTGTTTAAGCGCGGATGGCAACACCACTGTACTTCACCAGCGACAAGCCTGGTGGAGTGGGGGGCACGGACATTTGGAAATGCGCAAAGAGCGGCGCAACATGGGGCGAAGCCGTGAATCTGGGACCTGTCGTGAACACGGAAGGCGATGAGATGTTCCCGTGGGTGGATAAGGAAGGCAACCTGTACTTCGCCAGCGACGGCCACCAAGGTCTCGGGGGGCTCGATATCCTGCATGAGCCGAGTGAGCGCGGATGGAAGTTTCGGCGAGCCATCGAATCCCGGTGCACCGTTGAACAGCGATCGTGACGACTTCAGCCTGGTGCTCAAGGACGATGGTCGAACGGGCTACTTCACCAGCAACCGGAACGGCGGTAAAGGTGACGACGACATTTACAGCATCACCATGGACCGACCGCTTTCCGCAAGCATGCGCTTGGAGGGTGTGGTCACCGACAGGAGCATGCAAGCCCCGCTGCAGGGCGTGGTCGTTTCCATGTTGGATGAGACCGGCAACGTGGTGGCGGAGACCTCCACGGGTAACGATGGCCGGTATTCCTTCCCGCTGGAGCCGGGTACCCGAAGAACTGTGCGCGCGGCGAAACAGGATTATTCCCCCGCAGTGGCCAATGTGCCGTCATTGCCACAACAGGACACGGTGGTGGTACGCGACCTCGCGATGTCCTCGGGGGGTGTTGTCACACTGTGGTACAATGTGCGTCACGCCTTCACAGGTTCTCCCTTGGGTAGGGTGAAGATCGATCGCCTCGACCTGGCCGCGATGGATCAGATCGAGAAGGCCGTGGTGTCCCTAACGGATGATGGCGGCGATGTGCGCCAGGAATTGCCGGACGTGAAGATCGGTGACTCCCTGACCTACTACATCGAGCTGTCCAAGCCGGGATTCCTTACCAAGAAGGGTTACTTCCGTTACAAGGTGGAACAGTATGGCGAGATCGAGGTCCATAAAGTGATGGACCTCTGTCTCTTCCCCATGGACCCTATGGAGCTCCGGCTGACCTGCCAGGACGAATTGGACCATTCCGGTTTGCCGCTCAAGGTGGGTCGCGACCTGCGGACCATCATCGATATCAACCCCATTTACTTCGATCTGAACAAGGATAATATCCGGCCCGATGCCGCGCTGGAACTGGACAAGATCGTGCGGGTCATGCAGCAATATCCGACCATGGAGATCGAACTGGGCAGCCACACGGATGCACGGGGAAGCGATGCCTCCAACGCTTCGTTGAGCGATCGCAGGGCGAAAAGCTCAGCCGCCTACATCGTGACCAAGGGAATCGATGCAGGCCGGATCAAGGGCAAGGGCTACGGCGAAACGAGGTTGCTGAACCGGTGCGTGAACGGGGTGAAATGCTCCGAGGCCGAGCACCAGCTCAATCGCAGGACGGAGTTCATCATCACGAAGATGTAAGGCCGGTCCGTGCCGTCCGGACCGATGGTGACCCGGAAACGGGTCGGGACTGGCGCATTCGCGCGTTCATCCTAGGCCCGATCGGCCGGATGATGGTCGCATTCCACATCCTGCTGTTCGCATTGGGCCAGCACCTGCACATTTTCCGGCGCCACGATGGTTTTGCTTTACCTGCGGCCACAAGTGCGCGTTCCTGTTATATCCAAACGCATTGGAACGGCACATTGGACTTGATCGCGACCAGATGCATTCTCGAACAACTCTCATTGCCGTATGACCCACACGATCGCGGGGCACAGCGAGTTGATAACCGCTGGCATTCGTGGACCGGCGGTTCTGTTCATAGCGGTATTGAGCATGGTACTACCTGCTCAGGCCGCGACATTCACCCACCACGGCGCCATTGCTGGCGCTGGCATGTCGAACGGTTCGCACCCCGGAGCGCTCCACGTGTCCATTGGATTCGGTGAAAGGCTGGCCGGGCGGATCGATGGCGTCGCGACTACGACGGGTTGGAAGGTCAGCAATGCGGCTTCAGGCGAGGTCATTTCCTCCGGAACCGGTCCGGGTCTGCTCGATCTCGTTTTTGAACGCCCAGGCTCCTATCTCGTCGAGCTCGTGGACAACACGGCATCGCATGAGCCGGGCGGATGTGAGCACAGCCCGCTTCCGGAACGGATCACGGTGAAGGTGGGTGACGTCCGAATGAAGTTCGATCTGGAGGGAGTGACACTCTCGGATGTCATCGTTGGGGGAGCGTCCACGGATGGCATCAAGCTTCGGGTGCCCGTTGATGTGGAAGTATTCGAGGGTAGCACGCGGGAGTTAACCGTACCTGATGCCCGCGCGGCTGGCATTGGCACCACCATCGTGGCGCGGCCTATGATGCCAATGATGGTCCTGACAAATGGCAGAACAATGATCGAATATTCCCTGTCCGGCATGGCGGAAAGTGGGAGCTACATCATGTTCGATCTGGTGGACCCCAACGGTCAGGTCGTGTTGTGTCCGATAACGCAAATGATACGCTGAGGATCAGCAGTAAAGGATGAGCAAAGTGGTAGATCGATCGGAATTCAAGGACAACCTGCCGCAGCACCGCGGATCCTCGGAAGCACGCCTTCCGGTGGTCGTGAATGCTCGTGGTCGGATGAACACCACGACACAAGTCGCAAAGAGCGCATTCTCGAACATGATGGAAGCGCCTTGCCTCGTCGGAGCTGTTCATTCCTTCATCCGCCCTGTTGTATGCATGCTGGCGTTACTGCTGGCAAACGCGTCACATGATCTGCTGGCTCAATGCTCAATTCCCGTTCAAGGTTGCGCTGGCACGAACCTCTCTGATTACGGCCTTGCATCCAGCACCAACCCCGTCACAATTGAGTATGACAATTTCGTAAGTGGCTATCACTCCACGGTCGGTCGGACAACGGATGGGTCGTTCCAGGTGTGGGGTGAGGACATGGCAAATAGTGGGGTTGCCGATCTGCTCTCTCCGCAGACCATCAATGTCGCCAATTACCCTGCTCTGACGGGTACGGTCCTAAAGGTGGCGATGGGCAGTCAGAACGGCAGCACCACTCAAGGCGTATTGCTTAGTACAACGGGGCTTTTCGTTTGGGGTATGGAAGGTGGGGTCGTGGATGCGGTATTGACCCCGGGCACTGCCTTCTTCAAACTGACGGTTAACGGCAAAACGGATGGTTTGCCGGCCGGTGTTACACCTGCCGATGTAAAAATGATGTTCGTGACCCGTCAGACACTGGCGATCGTGACGTGCAGCGGAAGTGCCTATGTGCTTTCCCAGCGGGCCAACATGCGCCAGAGTGGGAGCGAGCACGGTTTGGTCGCAGGTGACGACCAATGCGGTGGGCAACCCCGCCATCACGAACGTCATCGCTCTGCGGGGCAGCTATGGATGCCTGATCGCATTGCGATCCGATAACACGCTGTGGACCTGGGGCGAGCTGACCTATCTGGGCAACAACACGGCAGTGCTGGCCAGGAACCGCGCCACGCCAATGACCCTTCCGGGCGGAGCAACGGTGAAGATGTTCGGGGCCACGCATTACGATGCGACCACCGCCGTCTCCTATTACATGTTGGCCACCAGTGGCAATTTGTACGCGCTGGGCGCGAACAGCGTGCGCCAATTGGGAGATTGGACCACCACGAACAGGACCGGGTGGGTGCAACCCCGCTATACCAGTGCTGCGGGGCCGGTGATGAACAACATCGCCTGGATCAGTCCCCAGGAGCACAGTTCGGTGCTGGGGTGCATCAACGTGATCAACACGGCCGGAACACTTTACGCGTGGGGCTCCAACGACGGGAACATGCTGAGCGGTACCACGGATCCGATGGACCCCACCATTCCGGCGGGCTCCAGCGGGAACAGGGTGCTCGCTGTAGAGACAGGTGGTCATACCTCCATGATCACACAAGAGTGCCGTCCGAACTATGGTTATGTCGGGCACAGGACCGCCGGCAGTATGGGCGACGGCACGGCGACGAACACGAATGAACTGTCCTATACGTTCGCCACGGCCCCGGTGCAGATCTGCGGAGCGGGCTCGGTCCCCGCGTTGACGGTATTGTCCACCACGGTGCTGGGGGGCAACTATTGCAGCAATGGATCCGCCACGATCGTTCCGAACATCACCGGGGGCACCTTCACGCTGGTCTCCGGCCCAGGCACCCTTTCGTTGTCCGGCGGCAATGCGATCGTGACCTTCACAGGTGTGGGCGCGGTGCAAGTGAACTACACTGTCACGGACGTCTGCGGAACCACCAGTACGTCAACCACGCTCAACTCCCTTGCCTGCTCGGATCTGGCGATCACAAAGACCACCAACACCAATTCACCTGCCATTGGCGGTCCCATCACGTTCACATTGCAGGTCACCAACAATGGTTCGAGCAATGCTACGAATGTGGTGGCTGTGGATGCGCTGCCTGCAGGCTACACCTTGGTGAGTGCCACTCCTTCATCGGGAACGTGGTCCGCACCCAACTGGACAATTGGGAACTTGAACAATGGTTCAACGGTTTCCATGACCATCGTGGCCACCGTGAACGTTGCAGGGCCATATGGGAACACCGCGACGGTGAGCGCCACCCAACTCGATATCGATGCATCCAACAATACATCCACGGTAACGCCATCGCCCATCGCGAACGTGGCCCCGGTGGCCAATGACGATACTGGAGCGGGCCTTACGGAGGATGGCACCAACGGCACGGTGAACATCCTTTCGAATGACGTTGATGCGAACGGGAACCCAACGGCCCCCACCAATGGTGCTGGCCTGTTCACCGTTGATCTGGACCTCGGTACGGCGGGTCTGCAGACCTCGTTGACCAATGCCACGGGCGATTGGACCTACAATACGGCGACCGGTGTGGTCACCTTCGATCCTGCGAACAACTACAACGGCACGGCCACGATCTCTTACCAGCTCTGTGACCCCGGGGCGCTCTGCGATCCCGCGACCATTTCGTTCACGGTATCCCCGGTGAACGACCCACCGGTGGCCAACGATGATACCGGTGCCGCTCTCAGTGAGGATGGTGCGAATGGTACCATAAGCATTCTCGGCAACGATACGGATGTGGACGGGAATCCGCCGGCTGGCGGACCAACAAACGGCGCCGGCCAGTTCACGGTGGACCTGGATCTGGGCACTGCGGGGTTGCAAACCACGCTGACCAACGCCACGGGCGTATGGACCTATAACGCGGCCACGGGGGTGGTGACCTTCGACCCGGCGAACAACTACAACGGCACGGCGACGATCGCGTACCAGCTGTGCGATCCGGGTGCGGCCTGTGATCCGGCGAGCATCACCTTCGTGGTGGACCCGGTGAATGATCCGCCGGTGGCCAATGACGACAGCGGTGCTTCCGTGGCGGAGGACGGTGCCAATGGCACGGTGAACATCATCACCAACGACACGGATGTGGACGGGAACCCGACAGCACCGACCAACGGGGCGGGCCAGTTCACGGTGGACCTGGACCTGGGCACGGCGGGCCTCCAGACGTCGCTCACCAACGCCGCAGGTGTGTGGACCTACAACACGGCAACGGGTGTGGTCACCTTCGATCCGGCCAACGACTACAACGGCACTGCGGTCATCACCTACCAGCTTTGCGATCCTGGCGCTGCGTGCGATCCGGCCACCATCACCTTCGTGGTAACATCGGTGAACGATACGCCTGTTGCGAACGACGACAACGGTGGAAGTCTCACGGAGGACGGCGCAAACGGCACGGTAAGCATCCTGTCCAACGACACCGATGTGGACGGCAACCCAACGGCACCGACGAATGGAGCAGGTCAGTTCACCATTGATCTGGACCTGGGTACAGCTGGCCTGCAGACCACCCTGACGAACGCGACGGGTGTTTGGACCTACAACACGGCCACGGGCGTGGTCACCTTCGATCCGGCGAACAATTACAACGGCACGGCCACCATCGCCTACCAATTGTGCGATCCCGCTGCGGCCTGCGATCCAGCGAACATCACCTTCACGGTCACACCTGTGAACGATCCGCCGGTGGCGAATGACGATACCGGAACGAGCGTCGCGGAGGATGGCGCGAACAGTGCGGTGAGCATCCTGACGAACGACACGGACAACGACGGCAACCCCACTGCACCGACGAACGGTGCGGGCCAGTTCACCGTGGATCTGGATATCAGCACCGCTGGCATCCAGACATCCTTACACGAATGCCACGGGCGTATGGACGTACAACACAGCAACGGGCGTAGTCACCTTCGACCCGGCGAACAACTACAACGGTACGGCCGTCATCACCTACGAACTCTGCGATCCTGCGACCAGTTGCGATCAAGCCACGATCACGGTGGTGGTCACCTCGGTGAACGACACGCCCGTTGCGAACGATGACAATGGTGGAAGTCTCACGGAGGACGGTGCAAATGGTACCGTGAGCATCCTCTCGAACGATACCGATGTGGACGGCAACCCCGACAGCACCGACGAATGGCGCAGGACAGTTCACGATGGACCTGGACCTGGGCACAGCCGGCCTGCAGACCACACTGACGAACGCGACAGGGGTATGGACCTACAACACGGCCACAGGCGTGGTCAGCTTCGATCCAGCGAACAACTACAACGGCACGGCCACGCTCACCTACGAGCTGTGCGACCCGAGCGCGGCCTGCGACCAGGCCGTGATCACCTTCACGGTGACGCCGGTGAACGATGCTCCTGTGGCGAATGATGACACGGGAACGAGCGTTGCAGAGGATGGTGCGAACAGTACGGTGAGCATCCTCACGAACGACACGGACAACGACGGCAACCCGACTGCACCGACGAACGGCGCGGGCCAGTTCACCGTTGACCTGGATCCTGGCACCGCTGGCGTCCAGACATCGTTCACGAATGCCACGGGCGTATGGACCTACAACACGGCGACCGGTGCGGTCACCTTCGATCCGGCGAACAATTACAACGGTACGGCCACGATCACATACGAGCTGTGCGATCCATCTGCCAGCTGCGACCAGGCGACGATCACAGTGAGCGTCACAGCGGTGAACGACACGCCTGTTGCGAACGATGATAACGGTGGAAGTCTAACCGAGGACGGCCCCAATGGAACGGTGAACATCCTGTCCAACGACACGGATAATGATGGCAACCCGACGGCACCCACGAACGGTGCGGGACAGTTCACCGTCGATCTGGACCTGGGCACGGCCGGTCTACAGACCGCGCTCACCAATGCGACCGGCGTGTGGACCTATGCGCCAGCTACGGGTGTGGTCACCTTCGACCCGGCGAACAACTACAATGGCACGGCTACCATCACCTACCAGTTATGTGACCCGAGCGCAGCCTGCGATCCAGCGGACATCACCTTCACGGTGACGCCGGTGAACGATGCTCCTGTGGCGAATGATGACACGGGAACAAGCGTTGCAGAGGATGGTGCGAACAGTACGGTGAGCATCCTCACGAACGACACGGACAACGACGGCAACCCGACTGCACCGACGAACGGCGCGGGCCAGTTCACCGTTGACCTGGATCCTGGCACCGCTGGCGTACAGACATCGTTCACGAATGCCACGGGCGTATGGACCTACAACACGGCGACCGGTGCGGTCACCTTCGACCCGGCCAACAACTACAACGGAACGGCGGTCATCACTTACGAACTCTGCGATCCTGCTGCCAGCTGTGATCAGGCGACGATCACGGTGGTGGTCACGCCGGTGAACGACACACCGGTGGCGAATGACGACAACGGTGGAAGCCTCACCGAGGACGGTGCGAACGGCACGGTGAATATCATCGGCAACGATACCGATGTGGATGGCAACCCGACGGCACCAACGAACGGAGCTGGTCAGTTCACGGTGGACCTGGATCCGGAGTGGCTGGGATACAGACCGCGTTCTCCAATGGGATCGGGCACCTGGACCTATGATCCGACCACGGGTATCGTCACCTTCGACCCGGCGAACAACTACAACGGCACCGTTACCATCGGGTATGTGCTCTGCGATCCTTCATCAGCCTGTGATCTTGGGGATATCACCTTCACGGTAACGGCCGTGAACGACCCACCGGTGGCCGGTAACGATAACGGCGCCGGGCTCACCGAGGATGGTGCCAACGGAACAGTGAACATCCTGTCCAACGACACGGACAACGATGGCAACCCCACAGCGCCGACCAACGGCGCTGGCCAGTTCACGGTTGATCTGGATCCAAGCACGGCAGGCCTCCAAACATCGCTCACGAACGCCACCGGCGTATGGACCTACAACACGGCAACGGGGGTGGTCACCTTCGACCCTGCGAACAACTACAACGGCACGGCATCCATCCCCTACCAGCTCTGCGATCCAGGCAGCGCGTGCGATCAGGCGAACATCACCTTCGTTGTTTCCGCAGTGAACGATCCGCCTGTGGCGACCGATGATATTGAGAGCATCAGCGAAGGCGGCACGTTGGCGGATGATGTTACGTCGAATGACAGTGACGTGGAGACGCCGAACAGCGGCCTGGTCTGGTCGTTGGTGGATGGCAGCAACGCCGATGCGAACGGCACACTGGTATTCAATGCGAACGGGACGTACACGTACATCCCCGACCTGGGATATAACGGCACGGCCACCTTCACTTATCAGGTCTGCGACCCCGGCCCGCTTTGCGATTTGGCCACCGTGACCATCACCATCGGTGGGGTGAATGATCCGCCAGCCGCCAATAACGACGCGGGCGCCGCGCTCGCGGAGGATGGTGCCAACGGTACGGTGAACATTCTATCCAACGATACCGATCTGGATGGCAACCCGACGGCACCGACGAACGGTGGGGGCCAGTTCACCATTGACCTCGATCCGAGCACGGCAGGTATGCAGACGCACCTCACCAACCGCAAGCGGCGTGTGGACCTACAACACCGCAACAGGCGTGGTCACTTTCGACCCGGCGAACAACTACAACGGCACGGCCTCCATCGCCTATGAGCTCTGTCGATCCAACAGCGCTCTGTGACCAGGCGAACATCACCTTCACCGTAACGCCGGTGAACGACACCCCCGTGGCCAACGATGATACCGGTGCTCCTTTGGCGGAGGATGGGGCCAATGGCACAGTTGGTATCCTGTCGAACGACACTGATGTGGATGGTAACCCCACTGCTCCGACCAACGGTGCAGGACAATTCACTGTGGACCTGAATACTGGCACATCTGGCCTTCAGACCACGCTCACGAATGCCACAGGTGTGTGGACCTACAACGCAGCCACAGGAGATGTGACCTTCGATCCGGCGAATAATTACAACGGTACGGCCTCGCATCACCTATGAGCTGTGCGATCCCAGCGCAGCCTGCGATCAGGCGAACATCACCTTCACGGTAACGCCGGTGAACGATGCGCCTGTGGCGAATGACGACACGGGCACGAGCGTTGCGGAGGATGGTCGAACAGCACGGTGAGCATCATGACCAACGATACGGATGTGGATGGCAACCCAACGGCACCGACCAACGGTGCAGGCCAGTTCACCGTCGACCTGGACCCGGGTACGGCAGGGGTGCAGACCACGCTGACCAACGCCACGGGCGTGTGGACCTACAACCCAGCGACAGGCGTGGTGACCTTCGATGCGGCGAACAACTACAACGGCACGGCCACACTCGCTTACGAACTCTGCGACCCATCGAGCAGTTGCGATCAGGCCACGATCACGGTGGTGGTTACGCCGGTGAATGACCCGCCTGTCGCCAATGACGATAATGGTGGAAGTCTCACGGAGGATGGTGCGAACGGCACTGAGCTCATCCTGGCGAACGACACGGACAACGACGGCAACCCCACGTCACCGACGAACGGAGCCGGCCAGTTCACCGTGGACATGGATCCGAGCACGGCAGGCATCCAGACGACACTGACCAAC
Source organism: uncultured Flavobacteriales bacterium (assembly GCA_963814325.1). GTDB lineage: Bacteria > Bacteroidota > Bacteroidia > Flavobacteriales_F > PHOS-HE28 > PHOS-HE28. The sequence continues at coordinate 33,842 of CAWFCK010000016.1, forward strand.
GCCACGGGCGTTTGGACCTACAACCCGGCGACAGGTGTGGTGACCTTCGATCCAGCGAACAACTACAACGGCACGGCCACGCTCACTTATGAGTTGTGCGACCCCAGCGCGGCCTGCGACCAGGCGGTGCTCACCTTCACGGTAACGCCGGTGAATGATATCCCTGTTGCGAATGACGACACGGGAACCAGCGTTGTGGAGGATGGTGCGAACAGCACGGTGAACATCCTCACGAACGACACCGACAACGACGGCAACCCCACGGCACCGACGAACGGCGCAGGCCAGTTCACCGTTGATCTGGATCCAGCACCGCTGGCATCCAGACCACGCTGACGAATGCGACAGGCGTATGGACATACAATACCGCCACCGGCGTGGTCACCTTCGACCCGGCGAACAACTACAACGGCACGGCCACGATCACCTACGAGCTCTGCGATCCCGCAAGCAGTTGTGATCAAGCCACGATCACGGTGGTTGTTACGCCGGCGAACGATCCACCGGTCGCCAACGACGACAATGGCGGAAGTCTCACCGAGGATGGTGCGAACGGAACCGAGACGATCCTGTCCAACGACACGGACAACGACGGTAACCCGACGGCGCCGACGAACGGCGCAGGTCAATTCACGGTGGACATGGATCCCGGCACTGCGGGTATCCAGACCACGCTGACCAACGCCACCGGAGTATGGACCTACAACCCGGCGACAGGTGTTGTCACCTTCGATCCGGCGAACAACTACAACGGCACGGCCACGCTCACGTACGAGCTGTGCGGATCCGAGCGCAGCCTGTGATCAGGCGCTCATCACCTTCACGGTAACGGCGGTGAACGATGCACCGGTGGCGAATGACGACCCGGGCACGAGCGTTGCGGAGGACAGCGCCAACAGCACGGTGAGCATCCTGACGAACGACACGGACAACGACGGCAACCCCACGGCACCGACGAACGGCGCAGGCCAGTTCACCGTTGATCTGGATCCGAGCACCGCTGGCATCCAGACCGCGCTGACGAATGCGACAGGCGTATGGACATACAACACCGCCACCGGCGTGGTCACTTTCGACCCGGCGAACAACTACAACGGCACGGCCACGATCACTTACGAACTGTGCGATCCGGCGATCAGCTGTGATCAAGCCACGATCACGGTGGTTGTTACGCCGGCGAACGATCCACCGGTCGCCAACGACGACAATGGCGGAAGTCTCACCGAGGATGGTGCGAACGGAACCGAGACGATCCTGTCCAACGACACGGACAACGACGGTAACCCGACAGCGCCGACGAACGGCGCAGGTCAATTCACGGTGGACATGGATCCCGGCACTGCGGGTATCCAGACCACGCTGACCAACGCCACCGGAGTATGGACCTACAACCCGGCGACAGGTATTGTCACCTTCGATCCGGCGAACAACTACAACGGCACGGCCACGCTCACCTATGAACTGTGCGATCCGAGCGCGGCCTGCGATCAGGCCGTGATCACCTTCACGGTGGATCCTTCGAACGACCCACCTGTGGCAGGCGATGACAGCTTCTCCACGAACGAGGATGTATCCATTCCGAGCACATCGCTTACCGGGAACGACTCGGATGTGGACAATACCGCCGCCCAGCTCACGTGGTCGCTGTTGAGCGGTGGCACCGCCGCAGCGAACGGCACGCTGGTGGTGAACGCCGATGGCACGTTCACGTATGTCCCCAACGGCAACTTCACCGGCGTGGTGAGCTTCACCTATCAGGTCTGCGACCCAGCAGGTGCCTGCGATCCCGCTACTGTCACGATCACCGTGAGCCCGGTGAACGATCCGCCGGTGGCAGGAGATGACGGTTTCTCCACGAACGAGGATGTGGCGCTGACCAACCAATCGCTCACGGGCAACGACAGCGATCCGGACAACACCGCCGCGCAGTTGAACTGGTCTTTGGTGGCCGGCGGTTCCGCAGCGGCCAATGGCACGCTCGTGTTGAACGCCAATGGCACATTCAGCTACACACCCAACGCGAACTTCAACGGTGTGGTGAGCTTCACCTACCAGGTCTGCGATCCGTCCGCTGCATGTGATCCGGCGACCGTGACCATCACGGTGAACCCGCTGAACGACACACCGGTCGCACTGGATGACAGCTACTCAACGAATGAGGATGTGGCGATCACCGGACAAACAGTGGCCGGCAACGACAGTGATGTGGAGACGGCGAACGGTTCCCTCGTTTGGAGCCTCTTGGGAGGTGGCACCGCTGCCGTGAATGGTACGCTGCTGTTCAATGCCGATGGCACGTTCAGCTACACTCCGACGCTCGACTTCACTGGAACGGTCAGCTTCACCTACCAGGTCTGCGATCCATCGAATGCGTGCGATCCGGCCACCGTCACCATCATCATCGGCCCGGTGAACGACCCGCCCGTTGCAGGCGATGATGCTTACAGCGTCAATGAAGATGCCAGCATCGCCAACCAGTCCCTGACCGATAATGACAGCGATCTGGACAACGCGACCGCACAGCTTACCTGGTCCTTGGTATCCGGTGGAAGCGCCGCCGCGAACGGCACCCTCACGCTGAACGCGAACGGCACGTTCAGCTTCGTGCCGAATGCCAACTTCAACGGAACCGTCACCTTCACCTACCAGGTGTGTGATCCAGGTCCGTTGTGCGATCCTGCCACCGTGACCATCACCATCGTTCCTGTTAACGACACCCCGGTCGCGAATGATGATGGCTTCAGCATGAGCGAGGATGGTACGTTGAACAACACAACGGCCACCAACGACAGTGATAGTGAAACAGCGAATACAGGACTTGCCTGGAGCATCGTTGATGCTGGGTCGGCCGGCGCGAACGGCACCTTGCAGTTGAATGCGGACGGTACGTTCACCTACGCGCCCAACGCCGACTTCACAGGAACGGTCACCTTTACCTACCAGGTGTGCGATCCGGCCAATGCATGCGATCCGGCCGTGGTGACCATCGTGGTCAATGCCGTGAACGATCCCCCGGTCGCCGGCAATGATCCGTTCACCATGAACGAGGATGCCACGCTCAGCAGCACGGTGGCGGGCAACGATAGCGATGTGGAATCACCGAACAGCGCGCTGGCATGGAGCCTTGTTGCGGGCGGTACGGCCGCGGCCAATGGAACCCTCGTCCTCAACACGAACGGCAGCTTCACCTACGCGCCCAACGCGAACTACTTCGGCACGGTCACCTTCACCTACCAGGTCTGCGATCCGCAGGGCGCCTGTGTACAGGCCATCGCCACCATCGTGATCGCACCAGTGAACGATGCCCCTGTGGCCAATGATGATGGGCTCACATCACCGGAAGATCAGGTGCTCAACGCCTCCGTCACCGGTAACGACAGTGATGTGGACAATGCCAACGGTCAGCTCATCTGGTCGTTGACCTCGGGAGGAACGGCGGCGGCGAACGGAACGCTCACCTTCAATGCCGATGGAACCTTCAGCTACACACCGGACCTCGACTTCACCGGCACCGTGAGCTTCACCTATCAGGTATGCGATCCAACTGCACTTTGCGATCCGGCCACGGTCACCATCAACATCGGGGGCGCCAACGATGCGCCGGTTGCGAACGACGACAGCTTCAGCACGCCGGAGGACAATACGCTGACGGCAACGGTGATCGGCAACGATTCGGATGCGGACAGCGACCCGCTGACCTTCACCGTGGTGAACGGTGGAACGGCTGCTGCGAACGGTGCCATCGTGATGGCGGCCAACGGATCGTTCACGTATGTGCCGAATGCGAACTTCACGGGTTCCGTGCAGTTCACCTACCAGGCATGCGATCCGAGCAATGCATGCGATCAAGCGATCGTTACGATCGTGGTAACGCCCGTGAATGACCCACCCGTCGCCAATGATGATGGCTTCACCACGAACGAAGATGTGTCGGTCAGTGCGACGTTGGGCGGGAATGACAGCGATACCGAAACGCCGAATGCTGGGCTTGCCTGGTCGCTCATCAACGGGGGAAGTGCTGCTGCCAATGGCACACTGACCGTGAACGCGGACGGCACCTTTACCTACAACCCTGCCGCGAACTTCAACGGCGTGGTCAGCTTCACCTACCAGCTGTGCGATCCAGCGAATGCATGTGATCAGGCCATCGCGACGATCACGGTCAATGCCGTGAACGATCCACCGGTCGCCGGGGACGACACCTTTACAATGGTTGAGGATGGTACGCTCGCGAACCAAAGCGTCACCGGGAACGACGCCGATACCGAAACGCCCAATGCGTCAATGGTGTGGTCGCTGCTGAACGGCGGCACCGCTGCGGCGAATGGTACGCTCACCTTCAATGCGGATGGCACCTTCACCTATGTGCCCACGGCCAACTTCAACGGCATCGTCTCCTTCACCTACGAGGTCTGCGATCCAGGTCCGCTGTGCGATGTGGCCACCGTGACCATCACCGTGGACCCTGCCAACGACACGCCGGTGGCGAATGACGACGCCTTCTCCGTGAACGAGGACGCGGTCCTCTCGAATGCAGTGGCCAGCAATGACACCGATGCGGACCACACCAGCGCACAACTCACCTGGACCTTGGTGAGCGGTGGCACAGCGGCCTCCAATGGCACCCTAGTATTGAATGCGGATGGCACGTTCACCTACACGCCGAACGCCGACTTCAATGGTGTCGTTACGTTCACCTACCAGGCATGTGATCCGTTGAACGCGTGCGACCAGGCGACCGTCACGATCACGGTCGGTCCGGTGAATGATCCCCCTGTGGCCAATGATGACAATGCCGTAGTAGGGGAGGATGGTGTACTGACCGCATCAGTTGGGGGCAACGACAGTGACATCGACAACACCAATGCGCAGCTGGTCTGGAGCCTCCTCGACGGCAGTAGTGCCGCTGCGAATGGCACCCTGGTGCTCAATGGCGACGGTACCTATACCTACACGCCCAACGCCAACTTCAACGGTGCTGTTCAATTCGCCTACCAGGTATGCGACCCCGCGAACACGTGCGATCAGGCCACGGTGTTCATCAACGTGACCCCGGTCAACGACGCGCCCGTGGCGAATGACGACGGGTTCGGTGTGGCCGAGGACGGTGTGCTCAACGCAGATGTCACCAGCAATGACAGCGATACGGAAACGCCGAACGCTTCGCTCACGTGGAGCCTTGTGAGCGGTGGCAGTGCATCGGCCAACGGCACGCTCACCTTCAATGCGGATGGCACCTTCACCTATGCGCCGAACGCCAACTTCAACGGTAGCGTCACTTTCGACTATCAGGTGTGCGACCCGTCCAACGTGTGCGATGCCGCCACGGTCACCATCACCATTGGCCCGGTGAACGATCCTCCGGTCGCGCTGAACGATAACTACGGTGTGATCGAGGATGGCACGCTGGTGAACAACGTGTCCGGAAATGATAGCGATGTGGACAACACGCAGTCGCAGCTCACATGGTCCGTTGTGGACCCGGGCAGCGCTGGCGCTAACGGCACGCTCACCTTCAATGCCGATGGCAGCTTCACCTACGTTCCCGATGCCGGCTTCAATGGCATCGTCAGCTTCACCTACCAGGTCTGCGATCCTTCTGCACTGTGCGACCCGGCTATCGTAACGATCAACGTGGGCAGCGACAACGATGCACCCATTGCCGGCGATGATGCCTTCCAGATCAATGAGGACGGTGTGATCATCAGCACGGTATCCGGTGGTGACAGCGATCCCGACGGGGATCCGTTGACGTGGTCGCTCGTAAGTGGTGGAGCGGCTTCTGCGAACGGCACACTTGTGCTCAACAGTGATGGCACGTTCACCTATACGCCCAATGCGAACTTCACCGGCCAGGTGAGCTTCACTTACGAGGCCTGCGATCCTCTCAGCTTCTGTGATCCGGCGGTCGTTACCATCGACGTTCAGCCAGTGAACGATGCACCGGTGGCGAACGACGATGACTTCACCCTGACGGAGGACGGATCACTGACGAACACTGTGACCGGTAACGATAGTGACGTGGAAGGTCCCCTTACCTGGTCGCTGGTGGATGGCGGCACGGCCGCAGCCAACGGGTTACTGGTATTCAACCCCGATGGCACCTTCACCTATGCGCCGAATGCCGACTTCTTCGGAACGGTGAGCTTCACTTACCAGGCCTGCGATCCCGGCCCGCTCTGCGACGAGGCGACCGTGACCATCACCGTGACACCATCGAACGATCCGCCGGTCGCGGAGGACGATGCCTTCACTGTGGATGAGGACGGGACGCTCAGCAATACGGTTACCGGCAACGACAGCGATGTGGATGATGTGAACAGCGACCTCACATGGGTACTGGTGAGCGGGGGCAGCGCTGCCACGAACGGCACGCTCACCTTCAATGCCAACGGCAGCTTCACCTATGTGCCGAATGCCGATTTCAACGGCCCGGTGAGCTTCACCTATCAGGTCTGCGATACATCCGCTGTGTGCGACCCGGCCGAGGCGACCATCGACGTGTTACCGGGTAACGACGCTCCGGTCGCTGAGGACGACAGCTACGGCATGTCGGAAGGCGGTACATTGAGCAATGACCTGGGTGTGAACGACAGCGACCTGGATGGCGATGCGTTGACGTGGAGCCTGCTTGACGGCCAGAGCGCTGCGGCGAACGGCACGCTTACGCTGAACGCCGACGGCACCTTCACCTACACGCCGAACCCTGGCTTCAACGGTGCGGTGACCTTTACCTATCAGGCCTGCGATCCCGGTGGCCTGTGCGACGATGCGCAGGTGATCATCACCATCGATGCGGTGAACGATGCGCCTTCGGTCCAGCCGGACAATGCCATCACGAACGAGGACACACCGATCGTAGTGGATGTGCTGGCCAATGACAGCGATGGCGATGGCGACCTGGATGAGGGAAGCGTGATCATCACCCAACAGCCGAACAACGGCACGGTGGTGGTGAACGTGGACGGCACCATCACCTACACCCCCAACGGCGACTTCACGGGCACGGATGCCTTCCAGTACCAGGTCTGCGACGATGGCACTCCCTTGCCGGCACAATGCGCTACGGCGTTCGTGGACATCACGGTGCTTCCGGTGAATGATGCGCCGGTCGGCGTACAACGAAGGTTATTCAATGCTGGAGGATGGTGGCCGTTCAGCGCGGATGTCACGGGTAACGACTACGACCTGGACAACCTGAACAGCGAGCTGGTGTGGAGCCTGCTGGACGGAGGCACGGCCGGTCAGAACGGGGTGATCGTGTTCAATGCCGACGGGACGTTCATCTACACGCCCGATCCGAACTTCTACGGATATGTGAGCTTCACCTATCAGGTGTGCGACCCATCGGGGCTGTGCGATCCGGCCACCGTGTTCATCGATGTACAGCCCGTGAACGATCCTCCGGTGGCCGTGGGCGACTTCGACAACATCTTGCCGAACGTGGTGCTCACAACGAACGTGAGTGCGAACGACAATGACACGACGGATGCTTCCATCATTGACCTGGGCAGCATCACGATCATCGTGCCGCCGGACAGTGGTAGCGTAGTGGTGAACGGCAACGGCACCATCAGCTACACCCCGAACAACGGTTTCGTTGGTCTGGATACGCTCATCTATGAGATCTGTGATGTGGGTGTGCCACTGCCCGCGCTCTGCGACACCGCCATCCTCATCATCAATGTGACCAATGCATATCCCGCTCGCTTATGACGACGACTACAGTTTGCTGGAGGACAGCTCGGCGGTGCTCAACGTCCTGGTGAACGACACCACCATTACTGGCGTGATCGTGCCCAGTAGCGTGGGTGTGGTCAGCGGGCCGTACAACGGCACGGCCACCGCGAACGCGTGATGGTACGGTGACCTATGTGCCCAATGCGAACTACTACGGTCCCGATGCCTTCAACTACACCCTTTGCACGGACCTTGGCTTCTGCTCGGTCGGTACGGTGCTGATCTACGTGGACCCGGTGAACGATCCGCCAATCGCGCTCAACGACACCACATCCACGGATGAGGAAGTGCCGGTGACCTTCGCCGTGCTGTTCAACGATCACGGACCTGGCCGATGGCTCCTTCGGCGGGATCGACAGCACGACGGTCACGATCATCACGCCTGCAGCGAACGGTGTGGGCAGCGTGAACGTGGACGGCACGATCAGCTATCAGCCGAACGCGGACTTCAACGGCATCGACTCGCTGCAGTACGCCGTGTGCGATGTCGGGTTCCCGCTGCCGCCGGCGTGCGATACGGCCTGGGCCTTCATTGTGGTGGGTCCCGTGAACGATGCGCCGGTGATCACCGATGGCAGCGGAACGGCGATCGACACGTTGAACGTGACAACGCCCGAGGATGTGCCACTGCAGCTCTGCTTCACGGCCACGGATGTGGAAGGCGATACCCTGGACGCCACGAACAGCTTCCTGGGCCCGGACTTCGGCGTCATCACCGGTGAAGCCGATGGCGACACCTGCATCACCTACACAGCGGACCCCAACTACAACGGCGGCGACACGGTGACGGTGGTGGTGTGCGACAACGGCGGCCTGTGCGATACGGTGGTGGTGGTGATCACGGTGACACCGGTGAACGATCCGCCGCAGGTGGTGGATGTGATCGGTGATCCCACCGACACGCTCACCACGAGCACCCCGGAGGACACGCCGATCACGATCTGTTTGGATGCCATCGACGTCGATGGCGACAGCCTGCAGGTGACCAGCGTGGCGGGTGGCCTGAACAACGGCACGGCCAGTGGACTCGCCGATGGCGACACGTGTTGGACCTACACGCCGGACCCGGACTTCAACGGCACGGACAGCGTGCAAGTGGTGGTGTGCGACAACAACGGCGGCTGCGACACGGTGCTGGTGATCATCGACGTAACGCCGGTGAACGATCCGCCTGTGATCACCGATGGCACGGGCACATCGATCGATACGCTGAACGTGTACACGCTGGAGGACACGCCGCTGGAGGTGTGCTTCACGGTGAACGATGTGGACGGCGACAGCCTGGATGTGATCAGCGTGCCGTACGGTCCGTTCGCGGGCGCGGCGACAGGTCTGCAGGATGGCGACACGTGCATCACGTATACGCCGGATGCGGGCTACAACGGCGGCGACACGCTCATCGCGGTGGTGGGTGATGGCAACGGCGGCACGGACACGGTGGTGGTGATCATCAACGTGTTCCCGGAGAACGATTCACCGGTGATCACCGATGGTGGTGGCACTTCGATCGATACGCTGAACACGACCACACCGGAGGATACCCCGCTGCAGATCTGCCTGGACGCGATCGATCCGGAGGGTCTGCCGCTGGACGCCACAAGCTACACGGTGGTGGCACTGAACGGAACGATCACCGGCCTGGCCGATGGTGACACGTGCATCACCTACACACCCTTGCCGAACTACAACGGCAACGACTCGGTGTATGTGTTCGTGTGCGATGTGTTCAACGCATGCGACAGCGTGCTGGTGATCATTGATGTGACACCGGTGAACGACCCGCCGGTGATCGTGGACGGCGGCTTCATGTCGATCGATACGCTGAACATCACCACGGGCATCAACACGCCGGCGACGGTATGCCTGAACGCATGGGATGTGGACGGCGACACGCTGGACGTGACGTTGGTGCTGAACGGCCCGCTGAACGGCGTGGCGGACTCGTACAACGACGGTGACACGTGCTTCACGTACACGCCGAACACGGACTACCTGGGCACGGACACGCTGACGGCGGTGGTGTGCGACAACAACGGTGGTTGCGACACGCTGCTGGTGATCGTCACGGTGACCGACACGAACAACCCGCCGGTGATCACCGACGGTAACGGCACGCCGATCGACACGCTCACCACGAGCACACCGGAGGACACGCCGATCACGATCTGCCTCACAGCGATCGACCTGGACGGTGACACGCTTGATGTGACGGGTGCGTTCAACGGTCCGCTGAACGGAACGCTCACGGGCATCGCCGATGGCGACACCTGCTTCACGTACACACCGGACACAGGCTTCCTGGGCACCGACACAGTGGGCGTGGTGGTATGCGACAACAACGGCGGCTGCGACACGGTGCTCGTCATCATCGACGTCACGCCGGTGAACGATCCACCGATCGCGGTGGATGATGCGGCGAGCACGCCACAGGGCACACCGGTCGACATCGATGTGCTGAACAACGACAGCGACCCGAACGGCGATCCGATCACCGTGACCACCGCCACGGCGAACAACGGCACGGCGGTGATCAATGGCGATGGCAGCATCACCTACACACCGAATGCGGGCTTCTGCGGAACGGACACCATCACCTACACCATCTGCGACCCCGGTCCGCTCTGCGATGCGGCGATCGTAGTGGTCACGGTGCCGTGCGCTCCCAACGATCCGCCGATCGCGGTGGATGATGTGTCGGGCACGGATGTGGACACGCCGGTCACCATCAACGTGCTGGCCAACGACAGCGACCCGAACGGTGATCCGCTGACGGTAACGAACGCGAACGCGAACAACGGCACCGTGGTGATCAACGGCGACGGCACGATCACCTACACACCCGCTGCAGGCTTCTGCGGTGCGGACACGATCTTCTACACCATCTGCGATCCGGGCCCGCTGTGCGACCAGGCGATCGTGGTGGTCACGGTGGAATGCCCGCCGGTGAACGATCCGCCGATCGCCGTGGACGACAGCACCGGCACCGATCAAGGTACCAACGTGGTCATCGATGTGCTGGAGAACGACAGCGATCCCAACGGAGATCCGCTGACCGTTACAAGCGCCAATGCGGCGAACGGAGCGGTGGTGATCAACAACGACGGAACGCTGACCTACTCTCCGTCAGCTGGCTTCTGCGGTACCGACACGATCTTCTACTCCATCTGCGATCCCGAGCCGCTGTGCGATCAGGCCATCGTAGTGGTGGAGGTGGAATGCATCGAGCCCTTGATGATCCCGAACGGATTCAGTCCGAACGGCGACGGCATTGCGGACACCTGGGTGATCCAGGGCCTGCAGCACTACCCGAATGCCTCAGTGCTCATCTTCAACCGCTGGGGTAACCAGGTCTACAGCGCCGATCCGTACATGAACGACTGGAACGGGGTGAGCACCAACGCGCTCACCATAGGCGAGGTCCTGCCTGCTGGCACATACTGGTACCTCGTGGACCTCGGCGTGGACGGCGAGGAAGTACGTAGCGGTTACATCTACCTCAACAAGTGATGGCGATGCGGACATCGACCCAACATCGGATCAACATGAGAGCATCACGCAAGCTCCTTCTGGCGACCCTCGCGATCGCCCTCAGCATCATGACGCGGGCACAGCAGGATCCCATGTACACCATGTACATGTGGAACACCATGTCCGTGAACCCCGGCTATGCGGGCAGCGCCGATCTGTTCACCATAACGGGACTTGCACGCGAGCAATGGGTCGGCCTCGATGGAGCGCCCAGCACGCAAACGCTCACGCTGCATACACCACTGAGCAACAACGCCATCGGTATCGGCCTGAGCGCTGTGCACGACGAGGTGGGGCCGGTGAACAACACGCTCCTGTTCGGCGACTTCGCATACCGGATACGGGTGACGAAGAACGCACGGCTGGCCTTTGGATTGAAGGCCGGCGTTGACCTCCTGCAGGCCGACCTCACCGGTGTGCCGGGCACGGACATCGGTGATCCATTGTTCCAGCAGAACGTAAGCTCCAGCGCCAAGCCCAACTTCGGCTTCGGACTGTATTACTGGAGCAACAGGGGCTATGTGGGCATCAGCGCACCCAAGCTCATGCAGCATACGCGGCTGGGCGTGGACGGTGCGAACGGAACGGTGAATGCGATCACGCAGAAGCGCCACCTCTTCCTCATCGGAGGCTACGTCTTCTCGCTTTCGCCGGCGGTCAAGTTCCGGCCGAGTTTCCTGCTGAAGGCGGTCGATGGCGCACCGCTGAGCATCGACCTCACCGCCAACTTCCTGCTGATGGAACGGCTTTGGTTGGGCGCGGCCTACCGGAACGAGGACAGCATGGCCGGCATCATCGCCTACAACATCACCGAGCAGCTGCGCGCAGGCTATGCCTACGACCTTACGCTCAGTCCGCTGCGCAGGGTTCAAGGGGGTTCGCACGAGCTCATGCTCCAGTACGACCTCAGCTTCACCCGCGAGAAGACCCTTTCACCCCGCTACTTCTGATGCGCGCCTTTTTACACAGATCCATCATCGTCGCCCTCGGGCTGTTCGCCATCACGGCGGCCTCAGCGCAGTCCTACTCGCTCCGCATGGGCGACAAGGCCTACAAGGACCTGGCGTACAGCGAGGCCATCGCGCGGTATGAGGAAGCCGTGAAAATGGGCGCCGATACCGGGGCGTTCATCACGCGTCTGGCCGAGAGCTACCTCAACGTGCGCGACTTCGCGAATGCGGCCAAGTGGTACAAGTACGCCACCACCAGCCGCATCGCCCGGCCCATCGACATGTACAACTTTGCCCAATGCCTGCGCGCAACCGGGCAGTTGGAGGAGGCCGACAAATGGATGGCGACCTATGAGAAGAAGGCCGCCGATGATTCCCGGCCGGCACGCCAGATCGGCGCCGTCAACTACGCCACCGAACTCATGGCGAAGCCCGTGGAAGGCGTTACCATGAAGAACGTGGCGGCCAACTGCGAGAAGGGTGATATGGGTGCCGCCTTCCTCGGTGATCGACTGGTCTTCGCTTCGGCACGCAAGCCGCAGAGCGCCGAGCGCCGGCGCCACAATTGGAACGGCGACCCGTACCTGGACCTGTACAGTGGAAAGTTCGGCACCGATGGCGAGCTCAGCGATATACAGCTCATGGCCGACCTCAATACCCGCTATCACGAAAGCAACGCTGCCTTCACGCCCGGCGGGCGCGAGATCTGGTTCACCCGCAACAACTTCAGCGCGGGCAAGAAGGGCAAGACACCGGCCGGTGTGGTCAACCTGAAGATCTATGCCCGCTCACTGCGCGATGGGCATTGGGTGGATGAACGCTCCTTCCCTTACAACAGCGATGCATACTCCACAGGTCACCCGGCATTGAGCCGCGATGGCAACACCATGTACTTCACCAGCGACATGCCCGGTGGCGTGGGCGGCACGGACATCTGGAAATGTGAACGCACCAAGGGAGGAGAGTGGGGCAAACCCGTGAACGTGGGTGCACCGGTCAATACCGAGGGTGATGAGATGTTCCCCTTCGTGCGCTCCGATGATGTGCTCTACTTCTCCAGCGACGGACAGGCCGGGCTGGGCGGGTTGGACATCTTCTACAGCGAACCCGGCACGCCCACATACGGCACCGTCACCAATGCGGGCACGCCCTTCAACAGCCGCAACGACGACTTCGGCTTCATGCTCGACTCCACAGCGCGCAAGGGCTACCTCACCAGTGACCGCAGCGGTGGCATGGGCGACGATGACCTGTACAGCTTCAAACTGGAAAAGCCCATGTTGCCGCCCATGAAGCTCCGCGGCATTCTTCGGGATAAGATGACCGGAGAGCCGCTCGCCGGGATTAAGATGTTCCTCAAGGATGACAAGGGCAACGTTATCGGCGAAGTGACCACCGGCGTGAACGGCGAATATGCCTTCGACCTGGCCGATGCGTATGAAGTACGAGATCGTCTCGGAGGATGGTGTATATCGGAGCGCCGGGCACGCAGCTGGCCACAGGAGCCCGTAAGGATACGGTCATCGTTCAGGACCTGGTGGCTGCCAGGATCGGCGACCTCCGCATGCTGCTTGTTGTCAGCGATTCCAAGTCCGGTCTGCCCTTGCAGGACGTGGAGGTGCACATCACGGAAATGCGCGGCCAGGGGAACTCCATTCTGGATGGCCACACGCCAGCCACCGGCGATCTCGCCACCGAACTCAAGGCCGTTACCCTGGGCGATTCACTCTTCTACCGTGTGCAGCTCAACAAGCAAGGCTACTTCCCCAAGGATGAGCGGCTGCGTTACCGGATCAACGACTTCAACCAGGTGCTGTTGCACAAGCTGATGGACTGCACCATGGAGGTGATCGATGTGGGCGAGGACATCGCCAAGAAGATCGACATCGAACCGATCTACTTCGACCTGGACAAGTGGAACATCCGCAAGGATGCGGCGGTGGAGCTCGACAAGATCGTGTCGGTCATGAAGGACAACCCCACCATGGAGATCGAGCTGGGCAGCCATACGGACAGCCGCGGAAGCGATGCGTACAACCTGGCCTTGAGCGATCGTCGTGCGAAGAGCTCGGCGGCCTACATCGTCAGTCGGGGCATTGCGGCCGAACGGATCAAAGGCAAAGGTTTCGGCGAACGTGAACTGAAGAACAAGTGCATCGATGGCGTGTCCTGCACCGAGGCGGAACATCAAATGAACCGCCGCACCGAGTTCATCATTACCAAGATGTAGAAAGGGGAGGAGGACCAGTGACGAAGGCGGCCCCTGCAGGTCGCCTTTGTCGTTTTTAAGTGAGTAGGTTCCTCAACATCATGCCTCTTGTATTAGGTCGTGGCAGGCTGAAGTTGCAGCCGAGCTTAACCGCTGGGTTGTCCTTAGCATGCAAGAGCGGAAAATGGGTTATGCTTCACCGTTCACAGGCAACGTGCTGAATAACAGTGAGATGTGCGTACTCCACGATTCGATACACCTCCTGAAAAGGCATGTGTTTCTGCATTTGTCACCACTTTCTATCCACCCCCGTTTGTTGGATCGGGGAAGCGATCTATCTTCGCGCCCCGTTTTTGCCCGCCGTAACGCCGTACCGGTGCCAAGGAAGGTTGAAGGCAAAACAGACCAAATCCCAAGGATACCGTGGCTTCCACGACCCATACCACCTCCATGGCCAACGCGGCCACCGTGCAGAAAGAATGGCTGCTGGTGGACGTTGAGAACGAAGTTCTCGGCCGCGTTGCCTCCAAGATCGCCATGCTCGTGCGCGGCAAGCACAAGCCCACCTTCACGGCCCACGTCGATACCGGCGACCATGTGATCGTGATCAACGCCGAGAAGGTGCGCCTCACCGGCGACAAGATGGAGGACAAGGAGTACCAGCGCTACAGCCTGTACCCCGGTGGCCAGACCCGCGAGAAGGCCAAGAACCTGAAAGCGCGCAAGCCCCAGGCCCTCCTGGAGATCGCCGTGAAGGGCATGTTGCCCAAGACCCGTCTCGGTGCCGCCCAGTTCGGCAACCTGCACGTGGTGGTGGGCGATACCCACAAGCACGAAGCCCAGAAGCCCCGTAAGATCGACCTCAACAGCATCAAGTAAGATGGCAGCAGTGAACAGCTTGGGACGCCGCAAGACCAGCGTGGCGCGCGTTGTGCTCAATGACGGAAGCGGTGAGATCACCGTGAACGGCGTGGAAGGCAACGAATACTTCCCCATCACCATGCAGCAGTTCAAGCTGCAGCAGCCCTTCAAGCTCACGGGCACCGAGGGCAAATACGATGTCATCGCCACCATCGACGGCGGCGGCACCACCGGTCAGGTGGAGGCCCTGCGCCTGGGCATCGCCCGAGCGTTGGTGAAGATCGACCCCGAGCACAAACCGAAACTCAAGGCCGAGGAACTCATGACGCGTAACCCCCGCGAGGTGGAGCGTAAGAAGTTCGGACGCAAGAAGGCGCGCAAGCGTTACCAGTTCAGCAAGCGTTAACATCCCACGCTTGCGGAGAGCCCCGACCTGTCGGGGTTCAGCATCCAATCCCCCCGGACTCGGTCCCGACCTGTCGGGAAAGGCTACCGGGGAGATGCCTGCACAACGGGACCCAGGAAAGTGAACCTCATAAGAACAGCGTAGTATGGCTCGTACCGATTTTCAACAACTTTTGGAGGCAGGTGTACACTTCGGACACCTCAAGCGCAAGTGGAACCCCAACATGGCGCCCTACATCTTCGGCGAGAAGAAGGGCATCCACATCATCGACCTCAACAAGACGGTCGTCAAGCTTGACGAGGCTGCCGCCGCAATGAAGCAGATCGCCCGCAGCGGCAAGAAGGTGCTCTTCGTGGCCACCAAGAAGCAGGCGAAGGACATCGTTACCGAGAAGATCAAGCCCACCGGTATGCCCTACGTCACCGAGCGTTGGAGCGGTGGCATGCTCACCAACTTCGGCACCATCCGCCGCGCCATCAAGAAGATGGCCTCCATCGATCGCATGAAGGTGGACGGCACGTTCACCAACATGAGCAAGCGTGAGCGTCTCCAAGTGAGCCGCCAGCGCGACAAGATGGAGAAGAACCTGGGCTCCATCGCCGACCTCACCCGCCTGCCCAGCGCGCTGTTCATCGTGGACATCGTGAAGGAGCACATCGCCGTGGCCGAGGCCCGCAAGCTGAACATCCCCACGTTCGCGATGGTGGATACCAACAGCAACCCCGACCTCATCGACTTCCCGATCCCCGCGAACGACGATGCCACCAAGAGCATCGAGATGATCGTGGACCTCATGATCGCGGCCATCAACGAAGGCCTCGAGGAGCGCAAGAACGACAAGGACCGCGGCGAGGCCGTGCCTGAGGAAGATGGTGGCGAGGAAGCCGAAGAGGGCGCTGAGGAAGTGACCGCTGAGGTGAACAAAGCCGACGAGGCCAAAGCCTGAGCAGTCCGTCCGGTGCAAATGCCCGTTCGACCCCGGGTCGATCGGCAGCTGTCCGAACACCAATGACCGAAACCAAGAACTGAACCCATTCACCGTGAGCACTACCATGGCGATCACCGCTGCTGATGTGAACAAGCTCCGCCAGATCACTGGCGCGGGCATGATGGATTGCAAAAAGGCCCTCACCGAGGCCAATGGCGACTTCGATGCCGCCATCGACGTGCTGCGCAAACAGGGCCAGAAAGTGGCCGCAAAGCGTGCGGACCGCGACGCCACCGAAGGCCAGGTCATCGGCCTCACCAGCGCCGACAACAAGCGCGGCGTGCTCGTCTGCACCAACTGCGAGACCGACTTCGTTGCCAAGAACGCCGATTTCGCGGCCATGGCCACCCGCATCGCCACCATCGCGCTGGAGAAGGGTGCCGACAGCATCGATGCGCTGAAGGCCATGCCGTTCGACAGCAATGGCATGACCGTCGCCGAGAAGCTCATCGAGCAGACCGGTGTGATCGGCGAGAAGATCGAGGTGAGCGCATGCCACCTGCTGAACGCCGAGTTCGTTTACGCATACAACCACCCCGGTAACAAGGTGGGTAGCCTCGTGGGCCTCAACAAGGCCGGCTTCGCCGACGCCGCCAAGGACGTGGCCATGCAAGTGGCTGCGATGGGCCCCATCGCCCTGGACAAGGCCAGCACCCCCCAGAGCGTGATCGATAAGGAATTGGAGATCGGCAAGGACCTCGCCATCCAGGAAGGCAAGCCCGCCGACATGGCCGAGAAGATCGCCGCCGGTCGCCTCAACAAGTTCTTCAAGGAGAGCACCCTGCTCGCCCAGGAGTTCATCAAGGACAACAAGATGAGCGTGGAGCAGTACCTGAAGAGCGTGGACAAGGACCTCACCTGCACCGGCTTCAAGCGCCACTCGCTGACGGTCTGATCCGGAGCATAACGACATGTGAGCGGCCTCTCCCAAGAGGCCGTTCGCTTTTTGTGTCAAGGCTATTGGACGTGGCGTGACAATAGCGGTCGTTTTTCATTGCTTTGCGCACCCAATCACCTGTATAGGCCATGAGCGGATCCCACAAGTACAAGCGCGTTCTCCTGAAGCTCAGCGGCGAAAGCCTGATGGGCGACAAGGACTACGGCATCGACGACAAGATGCTGAACGCCTATGCGGAGGAGATCATGGCCGTATCGCGTACGGGCGTGCAGATGGCCATCGTGATCGGCGGCGGCAACATCTACCGCGGGATACAGGCGGCGGCCAGTGGCATCGACCGTGTGCAGGGCGATCACATGGGCATGCTGGCCACCATGATCAACAGCCTGGCCTTGCAGAGCGCGCTGGAGGCGCACGGCCAAAGCACGCGTTTGCTCAGCGCGATCAAGATGGACACCATCGCCGAGCCCTTCATCCGCCGGCGTGCGGTGCGCCACCTGGAAAAGGGCCGCATCGTGATCTTCGGCGCGGGCACGGGCAATCCCTATTTCACCACGGACACAGCGGCCAGTCTGCGCGCCATCGAGATCGAGGCCGACGTGATCCTCAAGGGCACCCGTGTGGACGGCATCTACACCGCCGATCCGGAGAAGGACAAGAACGCGGTACGTTACGAGCGCATCAGCTTCACCGAGGTGTACGAAAAGGGCCTCACGGTGATGGACCTCACGGCCTTCACCCTGTGCAACGAGAACAAGCTGCCCATCATCGTCTTCGACATGAACAAGCCCGGCAACCTGCGCAAAGTGGTGGCCGGCGAGCGCGTGGGCACCTTGGTGGAGTTCTGAGGCGGTCGCTCAGCGTCACGCAACGACGGCGTAATCGATCACAGCTCCTTCCGCAAAGGCTACATTGCGCTGAAGGCGGGACCTCACGTGGAGGCGATCAGGGCGCGGGGAAATGCGAGGGCCATCAGACAGAGTCACACAGTTAATGGCGGATGTAGTTTCATTAGCGGATACGTGTCCAAGTGACCGCCCTGATGTGGAGATAGTAGTCGTTCACCGTGGCTATTCAGATTTTGATTCCATCGGGGTTCGAGACCGAGCGCCACGGCGCAACGGAAACGCAACGCACCTCCCATCCAGGTATCCAGATCTGCGATTCATCAGCGGTTCCCAAAGGACCTCTGTAGATTGAGCTGTGGCCATCCGTGTTCATCCGTGGTTTCGATACCATTCACTTCAGCGGAATACGATCGCAATGGGAACTTCAACGCACATCCCATCCCATCCTTCTGCGTTGATCTGCGTCTATCCGCGTCCATCCCAGCGTTCATCTGCGGTTGAAAATGATGGCTGCCTGGCGCCCCTATCCACATGCAGCCGCCATTCCCCGCCCGCAGCTATTTTAGCCCTCCCAATACCCGAAAGCCAGATCGACGCCAAGAGCATGATCGCCCCCAGTGAGGACCTGATGAAGAAGGCCGTGGACCACCTGGACCATGAGCTCACGAAGATCCGCGCAGGTCGCGCCAATCCCGCCATGTTGGAGGGCGTGCGTGTGGAGGCCTATGGCAGCCACATGCCCCTGAACCAGGTGGCCAATGTGAACACGCCGGACGCCCGCACCATCATGGTGCAGCCCTGGGACAAGAAGATGATCGAGGCCATCGAGAAGGCCATCCAGGCCGCCAACCTCGGCTTCAACCCCAGCAACAATGGCGAGAGTGTGATCATCAGCGTACCCATGCTCACCGAGGAGCGCCGCAAGGACCTGGTGAAGTCCGCGCACAAGGAAGGTGAACATGCGCGCGTAAGCATCCGCGGCGCGCGCCAGAAGGCCATGGAGGCCATCAAGGCCGCGAAGATGCCGGAGGACTTCGCCAAGGACGCCAGCGATCAGGTGGAGAAGATGACCGCCGGCTACAACAAGAAGGTCGACGCGCTGATCGAGGCGAAAGAGAAGGACATCATGAAGGTATAGTGGCGTTCGGGTTGTGCTGATGACATGGCCCAACGGCGCCCACTGCTTCTTAGTCTCCTGATCATTCTGGCCTACGCGCTCTGCGGTTGGCTCTGGTTCGAGTCGAGTTCAACAGGCTTGGTGGGTTCGATCATCTTCATACCATTGATCCTTGCTTTCGGCGCGGGGTATGAAGGGGGTGATGCGGCGTTCTGGCTCGCATTGTTGGGCCAGTTGTTCTTGATCTGGTTGATCGTCTACGGCATGGTTCGGGTCTCGCGCCGGTCGTGATCATTCACCCCTTCATGTTAGGGGTCCAGGCTAACATGGCAACCCTTTTTCTAACGCGGGTGGCGGTTTCCGCCACCCGCGTTACGTTAGAGAATGTCATTCCGGCCTTGAGCCGGAATCGCGGAAGGCCATGCGCACACATCAGTACTGGGTCTACATGGTCACGAACAAGGGCAACACCGTATTGTATATCGGTGTCAACAACGACATCGAGCAGCGGCTCTTCGACCATCGCGTCGGCACGGATCCGGACTCGTTCGCATGGAGATATCAATGCTGGAAACTGGTCTACGTTGGAGGAGTTCAAGGACATCAGGGAGGCGATCGCACGAGAGAAGCAGTTGAAGAACTGGAAGCGGGAATGGAATGATGCGCTGATAGCGAAGGAGAATCCAGAATGGCGGGATCTGAGCGCGGACTGGGACTATTCAAGCTGGTACGATCCGAATGATCCACCACCTGGCTACTATCAGCAGAACATCAAAGAAAATTGGGGTGGACCTGAGCGCGATGCCGGGTCAAGCCCGGCATGACAGATCGGTTTGGGGAATGGAGGCGCTCCGCGCCTTCGACTCCCCCATTGATGGATGTCATTCCGGCCCTGAGCCGGAACCGCGGCTATGCCCACACCGGGCTGCCTTCGCTGCAGTTGCGGCACATCTCCAGGTTGCTCCGGCTTTGCAACAACGCCCCGCGGAAGTCGCGGTAGGCATCGCTGTTCCACACCTCGCGGAAGCTGTTCTTCCGCAGATCGCCCAGCACGTGGTGCGCATCCTTGTCAAAGCAACAGGGCACCACGCGCCCGTCCCACGTGATCACGCAGCTGTTCCACATCTTCCAGCAGTTGTCCTCCAGCTTGTTCTTCACCTCCCACACACCGCTGGCATTGCGGCGGTAGCGGGCGTACTGGTCCTGCGTGGGGATCAGCGGGTGATCGTCCTTCGGGTCGTAGATCTGTGCGGTCTTCAGCCAGAGGTCGTCCACGCCGATGCGTTTGGCCAGCGCGCGTGCCTCGGGGATCTGGTGCTCGTTCGGCTTCACCACCAGGAACTGGAACACCACATGCGGCGACAGGCTTTTCAGCTTCCTCTTCCACGCCACGATCCGTTCGGCGCCCTCGATCACCTTGCTGAGCGTACCTTCTTTCCGGTAGGCCTCGTACGTGGCCTGGTCGGTGCCGTCCAGCGAGATGATCAGTCGTGACAAGCCGCTGCGCACGGTGGCCTCGGCGTTCCGTTCATCGAGGAAATGCGCGTTGGTGCTGGTGCTCGTGTAAACGCCACGGTCGCTGGCATAACGCACCATGTCCAGGAACGACGGGTTGATGTAGGGTTCGCCCTGGAAGTAGAAGGTGAGCGCCCAGAGGTCCTGTGCCAGTTCGTCGATCACCTGCTTGAAGAGGTCCTGCTTCAGGTTGCCGGTGGGGCGGGTGAAGGCGCGCAGTCCGCTCGGACATTCCGGGCAGCGCAGGTTGCAGGCCGTGGTGGGCTCGATGCTGATGCTGATCGGCATGCCGCTGATGCGCGGGTCCTTCGTCCGCTTGGCACGCTGGAAGCTGCTCCACACGCTCCACGCGTTCGCCGTCCGTTGCGCGGTGAGCGCCCGGCCCCACAAGCGGGCATCACGGATCTGGGGGAACATGGTGCAATAGACGGCGCAAGGTACCCGTAGAGGCCTGCAGAACGCTCCGCCTGTCCGAACAGATGAGCCGTTCGTCCCTTCGCGACCGGTCATTGTCATGAGAAGCTTTTCTTCGTGAACGCTCGACCACTTCCACCGGATGCGCTCCTTGCTCTTGTTCCTTGTCCTGTTCACGGCCTCGTGGACAATGGCCCAGGTGGTGGTCACTGGCCGTGTGGTGGATGAGCGCACGCAGGAGCCGCTGGCCTTCGTGTCCGCTGAACATCGTAGGCACCAGCAAGGGCACGGTGACCGACATCGACGGCCGGTTCCGGCTGGAGGTGCCGCAGCTGCCCGTGCGCATCCGTCTCAGCTACGTGGGCTACACAACACGTGAACTGTCCCTGGAGACCGCAGGCCCGGTGATCATTCCGCTCGCACAGTCCAACCTGGAACTAAAGCCGGTGGTGGTGAGCGGTACGGACAACCCTGCGCATCGGATCATCCGCCGCACCTACGCGGGGCGCAAGGAGAACGATGCCATGCGCAACCGTTCCTATCGGTACACGAGCTACAGCAAGACCACCTTTGATGCCGCCCTGGACAGCGCGGTATCCAATGATCCGGAGCGCATGGCGAAGCTGGACACCAGCACGCTCAAGGCGAAGGAGTTCTTCGACAAGCAGCATCTCTTCCTCATCGAGAGCGCCACACGCAAAAGCTTCATTCCACCCGCCCGGGCGCATGAGGAAGTGCTGGCCATGCGCGTGAGCGGCCTCAAGGACCCTTCGCTGCTCGCACTGGCCGCGCAAACGGAGACCTTCAGCATCTACGAGCCGCAGATCGCCATCGACAAGAAGCTCTATTTGAGCCCGCTCGCCCCGAGCAGTACGGCGAAGTACCGCTTCAACCTCGAGGACACGCTGTATCAGGGTGCGGACAGTGTGTACGTCATCAGCTACCGGCCGCGCAAGGGCACCAAGTTCGATGCGCTGAAGGGTGTGTTGTACATCAACACGGCCGGCTATGCTGTGCAGAACGTCATTGCTGAACCGGCCGAGCGCGATGGTGTAAGCATCAAGTTCCAGCAGCTGCATCAGCGGATACCGTCGGCCGGCGGAAGTGCTGCGTTGCGCTGGTTCCCGATGCAGCTCAATGCGTTCATCTACCTCGACCAGGCGTCGATCAACGGCATGGGTATCTATGGCGAAAGCCGCACGTACCTGAAGGATGTCGAGGTGGATGCTGAGGTGGATCGGAAGGAAGTGCGCGGTCCGGAACTGGTCGCCGACCGCATGGAGATCCGCCGCGACGATGCATATTGGAAAGCACTGCGCACCGACACGCTCGACGCGAAGGACCTGAAGACCTACGCGGTGATCGACAGCATCGGCGATTCACTGAACCTCGATGCCAAGCTGAAGTGGGTGAGCGCCCTGGCCAGCGGCAAGCTGGCGATGGGCCCGGTGGACCTGCTGCTCGCCCGCATCATCGACTACAACGGCTATGAAGGGCTGCGCCTGGGTGCTGGCCTCGCCACCAACGACAAGGTCTCTCGCTATGGCACCATCGGTGGATATGTGGGATATGGTTTTCGGGATGAACGCGTCAAATACGGTGGCGATCTCACCATCAAGCCCCTGTATGGACGCGACATGCATGTGAAGTTCAGCTATGCCAACGATGTGGACGAGACGGGCGGTGTGGCGTTCCTCGGCCAGCGTCGCGGGCTGTTCTCGCAGGACAATGTGCGGCGCTTCTACGTGGACCGAATGGACCGCTTGGAGCGGATGGCCGCCGAGGTGAAGGTGCGGCTCGGGGGATCCGTGAAGATGTGGGTGGGTACCGAGCGGTCGCAGCGCATCAACGACATCGGATACCTGTTCGCTCGAGCGGCGTCCGATGGCGTCACACTGCTCCAGAACAGCTTTCTCTCGGGAGCCGATCACGGCTGATCTGCGCTGGGCCTTCCGCGAGAAGTTGGCGCGCCTGCCGGGCCGCGAGGTGTCCCTGGGAAGCAAGTACCCGGTGGTGAACATCAGCGCCATGCGGGCCATCAGCGGGTCTGTGGGAAGGCGAACTGGACACCTGGCGGCTGAACGCGATGGTGGAGAAGACCTTCCGCATCCGTCTTGTCGGCGACCTATCGCTGCGTGTGCTGGCCGGCAAGGCCGACCCCGACGCCCCGATGCCCTTCCTCTACAACCTGCGCGGCACCAACGCGCGGGAGGGCCTGTCTGATCGCCGCGGACAACACCTTCGAGACCATGCGTCCCAACGAGTTCCTGGCGGATGAATACATCACCGTGCACCTGAAGCACAGCTTCGGCACCCTGCTGGTCAAGGGGAAGCATTTCCACCCGAAGCCGGCGTTGGTCAGCAGCGCTGCGTTCGGTCGCCTGTCCCGCCCCGAAGCCCACCGGGGCCTGTCCTTCAGCCCCTTGGGTGAAGGTTTCTTCGAAAGCGGCCTCCGCATCGATGACATCTACGCCAACCTCGGCCTGGGCGCGTTCTACCGCTACGGTCCGCAGGCGTTTCCGGAGTGGAGGGACAACGTGGCGCTGAAGCTATCGACCAGCCTGAACTTTTGAGTTGGCCCGGGCTGGGAACAAACCGACGGGAAGGGGGGGCTTTTTCGTTCCTTTGCCCGCTCCGCGCAGCAACCCGCTGCCCGATAACAGAACGAAGAAGGCATGTGGGCCTGGTTGGCTGGTCGTGTACTGCGCAATCGCATGGCGATCCTGATCGCCATCGGCCTGCTGACCGTAGGGCTGGGCTTCATGGCCACGAAGCGTGGGCATGAACTACAAGCATGGCGGCCTGCTTCCGGAGAACGACAGCGCCTATGTCGACTATCAACGTTTCCTCTCCACCTTCAAGGAGGACGGGAACGTGATGGTGGTGGGCACGCAGGGTGGCCCTGGGGATCGACTCTATACACGCCGGCGAACTTCAAGGCCTGGTACCGACCTGGGCAATGACCTGAATGACATCGACGGCATCGATTCCGTCTTCAGCGAAGCGCACCTGTTCACGCTGCTGCGCGACGATTCGCTCCAGCGCTTCGTGCTGCGCACGCTGGTGGACAGCTTACCCGCGGACCAGGGGCAAATGGACACGCTGCATGCGCACATCCGCTGCCCTGCCGTTCTATCGCGGCCTGCTGTACAACGACAGCACGAAGGCCAGCTTGATGATGGTCTTCGTGAACGCGAAGCTCTTCGATACCGATGCGCCGGCAGGCCGTGGTGGACGCCGTGCGCGAGCGCACGGATGCGTTCGGCAACGGAGACCGCGATGCCCGTGTATCGCAGTGGGCTTGCCGTGGATCAGGGTGAACAGCACCAACCTGGTGAAGGGGGAGATGCCGCTCGTTCATGGTGGCGAGCATGGCGCTCTGTGCCCTGCTGCTGTTGTTCTTCTTCCGCAGCTGGCGGGTGATGGGCATCTGCATGTCGGTGGTGGCCATCAGCGTGGTCTGGACCTTCGGCTTCATGGCGCTTCCTGGGCTACAAGATCACGCTGCTGCAATCGTGATCGCCCCGTTGGTGATCGTCACGGGCGTGCCCAATTGCGTGTTCCTGGTGAACGCGTTCCACTACGAGTTCATGGACCATGGCAACCGGGTGAAGGCGCTGCAACGCGTGATCAGCCGCATCGGCGCGGCGGCGTTCATGACCAACGCCACCACGGCGGTGGGCTTCACCACCTTCTGCGTCACCTACAGCGATGCGCTGGTGCAGTTCGGCTGGACGGCCACCATCGGCATCATGGTGCTGTGGCTGCTGAGCATGGTGCTCGATCCCCATCCTCTTCAGCTACATGGGCGATCCCAAGCCGCGCGCACCTGCGCGCACCTGGACCGCAAATGGCTGGACAGTGCCGTGGAATGGATCGTGCGCGATGAGCCGCACACGCCGACCGCTGATCTATCCGATCACGGCGCTCGTCACGGTGGTCGCATGCTGTCGTGGGCATGTTGCGCATGAAGGATGAGAGCCGCATCGTGGACGATCTGCCCGAGGACAACCCCGTGCTCGCCGACCTGCGCTTCTTCGAGCGGAACTTCCATGGCGTGATGCCGCTGGAGATCATCATCGACACGAAGAAGAAGGGCGGTGCCTTGAAGGATGCCACCCTCAAGCGCATCGAAAAGCTGCAGGACACGCTGGCCACCTATCCCGAGTTCAGCCGACCCGATCAGCATCGCCGACGCAGTGAAGTTCACCAAGCAGGCGTTCTACGGCGGCGATCCCGCGCGGTACGAACTGCTGAACAGCACGGACAAGACCTTCATCCTGCCATACGTGGAGAACGCCGGTGGCAAGCAGGGCATGGCCAAGGCCTTCATCGACAGCACGCGGCAGACCACGCGTGTTACCGTGCAGATGGCCGATGTGGGCACCAC
Source organism: uncultured Flavobacteriales bacterium (assembly GCA_963814325.1). GTDB lineage: Bacteria > Bacteroidota > Bacteroidia > Flavobacteriales_F > PHOS-HE28 > PHOS-HE28. The sequence goes on from CAWFCK010000016.1 coordinate 59,706, forward strand.
GCGCATGGAGGCGCTTGCTGGCCCGTTTGCGCGTCCAGACGGACAGCCTCTTCCAGCCGGACAAGTACAAGGTGACCTTCACCGGCACCAGCGTGGTCTTCCTCAAGGGCAGCGGCTACCTGGTGAGCAACCTCATCACCAGCCTCTTCTGGGCCATCGTCCTCATCGTGGCGCTCATGGCGTTGCTGTTCAACTCCTTCCGTATCCTCATCGTCTCGCTCATCCCCAACATGATCCCACTGGTCGTTCACCGCCGGCATCATGGGCTTCGCCGGCATCCCGATCAAGCCCAGCACCATGCTCGTGTTCGGCATCGCCCTGGGCATCGCCGTGGACAATGCGATCCACTTCCTGGCCCGCTACCGTCTGGAGCTGAAGCTCACCGGACACGACCTGCGCGCAGTCGTGGACCTGGCCACGCGCGAGGTGAGCGTGGGCATCATCTACACCAGCGTGGTGCTGCTGGCGGGCTTCTTCATGTTCGGCTTCTCGCAGTTCGGTGGCATCCGTGCGCTGGGTATCCTCACCAGCATCACCTTGCTGGTGGCCATGTTCACCAACCTGCTGGTGCTGCCCTCGCTCGTCGCTGACCTTCAACAGGCGCCTGATGACGAAGGCCTTCGAGGAGCCGCTGCTGGAGATCATGGACGAGGAGGATGACATCGATCTGGGCGAACTGAAACTGGAGAAACGAACGACGACCGACAGAATGAAAGGCATCATCCTCGCGGGTGGCAGCGGCACGCGGCTGCACCCGCTCACGCTGGCGGTGAGCAAGCAGTTGATGCCGGTGTACGACAAGCCGATGATCTACTACCCGCTGAGCACGCTGATGGCGGCGGGCATCCGCGAGGTCCTCATCATCAGCACGCCGCACGACCTGCCGAACTTCCGGAAACTGCTCGGTGATGGTCGCAGCGTTGGGCTGCGAGTTCACTTACGCCGAGCAGCCGGTGCCGAACGGCCTGGCCCAGGCCTTCGTGATCGGCCGCGATCATTCGTGGGCACCGACAGCGTGGCCCTGATCCTGGGCGACAACATCTTCCATGGCAGCGGGCTGGGCACCAAGCTCATGGAGCACAGCAGCGTGAAGGGCGGCATGGTCTTCGCCTACCGCGTGAGCGATCCCGAGCGCTATGGCGTGGTGGAGTTCGATGCGGCGCTCAACGCCGTGAGCATCGAGGAGAAGCCCGCGAAGCCGAAGAGCAACTACGCCGTGCCCGGGCTGTACTTCTACGACAACAGCGTGCTCGACATCGCACGCGACCTGAAGCCCAGCGCCCGTGGCGAATACGAGATCACCGATGTGAACCGGGAATACCTGCGACGCGGTACGCTCGACCGTGAACGTGCTGGACCGGGGCACGGCCTGGCTGGATACGGGCACGTTCACCTCGCTGATGCAGGCCGGCCAGTATGTGCAGGTGATCGAGGAGCGGCAGGGCCGCCGGATCGGCTGCATCGAGGAGGTCGCGTTCCGCCGCGGCTTCATCAACGCGGCGCAACTGCGTGCCCTGGCCGAACCCTTGCGCAAGAGCGGCTACGGTGAATACTTGTTGAAGGTGGCCGACGGGGACACGTGATGACCGGATACGCTGCACCTGATCGAAGCGCGCATCGAACGGTGGTGCGCGTCGCTTGCCCGAAGGCGAGCTGTACGCGCCCATGGCCTACCTGTTGCGACTTCCGGCCAAGCGCGTTCGGCCTGCACTGGTGCTCATGGGCTGCGAACTGTTCGGCGGGCGTGCGGAGGACGCGCTCGATGAGGCCGTGGGCATCGAGCTCTTCCACAACTTCACCTTGATGCATGATGACATCATGGATGCATCACCGCTGCGCCGCGGACAGCCCACCGTGCATGAGAAGTGGAACGTGCAACACCGCCATCCTCAGTGGCGATGCGATGCTGGTGAAGGCATATCAACTGATGGGGCGGACGCAGCGAGGTGTGCGAGATCTTCGGCCGCTATGCGCTGGAGGTCTGCGAAGGTCAGCAGCTGGACATGGACTTCGAACGGCGGGATGATGTGCGTGCCGGGGAGTACATGGAGATGATCCGCCTCAAGACAGCGGTGCTGTTATCCTGCGCATTGCAGGTGGGCGCTGCGGTTGCGGGATGCACCAAAGGAGGAGCGTGAACGGCTGGGTGCCTTCGGCGAACACCTGGGCCTGGCCTTCCAGTTGCGCGATGATCTGCTGGATGCATTCGGCGATCCCGTTCTGACAGGGAAACAACGGGGTGGCGATCTGCGCAACGGCAAGAAGACCTTGTTGTTGATCCGCGGTCTTGAGCGTGCTGCAGAGCAGGGATCATCAGCCCTGCGTGAGGAACTCGCCAAGCCCGTGGAAGCGCGTGATGTGCAGCGCATGCTGAAGGCACTGGAGGAACTGGGTGTGCGCGGCGAAGTGGAGGAGGAGGCTGCGCGCCACGAAAGCGCCGCGCTCGCAGAACTACAGGCCGTAAAAGTGCCGCAGGAGCGGAAGGAGCCCCTGCGCGGATTGGCCGCCATGCTCATGGCCAGGGCGCATTGAAGCAAATGAGCGACGCAGTACCGGAAAAAGGGGAGTGGGTGATACCCATTTGTGCCTATTGCCTGCATGATCGCCAGGATGGAACATGCATCGCCTTTCCCGCGGGCATACCCTATCGGATCCTGGCCGGGTACACCGATCACGCCAAGGTCCAGGTGGATCAAACAGGAGCGACCGTATTTGAACATGCGCCTGGCCGCCCAACCCCGGACCGGAGCCGCTGGGCCGCCGAATGATCGGTGTCCGCGGCGTTATCCGAAGATCAGCAAGGGGCAGGTTCTCCACGCAAGCCATTGGCATGGGGTTCACTTACCCACCAGTTCCGCTGCCAGTGCTTGCACCAGGTTGTCATGATGAAAACGGAAGTCCGTTGCACGGAGCTTCGCGTTGCTCGCTCGTGATCCTTCCAGCAGGATGGAGCTCATTTCACCCAAGGCCATGCGCAACGCGAATGTGGGAACGTTCGGGAGGAAGAACGGCCTGCGAAGGACCTGCGCAACAGTGCGCATGAATTCCGCGTTGGTCGGTTGCTCTTCGGCGCAGACATTCAGTGCGCCGCTCACGTCGGTGTTCGTGATGGCGTGCATATAAGCCGCTGCCAGATCGTCGATGTGCACCCAAGGCATCCACTGATTCACCGGAACCCAATGGGGCGCCCAGTCCCCAACGCGCGGGTGCTGCGAGCTTCGGTAGTGCACCGCCTTCGCGCGCTATGACCATGGGGGTGCGCAGCTTCACCACGCGCGTGATGCTGCTCCATTCATCCGCCGCCTGCTCCCAATCCAGCGACAGGCGGCCGATGGCATCCTGGCCGGCCGGGTCCGATTCACCATACACATGGTCGCTGGTAACAGCACCGTAGATGCCCACGCCGCTGGCACTGATGAAGGACTTCGGCACAAAGCCCTGTTCCCGGGCCACCTTTAACAACAGCCGGGCCGCACCACCGCGACTCGCATACAGCTCCTGCATCCGCGAAGCGGTCCATCGCTTGTCCGCTATGCCTGCTCCGCTCAGGTGTGCGATGTGGTCCACGCCCCCGAATGCCCGCGGGTCCACCGTTCCCTTCGACAGGTCCCATACGAACCGTTCCACCCCATCGGTGATGCCAGCGCTGCGGCTTAGCCAGCGCACTTCATGCTTGTGCCGCAGCAGCAAGGAGGTGAGGCGGCTGCCCACCAACCCGCTGCCACCCGTGATCAGGATCGTTGCCATGCTGCGAAGTGAACGCCTGCGGGCGGCTGTTCCGTTCGGGATCAACACGGCATTAACGAGTCAGCGCACGAGGTCGAAGGGCAAGGTGTGCGTGCCTGCGCCATCGATGTACCGCAGCAGGTAGGGCCCGCTGGGCAAGGAAGCGGGCAGCGGTACGTCCATCACTTCGTTCTGTGCCATGGCCGTGATCTTATGCACCAGGCGTCCTTGCGTGTCGATGATCTCCACGCGCAATGCATCGTTCACGCCCGAAAGACGCAGAAGGCCGCTACTTGGATTCGGGTATAGTGAAGCGGCCGTGCGCCTTGATCGGGAGAATACCCGTGTTCAGGCACTGGGTCTCGTTCGCATCGACCACGGTGATCGACAGGCATGCGGTGGCATCGGCGCAAGGCGGAGTTCCCGGCACGCTGTAGCAGTAAACCCCCGACGGGTCATTGCCTGGGTCGAAGGAATTGCTGTGCGGCGTGTTGTTCGGTGCGGTCCATGTGCCACCATTCTGTGGCGTGCCCAGTAGCGAATCGATCATCAGCACAGCGTCGCCGTTCGCGCAGACGTTGATCGCCTGGCCAAGACCGGCATCCGGGGCCTGCACGATGTTCAGCGTGAGGAGGGAGGTGTCGGCCGGACAATCACCTACGGCAGGTACCACGTACGTGTAGACATTCGGTGAGATCAGCGTGAAGGTGCCGCTGTCATCTGCGGCCGGGTCCAAAAAGCCGAAGAGGTTGGGCGGCGGCATCCCCGCAATAGGTGGCCGCAACGTTGGTTCCGGCGTAGGGCGCATCCGCCACGGTCACGGTGTAGGTGATGATCTGTGATGCGGGCTGTGGGCAGGCATCATCCGTTGCCGTAATGGTGAAGGCATAGGTGCCGGGTGTTGCACCGGCGGCGTCCCAGCAGATCAGGGCGGTGGCCGGGTTGGTGCCGGATCACCGTGAGTTCCGCACCGGGCAGCACGACGCCCACATTGCTCGACAGGCTCAGCGTTTGCGAAGCATCGGCATCGGTGATCGCGGCATTGAAGCAGAGCGCCGAGCCGCCACAGGCAAGGAGTTCATAAGGTCCCGTGACCTGCGCCGATCCGCTCACCAGCTCGATCTCGCCGGAATCGGCATCCGGATTGTTGTTGGCGCAGTTGATCACCACGAACACGATGTCGCGCATCACGGTGCCGGTGAGCTCGCCGGCCGCATTGTACGCGTTCGCCTGCACCACCACCACATAGTAACCGACGGAAGTGGGCGTGAACTGCACCTGGCCAGTTGCGGCATCGAGCGTGATGCCGGGAATGGGCGAGGCGCCACTGTACCCGGGGATGTAGTTCACGCTCTGGATGGCTCCATTGAAGAACCGCGCATTGATGAACGCATAGGCGAGCGAATCCGATTCCGGATCGCTCAATCCGAAGTTGTAGCTCACCGGCTGGTTCACGCACACGTAAGGCAATGCATCCTCGGCGAAGACCGGCGAGTTATCGCAAGAGCCGGAGCTGTTGTTGATGGTGGCCTCCAGGTACATGCCCGGCACGCCGACCAGGTTGATCGAGGCGGCCCGGCAGCAGATGTTCCAGCTTACCGTCCAATGGTCGCAGGGCGGCAAGGTCACCTGTGTGTTGAATTCATAGAGGCGCATGCCGGGCAGGTTGCCTCCGTTGCACGTGCTGTTGCCCAGCTGTGCAGGGCAGAGCTGCGACACCTCCACACCGGCCGATGCCGGTATATTGGCTACCGTAAAACTGGTACCACAGGTGCTGGTGAAGGAAAGCGTCTGTGGGATGATGGACGTGCCGCTGCAGTCCACGAACAGCTGCAGCGTGACATCATAGGTGTTGTTCAACTGGCAGCTCCAGGTGATGTTGCCGCCGGAGTAATGGCCCGCGATACAGCGGACCAGCTAGGCAAAGCGCAAGAAGCGAGGCGTAGAGGTTCCGGGCCATGGGATGGGGGCGTTGATGTCCCGGAAAGATAACCGCCCATGCGATCGGTGATCACATGGGCGGTCGGAAGGGAAGCGAACGATCGGCGCCGATCAGCGCGACTGCTCCAACATCCGCAGGTCCTCGGCGATGAAGCCCTCCTTCTTGCCGAACAGTGCTGCATCGTCCCGCAGGTACATCAGTTCACCGGTGCTGGCGTTGAAGATGCGCTTGAAGCACCACTTGGTCTTGTAGTCGCCCGTCATCACCACATCGCTGATGGCCACGGCATTGCCCTTGGTGGCGGCGGCCATCAATTGCGAAAGGTCCATCACCTGCAAGCCTTTGGTGTAGGTCTCCTTGGCCTTGGCCGCATCGGGCACGGTCTTGTCCATGTGCTCCTTCGCGATCCACAGCTCCATGTCCTTGATGGACCGGTTGCGGCCTGCATAGAGCCGATCGGCCGTGGCCTTGTCCTTGATCTTTCCGCTCTCCACGTTCTTCAGGAAATCCTGCAAGTGCTTCACGTAAAGCGGAAGCATGGCGCTGTTCGTACTGCTCACGGCATTCGCGTCGATCATCAGGCTGGCGAGTTCCTGTGCGGCGGGGATGTTCGCCACGGCACCATCGACCACGTCCAGCACGTCGCCCTTTTTCTGCTTCCAGCCCTGTATCAGTGCGAGGAAGATGGCATCATGCTTTTCCGCGTCCAGGCGCTTGATCTTCATCAGGTAGAGCTTCGTGGGATCGATACGGCTGCGTGGCCAGGTCGGCCGTGTTGATGAAGTCGAAGGCCTTGGTGAACTTCCAATCGGCCTTGATGGCACTGGTGAGCGCCTGGTTGTAGGAGGTGTTGGCATCATCCAGCACCACCACGGTGTTGGCGGCCTTCGCGGCGGTCACGGTCTTGGGGTCGAAGGTGCCGTATTGCGCGTTGGCCGCGAAAAGGGCGAAGCAGGAAAGGAGGAGGAGGGGTGATCGCATGGTCGGTATGGAGGTGAACGCAGGAGGGGCCAAACATAGTGCCAGTAAAAAGCGACCTTCGACCGAGTTTTCGACAGCATGCACGGGGAACTGTCCAGAAGCCAGAGCGACGGGCTGCGAAAGCGCCTCGATGAAGCCGTGGTGCTGCACGAAACGGTGTTGCAGTTGCGCAAGGACCTCAACGAGGAGGAGATCCCCCTGCCGAGAACGGACGAACAGGCCTTCGAACAGTCTGCGCGCCAGCGTGTTGGGGCATATGGGGGCGTGGGAGCGGACCGAGCCTTCGCGCTTTTCGCGGGCGATCAACCGCGTGGACCTTACGGAGCGGCAGGTGAACGACGCGATGGCGCAGGGCGGCCTGCCGGAGCTCGCCGGACGCATGGTCCTCCGCTGCCTGCAGAAGGTGCTGATACGCAAGCGCTTTGCCGGCCTTGGATGAGCATTGTTTTCCACAGCCGCAAGGCAACAACCAACGCCGCGCGCACGTATACCGGCCCACTCTGACGGCTAACTTTGGCCTCTGTTCCTATGGACAAATACTCCTATTTGAGCAACGTCGACAGCGCCTGGCTGGACGACCTGTACCAGCAATACCTGAAGGACCCCGCCAGCGTGGAAACGGGCTGGGCGCGCTTCTTCGAGGGCTACGAATTCGCCAAGGCGCTGCACGAGGAGCCCCAGGCGGGCGTTGCTTCCACGGTGGTGGAGAAGGCCGCCAATGCCGCCGGCGGCAACGAGCGCTTCCAGAAGGAGTTCCGGGTGTTGGAACTGATCAATGCCTATCGCACCCGCGGACACTTGTTCACCAACACCAATCCGGTGCGCGAACGGCGCAAGTACACGCCGACGCTTGGCATTGGAGAACTTCCAGTTGAGCGATGCGGATCTGGATACGGTGTTCACCGCCGGCAACGAGGTGGGCATGGGTCCGAGCAAGCTGCGCGACATCGTGGCCCTGTTGGACCAGACCTATTGCGCGAGCATCGGTGTGGAGTTCAAATACATCCGCAACCCCGAGAAGATCAAGTGGCTGCTGGAGCGCATGGAGGGCAGCCGCAACACACCGTCCTTCACGCTCGAACAGAAGAAGGACATCCTGGAGAAGTTGAACGAGGCGGTGGTCTTCGAGAAGTTCCTCGGCAAGAAGTTCATCGGCGCGAAGCGCTTCAGCATCGAAGGGGCCGAGGCCTTGATCCCTGCGCTGGACACGGTGATCGAGCATGGCGCCGAACTGGGCATCACGGAATACGTCATCGGCATGGCCCATCGCGGCCGCCTTAACGTGCTGGCCAACACCATGCGCAAGTCGCTACGACGCAGATCTTCAGCGAGTTCGACGGCAAGGACTACGAGGATGCGCTGGTGGAGGGCGATGTGAAGTACCACATGGGCTACAGCAGCGTGATGAACATCGAATACCGGAAAAGAGGTACGGCTGACCCTGGCCCCGAATCCTAGCCACCTCGAAGCGGTGGGGCCGGTGATGCAGGGCATCTCACGCGCCATCATCGAGCACGACGATCAATTTCGCCAAAGGGCGTCACGGCACCGATCATCATCCACGGCGATGCGGCCGTTGCAGGCCAGGGCGTTGTGTACGAAGTGGTGCAGATGGCCGGTCTGAAGGCCTACGAGGTCGGCGGCACCATCCACATCGTGGTGAACAACCAGGTGGGATTCACCACGAACTACATCGACGCGCGCACCAGCACCTATTGCACCGATGTGGCCAAGACCACGCTATGTCCTGTGTTCCATGTGAACGGCGATGATGCCGAGGCCGTGGCCTACACCGTGAAGCTGGCCATGGATTACCGGCAGCGGTTCGGTACCGATATCTGGGTGGACATCCTCTGCTATCGCAAGCATGGCCACAACGAGGGCGATGAGCCGAAGTTCACACAACCCTTGCTTTACAAGGCCATCGCGGCGCATGCCGATCCACGCGAGATCTACACGCAGAAGCTGATCGACAGCGGCGTGGAAGGCGCGCGGGAGATGGCCGAGGAGATGGAGCGTTCCTTCAGCGGGATGCTGGATGCGCGCCTCACCGAGGCCAAGCAGGTGCGCGTGGGATCCATCAGCAACTTCATGGCCGAACGTTGGAAGGGCTTCAAGCGTGCGCAGGAGAGCGACTTCGCGACCTCGCCTGTGACGGGGGTGAAGAAGGAGACCCTGCGGATGATCGGCGAAAAGCTCACGGTGATCCCCGAAGGCAAGAAATTCTTCAGCAAGCTGGAGAAGATCCTGAACGATCGGAAGAAGATGATGGCCGATGAGACCCTCGATTGGGGCATGGCCGAACTGCTCGCCTATGGCTCACTGCTCGTGGAAGGTCATCCGGTGCGCTTCACCGGCCAGGATGTGGAGCGCGGCACCTTCAGCCACCGGCACGCCGTGGTGCGCATGGAGGACAGCGAGGAGGAGTTCATCCACCTGAAGCACATACAGGAAGGGCAGGCCCTGCTGCAGATCTACAATTCACTGCTCAGCGAGTATGCAGTACTCGGGTTCGAGTATGGATATGCGCTGACGAACCCGGAGGTGCTCACCATCTGGGAGGCGCAGTTCGGGGACTTCGTGAACGGGGCCCAGATCATCCTCGACCAATACCTCTGCTGCGCCGAGGAAAAGTGGAACACGCAGAACGGCATCGTGCTGCTGCTGCCGCATGGCTATGAAGGGCAGGGCGCCGAGCACAGCAGTGCGCGCATGGAGCGCTTCCTGAGCAGCTGTGCGGACGGCAATATGGTCGTGGTGAACTGCACAACACCGGCGAACTTCTTCCATGCACTGCGTCGACAGCTGGCCTGGAACTTCCGCAAGCCACTGGTGGTGTTCACGCCGAAGAGCCTGCTGCGCCACCCACGCTGTGTAAGCAAGCTGGATCGATCTGGTGAACGGTGGTTTCCAGGAACTGATCGACGATGCGGAGGCGGACCCGAAGCAGGTGCGCACCGTGATCTTCACACAGGGTAAGATCCACTACGACCTTGCCGAGCATCGCGAAAAGAACGGGATCACGGATACGGCGCTGGTGCGCATAGAGCAGTTGCATCCCTTGCCCGCTGAGCAGATGCGGGCGGTGATCGACGAAATACGCGAAGGCCGAACGCCACATCTGGGTGCAGGAGGAGCCGCTGAACATGGGCGCATGGACGTACATGGCCATGAACTTCACGGACGTGAAATGGGAGGTGATCGCCCGGCCGGCCAGCGGCGCGCCGGCCACAGGCAGCAGCAAACGCAGCGCGAACCAGCAGATCGCGATCATCGAAAAGGCATTCTCGAAGACAGGAACAACGGCCAAGGTCAAGGCCTGAGCACGTTCACACGTTACAGTTCAGCACGTACACTTCACACTTCAGTAGATGGCAACAGTCGACGTCAAGGTTCCCAGTCCCGGTGAAAGCATCAGTGAAGTGCGCATCGCGCAATGGCTCGTGAAGGATGGTGATGTGGTCGCCAAGGACCAGGTGATCGCCGAGATCGACAGCGACAAGGCCACGCTGGAATTGAGCGCGGAGGTCGGTGGCCAAGATGCAAGATCCTTGCAGCAGCGGAGCAGACCGTGAATGTGGGTGATGTCGTGGCGAAGCTGGACACCAGCGTTGCTGCCCCCGTGAAGAAAGCTGCTGCCCCTGCCCCTGCTCCTGCCCCTGCCCCTGCCCCTGCCCCTGCCCCTGCTCCTGCCTCTGCTCCTGCCGCTGCCACCGCCGCACACGCAACCCCCGTGGCAAAGGCGATGCTTGATGAGAAAGGACTCAGCGCAGACAAGGTGAAGGGGAGCGGACCGAACGGTCGCATCACCAAGAGCGATGTGGCCGCGTATGTGGCCGGTGGCGTGGATGCCGGCGCCATCGCCTTGAACGGGTGGGGAGGAAAGCGCGACCAGAACCGGGTGAAGATGACCACCCTGCGCAAGAAGGTGGCCGAGCGACTGGTCGCCGTGAAGAACCAGACCGCGATGCTCACCACCTTCAACGAGGTGGACATGAGCGCGGTGATGGCCTTGCGCGACAAGTACAAGGACAAGTTCAAGGAGCAGAAGGGCGTGAGCCTGGGCTTCATGAGCTTCTTCACCAAGGCTGTGCACCGAAGCACTGCGCCGTTTCCCGCAGTGTGAACGCGCAGATCGATGGCGAGGAGATGATCATGTTCGACTACGCGGATGTCGGTATTGCCGTGAGCAGCCCCAAAGGCCTGATGGTGCCCGTTGTGCGCAACGCCGAGCGTATGTCGCTGGCGGAGATCGAAGGCGAAGATCAAGGAACTCGCCGTGAAGGCCCGTGACGGCAAAGCTATCATTGGATGAAATGACCGGTGGCACCTTCACGATCACCAACGGTGGTGTGTTCGGCAGCATGCTCAGCACGCCGATCCTCAATCCCCCGCAGAGCGCCATCCTCGGCATGCACAACATCGTGGAACGCCCGGTTGCGGTGAACGGACAGGTCGTAATCCGCCCGATCATGTACGTGGCCCTCAGCTACGATCACCGCATCATCGACGGCAAGGAGAGCGTGAGCTTCCTGATGGCCGTGAAGCAGATGATCGAGGATCCCAGCAAGATGGTGTTCGGCGGCAAGGAGCCAGGCGAGGTGCTGCTCGGGCTATAGTCCGACCGAACTCCCGACTCCGGAGGTACATAGTGGAACGAAGGCGCTTTCTGCAAGGCAGATAACCGCCCTGCTCCTACACCTGACCCGCTCTGGCCATCACGCTACCTTCCCCCTGCCGAGCACCAGACCGATCACAGCGCCGATCAACGCCGCCCACACGGTGTTCGCGAGCACATCCACCACAACCATCGTGTTGCTGGCGAACATGTTCATCATGGCCAGGAAGCCGAGGTCCACGCTCAAGTACACCAGGAAGCCGATGATCGCCCCGGCGACGAGACCGCCCTTGAGGTCGTTGACACCCATCCTGGAACACACATAAGCCAGCATCATGCTCAACATCAGATTGCTGAGGAACATGAGACCAAGGTGCATTTCACCTTCACCCTTCATCAGGCCCTCATAGTGGATCATGTTGGCTTCGTAGTAGCCCATCAGGAGCATTCCGAAGATGACCCAGCCCAGGAGGAAGGCAGCGATACCACCGGCAAGGCCGGCCAGAAGCACTTTCGTATTCATGGGGTTGTTCGTTGGTGTTCAGCCAAACTAATACGATCGCGAAGCTGGAGTAGGCCCCCTTGAGCGCGGATCAACCGCTGGATGTTGAAGGCGCTGGCGAAAACGCAGGGAATGACCTCGACCGGTCCTGTATTCCGGGGAGAAGTGTGCCAAGCGGGGAGACATGCAGCGGGCTACCTTGCGGCCGTCATGCGCACCATGCGGTGACGGAACCGTTATCATTTCAACATGGCCGACCAGAAAGACCTCGACGCGCATTACACCACCATGGACAAGATCTTCCGCCTGAGCTTGGGCGAGAAGGGCGGATACAGTGGCGCGCGCTTCGACGGCGACTTCTCCCTGACGCTCGAAGAAGCGCAGGAGAAGAAGCACAAGTTCATCATGGACCACTGCAACATCAAGCCCGGGAGCAAGGTGTTGGACATCGGCTGTGGCTGGGGCGCGTTCATCGACTACCTGAATCGCCACGGTGTTTCCACCACGGGCGTGGTGCTGGCCAAGGGCCAGGCCGATGCCTGCCGGAAGAACGGCCTGAATGTGCACCACATGGACTCCAAGGCCATCAAGCCCGAGACCTTCGGGAAGTTCGACGCGGTGTGCGCCATGGGCAGTCCGGAACACCTGTGCTCGGTGGAACAATACCGCGAAGGGAAACAGCAGGAGATCTATCGCACCTATTTCAAACAGGTAAGCGATCTGTTGCCGGTGGGGGGACGTTTCTATTGCCAGACAATGGTGTTCGGGCCCAACATGGTGAAGTTCGAGGACATCAAGTTCGGCCAGACCAACGTGTGGAAGAACCGCAAGGACTATACAGGTGAGGAACTGATGGACCTGGTGTGCGATGTGTTCCCGGGATCATGGTTGCCCTATGGAAGCGAAGGCATGATCGAGCCTGCGAAGGAGCATTTCAAACTGGTGTCCATCGACAGCGGTCGGCTGGACTACATCGAGACCATCCATCGTTGGACCGCGGCCTTCAACAAATTCAACCTGCAGAAGTACCTGTTGTACGCATCCCTTCTGCCCAAACTGGCCAGCAGCGACTTCCGCAAGTGGGTGCGACGCTACCAGATCGCCCCGAACCTTCAGGTGTTCGAGCGCGAGATCTTCGAGCACTATCGCATGGTGTTCGAAAAGGTGAAGGACTAGCCAACGCGGATCACGGAACTTCCTGGGCTATGCGCTGGAAGATCCCGACCATTCCACGCCTCCATAGTTGGAGCCGAGGCGAACGATCACCAGTTCACGGGAAGGATCGACATAAATGTATTGCCCCAGTATCCCTTGGGCCATGAAGGCGCCGTTGTTACCGGTAAGCCACCATTGATATTGATAATAGGGGGAGCTGCCACGGGTGTTGGAAGCGTGTGTGCTGCGTTCCACCCAATCGTGCGGAACGAGCTGCTGCCCCCGCCATTCGCCCTTGTGCAAGTAGAGGGAGCCCAGCTTGGCGAAATCCCTTGCAGGGGCGTTCACGCAACAGAACGTTTTTTCGAGTCCTCCTTTTCTTCTGTCCGTGCTCCACGATGCCGGGAACTCCATGCCCAAAGGTGACCAGAGCTTCTCGTTGAGGTACGACGTGATGGTCAGAGCACTGTCGCCCTTGGATCGGATCGCACGTTCCAGGATGAGGCCCAGCAGCTGACTTCCGCCGCTCACGTATTCGAAACGTGCTCCGGGCTCCCGCTTCAACTTGGACCTCGTGATGTGCTTGTACAGTCTCCTGCCGTAATAGAACTTGGCGGTAGGCCCGAACGGGTTCACATAGCTCTCCTTGAAATCCATGCCGCTCGTCATCTGCAGCACGTGTTCAACGGTCACACGGTCCCATCCATTTTTGCGCATTTCCGGTACAAAGTCCGTTACAGGTTGCTGTACATCGCGGATATAACCGTCGGCCAAGGCACAGCCGATCAGGATGCTGGTGATGGATTTCGCCATGGAAAAGGATGGATGCACGCGGCTAGGACCATAGCCTTTGAAATAGCGTTCATACTTCACCGAATCGCGTTGGATCACCAGAAAGGCAACTGTCCTGTGGGCTTCCAGGAATTGATCGAAGGGAAGGGATGTTCCTTCATGGGTCACGGCACCCGGGCTCAGCGGTGTCCCACTGTCCGGATAGATGAACGGTTCCGGTGAAGCGGTCAGCGGGCGTGAAGGGAACTTGCGGTGGTCGCGGGTATCCGCGAAATTGTACAGAAAGAAGCGGCCGACACTGCAACCGCTCAGTGTGAGCAGGAGCAACAGCAGAAGGTGGATCGGACGGTTGCGTGGCATGGAACACAAGATGCGAGATCTGCAGCTGTCCCCGTAGCTTTACCGTCGATGATAAGCAAGGGAACGAAACTGTACAGCATATTCCATCTCACGTGCCCATTCTGTCAGGAGGGTGCTTTCTTCCTGAGTCATCCATATGATCTGAAGCGGGTGGGGGAGTTGCACCGGACCTGCCCCGTTTGTCATCGGAACTTCGAGAAGGAACCGGGTTTCTACTGGGGAGCTATGTTCGTGAGCTATGCCTTGAGCGTGGGTTACAGCTTGCTGGCCTTTGGCATCACCTGGTGGTTTCTGCCGGACATGGGGATACTTGGTTATTTCATCGTTGTGGTCAGTGCCACGGTGTTGGTGGCGCCCTATCTCTATGCATTGTCGAAGATCATATGGGCGAACATGTTCTTCAGTTATCTGGGAAGCGGTCCGGCCGGGCGTGTATAGCGCGCCATGCGTGACGGACGTTAGTGATCCTCACCCACGTGGTCGTTGAATTCCGTTAAGGTCCGGAGGATCAACCCAACAGCTTCGTGTTCACAAGTGCATAGGTGCGCTTGGATCTCCGGAAAGTCGAGGGTCTAGGTTTGCCATGCACCTCTCCGGGCTACGTGTGCGACATCCGCCAGTTGACAAGCGGATGAGCATATCGGCATAAGCCGGATCGGGCGGATCCCAGCCGGGCTGGACCCCCAATGTGACCGGGCAGGAGCGAACATACTGCAGGTACATGGCTTCAACCGTACGCGCCTTCCGCACCCTGGTCCCAGCGACCCGTTCTCTCGTCCGCAACCTGGCGATCGCCGCACTGGCCCTGCTCTTCGGACAGCAGGAGGCCAAGGCCACACATGCCATGGGTGGTGAGCTCACCTACACCTGTCTGGGCGGGAACCAGTACAAGGTGACGTTGAAGTTCTACCGTGACTGTAACGGTGTGGCGGCGCCAACGAATTGTAACAACGGCCTGTCCTTCAATGTGAGCTCAGCGAACTGCGGAGCGAACTTCAACCAGTGCTTCGCCTTGGAAAGCGTGCAGGTGATCACGCCGATCTGCCCTACGGAGATCGACCGCTGCTCCAGCACCAACGGCGTGTATGGTGTGGAGGAATACACCTTCTCCAGGATCGTGAACTTGAGCGCCTATGCGGGATGCGCGACCGGTAATGATTGGGTGATCGGTTGGACGCTCTGCTGCAGGAACAATGCGATCACTTCGTTGCAGACGCCAGGAACGCAATCCCTGTACCTCAGTACCCGCTTGAACACGACCGTTACGCCCTGCAACAACTCGCCGGTCTTCAACACGGACCCCACACCGTATTACTGTCTGGGTCAGTCGCTGAGCTATAACCCCGGTGCCACGGACCCCGATGGTGATTCGCTTGCGTTCAGCATCATTCAGCCCCGTACAACGAACAACGCACCCATTCCCTTCGCTGCTGGCTACACGCTGGCGCAGCCGATCCGCAACAACGGTGGTGCAGGCGCAGTCACGTTGAACCCGATCACGGGCACCATCACCTGCACCCCCAGCATCCAGCAGGTGGCGGTGGTCACCTATCAGGTCTCCGAATACCGGAATGGTGTCCTCATCGGCACGGTGACGCGTGATGTGCAATTCGTCGTGCGACAATGCGCGGGCAATTCCTCACCCACGGCCACGGGCTTCAATGGCACCAACAACTATGTGACCACGGTGTGCGCAGGCACTCCGGTAACGCTCACCATCAACACGTCCGACCCCAACGCGGGCCAGAGCACTACGATCGTTTGGAACAATGGTATTCCGGGAGCCACGTTCACGACGAGCGGATCACCTTCCAGACCGGAACGTTCAGCTGGACGCCCACCGTTCCGGATATCGGCCAGAACCTTTTCGCCGTCACGGTCTCCGACGATGCCTGCCCGCTTGTGGGCAACAACCAGTACGGCTACACGGTGATCGTAACGCCACCATTCACACCTGCAAACGCCGGTCCCGATCTGCAAGCCTGCGGACAAGTGGCTATGCAAGCGGTGCAGCCATATGTGCAGACCCCGGGCGTGTGGAGCGTGGTGAGCGGCAGTGGCACATTCGCCAACCCGAACGCCCCGAACACGTTGGTGACCGGTCTGGCACCTGGTAACAACGTCTTCGCCTGGACCCTGGATTATTCGCCGTGCGGTACGACCACCGACCAAGTGACGGTGGTGAACTTCAACCCGGCTCAACCCGCTGCCGACGCTGGTCCGAACCAGCAGTTGTGCACGCCCAGCACTTCAGCACAGTTGGCCGGCAACGTGGCAGTTGCACCCGCCGTTGGAACCTGGACATTAGTGAGCGGTACAGGCACCATTACGTCCCCGAACTCCCCGACCACCACCGTCACAGGCCTATCCATCGGTCAGAACATATTCCGTTGGACGATATCCAATGGCCCATGTGGCGCACCCTCGTCGGACCAGGTCACCATCATGCTTTATGATTATGCTCTGCCTGCCGCCAATGCAGGACCTGACCAGGCATATTGTGCTCCGGTGTCCAGCGTCACCATGAACGCACAACCCTCGAGCGGTACTTGGACGGTGGTCGCCGGTACCGGTGTTTTTGCGAATCCCAATTTCCGGAACACATCAGTATCCGGAATGAGCATCGGGGTCAACACCTACTTGTGGACTGTAACGAATGGTCCGTGCACGCCGCCGTTCACGCAGGACGCCGTGAATGTCACCATTTACGACCCCAACAGCCCGGCCGCCAACGCTGGTCCTGATCAGCAGGTATGTGCCAGTACGTCCTCACTCGCCGGCAACGCGCCGATCTTCCCAGCAACGGGGCAATGGATACTCGTGAGCGGATCAGGGACGATCACCACACCCACTTCGCCCACCTCTGGAGTAACCGGACTTGGATTTGGTGCGAACGTGTTCCGATGGACCTTGAGCAATGGGCCCTGTGCGAACGGTCTTACCAGTGACCAGGTTACGATCACCCGCTTCAACCCGGCGGCGCCAGTGGCGAATGCCGGACCGGACCAGAGCACCTGCAGCACATCGCCGAGCGTGACCATGGCAGCCAATGTACCCGCGGCACCGAGCACGGGTACATGGACATTGATCAGCGGCACCGCCACGATCACGGCACCGACCAGTCCCACCACCTCGGTATCGGGTCTTGGTATTGGTACCGTAGTACTTCAGTGGGCGATCAACAATGGACCCTGCGCGGCGCCCACCACGGATCTGGTGAACATCACGGTGTATGATCAGAACGCGGTGACGGCTGCTGCCGGCCCCGATCAGCAGCTTTGCACGCCAACCAGTTCCACGACTTTCGCCGGCAACACGCCGACCGCCCCCAGCACAGGAACATGGACCCTGATCAGCGGATCGGGCACCATCACCACATCTGGATCGCCCACGAGTGCCGTAACCGGTCTGGGGATCGGTGTCAACGTATTCCGATGGACGATCAACAACGGCGCTTGCGCGAACCCGCTGAGCTCCGATGAGGTGTCCATTGTGGTAAGCAACAATGGCCAGGCGGCCGCCAATGCGGGTGCCGACCAGAATGCCTGTTCCACCTCATCCAGCGCAACGCTCACGGCCAATGCAGCGGTCGCGCCGGCAACCGGCGCGTGGAGCTTGGTGAGCGGCACAGGTACGATCGCCACGCCAGGCAACGCTACCACCGTGGTGAGCGGCATGGGCGTGGGCCAGAACGTATTCCAATGGACGATCACGAACGGTGCTTGCGGAAATACCAATGACCAAGCGAGTGTGTTCGTGTTCGATGCGAACAATCCCACGGCCAACGCCGGCCCGGACGAGAACTTCTGTACACCCGTCGGTACGGTGACCCTCACGGGTAGCAACCTCATCTTCCCCGCCACGGGCACCTGGACACGCACGGGCGGAAACGGCACGATCACTTCGCCCAACACATCGAGCACCACCGTTACAGGCCTTACGCCCGGCCAAAACGTGTTCCGTTGGACCGTGAGCAATGGTCCTTGCGGCGCTGCGACATCCGATGAGGTGATCATCAATGTGTTCGACAGCAATAACCCAATAGCCGCCGCCGGCCCCGATCAGCAGATCTGTTCCACCACCACCTCGACCTCCATGGCCGCCAGTCCAGCAGGTGGTCTGGCCACCGGTACGTGGACGCTCTTGAGCGGAGGAGGTACGATCACGGCACCGAATTCACCGTTCACCACGATAACCGGCCTGCCTGTCGGCGAGAACGTATTCCGTTGGACGGTGAGCAATGGACCTTGTGGAACGACGGTCGATCAGGTGAGCATCTTCGTGTACGACGTGAACAACGCGGCGGCCAATGCCGGTCCCGATCTGAGCCAGTGCACGCCCTTCACCACGGCCACCATGGCCGCGAACGTTCCGACCTTCCCGGCAACGGGCACATGGACGCTGGTGAGCGGCGCGGGCACGATCACCACACCGGGATCTCCAACGACCTCCGTGACCAACTTGGGCATCGGCAGTAACGTGCTTCGCTGGACGGTGAACAATGGCCCTTGCGGCGCACCAACGAGCGACCTGGTGACGATCACCATCTTCGACCTGAACGCGCAACCGGCCAATGCCGGGCCTGATCAGAGCGTCTGCTTTGCCAGCCCGATCGCGAGCCTTACAGGCAACGTTCCCGTAGGAAGCGCCTTGGGCACGTGGAGCGTGATCAGTGGTACCGGGGTCATCACATCGCCGAACTCCCCGACCACCACGATCACGGGTCTCGGAGTAGGAACGGTGGTGGTGCAATGGTCCATTAACAATGGTACCTGCGGAACGAGCAATGATCAGATGACGATCAGTGTGTTCGACAACAATAACCCGGTGGCCAACGCTGGTCCTGACCAGACACTGTGCACGCCATTGACGTCAACCGATCTCACAGGAAGTTCGGTGATCTTCCCGGCGGTGGGCACCTGGTCGGTGATCCAGGGGTCGGGTCAATTCACGAACGTGAACGACCCGGGCAGCGAAGTGACCGGCCTGAGTGTCGGGCAGAACATCTTCCAGTGGACGGTGAACAATGGTCCTTGTGCCAATGGCATCACCACCGACCAGGTGAGCATCTTCCTCTATGATGCGAGCACCTTGGCCGCGAACGCTGGTCCCGACCAGGAGCTGTGCCGCCCGAACCTCAGCACCACCATGGCGGGCAGCCCGCTGATCTTCCCGGCAACGGGTACGTGGACCTTGGTGAGCGGCGCAGGCACCATCATCACGCCGGGTTCACCCACGACGGCGATCACTGAACTCGTGGTCGGGGACAACGTGTTCCGCTGGACGGTGAACAACGGTCCCTGCGGACCGGTCACGTTCGATGATGTCCTCATCCGTGTATATGATGATCGCCAGGATGCAGCTACGGCCGGTCCGGATCAAAGCATCTGCGTACCCACCTTCCCCAACACGGTGGCGCTCAACGGCATGCCGCCCATCTATCCAGCTGTCGGTACATGGACACTGGTGAGCGGTACGGGTGTGATCACCTCGCCGAACTCCTTCAACACCACGGTGACGGGATTGGATGTTGGAACGAACATCTTCCAGTGGACGATCAACAACGGTCCATGTGCCAATCCGATCACGAGCGATCAGGTGAGCATCTTCGTGTTCGACGCAGCTGCGCC
The DNA here is from genome assembly GCA_963814325.1 of uncultured Flavobacteriales bacterium. Lineage (GTDB taxonomy): Bacteria > Bacteroidota > Bacteroidia > Flavobacteriales_F > PHOS-HE28 > PHOS-HE28. Next base: position 79,412 of record CAWFCK010000016.1, read on the forward strand.
AGTGGCGAATGCAGGGCCGGACCAAGGTCTGTGCACGCCCATCGTGAACACGGTGATGGCCGGCAGTTCATTGGTGGGACCTCAGACGGGAACATGGACCTTGGTATCCGGCAGCGGCACCATCGTAAGTCCGAATAGCCCAGCGACCGAGATCACGGGCCTGGGCTTAGGCAGTAACGTGTTCCAATGGACCGTGAGCAATGGTCCCTGCCTGCCGGGCATCACCTCCGACCAGGTATCGATCAACGTGTTCAATGGAGCTGGACAGCCCGCTTTCGCCGGACTCGATCAGGACATCTGCAGTGATGCAGGCGGAACTACGCTGATCGGCAATCCGCCGACAGGCCTCGCCACTGGACTCTGGACCGTTCAGCAGGGCACGGCCGTATTCGCCGACGCCACCCAATTCACCACGGCCGTTTCCGGCCTGAACATTGGGGTGAACATCCTGATCTGGAGCATCGACAACGGAGCCTGCGGCGTGAGCAGCGACCCGGTGAGCATCAATGTGTACGATGCGAACCAAGCGCCTGCCAACGCGGGTGCGGATCAGGCGCTGTGCGATGTGGGTACGGCCGTGGAGACCACCATGAACGGAAGCAACATCATCTTCCCCGGACAAGGCACATGGACCGTGGTGAGCGGCACGGCCAACATCGACAACCCGAGCGATCCGAACACCCTGGTGTTCGGCTTGCAGGTCGGTGTGACCGTATTGGAATGGACGGTGGAGAACGGCCCTTGCATCCCCAGTACCACCAGCGACCAGGTGTCGATCCTGGTGTACGATAGCAACGACAGTCCAGCGTTCGCTGGGCTCGATCAGCAGTTCTGCACGCCCACCACCAGCACCACGCTCCTTGGCAACCAGGTGACGTTCCCGGCCATCGGCCAATGGACCGTATTGCAGGGTACGGGCGTTTTCGCCAACGCGAACCTCCCGAACACCACGGTGAGCGGAATGAGCGTAGGGGAGAACATCTTCCAATGGACCGTGAACGTTGGCCCCTGCGCCAATCCGATCACCAGTGATCAGATGAGCGTGTTCATCTTCGACCAGAACAACCCTGTGGCGAATGCGGGCTTGGACCAACAGCTGTGCACGCCCACGACCCTCACCATCCTGGCGGGCAGTAACCTCATCGCTCCGGCAACGGGTCAATGGACGGTGGTGAGCGGCCCCGGTGTCATTGCCAACCCGGCGGACCCCAACACCGTGGTCTCCAACCTTGGCGTAGGCAACAACGTCTTCGCGTGGACCGTGAGCAATGGGCCCTGTGCGAACAGCATCACCACCGACCAGATCAACATCATCCTGTTCGATGCGAACAACCCCAACGCGGGTGCAGGTCCCGATCAGGAACTGTGTGGTGTATCGAGCACGGCCACCATGGCCGCAAGTGCAGCACTGCCGCCTGCCACAGGAACGTGGAGCGTCGCGGCAGGGTCCGGCACCTTCTCTGCGGCCAATGATCCGCAAAGTGCGGTAACTGGAATGACCTTGGGTCAGAACCTGTTCGTGTGGACCGTGAGCAACGGTGCCTGTGCAAGCGGACTTACCACGGACACGGTGCAGGTCAACATCTATGACGATGCTGCGCCGGATGCCAATGCAGGCAGCGATGTGTCCGTTTGCGGTATTTCATCGGTTGTCCCTCTGAACGCGAACGCACCAACGGGCGTTAGCCTGGGCTTCTGGACCGTGCTTAGCGGAACGGCCACGGTGAGCGATCCGTTCGATCCGCAGGCCACAGCGAGCAACTTCGCCGTCGGCGAGGTGCTGCTGCAATGGACCATCGACAACGGCCCCTGTGGAAGCACCACGGATGTTGTGAGCATCTTCGTTTACGACGACCTGCAGGTGGTGGCGAACGCGGGTGCCGACCAGAACATCTGCCTGCCCCCGAACAACGTAGCACTGAATGGTAGTGCATTCTCCTTCCCGTCGTCCGGTTCATGGACGTTGGTGAGCGGACAGGGCAACATCCTTGACCCGACCTATTCCAACACAACGGTCACCGACCTCGCGGTAGGCGAGAACGTCTTCCAGTGGAGCGTTGACAATGGTGCCTGCACGGGCACGACCACCGACCTGGTGAGCATCTTCGTGTACGACAATCAAGCAGCGGATGCGAACGCTGGTCCCGACCAGGAACTCTGCACGCCGGCATCAAGTACCACCCTCGCCGCGAATGCACCCGTAGGTGCAGCTGTCGGAACATGGTCGATACAGTCCGGTACAGGTGTCTTCGCGGATGTGAACGACCCGAACACCACGATCTCCGGACTTTCCGTGGGCGAAGTGGTCTGTGTCTGGACCATCGACAATGGTCCTTGCGGTGCAAGCTCCGACCAGGTGAGCATCTTCCTCTTCGACGAGAACAACCCGGTGGCCGATGCCGGTCCGGATCAGGAATTGTGCACACCGGACACCACGGCCACCATGGCCGGAAGTGCTGTGACCTTCCCCGCACAAGGCATTTGGAGCGTGATCCAGGGAACCGGTGTCTTCGCCGACATCAATGACCCCAACACCACGATCAGTGGACTGACCATAGGCGTGAACGTCTTCCAGTGGTCGGTGGATAACGGCCCGTGCGGGATCGGCACCACAGTGGATGAAGTTAGCATCACGGTGTTCGATGCTGGCAGCTCACCAGCTGCGGCCGGCCCCGATCAGGAGCTGTGCTCGCCCACAAGCACCACTACACTTGCAGGTAATACGATCGTCTTCCCTGCGGTCGGTGTGTGGACGGTGGTCGGTGGAACCGGCGTGATCGCCGATCCAAGCGATCCGAACACGGCGGTAAGCGACCTTACCGTTGGCGAGAACATCTTCGTATGGACCGTGGCCAACGGACCCTGCTCCAATGGCCTGACCAGCGACACGGTAAGTGTCTTCGTGTTCGATGAGAATAACGCCGTGGCCGATGCGGGACCTGACCAGGAGTTGTGCACACCCACCACCGACGCGGTGATGGCCGGCAGCGTGGTCACCTTCCCAGCGCAAGGCACATGGACCGTACTGCAAGGCACGGGTGTCTTCGCGAATGTGAACGACCCCAACAGTGCGGTCAGTGGTCTCACCGTCGGAGAGAGTATCTTCCAGTGGAGTGTGAGCAATGGTGCCTGCACCAATCCACTTACGACCGATGTGGTGAGCATCTTCCTCTTTGACGAGAACAACCCCGTGGCCAACGCGGGTGCCGACCAGGAGCTTTGCCTGCCGAACGAGAGCACTACGCTTGCGGGCAGCAACATTATCTTCCCCGCCACCGGTAGCTGGACACTGTTGAGCGGCAGCGGTGTTGTCACCGACCCGGCGAACCCGGCCAGCACGGTAACGGGCCTTGGCATCGGCGCGAACCTCTTCGTATGGACCGTGAGCAATGGTCCGTGCGCCAATGGCATCACCAGTGACACGGTGTCCATCTTCCTCTTCGACGTCAACAACCTGGGTGCGAACGCTGGCCCCGATCAAGAGCTTTGCACACCAGCGAGCACCACCAACCTGGGCGGCTCTGCGGTCACCTTCCCCGCGGTCGGAACATGGACGCTGGTATCGGGTTCCGGCGTCATCACCGATGCGAATGATCCGAATACCGGCATCACGGGCCTGCTGGTCGGCGAGAACATCTTCGAATGGTCGGTCCAGAACGGCCCTTGCGGAGCACCGACCACGGACCAGGTGAGCATCTTCATCTTCGACGAGAACAATCCTGTGGCTTCGGCTGGTCCTGATCAGGAACTGTGCACTCCGCAGGACACTACCTCGCTCGCCGGAAGTTCCGTGACCTTCCCCGCAACGGGCACATGGACCGTGGTATCCGGCACCGCCAGCGTGGTGAACGTGAACGACCCGAACAGCGCGGTCATCGACCTCACCATCGGAGAAAGCATCCTCGTATGGACGGTGTCCAACGGACCTTGCGCGAACGGGATCACCACGGATACGGTGAGCATCCAGCTGTTCGATTCGGCGAACCCGATCGCGGCCGCAGGTCCCGATCAGGAGCTCTGCACGCCTGCGACCTCTGCGCAGTTGAGCGGCAGCGCGGTCACCTTCCCCGCAACGGGCACATGGACACTGTTGCAAGGCACGGCAACATTCGCCGATGTGAACGATCCGAACACCACCATCAGCGACCTGCAGGTGGGTGAGACCGTGATCCGTTGGACGGTGAGCAATGGCCCTTGTGAAAGCGGTGTGAGCACGGATGACGTGACCATCCTCCTGTATGACGAGAACAACGCCACCGCTGATGCTGGTGCCGATCAGGAGCTGTGTTCCACGTCCCCTTCCACTAACATGTCGGGTAGCGCGGTCACCTTCCCTGCCACGGGCGAATGGACACTGGTCACCGGCGCGGGTACCATCGCCGATGCGAACGATCCCAACACCGCGGTGACCGATCTGGCCATTGGCGAGAACATCTTCCTGTGGACCGTGAGCAACGGACCATGCGCCAACGGTATCACCACGGACCTCGTGAGCATCGTGGTGTTCGATGAGAATACGCCGGTGGCGAATGCCGGCGCCGATCAGCAAGTATGCACGCCGGTCACCAGCGCCACGTTGGCGGGTAGCGCCGTGGCCCTGCCCTCGACCGGTGTTTGGACCATCGTCAGTGGTACCGCCACGATCACCGATACCGCCGATCCCAACACCACGGTCACGGATATCGGCATCGGAGTCCTCACCTTGGCGTGGACCGTGAACAATGGCCCCTGCGCCAACGGCACCACGTCCGACACCATGCAGATCGAGCTCTTCGATCTGAACTCGCCACCCGCAGCAGCCGGTCCTGACCAGGAGTTCTGCACGCCTGTGAGCACGGCGGTTATGGCCGGCAACGATGCCACCGCACCTGGCTTCGGCGTATGGACCTTGGCACAAGGCACCGCGACCTTCGCCGATGTCTCCAGCCCGACAACAGCTGTGAGCGATCTGACCGTGGGTGAGAACATCCTGGTGTGGACCCTCGAGAATGGTGTCTGTGGTATCAGTCATGATTCCGTGAGCGTCTTCATCTTCGATGCGAACAACCTGCCCGCCGATGCTGGTCCCGATGTGGAGATCTGCGTGCCACAGGACAGCATTTTCCTGGCCGGCAACACGCCCACCTTCCCCGCAACAGGCACCTGGACGCTTATCGAAGGCGCTGGCCTGTTCGAGGATGTGAATGACCCGAACTCCAAAGTGGTGGGCCTCGCCATCGGCGCGAACACCTTCGTTTGGACAACGGACAACGGCCCATGCGCCAATGCGATCACTACCGATACGATGACGGTGATCCTGTACAGCGACAGTACGGACGCCGCCAATGCGGGCCCGGATGTGGAGACCTGTCTGCCGCTCACCTTCGCTCAACTGCAAGCCACCACACCGTTGCCGCCCGCATCGGGAAGCTGGACACTGATCGGAGGCACAGGGACCATTGTAGACCCCACCGATCCTACGACGCTGGTCACCGACCTCACCGTGGGCATCAGCACGCTGGTCTGGACCCTCGATCTGGGCCCATGCCCGAACAGCGGTCTATTGAGCGATACGGTACAGATCTACATCTACGACCCGACGGCGCCCCCGGCCGATGCCGGTCCGGATCAGGAACTGTGTACGCCTAACATCAACACCACCATGCAGGCCGCAACCCCGAGCTTCCCAGGTGAAGGCACATGGACATTGGTGAACGGCACGGGCGATATCAGCGATGTCAATGATCCTGCGGCGTCCATCACCGGCCTGAGCATCGGCCTGAACACCTTCGTATGGCTGGTGTATAATGGCCAGTGCGGACAAGGACCTCCCACGACCGATACGGTGGTCATCGCGGTGTACGATGCGTCCGCACCATTGGCCGAGGCTGGACCCGATCAGCAACTGTGCACACCCAACATCACCACCACGATCTCCGCGAACAATGCGACACCTCCGGGCGTGGGCACATGGACCGTGGTGCAGGGTAGCGTTGTGTTCGCGAACGCCAACGATCCCAACACAGCGGTGAGCAACATCGCTGTGGGAATGAATGTGCTGGTGTGGACGATCGACAATGGACCATGCGGCACCTCCTCCGACACGCTCGTCATCGAGCTGTTCGATGGCAGTGCAAGTCCGGCGGATGCTGGGGATGATCTCTCGATCTGCATTCCCACACAGCCGAACACGGTGAACCTTGATGCGAACGCCCCAGTGGTACCAGGCACCGGCAGCTGGACGGTGATCAGCGGTTCGGGTGCACTGACCGATGCTACCGACCCCAACACGGAGGTCACCGGATTGGTGGTGGGCGTGAGCGTGTTCGAATGGACGATCGATAACGGCCCATGTGGCACCTCCAGCGATCAGGTCACCGTAACGGTGTACGATGCCGCGTCACCCAATGCGAACGCAGGTCCCGATGTGCAGCTCTGCGCACCGGAGAGCAGCACAACGCTGACAGGCAATGCGCCCATCTTCCCGGCCACCGGCGCATGGACGGTCCTGAGCGGCAGCGGCGCATTGAGCGATCCTGCGGTGCCGAACGCCACCATCACCGGACTTACCCCTGGCATCACGGTGCTGGTGTGGACCTTGAACAACGGCCCATGTGCGAACGGCATCACTGCGGATACGGTTCAGATCACGGTGTTCGATGGCACAGCGGGTAACGCTGACGCTGGCGATGATCAGGTCCTGTGTGAGGACGGACCCTCCAACGTGGTCATGAGCGCCTCTTCTGTGACCCCTCCAGCCTTGGGTGTCTGGTCGCTTGTCAGCGGCAATGCCACGATCGTGGATCCGGCATCACCCACCACCGCGATCCTCGGCCTGGGCTTCGGTGATAACGTGTTCCTGTGGACGGTGAACAACGGTGACTGTGGAAGCAGCACTGATGAGGTGATCATCTCTGTATTCGACTCCTCAGAGCCAAATGCGGATGCTGGTCCCGACCAGGCCTTCTGCCAGGATACCACGGAGACCAACATGGCCGCGGTGGAATTGGTCACGCAGACCGCGACAGGTCTGTGGTCACGCTTGGATGGAACGGGCAATATCATCACACCGAACGACCCGCTCACACTGGTCACGGAGTTGGAGGTCGGTACGAACATCTTCCTCTGGACTGTGAGCAATGGTCCCTGCGGTACAACCAGTGACAGCATGTTGATCGTGGTGAACGATTGCACGGAACTGATCGTTCCCGATGCCTTCAGCCCGAACGGCGATGGCGTGAACGACGACTATGTGATCGAGGGATTGGAGTACTACCCGAAGAACTCCATCCTGATCTATAACCGCTGGGGTACGCTGGTGTATGAGAGCAGTCCCTACCGCAACGATTGGGATGGCCGCAGTCAGGCTGACCTTAACTGGGGCGAAGAGCTTCCTGAGGCTACCTACTACTACATACTGGACCTCGGCAATGGCGACGAAGCCTTGACCGGATTCATCTACCTGAAACGCTAAGCATCCACGGGCCTGTTCCTCTTAGGACCCAAACAACGAAACGATGAAACCGACCGCCAAGCGATGGAAAGGGATGCTGCTGGGGCTTATGCTCAGTGGCAGCGTGTTCGCGCAGCAGGATCCGCAGTTCTCGCAGTACATGTTCAACCTGCTGGCGATCAACCCCGCCTATGCAGGCAGCGCCGAACGTGTGAGCCTGAAAGGCCTGAGCCGCCACCAATGGGTGGGCTTTGAAGGAGCGCCAACGACCCAGACGCTCACAGCCCACAGCCCGTTCCTCATGGAAAGTCTCGGCTTGGGCGGGACGATCATGCGGGATGAGCACGGACCTGTGGTGCAATATGGGTTCATGGTGGATGTGGCCTATCGCATGTTCCTCACGCGGAACACAAAGTTGTCCTTCGGCATCAAAGGGGGCATGAACCTGTTCCAGGGCAAGTTCGCGGACCTGAATCCCTTGCAACAGAACGATCAGGTGTTCCAGCAGAATGTCCAACAGAAGCTCGATCCGCAGTTCGGATTCGGGGTCATGTGGTACGGCGACCGGCACTACCTGGGCCTGAGCACACCGAAGATGCTGCGCACAAAGTTGTTCACGGACCCAGCTCAGACGGACACGGTCATCGGTTCGGTTTGGCAGGCAGGTCAACGGGCACACTGGTTCTTCACCGGTGGATACGTCTTCAATATGGGCATGTACAACAAGTTCAAGCCCAGCTTCCTGCTGAAAGCAGTGAACGGTGCGCCGATCAGCTTCGATCTTACGGCCAACTTCCTGTTCTATGAGAAGTTCTGGCTGGGTGCCATGTACCGCCATACCGATGCGGTCGGCCTCCTTGCTCAGTACCACATCAGCAGCGACCTGTCCGTGGGCTATGCGTATGATTACCCGATCTCCAAGTTGAACAACTACACCGGCGGTTCGCACGAGTTCATGCTGGGCTTTGAGTTCGGCAACAAGTTGAAAGGCATTCGTTCACCGCGCTACTTCTGATCACATGCATCCGTCCATCATGAAGCGGTCCATCCTTCACCATCAGACCATTTGCTGCCTGCCGAAGGTCAGCAACCGGGCATGGGTGCAGCATTTCGTGCGGTCCATCGGGGTCTGTGGATTGCTGTTGCTATCGATGCTTCAGCCGCAGAGCCTGCAGGCGCAAAAACTGAAGGTACGGCTGGCCGAAGAGGCGGCCTCCATGTTCGACTATCCGCGGATGGCGGCCATCTACGAGGACATCACGACGAGCAGCAAGGGTACGACCGATGACTACCGCCGGCTTGCTTTCGCGTACAAGCGCATGGGGCAAATGTTGAAGGCGGAAGCGGCCTACAAGCAAATGGCCAACATGGGCCCGCTGAGCCCGCCCGACATGCTGGATTATGCCGATGTACTCCGCACGAACGGGCATTATACCGAAGCCTTGTTGATGTACGAGGCCTATGCTGCATCGAATCCGGACGATGTGCGCGTCAAAGGCTACCTGGCACAGGGCGACTTCTTCATGCGGCTCAAGCGCGATAGTACCCGGAATGAAGTACGCACCGTCCCCATCAACAGCCCGCAGGCCGATCTGGGGATGACGGTGATGGACGACCTGCTGATCTTCAGCAGTGCACGCGGCGAAGGAGTGGGCGGAAAGAGTGAGTACAAATGGGACGACCAGCCCTTCCTGAACCTGTATACCGCACTACTGAAGGGGCGAACGGCCGCGGAACCCATGGTGATGCGCAAGGACCTGAACAGCCGGTATCATGATGGCACGGCCTCGTACGACTCGATCGCTCACAGGCTGTACTTCACGCGCGATAATGTGTTCTACGGTACCTTGAACAAGGCCAGCAATGGCGAACTCAAGCTGGGGATCTTCACCTCGGATATCACCGCAGGCGAGTTCAATCAACGGGAATGGGACGGTCTTGTGCCGTTCGAGCACAACGACCAGGAGTACAACACCGGCCACCCGGCGATCAGCCCGGATGGCAAGCGGCTGTATTTCGCGAGCGATCGCCCCGGAGGTCAGGGGGGCACGGATCTGTGGTATTGTGATAACCTGGGCAATCGTTGGGGTGTTCCGCAGAACCTCGGAGCCAAGGTCAACACGCCGGGCAATGAGATGTTCCCGTATCTCAGCCAGGACAGTGTGCTGTATTTCACCAGCAACGCCCATCCCGGCCTGGGGGGATATGACATTTTCCAATGCCGCCTCACGCCCAAGGGCCCCAGTTCCGTCATCAATCTCGGATACCCCGTCAACACGCGGTTCGATGAGCGGAACCTGATCATCCTGAAAGATGATAGTTCGGGATTCTTCGTCAGCAACCGCCCGGGTGGACAGGGCAGCGACGACATCTATGGCTGCACGGTGCACCCGCCCATGGAACGGATCATCGGGCGCGTGGTCGATAGCAAGACGCGGGAAGGGCTCGATGGCGCCATGCTGGACATCAAGGACGGCAACGGACGCTATCTGGATGACGCGCGGATCACCATGCTGGGTGATGGTCGGTTCGAGATCGAAGCACCATACCGGCAATGCCTACAACGTTACGGCCACGAAGAACGGATATCTGCAGAACAGCGTTTCACTGAACCCGGACACGGATGCGCTGGATGACGTGACGATCTCCCTGGATAAATACGATTACGGTGCAGAGGGTAGCGTGATGCATGGCGAGACACGTGCTCCCCTGTCCGGTGCCAAGGTGATGCTTGCTCGATGCGAACGATAAGGTGGTGCAGGAGATGGTCACAGGGCCGGATGGCAAATACGCCTTCAGCCTGGCCCCCAACACGGACTATCGCCTGAAGGTGGAGAAGGAAGGATTCTTCAAGCAGAGCGCACGCATCAGCACCAAGGGCAAGACCGCCACGGTGATCCGCACGGATTTCAAGCTCTTCCCGCTGGAGGTCGACCAGGTGGTGCGCCTGGATAACATCTACTACGATCTGGCCAAGTGGAACATCCGTCCGGATGCGGCGCTTGAACTGGACAAGCTGGTGCAAACGCTCATCGACAACCCCACGGTGAAGATCGAGCTGAGCGCCCACACGGATTGCCGTGGCAAGGATGCGTACAACATGGACCTCAGCTCCAAGCGGGCGAAGAGCGCCGTGGAATACCTGATCAAACAAGGCATCGCCAAGGATCGCCTCATCAGCAAGGGCTATGGCGAAACGAAGCCGGTGGAGACCTGCGAGTGCACAAAGTGCAACGATGAGCAACACCAGCGCAATCGCCGAACGGAATTCAAGGTGCTGAGCAAGTAGGGTTGGGTTCCCCTTGCGCCGTCGGCGAGGGGTTGTTCAGCAAAGGGAGCACGCGGGCCGAGAGATCGGCCCGCGCGCTTTTTCAACCCGGCCACTCCGCAGTTGGGGTCCGGCGGATCACCGTTCTCAGTTTTGACCTGACCGGAAAGTCGATCGGACCCCTCAGGCATTCCGCCTTCCGATCATGGCAGTGGCGAAGAGCGGACGTTGGTTCGTACAGGATCAGTTGGAGAAGCGAGCGTACAGGATTGCAGGGCAGCAATAACCGATACTTAAGGTCTGATCTTGGCGTGATCATGCGGTTCCTTCGATCGAAGATGTGCCGGACGATGATGAGCAATATGGATCCTCGCCCGTTGTCAGCATTGTCTCAGCTGATCTCACTGGGTTGGCGGCATGAGCTCGGTCCCTCGGACAAGTACCGAACAGAAAGGGCCGCCTCAAGCGAGGCGGCCCTTTCCAAGGTCGTTATTCGGTAAGATCGAGCGGATCACCTGAAGGCTCATGGCCTTCACCGATGCATCGCTGCGCAGCGTTACCGTGTACAGGCCTGCGTTGAGGCCATCTACCTGGATGCCGGTACGGGTGTTGTTCAGGTTGCCGTTCAATACCGCACGACCGGTCAGGTCGGTCACGGTGTAGGACACATTCCCGAGCGTCGCACCCAGATCAATGGTCACCAGCTCAGAGGCAGGGTTCGGATAGAGGCTCGAAGCCGCCAGCACACCTGCTTCGCTGATGCCCGTGGCCACCACCACATCGTTCTCATCGCGGGGTTCGATCTTCCAGGCGCCGTTGGCGTAGTGCACAACACCGGTCACATCGTAGTTCGTGCCAACGGTCGGGTTGTACAAGTACATCAGGTCGTCCACGGGCAGGCTGCCGGGGGGCTGGTTAATGGTCCATTCGCCGAAACCGTCGGGCAGGCTGGTGCACTCAGCATTGGCGATCACGGCCAGCACACCTTCCCATTGTTCCTGTGTGGCGCCATCCGTGCCGAGCAATTGAGGCGTTGGCGTGGCGAACTGGCCGACAACGGTGAACGAGGTCACAGCGGTCAGTTCGGTCAAGCTATTGAACTCGGTGACCGTGGCTTGCAATACCACGCTGTCGCCGATGGACACGACGTTAACGGGGTCGAAGCAATAGATACCGGTCCACGGACCATTGCCGCTCTGGATGAAGTAGGAGTTCTGGCCGATCGTGTCAACACCGGTAACGATACCGCCGGTAAGGACCACCTGGCCGTTCAGGGGCGAGTTTCCGTTCACATCCGTGGTGTTCTGGATCTCGTAGACGCTGGCGTTCACCGGGCCACCACCCGAGGTGATGTTCACATCGTCCACTACGAGGTGCTCGGGGCCCGAGGTGCTGCGCACCGAGAGGATGAACTCGGCGCCGGTCGTATCGTTCTGGCAGGTGATGCTCTGTGTCACCTGGGTCCAAGTGTTGCCGGTGGAAACCGTGTAGGCGTTGTACGGCGCATACCCGAAGCCGGTGCTGCGGCCGTCGAACAGACCCGTGCGGATCTTCCCCGTTACCCCGCACCCAGAAACTGATCTGATAGATGGAAGCGTTCGTTACGCTCACCGGCTGCGTGGTGAAACGCTTATGGCTGGTGGTGGTGTTGATGAGACGGACCGCAAAGGTGCCACCATGCACGTTGGTGCTCACTTGCGACACGCTGTCTGCGCTGATGGACGACTTCACGCCCATCCAGTCGGATGGCACGGTATCGGTCCAGTTCTCGAAGCCGCTGCTGAACTGCGCGCTGGCGATCGTGGCGACCGAAGCGGCAAGAATGAGTAGAGTTGATCTCATGGGTTGTGGGGATTGCTGAAGTTGGGTGCTGAGCTTGTCAGCGGGTTATTGCGCGATGATCTTGATGTCGTCCAGCTCCCAGGTCTTTCCATCGGCATTGGTGCCCGTGTATTTGAACCCGATGCGGAAGTTACTGGAGATGTAGGAGGAAAGCGACAGCGCGCCCGAAGCGGTCCAGGCCCATGCTCCGGGGCTCACCGCCGCAGGGAGGGAGGTCCACGTGGCGGTTGATGGAGCGCCGCTGGTGTAATTCGTGCTCACGAATACCTGCAGATTGGAACCCGTGTAGTTGCAGGCGGTAATAAAGGAAAGGATCGGCGCCGAAGTGGATGTGAGGTTGATGGCGGGGGATATCAGCCAGGTCTCGCAAGGGATGTTCGCGCCGTTCACGTAGTTCTTGATCTGGCCGTATGGCGTGCCGTCATTCGAACCGATCGTGTTTGTGGTGAACAGGACCGTGGTATCCGACCACTGGGACCAGCCGCCGGAGGTCACGCTGGCATCGTTGAAGTTCTTGCTGAAGAAGGGCAGTTCCTGCCCGGGGCAACGCGGTCCGTTCAATTGTGCCTCGGCCTCAGAGCGCGCAAAGAGTTGCAGCGTGGAGCCGAAAACGCCGAGGATGCCGGTGAAGCTGCCCTTACCCTGAGGCAGGGGACGGGATGCGTAGTTGGCGTAGCCGCTCGTACGCACCAGTACCTGGTTGCCGTCGCAATCCTCCAGTGTGTGGTTCACGCTCTGCGAATTCAGCGGCATCGGCCCAGCGTGCTGCCCAGCGGCATCGGTAACGCTGCGAACTCCACATCGTTCAAACGGACCAGCATGCTCTGTATGGTGTCCAGCCCGGCGGTGGTCAGTTGGTGGATCGTGAGCACCAGCGGCGCCACGGGCACCAGGGTCGCCTGCTTCACGGTGTTGTTATCCACGTTCACGCTGTCCAACTGCATCAGGCCGTTGTAAGGGCTGAGCACCGTACCGGGCAGATAGATGCGGATGCGATCGCCGATGTACAGGCCACCGCTGGAGAGCAGTCGCAGGCAGATGCCGCCGGTGCTGTCCTGGGCGTAAATGTTCTTGTAGAAGTTTCCGTCTGTCTCGTCGGCCGTTACGGTCACGTACACACTTTTCGCTTCGGCGAAGTGGACCGGGCTGTTCGGTCATAGGGCTTTCATCTGCGCCACGGTCAGTACGTCGCCCACCGGCAGTGTGCGAACAGGCGGCGTATCCAATTCCTTGTCACAACCGGCCAGGACAGCCAGCAAGGGAAGGAACAACAGGGTGCGAAGGGCGGAAGGGAAGGTCATGCGGTGCATGGGTTGTTTCGTGATCAGAAGCTGTACGTGAGCATGAGGAAGTAGGTCCGGCCGAACATGTAGCCGAACTTGGGTGGGAACTTGTCCGGGTTCTGGCGGTCGTAGCGTAGCTGCTCGAAGCCCCCTGTCTGCAGTTCCTGGTTGTCCAATAGGTTGCTGATGCTGGCATTGAAGCCCAAACGGTATTTGCGCTTGAACATCCAGCTCTTGAAGAAGAAGATGTCCACGGTCATGCCGTCATCCAGCTTCATCTGGTCCAGCAACTCGTCCCACTGGGGGTCCTCCGTCACCAGGTTGGTCAGCGCTTCAGCCGTGCGGCGATCGGGATTGGGGTCCAGATAGATGTTGCCGAAGTAGTTCACATTGGCACCCACGCGCCAGAACTTGGGAGAGCTGTACTGCGCACCGATGGATGCTGCGGTCTGGGGCATGCCACCAACGCGGTAGTTCTTCCAATAGATGGTGCGACCCGTGGCAATTGCGGTATCGAGGTTATCACGGCTGAGCGTGGCCGTGGGTCGCGAGGTGTAGCGGTACTGGCCTTGTGCGAGCACGGCGGTGGCCGTCAAGGTGGGAGAGATCTTCGCCTCCACACCAAGTTCCACGCCCATGTGCGTCTGGTCCACACCGGTCATGGCATAGTTCACCAGCGTCAAGAACTCCTCGTTGAAGTAACTGCGGTTCCACAGTTGGTCGGCGATCTGCGCGTAGTACAGGGTGGCGCGGCCTTTCAGCTTGGGCATTCGCGCCAGGTAGCTGATGTCGCCTGCCAGTACGCTCTCGCTCGTTAGCCCGCCGATCGTGGTCTCGCGAGTGCGCGGGCTGGTGAAAGCCGTGCGGGTGGTGGGGGGGCGGGTGATGAACGCCGCGTTCCCGGTGATGTAGTTGCGGCCATCGAGCTTGTACACCGCACCGGCCTTCACGCCCACGTTGGTGAAGGTCTCCTTCGGGCTTTCGCCCTTGGAGGTCTCGGGGAATAGTCCATTGCGGAAGCGGCTGTCGCGCCAGAAGCTCGTCTGCGATACGCTCAGGCCCGCGTAGCCTTCAATGCGCTGCCACTTTTTCTCCACTTGCCCGAAGGCGTTGATCAGCTGGGTGTGGATGTCGTAATCATATCCGAAGGTGTCACCTTCCCGCACCACGTGGTTGGGGTTATCCAGGTTCTGCTGCGAGCCGTTCGGGTCGTTGCTATCGAGCTCAGCGAACTGGTTCAGGTCCACCCAGAACTCGCCGCCCAGCAGGTCATTCATCACTTTGAAGTTGTGCGACTTCTGCTTGTTAAAGCTGGCGCCAGCGGTCAAATGGTATCCTGCGCGCATCTCCCGGCTCCATACCGTGTTCAGGCCAATGCGGGTGGGGTCCGTGCGCTGATCCTCCACGATGTATTTACTGCGCAGGCCGGTCACGTTGTTCCCGCTGACGCCTTCTGCATCCTGTACGGTGTAGAGGTTCTTGCCATTGGCGAAATACAGCTGATCCCAATCGATCTGTTGGGTGTTGGCATTGTTCTGCCAGGCGCTGGTAAGCTCGGCTGCATACCCCGGATCCTCTTGTGTGTAATAGCTGGGGAAGTAGCGGTAATAATCGGGACGGGGATCCTTCGCGTCGAACCAGTTGAGATTGGTATTGCCATCGCGACCGAAGGAATACAGCGCCGTGGTGGTCCATTCCGTGCTGTCATCCGGCGTGAACACGTGGGTGAGCATCAGGATGGGCTTGTGGTCGTAGCTCACCCGGCTGTTGCGCTTTTCGCCGGCCTGATAACCCCAGGACGGGTTGTAATAATTGTCTCCGGTGAGGTCATATGCCTCCTGGATGGCAATGGTCTGGCGGCCTTGGCGGATGGGTGCGCCCAACCCGGTGAATCCGATGCTGTGGCGTGCGTTCAATTTCTTTTCTGCACTGACGAAATAGGCGCCTGCGTCGTAGAAGGTACCCGGCACATAACCCTCATTGGCCCAGCGACGCGAGCCGCTGACGCTGAAGGCCCATCCGTTCGCCATCAGGCCCGTGTTGAAGGTCCCCATCAAGCGGTGGGTATAGGCCCGGTTCGTAAGGGCGTAGGAAAAGCGGGTTCCTCGACGCAACTCGCTGGCGCGCAGGGAGATCTCCGAGTATCCGCCCACGCCGCCGAAGTTGTATCGCGATGCCGTCACCCCGGTGCGGGTCTCCAGCCAGCGGGTCACATCGTTCAATCCGCCCCAATTGCTGAAGGAGGCGAATCCGCTTTCCAGGTCGTTCATCAACACACCGTTCAGGCTGATCAGGGTGTTCTCCCCATCAAAACCGCGAATGCGGAACCGGGCCGCTCCAAAGGTGAAGCCGGCCGTGCTGTTGAAGATGTCGCGCGAGCTTTGCAGCACCCCGCTCACATCCTGGCTGTTGAGTTCAGCGTCCAGTTCGCTGGAACTCACGGTGAACGCGGCAGATCGCAGGTCTGCTGAGCTCTGGGCCGTGTCTGGCGCCAAGGTCAGTGAGGTATCGGTCTGCGCGAACAAGGCTGCGCTGAAGAAGAAGAAGCCGAGTGATCCGCTGCGAAGGCCTCCGAAAATTGGGAAGCGAACAGGTACGTTGGAGGGGCAGGATGTAGCCAAGGGCGGTGGGTCGCTAGGTGAGGATGATTCTCGCAAAAGGGGGCCAAAAGTAAGCCTGACCCGCCCGGTTCAAGATACCGCCGACGTTAAATGTGGGCGCTGTTCATAAAGTCCTACGGCCCTGATAGTTGATATCCACCCAGCCCCCCACTGGCCAACCGACCTTGACCAGAGTACATTTGTTAGCTTGGCGTTGGTCCTAAGTACATACCATCCGGAAGTGTTCCGAAAGAAAAGCACATGGTCAGGTACGCGCACACGCGTGCGCGACCTGATGCGCATTCTGGTCATCGGGTGCCTCTGCGTTCTTCAGAACAGCACATCGCATGCCGCACATTACGCGGGGGGGAGCATCACCTACGAATGCGTTGGCCCTGATCAATTCCTCATCAACCTGGACCTCTTCCTGGATTGTGTTGGTGTGGCGAGCATTCCACAGACGTTGACCTTTACCAGCACATGTGGCACCACATTCACAGTGCCGAACATTCCGCCCCCACCACCTACCGAGGTGAGCCAGCTATGCGCGGCGGCCCTGCCCAACAGCACCTGCAATGGTGGTGTTCTGCCGGGTATCGAATATTACCACTTCGAGACCATCGTCACCCTGCCACCGTGTGATCATTGGACGGTGAGCTGGAACATATGCTGCAGGGCGAATACGGTGGACCTCGTGGGTGTTCCCGGGATTTACATCGAGGCGGAGATCTACAACGTGACCGACGCGTGCAACAATTCGCCGGAATTCACCGACCAGTCCATCCCTTACGTGTGTGTCAACCAGCCGGTGTACTACAACTTCGGGGTGAATGAGCCGGATGGGGATGTCTTCACCTACTCCCTGATCAATGCGCGGTTCTTCGGGGGTTCAGTTCAGGACGTGAACTATCAGCCCGGATTCTCCGGTGGGTCGCCGGTACCGGGCATCACGCTTGATCCGGTGACCGGCCAGATCGTTTTTACCCCCACGGTCAGCGGGAACTACGTGGTGGTGGTGGAAGTGGAGGAGTACGATACGAATGGCAACTTGGTCGGCACGGTGATGCGCGATATCATGTTCGTTGTACTTCCGTGCACAGGGAACGTGCCTGTGAGCCAGGGCGTGGTGAACAACACCGGGGGCCTGCTGACCGGAACGAACAGCATCGAAGTATGCGAAGGAGAGGCGTTCTGTGTGGACCTTGAGTTCACCGATGCTGATCCTGGAACGATCCTTCAGGTCGTCTCTTCGGCCACGGCCTTACTGCCCGGTTCCACCTTTACAGTGATCGGCACCAACCCGGCCATCGGGCGTATTTGTTGGACGGGTGACCTGGCCTATTCGCCGGTCAACATATTGGTACAGGCGGATGATGGATCCTGTCCGATCGAGAACACGGCGACCATCGCACTGAACATCACCACGGTGAGCGGCGGTGGTCCCATTCCATCCCCGGGGACCAACGGGGCCATTCAGGTCTGTCCGAACTCATTGGCCTTTTTGCTCTTCGATGAGCTCGGTGGCGCTCCTGACCCCGGGGGCTTCTGGACAGACCCTTCCGGTGATCCACACAATGCGCAGTTCGATCCGTTCGTCGATCCCGCTGGCGCGTACACATATACCGTCGGTAATTCCTGTGCCAATGCAACAGCAACGGTCACCGTCAGTTATTTCGCCATTCCCAATGCGGGCACCAACGGGGCGCTGAGCATCTGCTCCAATGCTGCGGCAGTGAACCTGCTCGCCAGTCTCGGTGGCGCGCCTACAGCTGGCGGCAGTTGGACCGCCCCAGGCGGTGGGGCCTTCGGTGGAACATACGATCCGGCCGTTCATGGCCCGGGGGTCTACACGTACAACGTTCCAGGTGGTTCGGGTTGCCCAGCGGCGAGCGCCACGGTGACCGTAACGGAGACCGCGGCGCCCAATGCCGGGGCCAATGGCCTCATGAGCGTGTGTTCGAACCAGGGGGTTACGGCCATGTTCGGCTACCTGGCAGGCACACCCGCGGTCGGTGGTACGTGGACGGGCCCAGGGGGTGGGGCGTTCAGCGGCAACTTCAATCCGGCCATACATGCCCCGGGTGTGTACACCTACACGGTGATCGGCACAGCCCCTTGCCTAAATGGGCAGGCCACGGTCACGGTTACCATTAATCAGGTACCGAGCGCCGGCACGAACGGCCTTCGCACTGTATGTTCCTCGTCGGCCCCGGTGAACTTGTTCACCAGTTTGGGCGGGGCTCCACAAGCGGGCGGCACATGGACCGCTCCAGGAGGTGCTGCGCATAGCAACCTTTATGACCCTGCGGTTGATGGGCCTGGTGTGTACGTATACACTGTCCTGGGTACAGCGCCTTGCGCCAATGCGGCTGCCACGGTCACGGTAACAGAGGTATTGGCCCCGAACGCAGGCCCCGATGCCGCGCTCGCCCTATGCAGTAATGGACCGGCAACGAACCTCTTCACGCTGTTGACCGGAGCGCAGGCCGGCGGCACGTGGACCGCACCCGGCGGTGGGGCGTTCAGCGGAACGTATGATCCCTCCACGAATTCGTCGGGTGCGTTCACTTACACGCTGGCGCCCAGTGCGCCTTGCCCGGGAGATCAGGCCATGGTCACGGTCACGGAGAACCTCGCGGCCAATGCAGGAGTGGATGCATTGTATTCGATCTGTTCATCGAACGCCGCTACGAACGTGTTCACGCTGCTGACGGGGGCACAGGCCGGCGGCACATGGACGGCTCCGGGTGGTGGTGCCTTCAGCGGCACGTATGATCCCGCAGTGAACAACAGCGGTGTGTTCACCTACACGGTGAATGGCACGGCACCCTGCGCAGCGGACCAGGCCACGGTCACCGTTACGGAGAATGCCGCGCCGAACGCGGGTACGGACGGTGCGACCACCTTGTGCTCGAACTCGGCCGCCACAGGCCTCTTCGCGTCACTCACCGGGGCGCAGGCCGGCGGCACATGGACAGCTCCGGGTGGTGGTGCCTTCAGCGGCATGTACGATCCTGCGGTGAACACTGGCGGTGCGTATACCTACTCAGTAGCAGGTACAGCCCCCTGCCCAACGGACCAGGCGATCGTGACGGTCACGGAGAATGCAGCACCGAACGCGGGTACGGATGGCACGCTCACCCTGTGTTCTACATCTGCGGCCACGGGGCTCTTCGCCTCACTTACCGGTGCGCAGGCAGGGGGCACATGGACGGCTCCGGGCGGCGGTGCCTTCAGTGGCACGTATGATCCCGCAGTGAACAACAGCGGTGTGTTCACCTACACGGTGAATGGCACGGCACCCTGCGCAGCGGACCAGGCCACGGTCACCG
Organism: uncultured Flavobacteriales bacterium; assembly: GCA_963814325.1. Lineage (GTDB taxonomy): Bacteria > Bacteroidota > Bacteroidia > Flavobacteriales_F > PHOS-HE28 > PHOS-HE28. The sequence goes on from CAWFCK010000016.1 coordinate 99,169, forward strand.
TTACGGAGAATGCCGCACCGAACGCGGGTACGGACGGTGCGGTCACCTTGTGCTCGAACTCGGCCGCCACAGGCCTCTTCGCTTCCCTTACCGGCGCGCAGGCCGGCGGCACATGGACCGCTCCGGGTGGTGGTGCCTTCAGCGGCACGTACGATCCTGCGGTGAACACTGGCGGTGCGTATACCTACTCAGTAGCAGGTACAGCCCCCTGCCCAACGGACCAGGCGATCGTGACGGTCACGGAGAACGCCGCACCGAACGCGGGTACGGATGGCACGCTCACCCTGTGTTCTACATCTGCGGCCACTGGCCTCTTCGCCTCACTTTCCGGCGCGCAGGCCGGCGGTACGTGGACGGCGCCAGGTGGTGGTGCGTTCAGCGGCACGTATGATCCCGGAGTGAACAACAGCGGTGTGTTCACCTACACGGTGAATGGCACGGCACCCTGCGCGGCGGACCAGGCCACGGTCACCGTTACGGAGAATACCGCACCGAACGCGGGTACGGACGGTGCGATCACCTTGTGCTCGAACTCGGCCGCCACAGGCCTCTTCGCTTCCCTTACCGGCGCGCAGGCCGGCGGCACATGGACCGCTCCGGGTGGTGGTGCCTTCAGCGGCACGTACGATCCTGCGGTGAACACTGGCGGTGCGTATACCTACTCAGTAGCAGGTACAGCCCCCTGCCCAACGGACCAGGCGATCGTGACGGTCACGGAGAACGCCGCACCGAACGCGGGTACGGATGGCACGCTCACCCTGTGTTCTACATCTGCGGCCACGGGCCTCTTCGCCTCACTTTCCGGCGCGCAGGCCGGCGGTACGTGGACGGCGCCAGGTGGTGGTGCGTTCAGCGGCACGTATGATCCCGGAGTGAACAACAGCGGTGTGTTCACCTACACGGTGAATGGCACGGCACCCTGCGCAGCGGACCAGGCCACGGTCACCGTTACGGAGAATGCCGCGCCGAACGCGGGTACGGACGGTGCGACCACCTTGTGCTCGAACTCGGCCGCCACAGGCCTCTTCGCTTCCCTTACCGGCGCGCAGGCCGGCGGCACATGGACCGCTCCGGGTGGTGGTGCCTTCAGCGGCACGTACGATCCTGCGGTGAACACTGGCGGTGCGTATACCTACTCAGTAGCAGGTACAGCCCCCTGCCCAACGGACCAGGCGATCGGTGACGGTCACGGAGAATGCCGCACCGAACGCGGGTACGGATGGCACGCTCACCCTGTGTTCTACATCTGCGGCCACGGGGCTCTTCGCCTCACTTACCGGTGCGCAGGCAGGGGGCACATGGACGGCTCCGGGCGGCGGTGCCTTCAGTGGCACGTATGATCCCGCGGTGAACGCGAGCGGGGTTTACACCTACTCAGTAGCGGGTACAGCACCTTGCCCGTCCGATCAGGCCACGGTGACGGTCACGGAAACCAGCAGCCCGAACGCGGGTACGGACGGTGCGATCACCTTGTGCTCGAACTCGGCCGGCACAGGCCTCTTCGCATCGCTGACCGGCGCGCAGGCCGGCGGCATATGGACGGCGCCCGGAGGCGGTGCCTTCAACGGAACATACGATCCCGCGGTGAACAACAGCGGCATCTACACCTACACGCTGAGCGCCACGGCACCCTGCGTGAGCGATCAGTCCACGGTGACGGTGACGGAGAACGCAGCACCGAACGCAGGGACGGATGGTTCGATCACGATCTGCGACCTGGGCGCGCCCACGGGCCTCTTCGCATCGCTCGCGGGTGCGCAGGCCGGTGGTACATGGACGGCTCCGGGCGGCGGTGCCTTCAGCGGCACCTACGATCCGGCAGTGAACGCGAGCGGGGTTTACACCTACACAGTAGCGGGTACGGCACCTTGCACGGCCGATCAGGCCACGGTGACGGTCACGGAAACCAGCAGCCCGAACGCGGGTACGGACGGTGCGATCACCTTGTGCTCGAACTCGGCCGGCACAGGCCTCTTCGCATCGCTGACCGGCGCGCAGGCCGGCGGCATATGGACGGCGCCCGGAGGCGGTGCCTTCAACGGAACATACGATCCCGCGGTGAACAACAGCGGCATCTACACCTACACGCTGAGCGCCACGGCACCCTGCGTGAGCGATCAGTCCACGGTGACGGTGACGGAGAACGCAGCACCGAACGCAGGGACGGATGGTTCGATCACGATCTGCGACCTGGGCGCGCCCACGGGCCTCTTCGCATCGCTCGCGGGTGCGCAGGCCGGTGGTACATGGACGGCTCCGGGCGGCGGTGCCTTCAGCGGCACCTACGATCCGGCAGTGAACGCGAGCGGGGTTTACACCTACACAGTAGCGGGTACGGCACCCTGCACGGCCGATCAGGCCACGGTGACGGTCACGGAAACCAGCAGCCCGAACGCGGGTACGGACGGTGCGATCACCTTGTGCTCGAACTCGGCCGGCACAGGCCTCTTCGCATCGCTGACCGGCGCGCAGGCCGGCGGCATATGGACGGCGCCCGGAGGCGGTGCCTTCAACGGAACATACGATCCCGCGGTGAACAACAGCGGCATCTACACCTACACGCTGAGCGCCACGGCACCCTGCGTGAGCGATCAGTCCACGGTGACGGTGACGGAGAACGCAGCACCGAACGCAGGGACGGATGGTTCGATCACGATCTGCGACCTGGGCGCGCCCACGGGCCTCTTCGCATCGCTCGCGGGTGCGCAGGCCGGTGGTACATGGACCGCTCCGGGCGGCGGTGCCTTCAGCGGCACCTACGATCCGGCAGTGAACGCGAGCGGGGTTTACACCTACACAGTAGCGGGTACGGCACCCTGCACGGCCGATCAGGCCACAGTGACGGTCACGGAAACCAGCAGCCCCAACGCGGGTACGGACGGTGCGATCACCTTGTGCTCGAACTCGGCCGGCACAGGCCTCTTCGCATCGCTGACCGGCGCGCAGGCCGGCGGCATATGGACGGCGCCCGGAGGCGGTGCCTTCAACGGAACGTACGATCCCGCGGTGAACAACAGCGGCATCTACACCTACACGCTGAGCGCCACGGCACCCTGCGTGAGCGATCAGTCCACGGTGACGGTGACGGAAAATGCAGCACCGAACGCAGGGACGGATGGTTCGATCACGATCTGCGACCTGGGCGCGCCCACGGGCCTCTTCGCGTCGCTCGCTGGTGCGCAGGCCGGTGGTACATGGACCGCTCCGGGCGGCGGTGCCTTCAGCGGCACCTACGATCCGGCAGTGAACGCGAGCGGGGTTTACACCTACACAGTAGCGGGTACGGCACCTTGCACGTCCGATCAGGCCACGGTGACGGTCACGGAAACCAGCAGCCCGAACGCGGGTACGGACGGTGCGATCACCTTGTGCTCGAACTCGGCCGGCACAGGCCTCTTCGCATCGCTTACCGGCGCGCAGGCCGGTGGCATATGGACGGCGCCCGGAGGCGGTGCCTTCAACGGAACATACGATCCCGCGGTGAACAACAGCGGCATCTACACCTACACGCTGAGCGCCACGGCACCCTGCGTGAGCGATCAGTCCACGGTGACGGTGACGGAGAACGCAGCACCGAACGCAGGGACGGATGGTTCGATCACGATCTGCGACCTGGGCGCGCCCACGGGCCTCTTCGCATCGCTCGCGGGTGCGCAGGCCGGTGGTACATGGACGGCTCCGGGCGGCGGTGCCTTCAGCGGCACCTACGATCCGGCAGTGAACGCGAGCGGGGTTTACACCTACACAGTAGCGGGTACGGCACCCTGCACGGCCGATCAGGCCACAGTGACGGTCACGGAAACCAGCAGCCCGAACGCGGGTACGGACGGTGCGATCACGCTGTGTTCGAATTCGGTACCGACATCCCTTTTCGCGCAACTTGGCGGAGGCGCGCAAGCGGGAGGTACGTGGACCGCTCCGGACGGTAGTGCGCATGGCGGCACACTGGATCCAGCGGTGGATGCCCCGGGCAGCTACCAATACACCCTTGCCGCAGCAGCGCCTTGCCTTTCGTCCTCAGCCTTGGTGATGGTCACCATTGAAACATCACCGGACCCGGGCACCAACAGCAGCGTGGCATTGTGTACAGGGGATGCGCCGCTTGACCTGTTCACGGCCTTGGGTGGAACACCTGTTGCAGGCGGCACATGGAACGCACCTGGTGGCGGTGCATTCAGCGGGTTGTTCGATCCTTCAGTGGATGCACCGGGCGTATACTCATACACCATCAGCACGGCGATATGTGCAGCCCAGCAAAGCAGTGTTCTGGTGACCGTTCCGACGGGCCCGGATGCAGGGCAGGGTGCGGACATAGCCTTGTGCAATAGTGGCGCTTCCGTTGCATTGTTGTCCGTCCTTCTCGGATCGCCCGATCCGGGCGGCACATGGTCGGCTCCGGGTGGTGGCGCATTCAATGGAACGTTGAACCCGGCCGCGGATCCGGCAGGAGCCTACACCTACACCGTTGATGGCAACGCGACCTGTCCGGATGCCGCATCCGTTGTCAACGTCAGCATCAATGCTGCGGTGACAGCTGGTGGTCCAGGAGCTGTGACATTGTGCACGACCAGTGCACCGCAGGCCTTGTTCCCCAGTCTGGGTGGATCGCCCCAGGCCGGTGGCGCATGGAGCGCTCCTGATGGTTCGCCGTTCAGCGGAACGATCGATCCGGCATCGGACCCACAAGGGCTGTACACCTACACTGTGCAAGGCCCCGTTCCATGCCCTGACGCCAGCGCAACGGTGAACGTGCTCCTGAACCCTGCGGCGGACGCAGGAGAGAATGCCAGCGATATCGTGTGCAGTGACCATGCACCCATCAACTTGATCACCGTGTTGGGGGGCACCCCGCAGCCGGGCGGCTCATGGACCGGCCCCGATGAACTTCCTTCATCGGGCACGTTCACCCCGGGCGTCTCGTTGGTCGGCACATACACCTATGAAGTTGTAGGCCAGGGACCCTGTGCCTCTGACATGTCCACCGTGGCCATGTCCGTATCACAAGCGGCCGATGCCGGTGATGATGGCGCGATCACCCTCTGTGCGGATGCCGCCCCATTCGTCCTCTTGCCCTTGTTGGAAGGCACGCCCGACGCTGGTGGCGCTTGGAGTTTCCCTGATGGCTCGCCATGTGACGGCACTGTTGACCCGGCCACCGACCCTTCGGGGGCATACACCTACACCGTGGCGGCACCGGCCCCTTGCCTTTTCGATGAAGCCATGGTCATCGTCACCATAAATCCCGCGCCGCAACCGGAGGATCCTGGTTGAAACGGATGGTGGTTGCTCGCCAGTGACGGCCATTTTCACCAATGGTTATGAAGGCCCCGGAACATGCTACTGGACATTCGGTAACGACAGTACATCCACGGAATGTGCGCCACCTCCGATCATCTATGACCAGACGGGATCGTATACGGTGACGCTGACCATGAATGCCGGGAACGGTTGCTTGGCTGAGGTTACGCTTGCTGCTGCCGTGGATGTGGTCGAGCGGCCAGAGGCGATGTTCGTCGTGCTTCCTGAAAGCCTGAACACGGGTGCGCCGGAGGCCTATTTCCAGAACGGCAGTTCCGGAGCGGTGAGCTATCTCTGGCAGTTCGCGGATCTGGGCGAGAGCGAAGAGGCGCAGCCCACCTTCACCTTCCCCTCCGAGGTGGAAGGCTACTACCCCGTGTGCCTCACGGCGTTTGCCAATGAGGCATGCTTTGACACGATGTGCGCCGATGTGTTCGTTCCAGCGGGTGCCGCATTGTTCGTTCCCAATGCCTTCAGCCCCGATGGTGATGGCATCAACGACACCTTCAGACCCATCGTTTCCGGCTTCGCAACGGACGAGTACGAGTTACTGATCTTCGATCGCTATGGACAGCAGCTTTTCCAAAGTACTGTGGTGGGTGAATCCTGGAACGGTGAGTTCGGTGATGGAACGAGGACTCCCGTAGGTGTGTACATCTGGAAGATCACCGGGCGCGACCGGTACAGCAGCGATCGCGTGGACCGCACCGGTCACGTGACCCTGGTCCGCTGAACCTAGTGCCGTTGTCGAAGGAAGGGACCGGTCGGATGGGCTGTGCTCGTCGGTCTATCTTCGCGCCACGTTCGAACCCTGCGTGCCCTCCCGACTCGTCATCATTCCCACGTACAATGAGCAGGAGAACATCCGCGAGATCCTCGCGCGTGTCTTCCAGCTTCAGCCCGAATTCCATGTCCTGGTGGTGGACGATGGATCGCCGGATGGCACGGCTGATACCGTGAAGGCATTGCAGCCTATCCACGCTGGGCGATTGCATCTGTTGCAGCGTGCAGGAAAACAAGGTCTTGGCACCGCCTACATCGCTGGTTTCCACTGGGCCTTGGAGCGTGACTACGCGTACATCTTTGAGATGGACGCCGATTTCAGTCATGATCCCAACGATCTTCGTCCGCTTGTTCGACGCGTGTGATCGCCAGGGCGCGGACATGAGCGTAGGGTCGCGCTATGTGAAAGGAGGGCATGTGCGCGATTGGTCCTGGGACCGCATCCTGCTGAGCTACTGCGCATCGTTATACGTGCGGATGATCCTTTGGCTCGGCGTGCGCGACACCACTGCAGGATTTGTCTGCTACAAGGCGAACGTGCTGCGGGTGATCGAACTGGACAAGATCCGGTTCATCGGGTATGCGTTCCAGATCGAAATGAAATACCGCGCCGTGCTGGCGGGATTCCGCATCGCCGAGGTGCCCATTACCTTCATCGATCGGATGAAGGGAACGAGCAAGATGAGCGCCAACATCTTCAGTGAAGCCGTGCTGGGCGTGCTGAAGATGCGCTTCAATGTGAAACAACGAAAGGCAATACCTTGACGCATGGAGCGCTGGACCGTTCGTAACACCCGGGTGGCGAACGAAGGCCGCACGTTCGAGGCCGATGTGATGATCGGTGATGGCGTCATCGAGCGGATCGCGGCCGAAGGGATAGGGGATGCCCGCAGAGCCAATGAAGTGGATGTGAAGGGGTGCTTGCTGATCCCAGGTGCCATCGACGAGAAGGCCCAGCTCTACCGCAAGTGCCCAAGTGGTGGACCGTTGGTGCAACATGCCCTGCCTGCCATGCTCGAGCTCGTGCACCAAGGCGTGTTCACGGTGGAACAGGTCGTGGAGAAGATGTGCCATGCCCCTGCCCGCATGTTCCAGGTCTCCCGACGGGGTTTCGTCCGCGAAGGCCATTTCGCCGACCTCGTGCTGGTGGATATGGATTCGCCGTGGACCGTGATGCCGGACAATATTCTTTATAAGTGCCGCTGGTCGCCGTTCGAGGGTCAGCGCTTCCGCTCCCGCGTGCTACGTACTTGGGTGAATGGGCGTCAGGTCTACCACAACGGCATCGTGGACCGGTCAGCACGCGGCAAGCGACTCTCCTTTGACCGATGAGACACGTCGCCCTGTTCGCGTTCCTTCTGTTCGCCGCTGCCTGCGGGAACGAGGACGAGCGCCCGGCGGATCTTCTGGACCGTGATCGGTTCAAGGGCCTGCTCGTGGAAGCACAGCTGATCGAAGCACGCGTGAACCGCGAAATGACGGTGGACAAGCGCCAGGATATACCGGTGAAGCAGTATTACGCCGAGTTGTTCAAGCAGAAGGACGTTTCAGCAGAGGCCTTCCACCGCACCTTCCAATGGTACGCCGAGCATCCCGAGGAATTGAAAGCGGTGTATTCCGACGTGCTGACCGAACTGCAGCTGCGCAGCGACACGATCCCTTACTGAGCCCGGAGGAAGTCCTCCACGATGCGTACCGAAGCGGCGGCATCATGGAAAGCGAGACCCATCGATCGCGCTTTCGAACCATCATATAGCCGCGGTCGATAGGCCGTTCGCGCGGTATGGCGGGTGATGAGGGGGCGCCCGCCGAAAAGTGTGCGGATCCGTTCCAAGCGCCAGCCCAGTTCGAGCATCCACGGGCGAAGCCGCCAAACGGGTGCCGCGTTGCCTGCAGCTTGCGCTATCGTGCTGAAGAGCTTCTCGTAGCTGAGGTTCTCGCCGATCAACAGGTGCCGTTCGCCGCAGGCGCCGCGCTCGATCAGGTGCACCATCGCGGTGGCCACATCACGTGCATCCACCACAGCATTGCTGCCGGGAGGAAAGAAGCGCGAGCCTTTCCGTACGCGCTCTATCATCGTCATGCTGCTGCGGCCCTTGGCGCCCGGTCCCAGCACGATGCACGGGTTCACCAGCACCGCGAACAGGCCCTCCGCAATGCCGCGTTGCACCTCCATTTCCGCCTCGTGCTTGCTTACGGCATAAGGCGATGAGTGCTTGTCGCTCACGAATTGCACCGTTTCATCATTGGCAGCGCCGTTCGGGAGGAAGCCGATCGTAGCGGTGCTGCTCACGTGGCACAGCCTCGGCACACCGGCCTCGAGCATCGCGTTCACCACGTTGGCGGTGCCGGTGATGTTATGCTTGAACATGGCATCGGCATCGCGGGGGTCGAAGGACACGATGGCGGCGCAGTGGAAGACGCGTTGCACACCGGTCATGGCATCCACCAGGCTCGACATGTCCAACAGATCGACCTTCTGCCCATTCGATCCGGGCGAAGCGCGTATCGCCATCGGCGTGGTAGTGCTTCAGGACCCTGCGAACGAGGTCGCGGTCGCTGCCAGCGCGCACCAACGCCCGCACCGGACGGCCTTGTGCGAGCAGCTCGTTCAGCACGTGCACACCGACAATACCCGTTCCGCCGGTCACCAGATCCATTCATCGGTCGCCATGACTTAGGCCGCGGCGACACAGCGAAGATGCGGTGAAGATGGACGTGACGGTTGTTTTCCCCTTCCAGCTGTGCAAGGAGAGATAGGGGTGGTTTCCGCGCCGCGCTGCCCGCACTCCCGATATCTTCGCCGCCGTCAAGACCACCATGAGCACCCTTCGTAACCACGTTGAAGAGTTGCGCTGGCGCGGGCTGTTGCACGACAGCATGCCCGGCACCGAGGAATACCTGATGAAGGGCCCGGCCAGTGGCTACATCGGCTTCGACCCCACGGCGGACAGCCTGCACGTGGGTAACATGGTGCAGATCATGATGCTCACGCACTTCCAGCAGAGCGGGCACAAACCCATCGCGCTGGTAGGTGGCGCTACGGGCATGGTGGGCGATCCCAGCGGCAAGAGCAGCGAACGCAACCTGCTCGATGAGGAGGCGCTGCGCCACAACCAGGACTGCGTGGGCAAACAGCTCGCGCGCTTTATCGACTTCGACTCGAAGACGCGTCCAGCGGAAATGGTGAACAACTATGACTGGTTCAAGGACATGGGCTTCCTGCGCTTCATCCGTGAAGTGGGCAAGCACATTCCCGTGGGCTACATGCTGGCCAAGGACAGCGTGAAGAATCGCATGGAGACGGGCATCAGTTTCACGGAGTTCACCTACCAGCTGGTGCAGGGGTATGACTACTACTGGCTGTACAAGCACAAAGGCTGCAAGCTGCAGATGGGCGGCAGCGACCAGTGGGGCAACATCACCACCGGCACCGAGCTGATCCGCCGCATGGACGGCGGCGAGGCCTATGCGCTCACCACGCCGCTGCTCACCAAAGCTGATGGAAGCAAGTTCGGAAAGAGCGAAGGCGGCAACATCTGGTTGGATGCGAAGCGCACATCACCCTACAAGTTCTATCAGTTCTGGGTGAACGCGAGCGATGCGGATGTGGAACGCTACACGCACATCTTCACCACGTGGGACAAGGCTGAGATCGAAGCCCATGTGGCGGAGCATCGCGCAAAACCCGGCACGTTGCAAAAGCTCTTCGCTGCCGACATCACGCGTCGTACCCACGGTGACACGGAACTGGCCAATGCCATCGAGGCGAGCAACGTGCTCTTCGGTAATGCCACAACCGAGGCGCTCGCGCGGTTGAGCGCCGATCAGTTGCTCGACATCTTCGACGGTGTGCCGCAGGCTGAAGTATCGCGCGATACCATCACCGGGAACCTTCCCATCATCGACCTGCTGAGCGACCGGTCGGGCTTCCTGCCCAGCAAGGGCGAAGCAAAGCGCGCGCTGAAGGAAGGCAGCATCAGCGTGAACAAGAGCAAGTGCGCCGAGGACCGTGCAGTGGGCACTGACGATCTGCTCAGCGGCAGGTTCATCCTGCTGCAGCGCGGCAAGAAGAACTACTTCCTGGTGAAGGTGGTCTAGTCGTTTTCGCGAGGCGTTGTGCACTAAACAACGCCGAAGCGATCTTTGATCATCCGCACCTCATTGAGGCTCACTTCGTAGCCAGACGGGCCGCTCGCGAGCACGGTTCGGTCACTCCACCATTCGATTACACCCCCGTACATCGCTGTTGCCGAAACGCCGGAGCGCCTCTACCGATCGTTGTAGACCACAAGTGGCGCACTGCCGATCAGTATCGGACCGCTGCTCGTATCCGGCTTGGCGAAGATCTCCATCTTGTATGAACCGGGCGACAGGTCATAGGCTTGGAATCCATTCGTGGTGTAATCTCCCAGTGGGAAGTAGAAATATGGGCCGAGGAGCGCTTTGCGGGTCCTGAAACCGTTCCCCGGAGATGGTCTGATCAGGGCGAGCATGGGTCGATCTACCGACCGCCCGACCATCAGCGTGCGTGATGGTCATCTCAAGATCAATGGGTCTGAGACGAGGCCCTGGACATTCCTTGAGCGGTAGTTTGACCGCAACGTATGCGGGAAACGAGGACTGGCCTGGTCGCATCAACTGGACATCGAGCGCGCGCTCTGTGGACCGCATCCGCACTTTGGAACTGTCCAGGCGCGTATAGCGGATCGGCACTGCCCAGATCTCGCAGGCGAGCTGCCAATTGTGCCGCTTGGCTTTCCATGCATAGTTGGTGTCGAAGCTGCCAGGTCGCCTATCGATGTACGTGTTCAAATACTCGAAGGAGCGTTCAACCCCTCCCTCCGTTCTGCAAACCTGCACGAAGCAAGAGAACAGGCAGCCGTCAAAGTCGATATCGTAGTCGAGCCACAGCGCGAGAGAGCCATCTCGTCGGTACTGTTTGTACGTGAGGATGTACCCATTGGCGAAGACATATTCCTGCATCAGGTTCCCGCTACGGTAGAGGAACTGGAATGCACCTGTAAGCATATGGCCGCTGCCACGTCGGAATGACGTATCGGTCGTGATGATCCTGTTCTCCGGCAGTTCCAAACGGCCCATGGGATAGTGTCCGGTGCGATTCGCCCGCCAACCCATCGTATGGATCCTACCATAGGCCTTGCCTTTGTGCTTCGTGTCATGTAGGTCTCGCCTCACGAGCATGGTGTCCGAGAATACCTTGAAGTACACGCGGTCGTTGCACGGCACCTTCGGACCGGTGGTCCACTGAGCTGTGCAGACGATCGGGCCAGCTACCAACCAGAATGAAACAACCAACGATCTGAGGTTACCGATGGGATTCATGTTTGCACATAGGATGAAGGCGGCTTGCTCATGTGAAGGTAGTCTGCATCACCTGCCCGATGTGCACAGCTCAGGAGCGTTACCCCACCATCAGATTACACCCCCGTAGATCGCTGTTGTCGAAGCGCCCGAGCACTTCGAATGAGCCGTCGGCGTGCAGGCGACCGAGGTCCTGGGTGCTGATGAAGGGGCAGCTGGCGATGTTGCAGAGATCGATCACGTTGATGCCGCCTGTCCGACCGGTTGGCACACTGGCGAAGCGGGTCGTTCACATCGCGGAGCGAAACACGCATCCACGACGGGCAGCGGTAGAGGCCATCACCTGTTGACCACGCTTGTGAGAGCAGTTCGGTCATGCCGTATTCGCTGTGGACGGTGCTGGTGGAAAAAGCCTTCTTCAGGATCGCATGCAGTTCATCGCGTACGATCTCGGGCCGTCGCCCTTTCATGCCGCCGGTCTCCATCACCACCGTGTGCTTCAGCGGGATCGGGTGCTGTTCCGCCAGGTCCAGCAGCGCGAAGGTCACACCGAGCAACAGCGTTGGCTTTCCTTCCGCTTCGCCTTGGCGCAACACTTCCGCCAGCTTGTCGTACTGATAGAGGTAGGTGCCACTGAGCGGATCGCCGCTGGCCGCGATCAACTTCTCGGCCATGTACACCAGCGAGCTCCCTTGGCGTTCCAGGTAAGCGGGCAACAACGCCAGCACTCGCCAACCGGACGGCGGTCCGTAAGCTGCGGTGAAGGACGTGAGGAACGACCGCTCGTACAGTTCCGGCCAGGGTACGTGGTGGCTGCTCGTCACGGCGCCTGTCGTCCCGCTGCTGGTGAAGGTCATGCAGGGCTCCGGTCCATCGAGCAGCACGCGCCTGTTGCGAAAAAAGCTGATGGGCAGAAAGGGGATCTGATCCACCTGTTGCACGTGGCCGGGGTCACGACCGAGGGCGTTCAGGAATCCACGGTATACCGGGTTCTGAGCGGCGTGCAAGTGAAATAATCCGAGCGCCAGCGCGTTGAACTCCCCGGCGGTCCGCACGGCGAACGGTCGCTCCCGCCACGACAGGTCGAAGGAGTTGCCAGGAGCCATCGGGGCTGTACCTTTGGAAGCGATGGAGATGCGTTATAAGGCGTCAAAAGTAGCGGCTCTGGTGGCCGTAACGCTTGTTCTGGGCGCCTGCCTGAAACGCGAGGCCTATCCCATTGAACCCGTTATCGCCATGAAGTCCGTGGAGATGACCGGTGACAGCACGTTGATCACGATCACGTTCACCGATGGTGATGGTGATATCGGCCTGGCGGAAGGCGACACCTTCCCACCGTTCGACGCGGCGTCGACCTATTATTTCAACCTGTTCTTCGATCCGCAACGCCGGGTGAACGGGACGTGGACGAACGTCAACCTGCCGTACTACTACCGTGTTGCGCCCATCACGCCAACTGGACAGGACAAGTCGCTCAATGGTGAGATCGCCTGGGCACTGCGCACACAGTTCTTTCCGCTGCCGCCACTTAACCAGGGCGATACCGTGCGCTTCAACGTCAGGCTTGTGGACCGCGCGTTACACGTGAGCAACACGGTGACCACCGAGGCCTTCCGCATTCCGTAGATACTGGTCGTTCCGACCAAGTGTCATGTTCACATGTGCACAATGCCCACATGCCCCCATGGTCACATGCCCACATGTCATCAAACCATCCCCACCAAGGCCTCGCTCACGTTGATCAGGTGGTCGCCCAGCTTTTCGCAGCTGTTGAAGAGGTCGTTGTAGATCATCCCGCTCTTGATGTTGTGGTCGCCGCTCTCCACGCTGCGGAGGTGTGTCCTGCGTAGTTCATCGCGGAACTGGTTGATGCGCTGCTCGGCGTCCATGGCCTCGTCCAGCCGCACGGCCTCGGGTTCGGCCTCCAGGTTGCGGATCATCACGGCGATAGCTTTGTCGAGCAAGCGCATCATATCCAGCAGGTGAACGCGTTGTTCGGGTGAGAACCACAGGCGCTCGTCGCTCTTGCGCTCGATGCTCTTGCTCATCTGGAAGAGAATGTCGCCCACGCGTTCCAGGTCGCCGATGATGCTGATCTGCGCGCGGATACGCTCGCTCAGGCGCTCGTCGCCCGCCTCGGCCGCGGTCTTTGTGAGGAAGCGGCTCACTTCCACCTCAATGCGGTCCGTGATGTCCTCGTACTTGGCGATGCGTTGAAGCAGGGCGGCGCGTTCGGCATCGTCCTTCTCGATCAACAGGTCGCGCACCAGCCCGAGCATGCGCTCACACAGCCTGCTGAACTTGATCACTTCCTTGTTCGCTTCGAGCAGGCTGAGTTCGGGGCTCAGGTGCATCATGGGATCCTCGATGTATTCGAGATGGTACTCTTCCTCGGGTGCGCCGCGCACGGGCACCATGCGGGTGACCACCTTCTCGATGAAGCCGATGAAGCGCACCAAAAGCAGGGTGTTCACAATGTTGAACGCGATGTGCAGGTATGTGAGCGACCATCGCAGGGCATCCGTGTCGGTGAACGGGGATACATGGTTCACGCGTTCGGTGAAGAGCGCGACGCCTGCGAGGGCGGGCTTGAACAGGAGCAGGATCCAGATGGCACCGAACAACTTGATGATGAAGTGTGCGCGCGCGGCCCGTTTGGCCCAGGCATTGCCCACAAGCGCGGCGATGTTTGCGGTGAGCGTGGTGCCGATGTTCTCGCCGATCACAAGGGCGGCGGCCATTTCGTAGTTGATGATGCCCTTCTCGCACATCAGCACGGTGAGGATGAGGGCAACGCTGCTGCTTTGGGTGAGGATGGCGAGGGCGGCCCCGAACAGCACGAACAACAGATCTGAGCCCAACCCGAAGCTCGAAAGGCCGTGCAGGAAGCTCAACGCCTGTGCCGAAGGCGTTGGCACATATTCCTTCAACAGGTCGAGGCCGAGGAAGAGCAGGGCCGCACCCATCATCAGTTCGCTCACCGCCTTCCACTTTCCCCCGCGCATGAAGAGCAGGGGCAACGCCAGGCCCATGATGGGCACGGCCACCAGGGAAAGCTTGACCGACGAAAAGCCGATCCAGGCGAAGAGCAGGAGCTTCACCGTGGTGCCGATGTTGGCGCCGAACAGGACGGGGATGGCCTGGCGTAGGGACAACAGTCCGGCGTTCACGAAGCTCACCACCATCACGGAGGTCACGGACGAATACTGAACCACCACGGTGGTGATGAAACCGGTGAAGATCCGCGGAAGCGGTCGCGCGTCATCGTCTCCAGCACACGTCGCATGCGGGCTCCGGCCACTTTCTGCAGGCCTTCGCTCATCACCTTCATGCCATAGATGAAGAGCCCGAGCGAACCGGCGAGCAGAAGGAGCTGGAGCAGGCCGAAATGCATGTGATGGAAAGGAGCGCGAAACTACCGGTAAGATGTTAGGTGGACGTTAAGCCGGGTACCTTGATAGTGGCGGCGTTCGGGCCGATCAAAGGCTACTTTCGCCCGCTGATGGACCTGCGCTCCCCCGGCCGGCTGGCCCTATTGATGGCCCTGTGCACCGCGATCTGCATTGTTGTCGTGCTGTTCGCTCTAGCCCGCGTGCAAGGCAATGTGTTCGTTCTGAGCCATGCTGCGCTGTCCGCCATGTCAACGGGTCTGCTGGTGTTTCTGCTCGCACAGTACCTCATCCGCCGATTTGTGCAGGCCCGGGTGGACTTGATCCACCGCACCATCCATGACACGCAGAAAGGTGGATCGATATCCGCTGTGAAAGGAGCGGATCCGTTGGGTGCTGTGGGGGAGGAAGTGGGAACCTGGGCGGCGGAGAAACGCACGGAGATCACCGAACTCAAGGAGCGCGAACGTTACCGCCGCGAGTTCATCGGCAATCTGGCGCATGAGATGCGCACGCCGATCTTCAGCATTCAGGGCTACATCCTCACGCTGCTCGAAGGCGGGTTGGAGGACCCCAAGGTGAACCGGGACTTCCTGGGCCGCGCCAGCAACGGCGTGGATCGCCTGATCCGCATCGTGGAGGATCTGGACGTGATCTCGCAGTTGGAGAGCGGCGTGATGACGATGGACATGTCGCGCATGGACCTGAACGGGACGGTCCGCGAGGCCATCGAGGTGTTGGAGATGAAAGCGAAGGAAAAGCGCATCTCGCTGGGGAACGAGGTCGATGGCGAGGTGCTGGTGCGCGCTGATCACGACCGGTTGTTGCAGTTGTTCAGCAACCTGTTCAACAATGCCATCAACTATGGACACGAGGGAGGCGTCTGCACGGTGCGTTCGTTCGACCTGGGCGACCGTGTACTGGTGGAAGTGGCCGACGATGGCATCGGCATTGCGGAGGAGCATCTGTCACGGCTGTTCGAGCGGTTCTATCGCGTGGGCAAAAGCCGCTCGCGCAACGAGGGAGGAAGCGGGCTTGGTCTCGCCATCGTGAAGCATATCGTGGAGGCGCATAACGGCACCATCGGCGTGAAGAGCGCGGAAGGTCAGGGCACCACGTTCAGCTTCACACTACCGAAGGCCAGGTAGCAGCGTTCAGCGAAGCAGTTATTTTCGCGAAGCGGCACCGGCGTTTCCGCCCAGGCCGAACGCTTGCAACGGCCCATTGTTGTTGGCCACAACGATCAATGGTCTCCCGCCGGGCCCTGTGCTCAGCAGGGCCAGGTCCTTCACATGGCCCCACGCGAAGAAGCCACTGCGCATCACAGGCAGCGCTGTGAACCCGCCCTTGCCATCGCCTTTTAGGACCAGTCCGGTGCCGGCATCGTAGCGAGCGGTCTCCACTTCGGCGCCCCAGTTGTTGCCGGCGCAGATCAGGTCCACATGCCCGTCACCGTCAGCATCCATTGGGATGATCGCATTGATGGGCGCCACCTGCGCGATGTTCGGCAGGGCCTGAGCGGTGAAGTGGCCGTGGCCATCGCCGAGGAAGACCGTGGAGCGCATCATGCCCGCGGTCAGGTGCAGTGCTGACTTCAGCTTTTCAGGCGTGTAGATGCCGGCGAGGTCCGAGTTGGCGTAAGCATCGTAGGTGGGGAACTTCTGCAGGATCATGGGGCATTGCTGCGACGAGCATTCGCGACCACGCACGGGCAGCTGCTTGCCGTTCTTCTCCTTTGCCAGTACGATGTCGTGACGGCCGTTGTCATCGAAGTCGGCCCAATAGATGTGTATCGGATGATCCAGCGTGCCGTGGAACTTGCTGTTCCAACCGACGTTGCCTCCGATGATGTCGGGGTGCCCATCCTCGTTCACATCCGCGGTGGCGATGTTGTACCACCAGCCGTGGGTGTTGTCCAGTCCGGCTTCCTTGCTGATGTCCGTGAAGTGCCCGCTGTCATTGCGCAAATACATCACGCTCATCCATTCTCCGCAGAGCACCAGGTCGGGGTCGTTGTCGCCGTCCATGTCGGTGAAGGTCATGCCCGTCACCATCCCCGGCTGGCGGGCTGCTGGTGCCAGTCGGTCGGTGGCATCTGCGAAGTGGCCCGTGCCATCGTTCACGAGCAGGAAGCTGATGGGTGGGGCAGGATAGTGTGCGGGTGTGGTGCGGCCGCCGACGAAGAGGTCCATGTCGCCATCGCCGTCGATGTCCGCGGCCGCTGCGCGCTGCGCACTGGCCATCAATTGTGGAAGTCGGTCCGTGCCTTCGGTGAAGTTGCCCTTGCCGGTGTTGATGTAGAGTCGTTGCGTGTATATCGGGTCGCGCAGGTCATCCTCGTTGCCACCCGCCAGCATCAGCAGGTCCTGGTCGCCGTCCTTGTCCGCGTCGAAGAACAGGCCGCCGATGGTCTCCTGTTCCACATAGGCCGACCACGGTTGCGAACGCGCGGCAATGAACGCGCCATCGGCGTTCTGCATAAAGAGCGCACTGGCTTGTCCATGCGCTCCGCCGATGAAGAGGTCATCGCGTCCGTCACCGTTCACATCGCCCGTTGTCAGCATCGGTCCAAGCTCGCTTTGTTTGTGCGGCAGCAAGGGCTCCAATTCGAAGTCGTTGTACGGGTTCTCCTGATGGACCCAGCGAAGTCCGGAGTTGATCGTGGCATCGGTCATCAACGTTGGCGTCGGTGCCGGTTCCACGAAGGCCATGCCCTTCTCCTGTTGCACGGTGAGCAGTTGATCGGCCTTCACGTTCGTCAACAGTGAACGCTCGCCCATGGGCCAGCGCACTTCCAGGGTGTCGATAACGGTCGACGCGCCCAGCCCGAAATGAAGTACGGGTTCCACGCAGCTTTCATAACCGCGGGATGGATAGAGCTCCTGGTACTGCACGGTGCCGGCGAGATGCGCATACACCTTCGCGCCGAACGCAGCGCTCTTGCCGTTCATGGGCTTCACGCGCAACCAATGGCGATCGGTGAACGTGCTTGTGGCGCTGTTCACATAGATGGAGGCCGTGGCGTTGATGTTGTTGATCACCAGGTCGAGGTCGCCATCGTTGTCGAGGTCGGCATAGGCGGCGCCATTGCTGTTGATCGGCTCGGTGAAGCCCCAGGCCTGTGAACTGTCGGCGAAGGTGAGGTCGCCGTTGTTGCGGTAGAGGTAGTTGCGGATGCGCGTGCTGGGAACCAGGTTGAGCGCGCCATAATAACCGGCGCCGCTGCGGATCGTATCGTACACGTTGCGCGCGAAGTCATTGTTGCGGACATCATGCAGGTAGCCATTGGTGATCAACAGGTCCTTCCAGCCATCGTTGTCCAGGTCGCAGAAGAGCGGAGCCCAGCTCCAGTCCGTGCGTGCGATGCCGGCGAGCTGGCCCACTTCGCTCCATGTGCCGTTGCCGTTGTTGAGCTGCAGCGTGTTGAGCATGTATTGGAAGAAGTAGCCGCCGGCCACGAGCTTCCAGAACTTCTCGGGGTTCATGCTCGCCATGTTTGTCTTGTTGCGCAGGTGATCGTCCGCCGTCATATCGAGCGTGATGATGTCCGGCAGCGCATCGTTGTTGTAATCGGCCACGTCGCAGCCCATGCCGAAGTTGCTGATGTGCCGTGTGCGTTGCTGGATCTGCTCAGCGAAGGTGCCGTTGCGACGGTTGAGGTACATCAGGTCGGGCGCATCGAAGTCGTTCGCGGTGTAGATGTCCGGCCAGCCGTCCTGGTCAAGGTCGCTGACGCCCTGGCCCAGTGTGTAGTCATAGTTCTGCAGGAAGGCTGAATAGGTGGCATCCACGAAATGTCCGCCATCGTTGCGGAAATAGCGGTCGGTGGGCGCGCGATGCTCCTGCACGGCCTTGAGCGCCGTGAAGTTCGAGAGGCCCTTCATGCGGCCCAGCGGGTGGTTGATCACGTGCAGGTCGAGGTCGCCATCGCGGTCGGCATCGAGGAAGGCGGCCTGTGTGCTATGCGACGAGTCGGCAACACCCAGGCTATGCGCGCGTTCGCTGAACGTGCCGTTGCCGTTGTTGATGTAAAGCAGGTTCCGCGTGAGGGAGGTGTCGTTCGTGTTCCCGCTGCGGCATACATAGATGTCGATGTTCCCATCCGCGTTGACATCGGCCATGGTGACGCCCGTGCGCCAGCCGGCCTGTGCTAACGGACCGATGGCCTTTTCGGTGATGTCCTCGAACTTCAGGTTACCGAGGTTCCGGTAGAGCCGGTCGCTTACCTGATTTCCGGTGAAGTACACATCCTGCAGGCCGTCGTTATCAATGTCGCCCACCGCCACTCCGCCGCCGTTATAGGCATACACGTAGGTGAAGTAGTTCACCTCCGGCGATTCGGTGATGGTGTTGTTGAAGGTGATACCGCTGGAGGTCGACGGTACGGAGGAAAGCAGGGGAGTGGTGCTCTTGACCTTTGCGTCGGAAGTATGATCCACGCCCGGCTTGGTTCCACAGGAAGCAAGGAGCAGGGCAAGGGCCAGGGTAGGCGAACAGCTACGAAGCATGGGGCCGCGGCGATTGGTGGAGCGCGCGAACAAAGTAACGAACCGCAGTGCCCCATGCGATGAAAGGGTCTCACAGAGCCTGCCTGCGGCAGGTCTCATTGGTATTTTACCGCAGATGAACACGGATGAACTCAGATGGAGGAGGATGAAAGTATTCCCCGCGCCTCCCGCGCCCCCGCGTGAGGCCCCTCATTCCTTTCTCACCCTCTGCGCGCTTTGCGCCTCTGCGTGAGATCCTCGCATTCTCCGCGCCTCCGTTTGCGGCCATGGCATTCCTTCGCGCTCTTCGCGCCCTTTGCGGTAAAAAACGTTGCGCCCCCGTTGCATCGTTGCGGTTCAACTTCACCCCGCCCCTCACTTCCCGATCTCATCCCACAGCTCGATCTCATTCTCGTTGTTCACGCTGATCCGCGGGATGTCGTTGTAGATCGTCACCTTTCCTGTGATGCACACCTTCTTGTTCATCAGGTAGGTCACGGGATCATAGTGGAAGTTGGGACCGTTGTAGTCCCAGATGGTGGCGTAGAACTCCTGGTTCGGATGGCTGCGGTCCAAGTTGAGGTACACCGCATTGGCCTTGGTGGTGCGACGGGTGCTGATCACGGTGCCGCAGATCGTGGCCGTTTTGCCGATCTGGTATTTCGCCTGCGAGGTGTTGAAGCGTCCGCCCGGTAACGGAGCGGGGATGGGCGGCACGTCCGCTGCGAGCGGATCGCCTTCGGCCTGCCAGGCCTTTGTGTTGTTCATGGCCTCGATCCGGTTCTCCAGCGAGTCGTCGAGCGCAGGGAACAGAGTCCAGCCCCGTGAGCTTTTCCACGCTGTCGATGGACACGGCGTAACCCATCATGTTGCGATCCGCCGGACCGTTGTTCATGATGAAGGCGATGCCCTTCTTCTCGGGCCCGTCCAGGTCCACGAAGGCTTTGAAGCAATACGTGGGAATGCTCACGAGTTCCTTGGTGGTCGGTGTGCTCAGCGTTGGAAGACCATCCGTGAGCACAGGGCCTGTGACGATGAACACGCGCTCCTTCGCGTAGTGCACGTAGCGGCGGCCCCAGTCCTCCAGGTCGGCCCAGCTCTCGCGGTTCATCTCGGGCTTCTGCGGCGTGATGTTGCTGTACAGGTACGTGGCCTCCAATGCCTTCTGGCTCCATCGCATATCCGCGCTTGGCACCATGTGCCCGCGGTCGTATCCGCTGTTCCAATACTCATCGAACAGGTCGGTTCCGCCCTTCACCATCGGGTCGGGTTTGAAGGTGTCGATGCGCGCGAGGTTGCCTTTCATGATGTCGGGCATCACGATGTGTGCGGTCCACTTGGGGTCGTGCAGCTTGTCGTTCCACACCAGCGCGTGACCTGGGTGCATCACCACTTCATCCCCCGGAGCCAGCGCGGGAAGTCCGTAGGCCTTCAGGTCGCGTTGCATGATGGCCAGCTTCAGGTCCTCGATGGGGCCCAGCAGCAAGGACTGCTGCGATTCCAGCTGGTCATACTGGACCTGCAGCTTTAGAAGTTGCTGCTCCTGCTCTTGCGCATGTGCGGTGGTGCCGACAGAGAGCACAGCAAGTATGAAAAGGGATCGGAAGGTCATCGTTCAGCGAATGTAATCGGGCGGCGCGAGTGGATCAGCGCGGCCAGCTCCTGCAATGCCCGTTCCAGAAGCTGCGGGTCGGGTGTTGCTGCCTGAACTGCGCTGCTTACGGAAGCCAGCGCTGTGGCCACGTTCAGATGTTCCTGGGCTTGCACCACGAAGCGCCCGGACCGTGCGTGCAGCTCGCCGAGGTACTCCTGCTCCTCCTGCCCGGGCGTGGGCACCACCAGAGCGTTGCGGCCGATGCGCTCAAGGTCCATCAGCGTGGTGTAGCCCGTGCGGCTCACGATCAGCTCCGCTTGCAGCAGCGCGCCGGTGAGCGCATCGCCGCCGAGGTGCCCCAGGCGTCGCACATTGCCCACGACCTCATCCAGCGGTGGATCCGGCCTGCCGAGCACGAGCAGGTGGTCGCCATCGATCCGTTGCAGTTGCTCCATCAGTTCCTGTTCCAACAAGGTGCGCTGCGGCTCGGGCCCGCTGATCACGCACACCACGCGGTAGGGAGTGGAAGGCGCGATCGCGTGCACAGGATCCATGCGGCTCACGGGCCCGATGTAGCGCGCATTCGCGGGAAGCATCGCGCCATGCGAAAGCTCACCGGCCAGCCCGGGTGCTTGCGCATCGTCGGGGATCCAGCAGCGATCGAACGGACGGATCTGGTGCAGGTTGAAGCGCCGTAGCAGGCCTTGCGCAATGGGCGTGAACGGAAAGACCTGGTGCGTGATGATCACACTGGGCAACCCATCTGCGCGGATGCCGAAGCGTTGGTCGCTGATCACTGCATCGAGCTGGAGCGAACGCCGCAGGTCGAGGAACAGGTGATGCTCCTCACGCACACTGCGCAGCATCGCCGGGAACTGTTTCGCCATGGCCCACCCTTGCGAGTGCCCCTTCGCGTAGCGCACCTCCACGCCGGGAATGCGTACATGCGGCAGCTCCGGGAAGGCATTGCGCAACAGGGCAAGCGGTCCCTTATCGGCCCCGATCAACGGCCGCGCGTCCAGCTCCAGCAAACGCCGGATGATGGGAATGCAGCGCGTGCTGTGCCCAAGTCCCCAATCCAGGGTGTGATCAGGATGCGGGTGCCGTGGAACATGTCGCCGCGAAGATCGCATCTCTACTTTCGCCGCCCCGATGAAATAAGCCAGAAGCTCGAGGCTCGCAGCTCATGGCTCACACCGCAATCCCAGCACACGCACAACCCAACCCACGAAGCAGCACCTCCGGTACACGAGCCTGAGGCCTGAGGCCAGTGGCTTGTGGCCAAACCGCAGATTCCAGCACATGTAAAAGAAATGGGAAAAGGAAAGATCGCCCGCTTTGCCGAGAACGCCACCTTCGATCACGTGGTGCAGCCCAGCTTCCAGGAGCTGATGGCCACGGGTTTTCCGCTGAAAGGGAAGTGGAACAGCGACTTCTTCAAGCGCGAAGCGCCACTCGTGTTGGAGCTTGGTTGCGGCAAGGGCGAATACACCACAGGCCTCGCCGAGCTTTATCCTCAGCGCAACTATGTGGGCGTGGACATCAAGGGCGCGCGGATCTGGCGCGGGGCGCGGACAGCAAAGGAGAAGGGCTTGAACAATGTGGGCTTCCTTCGGACGCACGTCGATCATCTGCTCAAGGTCTTTGGCCCGCAGGAGGTCAGTGAGATCTGGCTCACCTTCAGCGATCCGCAGATCGGCAAGGACCGCAAGAAGCTCACCTCGCCGCTCTTCCAGGCGCGATACAAGGAAGTGTTGAAGCCCGGCGGCATCATCAACCTGAAGACCGATAGTGTGGAGCTTTACACCTACACCATGGAGCAGATCGCCGAGCACAAGCTGCCGCTCTTCGAACACAGCGACGATGTGTATGGCGAACTGGTGCCCCGCTCCTCACCGGAGGTTCAGATGGTGATGAACATCCGCACCTTTTACGAGCAGATGTGGCTGGGGGAGGGGAAGCGGATCCACTATTGCCGGTTCGGGTTGGGATAGGGGGTGTGATCATTGCCCTCTTGGTTGTGGATCAGCCCGGGTATGAAGCCTGCTCAACTCCCACCCAGCCTGGCTTTCCGCCGCCCGCCACCCCCACAGCCCCCTATTTCCGGGGCGGGGCTTGCACCGATCGAAGATCCCCCTACCTTCGCCCCGCTCCGAGCGGCCGGTTCTTTGGCGAGAGTCCATGCAAGGAGCACCAACCTAAACAACTCACTCAGTCAGTCGAACTCATGAACATTTACGTCGCCAACATCGCGTACAGCGCGAAGGACCAGGATCTCCGCGAACTTTTCGAAGCTTTCGGTGAAGTGACCTCGGCCAAGATCATCATGGACAAAGCCACCAACCGTAGCCGCGGCTTCGGGTTTGTGGAAATGGCCGACGATACCGCTGGCAAGGCGGCGATCGAGGGCACCAACGGCAAGGCCTTCCACGGTCGTGACCTGGTGGTGAACGAGGCTCGTCCCCGTACCGAAGGCGGTCCCGGTGGCGATCGCGGCGGCTTCCGCAGCGGCGGTGGCGGCGGTGGAGATCGTGGCGGTTACCGCGGAGGCGGTGGCGGCGGCGGAGATCGCGGTGGATACGGCGGCGGTGGTGGCGGTGGCCGCGACCGTGGCGATCGCGGTGGTGGCGGTGGATACCGTCGCGACGAGTACTAAGCTCAAGCAACATCCCAAAAGCCCTCGGCACATCGCCGGGGGCTTTTTCGTTCCACCACTTCAAGCACTTCAACATCGTCGGCTTCGCCTTCCAGTAGCTTCGCACCCTCCATGATCCAAGGCTTCCGAGGTTTCGTTCTGGTGCTGCTTGTCCTCGCTGCACTTCATGCCAGCGCCCAGCGCCCCGGCGGTCCCGGCGGCGGGGCCAGCGCCCGGCCATCGCGCGTGTATACGGTCGCGTGCTCGATGCCACCACGCGCAAAGGGGTCGAGTTCGCCACGGTGAGCCTGCATTCCAGCGCGCAACGATAGCGTGGTAGGTGGTGCGTTGGCCGCCGCCAATGGCGACTTCAGCGTGGAGAAGCTGCCCATGGGCCCCTTCCACCTGCGCATCGCCTTCCTGGGATACAAGACATTCGAGCAGGATGTGATGATCACCCCCGATCGCATCGAACAGGACCTCGGCAACCTGCTGCTGCAGCCCGAGGCTGTGTTGCTCAAGGAAGCCGAAGTATCCGCAGAGCGTGCGCAGAGCACCTTGCAGGTGGACCGCCGCGTGTACAACGTGGAGAAGGACCTGGCCGTGCGTGGTGGCACCGGTGTGGACGTGATGAAGAACGTGCCCGGCCTCACCGTGGATGCCGATGACAACGTGCAACTGCGCAACAACACGCCCCAGATCTTCATCGACGGCAGGCCCACAGTCCTAACACTGGAGCAGATCCCCGCGGACGAGATCGAACGCGTGGAGGTGATCACCAACCCCGGCGCGGCCTTCGACGCCAGCAGCAGCGGCGGCATCATCAACGTGGTGCTGAAGAAGAGCACACGGCCCGGCTACAACGGGCAGGTGCAGGTGGGCGCGGGCACCAACGGCCGATACCAGGGCAACGCCAGCATCAATGTGAAGGGCGGTCGCTGGGCGTGGAACCTGAACGGCAACAGCAACTTCAGCGACAACACCACGCGCACCTCATTGCTGCGCGATGTGTTCATCCCCGAAGGGGTGGCATCCTATTTCCGCCAGAGCGGCGAGTCGGGCAGTGAGCGCAACAACTACGGTGGTCGCCTGGGTGTGGAATACAAGGTGAGCAACCGCAGCACAGCCAGCCTCAGCGGCAACGTGCGCGGCCGGTCATACAGGAATGATGAGCTGCTCACCTTCACCGAGCGGGATGGAGCGAATGCCGTGGTGGGAAGCGGCGACCAACGGAATTTGGGCGAGAACAGTGGTGGCGAGAGCAGCCTGCAGGCCGGCTTCAAGCACAAGACACCGAAGGAGGGTCGCGAGTGGACCACGGACCTCACCTACAACCTGTCGCGCCGCGAGAGCGATCAGGTCTTTGCGACGAAAACGCTCGACGGTTCGGGAAGCCCGGTCGTTGGCGGCACACGCGATCAATTGAGCAAGGGCACCACGGACTCGGACCAGTTCACCTGGCAGTTCGATATGACCGACCCGCGCAACGAGAAGACCAAGCTGGAATACGGCCTGCGCAGCAACGTGCGCCTGGAGCGCAGCATCCTGAACGTAACGGTGGACAGCGACACGAGCGAGGCCATGGCCGACCCAACGCTCAGCAACGACTTTCGCATCGACGATATCGTGAACGCGGCATACATCAACCTTACGCGCAAGCTCAGCGAAAACTGGGGTGTGCAGGCAGGTCTACGGGCGGAGCAGACCCGCTTCGATGTGGACATCCGCGATGTGTCCGATGCCTCCATTCGACGTCAGCAGTTCTCCTACAGGTATCCCGATGGAACGAAGGACCTGGCGAAGGCGCTCTTCCCCTCGCTGTACTTCAGCCGCAAATGGGAAGGCACGCGGGAGTTGCAGTTCAACTTCTCGCGCAAGATCCGTCGCCCCAACTTCTTCCAGGTGATGCCCTTCATCATGTTCGCCGACTCACGCAACCAGCGCATCGGCAACCCGGCCCTGGCACCCGAGTTCATCACGCTCGCCGAGGCGAACCACCTGCTGCCCTTCAAGAAGAACCCGCGCAACAACTGGCTCAGTTCCATCTTCGCGCGCTACACCGAGAACGTGATCACCGGTTTCGCGTATCCGTTGGCGGAGGACGATCGCATCCTGGTGAACACCTTCGTGAACGGCAACCCCAGCTGGACCTACGGCTGGGAGAACACGGTGCGTCTGGAGCCCGTGAAGAACGCGCAGCTCACGCTGGGTGGCACGTTGCAGTATGTTGAAGTGGGTGTTGGCACGGGTGCTGCGGCCATCAAGAACAACGGTTGGCAGGTGAACGGCAAGGTCAACTTCAACATGAAGCTGCCGAAGGATTGGAGCGTTCAGGTGAACGGCGAATATGAAGGCCGAAGGCCGCAGCCCCAGGGCTACGCGATCCCGAACTGGGGCATCGACCTGAGCACGGGCAAGGACTTCGGCAAGCACTGGAGCGCACAGGTGATGGTGAACGATGTGTTCTTCACGCGTTTGTGGGGCACCGTGCTGGATACGCCCACGTTGTACCAGGAGACAGAGCGTCGCCGCGAGATGCGCTTCGTGCGTGCCACGCTCACGTGGAAGTTCGGTGAGCAGGACGTGTCGTTGTTCCGCCGCAAGCAGACGAAGGAGCGACGCGATCCGGGCGCCGGTTCCGGTGAAGGCGATTTCTGAGCTGGATCACCACTGAACGCAAAAAGGCCCGGATCAGCGATGATCCGGGCCTTTGCATTCAGTAGCGCTCAGCGTTGTGCGTGAACGAAACGGGCCATGGCGGCGTGTTCACCGTCAACGATCCGCAGCATCCAGGCGCCGGCAGCGATGGATCGCACATCCAGTTGCAAGGTGCTACCGGAGAAGGTCATGGCGACGGAAGCGGAGCGGCCAAGTCCATCGATCAGTTCGATCCGCGCGCGTTGGCTTGGTACAAAGGGAAGGGTAACGTTCACCACATCCAAGGCCGGGTTGGGCCAGAGTGAGAGAGCGCTGTTGCTAACGAGATCCGCTGCGGAGGTTAAGTTGCCAGAGCTCTCGTTTGTGGTCCACTTCTCCGGGGTGATGTCTGTAATTTCAGGGCATTCGATCACATCGATCACGAGCTGGGTGGTGTCCGTTGGGCAATCGAGGCCGTCCTGCACGGTGTACACATAGATGCCGCTCATATCGGTCGTAGGGTCGAAGGTTCCGCCGAAGGCCATGCCATCCGGACCGGTCCAACTACCGCCAAGATCCGGTGTACCGGTCAGCTGGCTGAACAGGTCCACTGGTCCCTGGTTGAAGCAGAGCAGTCGATCGCCACCGATCCCGGCGTCTGAGGAGCATGGAGGAGCGCACTCGATGATCGTGAACTGCGCACCCACCACGTCGAGGCTGGCGCAGATGGTCCCACCACCCTGGATCAACAAAGCATTGATGTCGAAGCCGGTGGTCACATCGAACTGCACACCAGACAGGTCGAGCGTATTGGGGTCGTATATCAGTGTGTGGATCGTGTATTCACCAGTAAGCGGCCACTCGAAACTGGGGTCAGGCTCGATGTTCTGGATGAACAGCTCGGCTCCGCGGGTGAGGACGTACGCCACAACGTAGCCGGCAGGGACAACCGCATCGCCATTGGGTGTAGCACTGATCAAGGCGGTACCGTTCACCAGGCATACGGCATCCGTTTGGTCCGCGGTCAAGGTGCCAGCGAATACCGAGCAAACCGGCGTGCAATCCGCCACTTGGAACTCGGCGCCCGCTACATCGAGGCCGGCGCAGATGGTGCCACCCCCTTGGATCAGCAAGGCGTTCACATCAAAGCCCGTGGTCTCCCCGAACACAACGATGCCAAGGTCCAGCGTTGCCGGATCATACACCAGCGTATGGATGGTGAATTGCCCGGCCGATGTTACCGTGAACGAGGGCGAAGTGGAGACCTGTTGGATCACAAGGTCGGCACCTTCGGTAAGCACGTAGATGACGGAATAGCCAGCGGGAATGGTCTGGTCACCGTTGGGAAGAGCTTGCAAGGAAGCCTCGCCTTCGGTCAGGCACAGGTCTGCAGCACTGGCAGCAATGGTCCCGGCATCGGCCGAGCACACCGGCGTGCAATCCGCCACTTGGAACTCGGCGCCCGCTACATCGAGGCCGGCGCAGATGGTGCCACCCCCTTGGATCAGCAGGGCGTTCACATCAAAGCCCGTGGTCTCCCCGAACACAACGATGCCAAGGTCCAGCGTTGCCGGATCATACACCAGCGTATGGATGGTGAATTGCCCGGCCGTTGTTACCGTGAACGAAGGCGAACTGGAGGCCTGTTGGATCAACAAGGTCGGCACCTTCGGTAAGTACGTAGATGACGGAATAGCCTGCGGGTACGGTCTGGTCTCCATTCAGTTCAGCCTCGAGTAACGCCTCACCTTCGACCAGGCAAAGGTCTGGACCTTGCGCAGCGATGGTTCCAGCATTCGCGGTGCACACCGGCGTACAATCCGCCACCTGGAATTCAGCCCCGGCCACATCGAGCGCGGCGCAGATCGTGCCGCCACCTTGAATGAGCAGGGCGTTCACATCGAAGCCTGTGGTCTCCCCGAACACCACCGACCCAAGGTCCAGCGTAGCCGGATCATAGACCAGCGTATGGATCGTGTACAGGCCCGGCGATGTCCACACTGAAGGAAGGGGTAGCCGAAACCTGCTCAATGATGAGCCCCGCACCTCGGGTGAGCACGAAGAGCACCGAATAACCAGCGGGCACCGTGCTGTTTCCTCCGGCTGTGGCCGTAACTAACGCAGACCCGTCCACCAGGCATTGATCAGGTTGGTCGGCACTGAGGCTGCCTGCATCCGCCGTACACAGGTTTTCACATTCCTGCACCTTGAAGGGCGCACCGCTCACATCGAGGCTGGCGCAGATGCTTCCGCCACCGGCGATCAGCAGCGGGAAGATGTCATACGCACTCGTCTCGCCGAACTGCACCACGGACAGGTCGAGCGTGGCGGGATCATACACCAGCGTATGGATGCGGTGAATGTCCAGCGAGTTCACCGTGAAGGTGGGCGTGGTGCTCACGGCCTGGATGATGAGGCCGTTGGTCTGTGTGAGCACATAGAGCAGGTTGTATCCCGCGGGCACCACGGCGTTGCCATCGGGCGTTGCCGTCACGGTGGCTTCGCCATTCACCAGGCATCCGGCATCGAACTCGATGGAGATCGTGCCGGCGTTAGCCAAGCAAGGCGGAGGGCAATCCTGCACCTTGAAGGGCGCACCGCTCACATCGAGGCTGGCGCAGATGCTTCCGCCACCGGCGATCAGCAGCGGGAAGATGTCATACGCGCTCGTCTCGCCGAACTGCACCACGGACAGGTCGAGCGTGGCGGTGATCATACACCAGCGTATGGATGCGGTGAATGTCCAGCGAGTTCACCGTGAAGGTGGGCGTGGTGCTCACGGCCTGAATGATGAGTCCGTTGGTCTGCGTAAGCACGTAGATCAGGTTGAACCCGGCGGGCACCACGGCGTTGCCATCGGGCGTTGCCGTCACGGTGGCTTCGCCATTCACCAGGCATCCGGCATCGAACTCGATGGAGATCGTACCGGCGTTAGCCAAGCAAGGCGGAGGGCAATCCTGCACCTTGAAGGGCGCACCGCTCACATCGAGGCTGGCGCAGATGCTTCCGCCACCGGCGATCAGCAGCGGGAAGATGTCATACGCACTCGTCTCGCCGAACTGCACCACGGACAGGTCGAGCGTGGCGGATCATACACCAGCGTATGGATGCGGTGAATATCCAGCGAGTTCACCGTGAAGGTGGGCGTGGTGCTCACGGCCTGGATGATGAGTCCGTTGGTCTGCGTAAGCACGTAGATCAGGTTGAACCCGGCGGGCACCACCGCGTTGCCGCTGGGCGAGGCCGTCACCGTGGCCGATCCGTTAACGAGGCAGCCTGCATCGAATTCAATGGAGATCGTTCCAGCGTTGGCAAGGCATTGGGATCCGCCTTGCGCGTAGGAAGTTCCGAAGATGAACAGTAGCAGGGAGAGGAAGGATAGTCGTTGAACGAGCGTGTATAGTGTGCTGGCCATGG
Source organism: uncultured Flavobacteriales bacterium (assembly GCA_963814325.1). Taxonomy (GTDB): domain Bacteria; phylum Bacteroidota; class Bacteroidia; order Flavobacteriales_F; family PHOS-HE28; genus PHOS-HE28. Next base: position 128,734 of record CAWFCK010000016.1, read on the forward strand.
GTCGGGAGTTGGGAGCCTGAAGGTAAAAGCCTCGTTCGATCTTCCTGACCCACTATGCGCAATTGTTGATAAGTCACCTTGGCGGGTTACTACTTCAGGTTGGCACACGGACCTGCGTCCACACGTGCTGAAGAGTGTAATGGATCGTTAAGGAAGGGCGGGGTGCTGGTCGGGAGCCTGTATCATTGCCGTGAAGCAGCAGCATGCGTCGGCGTACTCTGGGCACCCTTTTTCTGTTGGCCATCCTCAGCGTGATCGCGGTGGTGCTCACCCAGTATTTCTGGTTGAAACGGGCGCAACGGTACCAGTTGGAGCAGGTGGAGCTGCAGAAGCAGCAGCAGAGCCAGTTGGACAAGCAGTTCAACGACCGGGTGAAGAGCGCATTGGCGGACGTGACCCAGCGGATCCTCTCGATCAACAAGGACCCCAGCGACCTGTTCGATGCGGTGAACCAGGAGCGGCCGAACTACTTCGCCGTTACCATGAACGACACCATCCATCCATACCTGCTGGAATCGCTCCTGCGGCAGGAGTTCAAACGGCGCAACATCGAGGATGACTTCGAGTACGGGATCTACGACTGCTTCACCGACAGCATCGTCTACGGCAACTACGTCAGCCTGAAGGACAGCACGGTGAGCGATACCGCTGCGCACAGCGATCTGCTGAAGCTGGACAAGGATGGACACTACTTCGGGGTGTATTTCCCCCGCCGTGCAAGTGCCGTTTGGGAACCCGTGGTGGGGGGAAGATGACCTGGATACTATCCCGCCATCGTCACGCTCATCGTACTGGCCTTCTTCGGCTACAGCCTGTGGATCATCGCCCGACAGAAGCGACTGGAGGAGATGAAGAACGACTTCATCGGGAACATGACGCACGAGTTGAAGACACCGATCAGCACGATCGCGCTCAGCAGCGAGGTGCTCTCGGACCCAGCGATCATCCACGAACCCGAGCGCCTGGCCGGTTACGCGCGCATCATCCGCGCCGAGAACGAGCGCTTGCGGGTGCAGGTGGAACGGGTGCTGCAGCTCAGCTCGCTGGAGAGCGGTGAACTGCACTTGAAACGCGAGTCCGTGGACATGCACAAAGTGCTTCGGGAAGTGAGCGCCTCCTTCGCGTTGCAACTGAATGAGCGGAAGGGCATCCTTACGATCGAGTCACTTGCCTCCAAAGCGGTTATCGTGGGCGATGCGCTGCACCTCACGAACCTCCTGTTCAACCTGGTGGACAATGCAGTGAAGTACAGCACTGACACGCCAACCGTCCGGATCACAACACAGAACACCAACGGCAAGCTCCGGATCGCCGTGCAGGACAATGGCATCGGTATCCCACGAGAGGACATCAAGCACATCTTCGAGCGCTTTTATCGCGTGCATACGGGCAACGTGCACAATGTGAAAGGCTTCGGCCTCGGGCTGCATTACGTACAACAGATCGCCGAGGCACACGGGGGACATGTGTCCGTGCAGAGCGAAGTGGGGAAGGGAAGCACGTTCACCTTGGAATTGCCTGTATGACCATGCGCCAAGCCGGATGGATCACTCGAACAACCTGGTTAAGCCAGTGGCCTGTAGCCTGCGGCCTGAAGCCGAACACACACCTGCGGTAACGTCACCATGAGCGACAACAAAGCGAACATCCTCCTCGTCGAGGACGACCAGAACCTGGGCTTCGTAGTGCAGGATGCCTTGAAGCGCAAGGGGTATACCGTGCACCTCTGCCGCGATGGAAAGGAGGGGCTGAAGTACTTCAACGAACATGCGTATGACCTCTGCGTGCTCGATGTGATGCTGCCGCAGAAGGACGGCTTCAGCCTGGCCGAGGACATCCGCCTGGTGAACCAGCGCATTCCCATCGTGTTCCTTACGGCGAAGAGCCAGACCGAGGACCGGATCGCCGGCTTCAAGGCCGGTGGCGACGACTACCTCACAAAGCCTTTCAGCCACGAGGAATTGTTGCTGCGCATCGAGGCCATCCTGCGGCGCACGTTCGACAAGGAAGAGAACCCGAAGTCACGCGATGTGTTCCAGATCGCGAGCTACACCTTTGATCATCGGAACCTTGAATTGAAGCACCCGGATGAAACGCGCAAGCTCACCAAGAAGGAGGCCGACGTGCTCCGCCTGTTGTGCATGCACCGCGACCAGGTGCTTCCCCGCGAGCTCGTGCTGAACATGGTGTGGGGTGATGATACCTACTTCCTGGGCCGCAGCCTCGATGTCTTCATCAGCCGACTGCGCAAGTACCTGCGCCATGATGCGCGTGTGCACATCAACAATGTACATGGTGTGGGCTTCCGCTTCCAAGTGGATTGACCGTCCGCGCTGCTGATCACCAGCATTCCGTGTAGGTAGTTCCAGCATGGGAATGACGTGGAATATCATGCCGATCGGGTATTGTGATGGCCCTGCGCATACGGCCACCTTCGATGTGCAATTCGGCAATTGAACTGATCCCGATAAGCCATGAGAACCCTGATCACCTTCGCAGCGAGCATCGCGACCTTGGCCTTGCTAACCGCCTGCACGAAAGAGCGACTGGAACCGATGACCGCGGTCCCGGAGGCTCGAACCCAGATCAATGCGGCCACAAAGCCATTATTGTATGCGGGCGATAAACATGCCCAGAACGACCGGATCATCACTGGCGCAACGGTCGTTGATCGCAATGCAGCACGGGTCGCGGGATCGCATGTGTATGATATCACCTTGGCCCCGTTGACCGATCGCACAACGGCAAGTGCTGTCAGTTCGCATGTGCACGACATCACGTTCCTCGATGGTGATCGGACGAATGGGAACGGAACTGGCTTGGCACCGGCCCAGGAAGCCCAGAATGCCGGTGTCTGCTCGTACTGCTGGCAGACCGGCTTGGCAGCCTACCCCGAGCAAATGCCCGCAAGGCTGCTGGAAAGTGATGATCCGGTGGATCCTGCACCCCGGGTACATATCTCCGGGGAGTTCTTCCCGCCGCATGCCAACACACCTACCACGGTGATCGGACAGGTGGGGCGAGAGGTCCCTGATGATGAGACACTTATCAGGCACACGACCACGGTGAAAGGTGAGGTGGTCGGAGTTTCGATCAGCGATGATGGCAGCGAGGATGAATGACCGCATCACACAGAGATCATGATAAGCGAACCACCACAGCACCAAAGGCAGGACCGGTTGGATGAATTCCGCCGGGCTTGCCTTTTACAGTAACTTCAGGCAGGTACAAAATCCCCCCATATGGGTATTGTTGAGGCCTGCTTGTCCTATCTTCCTTCGTACCGCAGCCCGAGTTATATCCCCCAACCCCCCGGAGCTATGAAACTTACCTACTACGCTATCGCCACCAGCTTCCTGCTCGGTGCGCTTACCGCCCAAGCGGAACAGGCTGTTCTTCATATCGACGGCCGGTTCAAGGTTCAACGGGGTTCCATGGAACAAGCCAGCGTGAAAATGATCCGGGATGGCCGCGAATCCAACGTGTTGACCAATGACATCCGAAAGATCTCCCTGGACCTGGACCTGCAAAGTGTTTACACCCTGTCCTTTTCCTGCCCTGGCTACCTGAGCAAGTCCCTGCTGTTCGACACCCGGATGACCCCCGAGGCTGCCGCCAACGCCCCCTTCGAGTTCAAGTTCGACGTCACCTTGGAGGATGTGGTCAACGAAAACCGCTTCGCATACGTGGGGCCGGTGGGTTTCATCCGCTTCCTCAGCGAGCGGGGTGATTTCGGATACGATACCAACTACGCCTTCACCCACATGAAGAAGAGCCCCGCCACCGTTCAAGGCGATGATACAGAGGCCACATTGGTCGCATCCAAAGGCCGTCGAGAGCGCCATTATGTTCAGCCCTTCATCGAGCCCACCTTGGCCGAGGACCTGGCAGGTCTGGCCCGCAAGTCCGCTGACCCCCGCCCCGAACAGGAGGCCCAATTCGTGATCAACGGATCGCAGGACGATGAAATGTGCGAGATCGAAGCCGTGGCCAGCAATGTGGATGGCCTCACCAACATGGCAGCCGCTGCGGCGCGAGAAGCCGAGGCCATGAAGACCCGTAAAGGGCTGGACCGGTCCGTGATCCTGGAACAGGAACGGGAGATCGTGATCACCCGCTTCAGTTCAGGCGGAAAGTTCAACGAACTGCGGGAGATCAAGCATACCGATGGCACCATCATGCATTTCTGCAACGCCAGCAGTTGCAGCTTGAAGGAATACACTGAGTTGATGACCAAATAAGGTCATGCCGGTAAGGCATTCCATCACCTGACCACTGGGTGCATGGTAGAAAGGGGAAAGTAGGTTTGGACATAGGTTTGGTCAAAGCGCGCATCTTCATGGGTTTGGGGATGCGCGCGACCGTTCCAGGAGGTCGCGCTGTTTCGAACGTGGTGTGGCGATAACGCCTGAACGTCAACCGCCCGCCAGCGCTTTCTTCACGGCCGCCGCAATTGCGCCGCCATCCGCCTTCCCTGCCAATTGTTCGTTCACGGCCTTCATCGCGCGTCCCATGTCGGCCATGCTCTTCGCTCCGATACCATCGAGGATGTTCTTCACTGCGGTCTGAACTTCCGCATCACCCATGCGGGCCGGTAGGTAGGCCTCGATCACCTTGGCCTGTGCGTCGTCCTCCGCCGCCAGATCGGCCCGCCCCTGTTGGTGATAGATGGCCGAGGCCTCTGTCCGCTGTTTGTGCAGCTTCTGCAGGATCTTCAAACCGGCCTCATCGGTCACCAGTCCCGGTCCGCCATCCTTCGTCAGTTCCATCAGGATGGCGCTTTTGATGGCGCGCAGTACGTTCAACCGGTCCTTCTCGCGGGCGAGCATGGCGGCCTTGATGTCAGCGTCGATGCGTTCGTGCAGGCTCATGATGCGTTCGTTTGCGGACCCGAAGTTAGCGGATGCGAAGAGGCTGCCCCGCAAAAGCCGGGATCCGCGCTGTTGGCGCGGATCCCGTTGCGAACTTCCGAAAGGACCTTCCTCAATCCACGTTGTCGTGCAGGAAGGGATTGTTGCGCTTCAACTGCACGCTGCGATCACCGTTCTCATCGGTCTCCTCGCTCAACGTGTACCGGCTGATGCTGCTGTCGCTGCTGTGCGGCGTATCCGTGAGGGTGACGTTCTTGCGCTTGTAAGCGGGCTCGCGCTCCAGGTCGGCCAGGCCGTTCGGTTGGCGGAGCTTCATGGTCATCTCGCGCATGCGGCTCACGCGGTCCTCCACGCGGTTCTGGTGTTCCTGCGCGTTGTTCTTCGCTTCGATCGGCGCTGCAACGGCGGCCTGTGTGAAGGATGCGTCGCTGGAGCTGTTCACGCTGGGCACTTCCTCGGCGGCGTACAGGTCGAACACCTTCTTCTCTTCCGCCACAACAGGGGGCGCAGGTGTGATCGTGCGCTGCACAGGCGCTTCGGCCTCGAACGGAATGGTGCGTTGCTCTTCCTTGGGTGTGGCTACTACAGTGGGTGCAGGTGCTGCCTCTTCCGCGACGGGCACGGTCTTTACTTCCCACTCCGTGGCCTCAGATGCCGTGACCACAGGCGCCGCTTTGGTCGTTGCACTGTTCGCCACCGGATTGGTGATGGGCGCGGTGATGATCGTGGGCTCCAGCTCGCCGAGGTGCATCACCTTGCGCTCGTCCTTCTTCTGCTCCTGTCCAATGTCCAGCGGATTCTGGTTGAAGCCGGTGGCGATCAACGTTACACGCAGGCGATCGCCGAGCGATTCGTCGTGGCAATAGCCCCAGATCACATCGGCGCTGCTGCCGGCGGCATCCTGGATGTGGTCGGTGATCTCCGTCATCTCATCCATCTGCATCTGGCGGTCGCCCAAGGCGATGTTGAGCAGCACGTATTTCGCGCCGCGGATATCGCTGTCGTTCAGCAGGGGTGAGGCAAGCGCCTCCTGAGCTGCGCGGATCGCGCGGTCCTCGCCCTCGGCCTCGGCCATGCCCATGATGGCCACGCCGCTGTTGCTCATCACCGTACGCACGTCCTCGAAGTCCACGTTCACCTTTCCCGTCTTCATGATGATGTCGGCGATGCCACGTGCCGCGGTCGTCAGCACGTTGTCGGCATGCGCGAAGGCATCATCCATGGTCAGGTTGCCGTACAGGTCGCGGAGGCGGTCGTTGTTGATCACCAGCAATGTGTCCACCGCATTGCGCATCTCTTCGATGCCGGAGCTGGCCTGCTGCTTGCGCTTGCGACCTTCCCAGTTGAAGGGCATGGTGACGATGCCTACGGTGAGCACGCCCATGTCGCGCGCCACGCGTGCGATCACGGGAGCGGCGCCCGTGCCCGTGCCACCACCCATGCCGGCGGTGATGAAGAGCATCTTGGTGCGTGTGTTCAGCAACTGGCGGATCTCCTCGATGTTCTCCTGCGCAGCAAGCCCGCCGCGTTCAGGAACGCTGCCGGCGCCGAGGCCTTCCGTAAGAGCCGTGCCGATCTGCAGCTTGGTGGGAATGGCGCTCATGTCGAGTGCCTGTTTGTCCGTGTTGCAGATCACGAAGTCAACACCATGGATGCCTTGTGCATACATGTGGTTCACAGCGTTGCTGCCGCCACCGCCCACGCCGATCACCTTGATGATGCTGGACAGTTCAGTTGGAAGATCGAATTTCATGTTCGGGGGATTGAGGGGCTGAGGGAAGGGTGGGGTTGGTCGTTGTCAGGCGTTGGCGGGCCGGCTCTTCAGCTTGATCAACTAGGCTTCGTCGTCGTTCAACAATTCAGTTGCGCCTTTCAACACGCGGTCGAAGAAGCCGCCCACCTTGGTCGGCTGGCTATGGCCTTTCACCTTCACGGTATTGTCGGTGATCTTCGGTCGACGACGATCGAGGTGGTCGAAGCCTTTCATGACCAGTCCAACGCCGGTGGCAAAGAGCGGACTGGTCACGTCCTCCACATTGCTCTTCGCCAGGTGCTCATTGGGGTAGCCGATGCGAGTGCTCATGCCGGTCATGAACTCGGTGAGCTGGCGCAGGTGCTTCAGTTGCGCGCCACCACCGGTGAGCACGATGCCCGCGCTCAACTGCTTCTCCAATCCGCTGTTCTTGATCTCGAAGCATACATGCTCCAGGATCTCCTCCATGCGGCACTGGATGATGTGCGCGAGGTTCTTCAAGCTGATCTCCTTCGGCTCGCGGCCGCGCAATCCGGGGATGCACACCACCTCGTTCTCCTTGTTCTCCGCGGCAAGGGCGCTGCCGAAGCGGGTCTTCAGGGTCTCGGCCTGATCGCGCAGGATCGAGCAGCCCATCTTGATGTCGTCGGTGATCACGTTGCCACCGAAGGGGATCACGGCGGTATGACGGATGATGTGGTCGCTGAAGATGGCGATGTCCGTTGTGCCACCACCGATGTCCACGAGCACCACGCCCGCTTCCTTCTCCTCGGCACTGAGCACGGCGTCGGCGCTGGCCAGGGGCTCCAGGATGAGCTCGGTGACCTCGAGGCCGGCGCGGTGCACGCACTTGTTGATGTTGCGTGCGGCCGTAAGCTGGCCGCTGATGATGTGGAAGTTGGCCTCCATGCGCACACCGCTCATGCCGATGGGGTCCTTCAGGCCCTGCTCGCCATCAACGATGTACTCCTGCGGGATCACATGAATGATCTCCTCGCCGGGAGGCATCACCAGTTTGTACATGTCGTCGATCAGCGCATCGATGTCGCTCTGGCGGATCTCCTCCTCGATGTTGGCGTTCTGGCGGGTGATCATGCCGCGGTGGTGCATGCTGCGGATGTGCTGCCCGGCGATACCCACGTTCACCGTGGCGATGTCAACACCGGCGCTGTCCTCGGCTTCGCGAACGGCCTGCTTGATGCTGTCCACGGTCTTTTGGATGTTGCTCACCACGCCACGGTTCACACCGTCGCTCTTGGCTTTGCCCATGCCCAGGATCTCGATCTTGCCCTGTTCGTTGCGGCGGCCTACGATGCAGGCGATCTTGGTGGTGCCGATGTCCAGGCCGGCCACGATCTCGTTCTGATGCTGTTCCATTCTGTTCGTTGCGCGGATGCGCGTTGGTTAAGGCGCCCGACGCGCCTCTGCGGGTTTAGGTGTCTGGGGAGCGATGCGCACATCGCTTTTCAAGGTGCACACGACCTGGTCGGCGAAGCGCGTGTCGATCACGCTGTAGCGGCGCCAGTCCGTTTGAGGAATGCCTTGGTCGTAGAAAGCCTTCAGTTTGGCCAGGTTGGGCTTCAGTTGTGAGCCGTCGCCCACGCGCACGCGCTGCCCACCGATGCGGGCGATCAGTTCGATCTGGCCTGAGGCGTCCACATAGGCCTGGTCGAACAGCGCATTCCAGAACGGGTCGTTGGCGATGGTGGTGGCCACCGCATAAAGGCCGCGGCTGCGCGTGATGGTCGCCAGACTATCACCGAGGGTGCTCAGGTCGGTCACCGCGCTGGTGAACGGTTCGAAGAGCTCGCCGGTGGCCACCAGTACGCGGGCTGTGTAGTCCTTGCTCAGCGGCATCGTGAAGCCTTCGTCGTCGATGTAGAATCCGCTGCCATCGGCGTTGATCACGCGAATGATGGGGCGGCGTTGGGTCACGTTCACATGCAGCACGCCGTCCAGCGTGTGGTACACGTCGGCCTTGGCCACACAGGCGGTGTTGCGCAGTTCCTGTTCGATGGCCACCAGGTCCACGTGGTTGATCGGATCGCCGATGACGCCGTTGGCATGGGCCAGCACCTGCTCGCGCACGGCGTTCTCGTCTATGAAGTGCATGCCCTCGGTGGCCTCGGTCCGCAGGTGACCCATGTCCACGCGCACGGCCAGCTCACGGATCACGGTGTGGTCGGTGCTGTGTTCCACGAAACCGAGCATGACCACCAGGGCGAGCACACCCGCACCCAGGAGGGCGGGACGCAACAGGCGCTGGAGGCGGGTCTTCATGAGCGGGCTTCGATCAGTGCGGCCAGAGCGGGTACATAACGGTCGATATCGCCCGCGCCAAGCGCGAGCAAGATGTCCACTTTGCGCGTGTCCATCAGGGCCAGAAGACCCTCCTTTGTGCACAGGGTCTTGTTCATCATGGGCACCTGCTCCAGCAGCCAGGCGCTGGTGATGCCCGGCAGCGGCTCCTCGCGGGCCGGATAGATCTCCAGCAGGATCAGTTCGTCGAGCAAGGCGAGGCTCTTTCCGAAGTCGGCGGCGAGGTCGCGCGTGCGGGTGAAGAGGTGGGGTTGGAAGATGCCGGTGACCCTGCGCCCGGGGTACATCTCGCGCACACTGCGGATGCAGGCCTCCAGTTCGGTGGGGTGATGCGCGTAGTCGTCGATGAACACGGCGTTTTTGGTCTTCGCACGCATCTCGAAACGGCGGCTCACTCCGCGGAAGCTCGCCAGCGCTCGCCGCAGTTTTTCGGGCGGCACGCCCAGGTCCAGCGCCATGGTGCTGGCTGCTATGGCGTTCTCCACATTGTGGCGCCCGGCCATGCCCAGCACCAGATCGCGCAGCGCATGATGTTCCGTCACCAGGTCGAAATGGTACGCACCATCGCGCACGCTGATGTTCTCGGCGCGGGGCATCGTGGTGGCGTTGATGGCGTAAGTGCCCAGCCCCTTCCGGTCGGTGAAATGCCGCGCGACGCGTTCATGCACCAGCAGCCTGCCCTTTACCAGCGCAGCGAACTCGGCATAGGAAGCGTACATCGCTTCAGCCGTTCCGTAGATGTCGAGGTGGTCGGGGTCCATGGCGGTGATGATGGCCTCACTGGGAGATAAACGCAGAAAGCTGCGGTCGTATTCGTCGGCCTCCACCACGTTCACCTGTGCATCATCGTTCAGGAGCACGTTCGTGCCATAGTTCGCACTGATCCCACCGAGGAACGCGTTGCACTTCACGCCCCCTTCCGTCAGCAGGTGGGCGAGCATGGTGCTCACGGTGGTCTTGCCATGCGTGCCCGCCACGGCAACGGTGCGCCGATCGCGCGTGATCATGCCGAGCACTTCGCTCCGTTTCAGGATGTGCGCACCCTTGTCCTGCCAGTACTTCAACAGGGGACTTGTCGCGGGTACGGCGGGTGTGCGCACCACCAGCACATCTGCGGCTGGGGCGTTCCGGAACTCCTCGGGAATGAGCCCGGGATTCTCATCGAACTGCACCTCGATGCCTTCCATGCGCAACTGGCCGATGAGCTCACTGGGCGTGCGATCGTAGCCGGCCACCGTGCTGCCTGCACGACGGTAGTAACGCGCAAGGCCGCTCATGCCGATGCCGCCGATGCCGATGAAGTAGAGGTAGGGGGGCGTTTGGTGCTCATCTGTTGATCTTCTATTGCGCTGGCTTGGATCGGGCGAGCCGGATCACTTCCGCCGCGATGGCCTCAGCAGCGTTCTCCTTCCCGAGCCCGGCGATCGCGCTGCGCAGTTTCATCAATGCATTCTCGTCGCTGACCAGGCGCGATGATCTCCTTGCCGAGTTCCTCCACGGCGCGATCATCCTTCACCAATACCGCCGCCCCGCGATCGGTGAGGGCACGTGCGTTCTTGGTCTGGTGATCCTCTGCTGCGGTGGGCAGGGGCACCAGGATGGCGGGCAGTTGCACCAGACACAGTTCGCTCACGCTGATGGCGCCCGCGCGCGCCACCACCAGGTCGGCGATGGCATAGGCATAGTCCATCTTGCCCACGAACTCGTACACCTTGCAATCGGTGTAGCCCAGCTTGGTCACAGCATCCTGCGCTTGCTTGAAGTATGGCGTACCCGTTTGCCAGATGAGCTGGATGCCGTGCTCTTTCAGCAGGGGTAGGGCGGCTTCGATCCCGCGGTTGATGCCCCGCGCGCCCAGGCTTCCACCGGTGACGAACACGATGGGGCCGCCCTCGCGCAGTCCGAAATGCTCCAGGCCGCGCGGGCCCTTGCCGGTGAGGCGGACCACTTCCTGCCGTACCGGATTACCGGTAAGCAGCAGCCGGTCGTTCGGGAAGTACTTCTCCATGCCTTCATAGGCCACGCAGATGCGGTCGGCCTTGCGGCCAAGGATGCGGTTCGTGGCCCCGGCATGGCTGTTCTGCTCCTGGATCAAGGTGCGCACACCGGCCCGCTGTGCTGCGGCGAGCGTGGGACCGCTGGCATAGCCGCCGACGCCCACGGCCACATGCGGATTGAAGGTGCGCACCAGCCGACGCGCCTTCCACATGCTGCGCAGGAGAAGGATGGGCAGGTTGATGTTCTTCCACAGCCCGTCGCGCTGAAATCCACGGATGGGCAGGCCTTCGATGCGATAGCCTGCGGCGGGCACCTTCTCCATCTCCATCTTGCCTTCGGCACCCACGAAGAGGAACTCGGTGCCCGGTTCGCGCTCCTTCACCGCGTTCGCGATGGCGATGGCCGGGAAGATGTGCCCTCCCGTGCCTCCGCCGGAGATCGATCGACCTAAGCGATCGCGATGGCTGGTTCATCGGGCGATGAGGTGCGGGGTCGTTTCTCGGGAGCGGCCTCCTTGCCCGGTGTTTCCACATGGCGGCTCACGCTTACGATGATGCCGAGTGCAAGGCAGGTGAACCACATGCTCGTGCCACCCATGCTCACCAGGGGCAAGCGGTTGACCGGTCACGGGAACGAGGTTCACGGCCACGGCCATGTTCACCAAGGCCTGCAGGACCAGACCCAGCGCCAGCCCGATCGCAGCGAGCTGGCCGAATCGTTTTTCGCATCTGCCGGCGATGCGCATGGCGCGGAACATGAGGATGAGGTAGAGCAGCAGGAGGCCAAGGCCACCGATGATGCTGCCGTACTCATCAATGATGAAAGCGTAGATCATGTCGCTCTCCGGATGCGGCATGAAGTTGCGCGAGATGCCGTTGCCCGGTCCATTCGGCAGCAGGCCTCCGTGAACGATGGCCACCTTGGCGTAGTTCGCCTGGTAGTTCGCATCGCGGTCCTCGCCTCCGTGGGATGTCAGGCGCGACTCCCAGGTCTGCAGGCGCGGCAACAGGTCCGGATTCGTTTTGGCCAGCAACAACAGTATGAGGAAGGCACCGATCGCGATGCCACCGATGGCGAACATGTGCTTCAACGGCACCTGTCCGATGAACATCAGGATCATGCACGTGCCGAAGAGGAGGGCTGCGGTGGAGAAGTTCGCGGGCAGGATCAATCCGCAGATGGCGCCTACGGGAAGGATGAGCTGCAGCATCACTTCGCGGAAGGTCCACGGCGCTTCGCGATGATGTCCGAGCACCCGGGCGAGGTACAGGATGATGACCACCCGCGCCAGGTCACTGGTCTGGAACGTGATGCCCAATCCGGGCACGCGCAGCCAGCGGGATGCGTCGTTCACGTTGCTGCCGATGAGCAGCGTGAGCAACAACAGACCGATGGTGACCGGCAGCGCGAGCTGGGACAGGCGCGAGTACACCGTGAACTTGAGCTTGCTGGCGGCGTACATGATGAAGCCACCGGCCGCGAGCATGAACGCCTGTTTGAAGAGCACCCCCATCGTGCCACCACTGTCGCGCCAGGCCATCCAGCTGCTCGCGCTGTACACGGCGAGCAGGCTCACGAGGCCCAGGATCAGCGCCACCATCCAGATGATGCGGTCGCCCTTGAGGTGTTGGTTGAAGAAGGTGTTCATGCTCGTTGGTGCAATTCGGCTCAGAGATCGCGCACCGCGCGTTTGAACTCGGCCCCGCGCTCCTCGTAGTTCGCAAATCCATTGCCGCTCGGGCATGCAGGTGAGAAGAGGACCACCTCACCGTTACGGGCCAGTTCACGCGCCACGAACACCGCCGTGCGCAGTTCCTCGGCGGTGTACATGTGTTCGGTGAACGGTTTCAACGCTTCGATCCCGCGCTCTCCCGGACGTCCGAAGAGCACCAGCGCCACCACGCGCTCGCGCAGGAACTCCTGGATGTGCGCCTGCCCGATGTCGGCGGCCAGATCGCCGGCGATCCACACGATCGGGCGGTCGATGCTCGACATGGACTGCAGCGTGGCATCCAGGAAGGTGCTTTTGCTGTCGTTCACGTACTCCACGCCGTTCACCACCGCAACGGCCTCAAGGCTATGCGGTCCGCTCTGCTGTTCACCGAGGCTTTCCGTCCTTGCTTGTACGAGACGGGTCGCGGCGGTCTGTCCGAGAAGTCTGTAGAAGGTGTCCTGGTCCATGGTCCTGGTTTTTTGGGGCGCGGTATGGACGATGCATGCATCGTCCATAAACACGCTTGGTTCAGAGTGCGCGGACGGCTGCTTTGAATTTGCGGCCGCGGTCCTCGTAGTTCTCGAAGAGGTCGAAGGAGGCGCAGGCAGGGGAGAGCAGAACGACATCGCCTTCCTCGGCCTGCTCATAAGCGGCCTGCACTGCCTGGGGCGCATTGTCCGTGTCCACGATGAAGGGTACCAGGTGCGCGAAGGCGGCATGTGATCTTCTCGTTCTCCTTTCCGAGGCACACGATGGCCTTCACCTTCTGCTTCACCAGTTCGGTCAGGGTGCTGTAGTCGTTGCCCTTGTCCGTGCCGCCCACCACCCAGATCACGGGCTTCTCCATGCTCTCCAGCGCATACCACGCGCTGTTCACGTTGGTGGCCTTGCTGTCGTTGATGAACTCGATGCCATGCACCGTGGCCACACGCTCAAGGCGGTGCTCAACGTTCTGGAAATCGCTCAGCGACTCGCGGATCGTATCGTTGCGGATGTCCAGGATGCGTGCGGCAATGCCGGCCGCCATGCTGTTGTACACATTGTGCCGGCCTTGGAGTGCGAGTTCGTGGATGCTCATGCTGAAGTTGGATTGTTGAACGTTGAGGTGGATGGATCGATCGTGCAGATAGCCGCCTTGCGGCTGCGTGGTGTTCAGTGATAAGGGCCAGCGACGCGCTCGCACCAGGTGCAGGCTGAGGCCGGCGTTGGTCTCCGGGTCGTCCGCGCAATGGATGAAGTGGTCGTTCGCATCCTGGTTCATGGTGATGCGGAACTTGCTCGCCACATAATCACCCATGCGGTTCTGGTAGCGGTCCAGATGGTCCGGGGTGATGTTGGTGAGGATCGCGATGTGCGGATGGAATTCGCGGATGCCATCGAGCTGAAAGGAGCTCAGCTCGAGCACGAACACCGCGCGATCGCGCTCCGCCACCAGTCCGGCGAACGAGGTCCCCACATTGCCGCCCACGGCCACATCGAGGCCGGCCTTTTGCAGGATGTGGCCGGTGAGCAGCGTGGTGGTGGTCTTTCCGTTGCTGCCGGTGATGCCTACGATGGTGGCCTTCGTATAGCGGGAGGCGAGTTCGATCTCGCTGATGATGGGAATGCCCTTTTCGCGGGAGGCACGTACCAGGGATGCAGTATCGGGGATGCCGGGGCTCTTGACGATCTCGGAGGCTGCGAGCACACGCTCCGCGCTATGACCACCCTCCTCGAACTCGATGTCATGCGCCTGGAGCAGCACCTTGTAGTCCGCCTTGATCTTCCCGGCGTCGCTCACGAACACGGGGATGCCGCGCTTCTTCGCGAGCAGCGCAGCGCCCGTGCCGCTCTCCTGTGCCCCGAGGATCACCAGCTCGCTCATCGCAGCTTCAGGGTTACGAGGGTGAGCACGGCCAGCATCACGCCCACGATCCAGAAGCGGGCCACGATCTTGCTCTCGTGGTAGCCCAGTTTCTGGTAGTGGTGGTGCAGCGGCGACATCTTGAAGATCCTGCGACCCTCACCGTACTTCCGCCTGGTGTACTTGAACCAGGAGACCTGCAACATCACGCTCAGGTTCTCCACCACGAACACGCCGCAGAGCACGGGGATCAGCAGCTCCTTGCGCACGAGGATGGCGAGCGTGGCGATGGTGCCGCCCAGCATCAGGCTGCCGGTGTCGCCCATGAAGACCTGCGCGGGGTAGGTGTTGTACCACAGGAAGCCGATGCATGCACCGAGCAATGCGCCGATGAACACCACCAGTTCCCCGATACCGGGTATGTACATCACGTCCAGGTACTGGCTGAACATGATGTTCCCGCTGATGTACGTGAGGATGCCAGCGCCAGCACGATGATGGCACTGCTGCCCGCGGCCAGCCCGTCGATGCCATCGGTGATGTTGGCACCGTTGCTCACCGCGGTGATGATGAAGACCACCGCAAGCACATAGATGATCCAGGTGTACCGGCGCGCGTCGTTGCCGAACACCTTCAGGATGGAGGAATAGTTGAACTCGTTCTCCTTGACGAAGGGGATGGTGGTGTTCGGCAGCTTGCGGTCTAGCAGGAAGTGCGTTTCACCCTGCTTGTCGTTGTATTGGGTGATCTCCTCGTCGCTGAACTGCTGGGCGATCACCTCGGGCACCTCCACCTTGGTGCGGATCGCAGGGTGGAAATAGACGGTGAGGCCCACGATCAGGCCGATGCCGATCTGCCCGATCACCTTGCTGGTGCCGGCCAGACCGCGCTTGTCCTTCTTGAAGACCTTGATGTAGTCGTCGATGAAGCCGATGGCCCCCAACCACAGGGTGCTGGCGAGCATCAGCAGTATGTACACGTTGTTCAACCGGGCGAAGAGCAGCGTGGGGATCACCACACCGGCGATGATCATCAGCCCGCCCATCGTGGGCGTGCCCTGCTTCTGGATCTGCCCCTCGAGACCCAGGTCGCGCACGGTCTCGCCCACCTGCATGCGGCGCAGCAGCTTGATGATGCCTTTGCCGAACCACAGGGTGATGACCAGGGACACGAACAGCGCCATGCCCGCGCGGAACGTGATGTAGTTGAACGCACCGCTGCCGGGCAGCGAGAAGTCCATGGCCCTGAACAGGTGGTAGAGCATGGCTACTTGTGCATCAGTTCAAGGGTTTCCTTCAGCACAGCGGCATCGTCGAACGGGTGTTTCACACCCTTCACCTCCTGGTAGGTCTCATGTCCCTTGCCCGCAACGAGCACCACATCGCCCGGCTTGGCCAGACCCACGGCCATGCGGATCGCTTCACGCCGATCGGCGTTCACGAACACACGCGACTGGTCGCCCGCAGCCAGGCCCACCCGCATCTCGTGGATGATGGTGTTCGGGTCCTCGCTGCGCGGATTGTCGCTGGTCAGCACCACCTGGTTGCTCATCTCCACGGCGATGCGGGCCATGATGGGGCGCTTTGTGCGATCGCGATCACCGCCACAGCCCACCACGGTGATCACCTGCTGTTCATCGCGGATGGTGGCGTTCACGGTGGAGAGCACGTTCTTAAGTGCATCCGGCGTGTGGGCATAGTCCACAATGCCGATCACGCCATTCGCGCCCCGGATGATCTGGAAGCGACCGCGTGGTGCTTCGAGGTCGCTCAGCGCCGTGAGCACGTTCAACGGCTGTTCGCCGAGGATCATGGCCACGGAGTACACGGCCAGCAGGTTGCTCGCGTTGAACTCGCCGATCAACCGGGTGTACACATCGTGCCCGTCGATGTTGAGGTGCAGGCCGGAGAGCTCGTTCTCGATGATGCGGGCCCGGTGGTCGGCCATGTTGTGCAGCGCATAGCTGCGCCCTGCGGGCCTTGGTGTTCTGCAGCATCACGGCGCCATTGGCGTCATCGGCGTTCACCAAGCGCGGTGGCGTCGCTGCCGAGCTGATCGAAGAAGCGCTTCTTGGCCTTGATGTATTCGGCGAACGTGCCGTGATAGTCGAGGTGGTCGTGCGTGATGTTGGTGAACACGGCCACGATCGAACTCGCAGCCCGGTGATGCGCTCCTGCACCACGCTGTGGCTGCTCACTTCCATGAAGCAATGCGTGCACCTTCTCGTCCACCATGGTGCGCAGCAGCTCGTTCAGGCGCATGGCGTCCGGGCGTGGTGTGCGTGCTCGTCGATGGTGCGCGTGCCGATGCGGATCTCCACGGTGCTGATCAGTCCGCACTTGTAGCCGAGCGCGCGGAACAGGCGGTAGAGCAGCGTGGCGGTGCTGGTCTTGCCATTGGTGCCCGTGATGCCCACGAGCTTCAGCTCGCGGCTGGGGTTGCCATGGAAGTTGCAGGCGAGGAGCGCCAGCGCCTGCTGGCTGTCCTGCACGCGCACGTAGGTGACACCATCGCGGAAGGTGCTCGGGCATGCGCTCGCAGATGATCGCGGTGGCGCCCAGGTCGAGGGCCTTGTCGATGAAGTCGTGGCCATCGCTCTTGGTGCCCTTTATGGCCACGAAGGCCGTGAGGGGTTTCACCGCGCGGCTGTCGAACGTGACCTGTTCGATGGCGCGTTGGTGCTGCCCACGACCTGTTCCAGCCGCACCTTGTAGAGGATGTCCTTGAGCAGCTTCATGTCAGTTCGAGCACGATCGAGGAACCTTGGAAGCAGCGCGTGCCCGGCGGAAGCGATTGCCGCTTCACCATGCCATGACCCACGATGCGCACGTTCAGGCCTTGGTTCTCGAGGATGTACAGCGCGTCCTTCAGCCCCATGCCCAGCACGTTGGGCACCAGGCCGAGCTGATCGCCGGGAATGGTGCGTGGACTGATCACCACCGCACTGTCGGCGGCCTGCGTGCTCACCCATTCACCATCGCCGGTCTGCTTCACGTTCACGCCGAGCCCTTGCGCAGCGGCGAGCAGATCATGTGCGTTGCCTCCATAGGTCAATGGCGTTCGCGCCTGCCCGCCCCGACGCAGGCTGTCGAGCAACGCGAGCTGCCTGGCATCCTGCATGTCGAGGCGGTTACCATAGACCTTCTCGGCGATCGCCAGGAAGATCGGACCGGCCACTATGTTCCCATAGTACCCGGCCTGGCTCGGTGAGCTCACTACTACAATGCAGGTATAGCGTGGTGCTTCCGCGGGGAAGTAGCCAACGAACGAGGCCTGGTAGCTCACACCGTTCACCTTGTAGCCGGCGTTCCCTTGGGCGATCTGTGCTGTGCCGGTCTTGCCCGCGATGTGGAAGTGCGCGCTCTTCAGGTTTGTGGCGGTGCCGCTGTCCACAACGCCTTCCAGCATTTTGCGCACGCTGGCCAGCACCGCATCGCTGCGCGATCCTCTCATTGAGCACCACGGGTTCGAAGCGTTCAACCTCCTTGCCATTGCGCGTTACGCTGGTCACGAACAGCGGCTGCATCAGGCGTCCCTTGTTGGCGATGGCATTGTAGAAGGCCAGCGTTTGCATGGGCGTGATGGTGAGGCCATAGCCCACGCTGTTCCACGGCAGGCTGATGCTTGCTCCAGATCTTCTTGTGCTCAGGACCGTAGAGGAGCGGCATGGCCTCACCGGGAATGCGCACGCCGAGCGGCTTGCCCAGGCCCATGCGGCGAAGGCCGTTGATGAACTTCTCCGGCTGCTGTCTTGTAGGCCTTGTCAGATGGCTTGGGAGATCACCGTGTTGCTGCTGACCTCCAGCGCGCGATGCAGTGTGAGGATGCCGGGCTTCTTGTGCGAGTCCGGCAGTTTGTGGCCGCTGTACACCACTTCGCCACCATGCGTGTCCCACTTGTCCGTGGGCTTCAACAAGCCATCCTCCAAGCCCACGATGAGGCTCGCGGTCTTGAAGGTGCTACCCGGCTCGGTGGCATGGCCGATGGCGTAGTTCTCCACTTCAGCGTAGGTGCTGTCCTTCACCAGGGTGAGGTTGCTGATGGCCTTGATGTGACCCGTGCTCGTTTCCATCACCACCACGCAACCGTGGTGCGCGCCGTTCTTCCGCAACTGCGCTTCCAGCGCGGCATCGGCCACGTCCTGCAGGTTGATGTCGATCGTGGTGTGGATGTCACTGCCGGCGATGGGTTCCTGACCATCACCATCATCCACGGGCATCCAGGTGCCGCCGACCAGGCGACGTTCGAGGCGGTTGCCGGCGGTGCCGTGCAGGTATTCCTCCAGTCCCTTTTCCAGTCCGTAGTTGCCGCTGTCCGCGGGAACATCGCCGATGGTGCGGCGCGCCAGACGACCGAACCATTGCTTGCGCTCGTAGTGCTTCTTCACCACAAGCCCGCTGCGGATCGCCCTTCGCGGTATACCGGCAGCTTGAGCAGGTTCATCATCTGCTCGTGGTCCACCTTCCGTTTCACCAGGTGGTAGCGGTCGCCGCGGCGGTGCGCGTCGAGCAGTTCGCGTTTGTACTCGGCTGCGCTGCGGTCGTTGAAGATCGCGCTGAGGCCCAATGCGAGTGAGTCCACGCCGCCGAAGAACACGGTGGGCTTGAGGCCCTCGGAGCGCATGTCCATGTGGATCTCATATTCCGGCACGCTGGTGGCGAGCAGTCGGCCATCATCGCTGAGGATGCTGGCCGCGATCGGGCTGCACGCTGCGCACGGCGGTGGCCACGTTCGCGGCCATTTCGCGCCACTTCGGTCGCCTCCACGAACTGGATGGTGAAGAGCTTCACGGTGATCGCGAAGGCGACGAGGACGAGGCAGCCGTAGACAAGGCTTGTGCGCAGGCGGAGGACGCTCTTCTGCTCCGTCATGGATGCTGGGTTGTTTCCAGTTGATCCTCGTTGAGCGTGATGCGCATCGGCGGCGTCTTGCTCTCCTTCAATCCGAGCGCGCGGATGTCCGTGGCCACATGGCTTTGTTGCTGCGCCTGTTCCAGGTGGCTGCGCACGGTGAGGTATTCGCTCTTCATCTCCTTCAGCTCGCTGCTCGTGCGGTCCAGGTCGCGCACGGTGCGCTCGGTCCAGTACCCGTAACCGATGTAGCAGAGCATGAGCCCGGCGCAGAAGAGGATGAAGGGCATGTTGCTCCAGCACCTTCTCCTTGGAGAGGAAGCTGCCGTTGAGCACGCCGATGAGGGCGCGTTGGGCAGCCTCATGGGGCTGCTTGCGGCTTTGGCCTCACGCTTTTCTGGCGCGGCCTCGGGTTGTTTTTCGCGGACCTTGTTCACGTCCTTGTGGCTGTTCTCAATGCGGGCACTACGTGCTCGCGGGTTCATGGCTGTCTCCTTGTCTGATGGCTGTGTCGCCTTGTTGCTATCGGGCTCGAAGGGTCGGATCCGATTGCCGTAGATGTCCTTGTTCTCCTCACCGCTGAAGTCACCGCCGCGCATCCAGTTCTTCACCATCCGGTCCTCCAGGCTGTGGTAGCTCATCACCACCAACCGTCCGCCCGGCTTTATCACCTGCGCGCTCTGCTTCAGCAGCGCTTCCAGCGATCCGAGCTCATCGTTCACCGCGATGCGCAGGGCTTGGAAGACCTGTGCGAGGAAGCTGTTGCCTCCCTGTCGCGGCGTCACCGGCTTCAGCGCTTCGATGAGCTGTTGCGTGGTGGTGATGCGCTGGGTGCGTCGGGCCAGCGACGATCTGCCGGGCCACGCGCTTGGCGCCTTCCACTTCGCCGTAGTTCCGCAGGATCTCCGCCAGGCGGTCCTCATCGTGGCCGTTCACCAGGTCGGCGGCGTTGCGCTTGGTGCGCTTGTCCATGCGCATGTCCAAGCGGGCCATCGAAGCGGATGCTGAATCCACGCGCGCCGGTATCGAACTGGTGACTGCTCACGCCGAGGTCGGCGAGCAGGCCATCGATGGGCAGTTTGCCCAGGTAGCGCAGGTGGTTCTTCAGCCAGCGGAAGTCGGCCTTCACCAGCGTCATCCGCGGGTCATCCGGCTTGTTCTTCCAAGCGTCGGCGTCGCGGTCGAAGGCGATCAACGAGCCGCTGTCATCCAGCTTTTCGAGGATCGCCCTGCTGTGGCCACCGCCCCCGAAGGTGACGTCGACATAGACACCGCCGGGGCGGATCTTCAAGGCATCGACACAGTCATGTAAAAGAACGGGATCGTGGTACTCACTTCCCGTCTTCATTGCCCAACGAACCCATTACGTCCTCGGCGAGAGCAGTGAAGTCCACTTTCTCGCCGCGCATGGTTGCGTAGGCTTTGCTGTCCCAGACCTCCACCCGATCGCCGAGGCCCACGAGCTTGATGTCCTTGCCCATGCGGGCATCCTTCATCAAGGCGTAAGGCAGCAGCATACGACCGGTGGGGTCGAGTGTCCAGTGGCGTAGCCCCTGCGGTGAAGCGCCGGATGAACTCGTTGTTCTTTTCGATGAAACGGTTCAGCCGGCCCAACATCGCGCTGGTGCTTTCCCAAACAGGCATGGGATAGAGCACCAGACAAGGGCGGAACACGTCGCGGTTCATGACGAAGCCCTGGCTGGCCACATCCTGCAGCTGCTTGCGCAGCCCGGCGGGCAGGACCATACGCCCTTTGGCGTCCAGTCGGCAATCGTATTCCCCTAACAAGTTCAGCATACGCGACCATGAGCGTGCGAGATGGCGGCGAAAGTAGCCGGGGTCCGGCACTTTCGGGCACTATCGGGCACTTTGTTGAAAACTTGGCCCCTCAAAGATAGGTTGATCTGGGATAATGCTGCAACAAAGGCCTTGAAAATGCTGAGAAAAGCCGGGTGTCTGAAAGTGCCGGAGTTTCCCACATGTGCGTCGAAATGGGCTGCGGGGCTGGAACAGCCTCAACCGTCATTCTTTCCGATACGGCCTTAAAAGATCGAGAATGGACAAGGGCTTCAGCGCTATCAGCCCTAGAGTGTGGACCTGACAGTGCGTATTTCTCGAACCGACATGGGGAGTTGATCGTTCTCCGAGCACATGACCGGTCACGCCAACTATCGAGGGCATCGTAAGGAGATAATCGAAGGCCCCTCCGGTCTACAATGCGATCGGTATCACAGGCTTGAGTTGTAGCACAAGGCGTGAGTGCGGACCATAGTGGAAGGCGCGCCGCGCGCAGGTTCCATCCATGGTCTATGACCTTTTGATCTGTAAGGAACACTGGCACGTTGTACCTCTGGAAGGTCTGCTCATACACAGGATTACGAGCGAGAGGCTTTCGCACCCCTACATTTGATCACAACGCCCCCCGACACGGTCGGGATGAGACACATGCAACCCCAGTTGAAGGAGGAAGGAGAGTTCAAGTACATCGATGTCGGTGAGGGGCCGCCGTTGCTCTTCCTGCACGGGCTGTTCGGTGCCCTCAGCAACTTCGAAGGACCCGATCGCGCATTTCGGTCGGCATTACCGGGTGCTGATGCCGATGCTGCCGCTGTACACGCTGCCGATGCTCAATACCAACGTGCCCGCATTGGCCGACTTTCTGGACCGCTTCGTTCAGCCACCTGGGCTTGAAGGAGATCAACCTGCTGGGCAACTCACTCGGTGGGCATGTGGCGCTGATCTATTGCACGCATCATACCGAGAAGGTCCGCACGCTCATCCTCACGGGCAGCAGCGGCTTGTACGAGAACGCTTTCGGCGGAAGCTTCCCACGTCGCGAGGACAAGGAATACCTGCGCGCCAAGATCGCGCTCACCTTCCACGACCCCAAGTTCGCCACGGATGCGCTGGTGGAGGAGTGCTACGTAACGGTGAACGACAAGGCCAAGCTCATCCGCATCCTTTCACTCGCGAAGAGCGCGATCCGCCACAACATGGCCAAGGACCTGCCGAACCTGAAGATGCCCGTGTGCCTCATCTGGGGAAAGCAGGACACCATCACGCCGCCGCATGTCGCGGAGGAATTCCATTCGCTCATTCCGCATAGCGACCTGTTCTGGATCGATGAGTGCGGACACGCCGCCATGATGGAGCATCCCGACAAGTTCAATGTCATCGTGGACAACTGGCTGGCGAAGACCTTGGGAACCGCAAAACCGTAGAATGTTGAATGTAGAACCGAAGAAGTCTTACCGCGATCCACTTTCACCTTCTGCGGTTCAACGTTCCTCGGTTCTTCGGTTCGCATAGCCCCATGGAAAACCTCATCGCAGAGCACCTCGGCAGCGGACGCGAGGCCAAACATTGGCCCAAGCCGACGTTGCCGGAGTATGCCTTCATCGGACGCAGCAACGTGGGCAAGAGCTCGCTGGTGAACATGCTGGTGGGTATCAATAAGCTGGCTCGCGTGAGCAATACACCGGGCAAGACGCGCAACGTGGAGCACTTCAAGGTGGACAACTCATGGTTGCTGGCCGATCTGCCCGGTTACGGATTTGCCAAAGTGAGCCTGAACGAGCGTGCAGCGTGGCGCACGATGATCGACAACTATCTCCTGGAACGCGAGAACCTGCAGTGCGTGTTCGTACTGGTGGATGGTCGCCTGGAGCCGCAGAAGAACGACCTGGGCATGATCAAATGGCTTGGCGAGAAGGAGATCCCCTTCGTGATCGTGTTCACCAAGAGCGACAAGCTGAAACAACCCTCGCTCATCAGCAACATCGCGCTGTTCAAGCGCACGCTGAAGAAGACCTGGGATCAGCTGCCCACCATGTTCATCACCTCATCGGAGAGCAAGAAGGGGCGCGAGGAGATCCTCGAGTTCATCGCCGGGGTGAATGCGCAGTGGGGGAACAAAGGTTGAACTGTCTGGCTGCGGACCACGAGCTTCGAGCCACGAGCTTGTGAGCGGTCAAAAGCTCGTAGCGCAAAGCTCGCAGCTCATGGCCGCGCTCACGACTTCTTCAAGTCAGGCAGCATATGCTCCGCGAAGTAGTGCCCGAAGTCACGGAACTGAGCGGCCATCTTTCCTTCTCCCGTCGCGCGTTCAAACGTGTCCGCCATCGTCATGATGCTCTGGTGGTAGAACGCCTTCATCTCATCGGTGGTCATCTCCTTCGTCCACAGATCGATGCGCAATGTGTTGTTCTCCCGCGCGTCCCACAGGCTGATCAAGGTGGCTTTGCACTCGCTCTTCACGTTGCCATCCTCGGCCTCCCACTCAATGCGGTCGGGCACCTGGTTCTCATCGAGCGTAACGGTGAAGCGGATCTGTGAGGTCTTTGACATGGTTTGTGGAATTCTGGACTGTCTTATGTCTCATGTCTTATGCGGCTCCTGCCGCCTCGGCACTCGCATCGGACATAAGACATCCGACAGTCCTGATCATCTCGGTTTATAGCTCTTCAGCACGCTTCGTGGATCGGTCTTGCGGAACAGCGCCGCGGCGGTGATGTCGCTGTGGTCGTCCATGTAGCTCTTCACCAGGCGGTACCCGATCCATTCGCCGAGGTGGCCGGGGCTTTCGTGCGGAAGTCCGTTCGTGAACGGCCCGTCGTTCAGCAGGCGATCAATGTCCTCGTTCTTCTTGCTGTACAACTGCTGCTTGGCCACGAGCTCCTTCCAAATATTGAACTCGTTGTCCTCGCACCACTTCAGTTGTTCATCGGTGTAGGCGAACTTCAACGCCGGGTTGGTCTCCGGCAGCAGCTCATCCAGCAAGTACATCACCTTGCCGATCTCCACCAGGTTCGTCAACAGGTCCTCGCCACGCACATCCTGTGTGTAGTGCACCTGCAACCAGCCCTTCACCGCGCTTGGTACGAGCATTTCCGGGCGCATGCGGTCCTTCACGTATTGCGGAAAGGCATCGGGTGCCAGGTATTGTACCACTTTGCTGTCCTTGCCCACGAACCATTCGACACCGATGCCCAGCACGCTGTCCGTGGGGATCACGCCATAATTGAAGCCGCTGTTGAAGATCACGATGCGCGGCACCAGGCGGTCCGGGAATTCCGCCTTCAGCCGCTCGAAGGCCCGTTCGAACTCCCCGCGTTGGGGCTCCATGTCGCCGAACACGCTGTCGGCCCGCTGCTGGAGGCTGTTCCAATCGGGGTCCATCACGAACCGCGTGAGGGCGATGGGCAGGCGGGGGTCGTCTATGGGTGCAGCTTGCAGCACGCGTTCAACGTAGTCCTTATAGAAGCCACCATACTGGGCGTAGAGCTTCAGGTTGAAGTTCGTGGACGTGTCGCGGGCCCCTCGGAACAGGTCCTGGTCCAGTCGTTCCAGCCTTAGATCAAGGTCCACAGGCGCTGATATGGGGCGACGATCACCGCCGCAGGCTGTCATAAGCACCACCGCTGTTAAAAAGCCGCAGTTGGCGGGATGGAGCAGCGGGTTACTTTTGACCATTCGATAAAACGCACGCGAAACTATGAAGAAGGGGATCTTCCTCCTGGCCGCAGCCCTGATCTGCGCCCAATTCACACATGCACAGGACAAATCCACGCGCCTGGGCCTTCAGCTCTGCCCCAATATGGGCTGGTTCAAGACCGATGAGAAGGGCATAGACAACGACGGCACGCGCCTCGGCTTCCGCTTCGGCCTGCTCGGCGACTTCCAACTGGGTGCCAACGCCAACTACTTCTTCAGCACGGGTGCCTTCCTGAACAATGTGGGGGCCAAGCAGAAGAGCACGGTTTCCTTCACGGACAGCCTGGGTGCTATCTCCACCGTGTCCTCCACAGGTGAAGTGAAGCTCCAATATGTGGAGATCCCCATCACGATCAAGTTGAAGACCAACGAGATCGGCTACATCACCTACTTCGGCCAGATCGGCTTTGATGCCGGATTGCGCGTTGCCGCGAAGGCGAAAGCCGGGGACAGCGAATTCGAGGACATCAGTGATGATACCAACCTGTTGCGTATGGCGCTGGTGGTGGGCGGTGGCATGGAGTACAACTTCAGCGGCAACACCTCTGCACTGGTGGGCCTGAAGTACAGCAACGGCTTCACCAACGTGAACGATAGCGACGGCCCCAAAGTGAAGCTCCACTACTTCGAGCTCACCGTTGGTGCCCTGTTCTAGGCTGAACATTCTTCCACTCATGGAGCCCTGCCCATTGGGGCGGGGCTTCTTATTTCGATACCAATGAACACGGATAAGGTCATAGCACACATAACGGACTGGCTGCGCACATACTGCGAACAGAACGGGCAGAAGGGATTCGTGGTCGGCGTGAGCGGTGGCATCGACAGTGCGGTCACCAGTGCACTGTGCGCCCGCACCGGTCTGCCCACGCTCTGTGTGGAAATGCCCATCTATCAGGCCCACTCGCAGGTGGAGCGTGCGCAGGAGCACATCACGGCACTGCGAAGCTCCCACCCTAACGTGCTCATGGAGGTGGTGAAGCTCACGCCCGTGTTCGATTCCATTGTGGCTGCGCTTCCTACGCACCACGATAAGACGTCAACGGACCTGGCGCTGGCCAACACGCGCGCCCGCCTGCGCATGACCACCCTGTACTACTTCGCGGGCCTGCATCGCTATGTCGTGGCCGGCACCGGGAACAAGGTGGAGGACTTTGGTGTGGGCTTCTTCACCAAGTACGGTGATGGCGGTGTTGATCTTTCGCCGATCGCGGATCTGATGAAGACCGAGGTGTATGAGGTGGCTGCTGCGCTCGGGATCGTGGACAGCATCATGAAGGCCAAGCCTACGGACGGGCTCTTCGGCGACGACCGTAGCGATGAGGACCAGATCGGTGCCAGCTATCCCGAACTCGAATGGGCCATGGAATACCGCGACGGGGGCGGTGATCCGAACACCGAGGCACTGACACCACGGCAACGGCATGTGCTCGGCATCTTCGATCAGCGCCGCGCGGCCAATCGCCACAAGATGGTACCGATCCCGGTGTGCAACATACCTTCGGAGTTGAAGCGCTGAGCGCCCTCCGCAATACCTTGGACGGCGGTACGTTCCAACGTCATTCGCAACCACCATGCGCATCTTCGCCACCACCATACTATGCACGATCCTCGGAGCCTTCGGAGCTTCTGCACAGGATACCTTGGTCTATATGGACGGACGCCGGATCATCGGCCAGGTGGAAGAGGTCGGTGTGGATGTCGTCAGGTACCACACCTCATCCGCGGGTTCCAATGTGATCGTGGTCTCGGAGAGGCGTGAGTTGGCCAGGGTTGTCCTGCGTGATGGACAGCGATTCAATTTCGGCGTACCGGTGATGGATGCGATGGCTTCGGAGGAATTCCTGGCCCGCAAACAGGCCGTCTCCGTGGATTTCATCGCACCTTCGTTGAGCCACGTGACCGTTGGATACGAACGTTCCATAGGCAGGCAGATGAGCCTTGCCGGTAAGGTGGGATACATTGGCCTGGGCGACTTCAGTCGCGTTAATAACCGGGAGAGCGCCAGCGGCGGTCTGGTCAACGTGGGCGTGAAGTTCATTCTGCCGCCCAACCGCAGGCGTGTCGCTAGTGCGCGCGATGCGCATCCATTGGCGGGCTGGTACTTGAAGCCTGAGCTGATGTTCAGCAGTTGGCGTAGTGAACAACGGTACTACTATAACTACGAGCTGTACGAATACAAGTTTCGCCATCACTACTCGAGCCTCGCGCTGAATGCGGTGGTGGGCCGCCAGGTGGTGATCGGTCAACGGCTCACGTTCGACATCTTCGGTGGGCTCGGCTATGGGCTGCAGTGGATCGATGGTGCGGTGGAATCCTTTAACAACTACCGCAGCGACCGCCAGGAGTACGCTTATTCCCACGCGTTCCTGGGCAACAACACCCCGCTCACGGTAAATGGGGGCATGATGTTCGGCTTCGCGTTCTAGACGGAGACCGGTGGCTAACTTCCCGCCATGCGTCACCGGCATCAGGAAGAAGGTTTGAATGAAGTCCAGGCGGGTGCATCGGCACTTCCCGTGGTAAGGCGTCTGGCCCGTGACTTTGGGACGAGCGCAGGGTTTTGGATCTCGCGCAAGCAGACGGAGCGGATGCCGATGGTCGGGTGGTTCGATCCCGGACAGCTCGGCGCCACAGGTGTGAAAACGCTCTTCTCGCTGATCGTGGGCGAGCGATCGGACCGGCGGCTCATGCTCGCGCTCGCCAACAAACGCCGCGAGTACTACGACCACACCGTGCACTACCGCGATACCCCGCACGGTCCGCAGCGCGATGATGCGCGACCTCGCGAGGACCTGTGGATCGACTTCGTGTGCGACACCGGCGACGGATGGAACCCGACCTATGCCATTGCCTACGCCGCCGCCCAGGAGCGTCTGCAGGTGAGCGATGGCCAGGGTGGCGTGCTCGACCTGCCGCGTGCAGACGTGCTCGTGTTCGGCGGCGATGAAGTGTACCCAACGCCCAGCCGTGAGGAATACCAGCGCCGCTTGGTGATGCCTTACTCGAAGGCCTATGGCGATGCATCGCCTGCCGACCGCCCGCATGTGTACGCGGTACCTGGTAACCATGATTGGTACGATGGCCTCAGCGCCTTCTCGCGCCTGTTCTGTTCGGACGTCGGCGGACGCGACTTCGCAGGCTGGCACACGCGGCAGCACCGCAGCTATTTCGCGCTGAAGCTTCCGGGCAAGTGGTGGCTGCTGGGCAGCGACGGCCAGTTGCAGAGCGATCTGGACACCGGCCAGATCGACTACTTCCGCGAGATAGCCGAACACCAGATGAAGGCGGGCGATCGGGTCGATCCTCTGCCTGTCGATACCCGTATGGACCTATGCGCACAAGTACCGCAGCATGGGCCGCGAGTTCGACGAGACCGATCTGTTGTACTTGCGCGATGAGGTGCTCGCACCACGCGGCATCGACGTCAAGGTGTACCTCACGGGTGATCTGCATCATTACCGCCGGCATGAGGAACTGAACGCGCCTGCCGGTAGCGGCTCACCGATCCAGAAGATCACCGCAGGTGGCGGAGGGGCCTTCCTGCATCCTACGCACGAGGAGGACCTGTCGGTGCTCACCGAATCCACCAACGATCCGAAAGCATCGCCGCGGTCATTCGCTCAGCGTGCTTCCTATCCCGACGCGCGCACTTCTTCGCGCCTGGCCTGGGGCAACTTGTTCTTCCTCTTCAAGAATCCCAAGGCGGGCATCGTGCCGGCGAGCATGTATCTGCTGACGGCCTGGCTGGCCGGTGCGGCCATAGGCGATGTGGTCCCGCGACATCCGGGCCATGCGTTAAAGCTCACGGGCGATGCCTTCGGTGGTCATCCTGGCCTGGCGATCTGGATGATCGCGTTCGTGGCGGGCTTCCTCGCCTTCACGGACACGCACAGCAAGGCGTATCGCGTCATCGGCGGCATGCTGCATTGCGCGGCGCATTGGGTGGCGCTCTTCTACATCGGCTGGGGCTCCGTGGTGGTCGCGGACCATTTTCTGCACGTCCATCCGTTCCTGCGGGCCACGGCCACCGGCGCCATGATCTTCGGAGGTGGCTGGGTCTTCGGTACCATGATCCTCGGCATCTACCTGCTCATCTCCATCAACGTCTTCGGTCGGCATAGCGAAGAAGCTTTCAGCGCCTTGCGGATCCAGGACTACAAGCACTTCCTGCGCATACGGATCAATAAGGAAGGCGGCGTCACCATCTACCCGATCAAGGTGGAGAAAGTGCCCCGTAACTGGCGGGATAGAAAGCCTGGCGAGCCCTCGAACAGTTTGGTGCAACCCGTTGATACCGCTGAAGGCCGAACTGATCGAACAGCCGATCGTGCTGGGTTGAAGCACCCCTCGGGCACGGAAGGGTCACCTTTTGCCGTTCATGACATTCAGGGTAGCGACCACGGAATGAGCGACACGGACATCCTCGAATTGATCGACAGGGCCACGACCAGAAGGCCTTCGTCCGCTTGTATGCGCACTTCCCCAAGGTGGCACGGCTGGTGCGCGCCAACAGCGGCACCAAGGACGATGCGCGGGATGTGTTCCAGGATGCGCTCATCATCTTCCATCGCAAAGCCCGCTCCGCGGAGTTCCGGCTCACTGTCCAGCATCAGCACCTACCTCTTCAGCGTGTGCCGGAACCTGTGGCGCGAGGAGTTGCGCAGGAGGAACAGATCGCTCACCAATGGGAAGTGGAGGACATGCCGGAGGAACCGGCCGACCTGGTCGGCGATGATGGCGCGGGAAGGCGACTATTCGCGGGCGGAACAAGCATTGCGCACACTCGGGGAGAAGTGCATGGAGCTGCTTAAGCGTTTCTACATCGCACACGAGCCGCTCATGGACATTGCGCGAACGCTCGGTCTTGCCGGTGAGGGCGCGGCGAAGACGCGCAAGTACAAATGCCTCGAAGCGGCACGCAAGCGCTTCCGCGAGTTGGCCGCAGGTACCGATCACATGGACCATCAACACGCCTGAGCGATGCGCGATGAACTGCACGTGATGGAACTGGTGGATCGCTACCTCGATGGTGACATGGGCAACACCGAACGGGCTGCGTTCGAAGAGCGCATGGGCGGCAATGCTGAGCTGGGCCTGATGGTGAACGACCAACGCGCGTTGCGCGAAGGCATGCTGCGCATTCACCTGCGACAGGCCGCGGTGGGTGCACGCCGCATGTGGCTGTTCAAGCGGATGCTCCCGTTCATCGCTGCGGTAGCGCTGATCCTCGGCCTTGCTGCATACGTGGTCCTGGGTAGTGAACGGAACGGTCATGGCGAAGAAGGTGCGCAGATCGAAGCGACCACGCCACGGATGGTGGACACCTTCCCAGCCGCTGACAGCGCTGCGCCCTGTGAGTTGGAAGAGCTGAAGGTGGAGACGGTATTCGTGGAACACGGGCTGGACAGCCAGTTCGTGCATCAATATGTCCGCAACGAACCGATCGGTGCTTCGCAGATGAGTGCACCGGTCTCCAGCAGGGGCGAGGTTCCGAAGGAGAATGTGACGGATGGATCGTTCGCCTATGACGTGCGAGCAAGCGTTGAGCATCCGGCACCTGCGGACTCGATAATGCAGGAGGAGGAGGCGACCATTCCCATCGGTGCAACGGTCAAGCCATTATTGGCCACCGTGGAACAACCCGGCAACGCTGATCACCAGCCCAGCTATCCTGGTGGATGGGGCGCCATGCACGATTTCCTGAAGGCGAACCTGCGTGTTCCAAGGAACCTGCGCGAGTCGCGTACGGTGTTGGTCAGCTTCGTGGTCGATCGAAAGGGCGATATCCGCGATGCGGAAGTGGTGGAGAGCGGTTCAACGAAGCTGGACAACGAGGCCTTGCGCGTGATCGCGTTGATGCCACAGTGGGTGCCGTGCAAGGTGGGCGACAAGCCCGTGAAGAGCAGGATCGAAGTGCCGATCCAGTTCGGTGGCGATGAACCCAGTGATCGGAAATGAAACGGGCTACTTCAGCACCTCATCCATGATCCGGTCGAGGATGCTTTCGCCGAAGAGGATGTTCACGCCCACCATGCAGGTGGGTCCCGGTTCAAGCGGCAAGGGTGGTGTAAGGTCCTCCACACCCGGCCGTCCGAAGTCGATGCGGTGTTTCAGGAGGTACCCGGCCTCCGCGCGCAAGGCGAAGTGGTTGCTCAGTTTGTGCCGCAGGCCGATGAACGCCTTCAGTCCGGCGTAGTTCAGGTTGTAGCGCTCGCCCAGCGTTTCTATGCCGCTGCGACTTCCATCGAGGCCCAGTCCCATGTTCAGTCGGGTGCGTGTTCCCACTTTCCAACCGAACGATGCCTGCAGCGGCAACACGTAGTTGAACGACCACTTCTTTCCGATCGGAGCGGATCCGCCGAGGAAGGGCACGGGCAGGAAAAGTCCATCGCTGTAGCCCGCCGCAAGGCCGTAGAAGAACTGTTTCCGCGCGCCCTTCACCTTCATCTTCCCGATCAGGCCGCCGAAGCGTGGCACCACGCGGTCCATGGTGCGGTCCTCCTCGCTGATGTTCATATTCGCGCTCCAGAACAGCACGCGGAACCGTTTGGTCAAGCTCACCCCCAGCGCCCCAACGGACGCGGTGTGCAGCAGGCGCGTTCCGCCAAGTGCTTCATCGAAGATCACCTGACGTGAGCCGAAGCGCATGTTCCCCATGACCTGCGAGGCGCGCACGCGAACACTGTTCAGCAGCAGGTCCTTCCAGCTGTCCGCCGTAAGATCCACCTGCGTTCCAACGCTGAAGGTGCTGTGGATCGGGAACGTGAGGATGGCGTTGGCAGCGCGATCCTCATAGGTGCCGGGACCTTCTCAAGCCCACCGCCGGCAGCCAGCGGCCCTCAACGCGCAGGCGAGGCCTGAAGAGCTGGTCGAACTGGTCGAGGTCAAAGGTTTGGGCGGAAAGTCCGGCACCGTTCCCAAGGACGAAAGACAGAAGGCAATAAAGCGCAACGACATGATATGTGACACGAGGGACAAAGGTCGATTGAAGACGGGAGCGCGAATGGAGGTCACTTGATCGATCAACGTACGGTGGGCGTTGAGCAGGGCATCATAGATACCGATATGGTGACTGAGCGGTGCTATTATCTTCATCATCGCAATGCGCATAGTGTCCCTGCTCGTCGCGGCATGCGCTTACTGCATCGGTCGCTGCTCAATCATCACATCGCGGGCTTGGGTTTGAGATGGGTGGAACCTACGCCCACTTCGGACTGTCTGCGAAGGAGGACAACATCCTGGACCGGGAGCGCGGCAATGCTTTGGCCTTTTCCGCAGCCATGATGTGGCACGACTCGTTACGGACAGGTTGGAAGGGCGTCTCGCTGGGGGCAGGGAGCGAGGTTCTGTGGTGGGAAGAGGAACTGCTGATCCCGATATTCTTTCAAATGGAGGTACGACCATGGGCGCAAGCCAGACCGTTTTTCCAGATCCGGCCCGAGCGGATCAGCATCAACATGAGAAGGGGAGGAGTGGTCGGGGCTTGAAAGGAGACCAGCTACAGGTCAATTGACCGGGGGCCAATACCTCAAATGCGGCTTGCGATATGGGCTTAATAATGTCAGTAGGCGGTCCACCTGGCTGGAGACCGGTTCCGCAATGCTCGCCATGCGAGGGAATTACCTCGTAAGATCCGCAGGGTATGGAAGGAGGAGGACCCTGACTTCCTTTTCATTCAGTCGGCCTCGGCGTGGCTTGTGATGGGATATCCACCGACGTCCACATATGGATTTCATAGAAGGACTGATCACTTTGGGGCCACCGGCTTCCAGCCGATCCTGATCACTTTGGGGTCACCGGCTTCCAGCCGGTGCAGGTGTACCCAAGTCACATGTTCACGAGGCTGAGGCCGGAGCGGTTGTAGTACAAGACCCGGTTCACAGTTTCCAGCCGGTGCTGAGGAACCACCGGATCAGGCCGCGGATCCGAGAGCATTGCGCAATATCACTGGCCTGAAGCCATTGACCTCTTCACCTTCTCACTGGCTGGAAGCCAGTGGCCCCTTCACCTTCACACTGGCCGGAAATCAGTGACCCCTTCACCTTCACACTGGCCGGAAATCAGTGACCCCTTCACATTCGCACTTGCTGGAAGCCAGCGACCACGTGATCTTCACTCTGGCTGCACGCCAGTGACACGTTAAGCGATCGTCCACGTATGCTCGCCCTTGAGCAACGCGTCCAGATCGCCGGGGCCCTTTCTTCTCCTTCGCCATCTTCACCTGCGCGATCAGCTTCGTCCTCGTGCGTGGGCCGGTCGTTCACGTAGAACACGCCGAAGGGCCGCGGGCATGGCACCCTCCTGATGCGCGGTCATCGAAGAGGCGCACGAGGATCGAGGCCTTGAAGTTGTCGCGCTCGTCGTGGATCCAGCAATCGTTCGGCGAGAAGTCCGGACCGATGTCGATGATGCGCGGCTTCATCTCGTTGATGCAGATGCCTTTGGTGCCACCGGCGAAGGTCAGCGGCTTGCCCTGCTCCACGAAGAGCGTGTGTACCGGCTTGGTGGCCTTCTCCGTGAAGACCTCGAAGGCACCGTCGTTGAACACGTTGCAGTTCTGGTAGATCTTCCACAAGCTGAGTGCCGCGGTGCGCATCGGCGCGGGCAAGCACTTCGCGCATGTGCTTCGGGTCGCGGTCCATGCTGCGGGCGATGAAGGTGCCATCGGCGCCTTTCACCAACGCGAGCGGATTGAAGGGATGGTCCGTGCTGCCCATCGGCGTGCTGCGCGTCACCGCACCTTCCGGACTGGTCGGGGAATACTGGCCTTTGGTGAGGCCGTAGATCTCGTTGTTGAAGAGCAGCACGTTCACGTCCACGTTGCGGCGCAGCAGGTGGATGATGTGGTTGCCGCCGATGCTCAGCGCGTCGCCATCGCCGGTGATCATCCACACGCTGAGCTCGGGGCGGACGCTGCGCAGGCCACTGACGATGGCGGGCGCGCGGCCGTGGATGCCGTGCAGGCCGTAGGTATCGAGGTAGTAGGGGAAGCGCGAGGAGCAGCCGATGCCGCTGATGAAGACCACATCCTCCTTCTTCTTGCCGCTCTGTTCGAGCAAGCGTCTGCACCTGCTTCAGGATGCTGTAGTCGCCGCAGCCGGGGCACCAGCGCACTTCCTGGTCGCTGGAGAAGTCGACCTTCTCCGGGCCTGACTCGGCAGTCAGTCGTGCTCATGCCGTTCCGTTCGTGGTGCTCATGGCGTTCAACAAAGGTTGAGCGCACCGCGCGGATCTCTTCGCTCGTGAACGGCATGCCCTGGATCTTGTTCAAGCCTTGTGCATCCACCAGGAATTCGCCGCGCAGCATCTGGCGCAGTTGTCCGCTGTTCATCTCGGGCACCAGCACCTTCTTGTACTTCTTCAGCAGCGGCCCAAGTCCCTTGTTGAAGGGGAACATGTGGCGGATGTGTACGTGCGCCACGCTCTGCCCTTCTTGCTGCAATTGCAGCGCGGCCGTGCGGATCGCACCGTACGTGGATCCCCAGCCGACGATCAGCAATTCACCTTCCGCAGGACCGCTGTCCAAGCGGATGGGCTTGAAGCGATCAGCGATGCGCGCGACTTTCTCCGCCCGCAAGCGCACCATCTTCTCGTGGTTCGCGGGATCGTAGCTGATGTTGCCGGTCTTGTCCTGCTTCTCGATGCCGCCGATGCGGTGCTGCAGGCCGGGTTGGCCGGGCAAGGCCCACGGACGCACGCCGCG
Source organism: uncultured Flavobacteriales bacterium (assembly GCA_963814325.1). Classification (GTDB taxonomy): domain Bacteria; phylum Bacteroidota; class Bacteroidia; order Flavobacteriales_F; family PHOS-HE28; genus PHOS-HE28. The sequence goes on from CAWFCK010000016.1 coordinate 163,278, forward strand.
CTCATCGCGCAGGTAGGGAAGGAACTTGTCGCCGTCGTTCGGCTGCCTTGATGTAGGTCGGCTTGATCTCCGGCAGGTCCTTCGACGATCGGGAAACGCCACGGCTCCGATCCGTTCGCGATATAGCCATCGGTGAGCAGGATCACCGGCGTCATGTGCTCAATGCGCGATCTGCACGGCCTCGAAGGCCATGTCGAAGCAATCGATCGGTGTGCTGGCGGCGATCACGGGGATCGGCGCTTCACCGTTGCGGCCATGCACCGCTTGCCAGAGGTCGGCCTGTTCGGTCTTCGTGGGAAGTCCCGTGCTCGGTCCGCCGCGCTGCACGTTCACGATCACCAGCGGGATCTCCAGCATGAAGGCCAGGCCCATGGCTTCGGTCTTCAGCGCGATGCCCGGACCGCTGCTCGCGGTGATGCCGAGCGCGCCGCCATAGCTCGCACCGATGGCCGCAGCTGATCGCGGCGATCTCGTCCTCCGCCTGGAAGGTGACCACGCCGAAGTTCTTGTGGCGGCTGAGCTCATGCAGGATGTCGCTCGCCGGCGTGATCGGATAACTGCCGTAGAAGAGGTCGAGCTTCGCCTTCTGCGCCCCGGCGATGAGGCCGAGCGCGGTGCCCTGGTTGCCGGTGATGCTGCGGTAGGTGCCCTTCGGCATCGGCGCGGCCTTCACCTCGAAGCGGGTGGTGAAGGTCTCGCTGGTCTCGCCGTAGTTGTAACCGGCCACCAGCGCCTTCATGTTGGCATCGAGCAGCGTCGGGCTTCTTGCCGAACTTCTGCTGCAGGAAGCCCTCGGTCAGCGCGTTCTCGCGGCTGTACATCCAGTTGATGAAGCCGAGCACGAACATGTTCTTGCAGCGGTCCTTTTCCTTCATGCCGAGGGTGGTGCCCTCCAGCGCGGTGCGCGTGAGCTTGGTCACGTCCACGCTGTGCAGGTGGAAGTTCGCCAGCGAACCGTCCGTCAGCGGATCGGCTTCATCGATGTATCCGGCGAGGCGCAGGTTCTTCTTGTCGAACCCGTCGCTGTTGGCGATGATGGTGCCGCCTTTCTTGAGTTTGTTGAGGTTGGCCTTCAGCGCAGCGGCGTTCATCACCACCAGCACATCGCACTGGTCGCCGGGCGTGAAGATCTCCACGCTGCCGAAGTGCAGCTGGTAGCCGCTCACACCGGCGAGCGTGCCTTGCGGCGCGCGGATCTCCGCCGGGAAATTCGGGAAGGTGCTGACGTCGTTGCCGAACAGCGCGTTCGTATCGGTGAACTGGCTGCCGGTGAGCTGGATGCCGTCGCCGCTGTCGCCCGCGAAGAGGATCACCACGTTCTGCGCGGGTCTCAACGGGCTTTTTCTGCAGGGTCGTGCGACATTGAATTGTGGCGCAAAGGTACGGCCCCGCGACCTGGGACTCGGCCGTGGGCTTCTCCGAAGAACACGTGATAGGCGGGAATGTTCCCTGTTCAGGCGACGGCGCCCATGTTCACGGCCTCCACGGAGCATGATCTCCGGTGCGGCGCGTTTGATGGCCTCCTCCACGCCGGCCTTCATCGTCATGGGGCTCATGGCGCAGCCCCTGCAGGCGCCGTGCAGTTTCACGCGGGCGATGCCTTCGGGCGGTGATCTCCTCCAGGGAGATGTCGCCACCATCAGCCTCCAGGAACGGGCGCAGGTCGTTCAGCGCCTCTTCTGCGCGGATGGTAATGGCCAGGCGTTGTTCGCGGGTGAGCTTCATGGGTGGGCGTGCGAAGCTACGGCCTTGGTGCCGGGCGCGGCGAAGGGTGCGAGCGTGCGCACCACGGCCTCCACCAGCGGCTGGAAGGCGTTCGCCGCGGGTGTGTCGCCTTGCAGCACGGCCGGTCGGCCCACATCAGCGGCCTCGCGGATGCTTTGCACCAGGGGCACTTCCGCCAGGAAAGGCACCTTCAGTTCATCGGCCAGGGCGCGCGCACCGGCCTTGCCGAAGATGTAGTACTTGTTATTCGGTAGTTCCGCGGGGGTGAACCACGCCATGTTCTCCACGATGCCGAGCACGGGCACGTTCACACTGGGCAGTTGGAAGAAGCCCACACCCTTGCGCGCATCGGCCACGGCCACGGGTTGCGGCGTGCTCACGATGATCGGCGCCGGTGAGCGGTATGGCCTGCACGAGGGAAAGGTGGATGTCGCCCGTTCCCGGCGGAAGGTCCACGAGCATCACGTCAAGCTCGCCCCAATCAGCATCCTTGAACAGTTGCTCCAGCGCCTTGCTCGCCATCGGACCGCGCCAGGCGATGGCCTGGCCGGGGTCGGCGAAGAAGCCGATGCTCAGCAGCTTCACGCCATAGCTCTCGACGGGAACGATGAGGTTCTTCTCGCCTTCCTTGCGCACAGTGGGCTTCTCGTGCAATACGTCGAACATCAGTGGCATGCTGGGGCCGTGGATGTCGGCATCCACCAGCCCTACGCTGAAGCCGCGCATGGCGAGTCCGGCCGCGAGGTTGGCGGTCACGGTGCTTTTGCCCACGCCACCCTTGCCGCTCGCCACGGCCACGATGTGCTTCACCTTGGGCAGCACTTTGCGCACGTTGGCCCGGTCGCCGCTCAACGGGCTTACGTTCACCACCACGTTCACGTCCTTGCCAAGGGCCTGTTTCAGTTGGAAGACCACGGCCTCCTCCATGCGCTTGCGGCTGTGCATCGCCGGGTTGCTCACCTCCACGCTCACATGCACGGTGTTATCGTCGACA